>CAWBQP010000060.1:0-18625 GCA_963790735.1 uncultured Alphaproteobacteria bacterium | reverse complement strand
CGGCGATCAGCACTGTGGCGCCGGTGCCGCGGAGTTGGCGCAGCAATTCCCCGATCCGCTGCACGATGATCGGCGCCAGCCCCTCGCTCGGCTCGTCCAGAAGTAGCAGTGCGGGATTGCCCATCAGCGTGCGCGCAATCGCCAGCATCTGCTGTTCGCCGCCCGACAGCCGCCCTGCGATCCGGTGCCGCAGCGGCTCCAGCAACGGAAACACATCGTAAACGCGCCGGATCGACCACTCGTCCTCGCCATTAGGCCCCTTCTTGGCGCCGATGACCAGATTGTCCTCGACCGTGTGCTCCGGAAAGATCTGGCGATCCTCCGGAACGAAGCCGAGACCGGCGCGCGCGATGTGATGTGGCTTCAGGCCGGACACCACTTTGCCGCGCAAAGTGACCTTGCCGCGGCGTGCGGGAGCCAGGCCCATGATCGCCTTCATGGTGGTGGATTTGCCGGCGCCGTTGCGGCCGAGCAGCGCCATGGTTTCGCCCTGCCGGACCGACAGGCCGACGCCGAACAGGATCTGGCTGGTGCCGTAATAGACGTCGAGATCCTCGACCTGCACGACCGGCTGCGCACTCATATCGCGGCCCCGGCGTGGTGTTCAGTACCGAGATAGGCCTCGATCACGGCCGCGATTCCGGCGGATCGCATCCGGCTTGCCGGTTGCGAGAATACGGCCGTAGCAGAGCACGACGATCTCGGGCGCGATCTTGAACACGATATCCATGTCGTGCTCGATGAACACCACCGTGATCTTCTGGGTCTCCCAGAGTTCCCTCACCTTGTCGATCATCCGCCAGCGCTCTTCCGTGCCCATGCCAGCGGTCGGCTCGTCGAGCAGCAGCACCTTCGGATCGAGCACCAGCGCGAGCGCGATATCGAGCAGCTTCTGATCGCCATGCGACAGCGTTGCCGCGGTGCGATTGCGCTTGCCGGCAAGACCCAGCAGCTCCATCGCATGCTCGGCGCGGTCACGCGTCTCGGCCAGCGGGAAACGACGGTGAAGCACGCTGGCGCGGCGCTGATCGGCGCAGACCGCCGCCAGCATCGTCTCATGCACCGTAAGCGAGGGAAAAATACTCGCGACCTGAAATGCCCGGCCGATACCGTGACGCACGATATCGGGCGGCGACCGCCCGGCCATGTCGACGCCATTGAGCAGGATCTGGCCGGAGTCCGGCCTCAGCGCGCCGGTGATCAGGTTGAAGAACGTGCTCTTGCCGGCGCCATTGGGGCCGATCACGGCGGTGAGCGAGCCGTCAGCAAAATCGAGCGTGACATTGTCCGTCGCCTTGACGCCGCCGAATGATTTGGAAAGGGAACGTATCTCCAGCATGGCTAGCCGCGCTCCCCTGCCTTGTCCCCGCGTCGCGCGTACCATTCGACGACGAAATCCATCAGGCCCTTCCGCAGGCCGATGGCGAAGAACAGGATCACGATCCCGAGCACGATGCCGTAATAGTCTGTCAGACGCGTCACGGTGTCGTTGAGGATCAGCAACAAGACGGTGCCGACCATGGGACCCAGGAACGTCGTGACGCCGCCGAGCATGTTGATGAAGATGGCCTCACCCGAGATCGTCCAGTAGGCGAACTCGGGATAGGCGCCCGACACGAACAGCGCCATGATGATGCCGCCAGTCGAGGCAAACAGTGCCGCCAGCACGAAGATCGTGAGCTTTGCGCGCCAAACATCGATGCCGATGAAGCTGGCGCGGGTGGCGTTGTCGCGGATCATCCGCAAGGTATAGCCGAACGGCGATTGCGCGATCTGGCGCATCAGAAGAAGCCCGATTACCAGCAGCGCGCAACTCGCGATGTACAGATGCACATGGTTCGACAGATCGATGCCGAAAAAGGCCGGGCGCGGGATGCCGCCGCGCAAGCCCTGGTCGCCGCCGGTCAGCGACACCCAGGATAGAATCGTGCTGTGGATCAACATTTGGAACGCCAGCGTCACGAAAGCGAAATAGATCTCCTTCAGCCGCACGCAGATCGCGCCGATGACGGCGGCGATCAGGGTGGTGATGACGAGCGTTGCGACAAACGCGACCGGTACCGGCAGGCCGGTGCGCTGCATGATCAGGCCAAAGCCATAAGCGCCGAGGCCGAAGAACATGCCGTGGCCGAACGAGACCAAGCCGGTGTAGCCCACCAGCAGGTTGAGCGAGGTCGCGAACAGGCCGAACGCCGAGCAACGGATGACAAAATCGAGCAACGCCTTGCTGCCGGTGAGCATCGGCAGGATCGCCAGCACGGCAAAGGCCGCCAACGCGATCAGCACGTCGCGATAGCGCGCGCGCTGCGATTGGGACTCGATCCGCGGCACCACGGCGGCCTGTTCGGCCTGCAGCTCGGTCATGCGACCTCCTTGCCGAACAGCCCGGTGGGCCGCGACACCAGCACGACCACCATGAACAGATACATCAAGCCTTCCGTGAACAGGGGAAAGCCGAGCGATCCGAACGAGCGGATCATGCCGATCAGGATCGCGCCGATCAGCGCGCCGAGGATCGAGCCCATGCCGCCGATCACAGTGACGATGAAGGATTCGATCAGGACCGAAAATCCCATGCCCGGGGTCAGCGAGCGCACGGGTGCGGCGAGCGCGCCAGCGAGCCCCGCCAGCATGCCGCCGAGCGCGAACACGCCGCCATAAATCAATCCGGTGTTGATGCCGAGTGCGGACACCATGCCGGGATTATGCGCGGCCGCCCGGATCACCTTGCCGATTTTCGTGCGCGCCAGCCCGAGCCCGAGAACCACGGCAGCTACCAGCGCAACGCCGATCAGGAGCAGATAATACGGCGGCACCACCCCGCCCGCGATGAACAGCGGCGCCACCTGGAACGCCGCCGGCATGCCCATCGACTTGAATTCCGGCCCCCAGATCATCCGCACCACATCATCGAAGATCAGCACGAAGGCGTAGCAGACGAGCAACTGCATCAGCACGTCGGAGCCATAGACCCGGCTCATGAACACGCGCTCGAAGATCAGGCCGAGCAAGGCGGTGCCGACCGCGCCGCACAGCATCGCCAGCGCAAAGCTGCCGGTGACCTGATAGGCCGTCATCGCGAAATAGGCGCCGAACATATAGAAGGCGCCGTGGCTGAAGTTCACGACCTTGAGCACGCCAAAAATCAGCGTCAGCCCGACGGCGACGAGGAAGAGCAACATGCCGATGATGAAGCCGCTGGTGGTCTGCGTCACCAGACAGGCGGAACTGGCGAGACAGCCGGTAAGCGCATCGATATCCAAGGGAAGCATCCATTACAGCGCGCCGGAACGGGCGACACGCGAAAAACATTCGGCAGCGAATGGAGGCGGCTTACGCCACCTCCGCCTCCGCCAAGCGATCAGGTGTAGCCCTTGCTTTTCTTCCACTCGGCTTCGAGTTCGAAGATCGTCTTCCAGTCGCCGGCCTGAACCTGCGGCACGTAAGGTTCCTGCGGGATCGTCGTGCCCCAGCCGATCGCATAGCCGACCAGCGTCTGGTCCTCGGCGCGCATGGTGACGGTGCCGTCGGCACCGAACGGCGATTTGATCTTCAGGCCGCGCAGCGCCTCCGCAATCTTCTTGCCGTCGGCCGAATTCGCCTTCTTCGACGCTTCCGCCAGCAGCATGATCGCGGTGGCATTCTCCCATGACCAGTTGGTGGGATACTCGTTGTATTTCGCCTTGTAGGCATCGCCCCACGCCGCGTTTTCCGGTGTTGCCGGATAAGTCTTGATGTAGCGGTTGCCGGAATGAATGCCCTTCGGCAGGTTCTTCACCACCGTCAGCGCGGTGTAGTCGGCCATGTTGACCGCGAACACCTCCATCTGGCTGAACAGCGCGTAGATATTGGCCTGATCGATGTACGACGTGAGGTCGCCGCCCCAGAGGCAGGAATACAGCGCCTGCGGCTTGGCCTGCAGGATTTTCGTCACCACCTCGGTGTAGTCAGGCTGGAAAAGTTTGGGCCAGGACTTCGCTGATGATTTCGGTATCGGGCGCGAAGCGCTTCAGGTACGTCACGTATTCGCCGGTGGTGTCGCGGCCATAGGCATAGTCGGGCGAACAGGTCGCCCATTTCTTCAGTCCCTTGGCCTTGGCGATAGCCGCTGCGTAGCTGCCGCCGACGATCGAGTCATGCACGCCCTGCCGCGCGGTGCGGAACGCGTTGGGAATGTGCTGTTTGGGATCGGCGGTCAGCGCCGAGGTTTCCGAATTGGTGTGAATGCAGAGCACGCCGAGATCGCGCGCGACTTCATGCACCGCGAAGGCCCCCGATGACGCTTCGGCATCGATCAGGATTTCGCATCCGTCGGTATTGACGAGTTCGCGCGCGACGCGGGCCGCTTCCTGCGGCTGTCCCTTGGAATCGCGGATCACCATCTCGATCTGGCGTCCGGCCAGGCCGCCGGCGGCGTTGACCTTCTCGACTTCCAGCGTCACCCCGTTGCGCGAAGAGGTGCCGAGCTGCGCCACGCGGCCGGAGAGGATGGTCGGCATGCCGACCTTGATGGTCTTGGCCTGCGCGCGCGCCACCCAGGGCGTCGCAAATGTCACGGCCCCGGCGCCCATCATCGCCAACGTTGCACGCCGGCTTACGCCCGGTTTGCGGGTTCTCGTCATTGCTTCCTCCCTGTGGGGTTGGTGTTCCCAAATCCCTGCCGGAGATCGTATCGCCTCCGTACTCACAAGGATTTCAGAGCAAGGGGGGTGACGTCAAGCCAAAGATGAATTACGACTCATAATTCATCTAGGGAGAAAACGGACCCGGAAACCGGGCTTTTGGGCGGATAATGATCAATCTATCCAGCTTCATCGCGTTTCACGCCCGGCGGACGCCGGATCGCTGTGCGCTGAAATACCGCGGCGAGAACGTCTCCTATGCTGATTTCAACTCTCGCATCCGTCGGGTTGGCGGATGGCTGGCCGGGCACGGAATAGGCCCGGGCGACGTCGTTGCGGTGCTGATGAAGAACAGCACCGCCTTTCTCGAACTGGTATTTGCAACCAGCCACATCGGCGCGGTGTTTCTGCCGATCAACTACCGGCTCTCTGCCGATGAAGTCGGCTACATCGTCGGCAATTCCGGCGCGCGCATCCTGATTGCGGATGAAGAACTCGCGGGCATCGCAACCGGCGGCGCGCCGGTGGTGCTGCTCGATGAAGCCGCACAAGCCACCGTTACCCAGCTTGCGCCCGACATCGCGCCCGCCTCGATGCACGCCCGCCAACCGCGTGACCTGATGCGGTTGATGTACACGTCGGGCACGACGGACCGCCCGAAGGGCGTGATGCTCACTTACGAGAACCTGTACTGGAAGTCGGCCGACCAGACGCTGGTGCTCGGATTGAACGCCGACACGCGATTGCTGGTGGTCGGTCCGCTCTATCATGTCGGCGCGCTCGATCTGCCCGGCATAGCGGTGCTCTGGCACGGCGGCATGCTTTCCATCCACCGCAACTTCGAGCCCGAGCAGGCGCTCGCCGCCATCGAGACGGACAAACTTAACGCCGCCTGGTTCGCGCCCGTGATGACGACCGCAATCCTCACCTGCCCCACCCGCGACCGTTACGATGTCTCCAGCCTGCGCTGGGCCATCGGCGGCGGCGAGAAGACCCCGGAAATGCGGATTCGTGCCTTCTCCGACTACTTCAAGAACGCCCGCTACATCGACGCCTATGGGCTGACGGAAAGTTGCGGCGGTGACACCTTCATGGAAGCCGGACGCGAAATCGAGAAGATCGGCTCGACCGGCCGCGCCATCGCACATGTCGAAATCGAAATCCGTGACGATGCCGGCAATCGCCTGCCGTCCGGTGAGAACGGCGAAATCTGCCTGCGCGGACCCAAGGTGACGCAAGGCTACTGGAAGGATCCCGAGAAAACCGCGGCTGCGTTCTTCAGCGACTGGTTTCGTACCGGAGACGTCGGCTATCTCGATGAGGACGGCTTCCTCTATCTGACCGACCGCAAGAAGGACATGATCATTTCCGGCGGGGAAAATATCGCCTCCTCCGAAGTCGAGCGCGTCATCTACGAACTGCCGCAGGTGCGCGAAGTCGCCGTCGTCGGCATGCCCGACGCGCGCTGGGGCGAGAAGCCGGTGGCGGTCGTGGTGTTGGGCGATGGCGCCGCGCTGGAATTATCTGATCTCACCGATCACTGCCGCACGCGCCTTGCCGGATTCAAGGTGCCGAAGCAACTGATCATCCGCGACAGCCTGCCGCGCAACCCTTCCGGAAAAGTCCTCAAGCGCGTGCTGCGCGCCGAACTGGAATCTCACGCATGACGCAATCATCGCAAACCGCATCCGGCAAGGTGACAAAGCTCAACCGGGTCGAGCGCAACGCCTGGACCAAGCGCAGGATATTCGACGCCGCCACCAAGGTCGTCGGCAAACACGGTTACGCCGAGGCTTCCGTCGCCCGCATCACCGAGGAAGCCGGCGTCGCGCAGGGCACGTTCTACAATCACTTCGAGAACCGCCAGGAATTGCTCGACCAGTTGCTGCCGAAGATCGGCACCGACATGGTTTACTTCATCCGCGAGCGCACCGGGACCGCGCAGGCAGCCAGGCAGGAGATCGAACGCTTCAGCGCCTTCTTCGATTTCATTCGAGAGGTGCCGGAATTTTTGCGCATCCTCAACGAAGCCGAATATTTCGCCCCGATCGGCTACCAGAAGCATCTCGATAACATCGCCACCTCCTATGTCCGCATCCTCCGGCGCGCGCGTCAGGCCGGGGCAATCATCGACTATAGCGACGAGGAGTTCGAAGCCATCGTTCACATGTTGATGGGCGCACGTGGATACCTGAGCCGCCGCTACTCCTACGTTGGCGGCAACGTCACGGCAGCGCCTGAGCATGTCATCTCCGCCTACCGAAAGCTGGTCACGCGCGGCCTGTTCACACCGGAAAAAGGCAACAACCATGACCGCTGAGGGTATCGTCCTCGTCACCGGCGGCAGCCGCGGCATTGGCGCCGCCACTGCGACGCTGCTGGCCGGACAAGGCCAAAAGGTCGTTATTGTCGATATCGCGCCAGAGCCGCTGGCGGGAACGCAAACGATCCTGTGGCCGGCACCATTCGATGTCGCGAGCGAAAGCGCCGTCGTCAGCGGCATCGCCGACATCGAGGCCGCGCACGGCCCGATCACGGGCCTCGTCAACGCCGCCGGCGTCTTCGGCAAGATGCACCCAATCGAGCGCGTGCGAATGGATCAATGGGACCGCGAGGTCAATATCGATCTGCGCGGCACGTTTCTGGTCGCCCGCAGCGTCGGCGTGAAGATGGCCGAGCGAAGGCTCGGCGCGATCGTCAATGTCGCCTCGGTTGCCGGCATGACGTCAGGTCCGATCCATGCCTACACGGCCGCGAAAGCCGGCGTCATTCAGATCACGCAGACGCTGGCCGCCGAATGGGGCCGCAGCGGCGTGCGCGTCAATGCGGTCTCGCCGGGCTTTACGCGCACCGCCATGCTGGAAGCCGGTATCGCCTCCGGCGCGCTGAACAGGAAATGGCTGGAAAGCCCGACGGCGATGAACCGGCTGGTCGAGCCGGTCGAGGTCGCACACGCCATCGCGTGGCTGCTTTCGCCGCATGAGCAGCGGCGTCACCGGAATCAATCTACCCGTGGACGCCGGATATATCGCAGGCACCACCTGGGCCGCCTATGGCGGCCTGCGCGAAGCGCCGGACGCGTAGTTAAGGACATGAGCATGAACATCGAAGTATCGCGCAAGAAGCTCGATCTGTCGTCGGCCATCGCGGAGGGTGACATCCGCGTGCTGCTGATGGTGCTGGTCCACATGACCGGTGACGAGCGCTGGCTGGAACCGCCCTACAAGCCGAAGCGCGACGTGCGGCTGATTCCGGATCCGCAAGCCGGCATGCCGCCGGAAATCCAGGCCGAAATCCGCGCCGCCGTGCTGAAGTTGTTCGAAAACGGCGAGCCGAATCCTGTCATCACCGACCCCGGCGACGGGCTGATGCTGAAGATGATGCGCGCGACACTCGGCGAGAACGTCACGCCGGAATATGCGCCATTGATGCGCGAGGAAATGGGTTTCATTCCCCGGGAGGCACGCTGGACCAAACCTCCTTCCGGTGAGAAGCTGGCGCAGCAACATGTCTTGATCGTCGGCGCTGGTGTCTGCGCCATCGCGCTGGGCGTCGCCCTTGGCCGGCTCGGCATCCCCTACACCATCGTCGAGAAGAATGCCGAGCTCGGCGGCACCTGGTACGTCAACCGTTACCCCGGTTGCGGCGTCGATACGCCGAACCATTCCTATTCCTTCTCGTTCGGCGCGCGCAACCCGTGGACGCGTTACTTCGCCCAGCGCCAGGAATTGCTCGATTACCTCAAGAAGGTCGCGCTCGAATACGACATCCGAAAACATCTCCGCCTCAACACCGAACTGACGTCGTCGCGCTGGGACGAGAGCAAGCGGCGCTGGATCTCCACGTTGAAGACCGCCAATGGCGAGGAGACTTTGAATCGACCACGCTGGTCAGCGCGATCGGCCAGCTCAACGATCCCTCACCCGCGCACTTCAAGGGCGAGGAGGACTTCAAGGGTGAGATGCTGCACTCAGCCTTGTGGACCGACGACATCAAGCTCGACGGCAAACATGTCGCCGTCATCGGCACCGGCGCAACCGCGATGCAGCTGGTGCCCTCGATCGCCGACCGCGTCGCGTCGGTCACCGTCTATCAGCGGACCGCACAATGGGCCCGGCCGGTTGCAGGCTATTCCGATCCCATCACCGAAGGCGCGCGGTGGCTGCTCGCGCATTTGCCATTTTACGTGCAGTGGTATCGCTTCAACATGTTCTGGCGTTACGGCGACGGCCTGTTGCCGTTCCTGCGCAAGGACCCGGAATGGCCGCATCCCGAGCGCGCCGTGAACAAGGGCAATGACCGGCATCGCGAAGAGCTGACGGATTTCATTCTGTCCGAATTGAAGGACCGCCCCGACCTGATCGAGAAATGCGTGCCGACCTATCCGCCCTATGGCAAGCGCATCCTGCTCGACAATAACTGGTTCAAGACGCTGACGAAGCCGAATGTCGAACTGGTCACCGACAAGATCGATCATTTCGCAAAGGACGGCATCGTTGCTTCGGACGGCAAATTGCGGCCGGCCGATGTCGTCGTGATTTCGACAGGCTTCAAGGTCACGGAGATGGCGGCACGTCTCAACATCAGCGGGCGCGACGGCAAAAATCTCAAGGCGGCGTGGGCCAACGACAACCCGACCGCCTATCTCGGTCTCACCGTGCCGGACTTTCCGAACTTCTTCGTGATGCTCGGTCCCAATTCAGGCCCCGCGCATGGCGGCAGCGTGATCTTTCAATCTGAGTGCCAGAGCCGCTACATCTCTGCTTGCCTCGTCGAAATGATGGAGCGTGATATCGCAGCCATCGATGTTCGCTCCGAAGCACACGATCGATACATTCGCAAAGTGGATGCCGAGCACGAGCAACTGATCTGGACTCACCCCGGCATGACGACCTACTACCGCAACGGCCAGGGCCGGGTCTTCTCGGCGATGCCATGGCGATTTGTGGATTACTGGGCCATGACCCACGATCCCGATTTACGCGATTACCGCCAGACCAAGCTCTGACATTTGTTCCCGCGGGAACCGGTGCATGAGTGCCTATGGGATAGCTTGACACCAGCCCGTATCTGCCGCAGCATTTTGGTGCTGCACCTGTTGGAGTAACGGAGCGTGTCGGCTCCCCACTTCGCAGGCATTGACGCCCCCGGTCATATGATCAAGGCGGCACGCAGCGGGTGCGGACGAAAGTCCGTCGGCCAACTCTTGAGGAGGAGCATGACGCCACCGGATCAGACTGGTGACCTTGCTCATCGCAAGGTCAGGGTGCGGTCGAGGTCATAAGCAGCTGCCGAGCCTCATCGCGCCTTCCAACAATTCGAACATATCCGCGGGACTGGAGCGCAAAGGCCACGCGCTGTCGGATCCTGAGACCATACTGGTGTCTACCAGAAATCCTTCGCCTATAACGAAGATGTAGGGCCCCGCGATGCTTTCATGCACCGGGGCCCATTCGTTTTTGGAATATCAAAACCACGCCGCATGGTTCCATGCTCTGTTCGGATCGGGGATACTGATCTGATCGAACAAGGACACGCCATGGATAGAGCGCGCGTACGAATCTACACCGATTACAAGAGCCCCTATGCGTTCGTCGCCAACAAGCGGCTGTTCGAACTCGAGGACGCTCATGGCGTCGAACTCGAATGGCTGCCCTACACGCTGCGCATTCCCGAATTCATGGGCACGGTGGAAGAGCGTACGCCGCATTTCTGGCGCAAGGTGCGCTACTCCTACATGGATGCGCGCCGCCATGCCAACGCGCAGGGCCTCACCATGAAGGGGCCGCGGCGCATCTATGACGCCTTCTATTCCAGCGCCGGCATGCTGTTCGCGCAGCGCCATGGCTTGTTCCGGCCCTATCACGACACGGTATTCCGTCGCTTCTGGAGTCACGATCTCGAAATCGACGAGCTGTCGGACATTTCGGGCGTAATCGCATCGATCGGCGGCTCGGCCGAAGCGTTCGAGGCCTACGTCCATGGCCCAGCGCGGGTCGAGCACGACCGCATCGTCGATGAAGCGGAAGCGCTCGGTGTGTTCGGCGTGCCGACCATGGTCTTCAATGGCGAATTGTTCTGGGGCGGCGATCGCATCGACATGTTGATCGAGCGCATCAGGAACCCGGAGTCGATCGCAACGGCGCTAGGCAGCCGCCATCGGACGTGAAGCGGCAGGCCTCGCCTAGGGGTTAGAGTGAGGTTCGTAAACGACCTCGAGCTTCACTCCATCCGGATCGGCGTAGAATGCCGCATAGTATCCTTGGCCGTATCCGGGCCGGCCTGAATAGTCTGCCGGAGCGTCCAACACCTCTGCACCAGCCGCGAGCATGGCGGTGTGAACCCGATCCACCTTTTCGACGGTTTCAGCGTGGAAGGCAATATGGTGCGGACCCGGTTTGAATCGGTCATAGCGTAGATCGCGATCCTCCGGACGCGAAGGCCGAACCTCAATTCCGAATGTGACGCCCCCGATCGTTTCAAGTCGCCAACCGGCGCGCGTCGGGTTCGCACCGGCGAACTCGGACGTGAACCCGTCGGTCCGACTAAATCCCAAAGCCGTAAGTAATGCGTCATAGAAGGCAATCGATCGCGCAGGGTAGCCTACCGAGATGTCGAGGTGGCTAAGCGGTCCAGTGACAGACATCACGAACTCTCCGACTTGCTAGGTCCAACCGCGGCATCATGGTAACTCGGAACGCGGCGCTATAGAAGATTTCTGCGATTCTGATCTGCATCAGCTATCGCAGAGGCGACGCCTAGCCGCTCGCCAAATGCTGCCAGCATCCCGTGCGTTCCAGCACCGGCCGCAACGCAGCGCGGCTGTCGGCGTCGAGTGCTGAAAACTTGTCGCGAAGCTGCTGCAGGCACTTCACCTGATATTTGAATGGTGCGAGCGCATAAGGCAGGCCCCAAACATTCATCTCCAGCCGCTCAAGGCCCTTGGCAAAGGCCTCCGCATTGGCGACCAGAAACGGCAGATAAAGATCGCCGGCAATTCTCAATAACGCCTCGGCCATGCCACCAAGCGCTCGTTCGCGTCGATACCACTGCCCTTCCACGCCCGATGCATCATCTAGCCGCCGCACCCAATGATCGGTGAACGGCGCCTTCGCACGCATAATCCGCATCGGCGTCGGATCGGTCGCCATCTCGCTGAGCTGCCCGAACCAGGCAAAATCGGCGAGCGACGGCCGGCTACCGAACAGGTAGCTGGTCATCCCGACATGCGGCTCGAACGCCGCGAGTATCCTTGCAGTAACTCTCTTCCAGCAGCGGCTTATTCTCCGCCGTCGCGCCGAGAATGGCCATGCGCGAAATCTGTCGCTGGCGGAATTGCTCGATCTCTTCCGGACTGCCGGTCTCGGCCTCCGACACCGACCACTCCTCGCCGGCCCAGCGCGAGACATAGGCCTGATCTTCCGGATCCCACCAGCGATAGAGAAACAGCGGCTTCACCGCCCATTCGTCGGCGAGGTCTTCCAGGAGATCGCAGATGAATGCGACCGCCTTGTCGTCGGGAATGACGGAGCGTTCCTTGTGACGGCTCTCCAGATCGTAGGCCAGCGTCGTGGTCTCGCCGCGGTAGGTCCCGTCAGGATATTGCAGCACCGGAATCAGATTGGGCCGCAAATGCTCAGTCGCCTTGCGCAGCGCCTTGGTCATGATGACCCAGTCAAACGGGATTCTTCGGTAGCGCAGCAAGGCGCGGAGCTTGATGGCGTAAGGCGACGCGGTCGAGCCGATCAGCCGGTAGCGTCCTTCGGTCATGGCATTCACCTCGTCCCGTGCCATAGCGCATTCGAATTTCACCCGCCAGACCTGCAATAACGCCTGCGGTGCCCGCCTTGCGGCGCAGCGAAGTTTGCCGCTATCCTGCCCGCCAATGATCGGCCTCACGGCCGGATAATTCCTCTTCGCGGAGAAACGCCATGAATCCTCCCGTCAGTTCGCCCGCCGTCAAGGTCGTGAAATCGGTCCGCGAACAGGTGAGCGCGGAGGAATGGCAGGCGCGGATCGATCTCGCGGCCTGCTACCGCCTCACCGCGATGTACGGGATGACCGAGATGGTGGCCAACCACATCTCCTGCCGCGTACCGGGGACAACCGACCAGTTCCTGATCAACCCTTACGGAATGCTCTACGAGGAGATCGACGCTTCCAGCCTGATCAAGATCGATGTCGACGGCAACACGCTGTTCAATGCGTCGGACTATGACGTCAACGTCGCCGGCTTCGTCATTCACAGCGCCATCCACATGGCCAAGCACGACATGGATTGCGTGGCACATACGCACACGCCGGCCGGCATGGCCGTCTCGGCGATGGAATGCGGATTGCTGCCGCTGGCGCAGACCTCGATGCGGTTTCTCCACATCGCCTATCACGATTTTGAAGGCATCGCCGACAATGTCGACGAGCGCGAGCGGCTGGTGAGAGATCTCGGCGACAATGAAGCCATGATCCTGCGCAATCATGGCCTGCTCGTCGTCGGCCGCACCGTGCCGGCCGCCTTCAATGTTCTGTTCCGCCTCGAGCGCGCCTGCCAGGTTCAGGTCATGGCATTGTCCTGCAACACCAAGCTGATCTATCCGCCGCAGAGCATCCTCGAAGACACCTATGAGCGGATGCAGCCGAAACCCGGCCGCAGCACCCGTAACGGCAACCTTGCCTGGCCGGCGCTGCTGCGCAAGCTCGATCGGGCTGATCCTTCCTATCGGAACTAGCGCTTCGCAGGCTGCGCCTGTACCTTTCGCATCAACTTTGGGCGCAGCCTGCCTGTAATTTGATCGCACATATCGTCGCCAAATCGCCGATGCTGATGTCAGGCGTAGCGATAGGTGCGTCCGATGAAGACATTCATTCGCGTAGTTGAATTATGGGTGCCCGACCGAACCCGCACGCGCCTGGAGTTCGGCGGCTGTCTTTGCAGCGAAGAGTATTCGGAGTTCAAGGCCGTCAGCGAAAATGCGCTGTTCGCCTATGATGAAGGCCTGCCCGGCAAGGCCTGGGCCGCAGGCCATCCCGTCATCCTCACCGAATTCGCAAACTCCTACTTCAAGCGCACCGACGAGGCGATCGAAGCCGGCTTGACCTGCGGCGTGGCGCTGCCGGTCTTCGCCGGCGAATTCCTGATGGCGGTGATGGTGCTGTTCTGCGGCGACGACGAAAAGCACGTCGGCGCCATCGAACTCTGGCACAACGATCCGGAGAAATCGCACGAGATGGGCCTGGTCGACGGCTATTACGGCACCGCCGACATGTTCGAATTCAATTCGCGGCACACCAAGTTCCCGCGCGGGTTCGGCCTGCCCGGCCGCGCCTGGAAAGCCGGCATGCCGCTCATCATCAAGGATTTGCACAACGCCAAGAGCTTCCTGCGCTGGGAGGAAGCGAGCGAAATCGGGATCAATTGCGGCGTCGGCATTCCCTACACCACGCCGCCGGATCAGACCTGGGTCATGACCTTCCTGTCCGCACAGGCAACGCCGATCGCCAGACGCTTTGAGATCTGGGTGCCGAACCCGGCGCGAACGGAACTGGTGTTTCAGTCCGGCGATTGCAGCAAGAATGCCGATCTGGCCTCGCTTTATGCGTCAAAGACGATACGCAAGGGCGAAGGCAGCATCGGCGGCGCCTGGGCGACGGGCATGCCGGCCATCAACGAGCATCTGAAGGTCGATCAATTCGATCGCGGCGCAGCTGGCGCGCGCCGCCGGCATGAACCAGATCGTCGTGCTGCCGGTGATCGAAAACGCCCTGCTCAAGGCCGTGCTCGCCTGGTATCTCTAAACGGCCGGCGCGGCATATCGGCCCGCCTTGCGCGCCGTGATGACTATGCAATTGCGCGGACAGAAGGCGTCGCCACTCGTTGAACTCCGGACTTGCAATATCGCGCGGCCGCGGAAGATCGATCAGGTATTCATTGTCGATGCGGCCCGGTCCTGGCGACATCACCACGACCCGATCGGCCAGAAAGATCGCTTCCTCGATCGAGTGGGTAACGAAAATGACGGTCAGGCCGGTCCGCGACCAGATCTCGACCAGTTCGTCCTGCAGCCGCTCGCGGGTCATCGCATCGAGCGCGCCGAACGGTTCGTCCATCAGCACGATTTCGGCATCGTTGGCCAGCACGCGGGCAATGGCAACGCGCTGCTTCATGCCGCCCGAAAGCTGGTGCGGATAGACGTCGGCGAAGTTCTGCAGACCGATGAGTTCGGTGAAACGATCCGTCGTCTCGCGGATTTCGGCCTTGGTCCGGCCCCTCGACTTCGGGCCGAAGCCGATATTGTCGCGGACGTTGAGCCAGGGAAACAAACCGTAGTCCTGAAAGACCATGCCGCGGCTCGGGCCCGGGCCCGGATATCGGCATGCCCCACATCAAGACATCGCCGTGCGTGGCCGCCTCGAACCCGGCAGCCATGCGCAGCAGGGTCGATTTTCCGCAACCCGATGCGCCGATCAGGCAGACGAACTCGCCTTTTTTCACGCGCAGACTGGCGCCGCGCAACGCCTCGATGGCGCGGCCGTTTTGCGAATAGGTCTTGCCGGCGTTCTTCATTTCGAGAATGGGGATCGCGCCTTCAGCCATGCGATGGACTCCAGGCCAGAAGACGCCGTCCAATCAGCATCACCAGTTGATCGGACAGAAAGCCGAAGGCGCCGATGACGATCATCCCGGAAATCACGATCTCGGTGCGCGAGAGCTGGCGGGCCTCCATGATGATGGCGCCCAGCCCCGTCTGCACGCCGGTCATCTCGCCGACCACGATCACGACCCAGGCAAAGCCCAGTCCAAGCCGCATGCCGGTGAAGATCGACGGCAGCGCGGCAGGCAGCACGACGCGGAAGAACTGCGCCGATTCGCTGCAGCCGAGCATCGAGGCCGCCTCGAACAGCCGCGGCTCGACCGAACGCACGCCAAATATCGTGTTCACGAGGATCGGATAGAACGCGCCGAGGAAAACCAGAAAGAAGGCGGAGCGCGGCCCGAGCCCGAAGATGATCATCGCGAGCGGCAGCCATGCCGTGACCGGAACCGGCCGCAGAATCTGGATGGTCGGGTCGAGCAAATGCCGGACAAGCGGCACGCGCCCGATCAGCATGCCAAGCGGCAGCGCGACGATGAGCGCCAGCGCAAAGCCGCCATAGACGCGGCTGACCGAGGCCAGCAGATGGACATGCAGGGTCTTGCTGTAGGCATCGTCATTGATTCCGCCGAAGGCGAGATCCCGGAGTTCGAGCCAGACCTCGTAAGGCGGCGGAATCAGGCTGCCCGGCCGCCCGACGGTGGCGAAATGCCAAAACGCCAGCATCGCCGCGGGAAAAGCGATCGCCAGCAGAATCGGCCGCAAGCGCGGCCACCAGGTCGCCATCCATGACGCCTTGTGCTCGGCGACCGCGCTGTTCTCGCTATCGGACGCGAGCGTGGTCACGGTCAGGTCGGCTTCACCGCATCGACGAAGCTGGTGTCGATGAAGGTTGAGAAATCCGGCAGCCGCTTGATCTGCTTCAGCGCCAGCATGTGGTCGGCATAGATTTTCGACTGCTCGATCTGCTTTGCTTCGAGCTTCCATGTCAGTTCGACATTGGGCACCGAAGCCTCGATCGCCTCCTTTTTCTGGCCGAGTTTGCTGGACGCCATCGCGACCATGGCGTCCTTGTTCTTCGAAGCAAAATCGGTTGCTCTCTGATGGATGCCGAGCATCACCCGGACGAGGTCGGGCTTTTCGGCGATCACGTCGCGATGGGTACCGAACACCATGTTCAACGACCCCATCGCCGTCGAGTACGGATATTCCACCAGCGTTCCGATCCCGCTCGACAGCGATACGCCCGGGCCCGGCTCCGCGCCGACATACGCATCGATGTCGCCACGCGACAAAGCGATATGCATTTCGCTGAAGGAGACGCGTACCGGCTCGACGTCCTTGATCGTCATGCCTTCCATCCGCAGCCGTTCCAGGAAGAACACTTCCTGGGTGGTGCCGGGAAACACGGCGACGCGCTTGCCCTTCAGATCCTTGATCGCCGCAATCCCTGCGTCCTTTTTCGCAATGATCGCCATGCCGCGATTGCAGGTCGAGGCGATGACCACGACCGGCTCGCCGGCGGCAGCGCCGAGCAATGCAGCGGCACAAACAGGTCCGGCTGCTCGAACGCCGCGAAATGGCCGCCCTTCGGCATCTCGCTCCAGTGCTGGATATTCGTGTAGCTCGCTTCCATCTACTTTCGCACGGGCGTAACGATCTCCTTTGGGAAGACGGCGACGCCCGTCGGTATCGTCACCTTGAACGGCGTGCGACGCTTGGGCTCGAAACTCTCCCAGTACAGGCGAGCCGACGAGGCGGCGGTCGCCGTCACCCAATAGAGCGTGACGTTGTCGAGCAGTTCGTCGCGGCCAAGGATGTTCTCGGGCGCTGGTCCCTGGCGTACGCCCCAGCCACTTGCCGGGTTTGGTCGGTGCGCGGCGGACGTGGTTTTCGTCGATCGGGTTCATGGCGTGAAGGTTAGCTGAGAGGCAAGGATGATCCTTAGCCCCAGGGTGCTATCCTAGTTAGAATAGCGGCTCTGGCGTTTTCGACGGTGATTATTTTTCATGATGGTCAGTATTGAACAGCGCCAACAACCATAACGTGCTGGCCTTGAACGACGTGAGTTCGTTATGGCCTGGGCAACTGCATGATCGGGGACCTTCTGGATGACTCACTTCGAAACATTGACGGTTGACCAGTTGTATTCAGTGCTCGCCGAAGTCAGCGCGGTGCTCAAGAAAAAAATGATCGCCAAGCAGGACGCGCTCGAGGATCAACTAAGGCGACTTCACCCGCCCCGTGATCACGGGATCACGCAAGCACGTCGTCCCTACCCACCGGTGAAAGCAAAATTTCAGAATCCGGATCAACCATCAGAAACTTGGTCAGGACGTGGCAAGCGCCCACGTTGGCTAGACAAACAGTTGAGATTTGGAAAACTGATCGACGACTTTCGAATCCATGGGATTGCGAGTTAAACCATTCAATTGATGCATGACCTTGGCGGTGCTCGGCCAAACGAACTCGCTCTCTCAGCTGTAGAAGTTCTGTCATCTGTTTGAAAATCTCGGTCGCGCGCCGAGAAAGCTGCTGCTCATACTCAAAACGTTGCAACTGCCGCATCCAATACTCCACAGGCACTATGGCTGGAAATATACGCCGCCCTTTCTGACGGTCCGATGCCCCAGCCACTTGCCGGGTTTGGTCGGTGCGCGGCGGACGTGGTTTTCGTCGATCGGGTTCATGACCTAACGGTTAGCTGGGAGGCAAGGGTGATCCTTAGCCCCAGGGTGCTATCCTAGTTAGGACAGTGGCTCTGGCGGTTTGGACGGTGATTATTCTTCATGATGGTCAATGTTGAACAGCGCCAACAACCATAACGTGCTGGCCTTGAACGACGTGAGTTCGTTATGGCCTGGGCAACTGCATGATCGGGGACCTTCTGGATGACTCACTTCGAAACATTGACGGTTGACCAGTTGTATTCAGTGCTCGCCGAAGTCAGCGCGGTGCTCAAGAAAAAAATGATCGCCAAGCAGGACGCGCTCGAGGATCAACTAAGGCGACTTCACCCGCCCCGTGATCACGGGATCACGCAAGCACGTCGTCCCTACCCACCGGTGAAAGCAAAATTTCAGAATCCGGATCAACCATCAGAAACTTGGTCAGGACGTGGCAAGCGCCCACGTTGGCTAGACAAACAGTTGAGGTTTGGAAAACTGATCGACGACTTTCGAATCCATGGGATTGCGAGTTAAACCATTCAATTGATGCATAACCTTGGCGGTGCTCGGCCAAACGAACTCGCTCTCTCAGCTGTAGAAGTTCTGTCATCTGTTTGAAAATCTCGGTCGCGCGCGAGAAAGCTGCTGCTCATACTCAAAACGTTGCAACTGCCGCATCCAATACTCCACAGGCACTATGGCTGGAAATATACGCCGCCCTTTCTGACGGTCCGATGAACAAGTT
>CAWBQP010000059.1:0-33393 GCA_963790735.1 uncultured Alphaproteobacteria bacterium | reverse complement strand
GGCCGGTCGGGATCTGGAAATAATCGGTGGCGTCGTTGGCGGAGCGGCTGAGGCGGATGAACAGCAGATCCTGCCAGCGCGGCATGCCGGAATGCGCGGCCGGCTTCAGCGCGCGGCGGGACAGGAAAAACGACGTCGACATGATGTCGAACTGCCAGCCGAGCTTGCGGGCGATCGCCAGCGTCTTCGGCACGTTGGGCGATTCCATGAAGCCGAACTTCAGCGTCACCCGGGAGAAGGTCTCGCTGAGCTGCTCCATCCGCACCCGCTCGGCGTCGGATCGATCCGCGGCGTCGGCGCGGTCTCGATGGTGAGGATGACGTTCTTCTCGTGCAGCACCTTGTAGTGCTTCAGGCTGTGCATCAGCGCCGTCGGCGCGCATTCGGGATCGGAGGTCAGGAACACCGCGGTGCCGGGCACCCGCTGCGGCGGGCGCTTCTCCAGCATCGCCACCAGTTCGGCCAGCGGGAATTCCAGCTTGCGCGATTTCTCGAACAACAGCCGGCTGCCGCGACGCCACGTGTACATCAACAGCATCACGATGCCGCCCAGCGCCAGCGGCACCCAGCCGCCCTCGAACACCTTCAACAGGTTGGCGGCGAGGAAGGTGATGTCGAGAAACAGAAACGGCGCGATCAGGGCGGCGGCTGCGATCGGCGACCATTTCCAGACCCGCCAGATCACGACAAAGCCCATCATGGCCGTGACCACCATGGTCCCGGTCACGGAGATGCCGTAGGCCGAGGCCAGCGCGCTCGACGAGCGGAACAGCAGCACCAGCAGGATCACCGCCAGCAACAGCAGCATGTTGATGCGGGGAATGTAGATCTGGCCGGAATGGGCTTCCGAGGTATGACGAATTTCGAACCGCGGCATCAGGCCGAGCTGGATCGCCTGTACGCGTCAGCGAATAGGCGCCGGTGATGACGGCCTGGCTCGCGATCACGGTCGCCGCCGTCGCCAGCGCCACCATCGGGATCAGCGCCCAGTCCGGGAACATCAGGAAGAACGGGTTCTCGATCGCCTTGGGATCGGCGATCAGCAGCGCGCCCTGCCCCAGATAATTCATCGCCAGCGACGGCAGCACGATGAAGAGCCACGCGGTCTGGATCGGCCGCTTGCCGAAATGGCCGAGGTCGGCATAGAGCGCCTCCGCGCCGGTGACGGCGAGAAACACCGCGCCGAGCGTCACGAAGCCGATCATGCCGTGATGGAGCATGAAGGAAACGGCATGGAGCGGGTTGAGCGCCAGCAGCACTTCGGGATGCCGCATGATCTGCGGCACGGCCGCAACCGCGATGACGGCGAACCAGACGCACATGACCGGTCCGAACAACGCGGCGACGCGCGCGGTGCCGCGGGACTGCACGGCAAACAGCGCCACCAGGATGATCACCGTCAGCGGCACGACATAATGTTCGAAGGTGACGGTGACGAGCTTGATGCCTTCGATCGCCGACAACACCGACAGCGCCGGCGTAATGCACCGCGTCGCCGTAAAACAACGCGCCGGAGATGATGCCGAGCAGCACGATCGCGCCGCCGCCCTTGCCGACCGCGCGCTGCGCCAGCGCCATCAGCGCCAGCGTTCCGCCCTCGCCGTTATTGTCGGCGCGCAGCAGGATGACGACGTATTTCAGCGTCACCACGACGATCAGCGCCCACAGGATCAGCGAGAGCACGCCGAGCACGGCCTGCGGCGCGGCGTCGGCCGCGTCCCGCTGGCGGCAACCACGGCCTCGCGCAGCGCGTAGAGCGGGCTGGTGCCGATGTCGCCATAGACGACGCCGATGCTGCCGAGCATCAGCGCCCTGAAGGTGGCGGTGGAATGCGCTTCGCCATGCCCATTGGCCGCGGGCGTTTCCGCCGCGGGGATCGCAAACTGGACTGACATGGGACGGGGCCTCGGTCGTTTGCTGCACTGCACAAATGCAGGAGGGCAGCCCTATACTCCCGGCGCGGCAGCATAGGTTAGCCGGAATTCAGGCCTCCGGTATGCGCCACAAGCATGGATCGCGGAACGTAGCTTCGCCAGAATTTCATTTAATTATCAGATGGTTACCTGAGTTCCGACTTCGACCACCCGCCCCGTCGGGATCTGGAAGTAGTCGGTGGCGTCGTTCGCCGACCGGCTCATGGCGATGAACAGATGGTCCTGCCATAGCGGCATGCCCGACTGCGCCGAGGGCTTAAGCGACCGCCGCGACACGAAGAACGACGTCGCCATGATGTCGAACTGCCAGCCGAGCTTGCGCGCGATCACCAGCGCCTTGGGCACGTTCGGCGATTCCATGAAGCCGAACCGCAGCCGCACCGTGGAGAACTTCTCGCTGATGGTTTCCATCTTGACGCGCTCGGACGGATCGACGCGCGGCGTCTGCGGCGGTTTCGATGGTCAGGATCACGTTGTGCTCGTGCAGCACCTTGTTGTGCTTGAGATTGTGCATCAGCGCGGTCGGCACGAAGCTCGGATCGGAGGTGAGAAACACCGCCGTGCCCTTGACGATATGCGGCGGACGCTTTTCCAGGCTCTTGATCAGGTCCGCCAGCGGCACCTCGATGCGCCGCGTCTTGGCGATCAGGATCGCGGCGCCCCGCCGCCAGGTCCAGATCATCACCGCCACGGCAACGCCGAACAGCAGCGGCACCCAGGCGCCTTCGAACAGCTTCAGGAGGTTGGCGGCAAAGAAGCTCATGTCGACGACGACGAAAGGCAGGATCACCGCCGCCGCCGTCGCCGCGCGCCAGTTCCACAATTTCCAGACCACGACAAAACCCATGATGCCGTCGACCACCATGGTGGTGGAAACGGCGATGCCGTAGGCCGAAGCCAGACCGCTCGAGGTGCGGAACAACAGCACCAGCAGCACGACCCCGATCAGCAGCAGCCGGTTGACGCGCGGCAGATAGATCTGGCCGGCATGGGTCTCCGAGGTGTAGCGCACCTCGAAGCGCGGCAGGAGGCCGAGCTGCACCGCCTGGCGGATCAACGAAAACGCGCCGGTGATCACCGCCTGGCTCGCGATCACGGTCGCCGCGGTCGCCAGCACCACCAGCGGCAGCAGCAGGATTTCCGGAACCAGCCGGTAGAACGGATTTTCGATCGCCGCCGGATCGGACAACACCAGCGCGCCCTGCCCGAAATAATTGATCAGCAGCGCCGGCATCACGAGATAGAACCAGCCGGCCTGGATCGGCTTGCGTCCGAAATGGCCGAGGTCCGCATAGAGCGCCTCGCCGCCGGTCACGGCCAGAAACACCAGGCCCATCGTCACCAGCCCGATGATGCCGTGCGAAAGCATGAACTGGATCGCGTACCAGGGATTGATCGCCGCACAGCACCGTGGGATCGTCGCTGATGTGAATGAGGCCCAGAATAGCCAGCGTCGCGAACCAGACCACCATGACCGGCCCGAACGCCGAGGCGACGCGCGCGGTGCCGCTGCTCTGCACCGAGAACAGGACGACCAGAATGAAGATCGTCAGCGGCACCACATAATGTTCGAGCGCCGGCGTGACCAGCTTGAGGCCTTCGACCGCCGACAGCACCGAAATCGCCGGCGTGATCATGGAATCGCCGATGAACATCGAGGCGCCGACGACGCCGAGCGCCAGCAACGGCAGGCTCCGCCGGCCCAGCGCCCGCTGCCCCAGCGCCATCAGGGACAGCGTACCGCCCTCGCCGTTGTTGTCGGCGCGCAACAGCAGCAGCACATATTTGGCGGTCACGACGATGAACAGCGACCACAGGATCAGCGAGAGCACGCCGAGCACGATCGCGCGCGACACCGGCGCGCCGTTCGCAGCGTGGGTGACGGCCTCGCGAAACGCATACAGCGGCGAGGTGCCGATATCGCCGAAAACGACGCCGATGCTCCCCAGCGTCAGGGCCCAAAAGCCAGAGGTGACCTGCCCCTCATGGGCTTCGGTTGATGTGACGCTGACAGTCATGATGGAGAGGAACGTTCTCGTCGTTGAATTGATCCGGGCGGCTATCGACGCTTCCGCGCTGCCTGTCAATCATCGGACAAGCATAACACCGCATGCGATGCGGAGCTGGACGCAAAGCAGATCACATGATGGAACGATGGTATTATGGTAGTCGTCGCCTTACGGCTTCAGGTTGGGCGGAAGCGGCGGATTTTCGCGCATCAATGTGATGGTGACGCGACGGTTTGCCGGCAATGTCGGATCGTCCGGAAACAATGGCTGGCTGTCGGCCCTGCCGCCGACGGCGAAGATGTGGGATGCCGGCAGCCCCTCGCGTTCGAGGATCTGGCGCACGACGTTGGCGCGGTCCGCCGACAGATCGAACGCGCCATATTCGCCGCGCGCCGGCACGAAGTCGGCCGAGGTGTGGCCGACAATGTTGACCCGCAGCGGCGTCGCCTTCAACGGCACGGCCAGTTTCTGGATCAGCCGGCGGGTGCGGTCGTAGGGGACCTTGGAGCCGTCGGCGAACATCGAGCGGCCATCCTGGTCGACGATTTCGAGATTGAGGCCCTCTTTGGTCTCCTCGAACATGATGTGCTTGGACATTTCGGTCAGTTCCGGCATGTCCTGCAGCGCCTGGCGCAACGAGGCCGAGGCGAGCGCGAACTCGCGATCGACCTTCAGGCGGGCGCCGGTTTCGCGCTGGCGGTCCTTCTCGTCGGGCGTCGGGGTATTGGAGGAATCCTCGGGCGAAATATGCTCGACGTTCTTCAGCTTCGGCCGCGTCGGCAGGCCGTCGGATTCGACGATGCCCGAATATCGGGACTCGGTCTGCACGCCGAACGCATCGCGCATCGAGCCCGCGACGATCTTCAGCTTGGCCGAATCCTGCGTGGAGAACGCAACCAGCATCACGAAAAATGCCAGCAGCAGCGCCATCAGATCGGCGAACGTCACGAACCAGCCGTGACCGCCATGTGCCTCTTCGCGCTTTTTCTTGGCCATGTCTCTATTTCCGCGCCTGGATGCCGCCGTCGATCAGGCCGGAACCAGTTCGCCTTCGTCGTGGCGATGCTTTTCGGGCAGGTAGGCCAGCAGCATTTCGCGCACCAGCGCCGGGCTCTTGGAATCGCGGATCATCAGGATGCCGTCGATGATCAGCGTGCGATTGGTTTCCTCGTCGAGCAGCTTGCCGTGCAGCTTGTCGGCGATCGGCAGACAGATCAGGTTCGCCACCAGCGCGCCGTACAGCGTCGCCAGCAACGCCACCGCCATGAAGGGACCGAGTTTCGAAGGGTCCGACATGTTGGAGAACATCTGCACCATGCCGAGCAGCGTGCCGATCATGCCGAATGCCGGGGCGCAGTCGCCGATGGCGCGATAGATCTTCGAGCCCTCGTTGAGGTGCATCAGGAAGTTGTCGCGGTCGCGCTCCATGTTGTCGCGGATGAATTCGAGATCGTAGCCGTCGGCGACGTAGCGGATGCCCTTGGCGAGAAACGGCTCGTCGGTCTCGACCTTTTCCAGTCCGACCGGGCCCTGCTTGCGGGCGATTTCCGCGATGCGCGCCAGTTCGTCGACCAGATCGCGCGCCGAAAGACGGCTCATCGTGAAGGCGAATTTTGCCCCCAGCGGCATGCCGTGCAGGATCGCGCTGAGCGGAAACCGGATAAGGGTGGCGGCGAACGAGCCGCCGAAGATGATGATGACGGCATGGATGTCGTAGAACATCCGGAAGTCACCGCCCATCAGGATCAGCGTCGACAGGACGATGGCGCCGGCGACCAGGCCAACGAGCGTGGTGATATCCATTCTGAACTCCGACGCATACGTCAACTACCGGCCATCCTGACCGGTAGCGCGGCCCATTCGGAGCTGCGCATGAGGCACCCTACGACTGCGCCATTAAAGAGGCGTAAAGGTTAAACCTAAAGCGCGGCCGTAGAATTGCGGGCATGCGATCGGCGCCCGCAGAGTCTCAAGGTATTTCGCTAACCATCGCAGCTGGCGCGGACGAGTTCGTACTGCGCCTGCGCGCCGATGCCGGCGGCCTTGATGATCGGCCACCATTTTTCGATCTCGGCCTTCTGGAATGCGGCCAGTCCTTCCGGCGTCTGCTGCGCGCGCGGCGCGACGTCGAGGCCCAGTTCGGTGAACCGCTTCTGGATCGCGGGGTCGGCCAGCGCCTCCACCGTCGCGGCGTTGAGTTTTGCGATGATATCCTTCGGCGTGCCCTTTGGCGCCCAGAAGCCGAACCAGCCGGACATATAGAGGCCGGGCACGCCGGTCTCGTCCGCGGTCGGAATATCCGGCATCGAGGCCGAGCGCGTCGCCGAGAGGTTGGCCAGCGCCTTGATCTTGCCGGCGCGGATTTGCGGCAGCGCCACCGCGCCCTGCACCACCAGCAGATCCACCGTGCCGGAGATCAGGTCGGTCATCGCAGGCCCTGCGCCGCGATAGGGAATGAACTGCACCTTCTGCTTGGTCAGGTTCTCGAACAGCACGCCGGTGACGTTCGCCGCCGCGTTCTGGTTGACGAAATTGATCTTGCCGGGATTTTCCTTCATCCACGCGACCAGTTCGGCCAGCGTTTTCGCCGGCAGGTCGTTCTTGGCGACCATCAGCTGGGGATTGTTCGAAACCAGCGCGATCGGCTCAAAATCTTTTTCGAGGTCGTAGTCGAGCTTGTAGATGATGCTGCCGACATGGGTGTCCCACTGGCCGATGTCGAAGGTGTAACCATCGGGCGCGGCGCGGGCGACGCGCCCGACACCGATGCTGCCGCCGGCGCCGCCGACATTTTCGATCACGACGGACTGCCCGAGCGTTGCGCGCATCCGCTCGGCCATGATCCGGGCGGCGGCATCGGTCGATCCGCCCGGCGGGAACGGCACCACCAGCGTGATCGGGCGGGAGGGATAGGTTTGCGCCTGCGCAGCCGCGACACCGACAGAGGATCAAGAAGTGACAGCGCCGCCCACAACCTCTTCATGACGTTTCCCCCTGTTTGTTGAACCCGACTTTTTCGTCAGTGGATCTCGGCCGAACGCTTCAGCGCCTCTTTCAGTTTTTCGAGCGTGAAGTCCGGGCTGCGGGCGATCTCCAGGATCGGCGTCTCGCGCCGGCCGCAGAGTTCGGCGGCTTCCGGAATCTTCGCCGCGATGTCGACCGGGATCACGATGGCGCCGTGCTGGTCGGCGTGGATGAGGTCGTCGGAATGCACCGTCATGCCGGCGACGCGCACTTCGCCGCCCCAGTTTTCGGCATGAACCCAGGCGTGCGACGGCCCGATCGAGCCGGCCAGCGCCTGAAAGCCCGGCGCCCATTGCGGGATGTCGCGGATCGAGCCGTCGGTGATGACGCCGAGGCAGCCGAGCGCCTTGTGCACGTTGCTCTGCACCTCGCCCCAGAACGCGCCGTAGCCGACATCGGCGCCGTCGATATCCTGGATCACGGTGATGCGCGGGCCGAAGCCGGTGCCGACATATTCGTAATAGGCGATGCGGCGCTTCGCCTGCTCATCGGCCGGAAGGGTGGATTTGAGCACCGAGCGGATCGTCACGGTGCGGGCATAGCCGACCATCGGCGGCAGATCGGGAAACGGGCAGACCAGCGGCTTGGTGGTGTAGCCGATCAGGCGGCGTTCGGGCGCGACGATCTCCATCGCATTGCAGATCGTCGGCGTGTCATAGCGCGCCAGCGCCTCGAGGACGGAAGCAGGCAGCGGGGCGGTAACGGCTTTGTTCACGGCGTTCTCTCCTGATTGTTCTTTGGCCCGGCTGCTTTTGAAGCCGTGCGTCGACATGCCCTATAGCCGAGATTGGCGGCGAACCCAACTCGGCAGCGGCTCATGGCAGATATATCGGAAGCGGCGCGGAGCGCTCAGTTCAGCCGCGCCGGCCGCTCGTCCTCGGCATCATCAGGGGCTGGCGGAAACGTCGCCGCCGCCGAGCCGATGGCGCAGCAGCCTCAGTCCGTCACAGGCCGGCTGCACTGCGGCGGCCGCATTGCGCTCGTGGTCGCGATAGGACTTCCACCCCCAGGGCAGGCTTCCGAGATAGAGCACCGAGCCGATCGACAGGATGTGCCAGGGATAGCCGATCAGCAGCGCGACGAAGAACACCACCGAGACGAAAACCGGCAGCACCATTTCCGGCGGCACCCGCATCCGCACCGTCTTGCCGGAAAATACCGGCAGGCGCGACACCATCAGGAACGCGATCAAGAGCGTGTAGGCCGCGGTCAGCATGGCCGGCGGCTTCGAGACGCCGAGAAACGCCAGATAGAACGGCAGCATCGCAAGGATGGCGCCGGCCGGCGCCGGCACGCCGGTGAAGTAATTCGCCGCAAAGGCAGGCTTGTTCGGATCGTCGATACTGGCGTTGAAGCGCGCCAGCCGCAGGCCGCCCGCGATCGCAAACACCATCGCCGCGATCCAGCCGCCATTGTTCAGCTCGTGCAGCTGCCAGAAGTACAGCATCAGGCCGGGCGCAACGCCGAAATTGACGAAATCCGCAAGGCTGTCGAGTTCGGCGCCGAATTTCGACTGGCCCTTGATCATGCGCGCGACACGGCCGTCGACCCCGTCGAGCACGGCCGCGAATACGATGGCGGCGACCGCGAGCTCCATCCGCCCTTCGATCGACAGCCGGATCGCCGTCAGCCCGGCGCAGATCGCGAGCAAGGTGATGACGTTGGGCACCAGCATCCGCACCGGGATCGGGCGAAACCGGCGGCGGCGAAGTTCAGGGTATTTGGGATCGGGGGTCAGCATGGCTTGCCATTATATAGCAAGCGCCGGTCCGGTTCACCATTGGCGGCGGCCTAGCCATTTAGGCGGCCCGGGGATGGTTAATCGGCGCGAAACGTCCGGCCCTGCTCGCTGGAGCTGAAATCGGCCAAAATCGTCTCGCCGGCAACCGCCGTTTGGCCCTCGGAAACCAGCGATTTCGTACCTTCGGGCAGATAAACGTCCAGACGCGAGCCGAAGCGGATCAGGCCGAACCGCTCGCCGGCGCCGATCGACTGGCCTTCCCGCACGAATGAGACAATCCGCCGCGCCACCAGGCCGGCGATCTGGACCACGCCGATCCGCCCGTTGCGTGGTCGAGATCACCAGCGAATTGCGCTCATTGTCTTCGCTGGCCTTGTCGAGTTCGGCGTTGATGAAGGCGCCGGGCCGGTAGGCGATGCGGTCGATGCGGCCCGCCACCGGGCTGCGGTTCACGTGGCAGTTGAACACGCTCATGAAGACCGAAATGCGCAGCAGCGGCCGGTCGCCGAGGCCGAGTTCGGCCGGCGGCAGCACCTGCGCGATCATCGAGACGCGGCCGTCGGCCGGCGACACCACGATGCCCTCGCGCACCGGCGTGACGCGGACGGGATCGCGGAAGAACAGCGCGCACCAGACGGTCAAGGCGTGCCGATCCAGCCGAGCGGCGTCCAGATCCAGAACAGGATCAGGCTGACCAGCGCAAAACCGCCGATGAAGGGATAACCCTCGGGATGGATCGGCGGGATCTGCGCGCGGATGGAGTTCGCAATCGACATTAGGGCTCGCTGTTGTCTGGCCGACTTCCCGTTTCGGAAGTAGCGCCGTATTTGGATTATTCCGCGGCGGTTGCCAAGGGATCTTTGGACAAGGGATCTTTGGGTCGCCTGGGCGGGTCATTGAGCGGATCGTCGACCGGCGGCGGGGCGCGGTTCGGCGCCTCGTTGCCGTCGCCGATCTGGGCGAGCTTCTCCCGCGCCTCCTCGGCTTCGCGCTGCCTGTTCCACATGCTGGCATAGAGCCCGCCGGACGCCAAAAGCCCGGCATGGGTGCCGCGTTCGGCGATGCGCCCTTGATCCAGCACGATAATTTCATCGGCGCCGACGATGGTCGACAGCCGGTGCGCGATCACCAGCGAGGTGCGGCCACGCGAGACGCGCTCCAGCGCTTCCTGGATTTCGTGCTCGGTGTGGCTGTCGAGCGCGGACGTCGCCTCATCCAGCACCAGGATCGGCGGCGCTTTCAGCACGGTGCGCGCAATTGCCACGCGCTGCTTCTCGCCGCCCGACAGTTTCAGGCCGCGTTCGCCGACCTGGGTTTCGTATCCCTTCGGCGACATCCGGATGAAAGTGTCGATCTGCGCCAGTTGCGCCGCCTGCTCTACCTCGGCATCGCTGGCGTCCCAGCGGCCGTAGCGGATGTTGTAGCGGATGGTGTCGTTGAACAGCACGGTATCCTGCGGCACCATGCCGATCGAGGCGCGCAGGCTCGCCTGCGTGACGTTCCGGATGTCCTGGCCGTCGATCAGGATTTTTCCGCTGGAGACGTCGTAGAGACGGAACAGCAGCCGCGAAATCGTCGACTTGCCGGCGCCGGAGGGACCGACGATCGCCACCGTCTTGCCGGCGGGCACCTCGAAACTGAGACCCTTGAGGATCGGCCGCTCCGGATCATAGGCAAAGCGCACGTCGTCGAAGCGCACATTGCCCGAGCTGACGACCAGCGGCGCGGCGCCCGGGATATCCTTGATCTCGGGATTGCGCTGCAGCACGTTGAACATCTTCTCGATGTCGATGACCGCCTGCTTGATCTCGCGATAGACCATGCCCATGAAATTCAGCGGCTGGTAGAGCTGGATCATCATGGCGTTGACCATGACGAAATCGCCGACCGTATTGGTGCCGTTGCGGACGCCGAGCGCGCACATCAGCATGGTCGCGGTGAGGCCGAAGGTGAAGATGATCGCCTGCCCGGTATTGAGCACCGCCAGCGAGGTATAGGTCTTGACGCTGTTGTGCTCGTAGCGCTCCATCGAGTGGTCGTAGCGCTCGGCCTCGCGCTGCTCGGCGCTGAAATATTTCACCGTCTCGTAGTTGAGCAGCGAGTCGATCGCCTTGGTGTTCGCCTCGGTGTCGGAATCGTTCATCTTGCGGCGGATTTCGATCCGCCATTCGGTCGCGATATAGGTGTAGTACATGTAGACCACGACCGTGATCGCGGTGACCAGCACGTAGCGCCAGTCGAACTGCCACAGCAGCACCGCCATCAGCAGCGACACCTCGACGATGGTCGGGATCAACTGCAGGATCACCATCCGCACGATCACCTCGATGCCGGTGCGGCCGCGCTCCAGCACGCGCGTCAAGCCGCCGGTCTTGCGCTCCAGATGGAAGCGCAGCGACAATTCGTGCATGTGGACGAAGGTGATGTAGGCGAGCTTGCGCACCGCATGCATCGCGACGCGGGCGAAGATGCCGTCGCGACACTGCGTCAGTACCGCCATCAGCACGCGCACCGCGCCGTAGCTCGCGGTCATCAGCAGCGGCGAGGCGATCAGCCACAGCGTCCAGTTCGACGGTTCGACCGGCGCAGTGCCCGTGCCGTTGAGCGCATCGATCGCCCATTTGAAGGTGAACGGCACCGATCAGCGTCGCGAGCTTCGCGACCAGCAGCAGCACCATCGACCAGACCACGCGCATCTTCAGGTCCGCGCGGTCGCCCGGCCAGATATAGGGCCACAGATGCACCAGCGTCCCGATCAGGGTCGCCTTTTCGGGAGAGTTGCTGGCCGGAGGCTGGGCGGCAGCGGTCATGCGAATCAGGATCAGCCATCGCTGTCGCGCCCAACGCAAGATGGCGCACCGGCCGCCGTCAGATGGTTTCTAATGGTCTGCATAGGCCCGTCATATAGAGCGTTTGACTGTCCCGTACAGCCTTGAAAGATAAATCTTTCCCCCGTTTGGTTTGATTTCGGGCCTATTTCTGCTGCATCAGCGAAGTCAGCCAGACTTGAGCTTTCCTGGGTGCAGTGCCACATGATCTGCATGGATCAAATCAAAACCGATCAAATCAAAACCGTCTGTGTCTATTGCGGCTCCGGCTCCGGCTCCAGCCCCCGCTTTGTCGAAGCCGCCCTCGCGCTGGGAAAGATTTTCGCCGAGAACGATATCCGGCTCGTCTATGGCGGCGGATCGGTCGGGCTGATGGGCGCGATCGCCAAATCCACGCTGGATCACGGCGGCCTGGTCACCGGGATCATTCCGGATTTCTTGCGGTCCCGCGAAAATATGCTGACGCGCGTTCAGGAAATGATCGTCACGCCCGACATGCACGAGCGCAAGCGGCTGATGTTCGAACATTCCGATGCGTTCGTCGCGCTGCCCGGCGGCGTCGGCACGCTGGAAGAACTGGTCGAGCAGATGACCTGGCAGCAGCTCGGCCGTCACACCAAGCCGGTGCTGCTCGCCAACATCGACGGCTTCTGGGAACCGCTGATCGCGCTGCTGGCGCATATGCGCGAAACCGAGTTCATCCGCCCGTCACTGAATATCGACGTTCTCAAGGCTGAACGGGTCGAGGACATCGTGCCGCGCCTGCGCGCCGCCGCCGCCCACGCGCCCGAAGGCAGCAAGGAAATGGCCGGAATTGGCGCGGAAGCTTTAGGCTTCATTCGCCGGGAAACGTCACCGCCTCGATGCGATTGCCGTCGGGATCGATGACGAAGGCGGCGTAATATTTGACGCGATCGTGCGGACGCAGGCCCGGCGCGCCGTCGGAGTGGCCGCCGGCGCTGAGCGCTGCGGCGTGAAACGCATCGACATCGCCGGTTGCTTTGGCGCGAAGGCAGATGTGCGTGCCGCTCTCGGGCGCGACCTTCGCCATGCCGGCGCGCAGGTTGATCCAGAATTCGGGGTAGGTTTTGCCGAAGCCGATGGTGGCTGGACGGGTGACGAGCCGTGAGAGGCCGAGCGGCGCGAGCGTTGCTTCATAGAAGCGCGCGGCGCGTTCGAGGTCGGCGACGCCGACGGAGATGTGGTCGATCATGGTAATGCCCCTGCTCTCTCCCCGTCATTGCCGGCGTCGTAGCCCGGATGGAGCGCAGCGAAATCCGGACTTACTCTTTGCCGCACGCGATGGATTCGCTTGCGCTGCGCTCGCAATGACGGCTGCTAGACGCATCATCACCTCACGCCGGCGCGCCTGATTTCACCAGCTTGTAGACCACCGAATCCATCAGCGCCTGGAACGAGGCGTCGATGATATTGGGCGAGACGCCGATCGTGGTCCAGCTCTCGCCGTTCTCGTCCTCGCTCTCGATCAGCACCCGCGTCACCGCTTCCGTGCCGCCATTGAGGATACGCACGCGGTAATCGATCAGCTTCAGGCCCTCGATGTATTTCTGGTACTTGCCGAGGTCCTTGCGCAGCGCGACGTCGAGCGCGTTGACCGGGCCGTTGCCTTCCGCCGCCGAGATCAGCCGCTCGCCGGCGACATCGACCTTGACCACCGCCAGCGCCACCGTGACGCGCTGGCCGTTGGCGTTGTAGCGCTGCTCGACATTGACGTCGAACTGCTCGACCTTGAAATATTCCGGCACGCGGCCGAGCGTGCGCCGCGCCAGCAGATCGAACGAGGCGTTGGCGGATTCATAGGCGTAGCCCGCCGCCTCCCGCTCCTTCAGTTCCTCGACCAGGCGCGCCAGCTTCGGATCGCTCTTCTCGTAAGCGATGCCGGCGCGGTCGAGTTCGGCCATCACGTTGGAACGGCCGGCCTGATCGGACACCAGCACCTTGCGGTGATTGCCGACGGATTCAGGCAGCACGTGCTCGTAGGTATGCGGGTCCTTCATCATCGCGGAGGCATGAATGCCGGTCTTGGTAACGAAGGCGCTCTCGCCGACATAAGGCGCATGGCGGTTCGGCGCGCGGTTGAGCATGTCGTCGAGCGTGCGCGACACCTTCATCAGCGTCGCCATCTTCTCGGCGGTGACGCCGATCTCGAACGCGTCGGAGAATTCGTTCTTCAGGCGCAGCGTCGGGATCAGCGAACAGAGATTGGCGTTGCCGCAGCGCTCGCCGAGCCCGTTCAGCGTGCCCTGGATCTGCCGCGCGCCCGGCGCGCACCGCGGCCAGCGAATTGGCCACCGCCTGCTCGGTGTCGTTATGGGCGTGGATGCCGACATGGCTGCCCGGGATGTGCTTTGTCACAGTGCCGACGATGGTCTCGATCTCGTGCGGCATGGTGCCGCCATTGGTGTCGCACAGCACCACCCAGCGCGCGCCGGATTCATAGGCCGCCTTGGCGCAGGCCAGCGCGAAATCGGCGTTCTCCTTGTAGCCGTCGAAGAAATGCTCGCAATCGACCATCACCTCGCGGCCCGCGGCCTTCGCGGCAGCGACGCTGTCGCGGATCGAGGCGAGGTTTTCCTCGTTGGTGGTCTCCAGCGCCACCCGCACCTGATAGGCGCGAGGATTTGGCGACAAAGCAGATCGCATCGGCCTTGGCCTCGATCAGCGCCGCAAGCCCCGGATCGTTCGAGGCCGAACGGCCCGGACGGCGCGTCATGCCGAACGCGGTGAATTTGGCGTGTTCGAGCTTCGGCTTTTCGGCGAAGAATTCGGTGTCGGTCGGATTGGCGCCGGGATAGCCGCCCTCGACATAGTCGATGCCGAGTTCATCCAGCATCTGCGCGATGATCTGCTTGTCATGCAGCGTGAAATCGACGCCGTTGGTCTGCGCGCCGTCGCGCAGCGTGGTGTCGAACAGATAAAGGCGTTCGCGGCTCATGTCGGCGCTCCCGGCGCGGCGCTGGCGGCCAGCGTCTTCTGCATCGTGGTGTTGGCGAGCCATTCGCCATTGAGGGTGACGGTGTTGCGCTGCATGGCGATATAGCCGCGCTTCTTGAAGAACGGCTCCGCGGTGTCGCTGGCATCGACCGTCAGATGCTTTGCGCCCCGCGCGCCCGCCAGTTTTTCCAGCGCATCGACCAGCATCGACGCCACCCCCTGCCCGGCCACGCTCGGATGGACGTAGAGCATGTCGATATGATCGGCGCCTTTCAGCGAGGCAAAGCCGACCGGCGCGTTCTGGATGGTCGCGATCAGCGTCAGCTGCCCGGCGAGCTTCTTGCCGAACGCTTCTTCGTCCTCGGCGGCCGCCGCCCAGGCTTCCTGCTGCGCCTCGCTGTAATCGTCGCCGGTCAGCTCCTCGATGGCGGCAACGAAGATCGCCGCCAGCATCGGAACATCCGCCGGCAAAAACGGCCGCAAGCCGGGTTTGGGCAACGCCTGTCCCATCGCGTCAAAACACTCCGAACAGTCTCAAGGCGAGCACGACCGCGGCAACGATCAGCGCCCACTTGATGAAGATGTAATAGCGCCAGTGTTTCGGGAAAGGCGTATCGGGTTTGGTCATCACGCGATCTCCCATGTGGTCACGGGCTTGCCGTCGGCATCCTTGCCGTCCTTGATGGCGACGCCCATCGCGGCGAGTTCGTCGCGGATGCGATCGGACTCCTTGAAGTCCTTTCGCGCGCGCGCCGCGGTGCGCTCCGCGATCAGGCGATCGACCTGCTGCGGCATCGATGCCGCTCGCCTGCTGCTTGCGTCCCTTCCATGCCGCGGCACTCATCGAGAGGAAGCCGAGCAGCCGAAGCGAGGCCGCGAACTCGCCGCGTTCGCGTTCGCCGCCGGACGCCGCCGCATTGCGCAGGCCGTGCAGCACCGCCATGGCCTGCGCCGTGTTGAGGTCGTCATAGAGCGCCTCGACCAAGGCCGGCGACGGCTGACCGTCCTCGGCGTCGGCCGCGACCGCGTACCAGTCGTCGAGCGTCTTCGCGCTCTCCTCCGCACCCTTCATGGTCCAGTCGAGCGGCGAGCGGTAATGCGTCTTCAGCATGCTCAGGCGCAGCACCTCGCCCGGCCAATCGGCCAGCATTTCGCGGATCGTGAAGAAGTTGCCGAGCGACTTCGACATCTTCTCGCTTTCGAGCTGCAGGAAGCCGTTGTGCATCCAGACATTCGCCATGCGGTCGGAATGAAAGGCGCAGCAGGTCTGCGCGAGCTCGTTCTCATGGTGCGGAAACACCAGGTCGATGCCGCCGCCATGAATGTCGAACTTCTCGCCGAGATGCTTCCAGGCCATCGCCGAGCATTCGATGTGCCAGCCGGGGCGGCCTTCCGCCTTGATGCCCGCTGGCGACGGCCATGACGGCTCGCCCGGCTTCGACGGCTTCCACAGCACGAAGTCGGTGTTGTCGCGCTTGTAGGGCGCGACGTCGACGCGGGCGCCGGCGATCATCTCGTCGAGCGAGCGTTTCGAGAGCGCGCCATAGCGCGGCATCACGGAATTGGCCGCGTTCATCGCCTGCGGCGAGAACAGCACGTGGTCTTCGGCGACATAGGCAAAGCCGCCGGCGACCAGCTTCTCGATGATCGCCCGCATCTCCGGAATATGTTCGGTCGCGCGCGGCTGCACCGTCGGCGGCCAAGCAGCCGAGCGCGGTGACGTCGTCCTGATATTGCCGATAGGTCTCTTCGGTGACCTTGCGGATCGCCTCGTTCAGCGGCACGCCGGGATAATCGCGCGCGGCGCGCACGTTGATCTTGTCGTCGACGTCGGTGATGTTGCGGACGTACTTCACGTGATCGGCGCCATAGCGATGGCGCAGCACGCGGAACAGCACGTCGAACACGATCGCCGCGCGGCCGTTGCCGATATGGGCGAAGTCATAGACCGTCGGTCCGCAGACATACATGCGGACGTTATTCGGATCGAGCGGCACGAACGGCCGCTTCTCCTTCGTCAACGTATCGTAGAGGCGCAATTCCATGGAAAACCCATCCGTTGCGGCCGGGCGTCCAGTGATCTCGTTTGTGAGAAAAGACGGCCTCAGCCAGCGAATCGCTAGCTAATAATCTCGCGGCAAATGCTGCAGATGGCGAGGAGACCGTTCATGGTTCCACCATTGCGGTATCGGGCGGACGTCGTCAAGGCCTTGCTGGTGCCCGATTTGGGGCCGATCAGGCCGCCGAACCCCCGCCATTCGCTGCCGCCCGGCGGGCTCATGGTTAATCATTATTAACACTTTGGGCCTATTCGTGAGGGCGGTTCCTCATCCCCTGCCGGTGTCATCCATGCGACTTTCCTCCGCACTCATTGCCAGTGCCTTCCTGGCCAGTGCCTTCTGCTTGCCGCCTCGGCCGCTTGCGCCGACAGCCGCGTCTTCATCGTTGCCAACCAGGCCGATGGCTACGGCGTCGACGAATGCCTCGCCAGGGGCGACAAATGCGGCGCCCATGCCGCCCGCTCCTATTGCCAGTCACGGGAATTTGCACAGGCCACCGCCTATCGCCGCGTCGATCCCGACGAAATCACCGGCGCGGTTCCGAGCGGCGGCGGCGATCAGATGCTCCGGCCACGGCTGCAGCGAATACGTCGCCATCACCTGCCAGCGCTAGAGCCGGTTATTCCGAGAATATCAAGGGCCGGTTTGCCACACCTGCGCCCCGGAAACGACGTGACGCTGCCCCGAGAAGCGGGTATTGGATGCGGCCTTGGCCGCAGAACGCCGCCTTGGCCGCGCCATTCAGGCTTTCGAAGCCGCGCGGATCAGCTCTCAATGGCCGGATATGCTGGAAATTCGCAACGCTGCCCTCTCCCTTCGGATTTTGACCTGCGCCGTCCTGCTCGGCATCGCCACCCCGGGCGCGCCCGCTTTGGCGCAGACGAACGACGACGCCATGGCGCAGATGAACCCGGACGCCGCGCCACAGCAGGGCGCGCAGGGCAATCCGATCTGCATCCGGCTCGAAGGACAATTGGCGACCATCGACCGCGGCGCCGGCACCGGCGACCCCGCCAAGGATGAACAGATCCGCCGCTATCAGGAAGCGCCAGGCCAAGCAGCAGGCCGAACTCGACCGCGTCACGCTGCAGGCCAAGCGCATGGGCTGCGAAAGCTCGGGCTTCTTCTCGCTGTTCAACGGCCGCTCCGCGCAGTGCGGTCCGGTCAACAACCAGATTCAGCAGATGCGCGGCAATCTCGACCAGATCACCACCAGCCTGGAGCGGCTGCGCAGCGGCGGCATCGGCGGCGCCGACCGCGAAAACCAGCGCCGCTCGGTGCTGACGGCGCTCGCGCAGAACAATTGCGGCCCGCAATATGCCGCTGCCGCGCGCGGTCCCGGCAACTTCATCGACAGTCTGTTCGGCAACAACCAGACGCTGCCGCCGCCCAGCGCCGATCTCGGCGCGCCGTCCGGCACCTTCCGCACCGTCTGCGTCCGCACCTGCGACGGCGGCTATTTCCCGGTGTCGTTCGCCACCTACCAGGCGCGGTTTCAGGACGACGAGAGGACCTGCAAGGCGCTTTGCCCGGCGACGGAAGCGACGCTGTTCACCTACCGCAATCCCGGCGAGGACATCAACCAGGCGGTCTCGATCAGCGGCCAGCCTTATTCGTCGCTGCCGAACGCGTTCAAATTCCGCACCGAGTTCAACCCGTCCTGCGCCTGCAAGGCCGCAGGCCAGACCTGGTCGGAAGCGCTGAAGTCGGTCGACGACAGGGCCGGGGTCGAACAAGGCGACATCATCGTCACCGAGGAGAGCGCGAGGAGGATGCAGCAGCGCGCGCAGCCGAAGGGCGCGCCGCCGCCGCCCAAGAAAGGCGCAGCGCCTGCCGGCACCGCCGCCGCGCCGGCTGCAACAGCCGCCCCGGCCGATACGACCGCTACCGCCGCCGACAAGGACAAGGTCCGCACGGTCGGCCCGACCTTCATCCCGCCGAAGCAATAAGCCCGAGCGCCCGCTCCGTCGAAACCGCCCTACCCTTCGAACGCTTCCGCCGAGGCGCGGCCGGCGCGCGCGACCAGCTTTTCGTCGGGCGCGGGCAGCGCCTTGCCGTTGTCGCGGAAACGGTTGGTGATGGGATAGCGGCGGTCGCGGCCAAAGTTCTTTTCCGTCACCTTGACGCCGGGCGCCGCCTGCCGCCGCTTGTATTCGGCGATGTTGAGCAGCCGGTCGATCCGCGTCACCACGTCGGCCGGGAAGCCGGCCGCGATGATCGTGGCCAGCGGCTCCTCGCGCTCCACCAGCCGCTCGAGGATGCCGTCGAGCATCTCGTAGGGCGGCAGCGAATCCTGGTCGGTCTGGTTCTCGCGCAACTCCGCCGTCGGCGGCCGGGTGATGATGTTGACCGGGATCACCTCGCCCGAAGGCCCCAGCGCGCCGTCCGGCTTCCATTCGTTGCGCAGGCTCGACAGCCGGAACACTTCGGTCTTGTAGATGTCCTTGATCGGATTGAAGCCGCCGTTCATGTCGCCATAGAGCGTGGCGTAGCCGACCGACATTTCCGACTTGTTGCCGGTCGTGACCACCATCGCGCCGGTCTTGTTCGAAATCGCCATCAACAGCGTGCCGCGGGTGCGCGCCTGCAGATTTTCCTCGGTGATGTCGCGCGGCAGCCCGGCGAACGGCTCGGACAGGATCTTTTCGAAGCCGTTGACGGCGTCCGCGATCGGCAGCACCTCGTAGGGAAAGCCGAGCGCTTTCGCGAGCTTGGCGGCATCGTCGAGCGAGACCTGCGCGGTAAACCGGAACGGCAGCATCACGCCGCGAACCTGATCGGCGCCGAGCGCATCGACCGCGATCGCCGCGCACAGCGCGGAATCGATGCCGCCGGAGACGCCGAGCAGCACGCCGGGAAATCCGTTCTTGCGGACGTAATCGCGCAGGCCCAGCACGCAGGCCGCGTAATCGCCCTTGTCGCCCTCGACCAGCGGCACCACCGGCCCGGAGCAGCGCCAGCCGTCGGCGCCCTTGGTCCAGCGCAGCGTGGTGATGTTTTCCTCGAACGCGGGCAGTTGCGCCGCGACCGAAAGATCGGCGTTGAGCGCGAACGACGCGCCGTCGAACACCAGTTCGTCCTGTCCGCCGATCTGGTTGAGATAGACCAGCGGCAGCCCGCTCTCGGTGACGCGGGCGACCGCGATCGACAGCCGCAGATCGTTCTTGTCGCGCGCATAGGGCGAGCCGTTCGGCACCACCAGAATTTCCGCGCCGGTCTCGGCGAGGCACTCGACGATGTTTTCGTATTCCTCGGACTCTTCGAGCCAGATGTCCTCGCAGATGGGAACGCCGACCCGGATGCCCCTGACGGTCACCGGACCCGCGGCGGGGCCGCGCGCGAACAGGCGCTTTTCGTCGAACACGCCGTAGTTCGGCAGGTTCGCCTTGAAGCGAAGGGCGGCGATGCGGCCCTGATCGAGCAGCGCGCAGGCATTATAGAGCTTGCCGTCCTCGACCCAGGGCGTGCCGATCAGCACGGCCGGGCCGCCGCCCGCGGTCTCGCGCGCCAGTTCCTCGACCGCGGCGCGGCAGGCGGCCTGGAACGCGGGCTTCAGCACCAGGTCTTCCGGCGGATAGCCGCAGATGAACAGTTCCGGCAGCACCAGCGAGATCGGCGCCGTCGGCCTTGGCCTTGTCGCGCGCGGCGCGCGCCTTGGCGGCGTTGCCCGTGACGTCGCCGACCGTCGGGTTCAGCTGGGCCAGCGTGATCGTGAATGTTGGTTCGGTCATGGGAGCGATGGTGCCTTGCACAAGAGCAAACTGCAAATGCTCGGCTTTAGAATCGCGCCTATGCGTTCGGCGAGGGCGAACAGCCAGAACGCGCCGGCCATCAGCAGCGCCACGCCGACCGCGGCCGACCCCATGTCCTTGACCTGGCCGATCTTCGGATCGTGGTCGGTGGTCAGGCGGTCGGCGAGCTTCTCGATCGCGGTGTTGAGCAGTTCGACCACCAGCACAAAGGCGACGGCCGCGACCAGTTCCACCCGGCGCATCGCGGTGGCGCCGACCAGCCAGGCCAGCGGCACCGACAGCGCCAGCGCGAACAGTTCCTCGCGGACGGCCTGCTCCGAGCGGATCGCAAAGGCGAGGCCGTTACGCGTGTTGATGGTGGCCCGCCAAAGTCGCAGCAAATCAAAGTCCCGCTGCGGCCGGCATCGGCTTTTCCTTGCCGGCGCGTTCCTGCTTGAGCAGTTCGGCGATCAGGAAGGCCATGTCGATCGATTGTTCGGCGTTGAGGCGGGGATCGCAGACCGTGTGATAGCGGTCGTTGAGGTCCTCGTCGGTGATGGCGCGCGCGCCGCCGATGCATTCGGTGACGTCCTGCCCGGTCATCTCCAGATGCACGCCGCCGGCATGGGTGCCTTCGGCGGCGTGGATGGCGAAGAACGACTTCACCTCCGACAGCACGCGGTCGAACGGACGGGTCTTGTAGCCCGAGGTCGAGGTGATGGTGTTGCCGTGCATGGGATCGCACGACCAGACCACGACGCGCCCTTCCCGCTGCACGGCGCGGATCAGCGGCGCGAGATGATCGCCGACCTTGTCGGAGCCGAAGCGGTTGATCAGCGTCAGCCGTCCGGGCTCGTTGTCGGGATTGAGGATGTCGATCAGCTTCAAGAGCTCATCCGGCTTCAGCGACGGGCCGCATTTCAGGCCGATCGGGTTCTTGATGCCGCGGAAATATTCGACATGGCCGTGGTCGAGCTGGCGGGTGCGGTCGCCGATCCAGATCATGTGGCCCGAGGTCGCGTACCAGTCGCCGGTGGTGGAATCGACCCGCGTAAAGGCCTGCTCGTAGCCGAGCAGCAGCGCCTCATGGCTGGTGTAGAAATCGGTGGCGCGCAGTTCGGGATGGCTTTCGAGATCGAGCCCGCAGGCGCGCATGAAATTCAGCGCGTCCGAGATGCGGTCCGCCAGTTCCTTGTAGCGGCGCGACTGCGGGGAATCCTTGAGGAAGCCGAGCATCCACTGATGCACGCTGCCGAGATTGGCAAAGCCGCCGGTCGCGAACGCGCGGAGCAGGTTCAGCGTCGCCGCCGATTGCCGGTAGGCCATCAACTGGCGCTGCGGATCGGGAATGCGCGCTTCCGGCGTGAAGGCGATGTCGTTGATGATGTCGCCGCGGTAGCTCGGCAGTTCGACGCCGTTGATCTTTTCGGTGTTCGACGAGCGCGGCTTGGCAAACTGCCCGGCGATGCGGCCGACCTTCACCACCGGCAGCGCGCCGGCATAGGTCAGCACGACGGCCATCTGCAGCAGCACGCGGAAAAAGTCGCGGATGTTGTTGGCGCCATGCTCGGCAAAGCTCTCGGCGCAATCGCCGCCCTGCAGCAGGAAGGCTTCGCCCGCGGCGACGCGGGCCAGCGCCTTTTTCAGGTTGCGGGCCTCGCCGGCGAACACCAGCGGCGGAAACGTGGCGAGCTGCGCCTCGACATCGGCCAATGCCTTGGCATCGGGATAATCGGGCACCTGCAGCACCGGCCTGGTGCGCCAGCTATCGGGCGTCCACCGCTCGGACATGACGTTAACTCCTGAGCAAAAACCGCTACTTACAAGCGATTGTGAAGGCCGGGTTATACACAGGCCTTACGCTCACCGCCAGTTAGATTTCCGGTAGTCCTGACAAGCCCTTGCGACAAAAGCCGATTTCGCTTTTGCTGTGGCCGCTCGCAAAAGCTGGCAGGAGAACACGGTGGCCGAGCCGGGGCTGGACGACGTATTCAGCGACGATATCACGGTGCCCGCGACGGATGGATATCCCCTTGCCGCGACGCTGTTTCTGCCCCGCGGGGCCAAGCGCCATGCCGTCCTGATCAATTCGGCGACCGCGGTCCCCCGCAAACTCTATCGGGGCTTTGCCGGCTATCTCGCCAAGCGCGGCTGCGCGGTTTTGACCTACGACTATCGCGGCACCGGCGATAGCAGGCAGCAGGCGCTGACCGGCTACAACCAGCCGAAATCGCTGGTCGGCTTCAAGGCCTCGATGTCGGACTGGGCCGCACAGGATATTACGGCCACGGTCGCCTGGATGCGCGAGCGCTACAAGGCGCTCCCCTTTGCCTATGTCGGACATTCGTTCGGCGGCCAGGCGCTCGGCCTGTTGCCGAACAATTCGGAGATTTCGCGCGCGCTGTTCATCGCAGCGCAGGCCGGCTACTGGAAGCTGATGGCGTCGCCGGAGCGCTACCGCGTCTACGCCCTGCTGAATTTTGTCGGCAGCCCCCTCACCCGCGCGCTCGGCTACATGCCGGGCAAGGCCGGCCTCGGCATGGACCTGCCGAAGGACGCGTTCCTGCAATGGGTCGGCTGGGTGATGAGCCCGCGCTATCTGTTCGACGATTCCAGGCTCGAAGCCTTGCAGAATTTTCCGAAATACCAGGGCGCGTTGCGCGCGCTCTGCATGTCCGACGATCCCTGGGCGACGCGGCCCGCGGTCGAATTGCTGTGCTCGGGATTTACCTCGATCAAGCCGGAGATCGTCACGGTGACGCCGGCGGATACCGGCGCGAGCAGGATCGGGCACATGGGATTTTTCAGGCCCGAGCACCGCGACACGCTGTGGCGCGGGGCGGCGGAATGGATCGAGGCGGGGTAGTAGCTGGTCTCGTTGCAGATTCAATTTCAAAGCACCAAGAATTTGTGGGGTCGCGACTGCGACCCTCGTGGTTCGAGACGCGGCGGTGCCGCGCTCGTCACCATGAGGGTCTCGGACCTCGCTCCTTCTGGCGTGGGATGCACGCTTTCGCTCGTTGATTTAAATCAATAAAGCCAGTCGCAATCGCATGCGCATTAGTACTGACCAATCCCCGAGGGGGTGTTTGGCCATCAGTAGAACTATCTGATGTCGATTACCGGAACTCCAGCAGAACCCCAGCGGCTTCTCAGAGTCGGCATTCTTCACATCGGAGCAGCGAACGATGATTCTGGACCCCATCAGCGACTTGCGCCACTTGCGCAACGAACGAAGCGACTGGCTGCTCACGGTGCTGACCGGAGTGCTGTTACTGTTAATATTTGTCGTCGCCCCACTCCAGGCAATTGGTATTACCGCCTTTCATCTATTTGCTATCGGCCTATTACTCGTGATCATCGGCGAGCATGGTGATCATTTCCGACAGTCCCACAGCCCTCATTCTGATGTCGACTGCGCTTGTTGCCAATATTGCCGTATTTCTCTTGCGACTCTATTACCCCGTACCCTTCCACCTTCACATATTGGCAGGCGCATGGTTGATCATCGCCTGCACTCTAGGCGATCGTGGTCACTCAGGCTGTATTCAGGGGAGGCCGTGTCACATATCACAGAATTATCGGAGCGATCCTTCTGTATCTGTTGATCGCGATGGCGTTTGCAACACTGTTTCTTTTTGTCGGCCTGTCAGATCGTAGTGCTATCAAGGGAATAACATTTGACGACGATCAGTCACTCGCCAGCGCGCTGTTCTATATGAGCTTTGTTACGCTGACATCGACTGGCTATGGCGACATCGTTCCAGTGCATCCGTTAGCGCGAAGTCTATGCAACATCGAAAGCGTAATTGGACAACTTTATCCGGCGACGCTTTTAGCAAGGCTTGTTACCCTCGAAATGAGAGGTCCAAGCCAATAGCTCACTCTTGAAGCAAGTTACTTTTCGATCCGGAATCGGACCGTCTTGGTCTTCTTGTCCGCGGATTCTTCGACTATTTCAAAATTCCCCACTGACGCTCGCCTTAGAAGCGCCGCACGGGGGCGTGCAATCGATGATGAAACGTACCGATACGTTCCGGAAAACGACCCGCCACTCGCCTTGATTTCCTGCAACGGCACGTGTCGAAATGACATTGGGTATGGCTGCCTGGCGCCAACGCACTTGAATTCGATTCCGCTGCACTGAATCGTTTTGTTGCAAGTCGCCTTTACCTCGTTGATTGGCGTATCGTTGTAACCAGGCGGCAACTGGTACTCCAAGACACTGTCGAGTGTATCGGTACAGCTTCCGATTGGCTTGAACCGAAAATTGACGGTCACAGTCGTTCCAAGAGGTCCTGGAGCGGATACGTATAAATCATGCTGGGTGATCGGCAGCACATAACGCCCCGCCAAAAAGACCGGTTGCGCTGTTGAGGACGTGGAAGACAAGACAATTGCCAAGATGGCATAAACGATCATATGCATCTCGCACCCCACGAAGAATTCACGCGTAAGTTATGCCTATCGTCTCGGGAGAGCAACGGCTGCGCAGCGGCTGCCGCTCAGCAGACGACGCGGCCGATGGTCTTCGGCGAGAGCCTGAATGGTTACGCGCTCAGGCCGGCGTTCCCATAATGTACGGCTTCAGCATCGCATACATCATGCTGTGCGTCGGCGTCGGGACGCCAAGCTGGCGGCCGAGCTCCACGACCTTGCCGTTGAGCCAGGGCAGTTCGAGGCGGTTGCCGCGATCGAGATCAAGGGCCATCGACGCCTTCATGGCCGGTGGCGCGTGGCCGATGAAATCGAGGATCTTCTCCACTGCATCAGGCGGCAACGCCACTCCCTTCGCCCGGCCGACCGCGAACACTTCCCGCAGAGCAGCGATCATGATCGGACGAATGTCGGGATCATCCCTCAATTCGCCGAGCGGCCGCCGCGTCGCCGCGGTGATGCCGGCATTGGTGGCGAGCAGGATGAACTTCATCCAGAGTTCGGTGACGATCTGATCGCTCAAGGTCGCATCGAAGCCGGCCTTCTGGCACAGCGCGAGAAAATCCTCGGCCCGCTTGCTTGGCTTGCCGTCGAACTCGCCGAAGATCATGCGCATGAAGGTGCCGACCTGCTGGATCACGCCGGGCGCGGTGATGGAAGCGCTGATTTGCGCGACGCCTCCCATGACGGCGTTGCGGCCGATGATCGGGATCAGCCGCTCGGCGGCGTCGATGCCGTTCTGCAGCGGGATCACGGCGGTGCCGGGGCCGACCAACGGCTTGATCGCCTCGCCCGCGCTTTCGACGTCCCACAGTTTCACGCAGAACAGCACGATATCGACCGCGCCAATCCCGGAGGGATTGTCGGTCGCCTGCGTCGGCACCAGATGGGTGTCGCCGCGTGGGCTTTGAACCTTCAATCCCTCGCGCTTCATGGCGGCGAGATGCGCGCCCCGCGCGATGAAGGTGACGTCGGCGCCGGCCTTCGCCAGCGCCGCGCCGAAACCACCCCCGACGCCGCCGGCGCCGACAACCGCGATACGCATGAAGGTTCCTGACCGAGTTCCCTTGCGGGATGGTGGCCGGCGTAGCTCCGCTACGCGCTCACTTGCCGTAGCTGTAAAACCCCTGCCCGGTCTTGCGGCCGAGATGGCCGGCGGCGACCATTTCCTTCAGCAGCGGCGCGGGGCGGTATTTCGGATCGTTGAAGCCCTCGTAGAAGACTTCCATTACCGACAGCATGGTGTCGAGGCCGATCATGTCGGCCAGCGCCAGCGGACCGATCGGATGGTTGCAGCCGAGCTTCATGCCGGCGTCGAGGTCTTCCGCCGTGGCGATGCCTTCCTGAAGCGCAAAGATCGCCTCGTTGATCATCGGGCACAGGATGCGGTTGACCGCAAAGCCCGGGCTGTTCTTCGCCGTGATCGCGACCTTGCCGATCCGTTTTGCGAAATCGCTTCCGCCTTGGCGTGGGTATCGTCCGAGGTCTGCAGGCCACGGATCAATTCCAGCAGCGCCATCAGCGGCACCGGATTGAAGAAGTGCATGCCGATGAAGCGGTCCGGCCGGTCGGTGGCGGCGGCGAGCTTGGTGATCGAGATCGAGGAGGTGTTGGTGGCGAGCAGCGCCCGCGGCTGCAGTTTCGTGCAGAGATCCTTCAGGATCTTGACCTTCAGCTCTTCGTTTTCGGTCGCCGCCTCGATCACGAGATCGCAGGTGGAAAACTTCGCGGTGTCCGTGCTCGTCGTGATCCGCGCCAGCGCGGCCTGCCGGTCGGCATCGGTCATCTTCTGCTTGTTGACCAGCCGCTCCAGGCTGTTGGACACGACCGACATGCCGCGCGTGAGCGCGGCATCGGAGATGTCGGTCATGACGACGGGAAGACCGGCGGCGGCGCAAATCTGGGCGATGCCGTTGCCCATCGTGCCCGCGCCTACGATACCAATCTGTTCAATCATTGCTCTGAGTAACTCCGTTATTGAAGGCTGGGTTACATCGTTAGCAGAGCGCGGCGGGCATCGGTAGTCTGCAGGAGTTCAATACCGTGGCGTGCGTGTGGCCGGGCCGGCCTTATGCCCGAGGAGGCACAAGCTCGCGCCTGTCAGTCCCGCGCTCAAAATTGCAGCACAGCTCTGGACTTAATATCGGAACAATCAAGGAGACCCAGCCTTAGCTCTTTGAACGTTTCAATACAGCCGACGAGACCAGGCCTATGAACCTCCTCCCCGTTGACCGCGCGCTAAGCATCTACGAAACCCTGGCCGATCGGTCCGCCATCAAAGGTATGAGGGAGCGCCTCTCGAAACACCTGATGAAGATCTATCTTGAAGGTGAAAAAGACCCGCACCGGCTGACGGTGCACGGGCTGTCATATCTTCGCAATTTCGATCGCGAGACCAACTCGCGAAATTGAATGCCGGAGCAGCCCCTAATTCCCCTAATTCTTCAGCGCGTCGCGCTGCTTTCGGAGCGAATTTCGGCGAGAAATTTTCGCTTTTGCCGCGTCAACTTGTCCCGCTTTCGACGGGCTGGTTCGCGACGGGCTTGTTCGTGACGGGCTGTCTTGCAAATTCATTTCCCTGCCCACCGACGGCATAAAAGGCTGGGTCGGCTGGATCGAATCACGCGCCAGCGGTTGTGTTCGCATCGGCCCGGCAGATGATGATCCAGTTTTGGGCATGCCCATTAACGCGCTCGGGCGCGATTTGTTCGAGCGCCCGCATGAGCGCATGCGATATGCGGGATAGCGGTCATTCAGCGGAGCACGCTCCCCGGATCTCGCTTCGCTCATCCGGGCTACGCACGCTGATACCGTTAGCAGAGCGCGGCCACCACCGGTAGCCCGAAGCAATCAAGCCGAAGCATCCGCCCATGCTCGTTTGATGGCGGACGACAGCCCTACACGCTTGAATTCAATGGGACCGGGCGATCTATGAGACGTCCCTCCGTTTCAGGCCTGCCGGGCACAACAAATAGTCGATACCACTCGATGTCCCTGCGCTTCGAAATTTCGCAATCGGTCAGCTTGTCATTTTCGCCAAGACTTAGCTGGTCAATACCGAGATTTTGCGCAGCTACGTAAATTCCATAATCGCCCGGCTCGATTGCCGCAGACAGTAACGGCTGGTCATCCACCACGGACATCACATGAATTTTTCCACCCCTGGAAAGAAAGTGCACACATGTAATCCGCTGCCACTCATCGGATGAGGGCGGCTGGCTTGTCGCGACGAGCTCGACCCAATGGTCGTTCAGGTCCGCTTCAGTGCCAATCATTCGAAATGTCGGCGTGCCCGCAAAGCCTCTGGAGGACTTCTCTTTACTCCAGTTTGCATCATCGCTGATCGTAGCGGAGGGATCATCGCACACGACGATCTGGTAATGGCTTGCAAACAACCGTCCGGCGCCAAGCAATCGATCTTCCATGGTTTCACCCGGCAAGCGGCGAGAGTGTAGCCCGTAGGATGGGTGGAGCGAAGCCATACCCGTCTATTGCGCGTCACGGCAGGTGATGGGTATCGCTTCGCTCCACCCATCCTACGAGCCCACTACTCCGCGGCTTCCCTCACATACCTCGCCGTCGGCGTTCGCATCGTCACCAGCTCTTCCGCTGCGGTCGGATGCAGCGCGATCGTCGCGTCGAAATCGGCCTTGGTCGCCTTCATCTTTACCGCGATCGCGACCGCCTGGACGATTTCAGCGGCGGTGTCGCCGACGATGTGACAGCCGAGCACGCGGTCCGTCGTACCGTCGACCACGAGCTTCATCAGCACGCGGGTGTCGCGGCCGGACATCGTCGCCTTGATCGGGCGGAAATCGGCCTTGTAGATGTCGACGTGGCTGAATTCCGCGCGCGCTTCAGCTTCCGTCAGGCCGACGGTGCCGACTTCGGGCTGCGAGAACACGGCGGTCGGGATGGTGGCGTGATCGACCTGGACCGGGCGCTTGCCGAACACGGTGTCGGCGAAAGCATGGCCCTCGCGGATCGCCACCGGCGTCAGATTGGTGCGGTGGGTGACGTCGCCGATCGCGTAGATGTTGTCGACCGAGGTCTTCGACCAGGCATCGACGGCGATGCCGCCATTCGCCGGGTTGATGGCGACGCCGGCCTTCTCGAGCCCGAGATTGGCGACGTTCGGATGCCGCCCGATCGCGAACATCACCTTTTCGGAGGCGATGCTCGATCCGCTCGACAGATGGGTGGTGAATTCGTTGCCGTGCTTGTCCACTTTATCGATGGTGCAGCCGGTGATGATGGTGATGCCCTGCTTCTCCATCTCGGCGCGCACGTGCTTGCGGACGTCCTCGTCGAAACCGCGCAGGATGTTGTCGCCGCGATAGATCACGGTGACGTCCGAGCCGAAGCCGGCGAAGATGCCGGCGAATTCCAGCGCGATATAGCCGCCGCCCTGGATCACGATGCGCTTCGGCAATTCGGTGAGATGAAACGCCTCGTTGGAGGAAATCACGTGTTCGATGCCGGGGATTTCGCGGCCGTGGTTGGGCGCGCCGCCGGTCGCGATCAGGATGTATTTGGCGGTGACCTTTTCGCCGGTCATCAGCCGCAGCGTATGGGCGTCTTCCAGCACCGCGCGGGTCTTTGCGATGCGCGCGCCTGATTTCTCGACATTGGCGGCGTAGATGCCTTCGAGCCGCGCGATCTCCTTGTCCTTGTTGGCGACGAGCGTGGGCCAGTCGAACGAGACGTCCGATACGGTCCAGCCGAAGCCGGCCGCATCCTCGATCTCGTGGCGGACGTGCGAGCCGAGCACGAACAGCTTTTTCGGCACGCAGCCGCGGATCACGCAGGTGCCGCCCATCCGGTACTCTTCGGCGACCATGACCTTGGCGCCGTGAAGGGCTGCGATGCGGGCGGCGCGAACGCCGCCCGAACCACCGCCGATGACGAAGAGATCGACGTCGAACTCAGCCATATCAACCCGCCCCGAAATCGGATCCAGCAGCGTTTGGATCCGGTTTCCTTTTTGTTTTGACGCGTTTTCTTAACGCGAACCGATTCCCACTTCGCGCGAAAACGCTATGCTTGTTTTAAATATCCTTGCCGCGTTTCTTCATCTCGGCCCGGAACTGGCCATTGACGACTTCGGCAAAGCTCTGCGCCCACTGGTTCATGTAGGACATGCTGAACTGGATGGCGCGAGGCTCGCTCGAGAGCAGCTTCTGGCCGAGCGGCGACTTGTAGAAGGTCACGAGATCCTTCAGCTCCTGCTCGGTGAATTCATTGGCGTAGACCTGCGCCATGCCCTCGCCGATTTCCTTCTCGCGCCCGGCGAGAGTCTTGGCAACGATGACGGCGACCTCGTTGAGATCCTTCTGATAGTTCAGATTGCTCTGCATCAGCACGTTCTTGGTCTGCTCGACGAGATTGGGAACGGCTGCGGCGTACATCGCGCTCGCGTTCTTCATCGTCAGAATCTCCTTGGCGGCGGCGACCGCCGCCGACGAGGCGGGCTTCAGCGCCGGCGCAGGAGCGCCCGCGGGTGCGTTTTTCTGCTGCGCTTCGGCAGGAACTCCGGTCAGGGCCAGCCCCAAGGCGAGGCCAGCCGCCGACAAAATCCGTGAAAGGCTCTTCATTCCAATTCTCCTCGATTACCGGCGTTACCGCCGCTCAACTACGCGAATTCCCTGGGCACCTGCCAGGACGGCGGTGCTGGCCAGGTCAATGAACAATCCGTGTTCGACGACACCCGGGATCAGGCTCAACAGGCCCGCCAGACGCGGCGCATCCGTGATGCGCCCGAGATGGGCATCGACAATCCAGTGGCCGCCATCGGTGACAAAAACGTGGCCGTCCTTGCCCTTGCGGAGCCCCATTTGCCCGGAAACGCCGCTTTGGGCAAATGCCGTGGCTATGGCCCGCTGGGTGGCGGCCAGCCCGAACGGAATCACCTCTACAGGTAGGGGGAAACGGCCGAGAACATCGACCCATTTGGTGTCGTCGGCAATCACGATCATGCGATCTGACGCCGCCGCCACGATCTTCTCCCGCAACAGCGCGCCGCCGCCGCCCTTGATCAGGTTGAACGCGGCGTCGATCTCATCGGCGCCGTCCACGGTGATATCGAGCCGGTCGATCGCATCGAGCGTGGTCAGCGGAATTTTGCACGCCTCGGCCTGGGCGCGGGTCGCTTCCGAGGTCGGCACGCCCACCACTTTCATTCCGCCGGCAACCTTCTCGCCGAGCAGTTCGACAAAATGCTTGGCGGTCGAGCCGGTGCCGAGCCCGAGCTTCATGCCATCGCTGACATGCTCCAGGGCTTTCGCCGCTGCCTGCCGCTTCAGTTGGTCCATATCCACGTGCTGACGATGCCTCTCAAGAACCCGCCGGTGACGTTTCTCTAGCGTCGTTTTGGCCTTGGGAACAGCGCCTAAAGTCTTGCGCGAGCGGGATTATGGGGGCGAAACCCCGTCCATCGCGGCCAGAATCGCGGCAAAGCGCGGCTCCACCTCGGCCCGCATGCCGGGATGGGTGAAAATATATAGCTCATCGTCCCGGATCGCGGTGAGCACGCGCGCGGCGACTGTAGTCGGGCTCAAGTCCCGCGTCGATATTCCGGGCAATCGCGGCGACCATGGCCGCCGCCGGACTGGCGGGATCGAGCGGTTGCGACTGACCGTAGCGCGCGGGGCGATTGCGCCCGCTTTCGCCGATGCGGGTGCGCACGTAGCTCGGGCACAATACGCTCACGCCGATGCCGTGCGGCTTGAGCTGAAGGCTAAGCCCCTCCGACATGCTGACCACGGCAAACTTGCTCGCCGCGTAGGGACTAAAACCCAGTCCGCCCTCCATGCCCGCCATCGATGCGGTGTTGACGATATGACCGCCTTCGCCGTGGGCGCGGATGTGCGGCAGGAAGCTCTTGATACCGTGAAGCACGCCCATCAGGTTGACGTCGATGACCCATCGCCAATTATCCAGCGAGATGTGGTCGATACCGCCGCCGGCGGCCACGCCTGCATTGTTGCACACGACATGCACACGGCCGAACGCATCGAACGAGGCCTGTGCCGCGCGCTCGACGCTTTCCGCGTCGGCCACATCGCAGATGGTGCCGCTGATATCGGGGGAGATTTCCTGCAGGCTTTTGACGGCGGCCTGCAGTGCATCCGTCTCGATATCCGCCAGCATCACTTTCATGCCGGATTGAGCAAACGCCCGGCCGAGCGCAAGCCCGATGCCTGCGGCTCCGCCGGTCACAAAGGCTGTCTTGCCGGCCAACTCTCGCATGGCGGTTCCTCCCGGGATTTGAACTTCCCTACTTGCATGATGCCGTGCCTGCCGCTAGCGAATTCCCATGACCCTTCCCCGCACGATTGTCTTCGACCTCGACGGCACGCTGGTCGACACCGCGCCCGACCTGATTGCCGCGCTCAATTTCGCACTCGACCGCGAAGGCGTGCCGCCGGTGCCTCTGAAATCGGCGCGCAACATGATCGGCGCCGGCGCCCGCAAGTTGATCGAACGCGGGCTCGAGGTGGAAGGCCGCATGATGAGCGTCGAAGACGTCGACCGCCTGATGAAGGATTTCATCGACTATTACGCCGCCCACATTGCGGATGCCTCGCGGCCGTTCGAGGGGCTGGAAGCAGCCCTCGACGCGCTTGCGGCACAGGGCTGCCGCTTCGCGGTGTGCACCAACAAGCTGGAATGGCTGTCGAAGCGGCTGCTCGACCAATTGGGCCTGAGCGGACGATTTTCCGCCATCTGCGGCGCCGACACGTTCGGCGTATCCAAACCTGACCCCATCATCCTGCAGCAGACGGTGGCGCGGGCGGGCGGCGATATGGCTACGGCCATCATGGTGGGCGACGCCGGCCCCGACATCGGCGTGGCAAGGCGGGCCGGCATTCCCGTGATCGGCGTCGAGTTCGGCTACACCGATATACCGATCGCCGAACTGAAGCCCGACCGTCTGATTGGCCATATGCGCGATTTGCCGGCGGCGGTGGAAAGCCTCAGCAAGGTCGCGTCGCGGTCTTAACCATCTGATTTATTGAACGTATTTGGAACGCTAATAGCCGACGTTAACCATTCTTTAACGATTTTGCCCTGATTGGTTGCAGCTTTGTTCCTGCACTCCTATGGTTCGCCATTGGGGACTGTGGCGGATTGCCGCAAGTCAGAGTGATCGATCATGCGTCGTGTCATCGCGATTGCCGTCACCGGGGCGAGCCTGGCCGGCTGCTCGTCGTTTTCTCTTGATTCCTTCAAGCCGGCGCCGCCGCTGGTGAAGGTCGCGCTGGAATCGGCGCCGCCGGGAGCGGATGCCACCACCTCGCTCGGACCCGCCTGCAAAACCCCCTGCTCCATCGACGTGCCCGCACCGGACGCCGGCTTCTCCGTCACCTTCGCGAGCCCCAGGTTCCAGCCGGTCACGGTTCCGGTCCAGGTGATCCGCAATCCCGGCGATTTTGCCTCGCCGGCGACGACGATCATCGACCCGAGCCCGGTGTTCGCGGAACTCCAGCCGGCCGGGCCGCCGCCGAAGGCGCGCAAACCGATGCGGCCGAAGAAGCCACACCCAAGGCGGCCGCGGCACCGGCCTCTGCCCCGGCGCAACCCGCCACACGCTGATCCCGACCCTGCTCTCCGCAGTTGCGGATTGTAGGCGCGCTGGAAGGTGCCTAGATTGCGCTGGCGACGTCGCGGGCAGC
>CAWBQP010000058.1:0-44437 GCA_963790735.1 uncultured Alphaproteobacteria bacterium | reverse complement strand
TGGATCAGATTTCCTTGCCGCGCTTCTTCATCTCGGCGCGGAACTGGCCGTTGATGGTTTCGGCAAATTGCTGCGCCCACTGGTTCATATAGGACATGCTGAACTGGATGGCACGGGGTTCGCTTGCGAGCAGCTTCTGGCCGAGCGTCGACTTGTAGAAGGTGACGAGGTCCTCCAGCTCCTGCTCGGTGAACTCGTTGGCGTAGACCTGGGCCATGCCGTCGCCGATTTCCTTCTCGCGGCCGGCGAAATTCTTGGCGACGATCTCGGCGACCTCGTTGAGATCCTTCTGATAGTTCAGATTGCTCTGCATCAGCACGTTCTTGGTCTGCTGGACGAGATTGGGAACGGCGTTGGCGTACATCGCGCTCGCGTTCTTCATCGCCAGGATTTCCTTGGCGGCGGCGAGCGCCCCCGGCGATGCGGGCTTGAGCGGCGTGGCCGCCGGCGCTGCGGGCGCGTTCTTCTGCTGCGCCTCGGCCGGAACGGCGGTCAGGGCCAGCCCGACTGCGAGGCCGGCCGCCGACAAAATCCGTGAAAGGCTCTTCATTCCGATTTCTCCTCGATTTCCGGCGTTACCGCCGCTCAACTACGCGAATTCCCTGGGCGCCCGCCAGGACGGCAGTACCCGCCAGGCCAATAAACAGCCCGTGTTCAACGACGCCCGGGATCAGGCTCAGGGAGGCCCGCCAGACGCGGCGGATCCGTGATGCGCCCAAGATGGGCATCGATAATCCAGTGGCCGCCATCGGTGACAAAAACGTGACCGTCCTTGCCCTTCCGGACCCCCATTGCCCGGAAACGCGGCTTTGGGCAAATGCCTGACGATGGCCCGCCGGGTGGCCGCCAGCCCGAACGTAATCACCTCGACAGGCAGGGGAAAACGGCCGAGAACGTCCACCCATTTGGTCTCGTCGGCGATCACGATCATGCGATCCGAGGCCGCCGCCACGATCTTCTCCCGCAACAGCGCGCCGCCGCCGCCCTTGATCAGGTTGAGCGCGCGATCGACCTCGTCGGCGCCGTCCACCGTCAGATCGAGCCGGTCGATCTCGTCGAGCGTGGTCAGCGGGATTCTACACGCTCGGCCTGGGCGCGGGTCGCTTCCGAGGTCGGCACGCCTATCACCTTCAGCCCGCCGCCACCTTCTCGCCGAGCAGGTCGACAAAATGCCGCGCGGTCGAGCCGGTGCCGAGCCCGAGCTTCATGCCGTCCTGCACATGCTCCAGCGCCCGCGCCGCCGCCTGCCGCTTCAACTCCGTCCATATCCACGTGCAGAATGCCTTCCGAAATGCGCCGATCCGCGGGCGCATGTCTAGCCTCGTTTTGGCCGCGGGAACAGCGCCATCATGTCTGCGGCGCCGTTCAGAAAGGCTGTCTTGCCCACGAAATTCGCAAGGCGGTTTCTCCCGGGATTTGTGCCTCCCTACTTGCATGATGCTCGCGCTGCCGCTAGCGAATTCGCCATGACCCTCCCCGCACCGTTGTCTTCGATCTCGACGGCACCCTCGTCGACACCGCGCCCGACCTGATCGCGGCGCTCAATTTCGTGCTCGACCGCGAAGGCCTGCCCCCGTGCCATTGGCGGCGCGCAACATGATCGGCGCCGGCGCCCGCAAGCTGATCGAGCGCGGGCTCGAGGTCGAAGGCCGCGATGAGCGTCGCCGAAATCGACCTGCTGACCGGATTTCATCGCCTACTACGCCGACCACATTGCCGACGTTTCGCAGCCGTTCGAGGGGCTGGAGGCCGCGCTCGACGAGCTCGCCGCACAGGGCTGCCATTCGCGGTGTGCACCAACAAGCTGGAATGGCTGTCGAAGCGGCTGATCGACCCGGCCTGAGCGCGCGGTTCGCAGCGATCTGCGGCGCCGACACGTTCGGCGTCGCCAAGCCCGATCCGGTCATCCTGCGGCAGACGGTGGCGCGCGCCGGCGGGACATGGCGACCACCATTATGGTCGGCGACGCCGGCCCCGATGTCGGTGTGGCGCGGCGGGCCGCTGCCCGTCATCGGCGTGACTTCGGCTACACCGATATGCCGATCGCCGAACTGAAGCCGGACCGGCTGATCGGCCATTTGCGGGACCTGCCCGAGGCGGTGGAGAGCCTGAGCAGGCCCGATCCGGCACTAAACTGATCTATCAGATATTTCGGATACGTATGTTTCGCATTAACCGTTCTTTAACGAATTCGTCCCGGCCCTGGTTGCAGCTCAATTCCTGACACTCCTATGGTCCCATCGGGGATTGTGGCGGATTGCCGCAAGTCAGGGTGATCGATCATGCATCGTGTCATTGCGATTGCCGTCGCCGGCGTCGAGCCTCGCCGGCTGCTCGTCGTTTTCTCTCGATTCCTTCAAGCCGGCGCCGCCGCTGGTGAAGGTCGCAGCTGGAATCGGCGCCTCCGGGCGCGGACGCCACGACCTCGCTCGGACCTGCCTGCAAAACCCCCTGCTCGATCGACGTGCCGGCCCCGACGCCGGCTTCTCGGTCACTTTCGCCAGCCCCAGGTTCCAGCCGGTTACGGTTCCGGTTCAGGTGATCCGCAATCCCGGCGATTTTGCCTCGCCCGCCACGACCATCATCGACCGAAGCCCGGTATTCGCGGAGCTGCAGCCGGCAGCGCCGCCGCCGAAGGCCCGCAAGCCGACGCGGCCGAAGCAGCCGAAACCGCCAAGGCCGCCGCGCGCCGGACCCGGCTCCCGGCCCAGCCCGCGGCACGCCAATCCCGCGCCGCTGATCTGCGCGGACTTGCACTGCAGCCGCAAGCTTGCGCGATTGTAGCCGCCTTGCAACGTGCCTAGATTTGCCAGCGAGCCACGACCGCGAAGACCCCGCGCACAAGGCAGTTGCAAGGCAGCTTGAATGAGCGGATTCCACGTTCACCCGATCAGTTGTTCCGTCCGATGGTCGATCCGTTCGGCCGGACCATCCGGTATCTGCGCGTGTCCGTGACCGATCGCTGCGACCTGCGCTGCTTCTACTGCATGTCCGAGGACATGACCTTCCTGCCCAAGACGGACCTGCTGACGCTGGAGGAACTCGACCGGCTGTGCTCGGCCTTCATCGCCAAGGGCGTGCGCAAGATCCGCCTTACCGGCGGCGAGCCGCTGGTCCGGCGCAACGTGATGTCGCTGGTGCGCTCGCTGTCGCGGCATCTCTCCAGCGGCGCGCTCGATGAATTGACGCTGACCACCAACGCTTCGCAACTGGCGCGCTTCGCCGGCGAATTGCGCGATTGCGGCGTCCGCCGCGTCAACGTCTCGCTCGACACGCTCGATGCGCAGAAATTCCGCGCCATCACCCGCTGGGGCGATCTCGACAAGGTTCTGGCCGGCATCGAGGCCGCGCGCGACGCAGGCCTCGCGGTCAAGATCAACGCGGTGGCGCTGAAGAACATGAACGAGGAAGAAATCCCTTCGCTGATGGAATGGGCGCACGGCAAGGGCATGGCGCTGACGCTGATCGAGGTCATGCCGATGGGCGACATCGGCGAAGGCCGGATCGATCAGTATGTACCGCTGTCGCTGCTGCGCGCCCGCCTCGCCAAGCACTACACGCTGACCGACCTCGACGACGATACCGGCGGCCCCGCCCGCTATGTCCGGGTTGCCGAGACCGGCGGCAAGCTCGGCTTCATCACGCCGATGACGCATAATTTCTGCGAGTCCTGTAACCGGGTACGGATCACCTGCACCGGCACGCTGCACACCTGCCTCGGCCACGAGGATGCCTCCGATTTGCGCAAACCGCTGCGGGCCTCCGCCGATAACGACCTGCTGTCGGCCGCGATCGATCGCGCCATCGGGCTGAAGCCGAAGGGCCACGACTTCATCATCGACCGCCGGCATAACCGCCCCAGTGTCAGCCGCCACATGAGCGTTACCGGCGGTTGAATTTTCGGCGCCAGGTTGATGCTGTTCGGCGGCAAGTCGCGCCGGCGCACCGGTTTTCCGATTTTCCATTCCCCGATTGACGCCGCGCGCCGCGCTGAAATGGTGCGGCGGCTTTACGCCAGCACGGCCGGGACAGGCCACTGCACCCTTCAAGGTGCAAGCAAGACGGCGATAGCGAGATGGGGGAGGACTATCGTTGCATTCGCTCCAGCGAATGAGCTGTGGATCCGCGCGTTTTTTCGCGCCGGGAACGGACCCGCGCGCCTGCCGGCCGGCGCGGATGCCGACGCAATATCATTGAAAGATCCGGCGCGTCGATGACGTGTCCGTGGAGAGCATCATGCGTCCGTTGTTGGCACTAAGTAACGCTATCGACCTGCTCAATGAGAAACTGGGCGGCATCTGCAATTGGCTCGTGCTCGCAGCCTGCGTCGTAAGCGCCGCCAACGCCATGATCCGCTACGCCTTCGGATACAGCTCCAACAGCTGGCTTGAATTGCAGTGGTACATGTTCGCCGTTTTCGTGATGTTCGGCGCTTCCTATACGTTCAAGAAGAACGAGCATGTTCGGGTTGAGATCCTGTATCTGATGCTGTCCGAGCGCGGACAACTCCGGCTCGACCTGATCGGCACGCTGTTCTTCCTGATCCCCTCCTGCCTGCTGCTCAGCTATCTGTCGTGGCCGTTCTTCATGCAGTCCTACGTCGTCGGTGAAGCGTCGAGCAATGCCGGCGGCCTGCTGCGCTGGCCGATCAAGCTCGTCGTTCCAGTGGGCCTGGTTCTCCTGGCGCTGCAGGGCGTCTCCGAGGTGATCAAGCGCATCGCTGCACTAAAGGGGTATGTCGTGATCGATGCGAAATACGAGCGGCCCACCCAATGATCACGCTGGAGATGATGCCGCCGGTGATGTTCGGCGGCTTGATTCTGGCCATGCTGATCGGCTTTCCGGTGGCCTTCACGCTGGCCGCGCTCGGCCTGTCGTTCGGGTTTCTGTCGATCTATCTCGGCTTCTTCGACATGAACTTCCTGCAGGCCATCCCGGGCCGGATCTTCGGCAGCGTGCTATCCAACGAATTGCTGCTCGCTATTCCCTTCTTCACCTTCATGGGCTCGATTCTCGAGCGATGTGGGCTCGCCGAAGACATGCTGGATTCGATGGGCCAGTTGTTCGGCCCGGTCCGCGGCGGCCTGGGCTATTCCGTCATCATCGTCGGCTTCATTCTCGGCGCCATCACCGGCACGGTGGCGGCGCAGGTCATCGCCATGGCGCTGATCTCGATGCCGGTGATGCTGCGCTATGGCTATAACGTACGCTACATCACCGGCGTGCTCGCCGCCTCCGGTACCATCACCCAGCTGGTGCCGCCCTCGCTGGTACTGATCGTGATGGCCGACCAGCTCGGCAAGTCGGTCGGCGACATGTATCTTGGCGCCTGGGGCCCTTCGGTGCTGCAGATCGCCCTGTTCGCCGGCTACACGTTCTTTCTTGGGCTCGTCAAACCCGACCATGTACCACCGGTGCCGAAGGAAGCACGGACGCTGACGGGCTGGGCGCTTTGGCGCAAATGCCTGATGGGAATCATTCCCTCCGCCGTGCTGATATTCGTCGTGCTGGGTACCATGATGCTCGGCCTTGCGACGCCGACCGAAGCCGGCGCGATGGGTGCCATCGGGGCGATCGTCCTTGCCGCGATCCACCACAAGGATCTGAGCAGCACGGGGCACAAGATGCTTCTCATGGGCATCGCCGCCGTAGGCGTCGCCGTGATCATCGGAATGCTGGTCGGCGAAGGCAAATTGATGAAGCTGACCTTCGCGGTGGTTTATATCGCCGTGGTCTGGCTCTGCCTCGAAGCCGTCCGCATCCCCGACCTGCGCGACCTGATCAAGCAGGGTTACGAATCCACGATGCGGCTTTCCACCATGGTGGTGTTCATCCTGATCGGCTCGACCTGCTTCTCGGTGGTGTTCCTCGGCGTCTCCGGCGGGGTCTGGCTCGAGCACCATCTGACTTCGCTTCCCGGCGGCGTCTGGGGCTTCCTGATCTTCATCAACCTCTTCATCTTCTTCCTGGCGTTCTTCCTCGACTTTTTCGAGATCGCCTTCATCATCCTGCCGATGGTGGCGCCGATCGCGCAGAAGGTGCTGGCGCCTGTGGTGGGGCCGGATGCCGCGCTGATCTGGTTCGGCGTCATGCTCTGCGTCAACATGCAGACCTCGTTCCTGCATCCGCCGTTCGGCTTCGCGCTGTTTTATCTGCGCGGCGTCGCACCCAAGGAAGTGAAAAGCTCCGATATCTATTGGGGCGCGCTGCCCTGGATCGGCCTGCAGGCGATCATGGTGGCGATCGTGATCGCCTTCCCCATCACGGTGACGGCTCTGCTCGACAAACCCGCCGACGTCGATCTCAGCAAGGTCAAGATCGTGGTACCGGAAATCGAACTGCCGCAGATGGATTTCGGCCCGGCCATAAAACAATAGCCGAGCCGCCAGGCCAGGGCCGGCAGGCACCCATCCACAAGGCTAATTCCCTTTCAATATCAACAAACTTCCAATTGACGGCTGCTTCGCCCGCTGGTTTGGTGCAATGGCTTCATGCCAGCGAGGCTGCACAAAGCCACGGCACCCGAGGGGCGCCGCCAAGACTGCAGATGCGAATTGGGGAGGACTGCCGTTGCAAGCGCTCTTGAAAGTGAGCAGTAGAATCGACGCGTTCACGCGGTGGACGGGCAAGCGGCTGGCCTGGCTGATCCTGGTTGCCGTCGTGATATCTGCCGTCAACGCCATTATGCGCAAATCGTTCGATATTTCATCCAACTCATGGCTCGAGCTGCAATGGGTGCTTTTCAGCATCGTCTTTCTGCTTTGCTCGCCATGGACGTTGCTCGACAACGAACACATCCGGATCGACATCGTCAGCAATGCATTGCCGAAGACCGCGCGCAATGTAATCGACGTGGTCGGACACACCTTCTTTCTGATTCCGCTCTGCATCGTCATGATTGTCACCGGCGGCCCATTCTTCATGCGGTCGTTCGAAGTCAACGAGCAATCGGGTAACGCAGGCGGATTGCCGCAATGGCCGGCCAAATCGCTGGTCATTATCGGGTTCGCGCTCCTGCTGGTTCAGGGCATCTCCGAGTTGATCAAGCGCATCGCCGTGATGCGCGGCCTCATTCCGGATCCACACGCATCGCAGGTGCACGCGCTCGAGGCCGAGGTCGAACACCTGGTCGAGGCGATCGAAAAACGCTGATCGCAGGCGCGGTGGCAGGGGACAAGAGATGACAGCCTTTCTTATCGCCAACATGGCGCCAATCATGTTCGCCTCGCTGGTGATCATGCTGCTGCTCGGCTATCCGGCGGCGTTTTCGCTCGGTGCCGTCGGCCTGCTTTATGCGATCGTGGGCATCGAACTTGGCGAGTTCCGCCCGGACTTCCTGCAAGCGCTTCCCGAGCGCGTTTACGGCGTGATGAACAACGACACCCTGCTGGCGATCCCGTTCTTTACGTTCATGGGATTGGTGCTGGAACGGTCCGGCATGGCGGAAGACCTGCTCGATACCATCGGACAGTTGTTCGGTACCATCCGCGGCGGTCTCGCCTACGCCGTCGTGTTCGTCGGGGCCCTGCTGGCGGCGACGACCGGCGTGGTTGCCGCTTCCGTAATCTCGATGGGCCTGATCTCGCTACCGATCATGTTGCGTTACGGCTACGACCGCCGGATGGCGACGGGCATCATCGCGGCCTCGGGCACATTGGCGCAGATCATTCCGCCGTCGCTGGTCCTGATCGTGATGGCCGACCAGCTCGGCAAGTCGGTCGGCGACATGTACGAAGGCGCCTTCATTCCGGGCATGGTGCTTGCCGGCCTGTATGCCGGATACGCCTTTCTCGTGACGATGATCTTCCCCAAAGCGGCGCCGGGACTGCCGCCGGAGGCGATTGGTTTCCGCGAGAAGGATGGCAGCCGCGGACTACGGTCTCTCGGCGTGCTTTTCGTCGCCAGTTGCGTGTTCGGCTGGTTCATGATGCGCGGTTCGGAGACCCACGGCGCCGACTACGTCGTGCTCAGCATGTTCTACGGCATCCTGTTCGCGTTCTTCGTCGCGGTCGTGAACTGGCTGATCGACAAGTTCACCGGCTTCCGCTTCCTGTCCGCGATGGCGCAGCAAACGACGTTTGTGATGGTGCCGCCGCTGTTCCTCATCTTCCTCGTGCTCGGTACGATTTTCATCGGCATCGCGACCCCGACCGAGGGCGGTGCCATGGGCGCTGCCGGCGCGCTCATTCTCGGCGCGGCCAAGCGACGGCTGAGCTGGGACCTGATCCGGCAGGCGACGGAGTCGACCGCGAAGCTTTCCGCCTTCGTCATCTTCATCCTGATCGGTGCGCGGGTGTTCTCGCTGACTTTCTACGGCGTGAACGGCCATGTATGGGTGGAGCATCTGCTGACCTCCCTCCCCGGAGGCCAGGTCGGCTTCCTCATTTTCGTCAACGCGCTTGTGTTCGTTCTTGCCTTCTTCCTCGATTTCTTCGAGCTCGCCTTCATCATCATCCCGCTGCTCGGGCCCGTGGCGGAAAAACTCGGCATCGACCTGATCTGGTTCGGCGTCATTCTCGGCGTCAACATGCAGACGTCGTTCATGCACCCGCCATTCGGGTTCGCCTTGTTCTATCTGCGCTCGGTGGCGCCAAAAGAATCCTACATCGACCGCATCACCGGAAAGCGCATGGACCCTGTGACGACCGGCCAGATCTACTGGGGCGCGGTGCCATTCGTCGTCATCCAGGTCATCATGGTCGGACTGGTCATCCTGTTCCCCTCGATGGTGATGCACTACAAGGGTGTGGCCTCGACGATCGATCCGAACACGATCAAGATCGAGGTGCCGCAGATCGACCTGCCGCCGCTGGATTTTGGCGGACCAAAACAGTGATCAGGGCGTGAACGTACCCGCGGCTGCGCGGAGATCTTTTGCTCAGGCCGAACGAGCGAAGGCCTCTCTTTCGACGTCCACGAAAATCCGCCCTAGCGAACCCACGCGCGCGTAGAAATAGCTCGGGTTGGCTTGCTCGAGATCGACAAAAAAGCGCCTGATCCAGGGGGCCAGGTGCTGCTCAAAGAATTCACGGTCAGCGCCGGCCGGACACGCAAAACGTCCCCCAATAAGACTGGCCATGATTTCGCATAGAATGGCGGCGTGATCCTCCGGCTCCGACCGGCTTTCGGCCTCTTCAATTCCAAGCAACCGAAGGGTTTGGCGCAGTCGCGCGAGCGGACGTCCATATAGCGTTCCCGTCAAATAGTGGGACGCATAAGGCAACAGCAAACCCCTTCCGAGACCGACAAACAGATCAAGATATTCCCGTTCCGCGCCCTCTTCACTCGTCCGCGCTGCCGCTTCACCGAGTGCGGTGTGCGCAACTCCGATCGGGCTCGGGTCGCCGTCCAAACGTGCCAGCCGTGAGATCAACCCGGCATCCGGGCTGCGCGACAGCAAGGTCGCCAGCAGCGCATATTCCTGCGCACGAGCCCGATCGATCTCGTCGACAATCCCGAAGAACTCTGATAATTCGACTGCATCTTTCACCGATGAAGGGCAAGGCAACCGGGAACGACAGCACGGGCCAATTCAATGCGGCCAGGCACTGCCGTGACGGCGGCGATTTCGGAAATGCTGGTGATCTTCAGCTGCATGCGCGCTCTCCGGCTTCTGATCGGTTCCGCGCGTTTCGCTCGGATCGGAGGAAAGGCCGGTATCGACCGACGGCAGTTCGGCAATCTTCTGCTGCGCCGCCTCGTGCACCACGGAGTGTCCGTCGCCTGTTGGGGAGGAAGGGCCCTGTCCGTCGGATGCTGACGATTGCAAAAACCTCTCGGAAATGCCCTCAAGTTTGCCAAGGACGTGCGTAAGACCAGCCGTTTCGTTGCCTGTCAACTCCAGCGGGCCAAAACCGGGAATCGCATTCGGATCGTTGAAATCCCATTGGTTTTCCGCGATGCCGATAAAGTCACGAATGGCCGGATCGCTTGTCCACACTTTCCGCAGTGCGGCTCGCGTCAATTCGGTTGGCACACGGCTTTGCAAAAATTCGCGCACGTCCGTGTTGGCACTGATCGCTTCAATCGATGGCAGGCCGGATAGATCGAACGGTTCGTCGGCCGCCGCATCGATAGGAGGCTGTGCAATCGCTTCAGAAGGAACCAAAGCCGGTTCTTGCGGCTCTTTCGCCGACTCGAGTGCATCTGCCCGATATCTGACTGACGCTTCAATCGTGCCCAGCGCAAGATGAAGTTATCAGGCTCAGTCATCCCCCATTCTCCCTCTGTGATCTGCAGGCGTCTGCCGGTCACGCCTACGTTTGACAAAGGGGCGCTCGACATGATGTTGGGCGATGAATTGAGCAACCGCCTCCACGACTTCAGGCGGCATTGACACGGCTTCGACGAGATTGCTGCCGGCATCAGTGAGCGCTTCACCTTCTGCCGGATCTGCAGTTACCGCGAGAATCTCATAGGGCCGCTCGGACACAACAGGACGCAACGCGACCCACAAAGTGGGCGTGCCCGACAGCAGATTTTCCCGATAATTCGTTGTCTCCGTCCGGTGTAATTCGATCACCGCCTCGCCGGCAAAAAACAAGGTGGCTTGTATTTCGGCATCGAGCGGCGTCCAGGGGGCGGCCGACGGAACTCCGACAAACACCGAGACCGGTCGCCATAGAAAATCAACCCACATGCTCCTGGCCTTGCGCCGCTCGACGACAACGCCAACTGGAATTTGTGCAAGCGCCGTCGACCTCATTTGATCGTCTCCTCAGCGCACCGCTTCCGAGCGATGAAGTCGGTCCGCGGGCGTCGCCCGAGGCTGCTCCTGCCGTTCGTCGGTTGCGAGCAGCTGGGCTAGCCAGAGGTCGTGATGTTCCTTTGCCCAGTTGAGATCGACATCGCCGGTGGCCATCGCCTCGAACGCGCCCTCCATTCCGAGCGTGCCGATGTAGATATGAGCAATGATCACCGCAACGAACAGACACGGCGATCACGGCGTGCACGATTTGCGCGATCTGCATGCCCGCAATATCCGTCACGTAGAACGGGAACATCAGCAGATATCCGGAAACGATGACGCCCACGCCGGCGCCGAGGGCAAACCAAAAGACCAGCTTCTCGCCGGCATTGAAACGCCCGGATGGCGCATGTTTCGATTTGATGAAGCCGCCACCTTGCTTGACCCAGTCGACGTCGACTTTTCGCGGAATGTTGTCCTTTATCCAGAGCACGATGATAAGCCCGAGGCCGATAACGAACGCGACGCTGACGAAATTGTGCACGTACTTGGCGGCTTGCGACAGGCTGCTGAACGCCTCGGGCCCGATCATCGGCAGCAGCACGATCTTTCCGAATGTGATGTTCAACCCTGTCAAGCCGAGAACCACGAAGGACACTGCCGTCAGCCAATGGGCGAAGCGCTCGAATGCGCTAAAGCGGCGCACCTTCTGCCCGGAACGGCCTCTCGAAATCCGAAGCCGCCCCATGATCAGATAGGCGGCGCCCAAGCTGCGATCATGCCGAGGATCACGATCGCGCCGAGCCAGCGCAATGTGACTTCATGGAAATGATCCCATTGCCGCCCGGCGGGCTGCATGAGAACCCGCGCCCTCTCGTTCGGCTGGGCGATGTGTCCCTCGATTCGCGGTGATTGCTGCAGCAGCTGTTGCTCGCTCGCGACGCTCGCGGTCGGATTGGGCGCGCCATCGGGGCCGAGTCGCTGAGCGAACACCGGTGGTGCGGCGACTATCAGGACAGTCAACGCAACGATGATGATCGAGCGAATGCGGGCAAGATGCTTCATCATGGTCATTTCACCGTTGATCCGCATGGTCGCCCGGCCGCTCCAGGGCGCTCAAACCGCAATGCCCTCGTGATAGGCGGTGGTCCAACCCCATGCGCCCGAACCGTATCCGCGCTTCATCACGCGCTCCTTGTAGATTTCGGCGATGATCGCGCCGTCGCCCGCCAGCAGCGACTTGGTCGAGCACATTTCGGCGCAAATCGGCAGTTTGCCCTGGGCCAGGCGGTTGGCGCCGTATTTGGCGTATTCGGCCGCGCGTGGAGTTCCGCCTCCGGCCCGCCGGCGCAATAGGTGCACTTGTCCATCTTGCCGCGCGATCCGAAATTTCCGACCTTCGGATATTGCGGTGCGCCGAACGGACAGGCGTAGAAGCAATAGCCGCAGCCGATGCAGAGATCCTTGGAATGCAGCACCACGCCGTCGTCGGTGGTGTAGAAGCAGGCACCGGGCAGACCGCGGCGCACGGCGCATCGGTGCAGTGCATGCAGGCCATCGACACCGAGCGTTCGCCGGGCTTGCCGTCATTGATGGTGACGACGCGGCGGCGATTGATGCCCCACGGCACCTCGTGCTCGTTCTTGCAGGCGGTCACGCAGGCGTTGCATTCGATGCAGCGGTCGGCATCACAAAGGAATTTCACGCGAGCCATGGTCTTTCTTCCCTCACGCCGCCCTGATCTCGCAGAGCGTTGCCTTGGGTTCCTGCATGCCCGTTGCAGGATCGTAGCCATAGGTCGTGAGCGTGTTGACGCTCTCGCCAAGCACGATCGGATCGGCGCCCTTCGGATACTTGCTGCGCAGATCGGCGCCCTCGTACCAGCCGGCAAAGTGGTAGGGCATCCAGGCGACGCCCTTGCCGACCCGCTCGGTTACAAACGCCTTCACCCGTGTCCTGGAATTGCTCTCAGCTCCGGTGACCCAGACCCAACCGCCGTCCTTGATGCCGCGCGCGGATGCGTCTGCCGGATTGATCTCGACGTACATGTCCTGCTTCAATTCGGCGAGCCACCTGTTGGAGCGCGTCTCCTCGCCGCCGCCTTCGTATTCGACCAGCCGGCCCGAACTCAGGATAAGCGGGAATTGCTTGACGATGCCCCTGTCGACAGCGGATTTCTGGACGGTGAAACCGATATTGGGGACTCGAAATTGCCGCGCGTCCGGCCGCGTCGGATATTTTCCGACGAGATCGGGCCGCGACGTGTAGATCGACTTCGCGGTGCACCGGGATCGGATCCGGCAGATTCCAGGCAATCATGCGCGCCTTGCCGTTGCCATAGGGGCTGCAGCCGTGCTCGATCGCCACGCGCTGGATACCGCCGGAAAGATCGAGCGACCAGGAAACGGCATCGGGATTGGCGGCGTTCACCCGCTCGATGATCTCCATCTCCGAAGCGGTGAGGTCCTTGTCCCAGCCGAGCTTCTTGAGGACGCCGAGGGTGAACTCCGGATAACCATCCTTGATTTCCGAGCCGAGCGAATAGGAGCCCTCGGCGAGCAAGTTGTCATGCTCTTCCTTTTCGACCTCCTGCCCGTTTTCCATCACCTTGCGCTTGACCACGCGCTCAACGCCAAAACGGGCGCGGAACGTCCCGCCACCTTCCTTCACCGGCAGGTTGGTGTTGTAGAGTATCGCCGCTTCCGGGATGTCTGAATTCCGGCGTCCCCCAGCACGGCCACGGCAAGCCGTAATAATCGCCGCCGACTTCCGGATCATCCTTCGGCGCCCGGAGGGTGACCAGATCGAATTTTGCCTGGTTCTTCATGTGGGCTTTGAGGCGCTCGGGCGACTGACCGCAATACCCGGTCGACCACCCGCCACGATTGATCTCGCGCAAGATGTCTTCCGCCGATACCGCGCCGTTCTCCACCTTGATGTTCTTGAACATCTTGTCGGCGAAGCCGAATTTCTTCGCGAGCATGTACATCATGTCGTAGTCGTTCTTCGATTCGAAGATCGGCTTGACGATCTGCTCGCCCCACTGCAGCGAACGGTTGGATGCCGTGCGCGAGCCGTCCATCTCGAAGCTGGTGCAAGCCGGCAGGAGATACGTGCCGTTCTTGCGTTCCGAGAGCACCGACCAGGCCGTCGGGTAGGGGTCGCACACCACCAGCAGGTCGAGTTTTTCAATTCCCCGAACGGCTTCCGGCATCCGGGTGATGGTATTGACACCATGTCCCATCACGAACATGGCCTGCACCGTGTCGGGCTGGCTGACCTGATCTTTCGGCAGCAACGTCGCGTCGAACCAGCGCGTGCTCGGAATTCCCGGCGTTTCCATCAGTGTCTTGTTGGCGAAGCGCGACCGCATCCAGTCGTATGTCGACCTCCCAGACCCGGCACCAATGCTGCCATGCCTCTTCGGAAAGACCGTAATAGAGCGGCAGCGTCGTCACATCGAGGCCGAGATCGGTGGCGCCCTGAACGTTGGTATGGCCGCGGAAAATATTGGCGCCGCCGCCGGCATGACCCACATTGCCGGTCGCAAGCAGCAGAATGCAGCTCGCGCGGACATTCGCCGTACCGGTGGCGAACTGGGTCTGGCCCATCGCCCAGATCAGCGTGGCAGGCTTCTCGTGGCGAAGACGTTCGGCGATGTGCTTGACCTGCGCTTCCGGCAAGCCGGTGACGCGCTCGACCTCGTCAGGCGTCCATTTCGCGACTTCCTTGCGGATATCCTCGATGCCGTAGACGCGCTGGCGGATGAATTCCTTGTCCTCCCAGCCGTTCTCGAAAATGTGCCAGAGCATCCCATAGATGGTCGGGATGTGCACGCCGGGCCGCACCCGGACATATTCGGTCGCGTGCGCCGCGGTTCGCGTCATGCGCGGGTCGACGACGATCAAGTTGGCGCGGTTGAGTTCCTTGCCTTCGAGAATATGCTGCAACGAAACCGGATGGGCCTCGGCGGGATTGCCGCCCATCAGCAAGATCGTCTTGGAGTTGCGGATGTCGTTGTAGCTGTTGGTCATCGCACCGTAGCCCCAGGTGTTGGCGACGCCGGTGACCGTGGTGGAGTGACAGATGCGCGCCTGATGGTCGGAATTGTTGGTTCCCCAGAAGGCGGCAAACTTGCGGTTGAGATAGGCGGCTTCGTTTGTGAACTTGGCCGAACCAAGCCAGTAGACCGAATCCGGGCCCGCCTTCTGGCGAATATCCAGCAGCTTGTCGCCGATCTCATCGATAGCCTGATCCCACGAAAGCCGCTTCCATTGGCCGTCCACCAGCTTTTGCGGATAACGCAAACGGCGATCGCTCAGCACGTCGTCCCGGACTGCCGCGCCCTTGCAGCAATGTGAACCCGCGATTGATCGGGCTGTCGTAGTCCGGCTCCTGGCCGATCCACACGCCGTTTGCGACTTCGGCGATGACCGAACAGCCGACCGAGCAATGGGTGCAGACATTCTTCCGGGTCGTAACTGTCGCGCCCGGCGGCGGCGGCGGGCCGGCCTCCGCCTTGCGCAAGCCGCCGAGCGGCAGATTGCCGAGCGCCGCCAGCGCTCCGACGGCGATACCGGAGCGCTTGAGGAAGGTGCGGCGATCCTCGCCAATGCTGGAGCTCGCCTCCTGCGCGGCGGCGGATCCTCCACGAACTCGATGACGTTCCGACCGCTTGATCAACACGGGTGTCGTCCTTACCGGCGTGGATAAGAGTTGACGCGATAGAAGTTGCGAACCTCGGGCGAATTCGGCTGATAGCGCGCCTTCAGTCTTTCATCGGGATTTTCAGATTTGGCGGCCGTCTGTTCGGACACCAACGCGCTCGCAGTCGCCGTCGCGACTCCAGCTATCGCAAGGCCAAACAGATGGCGCCGGCGAATGCCCACCTTGAGGTGTTGCTTCATCGTTGCCGCACTCCAGAATTACGTTGCGGCTAGCTCGCTAGCCCGCTCTGGTCGTCATCGTGTCGTTTTCGCTACGTGTAGTTTTCGCATCACCGATGCAACCTGTACCGATCACTTCGGCGTGTTTGCCGTTCCCTGGACACTAGGGACCCGGCATAACCCATATGCAGAACTTTGGTCCTTCGAAAAGACCGGTTTATTTCAAATTTGCACGGTCGCATCGAAGGATCATGTATCGCAACGACGCCTCACGGTTTTCCCGGTCCGCGTGCGATTGCAAAAGCATAGTTCGAAACAAGAAGAACCATTCCATCCTCCCGATTACAGACGTAGCCACTGAAGGCTTTCGACTTGACGCATGCGACCAAGTTAGAGGCCGCGATCTTCCTGTCGCTCCAGACGGACCGCGATGCCACGCCTGGCGGGCCGTAACAAATCATCGATCAGCGACTTGACAGTTATTTCGTCAAGCCGCGCGTCAAGTCGGAATAGAACAAAAAGTCACTGTTGGAGAGAGCTATGAACACAGTTTGCAAGTCGGCAATGATCGCCGGATTCGCGTTTTCAGCATTCGCCTTTGCGACGATGGCCGGATCTCCGGTGCAGGCCGGACCGATCGTTCCCCCTGGCCACTACTGCATGACCTGGGACATAGGCGGCTCCGACTGCAGCTTTACGAGTTATGAACAGTGCCTCGCAACTGCAGCAGGCCTCGATGCGGAATGTTACGGCAAGACGCTTCGCGATGACGAAGATTTGCAAAGCCAGGATCGTCGTGGCTATAATTCGCGAGCCCAGACCATGCCAAAGCCCCGCCGCTAATTGTCCAGGCCAGCGCGTGCGCGTTTGCGGATGAGATTCCAGCCGCCCCATCCGCGGGATCACTACCGGGGTCTTCACTCCCGGTTATTGCAGGGATCACCTCGGCGACGTCGAGGTTGCGATCGGGGCCGTGCGGAACGACCGTCTGGGCCCGGCTTGAGATGGGAGCTGGGCGCCGTCGAGGTGTACCGAGACGATGTCGAACGACACCAGGTTGGAGATGCGGCCAACCCCGGCATAGGCGTCAGGATATGACCATGCCGCCAGATGCGCCTCGCCAACGGCGTAATAGGTGCAGAGCCCTTTATAAAGGCAGAAGGTCTGGAATTTCACGGGAGTGAGAGCGGACATCGTCGATGTCGGCGCGTGGAACATACCAGCGCGGCGCGAAGCCGGACTCGGCGGCAAGGTTCCGCGAGAATGGCGCCCTGTTTTCCTGCCATCCCGACATTGGGAAACCGGGATTTGAACCTCCGGGCTTGCGCACAGCTCCTCCACACCCCTTGGCGGGCCTTCGTGATCTGCGCTAGTTTGGCCGTGAATTGCTACGAGTGATTTCAAAACCGAGCGACAAATGGCAGCGGTGATCCAAGGAAGCTGAGAAGCGCAGTACCTGGCCACGCGAACTCTCGTGAACACTCCCGGTTCGCGGCCGTCGGTCTGCGGGACAATCCCTTCCAGCTCTTCACCGGAATCCACCCTCATGAAAGACCTCACTCAGGGCTCGATTTTGAGCCACGCCTTGACCATGGCCGTCCCGATTTTTGCGGGCCTTATTCTGGTATTGCTCTGCGGCTTGATTGATCTCTACTTCGTGGCAGGCTTGGGCGAAGCCGCCATTGCCGGCGTCGGCGCTGCCGGAAATGCCGGATTTATCACCAATGCTTTGACGCAGATCGTGAGCGTCGGCACACTGGCGGCGGTGTCACAAGCCGTTGGCCGCCGAGATCGGACCGATGCAAATCTGAACTTCAACCAGTCGCTGGTTCTATCGGCGGTGTGCGCTGCGTGTACCATGGCAGCGGGCTTCGCCATGGCACGGCCTTACATGAACTCGGTTGCGGCAGACGCGGCAACCGTCGCGGCCGGGACGGCCTATCTTATCTGGTTCATGCCTGCCCTCGGCTTGCAGTTTGTGATGTTCGCGATGTCGTCGGCATTGCGCGGCATCGGGATCGTCGCGCCAATGATGTATGTCCAGGCGCTTACGGTGACGATCAATATCATTCTTGCCCCTGTGTTCGTTCTTGGCTGGGGAACGGGCCATGCACTGGGAGTGAAAGGAGCCGGCCTCGCCAGTTCGCTTGCGGTCGCTGGCGGCGTTCTCACGCTTTGGGTGTATGTCCAAAAAGCGAACAACTACCTCACACTCGATCCCAAACACTGGCGTCCGCAACTGGCGCCATGGCGACGCATTCTGAGCGTTGGCCTGCCGGCCGGCGGCGAGTTCGCCATCATGTTCCTGTACATGGCAACGATCTATTATGCTCTCGGAGTTTTTGGTCCATCCGCGCAAGCCGGCTTCAGCATCGGTTCGCGGGTGCTCGGACTCATCCAGGTACCCGCCATCGCAATCGCCTTCGCGTCCGCCCCCATCATCGGACAGAATTTCGGCGCGGGGAATAGCGCACGCGTCAAGCAGACGATCAGCCATGTTCTGATTGCCGTCTCGGTGGTAATGGCTGTTGCAACAGTCATTGCGCAGTGGCGGCCCGAACTCTTGTTGAGGGGCTTCAGCCGGGACGAAGCCACGATTGCCGACGGCGCGTTGTTCCTGAAAATGGTTTCGCTAAATCTCGTGGCTCAAGGCTTTATCTTTGTGTGTTCGAGCGCGTTTCAAGGCTTGGGCAACACGAAGCCACAGCTCATCAGCTCGATCCTGCGCTTGATAACATATGTGATCCCGACCTTATGGTTGTCGGCGCAATCCGGCTTCCGCGCAGAGCACATCTGGTACCTATCCATTGTCACGACCACGATGCAGGCACTGCTTAGCCTCTGGCTGCTGCGCCGTGAGTTGCGGAAGCGATTGGCTTTTCCGTAGAAGGGCAGAATCCGGGCCCGTCAGGCCGGGCACATCCGCATCCCGTCCGCTACGAACGAAAAAGCCCGGCCTCCTAACGAGACCGGGCTTCTTTCTTCGACTTCAAGCCGGATCAGCCGCGCGTGCGCGAGCGGATCATGAAGCTGTCATAGGTGTATTCGGCGACTTGCCACCACAGATACTGGTCGGAGCGATAGGCCTGCATCGCGTCGATCGACTTCTTGAAGTCGGCGTTCTTGCCCGAGATCTCGCCCCACAATTCGTTGGTGGCCTTCAGGCAGGCTTCCAGCACTTCATTGGTGAAGGGACGAAGCTGCGTGCCGCCGGCGACCAGACGCTTCAGCGCGGTCGGGTTCTGCATGTCGTAACGCGCGGCCATCCAGGTGTTGGCGTGCGCGCAGGCATTGGCGAGAATCGCCTGGTAGTTCTTCGGCAGCGCATTCCACTTCTCGAGATTGACGAAAGCGTGGACCGTCGGACCGCCTTCCCAGAAGCCCGGATAGTAGTAGTACTTCGCGACCTTGGCGAAGCCGAGCTTTTCATCGTCGTAGGGACCGACCCACTCGGCCGCGTCGATGGTGCCCTTTTCGAGCGCGGGATAGATGTCGCCGCCGGCGAGCTGCTGCGGCACCACGCCGACCTTCTGCAGCACCTGACCGGCGATGCCGCCGATGCGCATCTTGAGGCCCGACAGGTCGGCGACCGTCTTGATCTCCTTGCGGAACCAGCCGCCCATCTGGGTGCCGGTGTTGCCGCTGGGGAAACCGATCACGCCGAACTTCTTGAAGAACTCGTTGCCGAGCTGCCTCGCCGCCGCCCTGATACCACCAGGAGTTCGCCTGGCGCGCGTTGAGGCCGAACGGGACCGAGGCGAAGATCGCAAAGGTCGGATCCTTGCCGACGTAGTAATAGGAGACGGTGTGGCACATCTCGACGGTGTTGTTGGAGGTCGCATCGAGCGCCTGCAGACCCGGAACGACTTCGCCGGCCGCGAACACCTGAATCTGGAACTTGTTGTCGGTCATCTCGGCGACGTATTTCGACACCTGCTCGGCGCCGCCATAGATGGTGTCGAGCGATTTCGGGAAGCTCGACGTCAGGCGCCATTTGATCTCAGGCGATGATTGCGCGATCGCCGGCGAGGCAACGGCTGTCGCGGCAGCACCGGCCGCTGAAACCTTCAAAAAATCACGACGCTTCATTCAAGTCTCCTTAAGACGGGGCGTTTCCCATATTCCTCGAGCTGTCCTCCGGCGGGGCGAATTCCACGTCATCCGGGGCGCTCTGGCGGGGCGGCTTTAACACGGAAGTTCGCCGTCGAAAACGCGACAAAGGCATGACTGCACTGATTAAACCAAAGTCTTAGGGGGCGCGGATAAAGGCCACTCAGGCCGCGGCGATGGCGTTCTGGAGCTGGTCGCGGACCTTGGTCCCGATGGCCCGGTAGATCGCGGCATGCGGACCGTCCGGGTCGCTCGCCACCACCGGGTTACCGTCATCGGAGGTGGTCCTGATCGACATGTGCAGCGGGATCTCGCCCAGGAACGGGACACCCAGCCGTTCCGCTTCATGCCGCGCGCCGCCATGACCGAAAATGTCCGAGCGCGTGCCGCATTCGGGGCACTGGAAGTAGCTCATGTTCTCGACGATGCCGAGCACCGGCACGTTGACCTTCTTGAACATCGCAAGCCCTCGCCGCGCGTCGATCAGCGAGAGATCCTGCGGGGTCGAGATGATCACCGCTCCCTTCAGCGGCACATTCTGCGCCAGCGTCAATTGCGCATCGCCGGTGCCGGGCGGCATGTCGACAACCAGAATATCGAGCGTGCCCCACGCCACGTCGCGCAGCATCTGGGTGATCGCCGACATCACCATCGGCCCGCGCCAGATCATCGCGGTGTCTTCCTCGACCAGAAAGCCGATCGACATGATGGCAAGGCCGAAACGCTGAATCGGAATCATCTTCCGGTCGTCGTTAAGTTGCGGCTTCTCATGGATGCCGGTCAGCCGCGGCACCGACGGGCCGTAAATGTCGGCATCGAGCAGGCCGACGCGCAGGCCGAGATCGCGCAGGCCCAGCGCCAGGTTGAGCGCGGTGGTCGACTTGCCGACGCCGCCCTTGCCCGAGGCCACCGCGATGACGGCGGCAACGCCCGGGATCTCCGCCTGCTTCGACATCGGCGACGCCGCGCCTTGCGGCGGACGGTGCGCGGCGACCGGTTGCACGCCGGGAGAATGTGAATGCGCATGCCGATGCGGCGCGGGCGCGCGGTGGCGGCGAGCCGGGCTTGCGCTCGGCCGTCAGCGCGATCATCGCCGCGGTGACGCCGGGAATCGCGCGCACGGCGGCTTCGGCCTGCGCGCGCACGCTTTCCCAGGCGCGGGCTTCCGCGGCGTCGACATTGATGGAGAAGAACACCTTGCCGTCGGTGACCGAGATCGCCGACAGCACGTTGGCATTGGTCAGGGGCACGCCACGCGGCGAGGCCACCTGCCTAAGGGAATCGAGAACCTGTTGCTGCGTAACGCTCACTCGCGCATCTCCTGAAGCCCGTTTCGGTTCTGGGTGAGAACCGGGCTCTACTCTCTTGTATTGACGCGCTTTCTTGACGCGACCCGATCCGCTTCGGAGCACATCCGAAAAGCGGACCTCGCTCCAAAACGCAACGCCAGTCCGATGCGACCCATAGAGCGGTTCAGCGCAAAAGGCTACCTCGCTCCCACATCGTCCCGCCGCTCGGCCGGCGCCGCAGACGCCCTGCTCCTTGGCGGCCTCGTAGTTCAGCTCGATCATGACGCCGTTGGGGTCATTGACGAAGATCTGCCAGAGGTCGCCGCCCGGCACCTGCCGGAAGTCGTATGCCATGCCCTTCGCTTCCAGCCGCTGCTTCATGCCGTCAAAGCCGTAGCTGGCAAACGCGACATGATGGACGACGCCGGAATCGGGCTTCTGCGGTTCCTCGGTCCTGGAGATATCGACGAGGTGCACCACCGCCTTGCCCTCGCTGTACATCCACGCGCCCGGGAAAGGCGAAGTTCGGCCGGGCGCCCTTTTCCAGGCCCAGAACGTCTTCATAGAACCGGACCGTGTCGGCAAGGTTGCGGGTCCGGATGTTGAAATGGTCGAGCACGCCCACGCTGACGCCCATGCGATGTCACTCCCTTTTTTTGTGAGGTTCTTGAGGCCCCTATCCTAGCACAAATCCGGCCCACCCGCCAAACGAAGGCGTTGCCCTCCCCTGCGCAGCGGGTATGGTGCGGCTCCCTCCAAAACAACGTCCGGCCCGGCCAAGGTCGCCGGCGAAACTCTCAAGGTATTGCATATGGCTAAAGTCGCTTTTCTCGGTCTCGGCGTGATGGGTTTCCCCATGGCAGGACATCTGGTGAAAAAAGGCGGCCACGAGGTGACCGTGTACAACCGGACCGGCGCCAAGGCGAAGGAATGGGCCGACAAATTCGGCGGGCGCACCGCGCCGACGCCGAAGGCCGCGGCCGAAGGCCAGGATTTCGTGATGTGCTGCGTCGGCAACGACAATGACCTGCGCGCGGTCACGATCGGCGCTGACGGCGGCTTCGCCGGCATGAAAAAAGGCGCCGTATTCGTCGACCACACCACCGCCTCCGCCGAGGTTGCCCGCGAGCTCGACGCCGCCGCCACCAAGGCAGGCTTCAAGTTCATCGACGCGCCGGTGTCCGGCGGCCAGGCGGGTGCGGAAAACGGCGTGCTGACGGTGATGTGCGGTGGCAAGGAAGATGCCTATGCCGCTGCCGAGCCGATCATCGCCGGCTCCTACGCGCGGATGTGCAAGCTTCTCGGGCCCGCCGGCGCCGGCCAGCTCACCAAGATGGTCAACCAGATCTGCATCGCAGGTCTTGTCCAGGGCCTGTCCGAGGGCCTTCATTTCGCAAAGAAGTCGGGGCTGGACGTTACGGCCGTGGTCGAGACCATCTCCAAGGGCGCGGCGCAGTCCTGGCAGATGGAGAACCGCTACAAGGCCATGAACGAGGGCAAGTTCGATTTCGGCTTTGCGGTCGAATGGATGCGCAAGGATCTCTCGATCTGCATCGCCGAAGCCCGCCGCAACGGCGCCAACCTGCCGGTGACCGCGCTCGTCGATCAGTTCTACGCCGAGGTCGAGAAGATGGGCGGCAAGCGCTGGGATACGTCGAGCCTGATGGCCCGGCTGGAGCGCTGAGTTAAAAAAACAGGTTAAGGCAAAGAGGACGGCCCCCGCTTCTTATCCCGTCAGAAGCGGGGGTTCCGCCTGCCCGACAGGTTAATTTAACCCTTCGTTAACGGAAGTTTTTAGCTCTCTATAAGTCATCGCTTAATGATTTTGCGGCACAGATAGACAATGCAAAAGTCCGCGCGGTTCGCGGGCAGGATTTGTGTTGTTTGATGAGTAACCCCGCAGAAAAGCCCGAGGTTGTCCAGCTTCCGGCAGAGGCGCCGGTCACGCAGCCGGTCAACACCCGGCGCGTGGCGGCGCAGCGGGTGCGCGAGGCGCGGGACCGGCTAACATCATCAAGCGGCACCCGCCCGGCGTTCGATACCGAATTGCTCCGGCAATACGCCCAGACCCGGGTATCGGCCTCCTTTGTCGTCATGCTGCTGGTGGTTGCGACCGGCGTGCTGTTCGGCCTCTGGAAGTACGCGGTGCCGGCCGCGGTCTGGACCGTCGGCATGCTCTGCATCCATGCCGCCATCATTCGCAATTGCAGGCGCTTCCTCGGCGAGAATCCCACGCTCGCCGCCACGCGCAAATGGCAAACCCGGTTCGTGCTGCTCGACCTGCTCTACGGCCTGTGCTGGACGGCGATCCTGCTGCATCCGGCCGGTCTCGACGTCGTCTCGAACACGATGATGATGTTCCTGATGCTGCTGGTGATCGCGGTGTCGAGCATGCTGGCGGCGACGCTCCCCATCGCGGCGATGGCGGCAACCGCGCCGGTGACGGCGGCGATCGCGCTCAATTTCATCATGGGCGGCACCTTCGACAATTACGCGCTCGCGCTGCTCGCGGTCGCCGCCGAAGCCTATTTCGCCCTGCTCGCCCATCAGCTCCATTCGACGACGCTGGCCACCCTGGAAGCGCGCGCCGAAAAGGACGCGCTGATCGGCGAACTCGAACAAGCCAAGGCGATCTCGGACGAAGCGCGGCACCGCGCCGAATCCGCCAACGTCGCCAAGTCGCGCTTTCTGGCGCAGATGAGCCATGAGCTGCGGACGCCGCTGAACGCAATCCTCGGATTTTCCGAGGTGATGAAGAGCGAAATTTTTGGCGTGCATACGGTGCCGGTGTACAAGGAATATTCCGGCGACATCCATAATTCTGGCGTCCACCTGCTCAATCTCATCAACGAGATTCTCGATCTGTCGCGGATCGAGGCCGGCCGCTATGAGCTGAACGAGGAAGCGGTGTCGCTGGTGCATGTCGTGGCCGACTGCCACCATCTGCTGAAGCTGCGCGCGAGCAGCCGCGGCATCACCATTCACGAGGTGTTCGAGCAGGGCATGCCCAGGATCTGGGGCGACGAACGCGCCACGCGCCAGGTCGTGCTCAATCTGCTGTCCAACTCGATCAAGTTCACCCCGCAAGGCGGCGAGATCTGGCTCAAGGTGGGCTGGACCGCTTCCGGCGGGCAATATCTGAGCGTCAAGGACAACGGCTCCGGCATCGCCGAGGACGAGATTCCGATCGTGCTGGCTTCGTTCGGCCAGGGCTCCAATTCGATCAAATCGGCCGAACAGGGCGCGGGGCTGGGCCTTCCGATCGCAAAGAGCCTGATCGACATGCATGGCGGTACCTTCACGCTGAAATCGAAATTGCGCATCGGCACCGAAGTCATCGTCACCTTCCCGCCGGAGCGCGTGATGAGCGCGCTGGCGCCGATGGCCGAGGAGGCCCCGCCTTTGCAGCCGGAACCCACCATCACAGCGTCCGCCGACGACAAGCGACGGGCGCGTCAAAAACCGATCATGAGTGCAGGAACCGGGTTGTAGCTGGAGCGCTTGCGTTGGGTACGCAAACCATTTCACTATCGCAAAATGAGCAAAGAAACGCCGTGTATCGCAGTCTGTATGATGGACCCCAAAACCAAACTCTGCTTCGGCTGCGGACGAACGTTGCCGGAGATCGCGCGCTGGCACCGCATGGAGACGGCGGAGCGATTGGCCGTGATGGAAGGGCTTGCGGCGCGCATGGCGGAGGCCGGCCTCGTGCAGATGCCGCCGCGCACCGAGCCCGGCTGATCCCGGGACGATTCTTGGAACAATTCTTGGGACGAACCGGCGGAGGCGCGCAGTGATCCGCGTCATGCTCGTTCTGGCGATGCTCGCCGCCACCGCCGGCGCCGTCGTCGCCTATGGCGATCCGGGCCAGATCGCGCGCGCCAGCAACTCGGTATCGAAAATGCTGCGGCAATACAGCCTGGAGCCGGCGCCCGCCGTGCAGATCGCGCGCGGCAAGGCCGGCGAATTCGCGCTGCATGCCAAGATCAACGGCGTCAAGGCGCCGATGGTGATCGACACCGGCGCGACGTCGGTGGTGCTGACCTGGGAGACGGCGAAGGCGATCGGCCTGCCGATCGAGATGCTCGAATACAATGTCGACGTCGAAACCGCCGGCGGCCACACCAAGGCGGCGCGGCTGACGCTCGATCGCCTCGCGGTCGGCGGCCTCGTCGAGAAATCGGTGCCGGCGCTGGTGGTGCCGCGCGGGCAGATGAAGACCAACCTGCTCGGCATGAGTTTTATGGATCGGCTGGAAAGCTGGGGCGTGCAGGCCGACAAGGTGATGCTGCACGGCTATCCCGATGTCGCAGGCCGGAGCAAGCGCCGCGCGGCTGCGAACTAGGGCGTGGACTCATAAATTGGTCATGTCCGCTTAGCTTCCAAGGAGCGGCGCAAAAGCAGACATGCTGATATCGACGCGATGGGCCAATCGGCGACATCAGTCCGGAGTGAATGCAGGGCTCCAGGAGCCGCATTTCCTGCAAGCATCCGGACCGATGCGCACCGTGGCTCTGATCGGTCAACGCACTTCGAAGATCATGTTGAACGGCGTCTCGGTCGCGCGGCGGAAGCGTCTGAAGCCCGCTTCAGTCGCCACCTGGCGCAATCTGCTTTCACCCGCCTGCGCACCGAGCCCCAAGCCCACTTCTTGAGAGAGTGATGCCGGCGTACAAATGAATGTCGAGGCGTGATAGAAGATGCATCCGACCGGGTTGAGATTGTCCTTGAGATTGTCATGAGCAAACGGCTCGACGATCATCCACGACCCATCCTTGGCTAGCGTTTCCTTGACATGCTTGCCTGCACCCACGGGGTCGCCCATGTCATGCAGGCAATCGAAGAACGCCACCAGATCATAGTCTTTCGCCGGAAAATCCTTGGCACTGGCCTGCGCGAACGTGATGCGGTCTCCAACTCCCGCTTCCTGCGCCAAGACCTTCGCGCGTTCAATCGAAGGCTTGTGGTAATCGAACCCGAAGAACTCTGAATTGGGGTAGGCCTGCGCCATCACAATCGTAGAGGCGCCGTGGCCGCATCCGACATCGGCCACCCTGGCGCCAGCCTTCAGTTTCGCTTCGACCCCTTCGAGCGTCGGAATCCAGTTCGAAACCAGATTGGCGTTATAGCCCGGCCTGAAGAAGCGTTCGGTGCCAGAGAAAAGACACTTCGAATGCTCGTGCCAACCAACGCCTTTCCCGGTTCGAAACGCTTCGGCGACTTTGGGTTCATCGAGATAGGTGGCCTGCACGACATCGAATGCACCGGCAAAGAAAGCTGGCGACCCCTCTTCGGCGAACGCCATGGCTTGCTCCGCCGAGAGTGAGAACGCATTTTTTTCGGGGTGGTAGTCGATGTATCCAGAGGCGGCCTGCCCGGACAGCCATTCGCGCACATAACGCTCATGCAGACCGGTCTTCTTGGCAAGCTCGGACGGCGTGACCACAGCACCGTCCGCCATCGCCTTGTAGAGCCCGAGGCGATCGCCGAGCAGTATGCTTGCGCCGCCCAGTGAGATGCCGAGATCGCCGACCAGCTTTCCTACGAGCGCGTTCAACTTTTCAAGGTTTGGTTCACGCATTGCAGCTTCCTCCACTCTTTGAGAACAGCCCCAGCGTTGGTTGAACAAGCCTAGGACGACCGACGGATTACAAGTGTGAAGGGGTTCACGGTTCCGCGAATGGCCGTACGCCGCTCGATGTCGGCTTTGGGGCACCGCGTCGTTCCTGACATCCGACCGACGAATGTCCGCTCATGCGCAGGCGGTCGTCGGCCGGAATGCCGCATCCGCTAGAGAGATGGCCGCCGCCGGCAAAGCCAAACGGTTAACCCTATCGGCAAACGCCTTGTACGAGGGGCGGGTTGTTAGGTCAGCCGCCGCCAAGTTGCCTCATTAGATCGGAGAATTTTCACCGGCACAAATTTAAGCCGGAGGACATCATGCTGAGAATGGTGTTGTTGGGCCTCCTCATCCCATTGGGTGTAGGCGTACTGGCGGCAATGGAACTCAGAACTCCACCGCGTAGTGCAGTAGCGGTCGTCCAGCCCCTTGCCGAGACAGGCGTAGGCATTTCCGATTCACATGGTGCGTTGGCGAAGGCTGATCGACTTGAAATTACCGCTGCGAGCAGCGAGACGCCACCGCAGCCTGCTCCAGTCGACGAACGCACTTCTCCGTCGGAAGACATCAGTATCGGTTCTTCGGAGCCCCCGAGGGTGATCAACCGCCCTCGGCACGATCCCAAACCAAAGAAGGTCGCTACCGCTGCCCTTCCTAAGTCGAAGCCAAAGCCAACCGATATCAAGCGAACTACAATTTCCGAGCGTTCAAAGGCGGCCAACAACACCGGGCCCTGTCGGCTGAGCGCGTTTGGTGGCTTGCGTAAGGCTTTGAATTCAGTCGACTGCGAAATTTAATTCAGCGAGCATAATTCGTCTTGGAACGGCTTCGGTCGCTCTAACCTAATATTATCTCCAGAACTTGGTGAGCAAGCCCGAGCCAAGGGCGGAAGTGATCCCGATCCGCGGCGTTGTGAAACGGTGATTGTGCGACGCATCGAAAGTGGCTCGGTTAAACCACCTCCCTGCTAAATGCGAGTGGCCGACGCGCCGGTCCCTCCCCATTTTGGATGCGGGGGCACATTCTCGTGGGCCATCGGAGATGGGCAATGACCATAAGAGCCTTTTGCACGCTTGCCGCCGCCATCTTTGCACTGATCGCACTTCTGCAGTTGATCCGGATTGTGATGGGGTGGTCCGTCACCTTGAATGGCATTGATGTGCCGTTCTGGGCGAGCTGGATTGCCGTCACCGTGGCGGGCGCGTTGAGCTTCGTCGGCTTCCGCGCCGCCATGCGCAGCTAAAGGGCAGCAGAGCCCGATCGCGCTAATGCGAAAAAGTTAGGCTTTGGTTCTTGCCACCTTGCGCGCCTTGTTCGCTTCCTCGATTTCGGGTTCGAGCGACTTCAGGCTCTCGTAGATCTCCGCCAGAATTGTCTTCAGGTCCGAGATGTTCTTCGACGGGAAATCGCGCACCGCAACCTCCTCGAAGTGGATGGCGATCGGGATCAGCTCTTCAACCTGTGTCCGCCCCTTCGGCGTGAGGTTGATCGCAACGGTGCGGCCGTTGTCCTTCAGCCGCGCGCGCGTGACGAGACCGCGCCGTTTCATCTCCCCCACCAGCCGCGACAACGTCGATATCTCGATCGTCGTCATCGCAGCGAGATCGCCGAGCCGCTGATCACCGGTTTCCCAAAGCGCAGCCATCACGCGATACATCGGCAGGGTCACGCCGTAGCCGGCAATGCGCCTGGAAAACAGTTCACCCATCTGCACGCCGACGCGGTTGAGCAAGTAGGGAAAGGAATTTGTCAGCCTGTACAAGGTCTTGCTTTCTGCCTTGGTGCAACTTTTGCAAGCATCCAATAGCCGTAGACGATTCGTTTTTCAAGGCAATTGTTGCGTTTGAAAATTTCTCTTGACCGATATTTGCAAATGCAATTATTGTTTACGGAAGTTAACCCGCCGGACAAGAGCGGATTTCAGTGGAGGAAACCATGTCGCTGGATTCGGCATCCGACGAATTGCGTGAAACGTTCAAGCGCGCGTTGCGGCGATTTCCCGCGGCGGTGTCAGTGATCACCTCGGCCGACCAGGACCGCCGGCACGGGATGACGGCGACCGCCGTGACGTCGCTGTCGCTCGATCCCCCTTCCCTGATCGTTTGCATCAACCAGGCAACGCTGCTGCACGACATCATGCTGCTGGCACGCCGGTTTTGCGTCAACGTGCTGCGCCGCGACCAGGTCCCCCTTTCATCCGCCTTCAGCGGTGCACTCCCGGCCGAGGAGCGGTTCGGGCTCGGCGACTGGAAGACTTCGGCCGAGGGCGTCACCTACCTCGCCGATGCGCAGATCAACATCTTCTGCAAGAAGGCGGCCGCCGTGCCCTACGGCACGCACACGATCTTCATCGGCGAAGCCGAGACCGTGAACGTGCGCGATCCGATCGAGCCGCTGATCTACCAGGATGCGACCTATTGCTTCTCGGTGCCGCACGACAGCCAGGCCGCGTGAACCGCCCGCCACCTGACCGATTTTCAACCCATCGAAGACACGGAGCAAACCAATGGTATCAGTCGCCCAGTTGAAGGACGTGCCACCCGCGCCCGCCCCTCGCCCTGATATTGCCGAGTTGCGGAGCCGCGTGGCGCAGATCGCGCCGCAGATCAAGGCGCGCGCCCATACCACGGAAAAGGCCGGCCGCGTTCCGGAAGAGAACATCATTGCCCTGCGCAACATCGGCTATTTCGACATCGTCAAGCCGGCGATGTTCGGCGGCTACGAGCACGATTTCGACGTGCTGGTTGAATTGAACATCGAGCTGGCAAAAAGCTGCGCCTCGACGGCATGGGTCGGCGGCCTGCTCGCGGCCCACCAATGGCTGATCGCGGGATTTCCGGAAGCTGCGCAGCGCGACGTCTGGGCCAGCAATCCCGATGCGGTGGCCTGCGGCTCCTACGCGCCGGCGGCCAAGGCGATCGAGGTCGACGGCGGCTTTCGCCTGACCGGGCGCTGGTCGTTTGCCAGCGGCTGCGACAACGCGCAATGGTCGTTGTGCGCGGCGCTGTTGCCGTCGAAGGCCGAGAGCGGCCAGTTTGCGCCGGCCTTCCTGCTGGTCCCCGCTTCCGACTACGTCATCGACGACACCTGGAATGTCGTCGGCCTCAGCGGCACCGGCAGCAAGACGCTGGTGCTCAATGACGTGTTCGTACCGGCGCACCGCCTGCTGTCGTTCGCCGATACCACATCCGGCAAGACGCCGGGCGCAGCCCTCTATGCCGCCAACCCCACCTTCTCGATCCCGATGCTGTCGAACATTCCTTCCTGCCTGGCATCAGCCGCGGTCGGCGCGGCGGCCGGCGCGCTGGAGGACTATCTTGCCGTGACATCGCGACGGATCACGCGCGGCGCGGTGGCCGGCCACAACAACCGCATGGCGGATTTCCCGACCATCCAGTTGCGCGTTGCGGAAGCGACCGCCTCGGTCGACGCGGCGCGTGAAGTGCTGCTGCGCGATCTCAGGGATCGTGCGGCGACAATCCGCGGCGGGCCAGTCTCGATCGAGGATCGCATCGTCAGCCGCCGTGGCCAGGCCTTTTCGGTAGCACTTGCCATCCGCGCCACCGAAGCGTTGAACGCCTCGACCGGTGGACTCGGCCTCGACCTCTCCAACCCGGTGCAGCGCGCCTGGCGCGACGCCAACGCCGTCGGCCGCCACATCAGCATGAACTGGGATGCCGTCGGCACCATGTACGGCCAGCTCGCGCTCGGGCTGACCCCGCAAGGCCAATACTAATCAACATCAGACATCAGTGAGGACGACATGCAGGGCAAGATCGCACTAGAGGAACATTTTGCAATTCCGGACACGCTGATGGATTCGGCGGGTTTTGTGCCGGACTCCTATTGGCCGGAACTGAAAGACCGCCTGCTCGACATCCAGGACAAGCGGCTGGCCGAGATGGACCGGCACGGCGTCGAGATGATGATCCTGTCGCTGAACGCGCCCGCCGTGCAGGCGATTCCCGACGTCGCGCGAGCCAACGAGATTGCGGTACGTGCCAACGATTTCCTCGCCGAACAGGTCGCGAAACGGCCGTCGCGGTTTCAGGCGTTTGCCGCGCTGCCGATGCAAGATCCGGATCTCGCGATCAAGGAGCTTGAGCGTTGCATCAAGACGCTCGGCTTCCGCGGCGCGCTGGTCAACGGCTTCTCGCAAATCGGCGACGGCAAGCGGCCGGTCTATTACGACCTGCCGCAGTATTGGCCGTTCTGGGCCGCGGTCGAACAGACCGGCATGCCCTTCTATCTGCATCCGCGCAATCCGCTGCCGGAGGATTGCGCGATCTATGAAGGACATCCTTGGCTGATGGGCCCGACCTGGGCGTTCGGGCAGGAGACTGCCGTTCATGCGTTGCGCCTGATGGGATCGGGCCTGTTCGATGCCCATCCAAAACTCAAGATCATCCTGGGCCATATGGGCGAAGGCCTGCCCTACAGCATGTGGCGCGTCGATCATCGCAACGGCTGGGTCAAGGCGCCGCCGAAGCACAAGGCGAAGAAGAAGATCTGCGAGTACTTCAACGCCAATTTCTTCCTGACCACGTCAGGCAATTTCCGCACCCAAACGCTGATCGATTCCATCCTCGAGATCGGAGCGGACCGTCTTCTGTTCTCGGTCGACTGGCCGTTCGAAAATGTCGACCACGCCTCCGACTGGTTCAACAGCGCCAGCATCAGCGAGAACGACCGCCTGAAGATCGGCCGGCGCAATGCGATCGACCTGTTCAAGCTCGATCTCGACCAATCCGTTGTTGCCGAACAGAGCATCCATCAAGCCGCGGAATAAGCGGTCTCACACCACACGAACATCATCTTGGGAGGGGAACGACCATGAGCACGCAGGTAATCGATCTTCACGAAGAACTCGCCGAAGCGAAGGTGGGAAAGTTTCACTGGCGCCTCGGCGCCATGATGGGACTGCTCACGCTGTTTGACGGATATGACACCTTCAATCCGGCCTATGTCATTCATTACGTCGCAAAGCCGTGGGGCCTTCAGGCCGGCCAGGCTGGACTGCTAATCTCCAGCGGGCTGGTCGGATTCCTGCTGGGTGCGGCGATCCACGGCATCATTGCCGATCGTCTTGGTCGCCGCGGCACCCTGCTCGGGGGCCTCTGGATCACCAGCATCTTTACGCTGCTCACCGCGACGTCGGCGGATTCGTTCCTGTCGTTCTGCATCCTGCGCGTCCTGACCGGCATCGGCCTCGGCGTGCTGCTGCCTTTGGCAACCACGTATATCAACGAACTGGCGCCGCGACGCGTTGCGAACACGTTCGCGCTGTGGGGCGTCGCGCTCGGCTGGGCGCTTGGCGGAACGCTCGCCGGTGTCGCCGGCGTGTTTGCCACGCCGGTGTTCGGCTGGACGTCGTTGTACTGGATCGGGTCGCTGTCGTTCCTGCTGCTTCCCTTCATGCACTTCATGTTGCCGGAGTCACCGAAATTCCTTGCCCTTCAAGGCCGCACCGGCGAAATCCGCGACATGCTCAGCAAGCTTCGGCCCGAGCGCGCCAGTGTCTACAAGTCCGCCGAATTTCCGCTTGGGCAGTCCGAAAAGCCGGTCAACTCGGTGGCGGTGCTGCTGCAGGCCAAATATCGCCGAACCACGTTGGCGATCTGGGCGTCGGCGTTCCTCAGCCTGTTCTGCATCTTCGGCCTGTCGGGCTGGATTCCGACCGTGATGATGCAGCGCGGAGAAACCTTTGCGGCGAGCTTCGGCTTCGGCGCGCTGATGCAGATCATGTCGTTCGTCGGCGCCCTCGTGCTCGGGCATCTCGTCGACAAGTCCGGCAGCAGCCGCGGGCTGATCGCGACCTGGTGGGCGATCGGTGGCCTCGCCGTGCTCTCCCTCGTGGTCATGAACGATCACATCGTCAACATCACGTCGGTCGCGGCCGCCGGCTTCTTCATCATCGGCGCGCAGTTCGTGCTGAACAACTTTACCGCGGCTTCCTACGAGACCGGCGTCCGCGCCACCGCGGTGGGAATGGAGCTCGGGGTCGCACGCGTCGGCGCCATTCTCGGCCCGTTCGTCGCCGGCGCGCTGCAGCAATATTACCAGAGCCCGACGCCGATGTTCCTGTCGATCGGCGTGTCGGCGATCAGCGGCCGGGGCGATTATCCTGTTGGCACGGCGGCCGGCGGGCGTACCTTCGGGCAACCTTGAACAGGTTGCCGGCTTGCGCAAGGTTGCACAGCCCGCCTCTTGAGGCGAGGTGTCGACACGGAAACGGCCGGCTCCGGATTGCGGAGCCGGCCATTCCGCCCGCAGGGAGCGACCATGCAAGACTTCGTGTACCAGAGCGCGCCGATGCGCGTGGTGTTCGGCACCGGCACGCTGGGTCAACTGCCGGACGAATTGATCCGGCTCGGGGTGTCCCGCGCGCTGGTGCTGGCTACCCCGCGGCAGAAAGATCTGGTCGCCGGCATCCAGGAGATGATCGGTGAGCGCTTTGCCGGCGTGTTCACCGGAGCGGTCATGCACACGCCCATCCAGGTGACCGAACGGGCGATGCAAACCGTGCACGGCGTGCGGGCCGATTGCATCGTCTCGCTCGGCGGCGGTTCGACCACCGGCCTCGGCAAGGCAATCGCCTTGCGCACCGACCTGCCGCAAATCGTACTGCCGACCAGCTACGCCGGCTCGGAGATGACGCCGGTCGTCGGCCAGACCAGCGGCGGGATCAAGACCACGCAGTCGAGCCCGAAAATTCTGCCCGAGATCGTCATCTACGACGTCGACCTCACCATGACGATGCCCCCGGGATTGTCCGCGACATCGGGCATCAACGCCATCGCGCATGCGGTCGAGGCGCTCTACGCGCGGGATCGCAATCCCGTGATATCGCTGATGGCGCAGGAGGGCATTCGCACGCTGGCGCATGCGCTGCCCGTAATCTGCGCCCAGCCAAACGACAAGACCGCGCGCACAGACGCGCTCTATGGCGCCTGGCTCTCTGGCATCTGCCTCGGCGCCGTCGGCATGGCGCTGCATCACAAGCTCTGCCACACGCTGGGCGGCTTGTTCAACCTGCCGCATGCGGAAACGCACACCGTCATTCTCCCGCACGCCCTCGCCTACAATGCGCCTGCCGTGCCCGAGGCGATGACGCGTATTGCCACAGCACTGGGCGTGACCGACCCGGCGCTCGGTCTCCACGATCTGGCGCGAAAGCTTGCTGCGCCGGCATCGCTGCGGGAGATCGGCATGCCTGAGAGCGGCATCGACCAGGCCGCCGACCTCGCTGTGAAGAACCCGTACTGGAATCCGCGCGAAATCGAGCGGGAGGCAATCCGCGAATTGATCGCGCGGGCCTGGCGCGGCGACGCGCCGCAAACCACCATCCCCTGAAGAGAATATCGACATGCGCAACTTTGACGAAGCCACCATCACCGACGCCGTCTTGCAGCGTGTCCGGGCCGCGAAGGACGATCGTATCAGGCAGGTCAGCGAGGCGCTCGTACGCCATTTGCATGCCTTCGTCAGGGAGATCGAACCGACGCAGGCGGAATGGGAGGCCGGCATCGATTTCCTGACCCGCACCGGACAGATGTGCGACGACAAGCGGCAGGAATTCATCCTGCTGTCCGATACGCTCGGCGTTTCCATGCTGGTCGATGCCATCAACCATCGGACGCCGGAGGGCGCGACCGAGACGACCGTGCTCGGACCATTTTACGTGCAGCACGCGCCCGAGCACCCGCTGGGCGCTGACATCTCCGGCACCATGGAAGGCGCGCCGCTGTTGGTCACCGGCACGGTATCGACGGCTGGCGGAAAGCCCCTTGCCGGCGCCGTGGTGGACGTCTGGCATTCGGACAATGATGGCTATTACGACGTTCAGCAGCTCGATGAGATCGGCGATCTTGCGATGCGCGCGCGGTTTCGCGCCGATGAGAACGGCCGGTTCTGGTTCTGGTCAATCAAGCCGGCGGCCTATCCGATCCCGCATGACGGCCCGGTCGGCAAAATGCTCGAGGCGCAGGGCCGTCACCCCTGGCGCCCGGCCCATGTCCATTTCATGATTGCCGCGCCCGGACACCAGACGCTGGTGACGCACGTGTTTGCCGCCGGCGATCAATATTTGGACTCGGATGTCGTCTTCGGCGTCAAGGACAGCCTGATCAGGGAACTCGCCACGATGCCTGCGAGTACGGCGCCCGACGGCCGCGAGATGGCGCAGCCATATTATCACCTGAACTATGATTTCGGACTGAAAGCAGACGCGGAAACGCGCCGCGCCGGAGAGCGCGCCGCCTAGGATTTTAGTGTTGACGCGTTTTCATCACGCGAACCGGTATCCACTTCGCTTGAAAACGCTATGGCACTTCACGCCGCGACCAACGCCGCCGCGCGATCCTCGACCAGCGCGATCGCATCGCGCAGCACATCGACGCCAGCGCCCGGCTTGACGCCCTTCTCGGCCAGATGGCGGCGGAAGGCGCGCGCGCCGGGCACACCGTGAAACGCGCCGACGAAATGCCGCGTCATCGAATGCAGCCGCGCGCCCTGCGCCAACTGTTCCTCGATGTAGGGAAACATCGCTTCGAAGACGTCCTTCATGGTGGCGTATGGCGCCGCCTCGCCGAACAATTCCGGATCGACGTCGAGCAAACGCCACGGATCCTGGTAGGCCGCCCGCCCCAGCATCACGCCATCGACATGGTCGAGATGCCGCTTGGCCTCCGCAATACTGCCGATGCCGCCATTGATGATGATGGGCACATCGGGCAACGCGGCCTTGAGCCGGTAGACCCTGTCGTAATCGAGCGGCGGGATGTCGCGGTTTTCCTTCGGCGACAAGCCGTTGAGCCAGGCTTTTCGGGCATGCACGACCAGCGCGTCCGCGCCGGCCGCAACCACGCCGCGCGCCAGCACGTCCAACGCAATTTCAGGGTCCTGGTCATCGATGCCGATCCGGCATTTGACGGTGACGGGAATCTTCACCGCGCGCTTCATGGCCGCAACGCCGTCGGCGACCAGCGCCGGCTCCGCCATCAGGCACGCGCCGAAGCGGCCGTCCTTCACCCGGTCGGACGGACAGCCGACATTGAGATTGATTTCGTCGTAGCCAAAGTCCTCGCCGATCTTCGCGGCGGTCGCGAGGTCGGCCGGCTCCGACCCGCCGAGCTGCAGCGCCACCGGATGCTCGCTTGGATCGAAGCCGAGCAACCGCCTGCGGTCGCCATGAATAATGGCGCCGGTCGTCAACATCTCCGTATAGAGCCGCGCGCGGCGGCTCATCAGACGGTGGAAGACGCGGCAATGCCGGTCGGTCCAATCCATCATCGGGGCCACAGAAAAGCGATGACCTAACATATTGTTTTCATTTCGCTTTATAGTCTAAGTCGGTCCAATTGATTTCTGGATCGACAAAATGATTGGGAGGATAGAACTAACGCGTTTTCCTTTCTTTTCAACTAGTTAAAACCCATTCTGGCTTCTTCACGTAATTCGCCTTACGTCGATCTTTCCTCGAGCCAGTACTGCATTGCTGTACCGGCTGAACGCATGCGTCTCGGGTCCTCGACATCGTCGAGGTCAACGACAATCACTCCGCATCAAGGGAGAGCTACTCGAACGGGAGGCATTAGCGGCCCAATAGCCCCGCTTGCCCGGCCGCAATACCGACTTCCGTCACTGGATGTCAGCCGCTTCGTTCTGCCCCATATGATCCGGGCGACGCAGGAAAGACGACTGTCTTGTCGTCGTTGATCAGCGCTCGGCGATGTATGTGCGCATGGACTGCTCGAGCAAGAACCTGGCTCTGCTACATCTCTTCCCAGGCTCACGTAGTCCTCGGGGCTCTGCGCATGCGTGACGCGGATTTTTCGATATCTACCCTCATGAAACAGTCTGAATAATTTGCCGCCATCCGATAGCTCTACCAGCTGTTTGGAATACAGCGGCAAGGTGGCGGGTGATACATTTGACAAGTCTCTAGCCCAATCGCGGACGGCCGAATTTTCGGAGCGCTCCGCCGTCCGCGCCGATCGGTTTGGCGCAGTCTTGCTCTTTGAGACAATGCCCTCCCAACCCAGCTTGGCGGCATGCTGAAACATCTCCTGCCGTGACCTGCGGAATGCTCGCTGAGTTGCACCGGCATCTCGATATCGTTCTCACCGATCAGGACAGCCAGCCCGTAGTCGTTCCGGTCGTTACAAACACAGACAGGTTTTGGTAGTCGTGACCGCCAGCGTCCGCACGATGGCCACTTGCGGGCGCAGCCCCGCCGGAAAGATGCAGGCGCAGCGCCCTCATATCAGATGCTCTTCATGAAGGCTCACCGATTACAGCAGACCGACCAACTCGGCATTGCCTTAACTTCAAATGAACCGTTTCATTTTGCTTGCACTGACTGGCTTCGCACGTTTAGTGTGCGTCCAAAGGTGTTACCGACCATGCAGCCACCGCAGGCAGCGATTAGAATGGCAACCAAATCGGCGGGCCGCGTGAGGCGCGTTGTCAGCGGCGGGGCACAAAGACGGGAGATTCGCCGTGCGGGTGATCACGCAAATTCCGAACAACGATTTGCGGCAAGCCCAAAAGGTCGCACAATTGGCGGAGAAGGCTGGATTCGATGCCGTCGTCACGGCCGAGAATGCCCACAATCCCTTTTTGCCGCTGGCCGTCGCAGCGCTCGCGACTGACCGCGTCCAGCTCGGTACGGCCGTCGCCATGGCGTTTCCGCGCTCGCCAACGATCACGGCGCACAATGCCTGGGACCTGCAGAAGGCGTCGAACGGACGCTTCATGCTCGGCATCGGGTCGCAGGTGAAGACGCACAATGAGCGCCGATACGGCATCGCATGGACGCCGCCGATGCCGCGCATGCGCGACTATATCGGCGCACTGCATGCGATCTGGCGGACGTGGGAGAAAGAGGTTCCTCTCGAGTACGAGAGCAAGACCTACAATCTCGAATCTGATGACGCCGAACTTCTCGCCCCGCCCGGTCGGACTGCCGCGCATCCCGATCGCGCTCGCAACCGTCGGCCCGATGATGCTGCGTCTGGCTGGAGAAGCCGCGGATGCGGTCATCCTGCATCCGTTCTCGACGAAGAAATATCTGATGGAAGTCTCCAACGCCCGCCTCAATGAAGGGCTGGAGAAAGGCGGCAATGCCCGCGAGAATCTTGAAGTGATCGCAGGCGGCTACGGTTTCATCGCCACGGGCCGCAACGCCGAGGCGGTGGAGAAGGCGCGCCAGTACGCGCGCTATCGTATCTCGTTCTACTGCTCGACGCGCACCTACTGGGACGTGCTGCGCCTGCACGATCTCGAATGGCTGGGCGAGAGGCTCAATCCGTTTCCACGCGAGAACCGCTGGAGCGAGATGGCCGCGCAGATTCCGGACGACAAGATCGACCTGTTCGCCACGGTGGCGGACTATGCCAGCCTACCGGCCGCTATCGAGGCGCGTTACGGCGGCTATGCAAACTCGGTCATGTTGCAGATCTCAGCCGACGAAGATTTCGAAGCCCTCGGCGAGTGCGTGCGGGCGATCCAGAAGATTCCGTCCCGTTTCAAGTCGTACCGGGCGACCTGGGACTAGCGGTGCACCGCGTCTGAAGGACGGACGAACGCATGCCGCATCTTCTTTCCCGCGCGGACCACAGAATTGACAGATGATCCTTGCTGCAATGAACCGTTTCATTGTATATCGTATAGCCATCGAGCCGGACCATAGAAGAGCAAAAACGAGGCAGACAGGCAAGCCGGAGATCGAAGCCGCAGAGGCTCAGCAGCCGGGAGGATCGGATGATGCAAATGAAGAACTTGCTGACCGCTCTGACCATCGCAATCGCGATTCAGGCTGGCGCCGCTCATGCCGAGTACCCTGACCAGCGCATCAACGTCATCGTTCCCTTCGTGGCCGGCGGCGCAACCGACATCATTGCAAGGACCATCGCGGCGGACTTGGCAAGCCGATTTGGCCAACCCGTCACTATCGAAAATCGCGCTGGCGGTGGGACCGCCGTCGGTACCGAGGCCGTCGTGCGGTCGCCTCCCGACGGCTACACGCTACTCTTTAACAGCGGCGCACTGACGATCGACGTCGGCTTCAAGAAAAATCTAAATTATGACGTCCGCAAGGATCTGATGCCGGTCACCAAGGCCGCATGGGGTCCGTATGCGGTACTCGTGTACAAGGAGCTACCGGTCAAAACCTTGAGTGAACTGATAGGCCACGCCAAGGAGAAACCCAGCGCACTGGATATGGGCTCAGCCGGTGTCGGCACGATGGGGCATTTGGCCAGTGCCTATCTGGCGGCAAAGACAGACATCAAGCTGACCCATGTTCCATTTCGTGGATCGGCGCCCGCGCTTACCGCAGTCATGGGCGGCCACGTCCAGGTTCTGCTCGATCCACCATTCACCGCTATGCCGGCGATCGAGTCGGGCAGCACGCGTGCGCTCGCGGTGACCGGTGCGCGGCGGTCCCCGCTGCTGCCGAATGTCCCAACCGTTGCGGAATTGGGCTTTCCGGGCTTTGCCGCTGGACATTGGGGCGGCTTTTTCGTCCCCGCCGGCACACCGCCGGCCGTGATTCAGAAGCTCAATGCCGGGATTGTCTCGTCGTTGCAGAATCCAAAGGTCCGCGAGGTGCTCCGCGGTCAGGGGCTCGAAATTATCGGCAACACTCCCGACGAGTTCCGCAAGGAAATCGACGACGAGATCGAGTTGTGGAGCAAGGTGATCAGAGATTCTGGCATCAAGCTTGAATGATAGCTGATGCCGGCAGGTTGAACGCGCCGAAGCCGCCGCCCGCGCCCACATCCATTCCGCCCATCGCACCCGACTGCGGATGCTTTCCGAGGCGCAGGAAGACGACCGGCGGCTATGACGGCGGGGGACCACATGACGAGCGCAGAATCAATTCGGTGGGAAATTTCAGTTTGCGCGGCGTGAGGGTTGGGTCTGCAATCCTGTCGATGACCATGCGCGCGGCGGCCTCCCCGATCGCGTCGTATTTCCAGCGGATGACGGTCATAGGCGGCGTCGTCAGTTCCGCCAAATCGGAGTCGCCACAGCCAATAATGGAAATATCATCCGGAATTCTGAGCTTCTCGGTCGAAACGGCGCGCAGAATTCCTGTCAGCATCGAAATTCCGCCAGCGACGACCGCCGTCGGCCGCTTCTTACCGCCGAGCAGACCGGAAACGGCCTCATAGGCGTAGCTCGCGGTGAAACTGTGGGACCGGATGAGGTCGTTATCGATCGCAATGCCACGCTCCGAATGGGCCTCCTGATATCCGCGGATCCTCTCGCGCGCCGACAACACGCTGGTGGGCCCCGTCACCAGGGCGATCCGCCTGTGTCCGAGACCCAGAAGATGGCGCACTGCGTGATAGGTGCCGTCGCGCTGCGCAATGACCACCGAATCGAGCGGCGCCGTCGTCTCGCGATCCAACAGCACGACGGGAATTTCCAGCGAGCTTTGCATTTTCACCAGTTGCGGATCGGTTTCGGTCGCAGTGCTCATGATCAACCCATCGACGCGTCGCTGCAGCGATTCCAGCAGTTCGAGCTCTCGTTTGACTATGTCGTCCGAACAGCCGATCACCAGGGTATATCCCGCCTCGAGAAAGACGTTCTGGGCCGCGCGCACGAAGCTCGCCAGCGCCGGCACCGTGATGTCACGAATGATGATGCCGGCTGTGCGCTTGGACTTACCGCGCATGCCCTGAGCAGTCGTATCCGGCATGAATTTTAGACGCGCCATGATTTCCTGGACACGCTGCCGAATGTCGGAGCCGACGGTCTTGTTGTTGTTGATGACCCGCGACACGGTTCCAACCGATACTTTTGCAATCCGCGCGACGTCCTTGACGGTCGGGCGAGCCGGATGTGAACCGCGAAGGACCGCCTTTGCTGACTTGATCTGTTTCTTTGGCATGCTGACCGCTCAGGATGGTGACTGCGCGATCTACCACGGCCACGGCTTGCTGTCCGCATTTCAATTCCCGCCAATTGCCCAATCAAAGGAGCAACTCAAGATGTCTGGATACTCGTTCTGCAAGGTGAGCCGGGAAGATCACATCCTGATCGTGACGCTCAATCGGCCGGATGTCAGAAATTCGCTGCGCCGCCCGGCAAATCTCGAACTCGATAAGGTGTTCGATGATTTCGCAGCTGACCCGGAGTTGTGGGTCGTCATCATTTTCGGCGCCGGCGACAAGCGTTCGCTGAAAAACGTAAGCCGCAATGGAAGGGAAACTAGCTGAGTCTTCAATGAAACGTTTCATTGATTTTGACCAGATTGCAGCTTAGAACAGCCCTAATCCACGTGGGCTCAGACGCAGGGACAAGAACATGAACCGTCAGCACCCGCCGCCGGGAGCGTTGAATCTGCACAGGGAGGGCTTCGCCTCCCTGATCTCCATCATTCCCCCCATGGTTTTCAGGACGCCATCTCGGCTGCCAATGCCCCGCTCTACGGGCTATGCGCCGGAGTCTTCACGCGCAATATCGACCACGCACTTGTTGCCGCGCAAAGCCCGCGGTTTGGCAGCATTCATTGCATGAGGCTTCCAGTGCCCGCGCTGACGTCATGCCGTTCGGCCGCGTCAAGGATAGCGGCTTCGGTCATGAAGGCCCCTCTTACGCCGTTCGGGAAATGACCGAGGAACGTCTCATTACGCTTAACCGCTAAAGCCCATGGATACCCAACGATGAAGATGATCGCTGCCGTTATGTATAAACAGGGGCTCCAGCGTCCCTTTTCGGAAAGTCAGCCGCTCAAAATTGAAACTGTCGATCTTGACGGTCCCGGAGAGGGCGAAGTCCTGGTGGAAGTCGCCGCCGCGGGCCTTTGTCATTCGGATCTCTCAGCGATCAAGGGATTGCGACCGCGGGCCATGCCGACAGTGGTAGGCCACGAAGCCGCCGGCGTCGTTGTCGAGACCGGAACCGGTGTATCCAAATTTGTCGCCGGTGACCATGTCGTGATGGTGTTCGTCGCAAGCTGCGGCCGATGTTCCTATTGCAGTTCCGGGCGGCCGAACCTCTGCCAATCCTCCTGGAAAGCGAGGTCGGAAGGAACACTTCAAAGCGGTGCGCGTCGGCTACGAATAAACGGCAAACCGCTGAATCACTACAGCGGGATTTCGGCGTTCGGAGAATATGCGGTGGTATCGGAAACATCGCTCGTAAAAATTCCCAAAGAGCTGCCTCTTACACTGGCGGCGATTTTTGGATGCGCTGTTATCACCGGTGTCGGTGCGGTTCTCAACACAGCTCGCGACGTCGCGGGGAAAAGCATCGCGATTGTCGGATTGGGCGGAATCGGATTGTCGGCCTTGCTGGGAGCCGTTCTCGGGGGCGCTCGTACCATCATTGCGATCGACACCAAGGAATTGAAACTCGAACTCGCAAGGGAGTTGGGCGCAACGCACGTCTTCCTTGGATCCGACCCCGACTGCGTGGCCAAGATCAAGGAGGTCACGGATGGAGGTGTGGATTACGCCATGGAAATGGCTGGAGGAATTGCAGCCCTGACGCTCGCCTATGCCATCGGACGGCGGGGCAATACGACCATTTGCGCAGGTCTTCCCCCTCACGACGCGACATTTCCTGTTCGACCTGCCGAACTGGTTTCTGATGAACGCGTCGTCATGGGCAGCTACATGGGAAGTTCGGTTCCGCAGCGAGATATCCCTCATTATGCAGAGCAATTCATGACAGGAAAATTGCCGGTAGATCGATTGCTTACCGTCCAACTTTCCTTCGACCAGCTCAATGCTGGCTTCGACAAGCTTGATGACGGTGAAGTTGTTCGACAGATTTTGCGATGCAAGTCATGAGGTCACTTCACGGGACAAAACCGCGGTCAGCACCACGTCAAGAGAATGTATCAAAAGTTTCGCAAGCCGTTACAATTTTGAGACTGCAGCCGCGGCGTCAGCGAACCTGGACTGAAACCGCATCCGCCGATCATCGTGGGCGGCGCCTTCCCGTTCGGCGCCCGGCGTGCCCTGCGCTATGGCGACGGCTGGATGCCCCACCGCACGCGCAGCTCGTATGCGGACGTGCAGGCCCTGCTGCCGAAATTCCGCGAGATGGCAAACGAAGCAGGCCGCGGTCTCGCCTCGGTCCCGATCACGATCTGGGGCGCCAAGGAGAATCTCGACCTGCTCAAGCGCGACCGCGACGACGGCGTCTCGCGTCTGGTCGTCAGCCTCGATTCCGCCAAGGCCGATACGATCCTGCCGGAACTCGACCGCTGGGCGCATTTGATCCGCCAGCTCGGCAGCTAGACGAGCGGCAAGACCTCGGCCCGGAATTTTTGCATGGCCGCGAGCACTTCTTCGGCTGTCGAACCGCCGAAGCCGAAATCGAGGCTGCCGACACCCATGTCGCGCATCGCCTTGATGTCGGCGGCGATCAGCGCCGGCGGCCCGGCGAACAGCCGATGTTCGCCATCGCTGGCCTGCGCCGGCGCGGTCTCCCCGAACACCGTGACGCGCAGGCTGAGGCCGACTGCCTTGGGATCGCGCCCCGCCTCAGTGGTCATCTTGGCCAGGCGCGCCGCCTGGGCCTTGAAGCGCGTCAGGCTGTCGAGCGGATTCTGCGGATTGGTCCCGATCGGATACCAGGCATCGCCGAGGCGCGCGGCGCGCCGCAGCGCCGGACCGCTCTCGCCGCCGACCCAGATCGGCGGATGGGGCTTCTGAACCGGCTTCGGGTCGAAACCGATATTGGAGAATTTGACATGCTTGCCGTCGAAATTCGGCGCGTCCTTGGTCCAGAGTTCCACAAAGGCGCGCACATATTCGTCGGTCACGGTTCCCCGCGCATCGAAATCCGGCGCATCGATGGCCTCGAACTCCTCGCGCATCCAGCCTGCGCCGATACCAAGCGTCAGCCGGCCGCCCGAAAGGAGATCGATGGTCGAGAGAATCTTGGCGGTCAGTACAGCCGGCCGGTGCGGCACCACCATCACGGAGGTCACGAGACGCAGCCGCGTCGTTTTCGCGGCAATCCACGCCATCTCCGTCAACTGCTCATGCCGCTCGCCGCGTGTGCCGCTCGGGAATTCCCCGGAGGCGCTATAGGGATATTCGGCCGCGATGGAGATCGGAATCACGACGTGGTCGCTGAATGTCGCATAGTCGAAGCCCATCGCCTCGGCGCCGACCACGATTTTCGCAAGCTTGTCCGCGGCCGCCAGAGGGCCGGCGGTCGGTGCGTTGAAGCCGATCAGCATTGTTGCGTCCTTCCTTGCATTGCATTGCTGGCGTCGATGCGACACCATGCGGCCGCCAGCGGGTGGCGGCAAGCGCCGCCCACAGGAAATGCCACCCCCTACGGGCGGAGATAAATTGATTGTGACGACGGCCGGTAGACAGCGGCAGCGGTTCGAAGCAGCGCTGCCGGAACTGATGGCAGAGGCCTCGGCCTTACGCGATTCCGCGCATGGGCGGCTGATTTCCTATTCGCGAAAAATCTTTATTCCGCTCACCAAGCTTTGTCGCGACGTCTGCCATTACTGCACGTTTGCGCAAGTGCCCCACGCGGGAAAGCCCGTCTATCTCTCGCCCGACGAGGTGCTCGCCATCGCCCGCGCCGGTGCGGCCGCAGGTTGTACCGAGGCCCTGTTCACGCTGGGCGACAAGCCCGAGCTGCGATACCAGGCCGCGCGCGACGCCTTGAAGGCGCTCGGCTATGAGACGACGATCTCCTATCTCGCCGCAATGTGCGCGTTGGTGCTGCGCGAGACCGGATTGCTGCCGCATGCCAATCCCGGCGTGATGACGCGCGAGGAGATCGCCAGCCTGCGCGAGGTGACGGCCAGCCAGGGCATCATGCTGGAGTCCACCAGCGAGCGGCTCTGCCGGCA
>CAWBQP010000057.1:0-190264 GCA_963790735.1 uncultured Alphaproteobacteria bacterium | reverse complement strand
GGGCGCCCGCGTCGCGCTGATGATGCCGAACGTGCTGCAATACCCGGTCGCGACCGCCGCCGTGCTGCGCGCCGGCTATGCGGTCGTGAACGTCAACCCGCTCTACACCCCGCGCGAGCTCGAACATCAGCTCAAGGATTCCGGCGCGGAAGCGATCGTCGTGCTGGAGAATTTCGCCACCACGGTGCAGCAGGTGATCGCCAGGACCGCGGTCAAGCATGTGATCGTCGGCAGCATGGGCGACCTGCTCGGCTTCAAGGGCGTGATCGTCAATCTGGTGGTCCGCAAGGTGAAGAAGATGGTGCCGGCCTGGTCGATCCCGGGCTCGGTCTCCTTCAACGACGCGCTGGCCGCCGGCCGCGGCATGAAGCTCAACAAGCCGCAGCTCACGCGCGATGACGTCGCCTTCCTGCAATATACCGGCGGCACCACCGGCGTTTCCAAGGGCGCGACGCTGCTCCACCGCAACATCCTCGCCAACGTGCTGCAGAACGACGCCTGGCTGCAGCCGGCGCTGAAGAAGCCGCCGCATGTCGACCAGATGTTCATCGTCTGCGCGCTGCCGCTCTATCACATCTTCGCGCTGACCGCGTGCTTCCTGCTCGGGATGCGCGCCGGCGGCGTCAATCTGTTGATCCCGAACCCGCGCGACATGCCGGGCTTCATCAAGGAGCTGACGAAATACCAGGTCAACAGCTTCCCGGCGGTCAACACGCTCTACAACGGCCTGTTGAACACGCCCGGTTTCGACAAGCTCGATTTCTCCAAGCTGAAGACCTCGTTCGGCGGCGGCATGGCGACGCAAAAGGCCGTGGCCGAGAAGTGGCTCAAGGTCACCGGCTGCGCGCTGTCGGAAGGCTACGGCCTGTCCGAGACCTCGCCGACGCTGACCTGCAACCCGGCCGACACCGACCAGTTCTCCGGCTCGATCGGCATTCCCGTGCCCTCGACCTACCTCTCGATCCGCGACGACGACGGCAAGGAAGTGCCGCTCGGCGAAGCCGGCGAGATCTGCGCCAAGGGCCCGCAGGTGATGGCCGGCTACTGGAACCGGCCGGAAGAGACCGCGAACGTGATGACCGCGGACGGCTTCTTCCGCACCGGCGACATCGGCGTGATGGACGACGGCGGCTACACCAAGATCGTCGACCGCAAGAAGGACATGATCCTGGTCTCCGGCTTCAACGTCTATCCGAACGAGATCGAGGAAGTGATCGCGAGCCATCCGGGCGTGCTGGAATGCGCCGTGATCGGCGTGCCAGGACGCAAAGTCGGGCGAGGCGGTCAAGGCCTTCATCGTCAAGAAGGACCCGAACCTCACCGCCGAGGACGTCATCAAGTTCTGCGGCACGCAGCTCACCGCCTACAAGGTGCCCAAGCAGATCGAGTTCAGGACCGACCTGCCCAAGACCAATGTCGGCAAGATCCTGCGCCGCGAACTGCGCGACGAAAAGAAGGCCGCGGCCTGAGACCGGACGCGGCGCGAGCGTCGGATCATGACTGACGCTCGCGACGCCGCGCCGGCCGACATCCTGGCGTTCTGGCGCGAAGCCGGCCGCGACCGCTGGTACAGGCGCGACGACGCGTTCGACGCCGAGGTGCGCCGGCGCTTTCTCGGCCTGTGGCAGCAGCGCGGCCGCCGGCGAATTGTCGTCCTGGGAAGCGAGCGACGACGGCGCGCTGGCGCTCGACCATCGTGCTCGACCAGTTTCCCCGCAACATGTTTCGCGGCGACGCCAGGACCTATGCGAGCGACGCGCTGGCGCGCGAGGTGGCGGCCCGCGCCATCGACCGCGGCGCGGACGCGCGGATCGATCCCGGCGTTGCTCGAATTCCTCTATATGCCGTTCATGCATTCGGAGCATCTGCCCGACCAGTTGCGCTGCATCGAGCTGTTCGCGCGGCGCCGGCCAATACCGAAAACATGAAATATGCCGAGCACCACGCCGACATCATCCGCCGGTTCGGGCGCTTTCCGCACCGTAACCGCATCCTGGGCCGCGCGACCACGCCCGAAGAACAGGCCTTCCTCGACGCAGGCGGCTTTTCCGGCTGATGACAGAACAGTGAACGGCACGGCGAGCATTGCCGTTTCCGCCCGCAATATTGTGCCGGCCATCCGCCCGGTCTAAGACACTATCCGCTCATTGAGGGAGAATTGACGATGACGATCCAAGTTGGCGACAAGCTGCCGGAAGCCAAGTTTCGCGTGATGACGGCGGAAGGTCCGCAGGTCAAAACCACCGACGATATTTTCAAGGGCAAGAAGGTGGCGCTGTTCGCGGTGCCCGGCGCCTATACCGGCACCTGCCACAAGATGCATCTGCCGAGCATCTTCCTCAACGCCTATGCCATCAAGGACAAGGGCGTGAACACCATCGCCATCGTCTCCGTCAACGACGCCTTCGTCATGAACGCCTGGAAGCGCGACACCGACCAGCGCGACGAAGCGGTGTTCCTGGCCGACGGCAATGCCGACTTCACCAAGGCGATCGGCATGGAGCTCGACGCCTCCGGCAACGGCCTCGGCATCCGCTCCAAGCGCTATTCGATGCTGGTGGAAGACGGCGTGGTCAAGAAGCTCAACCTCGAGCCGGCGCCCGGCAAGGTCGAGGTTTCCGGCGGCGATACGCTGCTGGGGCAGCTGTAAGCTACTCGTCATTGCGAGCGCAGCGAAGCAATCCATAGCGCAGCGACGCCGATGCCTGGATTGCTTCGTCGCTTCGCTCCTCGCAATGACGGTTGATGGTGTCGCACGACGCAAAACCGTCATCGCCCGGCTTGACCGGGCGATCCAGTACGCCGCGGATTCTCGAGCTCATCTCAACCGTCTCTGGGATACTGGATCACCCACCTTCGCGGGTGATGACGAGGCTGCGCGCTACTGCCTTCAACCTCGCCATCGCGACGCCCTCGCGCGCCAACTGATCGGCGCGCTCGTTTTCGTCGTGGCCGGCGTGGCCCTTGATCCAGTGCCAGCGCACCTCGTGCGGTTTCAGCGCGGCGTCGAGGCGCTGCCAGAGGTCGACATTCTTGACCGGCTTCTTGTCGGATGTGCGCCAGCCGTTCCTCTTCCAGCCGTGGATCCAGCCGGTGATGCCCTGGCGGACATACTGGCTGTCGGTGGTGAGGTCGACCACGCACGGCTTCTTCAGCGCTTCCAGCGCCGAGATCGCCGCCATCAGCTCCATGCGGTTGTTGGTGGTGTGGGCCTCGCCGCCCTTCAATTCCTTCTCCTTGTCGCCGAATTTCAGGATCGCGCCCCAGCCGCCGGGGCCGGGATTGCCCGAGCAGGCGCCGTCGGTGAACACCGTCACGTGAGGCTAGTTCGCTCAAGCGACGCATCCTGGCTGGCGTCAGGCCGTAATCGCGCACGCTGGCGACGCTCTGGTGGAAGCGCAGCTTGCGGACATATTCGAGCGGGTCCTTCGGCTTCACCAGCGCGCCCGGCGGCACGTTGAGGAAATCGACCAGGCGCGTCAGCAGGAAACGCAGCGCCGCACCGCGCGCCAGCAGCGGCAGCGCGTCCTGCTCGGCTTCCGACAATTGCCGCTCGCGGCCATAGGCATTGAGCAGCGCCCGCGCCTTGGTGACGTTGAAGGAATGATCCGGCTCGAAGCACCACGCGTTCAGGCAGATCGCGACGTCGTAGGCCAGCATGTCGTTGCAGGAAAACGGGAAGTCGATCAGCCCCGACAATTTATCGCCGAGGAAGAACACGTTGTCGGGAAACAGATCGGCATGGATGACGCCGGGCGGCAGATCTTTCGGCCAGCGCGCTTCGAGATGATCGAGCTCGCGCGCGATGAAGTCATGCAAGCCGGGCGCGACGCTGTCCGCACGCGGCGCGGCGAGATCGAACAGCGGCCGCCAGCCCTCGACCGACAGCGGGTTCTTGCGGACAAGCGGAAAGTCGCCGCCCGCCAGATGCATTTTGGCGAGCGCTTCGCCGACGCCAGTGCAATGCGCGGCGTTGGGCCGCCGCGGCCACACGCCTTCGAGGAAATTGATGATCGCCGCGGGACGCCCGGCCAGTTCGCTATAGACCTCGCCCTTGCGATTCCTCGCCGGCTGCGGGCAACGCACGCCGCGCTCGGCCAGATGCGCCATCAGCGACAGGAAGTACGGCAGATCGTCCACCGCCACGCGCTTTTCATAGAGCGTGAGGATGAACGCGCCCTTGCTGGTATGCAGCAGGAAGTTGGAATTCTCGACGCCCTCGGCGATGCCCTTGTAGGAGAGCAACTCGCCGATGTCGTAGCCTTTCAGGAACTCCGCGAGGTCTTCGGCGGCGACGTCGGTGTAAACCGCCATGACAGAACCTTAATGGAAAAACCTCAGGCGGCGTCGGGTCGCAGCGAACGCGGCAGCGGGAAGAACTCGTTCTCTTCCGCGGCCGAGACCGTCTCCACATGCAGCTCATAGCGCTCGGCGAAGGCGCCCATGATTTCCTCGACGATCACTTCCGGCGCGGAAGCGCCCGCGGTGATGCCGAGGCTCTTGATGCCCTCGAAGCGCGACCAGTCGAGATCGCTGGCGCGCTGCGCCAGCACCGAGACCGGGCAGCCCTCGCGCTCGGCGACTTCGCGCAGGCGCTGCGAGTTCGACGAGTTCGGCGCGCCGACCACGATCAGGGCATCGACCACCGGCGCCACCTTCTTGACCGCGAGCTGGCGGTTGGTGGTGGCGTAGCAGATGTCTTCCTTGTGCGGGCCGTTGATGTTCGGGAAGCGCTCCTTGAGCAGCGCAACGATCTCGGCGGTGTCGTCGATCGACAGCGTCGTCTGGGTCACGAAAGCGAGGTTGTTCGGATCCTTCGGCGTGAACGTCTTGGCGTCTTCCGCGGTCTCGATCAGCGTCACCGCGCCTACCGGCAACTGGCCGAGCGTGCCGACCACCTCGGGGTGGTGGGAATGCCCGATCAGCAGGATTTCGCGGCCGCGCTTGAAATGGATCGCGGCCTCGCGGTGCACTTTCGTGACCAGCGGGCAGGTCGCGTCCAGCGAGAAGAAATTGCGGGCGCGGGCGTCGGCCGGAACCGATTTCGGAACCCCATGGGCGGAGAACACCACCGGGGCGTTGGTATTATCGGGGATTTCGGCGAGTTCCTCGACGAAGATCGCGCCCTTGGTCTTCAGGCTGTCGACCACATAGCGGTTATGCACGATCTCGTGGCGGACATAGACGGGGGCGCCATAGATGGCGAGCGCCCGTTCGACGGTATCGATGGCCCGCACCACCCCGGCGCAGAAGCCACGGGGAGAACAAAGCACGATTCTGAGGTCTGGTTTGCGCATGGCATGGGGCCTATCTCGGGACCGAATCACCCCTAGCCGGCGGGCTGGGAACGGCCAATTCGCATAAGGACTTGGGACTGCTTTCGGGCTCTGTCAAGGCACTTTAGCAGACCATTGCGCCAATACCCCGGGAAGGCGTATATAGCGCCCTAATTCCCGTCATCACCGATGACCACAGGCTTCGCCTCCAAAAGAGGTGGGCGAGGCACAAAGGAGATTTGCCATGAGCAACGCACCGCTGATGCCAAAAGCGACTGCCGTGTGGCTGGTTGACAATACCGCGCTGACCTTCGACCAGGTGGCCGATTTCACCAAAATGCACCCCCTTGAGGTCCGCGCCATCGCCGACGGCGACGCCGCCCAGGGCATCAAGGGCATGGACCCGATTTCGACCGGCCAATTGAGCCGCGACGAGATCGAAAGGGGCGAAAAAGACCCGAATTACCGCCTCAAGCTCGGCGAGAGCAAGGTTGTCCTGCCGCCGGCCGCCAAGAAGAAGGGCCCGCGCTACACCCCGGTGTCGCGCCGCCACGAGCGGCCGAGCGCGATCCTGTGGCTGGTCCGCAACCACCCCGAGCTGAAGGACGCGCAGATCATGCGCCTGGTCGGCACCACCAAGACCACCATCGCGAGCGTCCGCGACCGCACCCACTGGAATGCCTCGACGCTGACCCCGATGGACCCGGTGACGCTCGGCCTGTGCTCGCAGATCGAGCTCGATTTCGAGGTGCAGCGCGCGGCCAAGGAAAAGCCGGTGCCCGCGGCCTACGGCGGCGCGACGCTGCTGCCGGCCTCCGAGACCACCAAGAAGGAGCCGGAATTCGAGCCGAGCGAGAAGACGCGAAGACGACCTCAACGTCGACGCCGTGTTCGCCAAGCTGAAGACGATCGGCGGCAAGAAGCAGGACGACGAGGAGCAATGGTTTCTCGGCGACTTCGGTTGAAGCGATTTCGAACGCGGCGGGGCATCCTGCCGCGTTTTTGTTTAGGGGGCCGGGCCAGTTGGACTGTCGGGGCTGGATCCCCGGTAAAGCCGCGTAATGTGCTGCAGCAGTTCGTCCGCCAGGAACGGCTTGATCAGGACAGAAATGCCATGTGCAGCAACCGAGTCCACGACTTCCGACCGTATGTCGCCCGTCATGACAATGGCCGGGATGTTCCAGGCAAGCGCCGCGCGCAGGGCATTAACAGTGTCAACGCCGTTGGCCGATCCGCGAAGATTGTAGTCGCATATCAGCAAGTCGGGACGGATTTCTTGCCGGTTGATTCGCGCCAGCGCGTCATTCGCCGTGGCGACCACGATCGCGTCTATGCCTTTCGTTTTCAGCAGGCGACTTAGCGAGGCCCGGACACTCTTCTCGTCTTCAACGACAAGAATGATATCGGGGAAGTCCCCCCTTCTCAAATCTCGGCGTCCGCGCTCTTTCCAGTCGTATCGCGGCTTGAGTCTCCGCGCGGAACCTCAATCGAAAACACAGTGCCCCTGCCAGGGGTAGAGCGCACATCGATCCTTTGGTCCAGTATCTTCCCCATACGTCTGACGATGGCCAGACCTAATCCGAAACCGCCGCGCTCCGCACCATGCGCACCCTGATAGTACTCCTGAAATATATGAGGCAGTTGATCCTGCGAGATGCCGATGCCGCTATCCCAGACCTCGATTCGAATTTTGTCACCTGCGCGTCGGCAGCCCAGCAGAATCGTTCCCCGATCCGTATATCGCACCGCGTTCGACAGCAGATTGCGTAACATTGCTTCGAGCATTCCCTTGTCGCTTCGGACCCGGAGTTTCGAACGGACCAGGCGCCACCGCAACCCCCTTCTCAGCGACGGAATCGAGGAAATCGGCTGCCAGGGAATCAAACACTTCATTGATCGCGAAGTCGCGCTTCGACGGACGGAGATTCCCGGCCTCCAGGCGATTGACATCGAGCAGGCTCGACAGAATGCTGGACATGGTGTCGAGAGATCGCGCTATTCCGCCGACAAGGTTGCGTCCCTCCCCATCCGGAAGGTGCGGCTCAAGTGCCGCTTGCAGGAACCTCAACGTTTGCAATGGCTGTCGCAGGTCATGGCTGGCGGCAGACAGGAAGCTGGTTTTTGCCTGATCTGCCAATGCCGCTGATTTCCAGGCGCGGGAAATCTCTTCCTCAAATCGCATCCGCTCGGTGACGTCGGTCGTCAGACCGTTGATACGTGTGGGCCTTCCCGCTTCAGTCAAAGTGCGTAACTGCAACTTGCTCCAGCCACACTTCGCCGCGTCCATCCGGTCGCAGAAATCGGAACGTCATCGAATGTGAACGCTCTTCCAAGCGAGCGACGTTCAAGCGAGTGGTGACCGACGGGCGATCATCGGGATGGATTTGTCTCACCCATTCCGCGCTGCTGAGAGAGTGTTTCGGGTCCAGACCCAGGATTTCGGCCGCATTCTGGCTCAGCTGTATCAGGCCGATGCGAATATCCCAATCAAAGGTTATCACACCGCCAGCACGAAGCGCTTCTTCCAGCCGCTGCTCTCGTTCGAGGATCGCGAGTTCGTGTGTCCGTCGCTCGCTGAACAGAGCCGCCAGAACAAGCGCGCCGAACGAAGTGGCCAGAATGATCGCCTGAGCAGACAGGACGCGCTCCTCAAGCACCAAACGCGTATCGCCGAAAAGGCCAACGGAAAATATTGTTGTCCATACAATCGTGATCGCGCACATGAACGTTGCGACGGCCGTAAAGGCCGGGCGAACACGGGCGGCGATCCACACGAACAGCGGACAGAACGAGGCAATTGCCAGTTCAAGTGTCCATGGCGCATTCGGCAGAATGACCAAGAGTAAACATAGCGTGGCCACGATGGCGAGCGCGAAGATCCCCTCCACAATTTCCCGCCTTGGCGGAGCGTTGCGCAAGAACGAAGCGAGCCCGATCATAAGTGGCGCGACTGTAATGCTACCCAGCGTCTCGGTAACGACCCAGTGACGCCATATCGTCGTGACGGACGAGGCTGAAGGATGAAAGAACGCAAATCCAACCGCGCCCACGAAACCGCAGACGATGGCTGCAATTATCGCGGCGCCGAACAGTCCAAAGACGCGGCGCAGCTCATTGAGCTCAAATGGTGCGCCATAAAATCGCATGAATGAGCCCTGCAGCAATGACAGGGCTACCGGCATTGGCCACGGCAAAAGCCGTACTGCTGGCAAGATTACGATCGCCGAGCAGATTGGCCGCGAAAGTGGCAGCGGCCACGCCGATGACGACCGGCCACCGTACGGTCGGACCGAACGCTACCAGGAATCCGGTAGCTACGCCCGCTGCCGGCCAGAACACCGCGATGCCGTCGGTCTTGTCGAGCAAAGCGAGGCTGAGACGCGCTGCGAGGAAAAAAACAATCGCGACTGAAATTGAGATGGCCCACGGCGGCCACGCCAGAGACGAGGACGCTGGAGGTGCATCAGTGGTGGCGGCCTCCAAACTCATCGCGCTCACCCGCTACACGTACGCAGCTCAACTTGAATTGCGGCTCGAACTTCGTTGCCACGCCGGCTGACTTTTCCAACCAAACCATTCGCACGCTCAGTATCCAGTCTCCGGGCTGCCCTGACAAGCGCAATCCGGCCCCTGGCTCGTGCGCACCACAACGGCTACGGTGCGGCGGTAACGCTAGCTGGATTGTATCCGCGGAGATCTACTCCGGCCCGTCGTCCAGACGGGTTTGTTTGCGAGACCCGTTAGATCAACCGTATTTCAGCTTCATGAAAAGGATTCCGCCGGCCAGGACGATCGTAACCGCATTCGCAACGATCAGCGGCGCATCTCCGGAAAGCAGGCCGTACAACAGCCAAAGCAGGATGCCGAGCACCATGACGAGAAACATTCCAAGCGAAATGTCTTCGGTGGAGCGGGTTTTCCAGACTTTCACGAACTGCGGTGCATAAGCGAGGGTCGTACACGCAGCGGCGGCAAACCCCAGCAGCTTGATTGCAAGTTGTTCCATGCCGCGCTTATAGCATCGATTCGAAGATGGATTTGCGAAGGACGACCGGGTGAGCCGATCCACCCTCACGCCTTCTTCAAGAACTCCGTGCGCAGCACCAGGCCCTTGACCTTGTCGGTGCGGCCTTCGATTTCGTCGGGATCGTCGGTGAGGTGGATGTTCTTGATCACGGTGCCGCGCTTGAGCACGGTGGACGAACCCTTCAGCTTCAAATCCTTGATCAGCGTGACGGTATCGCCTTCGGCGAGCTGTGCGCCGTTGGAATCCCTGATCTTGATTTCCATGTGATGCTTTTCCTGCAAAAAGAGCCGTCATGCCCCGCCTTGTGCGCAATTGCGCACTGGGGCGGGGCATCCAGCACGCCGCAGCCTATGAATTCAAAAGCTGACTTCTCTGGAATACTGGATCACCCGCTTTCGCGGATGATGACAGTTGTGTGCGCTAACCCAGCTCGATCTCGTCTGAAATTTCATGCGAGAGGCTGACGCCGCCGATGGTCAGCACCATCTTCGCCGGCAGCTTCTCATTGCCCTTGAGCTTGCCGGCCTCGATGGCGTCGCGCACGGCCTTTTCGATCTCGCGCTGCGAGGTGATGCCGACCTTCTTGAGGAATCCGCGCAGGCTGGCATTGAAGACGTCTTCGTTCATGAGGACCTCCTGATCACGGTCTGACCGGATTGTTCAGCATCTGCTCGGCGAGATTGCGCTGGGCGCGGTCGGTGCGGGCATTGGCATTGCCGCGCTGCACGTCGCGGTTCTTGCGGCAGTTGACGTAGTCGTTCGAGCCCGCCGCGGCATTGGCGCGGCAGAATGCGTCGTCGTCGGCGCTGGTGTCGGCCATGGTCGGCTGCCCGCGTTCGAGGCAACCGGCGAGCAATGGGGCTGCCAGCAGCAGCGCGATGAAGTGCTTTGCGGGTCCAAATTTCATTGGAGGCCTTCCGTTTTTCCACCTCGTCATTTGCCGGGCGCCTGTCCCCGGCCTGATCGGGGATGACCCTGCAATCCATCGAAAAGATGGCAGCCTGCTTTGAAGCCGATGGATGCCCGGGTCAAGCCCGCGGCTGCCCGGTTTCATTTCTGTAGACGAGGCGCATGACGCTGGTTCCTCTGTGTTCCGCAGCGTCTGGCGACGTATCGGGACACGGAGAAGGATCAAGCCATGCTGCATCAGAGCGTATTCCACGGACTTCTGAAGCACGTTCCGTGGCAGATGAGCCCAGGCCCATGCTAAACCTGAACGGGAAAGCCGCGGGCTTGACCCGGCCATCCATCTCCGTAATTCGATTTGCACCGTTTCGGTGCTTCTTTGATATTGGAGGTAACTGGATGTTTCGTATTACTGCTTTTGTCCTCGCCATTCTTGCCGTCGGCTCGATTGCTGCCAGCTCCATCGCGCAAGCGCAGAAGGCGTCCGATCCGAAGAGCCAACCGGGCAGCGGCCAGTGCCGGCTGTCGAATGGCCAGCGCTGCTGAACTCCAATAGACGGACGGCCTGTTGAATTGAAGCCGTACCGCTGAATACTCGCCTGACGCTCCACGGTCTGGAGCGTTTTTTGTTTGGCGGTCTAGTCCACGAACGTCACGGTATCGGCAACGCTCGCCCGCGAGGTGCGGTAGCTGTTCACCTTGTGGGCGTGGTCGGCGAACCCGAAAGAGATGCCGCACACCACGCGGCGGTCGTCGGCCAGCTTGAAGTGGCGGCGGATCAACCCGGAATGCCGCGCCAGCGCGGCCTGCGGAATGGTGCCGAGGCCGAGCGCCTGCGCCGCCAGCATGAAATTGGAGACATAGGCGCCGCAATCGACCGCGCCGTAGGTGCCGAGCGGCTCGTCGGTGTGGATAACAGCAACATGCGGCGCGCCGAAGAAATTGTAGTTCTCCAGCGCCTGCTTCGCATACGCCATCTTGTCGCCTCTGACGATGCCGAGCGTGTTGTAGAGCTGAAAGCCGCTCTCGCGGCGGCGTTCGAGATAGACGCCGAGATATTCGCGCGGCGGCGTGAAATCATGGTCATCCTTGGCGCCGGACGCAGCCTCGGCATAGATCGCCTTGCGAAAGCGCTCCTTGGCCTCGCCGCTCGCGATCAACACCTGCCACGGCTGGCTGTTGCACCATGACGCCGTGCGTTGCGCCACCTTGAGAAGGTGCTCGATGGTGTCGCGCGGCACCTCCTGCGGCAGGAACGCGCGCACGGAGTAACGCTCGTTCAAGAGCTCTTCGAGTACGCCGATGCGGTCTGCGGTCGCATAGCGTGCGTTCGGTGCCTCTGCGTCCATGGTCATCGCCCCTTGGTCGGGATCTTGTTGAACGGCACGTCCTTGTCGACGCGGATATCGCCGGGCAGGCCCAGCACGCGTTCGGCGATGATGTTGCGCAGGATTTCGTCGGTACCGCCGGCGATGCGCATCGAGGGTGACGACAGCAGCATCTGCTGGAACTGGCCGCTCGCCTCCTGCTCGTCAGTGCCGGTGAGCGCGCCGGCGGCGCCCTGCAGATCCATCGCGTAGGTCGCGATATCCTGCAGCATCGTGCCGGACACCAGCTTGCCGATGGAGTTTTCCGGACCCGGCCGCTCGCCCTTCGACAGCGAAGAGATGGCGCGGTAGCTGGTGTATTTCAGCCCGCTCGCCTTCACCGCCCAGGTCGCAAGCTTCGAACGCGTCGCGGGATCGTCGATGGCGAGGCCGTCATCGGTCATCAGGTTCGAGCAGAATTCGAACATTTCCGGAAAACCGGTCGCGAGCCGCGAACCGATCGACATGCGCTCGTTCATCAGCGTGGTCAGCGACACGTTCCAGCCGTCGCCGACGGCGCCGAGCCGCTGGTGATCAGGAATCACGACGTCGGTGAAATAGACCTCGTTGAATTCCTGCATGCCGTTGGCCTGCTTGATCGGCCGCACCTCGACGCCCTTGCTCTTCATGTCGAGGAAGAACATCGTCAGGCCCTTGTGCTTGGGCACATTGGGATCGGTGCGCGTGATCAGAAGGCCGTAGTCGGAATAATGCGCGCCCGAGGTCCAGATCTTCTGGCCGTTGATGATCCAGTTGTCGCCCTTCTTCTCCGCGCGCGTACGCAAGCCCGCCACGTCGGAGCCGCCGGCCGGCTCGGAAAACAGCTGGCACCAGATATGTTCGCCGGATGCGAGCTTCGGCAGATAGTGACGCTTGTGCTCCTCGCTGCCGAACGCCATCACCGTCGGGCCGCACATGCCTTCGCCGATCTGGAACGGCTGCGTCAGCTTGCCGTAGACGCCCTCTTCCTGCTGCCAGATCACCTTCTCGATCGGGGTGGCGCCGCGGCCGCCATATTCCTTCGGCCAGTGCAGGCAGGCCCAGCCACCTTCGGCCTTCTTCTTCTGCCAGGCCTTGCCGACGTCGACGATCTCTTCCTTCTCCAGCCGGATGCGGCCGAGCGAGGATTTTGACAGCTCGGCCTCGTACTGCTTCGGCGCGTTGGCATCGATCCATTTGCGGGCGGTGCTGCGGAATTCGGCTTCCTGCGGCGTATCGTCGAAGTTCATGGCGGCTTCCTTTTTTATTCTGCGTAGGGTGGGCTAAGCGAAGCGAGCCCACCATTGGAGTGTGACGCGGTGGGCAACGCTTGCGCGTTGCCCACCCTACGAATCTTCTACGCCCGGCCCTTGGTCGGGATCTTGTTGAACGGCACGTCCTTGTCGACCCTGATGTCGCCGGGCAGACCAAGCACGCGCTCGGCGATGATGTTGCGCATGATCTCGTCGGTGCCGCCTTCGACGCGGGTGCCCGGCGCGCGCAGCAGCATCGCCTGGAATTTGCCGGCGACTTCGGCGTCTTCAGGCCCGCTCAGCACGCCGGCGGCGCCCTGCAGGTCCAGCGCGTACATCGCGACTTCCTGGACCATCGATCCCGCGACCAGTTTTCCGATGGAATTTTCCGGACCGGGACGCTCGCCCTTCGACAGCGCCGAGATCGCGCGCATGCTGGTGTATCGCAGACCGCTGGCCTTCACCGCATAGTTCGCAAGCTTCGAGCGAACGCTGCGGTCCTCGATCGCGGGTCCATCTTCCAGCATCAGGCTGTTGCAGAAATCGAACAATTCAGGGAAGCCGGTCGAAACACCGGCGCCGATCGACATGCGTTCGTTCATCAGCGTCGTCAGCGACACGTTCCAGCCGTCATTGACCGCCCCTAGCCGCTGCGAATCCGGAATCTTCACATCGGTAAAATAGACCTCGTTGAAGTCAGACTGGCCGCTGGCCTGCTTGATCGGCCGCACCTCGACGCCCGGGCTCTTCATGTCCAGGAAGAACATGGTGAGGCCCTTGTGCTTGGCGACGTTCGGATCGGTGCGCGTCAGCAGGATGCCGTAATCCGAATAGTGCGCGCCCGAGGTCCAGATCTTCTGGCCGTTGATGATCCAGTCATCGCCCTTCTTCTCGGCGCGGGTGCGCAGGCCCGCGACGTCGGAACCGCCGGCGGGTTCGGAGAACAACTGACACCAGACCTTCTCGCCGGAGGCCAGCGGCGGCAGGTATTTGCGCTTCTGCTCCTCGCCGGCGAACGCCATCATGGTCGGCCCGCACATGCCGTGGCCGATGATGAACATGCCGGAGAGCTTGCCGAACGGGCCCTCTTCCTGCTGCCAGATCACGCGCTCGATCGGCGACGATCCACGGCCGCCATACTCCTTCGGCCAGTGCAGGCAGGCCCAGCCGGCATCGGCCTTCTTCTTCTGCCAGGCTTTTGCGACCTCGAGAATGTTGGCGCCCTTGAGCGCGGTGCGGCCGAGCGAGGACTTTCGAAGCTCCTCCTCGTACTGCTTCGGCGCGTTGGCTGATATCCACGCCTTGGCCTCAGTGCGGAACGCGGCTTCCTGCGGGGTGTCGTCGAAGTTCATGTTTTCAATCCTCGGCGGCTTCGTAGGATGGGTAGAGCGAAGCGAAACCCATCGTCCTCAGCCCGCGGTTTGATGGGTTTCGCTTCGCTCTACCCATCCTACAAATCGACCCTACGCCGCGTTCTTCTTGCGCATGCGGTCGATCAACTGATCTTCCCAGTACGACAGGCTGCCGAGCGCCAGCGCGGTGGTGTTGGCACGGCGGTAGTACATGTGGCAGTCGAACTCCCAGGTGAAGCCCATGCCGCCATGGACCTGGATGTTGTTCTTTGAACAGTGCTGGAACGCCTGCGTCGCGCTGATGCGCGCGGCCGCCGCCGCTTCCGGCAATTCCGACGCGTTGGTCGAAAGCGCCCAGGCGCCGTAATAGCAATTCGAACGCGCCAGCGTCGCCGAGACATACATGTCGGCGAGGATGTGCTTCACCGCCTGGAACGAGCCGATCGGCCGGCCGAAGGCGATACGGTCGAGCGCATAGTCGCGGCCCATTTCGAGCGCACGGTCGGAACCGCCGACCTGTTCGAACGCGAGCAGCACCGCAGCGCGGTCAAGCACCTGGGTCAAAATGCTCCAGCCGTCACCGGCAGCACCAAGCGGCTCGGCCTTGGCGTTCTTGAAGGTGAGTTCGGCCTGGCCCCTTGTCGGATCGACATTGGTCAGCGACTTCGCTTCGACGCCGCCGGCCTTCAGGTCGACCAGGAACAGCGAGATGTCTGAATCGCGCCCGGTGGAGCCGGTGCGCGCGGCGACCACGGCGAAATCGGCAATCGCGCCATCCAGTACCGGCTTCTTGACGCCAGTGAGCGTACCGCCGGAGGCCTGCAGCTTGATCGCCTTCGGCGACGGATTGCCCCTGCCCTCGAACAGCGCCAGCGTGCCGATCGCCTCGCCGCTCGCGATCTTCGGCAGCCATTTCTGCTTCTGCGCGTCGGAGCCTGCCAGCAGCAGCGCTTCAGCCGCGAGATAGACGGTGGAAGAGAACGGCACCGGCGCATTCGCGCGGCCCATTTCTTCCGCAATCACGCAGAGTTCGAGATGGCCGGCGCCCGCACCACCAAACGCTTCGGGGATTGCGACGCCGAGGAAGCCCATCTCGGCAAGCCCCTGCCACAACGCCTTGTCATACGGCGCCTTGCCGTCGAGCACTTCGCGCACAGCCTTCGGCGGGCATTTTTCGGTGAGGAACTTCCTCGCCGCGTCACGCATTTGTTTTTGGTCGTCGGAGAAATCGAAGTTCATGGCGTGTTACTCGCGTTAAGTGAGGCTCTGTAGGATGGGTGGAGCGAAGCGATACCCATCAATGGCTTGGTTGCGGCTGATGGGTTTCGCTGCGCTCTACCCATCCTACGGTCAGTTCAAAATGATGACGTCGTCTCCCGGCTTGTCGGCGTAGAGCTTGTCCACCAGCGCGGCGCGGCGCTCTAAGCCGGCGCGCTGGTTGATGTAGCCCTTGTCGGTGAGTTCGTTGCCGTCGATCGAGGGCGGCTCGGCCATCAGCATGGCGCGGGCAATCCGCATGCTGCTGCCGGTGCAGGAGGCGTTATGGGCTTCCAGCCCGCGCTTCAGGCAGGCGATTACCTCGGGATGACTGATCGCGTCTTCAAACGTCGCATCTGGATTGCCGACCACCTGCCGGCAGGCATGCAGATTGGGCCAGGCGAGCAGCCCGATGAATTCCCGGTCCTGGCCGGCGACCAGTGCGTCGTGCACGACAGGCGTCGCGGCCGCGATCGCGTCCGTGCGCAGCGAGCCGACGTGGACGAAGGTGCCGGTCGTGAGCTTGAAATCCTCGACCACGCGGCCGGCGAAGATGATGCCCTGCAGCGGGTCGGATTCATCGACGAATATTCCGGCATCGCCGATGCAATAATAACCTTCCTCGTCGAACATCTTCTTCGTCAGATCAGGCTGGCCGAAATAGCCCGGCGTCACGTTGACGCCGCGCAGGCGCAGCTCGTATTTCGAGCCGCACGGCACCAGCTTCAGTTCGACGCCGGGGAACGGCAGGCCGATCAGGCCGACGCGCTCGGTGTCCCAATAGGTGCCGGTCGATGTCGGCGCAGTCTCGGTCGAGCCCCAACCGGTATAGAACACGATGCGCTCGCCGGTGGTCTTCACCGCCAGCGCCTGCATGCGCTCGTAGAGATCGTCGGGCAGCCGCGCGCCGCCATAGGCCATGACCGTCAAATTCCTGAAGAAGCTGCGGCACAGCGCGTCGTCCTTCTCCATCGCAGCCGCCAGCGCCGCGTAACCGGCGGGCACGTTGGCATAATAGGTCGGGGACACCTCGCGCAGGTTACGGATGGTCTCTTCGAGCTGGCCGGGCATCGGCCGGCCGTCGTCGATATACAGCGTGCCGCCATCGACCAGGATCGGATGGAACGCGGCATTGCCGCCCATGGTGTGATTCCACGGCATCCAGTCCAGCACGGTCGCGAGCGGCCCGTTCGGATTGCGCGGGCGCACCTGCATCATCATCGCCGCATTGGCGCACATCATCGCCTGCGTGTTGATGACGGCCTTCGGCATCCCGGTCGAGCCCGAGGTGAACAGCAGCTTGCCGACGGTCTTTGGCGTGATTTTCGAAATCGAGTCTTCGACGTCCTTGCCCACAGGCGTTGCGGCGAGATCGGCAAAGGACACGCTCTTGACCCCCTCGCATGGCCGCAACACATGCACGACGGTGACCCCGCTCAGATCAAGCGCCTTCAACGCCTTCTCGAAGGTCGGCCCATCCTGGACCATCACGACGGCAGGCTTGATCAGATCAAAGAGGTATTTGAGCTTGAGATGATCCTGGCTCATCAGCGAATAGGCAGGCGACACCGGTGCGGCCGGCAGTCGCGCCTGCATCGCGGCCTGCGTCATCAGCGCATGCTCGATCGAATTGCCCGACAGGATCGCAACAGGGCGACCCTCGCTGAGGCCGAGATTGAGCAGGCCCTGCGTCAGCCCGTCGACGATGCGCTTGGCTTCGCCGTAAGAGACTTTGCGCCATTGGCGGTCGGCGCCGCCGCGTTGCGCCAGCCAGATGCGCTCGGGCGCCTGCTTCGCCCATTTCGAAAGCGACGCCGGGATATGCTTCTCATAAGGCTGCAGCGGGATGCGCGACTTCAGGATGATGACGCCATCAGGACGACGCTCGACCGCGATGTCGCGCGCCAGCCATTCGATCTTGCGAAAGGCCGGTTTTGTCAGCACTGCGGCTGCACTCCCACTCATATTGCGTCTCCCGGAATTCAGTCCTTTGCGGATCTTGTCGTCATCGCTTGATATAGACAGGCTTTCGCTTTTCGAGAAAGGCCCTGATGCCTTCGTTGAATTCTTCCGAGCGGCTGCACAACACCTGATTGCGGTCTTCCATCGCAATCACGGCTTCGATCGAGCCGGCATCGACGCTCATGTTGAGGCATTCCTTGGAAAGTCTTAACCCCACCGGCGAAGCCGTCATCATCGCATCGACGTAAGGCTCGGCCGCTGCATCAAGCCCGCCTTCCTCGACGACTTCGGAAACGAGGCCGACCGCAAGCGCGCGCTCCGCGCCGATGAAGCGGCCGGTGAGGATCAGTTCGGATGCGACCGAGACGCCGACGAGGCGCGGCAAAAAATAGCTGGTGCCGATGTCGCAACCGCCGAGACCGAGCTTGATGAAGGCGCAGTTCATCCGCACCGATTTGGTAGCGATGCGGATGTCGGCGGCGAGCGCCAGCGCAAAACCGCCACCGGCGGCCGCACCCTGAACCAGCGCGATGATCGGCTGTGGGCAGCGCCGCATCAGCATCACGATGTCGGCAATCCGCCGCTGCGAATCCAGCGATTCCGTTACGCCGGGCGGCTCCTGCTGCCCGGCGCGGCGCTTCATCGCATGTTTGAGGTCGAGGCCGGCGCAGAACGCGCTGCCTGCACCCTTCAGCACCACGACGCGGGTGGATGCGATTGCGCTGCAGGCCTTCGAAATAGGCGTTGAGCGCGTCGATCAACGAGGGATCGAGCGCATTGAGGCTATCTGGGCGATTGAGCGTGACCCAATCGACCCCGTCATGATGTTCGATCAGCAGCGGTTGAGTCACGAGGCGCTCCCTGCACCCGCGGATGCGGTGCCAATTGCTGCGCCCTCTCCCCTTGTGGGAGAGGGCTACACCGCTATAAGCCGCGCATTCACTGCGGTGAGGGGTTGCCAGCCGAGAGAACCCCTCATCCGGCGCGGATTTCATCCGCGCCACCTTCTCCCACAAGGGGAGAAGGAAGAGCAGTACTGTCCTACCGCGGCGCCATGCGGATGGCGCCGTCGAGACGGATGGTCTCGCCGTTGAGCATCGGGTTCTCGACGATGTGAACCGCGAGTGCACCGTACTCCGACGCATCGCCGAGACGGGCCGGATGCGGCACCTGGGCGCCGAGGCTCTTGCGGGCCTCTTCGTTCAGGCCCATCAGCAGCGGCGTCAGGAACAGGCCGGGCGCGATGGTGTTGACGCGGATCTTGAGGCTGGCGAGATCGCGGGCCGCCGGCAGCGTAAGGCCGACAACGCCGCCCTTCGATGCCGAATACGCGATCTGGCCAATCTGGCCTTCATAGGCCGCGACGGACGCGGTGTTGATGGCGACGCCGCGCTCTTCGCCGACTGGCGGCGCCGTGGCGAGACGCTCGGCGAACAGGCGCAGCACGTTGAAGGTGCCGATCAGGTTGACGTTGATGATGCGGACGAACTTTGCCAGCGGATAGACGCCATCCTTGCCGACGGTGCGCTGCGATCCGCCGATGCCGGCGCAGTTCATCAGGACGCGCGCGATGCCGTGCGCGGCTTCGGCTTTCGCAATCGCCGCCTTGATCGCCTCTTCGTCGGTCACGTCGGCGTGGAGGGCGACGCCCTTCACTTCGGCGGCGACCTTTTCGGCGTTTTCCTTGTTCTGGTCGATGACGCCGATTTTCGCGCCCTTGGCGGCCATGGCGCGGGCGGTCGCGGCGCCGAGGCCGGAGCCACCGCCGGTGATGAGAACGGCAACGTCTTGTAACTGCATTTGAGAACCTTTCCTTCCTTGTGCGTTTCTTCTCTAAGATGGCGAATAGGGAGTAGCGAATGGTCGTCCATTCGCTATTCGCTACTCACCACTTCGCCCATTCAACATTCCACCGCAGATCAGCGCTTCCATATGCTTGATGTATTCGCGGCAGACTTCGTCGGTGACCGGGCCGACGCCGGTCGCCCGCGACATCGCATGGCGGCCGAAGAACAGGTGATCGCAGGCGCCGACCAGGCTGGTGTAGAACATGACCGGATCGATGTTGCGGAACTCGCCGGCCTTGATGCCCTCCGCAAGCAGCCGCCGCTGGAACTCCAGCAAGGGCGCGACAAAGAACTTCGACACCTCGTCGGCCGCTTCCGTGCTGCTTTCGTGCAGCAGATAATGGATCAGCCGGTTCATATACGGGAACTGGTAATAGGCGCGGATGATGCCGCCGATATGCAGTTTGAGTTTTGCGGTCGGCGCGATCGGCTGGCTGATCAGATATTCGAGCTGCGACATCTCGGTCGCGGCGTCGCGCGCCAGAAGCGCCAGCAACAGCCCTTCCTTGTTGCCGAAATGGTATTTCACCAGCGCTGCGTTGACGCCCGACTTCTGCGCGATGTCGGACAGCGACACCTCGATCGAGGCGCGCTCGATCATCAGCTCGCTCGCCGCGACAAGCAACTTCTCGGCGGTGCTGTTTTTACCGCCCGGAAGCCTGGTCGGTACGCTGGTGTTCAATGGTGATCCCATTCCCTGCCTGCCGGAAATCCGGGCCGCACATAAGCGCATGCCGCGCCTGCACTCAAGAGTTAATTGATTGATTGACTAAATCCCGGAGCGCCCCTTAAATCCGGCCCATCTTTCAAAACGCTATCCATAACAATCCAAGGGAGAACAGACATGGCCGAGGCCTATATCGTCGCCGCCGCGCGTACCGCGGGCGGCCGCAAGGGGGGACGTCTCGCAGGCTGGCATCCGACCGATCTCGCCGCTTCCGTGCTGAATTCGCTGGTCGATCGCTCAGGCGTCGATCCCGCCCAGATCGAGGACGTGATCATGGGCTGCGTGATGCAGGCCGGCGAGCAGTCCAACAACATTGCCCGCAACGCCGTGATGGCCTCGAAGCTTCCGGAAAGCGTCCCCGCCACCTCGGTCGACCGCCAATGCGGCTCGTCGCAGCAGGCGCTGCATTTTGCGGCGCAGGCGGTGATGGCCGGATCGATGGACATCGTGATTGCCGCCGGCGTGGAATCGATGACGCGGGTGCCGATGGGCCTTGCTTCGCAGCTCCCCGCCAAGAACGGTTTTGGCCATTACAAGAGCCCGGGCCTCGAGCAGAAATATCCGAACATCGTGTTCAGCCAGTTCACCGGCGCGGAAATGATGGCGGAGAAGTACGGGCTCTCCAAGGACCAGCTCGACACCTACTCCTATGAGAGCCACCAGCGCGCGATTGCCGCGACGCAAGCCGGCAAGTTCAAGGACGAAATCGTTCCGCTGCAGATCACCCGCGCCGACAACTCGACCGACACCCACCATATCGACGAAGGCATCCGTTTCGACGCCAGCCTCGACGGCATCAAGGGCGTCAAGCTGATCGCCGAGAACGGCAAGCATACGGCGGCCAGCGCCAGCCAGATCTGCGACGGCGCGTCCGGCGTGATGGTCGTCAATGAAAAGGGCCTGAAGTCGCTCGGCGTCAAGCCGTTGGCGCGCATCCATCACATGACCATGATGGGCGGCGATCCCGTGATCATGCTGGATGCCCCGCTGCACGCCACCAAGCGTGCGCTGGAGAAGGCCGGCATGTCGATCAACGACATCGACCTGTTCGAGGTCAACGAAGCCTTCGCGGCGGTGCCGGTGGCGTGGCTGAAGACCACAGGCGCCGATCCGGCCAGGCTCAACGTCAATGGCGGCGCGATCGCGCTCGGCCATCCGCTCGGCGGCTCCGGCACCAAGCTGATGACCACGCTGGTCAATGCACTCAAGCAGAACAACAAGCGTTACGGCCTGCAGACCATGTGCGAAGGCGGCGGCATGGCGAACGTGACCATCGTCGAGCGGCTCTAAAAACAAGAAAAGCGTTTGGCGACTGGCGAGCAGGAGGTGCGCTTCCTGCTCGCCATTTTCATATTGAGGAAACCCCATGACCCATCCCTCCGTCCACGCCCGCACTTATCCGAACAAGATCGCCTATCAGATGGCCGGGACCGGCAAGGCGATCACCTATCGCGAACTCGACGAGCTCTCGAACCAGGGCGCGCAACTGTTTCGCTCGCTCGGCCTGAAGGCCGGCGACCACATCGCGCTCTTGATGGAAAACCGCCTCGCCTTCATGGAAATCTGCTGGGCGGCGCAGCGCGCAGGTCTCTACTACACCGCGATCAGCCGCTATCTGACGCAGGACGAGATCGCCTACATCGTGAAAGATTGCGGCGCAAAAGTCTTCATCACCACGCCGAAATGCGCCGAGCAGGTCAGGGGCCTGGTCGGCCAGCCGGGCGGACCACTGCTCTACATGATGGACGAGCCCGAGCCTGGCTTCCGTTCCTTCGACAAGGAGGCCGCCGAGCAGCCGGCCATGCCGATCCCGGATGAGGTGGCGGGCTACGACATGCTGTATTCGTCCGGCACCACCGGGCGGCCCAAGGGCATCAAGAAGGAGTTCGAGAACAATCCGATCGATGTACCGAACGCATTTCTCAAAATCCTGTGCGCCGACATGTGCGGCATGTCGTCCGACAGCATCTATCTGTCGCCGGCGCCGCTCTATCACGCGGCTCCCTTGCGCTTCAACATGATGGCGATCACGCTCGGCGGCACGTCCATCATCATGGAGCATTTCGACGCCGAGGAATTTCTGAAGCTGGTCGAGAAATACAAGGCCACGCAGTCGCAGCTGGTGCCGACCATGTTCGTGCGCATGTTGAAGCTGCCGGACGAGGTGCGCACGCGCTACGACGTCTCGACGCTGAAGGGCGCCATTCACGCTGCGGCCCCCTGCCCGGTCGACGTGAAGGCAAAAATGATCGAGTGGTGGGGACCGATCCTGATCGAGTATTACGCCGGCTCCGAAGGCAACGGCGTCACCGTCTCGACCTCGCAGCAATGGCTCACGCATCGCGGCACCGTCGGCCGCGCCGTCGTCGGCAAGGTGAAGATTTTGGACGAGAACGACGAGGAGCGTCCCGTAGGCGAGATCGGCACGGTCTATTTCGCCGATGCGCCGGTTTTCACCTATCACAACGATCCCGAGAAGACGAAGAAGGCCTACAATGACAAGGGCTGGTCGACGCTCGGCGACGTCGGCTATCTCGATGCGGAAGGTTTTCTCTATCTCACCGACCGCAAGAGCTACATGATCATTTCCGGCGGCGTGAACATCTACCCGCAGGAAACCGAGGACGTCCTGATCACCCATCCCGCCGTCTCCGACGTCGCGGTGTTCGGCGTGCCGAACGAGGAGATGGGCGAAGAGGTCAAGGCCGTGGTGCAGCCGCACGACATGTCCAAGGCCGGGAAAGAGCTCGAGGCCGAACTGATCGTGTTCTGCCGCAAGCATTTGTCGCCCGATCAAATGCCCGAAGAGCATCGACTTCGAGGCGGAGCTGCCGCGCACGCCCACCGGAAAACTGGTGAAGCGGCATCTGCGGGACAAATACTGGCCGAAGCCTGCGGCGAAGGCGTAGCTGCATTTCGAAGACGTAGCTTTCTTCCCTTCTCTCCTTGTGGGAGAAGGTGCCTTCGCGAAAGCGAAGGCGGATGAGGGGTCTGTATCCGCGGAGACAAACCCCTCACCCGTCTCGAATGAGCTTACGCTCATTCGATCCACCCTCTCCCACAAGGGGAGAGGGGAAGAGAGGCGCAGACAATGACCACCCTCCCCGAGATCCCGCTCCCCTCCACCATCCGCTCCCGCTACGTGGAAAATATCAACGGCCTCCGCATGCACGTGCTGGAAGCCGGCTTCGAGACTTCAGGCCGGCCCTGCGTGCTGCTGCTGCACGGCTTCCCCGAACTCGCCTTCTCCTGGCGCAAGGTGATGCCGGTTCTGGCGGAAGCCGGCTATCACGTGATCGCGCCGGACCAGCGCGGCTATGGCCGCACCACCGGATGGGATCCGAATTACGAAGGCGGTCTCGGCTCGTTCCGGCTCCCCAATCTGGTGCGCGACGCGCTCGGACTGGTGTCGGCGTTTGGCTACCGCACTGTCGATGCCGTGATCGGGCATGATTTCGGCTCGTCGGTGGCCGCCTGGTGCGCGCTGATCCGGCCGGACGTGTTTCGATCGGTCGTCTTGATGAGCGCCCCGTTCGGCGGACCGCCATCGCTGCCGTTCAACACCGTGGACGAGCCGGTCAAACCGGCTGCCAATGACTCCATCCATCGCGAGTTGGCGGCGCTGCCGCGGCCGCGCAAGCATTACCAATGGTACTATTCGACGCGCGAGGCGAATAACGACATGCACCGCGCGCCGCAGGGCGTGCATGATTTCCTGCGCGCCTACTACCATCACAAGAGTGCGGACTGGAAAGACAACAAGCCCTACCCGCTCAAATCATGGTCCGCGGAGGAAATCGCCAAACTGCCGACCTATTATGTGATGGACCTTGCCAAGGACATGGCCGCGACCGTCGCTGAGGAAATGCCTTCCGTCTCCGAGATCGCCGCCAACCAATGGCTGCCCGACAGCGAGCTTGCCTTCTACAGCGCCGAATATGCCCGCACCGGATTCCAGGGCGGCCTGCAATGGTATCGCTGCGGCACCTCGGGCGCGTTCACGCCGGAATTGCAGACATGGTCTGGCCGCACCATCGACGTGCCCTCCGCCTTCATCTCGGGCAAGCAGGACTGGGGCACCTATCAGCGCCCCGGCGTCTATGAGGCGATGCAGTCGAAAGCCCTTACCAACATGATCGGCTGTCATCTGGTCGAAGGCGCCGGTCACTGGGTGCAGCAGGAGCAGCCGGGCGAAGTGAGCCGGCTTCTGGTGCAATTCCTGCAAGAGGCGAAGGACGAAAGCAAAGGCGTAGACGAAGGCGAACCAGGCCACGCCCAGCAATTGACCGCGGCGGCAGCCAATATTAGAATAATTCTAAAGTAAGAAAAGGCGCCGTCCCGTGAAGAATTTCGCCGATCTGACCGAGCGCGAGGTGCTGGCTGTCGCGATCTCCTCCGAGGAGGAAGACAGCCGCATCTACATGACCTTCGCGGAAGACCTCGCCGAACGCTATCCGGACTCGGCCAAGATGTTCGAGGAGATGGCCGAGGAAGAACGCGGCCACCGCCATCGGCTGCTGGAAATGTACGAGCAGCGGTTCGGCGCGCATCTGCCGCCGATCCGCCGCGAGGACGTCAGGGGATTTTTGCGACGGCGCCCGATCTGGCTGACCAAGAACCTGTCGCTCGACACCATCCGCAAGGAAGTCGAGACGATGGAGCTGCAGGCCGAGCAATTCTACATCAAGGCCGCCGAGCAGGCCGAGGATGTCGGCGTCCGCCGCTTGCTCGGCGACCTCGCCGAGGAAGAGAAGGGCCACGAAAAACTCGCGGCCAAGCTGACCGGCGAGATCCTCAGCCCCGATGTGCGCGCCGAAGAGGACAAGACGCGCCGGCGCATGTTCGTGCTGCAATATGTGCAGCCGGGGTTAGCCGGACTGATGGACGGCTCGGTCTCGACGCTGGCGCCCTTGTTCGCGGCCGCCTTTGCCACGCATCAGAACTGGCAGACGTTTCTGGTCGGGCTCGCCGCCTCGATCGGCGCCGGCATCAGCATGGGCTTTGCCGAAGCGCTGTCCGACGACGGCTCGCTGACCGGGCGCGGCTCGCCCTGGCTGCGCGGCGCCGCCAGCGGCATCATGACCGCGCTCGGCGGCCTCGGCCACACCCTGCCCTATCTGGTGCCGGATTCCTGGGCGAACGCGTTCTGGATCGCGACAGGGATCGCGGGCATCGTCGTGTTCTTCGAACTCTGGGCGATCGCCTATATTCGCGCGCGCTACATGGACACGCCATTCCTGCAGGCGGCGTTCCAGATCGTGCTCGGCGGCGGCATCGTGCTCGCGGTCGGGATATTGATCGGCGGGGCGTAGGATCTCAACTCCCGTTCAGGCCGCCGATCTCCGGGAAGAACATGTCCTTCCACGAAGCCGGCTCGCGCTTGATGGTGCCGACCCGGCGCATGAATTTTGCGAATTTCATGGTGGCCGCCGGCGTCATCGTCCATTCGACTCCGGGCCCGGTTACGACCTTGGTCACCATCTCCAGCGGCAGCTTGGAATTGCTGTCGTTGATCCAGCTTTGCGCGGTCCCCTTCGGGTCGGCCGCGATGATCGAGGTCGCCTCCTTCACCGCATCGAGGAATGCGCCGTAGAGTTCGGGGTTGTCCTTGCGGAACCGCGCCGATGTCCATGCCACCGTAAATGTGTGCGGGCCGAGCACGTCGAATGACGACAGCACGGTGCGGATGTTCTTCTGCTCCAGTTGCTGGAACTGGAACGGCGGCACGCTGAAGGCCGAACTGACGCCGCCCGCGCCGCTCAGGAGCGCGATGGTCGCATCCGGCGGCGACATCGACACCGTCAGCGGATCGAGCCTGGCATAGTTTTCCTCGCCATAGGCGGCCGCTGCCGCCATCTGCAGCAGCACCGCCTGTACCGACACCTTGATCGAGGGCACCGCGATGCGGTCGCGCTCGGTGAAATCCTTGATGGATTTGATGTCGGGATTGGCGGTGTTGAGCAGGAACGGCTGCGAGCTCAACGCGCAGATTCCCTTGACCTCGAACGAGGTGCCCTGCGTCTTGTCCCACAGTGTGATCAGGCCGGGCACGCCGCCGCTGACGATGTCGGTCGAATTCGACAACAGCGCTTCGTTCATCGCCACCGGGCCGTTGAAGCGTTGCCAGGAGACCTTGAAGTCCTTCAGGCCGCGTTGCGTGGCATACTTCTCGATCAGTTTGTCGCGCTTCATGACGTTGAACTGCAGGTAGCCCATCGAGAACTGTTCGGCCAACCTGATTTCCGCGGCGCGGGCTATCGCCGTCGCACTGCCGATTGTGATGATAATCACTGCGCCTGCGATCCACGCCGATCTCATCGGAGCCTCCCGCGCTGTTTTCAGTTTTTGTTGAGCGGAAGATTAGCGGGCAACCGGGCCTTCGCCAAGCGGCTAGCAACATGACGGGATCGCCGCTGTACAGCCATTGCTCTTGCCGCGCGCGCCCAAACTGAGCATCATCCGCGCCGCATCGAAGAACAGATCGGGAGTACGCCTTGGCCAAGTCGCAATGGAGCTTCAAGACCGCCGTCGAATTGTCGGCAGCCCTCGCTGCCAGAAAAGTTTCAGCCGTCGAATTGGCAGAGGACGCGATCGGCCGGATCGAGCGGCACGATACCAAGATCAATGCGATCTGCGTTCGCGATTTCGAGCGCGGCCTTGCCGCCGCCCGTGTCGCCGACGCCGAACTGGCGCGCGGCGTGAAGAAGCCGCTGCTCGGCCTGCCCGTGACGGTGAAGGAATCCTACAACATCGCGGGACTGCCGACGACCTGGGGCATTCCGGCGCAGAAGGATTTTACGCCAACCGAAGACGCGCTGCCGATCGCGCGCGTCAAGGACGCCGGCGGCGTCATCCTCGGCAAGACCAACGTGCCGCTCGGGCTCGCCGACTGGCAGAGCTATAACGAGATCTACGGCACCACCAACAACCCGTTCGATCTCGGCCGCACGCCCGGCGGCTCCTCCGGCGGATCGTCGGCGGCGCTCGCGGCGGGCTATGGACCGCTGTCGCTCGGCTCCGATATCGGCGGCTCCTTGCGCGTGCCGGCGTTTCATTGCGGCGTCTATGCGCACAAGCCGACCTTCGACCTCGTCGCCATGCGCGGCCACACGCCGCCACCGCTGCCGCCGCTGCCTTCCACGCGCGACCTCAGCGTGATCGGACCGATGGCGCGCTGCGCGGCCGACCTTTCGCTGCTGCTGGACGTGATCGCGGGGCCCGATCCGCTCGAAGCCGGCAAGGCCTATAGCCTCGCGCTGCCGCCGCCGCGTCACACGGAGCTGAAGAACTTTCGCGTGCTGCTGATCGACACCGATCCGGTCATGCCGACCGACAAGGTGGTGCGCGGCACGCTGGAAACACTTGCCGCAAATCTCGCCAAGGCCGGCGTCAAGATCGACCGCAGCAGTCCGCTGCTGCCTGATTTCGCGGCATCGAGCCGGCTCTACATGCGGATGCTGATGTCGTTCCTTGCCGCGTCCTTTGCGCCGGAAACCTATGCCGGCGCACAGGCCGCCGCCGCGGCGCTTGCCGGCCGAGCGACACCAGCCTCGCCGCCGAACGCCTGCGCGGCATCGCGCTCAGTCACCGCGACTGGCTGATGGCCGATGGCGGACGCTCCCGCCTGCGCGCGCAATGGCGCGAGCTGTTCAAGACCTATGACGCCGTGATCTGCCCGATCATGCCGACGCCGGCCTATCCGCACGATCATTCCGAGGACCAGGAGAAGCGCCGCATCAGGATCGACGGCAAGGATTACGTCTATCCCGACCAGCTCTCCTGGCCCGGCATCGCCACCTTGCCCGGCCTGCCCTCCACCGCGATCCCGACCGGCTTTTCGCCGGATGGACTGCCGGTCGGCGTGCAGATCGTCGGCCCCTGGCTGGAAGACCGCACGCCCTTGAAGCTGGCCGAACTGATCGAGCGCGAATTCGGCGGCTTCAAGCCGCCGCCGATGTTTGATGATTGAGCGACGAAACTTACCCGCAACGTCATTGCGTGCGACGCGAAGCAATCCATAATCATCATCAGAAATAAAGCGGATTGCTTCGCTGCCCCGCTCCTCGAAATGCCGGGGAAGCCAGACCGGAGGGACGACCATGAGCAAGGATATCGACGAGCTGACCGCGCTCAACCGCGACTACGTCGCCTCCGTGCAGAACTCCGACGTCAAACGCTTCGACGAAATCCTTGCCGCCGATTTCTACTGCTCGAACCCCGACAAGTCGCTGGTCGACCGCGCGGCGTTCCTGAAACAGACCGCAGTGCCGGTGACGATCAAGAATCTCACGCGCACAAGACGTGAAAATCCGCGTGCTGGGCGATTTCGCCATCATCCACGCCGCCACTAGCTATATGACAGCCGACGGCCAGCAGGCCCACGGGCGCTATACCGATTGCTGGGCGAAGCAGAACGGCAAGTGGCTCGCGGTCTCGGCGCATGTGTCGCGGTAAACACAGCTAGTGCCTCGTCATGCCGGGTCGTCCCGGCCATCCACGATCTTAGCAGGCTCCAATTGCGCATGCCCGGGACATCAGCGCGAAGATTCCGCGTTCTGCCCGGGCATGACGGAGTTCTGTCGCTTTGAACTGACGAAGCCCTCGCCTCACGCATCAAACATGATGACGCTGCGCAGCGTCTTGCCGGCCTTCATGTTGGCAAAGCCCTCGTTGATCTCGGAGAGTTTCAGCTTGGCCGAGATCCAGTCTTCCAGATGCAGCTTGCCGCGCATGTAGAATTCGATGAGGCGGGGCATGTCGACGCGGAAATGGTTGGAGCCCATCGACGAGCCCTGGATGCGGCGCTCGCGCAGGAAGTCGAAACCGTGCAGCTCGATCTTCTGGCCGAACGGGATCATGCCGACGATGGTCGCGGTGCCGCCGGCCGCCAGCATTGAGAAGGACTGCTCCGCGGTTTCCTTGCGGCCCAGCACCTCGAAGGAGTGATGCACGCCGCCACCGGTGAGTTCGCGCACCTGCTGCACCACGTCGCCCCTGGCGGGATCGACGATGTCGGTGGCGCCGAGCTTGGTGGCGAGCTGCAGCTTGGCCGGATTGGTGTCGATCGCGATGATGCGGCCGGCGCCGGCGATCGCCGCACCGTTGATCGCCGCCATGCCGACGCCGCCGCAGCCGATCACCGCGACGGTTTCGCCGGCCTGAACCTTGGCCGTGTTCACCACCGCGCCGTAGCCGGTGATGACGCCGCAGCCGATCAGCGCCGCCAGCTCCAGCGGCATGTCCTTGCGGATTTTGACGATGGCGTTTTCGTGCACCAGCATCTGCTCGGCGAAGGACGAGAGGTTGAGGAACTGATGGAGCTTCTCCTCGCGCGCCCAGGACAGCCGGTTGGACTGGCCGGGCAGCATCTTTACGGTCGTGTCGGTGCAGAGCACCGTGCGGCCGGTGGTGCAGTTGTCGCAGGTGCCGCAGAACACCGACAGGCAGGTCACGACGTGATCGCCGGGTTTTACATAGGTGACGTCGGAGCCGACTTTTTCGACCACGCCGGCGGATTCATGGCCGAGCACGGCCGGCAGCGGATGCGGGTAGAGCCCTTCCATGAAATGCAGGTCGGAATGACAGAGGCCGGCGACGCGGGTGCGGATCAGGACTTCGCGCGGGCCGGGATTCGGCACGCTGACATCCTCGATCATCAGCGGCTTGTTGACTTCATGCAGGACGGCGGCCTTCATCGGGTGCTCCCTCAATTTCTGTTATTTTTTGAACCAGAATTGCAGCCAGCCTACGCTGCGACGAGCAATTCGCCAACCTCGGCCATGCCGACGCCGCGCTCGCCGAGCAAATGGTCCGTGATGGCGCGCTGGGTCGCATTTTCCGCAAGCCGGAACGGGTCGCCCGCCGCGACGCGGTGGTCGATCACCATCCGCGACAGCAACAGCCGCCTGGCGTCGCCGCGCATCTCGTGGATGCGCCCGCCCTCCCAGGCCAGCGCGACGGCGCTGGCGACATGATAGAGCAGGCTGGTGGCGCGCCGCGCATCGCCCTCATTGTCGCTCCGGCTGGCGACTTCGCGCGCGAAGCCGACGGCGCGGTCGGTCAGTTCGCGCAGGCGATCGCGCCAGGCCTGCGGCACATTGGCGCTATCGTCGAGACGGGCGTGCAGGTCCGCCGCCAGCGCGGCATCGGCGCCGTGACGGCCGACCGCGCGCGTCAGCGCATCGATCGCGACGATGTTGCCGGTGCCTTCCCAGATCGAGCCGAGATGGGCGTCGCGCAGCAGCCGCGCAGTCGCGAATTCCTCGATGTAGCCGATGCCGCCGCGCATCTCCAACGCGTCGCCGCAGACCTTGCGCGCATCGCGCGTCGCGCGGAATTTCAAAGTCGGCGTCAGGATCCGCAGCAGCGCCGCCGCATCCTGGCTGCCGGCCTCGGCGCGATCGAGCGCGTCGGCGGTGAGAAAACTCATCGACAGCGCCTGCTCGGTCGGCAGCATGATCTTCATCAATTGCCGCCGCGCCAGCGGCAGATCGATGATGCGGCTGCCGAACACCACGCGGTTTCGCGCCACCGTCATCGCATCATGATGCGCGCGCCGCATCAGCGCGGTCGACTTGACGCCGTTGGAAAGCCGCGACGAATTGACCATCTCGGCCATCTGCACGAAGCCGCGGTCGAGCTTGCCGACGGCATAGGCGATCGCACCTTCGAACTTGATTTCGCCCTGAGGCCATCGAGCGGGTGCCGAGCTTGTCCTTCAGGCGAACGATCCGGTAGTGGTTTTGCGATCCGTCGTCGAGATACCGCGGCATCAGGAACAGGCCGACGCCGCGCGTGCCCGGCCCTGCTCCTTCGGGGCGCGCCAGCAGCATCACCACCTTGGCGTCGGCATTGGAGCAGAACCATTTTTCGCCATGGAGCCGCCAGTGGTCGCCTTCCTGCACGGCGCGCGTCGTCAGCGTGCCGACGTCGGAGCCGCCCTCCTTCTCGGTCATGAACTGGCCGCCCTGGGTCAGCTTGCTCATGTCGGTCTGGGTCAGGCCGTCGAGATATTTGGCCTTCAGCGCCTCGCTGCCGAAATTGTTGAGCAGTTTGGCGCAGCCGTCGGTGACGTTGATCGGACAGCCCATGCCGAACTCGGTCTGATTGAACAGGAACGTGAAGGCATGCTTGGCCACGACGGGGTATTTGTCCGGCCAGCCCATGATGCCCTTGCGGATCGACAGCGCGTGAATGCCGAACTCGCCGAACGCGGCTTTTTCCAGTTCGCGATAGGCCGGATGATATTCGATGTACTGCGTATCGCGGCCGAACTTGTCGCGCTGGTGCAGCACCGGCGTGTGGCGGTCGGCGAGCCGCGCGCATTCGTCGAGATAGCCGCCGGCCAGTTCGCCGAGGCGATCGAGATGCGGCTCGATATGGCGGAACAGCGCATCGGGGAGATGCAGCCGCAGCAGATCGGTCAGCGCCGGATCGGCCCGGTAGAAATTCATCCCCGTCGTATCAGGCGCGAGCAATCCCGGCTGATTGGCCGAACCTGTCGCGCGATCATGCATGCGTGGCTGCATTTTTAGCCCTTGTTCGTTCCACCCGATATTGATCATCTACCGATAACGCAGGCGGTTGCGCCGTCAACAGCCATAATTGGAGGACCACCCCATGGCGGGCGGATACCGCATCATCGGCGCCGGGGTATTTCCGCTACAAGGGCATTCCGCTCCGATGGGTTTTGCGAAACGCGACCAACAGGTGCGATCTCGAACCTATCCCGCCCCCGTGGGTTGCCCTGCCGGATTGCGCACCTAGATACCAAGTCCCGGTCTTCTCTGGAGAGCGCTCATGGAAATTCCAAACTACAAGATTGCCTTGATCGTCGGCGCCGGCGAGGGATTGAGCGCATCGCTGGCGCGGCTGTTCGCGCGCGAAGGCATCAAGGTTGCCCTCGCCGCGCGCAAGATCGAGAAGCTTGGCGCGCTCTGCGCCGAGACCGGCGCCCGTGCCTTTGCCTGCAATGCGACCGAAGCCGAGGAGGTTGAACGTCTCTTTGGCCTGGTCGAGCGCGAGATCGGCACGCCCGATATCGTCGTCTACAACGCCAGCGGACGGGCGCGCGGCGCTTTTACCGACCTGGTTCCGGCAGATGTCGCGCAGGCGATTGCCGTTTCGGCCTTCGGCGGCTTTCTGGTGGCGCAGCAGGCGGCCACACGCATGTTGCCCAACAAGCACGGCGCGATCCTGTTCACCGGCGCCTCCGCCAGCGTCAAGGGCTATCCGCAATCGGCGCCGTTCGCGATGGGCAAGTTCGCGCTGCGCGGGCTGGCCCAGAGCATGGCGCGCGAATTGTCGCCGCAGGGCATCCACGTCGCGCATTTCGTCATCGACGGCGGCATCCGCAGCGCGGCCCGCGCCGAACCCGCCGACAGGCCGGACTCGATGCTCGATCCCGACGCGATTGCGTTGAGCTACTGGAACGTGCTGCAGCAACCGCGCAGCGCCTGGACCTGGGAGGTCGAACTGCGGCCATGGGTCGAGAAGTTTTGACATGATCGTAGGGTGGGCAAAGGCGCACTTGCGCCGTGCCCACCATCTATCGCCGGGCGCGACTTTGAATGGTGGGCACGCTTCGCTTTGCCCACCCTACGGACTGAGATGACGAAACAACAACAACTGGGGGAACCATGACCACCGAAACCAAAATCGACACCGGCACCGACGAACTGCTGTGCGTGATCCGCGACCGCGTCGCCATCATCACGCTGAACCGCCCCGAGGCGCGCAACGCGATGTCGGATAATCTGACGCCGGCGCTGCGCAGCATGATCAAGGCCTGCGGCGAAAATCCCGATGTCGGCGTGTTGCTGCTGACCGGCGCGGGCACGGCGTTCTGCGCCGGCGGCAACGTCAAGGGCATGGGGGCGAATCGCGACAAGACAAAGCTCGCGATGTCCCATGACGAGCGGGTCGCCGACCTGCAGGAGCGACAGCGTCTCCTGACCGGCGCGCTGGTCGCGGTGCGGAAGCCAACCATAGCCGCCCTGCCCGGCCCCGCGGTCGGCGCCGGCCTCGCGCTTGCGATGGCCTGCGACATGCGGATTGCCGCGCAATCGGCATTCCTTTCCACCGGCTACCTCAAGGTGGGCCTGAGCGGCGATTACGGCATCGCCTGGCTCCTGACACGCTTGGTCGGCACGTCGCGGGCGCGGGAATTGATGTTCACTTGCGACAGGGTCGATGCGGCCAGGTGCGAGGCGATCGGCCTGGTGAACCGCGTGGTCCCCGACGACAGGCTGCAGGCGGAAGCCTTCGCGCTCGCCAAATCGATCGCCGAAGGACCGACGATCGCGATCCGCTACATGAAGGACAATCTGGACGAAGCCTTGATGTTCGATTTCGCCACCGCGCGCGACCATGAGGCCGAGCGCATGATCCGAACCCAGGTGACGGCCGATCACAAGGAAGCGGTTCAAGCCTTCATCGACAAAGCGCAAGCCGGTGTTCAGGGGGAGTTGAGCTCTTTCCCGCAAGCGCGGCATACCGTAGCCCGGATGGAGCGGAGCGAAATCCGGGGCACTCTCGTATGTGGGTAGACCGATCCCGGATTACGCTTCGCTCCATCCGGGCTACGAGAGACTGCTTTACCCGATCGGGTTTTCCACGAACAGACGCGCCACCATCACCGAATTCGAGGTAGGCGCGCACGCGCACGATGGCGTCGTTCCTGAAATAGCAGACCCAGCAATAATGATTATCGAAGCGAAAGCCATTTTTGGCGGTCGCTTCGGAATGCAGTTCCACGATCGCGACATCGTCCTGCACTATCAGATTGTCGACGTGCAATTGCGCACCATTCGGCAACACCTTGCCGAGCTTGGCGAAGGTACCGGCGACGAAATCGGCTTTGGATTTGTAGTGGCCGGCGAGCGGATGCGTGCCCATCACGGTCCAGTCGACGTCATCGGCGACATGGGCAAAGAATCCGGCACCGTCGCCCTGCTCGAGGCCGGCGAAAATCTGCCGCACGAATCCAGCGTCGACTGCCATGACCGCCCCTCCCCTGCACGTGCATGAGTTCACGCGGGCTGCGGTGACGAAAGCTAGCCGGAGCGGACCCGGTTTTCAACCCTTCGGCATTTTCGCGAAATCGACGAAAGCGCGCAACGCGGCCGGCAATTGTCGGCGGCTCGGATAGTACAGGAAAAAGCCAGGATAAGCAGGACACCAGTCGGCCAGCACGCGCACGAGCTTGCGTTTCGCGATCAGCTCCTCGACCTGCGCCTCGAACACGAAGGCGAGACCGGCGCCATCCAGCGCCGCATCGACCATCAGGTCCTGGTCGTTCAGCGTCAGCGGCCCTTCGACGTCGATATCGACCTCGATGCCGCCGCGCTCGAACTCCCACTTGTAGAGCGCGCCGCTGGTGAAACGATAGCGGATACACGGCATGCCTTTGAGGTCATGCGGTGTCACCGGCGGCTTGTGGGTCTTGAAATAGCCGGGCGAGCCGACCACTGCGAAACGGTGCCTGGGGCCGACGGCCACCGCTATCATGTCGGCGGCGATCGTTTCGCCGAATCGAACGCCGGCATCGAAACCGGCCGCAACCGTATCGATCAGCGCGTCGTTGATGATGATCTCGACGTTGACGCCGGGAAAGCTCTTGAGAAAGCGCGTCACGATCGGCAGCAGCACCAGTTGCGTCGACTGGCGCGCGGCGTTGAAGCGCAGCGTGCCGGCCGGCTTGCCGCGAAAATTATTGAGGTCCTCCAGCGCGTCATCGATATCGCGGAACGCCGGGCTGATCCGCGAGAACAGCCGCTCACCCGCCTCCGTCAGCGCGACGCTGCGCGTGGTGCGATTGATCAGGCGCAGATCGAGCCGTTCCTCGATGTTTCGAAGCGCGTGGCTCAGCGCCGAGGCCGAGACGCCAAGCTCGGTCGCCGCCGCGCGAAAGCTGCGGTGGCGGGCGATCGCGAGGAAGGTGGCGAGGTCGGAGGGGTCGATCCGCATTGATGAATTTTACTCAGTAGCTTGTAGAGTATTTAGCGGATTATCTCAGATATGGCGAGCCGCTATTCCTTGCCCATCAGCCCGGCGAGACCGCTGGGCACCAACGAAAAAGGGCAAGAACATGCGTGTCTGGTTCATCACAGGAGCTTCCCGGGGTTTTGGCGCCCTGATCGCGGAAGCCGCATTGAAGGCCGGCGATGCGGTGGTTGCCACCGCCCGCGATCCCAACACCGTCACCGCCCGCCTCGGCACGCATGAGCGGCTGCTGGCGACCCGGCTCGACGTGACCAGCGAGGCCGAGGCGCATGAGGCCGCCGGTCAGGCGGTGAAAAAATTCGGCCGCATCGATATCCTCGTCAACAATGCCGGCTATGGCCTGCTGGGCGCGATCGAGGAGGCCAGCGCCTCGGAGACCAGCAAGCTGTTCGGCACCAACGTGTTCGGCCTGCTGGGCGTCACCCGCGCCGTGCTGCCGCATATGCGCCGGCAACGCTCGGGCCATGTCATCAACATCTCCTCGGTCGGCGGCTATGCGGGCTTTCCCGGCTGGGGCGTCTATGGCGCGACCAAGTTCGCGGTCGAAGGCATCAGCGAGGCGCTGGCGGCCGAAGTGGCGCCGCTCGGAATCAAGGTCACCGTGGTCGAGCCCGGCTTCTTCCGCACTGATTTCCTCGACGAGACGTCGCTGGCGCGAACCGCGCAGCATATCGAGGATTACCGCGAGAGCGTCGGCAACACCCGGGCCCATGCGGCGGACGCCAACCACGGCCAGCGCGGCGATCCGCGCAAGCTGGCGAGCGCCTTCATCGCACTCGTGAACGCCAAGAATCCGCCGCTGCGGCTGCCGCTGGGCAGCGACACGGTGGAGCGGATCGAGGCCAAGAACGCCTTTGTTGCGAAGGAACTGGCCGAATGGCGGACGCTGGCGATTTCGACCGACTTTACTGAGCAAGCCGCGTAAGCGCGGGAAAATAGCCCGGTTCTGGTACGGCCAGAACCGGGCTTAGTGGTCAGACCGCAAGCGAGGACATTGCGCTGGGAGAGACGGCGGCGAGCCGCCAACTGGCGCATGGGATTTCCTGCGGTTCGACATGAATTGGCTTCTGGAAGCGCGTCAGCTTCCAGTCGCCAGGGGTATTGGTGAAGGCGTAGCCGGCCTTGCGGGCGAGCGCGATCATCGCGTCATTGGAGCGCAGCGTGTCGCCGAACAGGCGCGTGGCACCGAAGGAAGCCGCGCGGCATTCGAGGTTTTTCATCAGCGCCTTGCCGATGCCGTGGCCCTGCCAGCGGTCGTCGATCGACAGGCCGAATTCGATCGAGGCGGTTTCGCTGTCGAAGGCATAGCGCGCTTCGCCGACGATGGTCTCAAAGCCCTCGACCGGCATGGTCGCGATCACGCTGAAGCGATCGGCTTCGCCGATATGGATGAAATCCTCAAGCAGCGACGGCGGCAGTTCGCTGGCCGCGCCGAGGAAACGGTTGTAGCGGGAGCGCGTGGTCAGCGAGCGGAAATAGTTCTGCAGCGCCTCGGCATCGCGCGGCTCGACGAAGCGCACGGTCACGACCTCGCCGTTACGCGCGCGCAGCACGTCGGAATATTGCCTGAGATCGTCGAGCCGCATCGTGGTCATGGGTCGCTCCCGCGGAGCTAAAAAAGCGGCTGGCGCCCCCGTGATCGGGCGACGCCAGCCTGGCTGCCATCAAGCCCGCCAGAACGGTTTTTCGGTCTCGTAGGCGATATCGCTCCAGGAGATCCCGATGTCGTGGAGTTCCCGCTCGGACCAACTCGCCAGCTCGCGGCGCGACTGATAGCGCTGCCGCCAGACATGGAGGGTTTCAGCCAACCGGCTCAAAATCCCCGGTCCATGATGATTTATCATCGATTCATGCGTGTAAGTGGACATTTTCGGCTCCTATAGCTAATCTGTTGTCGCTAATATCTGCGCTATCCGGGCCTTCCACAAACGACACTTTGTACCGTTTCGGATGATATAAACTCATGTATCTGGGGATCGCGGAATGACCGGCAGGCTGCCGTCGCTGAATGGATTGCGGGCGTTTGAGGCCGCGGCCCGGCATTTGAGTTTTACGCAGGCGGCGTCCGAGCTGAACGTCACGCAGACCGCGATCAGCCACCAGATCAAACGGCTGGAGGAAGAACTCGGCGTTCGCCTGTTCATCCGCCAGAACCGCTCGCTGACACTGACGCAGCAGGCGCAGGAATATCTCCCCGGCATCCGCGCCGCGTTCAACGATCTCAGGCTTGCGACCGACCGCCTGCTGCGCAAGGACGACGACCATGTGCTGACGGTCTCGACGCTGGCCTCGCTCGCCGCCAAATGGCTGCTGCCGCGGTTGACTGCATTTCAGGAAGCCCATCCCGGCATCGACGTGCGCATCACCACCTCGACCAATTTGATCGACTTCCAGCGCGACAATGTCGATGCCGGAATCCGCTACGGCCGTGGCCAGTGGCCGGGCGTTCGCGCCGACTGGCTGATGGCGGATGAGCTGTTCCCGGTGTGCAGCCCCGCGCTGCTCAAGGGAAGCAAGCCGCTGAAATGCCCCGAAGACCTCCGGGATCACGTGCTGCTGCACACCAGCAACGCCAACTACGACGACTGGCGGCTGTGGCTGACGGTGGCCGGTCTGCCGGCCGATTTTTCGAAGCAGCCGGGCATCACTTTCGACCTGATCTTCATGACGGTGCAGGCCGCGATCGACGGCCTCGGCGTTGCGATGGGCCGCACCGCCTATGTGCAGGAAGACATCGCCAAGGGCCGGCTGGTCGTTCCCTTCAACATCGCATTTCCGGTCGACGCCGGTTTTTATCTGGTTTCGCCCACGGGAAGAACCGACCCGCCCAAACTCGCGGCCTTCCGGCAATGGCTGCTCGCCTCCGTGCAGAGCAAGCCCTGACATTGCAGATATTCCGCATAGCGAGTTGCATGCGACATCGTCGCATATCGCTGCGCGGATCGCCGGCGAAGGCGCACGTGACGCGTGACGCGGCCGTTGCGGCAGGCTAGAAAAACGCCTGGGTGGATGGATGCGCTTGCCGGCGCGCCGGTTTGATTTCCAGGCCAACAACGACAACAAGAGCGCATGGCCGATCTGACTAAAAAATTCGATGTGCTGGTGATCGGCGGCGGCAACGCCGCTCTCTGCGCCGCCATCAGCGCCCGGCGCGCGGGCGCTTCCGTGCTGGTGCTGGAAGGCGCGCCAAAATTCTATCGCGGCGGCAACACCCGCCACACCCGCAACATGCGTTGCGCCCATGATGCCGCGACCGACATCCTCACCGGCCCCTACACCGAGGAAGAGTTCTGGGACGATCTGTTGCGCCTGACCGGCGGGCAGACCGACGAGGAACTGGCCAAGTTCATGATCGCCGAGTCCAAGGACATCCTGAACTGGATCGTCGAACAGGGCGTGCGCTGGCAGCCCTCGCTCGGCGGCACGCTGAGCCTCGGCCGCACCAATTCGTTCTTTCTGGGTGGCGGACGCGCGATGCTGAACGCGCTCTATCTCACCGCGGAAAAGCTCGGCGTCGAGACCGTCTACGATGCTGAAGTGACCGACCTCCAGATCGAGGACGGCATGTTCCTGTCTGCAAAGCTGAAGCAACCGATCGATGGCGCGAGCGAAATCCGCGCTTCCGCGCTGGTCGCTGCCGCCGGCGGATTTGAAGCCAACATCGAATGGCTGAAGGAGTATTGGGGCGAGGCGGCGGACAATTTCCTGATCCGCGGCACGCCCTATAACCGCGGCTCGATCCTGAAGCTGCTGCTCGACAAGGGCGTGCAGGACATCGGCGATCCCACGCAATGCCATGCGGTGGCCATCGACGCCCGCGCGCCGAAATTCGACGGCGGCATCATCACCCGCCATGACTCGGTGGTGTTCGGCATCGTCGTCAACAAGCACGCCCAGCGCTTCTATGACGAGGGCGAGGACATCTGGCCGAAGCGCTACGCGATCTGGGGCCGGCTGGTGGCCGCCCAACCGGACCAGATCGCCTACATCATTTTCGATGCGTCCGTTCGCAACAGCTTTATGCCGACGCTGTTTCCGCCGATCGAGGGCGGCAGCATCGCCGAACTCGCCGGCAAGCTCGAACTCGATCCGGCCGCGCTGGAGAAGACCATCGCCGAATTCAACGCCGCGGTGCAGCCCGGCACCTTCGATCACACCATCCTCGACGACTGCCGCACCGAAGGCATCACGCCGCCGAAGACGCATTGGGCGCGCCGGATCGAGACGCCGCCTTACCTCGCCTATCCGGTGCGGCCCGGCATCACCTTCACCTATCTCGGCACCCGCGTGAACAGGCAGTCGCGCATGGTGATGAAGGACGGCAAGCCTTCCGCCAACATGTTCGCGGCCGGCGAGATCATGGCCGGCAACGTGCTCGGCAAGGGCTATGCGGCCGGCATCGGCATGACCATCGGCAGCGTGTTCGGACGGGTGGCGGGACGGGAAGCGGCGAAGAATGCGCGGAATTAGGTTGGGACTTGCTTTCCGCGAGCACGGCGCGTGGAGAGAGCCCCTCACCCCTACCCTCTCCCCGCGAAGGGCGGGGAGAGGGAGACAACAAATGACGGGAGGATGATGATGCGGCTTGCGATTATTTCTGCTGCGGCAGTTCTGATGGGTGCGACGCTGGCCAACGCCGCCGAGCCGATCGCGTTGCGCGACATGGGCTCGTTCCATGTCGGCGGACGGCTGGTGGAGATTTCCGGCAAGCCGGTCAAGGAGGTGACGTTCACCCCGGGCGGCGTGCCCGCGAAAGTCGATCCCAACGGCACCTATCAAGTCGAGCAGATGTATGTGCAGTATTTTCTGCCTGCCAACGAGAAGGGCGCCTATCCGCTGCTGATGTGGCACGGCGGCGGCCTCACCGGCGTCACGTACGAGACGACGCCGGACGGACGCGAGGGCTGGCTGAACTATTTCCTGCGCAAGGGCTGGGCCGTCTACAATTCGGATGCGGTCGAGCGCGGCCGCGCCGGCTGGGCGCAATATCCCGATATCTTCAAGAGCGAGCCGGTGTTTCTTACGACGGCCAACCCGTTCGAGCGCTTTCGCATCGGCGATGGCGCAGGCTCCTACGATCCCGATCCGGCCAAGCGCAAGCTGATGCCGGGCAGCCAGTTCCCGAACGAAGGCTATGAGAACTTCGTCAAGCAGAACGTGCCGCGCTGGACCACCACCGACGACGCCATCATCGCCGCCTATATCGCCGAGATCGATCGCGTCGGCCCATCCATCATCCTGTTCCACAGCCAGGCCGGCAGCTTCGGTTTCAAGGTGGCGCAGGCGCGGCCCGACAAGGTCAAGGCGCTGATCGCGATCGAGCCGGCCGGCCTCGGCGATCCGGCCAAGGTCGATGTCTTGAAAAACATTCCGACGCTGATCGTCTATGGCGACTACATCGAGAAGGATTCGCGCTGGCCGAAAATCCGCGCCAACGGCCTCGCCTTTGCGGACGCCATCAAGGCCGCCGGCGGCAGCGTCGATGTCGTCGACCTGCCGCAGGCCGGCATCAAGGGCAATTCACACATGGTGATGATGGACAAGAACAATGCCGAGGTCGCCGCCCTGATCCAGAAGTGGCTCGAAGGCAAGGGGCTGACGAAGTAACCGGGCCCGCTGGGCAGGAAGCAAGGCAACATGCACGGAACGAAGATTCTGGAGGAAGCCGACCGCCTGATGACGGTCTGCAATTCCTGCCGCTATTGCGAGGGCCTCTGCGCGGTGTTTCCGGCGATGGAAATGCGGCGCGCGTTCTCCGACGGCGACCTCAACTACCTCGCCAATCTCTGCCATGGCTGCGGCGCCTGCTACACCGACTGCCAGTTCTCGCCGCCGCATGAATTCAACGTCAATGTGCCGAAGACGCTCGCCATCGCGCGCGCCGAATCCTACGCGGCCTATGCCTGGCCCCGCGCCTTCGCAGGCGCGTTCGCGCGCAACGGACTCGTCATCAGCCTGATCGCGGCGCTCAGCGTTGCCGCATTCATCTTCGGCTTTGCGGCACTGAATGACCGGCAGGTGCTGTTCGGCGTCCATACCGGCCCGGGCGCGTTCTACAAATTGATGCCGCATAACGCGATGGCCGCGTTGTTCGGGGCAGCGTTTCTTTATGCGATCGTGGCGCTGATCATGGGCGTGCGCGCGTTCTGGCGCGACATCGGCGAGCCCGTCGGCATGAAGACCGATATGGCCGCGCTGTTTCAGGCGATCCGCGATGCCGGCGAGTTGCGCTATCTCGACGGCGGCGGGGTCGGCTGCTTCAACGAGGATGACCGCCCGACCGACCGCCGCAAGCTCTACCACCATTTCACCTTCTATGGCTTTGCGCTCTGCTTCGCTTCGACCTGCGTCGCAACGCTCTATCACTATCTGCTGGCGCGCGAGGCGCCATATGCGTGGTGGGATCTGCCCGTGGTGCTCGGCACGCTCGGCGGCATCGGGCTCCTGATCGGGCCGGTCGGCCTGCTCGCTGAGCGATGGAAGCGCGATCCCGTGCTGGTCGATGAAGCGCGCTACGGCATGGATATCGCGTTCATCGTGATGCTGTTTCTCACCAGCCTGACCGGCATGGCGCTGCTGATCCTGCGCGAGACGGCGGTGATGGGCCCGCTGCTGGCGCTGCATCTCGGCGTGGTGTTCTCGCTGTTCGTCACCATGCCCTATGGCAAGTTCGTTCACGGCATCTACCGCTTCGTCGCGCTGGTGCGCTATGCGATGGAGCGGAAGGCGATCGGGCATATCTGACATCGTCATTGCGAGCGAAGCGAAGCAATCCATTCTTTCTTTATGCCGCGACATGGATTGCTTCGCTGCGCTCGCAATGACGGCTGGACATACTTTCGCACTCTCGCGGCGCTGATCGCCCGAGGTTTGCTGGGAAGCTTCCTGCCCTCTTGATCAGTCCCGTAGGATGGGTGGAGCGAAGCGATACCCATCTAGGCCGGTGCGTGTGGCGATGGGTTTCGCTTCGCTCCACCCATCCTACGAAAATACGCTTTCGCGATCTCGCGGCGCATGAATGCGCGCCAGACGACAGGCTCCGCGTGTCCCATCATTTGGAAGCACGCGATAGATGGTGGGCACGGCGCTTTCGCGCCTTTGCCCGCCCTACGGCAGCCGTCGATTTGATTCACCGGAACGTGACTGCTTCGCGCATTTGCACGACGAGGAACAAATTAATGCAGGAATGCGCGCTATTTGATCTCGCATTGGCGCTCACCAGTACCTATCTCTGATTCAGGTAGGAAATTCGCCCCAAGGACAACTCCGAAAAGGAGCCATCTAATGGCGAACGTACTAACCACTGGGGCCTGGCTTTCTGCTCCGACTAAAAAACCCCCATTTTTCGCACGATTATTGCGCGCGTACGCTGAATCCAATCAGCGACGGGCTGACCGCGTTGTCGAGCAGTATATTGCTACTCACGGGCTGCAAAAGCTGTCGGACGATGCAGAGCGTCAAATCAGTCGCCTGCTTGTCAAGCCGGGCCAATAGTCATGGTCACACTCATCATCATCCACTTGGCAACCAGGCTCGCCCGTTTTGGGAACGACGTTGGTGAGACGTGGCGCGAAACGCAGCGCCTTCGCCGCACCCTTGCCGGCCCAACCGAGGAGTAGCCAACGCAGGATGGGCAAGGCGACTTGTCCGCCGTAGCTCAACGAGCCAAGGCGGAAGCGTGCCCGCCTTCCCGAGTAATGCGCAAGATGGTGGGCACGGCGCTGATGCGCCTTTGCCCACCCTGCGGCGGCGATCGGCACGTCCGCCCCTGCTTCAGTATCGCTCCACGATCTGATTGAGCTTCCTGCTGAGCAACCAGGACAACCCGAGGAACGCGACCAGCATCACGATGCCAAGGCCCGAAGAGGCATTGTTGATGGACGCCTCCGAGAATTGACCGAAGGCATAGCCGGCCGAGACGACGGCGCCGGACCAAAGGCCGGCAGCTACGAAGTTGAGCGCCAGGAAAGTGGACCAGGGCAGCCGCGATATCCCGTAGGCAAACCCCGCCAGCCCGCGGACGCCGTGCGGGAAACGATGAAACAGGATCATCCAGGCATAGTGACGGTCCGTCAGGCGGACGACGGTCTGCACGGTGCGCTCGAACCGCGGAAAACGATCGAGCAAGCGGGCGCCATAGCGCCGCCCGATCCAGAAGCGAATGACGTCGCCGGCGAAACTGCCGAACCAGCAGACCACGATGAGCGTTCCAAGATCCAGCGCGCCCGAATGCGCCGCATAGCCCGCGAACAGCGCAAGCAGCAGGCTATGCGAGGCCGCATAGGCAAACATGAAGCTGTAGGCCGCATCGCCATGCTGGCGGATGAGGTCGAGGAACGAGGTCAGATCCGTCGGAAACAGCAATATAAGCCCACCCACTCATGTGAAGATTTCCCCCAAATGAGTGGGTTCGGCCTGAACGCTAGCACTCCGTGGCAGGCCACGAAAGCCAATAGGCCGGCCGATAGCCGCCAGCTTTGCACGCCGAGCGTGTTTGTAAGTGAGGCGAGCCGTACAACGCGTCAGGACGCGTACGCATTCATCGAGCTTGATCGGTGTAGCTTGATCGATGTCCGCCATGCGCCGACAGCGACCAAGGAGCGGTCGGGGCCTGCCCCTCCAAGGACCGGGCGTGCGGCGAGCGCATAAGGGCATTGCAGCTACCGCCGATCACATTTGGATCGCGCGAAATTGCGGGAAGTTCATCCTGATTACCCGCGGCGATTGGACGCAGCCGGTGTTAGTTGGGTGGTCCGGCAATGATGCCGAACTGCAAAACAAAAAAGGGACGAACAATGCTCAGGAAGTTGCTAGGTGCAGCCGCAATGGCTGCCAGTGCTTACGCTTTTGTGCCCGCACATGCCGCGCACGTCCATCACGCCGCGCATATCGGTATCGGATGTAGCGGCGACAACCTCGCTAAAGCTGAAAGCGGGGTCGAGACGATGGCCGACAGCCCCGCCAAGTTCATGGCGGAAAGGGAAATTGCTCAGGCGCAGGACGCAATGCTCAGTGGGCAGATGGGTGGATGCGCGATGCATCTTGGCCGAGCGTTGCGCGCTGAAAGCGTGGCCCAAACCCCTTATCCGGAGATGGCCCCAGCTCCGTTCGCAAATACAGCCGTACAAGCCCCGGCTGAAACCATGCAAGGACCGCCGTCGCAGCCGCAGTTTAGTTGGAGCCCGCTGAAAGGCGCGTATTGAGCCTTCAGCAGAAGGGCCTGACCGCGCGTCGATCGGCCCAGCTGAACAACGCCTCAGAGCGGCGCTCCTCGTTGCAAGCTTGTAGGGCTATCGTCTCAAGCCAATGCGTCGCGCGCCGCTCCTTCCAGAGATCGTAGGGTGGGCAATGCGGAGCGTGCCCACCATCTGAGCAGCGCGATCGGTGATGGATGGTGGGCACGGCGCTGACGCGCCTTTGCCCACCCTACGAATGACGCCCGCTACGAATCTCGCAATGACGGCCGCTACAAATCCACCACCACGTAGTCGCTTTCGACCGACACGGCGAGCGTCTCCGCCACATACGGCCCCTTCACCACGGCTCGATCCCGGCTCGACATTGACCGGATAGGCGCGGGCGCGAAAGCGCTTGGGGTCGCAATAGGATTGCCCGGTGCGGATGTCGAATTCCCAGCCGTGCCAGGGGCAGCGGATGATTTCGCCGAGTTTGGTGTATTCGATCTCGCCGGGATCGGTGGATTGCGCGAGCCCGATCAGCGGGCCCTCGCATAGCGCCGCGCCCTGATGCGGGCAGCGGTTCAACAGGCCGAAGAACTCGCCCTTGATGTTGAAGATCGCGATCGGCCGCTCATCGATGGTGAGGAATTTTCGTGTCCCCGGCGGCAGTTCATCCACCGGGGCAATGACGTGACGCGTCATATTAAGTCCGCATGATCTTTTTCGAAAAACCGGTTCCCACTTTTTCGGATCATGCTAGGCGATTCCGTACAGCTTCTTCGCATTGCCGAGATAGAACGCTTCACGGTTGGCGTCGCTGACGCCGGCCGGCAACACGCGCGACGGCTCGTCAAAATCCCAATGCGGGTAATCGGTGGCGAACAGCAGCTTGTCCCATCCGATCCATTCGATCACCTGGAACAGATGATCGCGGCGCTCCGGGTCTTCCATCGGCTGGGTGGTCCACCAGATGTGGTCGCGGATATATTCCGATGGCTTGCGCTTGAGATACGGCACCTCGCTGTGCAGCCGCTCGAAATTCTTGTCCAGCCGCCAGCCAAGCGACGGCGCCCAGCCGAAGCCGGCCTCGATCATCACCATCTTCAGGTCAGGGTATCGCGCGAACACGCCTTCGAGCACCAGGCTCGCCAGCACGGTCTGCTGGCACTGCGCATGGCCGACCATCTCCTCGATGTAGAAGCTCGGCCAGCCGGACGGGGTGAGCGGATTGCCGCCGAAGCCGAAGGCATGGATGCCGACCGGCAGGCCGATCTCCTGCGCCGCTTCGTAGATCGGCCAGTAGCGGCGCTGGCCGAGCGGCTCGACATTGCGCGAGAGCAGCAGCACCTGAACGAAGTTCTTGTCGCCGGCGCGTTTGCGGATTTCGGCGGCGGCGGAAACACCGTCTTCATTGGCGACGACGATCGAGCCCTTCAGGCGGGAATCCCTAGCGGTCCATTTCTCGATCTGCCAGTCGTTGATCGCGGAGCAGATCGCGCTGGCCAGATCCTGGTTGCGCAGCCCCTGCCCGCTGTTGAGCGGATTGAGCACGCCGAGCGCAACGTTGTAGGGATCGAGAAGCTGCTTCTGCATGAAGGACAGCGAGGAGCCCTGCGGCCCGCCTTCCGGCGGCCAGGCGTCGCGGCGCGAGGCGTTCGGCTGCGCCTTCGGATAGGGCGGACCTTCCATCATGCCGTGATAGGCCTGCTTGCCGTAGGCCTCGAGGTGTTCGTGCCAGCGCTTGGCCATAAATGGATAAAGTTCGTCGTTGGCGGCGCGCGCCGGATGGATATCGCAATCGGCGATCGCGGTCTTGACGCTGACGGACGCTGACGGCTCGGGACGGAACTGCACATTCATGGCGTCGTCTCCTTCATCGCCGCCTGACCGAGGCGGCTGTAGGTCGCGAGCGGGTTGTCGATCATGATCTTGCGGACAAGATCGGGTGACAACCCCGGCGGCAGCACCTCGTCGCCGTCGAATTGCCAGTGCGGATAGTCGGTCGAGAATAGAAGCAATTCGTCCGACTGCATATGGTCAAACAAGCGGTTCAGGGTTGCCGGATCGGGCGGCGCATCGACCGGTTGCAGCGAGAAGCGGATGTTGCTGCGCACAATCTCCAGCGGCGCACGATCGACCCACGGCGTTTCCATCCGTATGCCGCGCCAGAACTTGTGCAGCCGCCACAGATAGGCCGGCAGCCAGGTGAAGCCACTTTCCAGCATCACCATCTTCAGACCAGGGTGGCGGGCGAACACGCCCTCCACGATCAGGCTGGTGAGCTGGGTCTGGAACGCGGTCGCCTGCGCGACATAGTCCTCGATGTGGTAGGAGCCCCAGCCGACCGAGGTCGGCGGGTTGTGATAGGCGCTGCCGGCGTGGACGCCGATAGCCAGGCCCAGCCGTTCGGCGGCGGCGTAGATCGGCCAGTAGACGCGTTTGCCGAGCGGCATGTCGCCCATGACCAGCATCAGCACCTGGACGAAGCGCTTGTCCTTGGCGCAGCGCTCGATTTCGGCGACGGATTTTTCGACGCTTTGCGCAGGAATCACGATCGAGCCGCGCAACCGATCGTCCTTGTCGAGCCATTCCCTGGCCAGCCAGTCGTTCAGCGCGCGGCAGAACGCGTCCTGCATGTCTTCGGAGAACACCATCTGCACGCCGTACAAGGGATTGCAGATGCCGAAAGCCGTGCCAAACCGGTCGAGCGCCTGCTTCTGCATGTCGGCGAGATCGGCGCCCGGCTTGCCCTGCGCCGGCCGCCAGTCCGGCCGCGACGAGATCGGCGAATTGGTCGGATAGGATTGCGAGACCAGATCGGTCATGCCGCGCGTCGTCACCTGGTCGCGCCAGTAGTCGTTCATGTAGGGCAACAGGCTGGTCAGATGAGGAACGGCGGGATGCAGATCGCAATCCACGCCGCCGGCAATCGGCGACGTCATGATGTTTCCTCGTTCGCGAGCGCGGCCTCACGGCATCTTGTAGGCCTCGCCGCTTGGCTCTGTCACCGCATTCAAGCAGGCTGCTCTGCGGCCCGCAACTCGGCAAACGCTGACACCCTGTGCTAGAAAAACATGGGTAAGGGCTTTGGGGAGATTTTCGATGATTCGGATTGAACGTACGGCGATTGTCTTAACCCTCTTGCTGACCGGCAGCGCATTCGCGCAGCAACAACCCCCGGCCCCGCCCGCAGCACCCCCGCCGGTCGATTTCTCCAAGGTCGAGATCAAGACCACCGACCTCGGCGACAACGTCTACATGCTCGAGGGCCAGGGCGGAAACATCACCGTGGCGTTGGGGAAGACCGGCATTATCATGGTCGACGGCCAGTTCGCGCCGCTGCACGACAAGATCAAGGCCGCGATATCAACCATCTCCAACCTGCCGATCAAATATTTGATCAACACGCATTATCACGGCGACCACACCGGCGGGAATGAAGCCTTTGCCAAGGACGGCGCCATCGTCGTTTCCGACGTCAACGTCAAATATCGGCTGGCGGAGGGAACCACCAATGGCCTGACGGGCGTCAAGACGCCACCGGCCGCAGCAGGCGCGCTGCCGACGAAGACCTATGCCGGCAAGATGCTCAAGATCAGACTTCCCGGCCGCGTCGCCGATCTCCGGCACATCGCCAACGCGCATACCGACGGCGACACCTACGTCTGGTTCAGGACCGCCAATGTGCTGGCGACCGGCGACACCTTCACCAGCGGCCGCTATCCCAACATCGACTTCGCCAATGGCGGCAACATCAGGGGCATGATCGCGGCGACCAACGCCTACCTCAAGCTGACCAACGCGAAGAGCCGCATCGTGCCCGGCCACGGCCCGATCGCCGACAAGGCGACGCTGACCGAATATCGCACCATGCTCGTTACCGCGCGCGACCGCATGGCGGCGCTGGTGAAGGAAGGCAAGAGCGAAGACGATGTGGTGGCGGCCAAGCCCTTTGCCGATCTCGACAAGAAATGGGCGCCGACGGAGTTGGCCTCCAAGAATTTCATTCGCGTCGTCTATCATTCGCTCGCGGACAAGACCGACAAGAAGTCGTTGCTGAAACGAATGCTGCGCCGGAGTTGAGAGAACATGAAAGAGCTCGTGACAATAGCCGAAAAGATCGCCGCTCAACTGATCGCGCGGAAACAGACGATTGCGGTTGCGGAATCCTCAACCGGCGGCCTGATCTCGGCGGCGCTGCTGTCGGTGCCCGGCGCATCGGCCTATTTCCTCGGCGGCGCCGTGGTCTATACCCGCGACGCGCGGCGGCTGCTGATGGATATTCCGGATGAGGCGATGAAGGGCATCCGCTCGGCGTCCGAGCCTTACGCGAAACTGCTGGCGAGCCAGGTCCGCCAGCGGTTCTCGACCGACTGGGGCTTGTCGGAAACCGGCGCGACGGGGCCGACCGGCAACCGCTACGGCGACGCTGCCGGACATAGCTGCATGGCGGTAGCGGGACCGTCGCAATCGGTGTTCACGCTGGAGACCGGAAGCAACGACCGGCAAGCCAACATGCAGGCGTTTGCGAAGACAGCGCTGAATCTGCTGCTGGAGAATTTGTCGAAGTAAGACGATCGTAGCCCGGTGGAGCGCAGCGAAATCCGGGCGACGTGCCCGCCTCTTGTCCGCGAAAGTTTCCCGGATTGCGCTTCGCTCCATCCGGGCTACGGACCATCCCTCATCGAGGATCGCATCATGCAACAACAATTCGACCGCGCCGCAGAGGATCTCGGCAACTCGATCCATTTCGAGCATGTCAACGTCACCATCCCCGATCAGCGGCTGGCGACGCTGTTTTATATCGCAGGCCTCGGGCTGACCCGCGATCCCTATCTGATGGTGTCGGACACCAACATGTGGGTCAATGTCGGCAGGAGCCAGTTTCATCTGCCGATGGCGGGCCGCAGGTGCTGCGCGGCCATACCGGCATCGTCATCGCCGGCCGCGAGGCGCTGCTGGAGCGGCTGGCGTCGGTCGCGAAAAAGCTGGAAGGAACGTCGTTCGCATTCACCGAGCATAACGACCATGTCGAGGCGATCTGCCCCTGGGGCAACCGCGTGCGCTGCTATGAGCCGGACGCCGCACGCTTCGGGCGCATCACGCTCGGCATTCCCTATGTCGAGTTCGACGTGCCGGCAGGCACCGCGAAAGCGATCTGCGCCTTCTATCCCGAGATCATGGGGATGCAGGCCGAGCTTTTGAACGGCGACGCGCGCGCGTGGCGCGGGTCAAGGTCGGCAAGGATCAGTATCTGCAGTTCCGCGAGACCGACCGGCGCGCAGCCCGAATTCGACGGGCATCACGTGCAGATCTACATCACGGACTTCTCAGGTCCCTACCGCCGCCTGCGCGAGCGCGGCCTGATCTCGCAGGAAGACAACCAGTATCAATACCGCTTTCGCGACATCGTCGACCTCGACGGCGGCAGGCACCTGTTCACCGTCGAGCACGAGGTCCGCAGCGCCACGCATCCGATGTTCATGCGGCCGCTGGTCAACCGCAACCCGGCCGAGACCAACCGCACCTATGCGCCCGGCCACGAGCAGTGGGCTTAGGCGATGGGGCCGGATGAGTATGACAGGAGGTAGGGGCAGTCGTCTCACAGCGGCCGCATACTCCGGAGCGCAGCGAAATCGCGCGGCTCAGTGCATAGCGGCGTCTGATCGAACCCGTCCTCGGATTGCGACTGCGGCGTCCATCCGAGGCTACGACACGGAGCGAAGCCTCACCGCTCCCTGAACGAGCGCATCAGCTGGTCGCTGAACGGCTTCATCAGATAGGAGAACATGGTGCGGTCGCCGGTCTGGACGAAGGCTTCCACCGGCATGCCCGGGATGATCTTGACGTTGTCGCCGAGGCGGGCGACCTCGGCCGGCGGCAGCGAGACGCGGATGGTGTAGTAGCTCTGGCCGGTGCGCTGGTCGGTGGTGACGTCGGCGGAGACGCGGGTCACCACGCCATTGAGTTCCGGCGTGGTGCGCTGGTTGAAGGCGGATAGCCGCAAGCAGCGTCTTCTGGCCGATCTGCAGCTTGTCGATGTCCTGCGGATTGACCTTGGCCTCGACCGAGAGATCGTCGGCCCGCGGCACCACCATCATGATGGCGTCGCCGGCGGTGATGACGCCGCCCACGGTATGCACCGTCGACTGCAGCACGACGCCGTCCTGCGGCGCGCGGATGTCGATGCGGCGCAATTGATCCTCGGCGGTGACCTTGCGCTCGACGAACTCGCCGATCTTGTCGTTGGTCTCGCGCAGATCCTTGGAGACCTCGCTGACCACGTCCTTGTCGACCTGGATGATCTGCAGTTCGGTTTCGGTGATCTTGCCCCTCGCCTGCGCACGCGCGGCGATGTATTGCGCGCGCTCGCCCGACAGCCGGGCGAGGTCGCGCTCCAACACCGTCAGGCGCGAGATCTGGATCAGGCGCTGCTCGTAGAGCTGGCGGACGCCGATCAGTTCCTTCTCGACCAGCGCGACTTCCTTTTCCTTGGCCTGTTCCTGCGCCGTGAGCCCTGCGATTTCCTCGTTGAGCTGCAACACCCGCTCGCGCAATTGCGATTTTTGCCCGGCGCGTCCGAATACGCGAACCTCGAACAGTTTCGTCTCGCTCGCCAGGATATCCCGCACATCGGGATCATCGGCGCGATCGGTGAGCATTGCCGGAAACTTGATCTTGTCGAGGCCGCGCTGCTCGGCTTCCAGCCGCGCCGCGCGCGCCCACAATCCGTTCAGCGTCTTGACGACGATGGCGAGACTCGCCTTGACCACGGTCTCGTCGAGCCGCACCACGATGTCGCCGGCCTTGACGATATCGCCGTCGCGCACCCGCACCTCGCCGACCACGCCGCCGGTCGGGTGCTGCACCTTCTTGACGTTGGAATCGACCACCACCGAACCCGGCGCGATCAGCGCGCCCGAAATCTGCACGGTCGAGGCCCAGCCGCCGAACCCGCCGGCCAGCACCAGCATCAGCGAGAGGCCTAGAATCAGATGCCCGCGTATCGAACGGTGCGCGCCCTTCAGCTCGGCGGTCATGATTTTTTCGCGGCTCCCGCTTCGGACACGATCTTGATCGGCGTCGGCGGCGCGACGCGCTGCAGCACCTGGCCGAGCACGGTTTCCTTTGGCCCGAACGCCTGCATGCGGCCGTCCTTCAACACCAGCAATTGATCGACCGCCTCGATGCCGATCGGCCGGTGCGCCACCACGACCACGATGGCGCCGCGCTCGCGCGCGCCGCGCACCGCGCGCGTCAGCGCCTCGTCGCCCTCGCTGTCGAGATTGGAGTTCGGCTCGTCGAGCACGATCAGGAACGGATTGCCGTAGAGCGCGCGGGCCAGCGCCACGCGCTGCGCCTGCCCTGCGGAGAGCGCCGTGCCCTGCTCGCCGATCTGGGTATCGTAGCCCTCGCGCATCTTGATGATCATCTCATGCACGCCGGCTTCCTTGGCGGCGGCGATGATCGCCTCCGATTTCGCTTCGGGATCGAAACGGCTGATGTTCTGCGCCACGGTGCCGGCGAACAATTCGACGTCCTGCGGCAGATAGCCGATGTGGCGGCCGAGCACGTCCGACGACCATTGGTCGAGCGCCGCACCGTCGAGCCGCACCTTGCCGCGGGCCGGCATCCAGACGCCGACCAGCGCGCGCACCAGCGACGATTTGCCCGAACCGCTCGGACCGATGACGCCGACGCCGCTGCCGGCCTCGACGGCGAAATTGACGTCCTGCACGATGACGCGCTGATCGCCCGGCGGCACGATGCTGACGGCCTCGACCGACAGCCGCTTCGATGGCGCCTGCAGCAGGGTCTGCGCGTTCGACGGCGGTACCTGCTCCAGCAGCTTAGAGAGGCGATGCCAGCTCTGGCGCGCGGCGACAAAACCCTTCCAGTGGGCGATGGCGAGATCGACCGGCGCCAGCGCGCGTGCGCTCAGGATCGAGCCCGCGATGATGATGCCGGCGGTGGCTTCCTGGTGGATCACGAGGTAGGCGCCGACCGCGAGCACCGCCGATTGCAGCATCATGCGCAAGACTTTTGCGACCGCCCCCAGGCCGCCGGCGATGTCGCTGGCGCGCTGATTGCCCGCCAGATAGGTCTCGTTGGCCTCGCCCCAGCGCTTGCTCAGCCGTCCGGACATGCCCATCGCGACCAGCACTTCGGCGTTGCGCCGGCTGGTGGCGGCCAGATCGTTGCGCCGCGCGGCCAGCGTCATCGCCTCCTTTGCCGGCGTGCGCGACAGGAACTCGGTGATCAGCGTCAGCGTCACCAGAATGACGGCGCCGGCCAGAGCGGTGACGCCGAGCAGCCAGTGAAACGCAAAGCAGATCAGCGAGATAGAACGGCAGCCACGGCAGATCGAAGAACGCGCCCGGCCCCATGCTGCCGAGAAACGACCTGACATTGTCGAGATCGCGCAGCGGCTGCAGACCCTCGTTGCGGTTGCCTACCAGCAGCGGCAGCCGCACCACGGTTTCGAACACGCGCGTGTTGAGGGCTTCGTCGAGCGCGGTGCCAATGCGGCCGAGAACGCGACCGCGGATCAGGTCGAGCCCGCCCTGAGCGGCGTACAGGCCCGCCGCGAGAATCACCAGACCGACCAGGGTCGGCACGCTGCGGCTCGGCAGCACGCGGTCGTAGACCTCCAGCATGAAAATCGAGCCGGTGAGGTACAGCAGATTGATCATGCAACTCATGACGCCGACGCCGATAAAAGCGTTGCGACAGGCGCGCAGCGCCTCACCGAGCTCGGAACGCCGGACGGGAGCGGCTGCCATTAATCCGTATCTCTTCAAAAGGATAAGGTACGTGCAGGTTTTACCGATGTTTTCGAACACCGTCCATTTAAGTCACGTTAACCTGTATCCAATTCACACCCATGGAACGGGTGGAGACGGAAGTCGCGCCTTTGGGCAGCTAATTTGATGCCGGCGCCAAGCCCTGGGCAGGCTCGGGCTTCGATTGGTGCGGAAACGGCACCAGAATCACCGACATCGAGACCCGGCCGATCTCGCCGTTGATATCGAGCAGGACCCCGCTTCCGGCGCCATTTCCGCCCGCCGGCCGCCACCTGGCTTGCGCGCGAATGCCAACCCATTCGCCGGCCGGCTGGCGGAACAACTGAACCGTCAGATTGGGGTTCGGGTCCGCCACCACATCCCTAAACGGCCGGGCGATGCCATGGGTCCAGTCCGCCGGTCCCAGCACCGAGGACAGCGGTACATTCGACAGGGATCCTGCGCCGCCGATGATCGCCTGATTCATGCGAAACCAGACGACGCCGTCACCCTCGCGGGCCTCCATGGCATCCATGAACCAGGAGGCACGGCCGGGGTTTGGCAAGAAACTGGTCGCGCCCTTTGCGTTCGAGGCCACCCATAGCGAGACGATCTACCTCGTCTCGCGCACCGAACAGGCCCGCGACCGCCGGATCGCGGCGGTCCGACGCTGGATCATCGATGCAGTGGCGCAGGCGAAATAGCGCGCGCTACAACCTCCCGCCGGTGCGGAGCAGCCGCACGATCAAGAGCAAGATGACAGCGCCGATCGTGGAGTAGACGATCTCGGACACCAGCCCGGAGCCGATGCGAATGCCGAGCTTGGGAAACAGCAGGCTCGCGAGCAGCGCACCGGCGATGCCGACGATGATATCGCCGATGATGCCGAAGCCGGTGCCGCGCACGATCTTGCCGGCCAACCAGCCGGCGACCAGTCCGACGAACAGAACAACGAGAATGCCTTCGTTGGAGATCTGCATCTGACGTCCCCCAGGGATTGCGGCGCTGGCCGGACCACAGCCTATCCCATTACTGTCCGACGTGACGAGCCGCATTCCGCGCACCGTTCAACGATGCCCGCGAAGTGAAACTTTTTTACGTCACATGCGTTGTGTCGGCATGAAACACGGCGATATTTGGTATGTGACTTTTGGTCCGGACAAGGCGGACGAGGCTGCCCAGAGCATGGCCCGCTCGACCCGCACCTTCAAATCGGAAATCGACGCCAAGCTTTTTGCGATGCAAATCCTGGCCAAGGGCTTGTGCGCCAGTGCGGGCACGCTCAATCCCCATCAGCCGAAACAGGTCGTGGGACCGGCGCAGATCGAACGATGGGCCGATCCGGGGCTGGGTGGGTAGAGCGACAGGCAACGAATAAGGCTTCAAACCGAACTCGTCATGCCCGGCCTTGTGCCCGCCTTCGCTGAAGCTTCGGCGGACTGGCACCAAAGCCCGGCGAAGCCTTGGCGTAGCCGGCTGCCGGGCATCCACGCCCTTTGTTGCAATGGAAAGAAAGACCTGGATGGCCGGGACGAAGCCCGGCCATGACGAAAAGCGACGGCTAAGTCGCGGCGGCCGCTTCAATCGGCTCGGCCAGCACACAGCGCGCCATTCTGTCCGACGTCACCTGCACATTCGGCGGCAGTCGCTCGGTGCAGCGCGGCTGCGCGAACGTGCAACGCGGCGCGAACGAACAGCTCGCGGGGGCCTTGTCGAGCGAGGGCGGCGTGCCCGGGATGGTCTCCAGCCGCTGGCCGCGTTTGGCGCCGTGGACGGTCGAGGCCAACAATCCCTTGGCATAGGGATGAACCGGCGTGCGCACGATGTCGCGCAGTTTGCCCTGCTCCACGATCTGGCCGGCATACATGACGGCGACGCGGTCGCAGATCTCGATGGCGACGCCGATGTCGTGGGTCACGAAAATCACCGACATGCCGAACTCGCGCTGCAGTTCGCGCAAGCAGCAGCAGAATCTGGATCTGCACGGTGGCATCCAGCGCCGTGGTCGGCTCGTCGGCCAGAAGAATCTTCGGCTTGCAGGCCAGGGCGAGCGCGATCATTGCGCGCTGCCGCATGCCGCCGCTCATTTCGTGCGGATAGGCCTCGAGGCGGCGCTTGGCGGAGGGAATGCGCACCACCTCCAGCATTTCCAGCGCGCGCGCCATCGCCTCCTTCTGGCTCTTGCCTTCGTGGCGCATCACGCTTTCCGCGATCTGGTCGCCGATCGTATAGACGGGATCGAGCGCCAGCGCGGGCTCCTGGAAGATCATCGAGACGGTCTGGCCGCGAAACGCCGAAAGCTCATCGTCGTTCATCGCCAGCACGTCGCGGCCCAGAACCTTCACGCTGCCCTGAGATCTGCGTCCGCTTCTTCGGCAACAGCCGCATCAGCGCGCGCAGGGTCACGCTCTTGCCGGAGCCGGATTCGCCGAGCAGGCCGAGCACCTCGCCCTCGCCGAGCGAAGCGAGATGTCGTTGACGGCATGAACCGTGCGCTCGCCGGTGAAGCGGATGTTGAGATCGCGGATTTCGACGAGGTTGCTCATGCAGCTCTCGGTACCTGTTGGTGATAGTCCGTGGCGCGCTGGAACGCCGCGCCGATCCGCGACAGCCCGGCCTCGTCGAAGGGGCGGCCGATCAGCTGCATGCCGACCGGCAGGCCGCTTTGCGGTGAAGCCCGCGGGAATCGAGAGCGACGGCAGGCCGAGATAATTGATCGGGCGGGTGAACTGCGTGATCCGCTGGATCACGGCTTCCGCATCGAGGCTGTTGCCGACATCGCTCTCGGCAATGGTCACCGCCGGCATCGGCGCGACCGGCGCGATCACGGCATCGGTGCCGGTCACCGCCGCGAGGTAGGCGGCGAGCGCAGGCCCGCGCCAGCGCATCGCTTCGAGATAGGTCACGGCCGGAATCGCGAGCCCGTTCTGCAGCCGCATCAGCACCTGCGCGCCGTAATCCTGCGGCCGCTCGATCATCCAGCGCTTGTGGAAGGCGGCGGCTTCGGCGGCGAGCACGAGCTGGCAGGCGGCGGTGAGCTGACGCTGGTCCGGCAGCTCGACCTTGACGATTTCGGCGCCTTCTTTCTTGAGGGTGGCGATGGTCTCGTCGAGCACCCGCGCCACCTCGGAATCGAGGTCGTCGACATAGAAGGCGGTCGGCACGCCGATCTTCAAACCCTTGAGCGAGCCTGTGGTCGCGGCCATGTAGTTCGGCACCGGGAGCGTCGAGGTGGTCGGATCCTCAGGGTCGGCGCCCGCCATCAGCCCGACCAGCAGCGCGCAGTCTTCGACCGTTTGCGCCAGCGGCCCGACCGTATCGAGCGACTGCGACAAGCGGCATCGCGCCGGCGCGGCTGATCAGGCCGACCGTGGTCTTGAAGCCGGTGACGCCGCAGAAATGCGCGGGCATCCGGATCGAGCCGCCGGTATCGGAGCCCAGCGCCGCAAAGGTCAGCCGCGCGGCGACCGCCGAGCCCGAGCCCGACGACGAGCCGCCGGTGATGTGATCGACGTTCCAGGGGTTGCGCACCGCGCCGTAATGGACGTTGTGGCCGGTCGGGCCGTAGGCGAACTCGACCATCTGCAGCGAGCCGAGCCGGACAGTGCCGGCGTCCTTCAGGCGCTGCAACGCGGTCGAGGTCGTCGTCGCCACGAAATCGCGGCGGATCTTCGAGCCGCAGGTCACGACCTTGCCGGCGTCGTAATACATGTCCTTGTGCGCCATCGGCACGCCATGCAGCGGGCCCGAGATTCTTGCCCTTGGCGAGCGCCGCATCGGCGGCGTCCGCAGCGGCAAGCGCCGTCGTCCGCCTCGATCGCCATGAAGGCGTTGACGCGCGGCTGCCATTGCGCGATCCGGTCGAGACAGGATTGCGTCACCTCGCGCGAGGAGAATTTCTTCGCCGCGATCGCTTTCGCGACCGCGACCAGCTGACATCAAAGCCGGTTCGCCGCTCATTTCGACACCTTCGCGCGCTGCACCAGGAGAAAGCTCGCCGGCTCGAGATCCATCGGCAGCGTGCCGGCTAACGGGCGCAAAGCCATCGAAGGCCGGGCCGATGGAATTGGCGATGCGCGCGGAAACTTCAGAATCCTGCGGCACGCCGGCGACGTCGGTCATTGCCTTGACCTGTTTGGGATCGGGTCTTGTCATGCGGCGGTTGCTCCCTTGTCTCTTGTTTGGCCGGTGCGCGGCTGTGCCCGGAGCCAGCAATGGCCATGTAGCACGCCGCCTGATGGCCCATTGTATCGACATCGCTGAGTTTTGGCGTCGCATTTGCGCAGAGCGGCTCCGCAAACGGACAGCGGGTGTGAAACCGGCAACCGGGCGGCGGATCGATCGGATTGGGCGGATCGCCCGAGATCGGCGGCGTCTCGGTGCGGTTATCAGGATCGGACGACGGCATCGCCGCCAGCAGCGCCCGCGTATAGGGATGCGCCGGCGCGTCCCAGACCTTGTCGACGGGGCCGAGTTCGACCACCTCGCCGAGATACATCACCAGCACGCGGTCACTGATGTAGCGCACCACGTTGAGGTCGTGGCTGATGAACAGGTATGTCAGGCCGAACTCGCGCTTGAGATCGGCGAGCAGATTGAGCACCTGGGCCTCGACCGATTTGTCCAGCGCCGACACCGCCTCGTCGAGGATCACCAGCCGCGGCGACAGCGCCAGCGCGCGCGCGATGTTGACGCGCTGGCGCTGGCCGCCGGAAATCTCGTGCGGATAGCGGTTGGCGAAAGTTTCGGGCCGCAAGCCCACCTTGCCGAGCAGTTCGCGCGCCAGCGCGCGCGCGGCGCCGTCGGCCATGCCGTGAACCTTGGGGCCGAACGCGATCGATTCCTCGATCGTGAGGCGCGGGTTGAGCGAGGCGTAGCTGTCCTGAAACACCATCTGCATGCCGCGGCGCAGTTCGCGCAGCGACAGCGCGCGGCCGACCTGCATGCCGTCATAGATGATGTCGCCGGCATCGCGCTTCATCAGGTGCATCAGCAGCCGCGCGGTGGTCGACTTGCCGCAGCCGGATTCGCCGACGATGCCGACGGTTTCGCCCTTGGCGATGGAGAACGAAACATCATCGACCGCGCGCACGGTTTTGCGGGGGCTGAACAGATCGCCGCGCACCGGGAAATGCTTGGTGAGGCCGGTGACCTGCAGCAGCGGCTGCGCCGCGCCGCCGACGTCCTCGACCGGCTCCAGCAGTTCGACTGACGGGCTCGTCTCGTTCATCGCGTCAGTTCCTGATGTCCATGGCGCTGCGCATGCCGTCGCTGAGCAGATTGAAGCAGATCGACACCGCAAAGATCATCACGCCCGGCAGCGCCGCCACCCACGGGTTGACATAGATCGCGGTGCGCAGCGTGTTGAGCATCAAGCCCCATTCCGGCTCCGGCGGCTTTGTGCCGAGACCGAGGAACGACAGGCCGGCGGCGAGGATCATCGACACCGAGATCAGCCCGGTGGCGTAGACGAAGATCGGGCCGAGCACGTTGCCCAGCATGTGCACGCGCATGATGGTGAAGGGTCCGGCGCCGGAGGCGCGCGCGGCCTCGACGAAATCCATGTTGCGCACGCCGGTGGTGACGCTTTCCGCGACGCGGGTGATCTGCGGCACGAACACGATCGTCAGCGACACGATGGAGTTGACGATGCCCGCGCCGAGCGCGCCCGAGATCGCAATCGCCAGCAGCACCGACGGAAAGGCGTAGAACACGTCGATGGTGCGCATGATCGCGGTGTTGAGCCTGCCGCCGACATAGCCGGCGACGAGCCCGAGCGAGGTGCCGATCATGAAGGCAAGGATGACAGGCAGAATGCCGATGATCAGCGACAGCCGGCCGCCATAGATCAGCCGCGCCAGCATGTCGCGGCCGAGTTCGTCGGTGCCGAGCGGATAGTTCGGCGTGCCGATGTGGCGAAGCCTGCGGATCATCGAGCCCTGGTAGGGATCGGCGAGGCCGAGCCACGGCGCGAACAGCGCGGAAAGGAAGATCAGCGCCAGGACGAAGGCGCAGGCCATGGCGACCTTGTCGCGCGCGATGCGGCGGCCGACGGTGGCCCAATAGCCGCGCGCCTTGGTGGCGGGCGCGGCTTGCAGGGCGGTATCTGACATCACGGTCATCGAATCAGCCCCGCTTGATGCGCGGATCGATCGCGGCCTGCGCGATATCGACCAGGAGGTTGAGGGCCACGAAGAACAGCGCCAGCACCAGAATCGTGCCCTGCAGCAGCGGCAGGTCGCGCTGGAAGATCGCCGAATTGAGCAGCAGTCCCGAGCCCGGCCAGGAGAACACGGTCTCGATCAGGATCGAGCCGCCGAGCATGTAGCCGAGTTGCAGGCCCATCACCGCGAGCGCGGTCGGCGCGGCGTTCTTGATGACGTGCTTGAACACGTCGGTTTCGCGCAGGCCTTTGGCGCGCAACGCCTCGACGAAATCCTGCGAAAGGATGTCGCCGGTCAGCGCGCGCACGGTGCGGGTGACGATGCCCATCGGAATCACCGAGGTCGTGATCGCCGGCAGGATCAGATATTTCATGTGCTCCCAGTCCCAGCCCCACGCACCGGAGCCGCCGGGACCGGCGCCGACCGCGGGCAGCCAGTTGAGCTGCACCGAGAAGATGATGACCATCACCATGCCGAGCCAGTAATGCGGCACCGAGACGCCGGCGATCGCGATCGAGGTCGCGACCTTGTCGATCCAGGTGTCGCGGAAATAGCCGGCGATCAGGCCGAACAGCAGCCCGAGCGTGAAGCCGATCAGGGCCGCGGCAATCGCAAGCGTCACGGTGTTGCTGACCGCGCGCAGCACTTCGGTCAGCACCGGGCGGCCGGTGGCGATGGAATTGCCGAGATCGCCATGGAGCGCGCGCCACAGCCAGAGGCCGAACTGCACCGGCAGCGGCCGGTCGAAGCCGTAGGCGGTGCGCAGTTGCGCCGCGAGTTCCTGCGACGCATCCGCCGGCAGCACGGCGACCAGCGGGATCGCCGGGCGTGATGTGCACCAGCAGGAAGCACACCAGCGCCACGCTGATGCACGATCGGGATGACGTAGACGATGCGTCGGGCGATGTAAGCGAACACGAGTCACTCTCTTCTTCCCTTCTCCCCTTGTGGGAGAAGGTGGCGCGCATTCATGCGCGCCGGATGAGCGGGTTCTATCCGCGGACGCAAGTCTTTCAGACGAGGGACGTTATCCGCGGAGAGACCCCTCACCCGTCTCGAATGAGCTTCGCTCATTCGATCCACCCTCTCCCACAAGGGGAGAGGGGAAACGAGCGAGCAGAAGCGTCTCGCCTTACGGCGCCAGCGACACCGGCGAGAAGTCGACGAACCAGCTCTTCGGCTGCACGAAGCCCTTGACCTTCGGGCTCATGGCGCGCGGCGAGACGTCGTGGGCGACGTAGAGGAACGCCGCGTCGTCGACGGAGGCCGCGTGCAGTTCGGCGAGCGCCGCGTCACGCGCGGCGGGATCGAAGGTCTGGCGCGCCTTCGTCACCAGCTCGTCGAACTTGGGATTGTTGATGTAAGCCCCAATTGTTCGAGACCGGCGGCGCCATCGACGACTGCAGGAAGCGCACCAGCGCGAAGAACGGATCCATCGCCGCATAGGTCACGTTGGTGGCGTTGGCGCCGTTGGCGGTGGGATCCTTGGCGCCGCGGCGCCAGTTGGTGAACAGCGTATTCCACTCGATGACGTCGAGCTGGACGTCGAAGTAGCATTCGCCCAGCGCCTGCTGCAGATATTCGTTCATCGGCAGGGGCTGCATCTGGCCCGAGCCCGAAGCCGAGGTCTGGGTCTTCACCGTCAGCTTCTTGCTCGGGCCGTAGCCTGCTTCCTGCATCAGCTTCTGCGCGGCCGCCTTGTCATACTTGATCTCGAAGGTCGGCTTGCCGCGCCAGGGATGGCCGGCCTCGAACGTTCCGGTCGCCGGCACCATCAGGCCGGCGAGCAGGCCGTCCTTGAGGCCTTCGCGATCGATGCAGAGATTGGCCGCCTTGCGGACGCGGATGTCGTTCCAGGGCGAGCCTTCGACGCGCGAGAACTGCCACGGCCAGACATGCGGCGATTCATTGGCCTGCAGCTGGAAGCCGCGCTGCTTGATCTCCTTGACCGCGTCGGGCGCCGGCGCCTCGACCCAGTCGACCTGGCCGGAGAGCAGAGCCGCGGTGCGGGCGTTGGCTTCCGGCATCGGCAGCAGCACCATCTTGTCGACCTTGGGCACGCGGGCCTTGTCCCAATAGCCGTCGTTCTTGACCAGTTCGAGCCGCTCGCGCGGGGTGAACTTCGACATCTTCCACGGGCCGGTGCCCGAGGCGTCCTTGGCAAACGCCGCCCACGCGGCCTGCGACTTCGCCTTGGCGTCGGCGCCTTCAGCCTTGTCGTAAAACGCCTGCCACTTCGAAGGGCTGGCCATGAACAGATTGGTCAGGTTGATCGGCAGAAAGCTGTCCGGCTCCTTGGTGGTCAATTCCACCGTCATGTCGTCGATCTTGCGGGCGGAGGCCAGCGTCGGCATGCGCGAGGCGGTGACGCCGACCTGGCTGGCGTCGAACTGCGGCGCGTCCTGCTTCAGCACCTTTTCGACGTTCCAGACCACGGCATCGGCATTGAAGGCGCGCCGTCATGGAATTTGACGCCGGGACGCAGCTTGAAGGTCCACTTCTTCTTGTCGGCCTCGTCGACCTTCCATTCGGTCGCGAGCCCGGGAATCATCACGCTCGCCTTGTCGGCCGACGACAGGTCCCACATCGTCAGCGCGTCGTACATGGTGAGGCCGGTGAAGCGGTTGCCCTCGAAACCCTGATCGGGCTGGCCGAGCGTGCGCGGAATATCGGCAGCGGTCATGCCGATCCGCAGCACGGTTTCGGCGCTCGCGAGCTGCGGCAGCCCGACCACCAGCGCCGTCGCCATGCAGCCACGCGGTGGCAGCCTTCTTGAATTTCTCGTTACGCATCTGCAGCAATCCCTTTTTCAACTTGGGTGACTAATTCTTATGCAATCGTATGCAACGCCTGTGCCAAAGAAGGCGCTTCCATGCGATGCTGCGCGATTAGCCGCACAACTCCCGGTGAACGCGCATGCAAGCGCAGGTCAGATGCCCAATCTGGCACCAAGCTTGCATTTTCCAGCTCCAAACCTCGCCCGATGGAGCTTAGTTCATGCGCACCCGAAATTCGATGCTTCTTGCTGCCGCGGCATTGCGCCCTTGGCTTGTCCGCGATTTCGGCGCAGGCCGAGACCGTTGTGCGCTACGGCATTTCGATGGCGGACATTCCGCTGACCACCGGCCAGCCCGACCGCGGCGCCGGCGCCTATCAGTTCTCGGCCTATACGATCTACGATCCGCTGGTCGCCTGGGAGATGGACGTGGCCGACCGGCCCGGCAAGCTGGTGCCGGGCCTGGCCACCGAATGGAAAGTCGACGAGACCGACAAGAAGAAGTGGCGGTTCACGCTTGCGCAAGGGCGTCAAATTCCACGACGGCAGCGACTTCAATGCCGACGCGGTGATCTGGAATCTGGACAAGGTGCTCAATGACAAGGCACCGCAATTCGACAAGCGCCAGAGCGCGCAGGTGAAAACCCGCCTGCCCTCGGTCGCGAGCTACGCCAAGATCGACGACGACACCATCGAGATCACCACCAAGGCGGTCGATTCCTTCTTCCCCTATCAGATGCTCTGGTTCCTGGTCTCCAGCCCCGCGCAATATGAAAAGCTCGGCAAGGACTGGGACAAGTTCGCCAGCCAGCCCTCCGGCACCGGACCGTTCAAGCTGACCAAGCTGGTCCCGCGCGAACTCGCCGAACTCACCAAGAACGCCGACTATTGGGACAAGAAGCGGATTCCGAAGGCCGACAAGATCGTGCTGATCCCGATGCCGGAAGCGCTGACGCGCACCAATGCGCTGCTGGCCGGCCAGGTCGATCTGATCGAGACGCCGGCGCCGGACGCGGTGCCGCAGCTCAAATCCGCCGGCATGAAGATCGTCGACAACGTCACGCCGCATGTCTGGAATTATCATTTGAGCGTGCTGCCCGGCTCGCCCTGGACCGACGTCCGCCTGCGCAAGGCGCTCAACCTTGCGATCGACCGCGAGGCCGTGGTCGGGCTGATGAACGGTCTCGCAAAGCCCGCCAAGGGCCAGGTCGACCCGTCGAGCCCGTGGTTCGGCAAGCCGTCCTTCGAACTGAAATACGACGTCGCGGCGGCGAAGAAGCTGGTGCAGGAAGCCGGCTATTCGAAGGAGAAGCCGCTGAAGACGACCTTCATCATCGCGCAGGGCGGCACCGGACAGATGCTGTCGCTGCCGATGAACGAATTCCTGCAGCAGAGTTTCAAGGAAATCGGCATCGATGTTCGATTTCAAGGTGGTCGAGCTCGAGACACTCTATACGGCGTGGCGCAAGGGCGCGGCCGACGAGATGAACGCCGGCATCACCTCCAACAACATCGCCTATGTCACGTCGGATCCGCTCTACGCGATCGTCCGCTTCTTCCACTCCGGCCAGATCGCGCCGGTCGGCGTCAACTGGGGCGGCTACAAGAACCCGAAGGTCGACGCGCTGATCGACGAGGCCAAGCAGACCTTCGATGTCGCCAAGCAGGACGAACTGCTGGCGCAGGCGCACGCGCAGATCGTCGACGACGCCACGCTGGTCTGGGTGGTGCACGACACCAACCCGCACGCGCTGTCGCCGAAGGTGAAGAAGTTCGTGCAGGCGCAGCACTGGTTTCAGGATCTGACGCAGATCGGGCTGGAGTAGGAAATCTGATTGATTGGAAGGGAATCCCACCGCTCGCAAAGAGCCGTGACCCGGAAAGCCGATATCCGTCGCCGCGGCCTCTCGGTCAATCGCTAGTGCTCTGGATACGCGGATCACCCGCCTTCGCGGATGACGACGATTGCGGCGAAACTACTTCGTCAGCAGCGCGAAGGCGCCGTTCCAGTCTTGCGGCGGCGGATTTTCGAGATAGCCGCGGATGCGGGCTTCGTAGAGATCGTAGAGCAGCTCCAGCGAATTTGCCTCGTCGGTCCTGCGGCCGCGCGCGATGGCGGCCAGCGCGCCGTCCCAGTCGCGATTGCGATAGCAGGCGAGCATCTCGATCGTCAGGTTGCGCAGGCGCTGGAAGCGGCCGGACTGCGCGGTGTCCTCGCGGCCGGCGATGGCGTAGATCACCTCCGGCTCCTTCTTGCCCTTCACCATGATGAAGTCGAGTTCGAGGATCGCGAACCTGTCCTTGACCGCCAGCGCGGTCCTGGAGCCGACGATGATCGGAAATCCGTATTCCTTCGACTGTCCTTCGAGGCGCGAGGCCAGGTTGACGCTGTCGCCGAACACCGAATAGTCGAAGCGCTGGTCGGAGCCCATGTTGCCGACCACGCAGGTGCCGGTATTGAGCCCGATGCCGGCATTGAGCGGAATGAACGGACGCCCCTCTTCCTTCGCCTCCTGCTCGCGCGCCTGGTTGAGCTCGTCGACGCGCTCCAGCATGTCGAGCGCCGCCTCGCAGGCGTTGAGCTCATGGTCCTTGTCGTCGAGCGGCGCGTTCCAGAACGCCATGATGGCGTCGCCCATGTATTTGTCGATGGTGCCCTTGCGGTTGAGGATGGCGTTGGTCAGCGGCGTCAGGAAACGGTTCATCAGCGCGGTCAGGCCCTGCGGATCGTTCTTGTAGGTTTCCGAGATCGAGGTGAAGCCGCGCATGTCGGAGAACATGATGGTCATCTCGCGCTCCTCGCCGCCGAGCACCAGCTTTTCCGGCGACTGCGCCAGCTGCTCGACCAGCGCTGGCGACAGATACTGGCCGAAGGCCGAGCGGATCTGCCGGCGCTGCGCCTGCTCGCGCACGAAGCTGGAAAAGATCAGCGTGAGATAGATCGCCGTGGTCGACATCAGGGGATAGGTGAAATCGATCAGCAGCCGGTTCTGGGCGTAGAAGTACGCCGACGATGTCCGACCAGCATGCTTGCGAACGCCGCGCCAAGCGCAACCAGCGTGACCGGCCCGAACAGCGGTGCAAACGCGATCACCAGAAGCCCGAACAACAGCGCGGTCGCGAATTCGACGGCGATGCCGTAGATCGGCTGCGAGATCACCGCGCCGGTCAAGCGCGCTCTCCAGCACCTGGGCATGGATCTCGACCCCGGGCATGGCGCGCGAAACCGGCGTGGTCTTGATGTCGTTGAGGCCGACCGCCGAGGTGCCGATCAGCACCAGCTTGCCGGCGATCATGTCGGGCGCGACGTTCTTCTCCAGCACGTTGACCGCGGGGACATAGATCGAGGCGTCGTTGCGGGCATAGTGAACCCAGAGCTGGCCGTTATGATCGGTCGGAATCTGAAAGCCCTTGATGCCGATGCTCTTGATGCCGGCCTTTTCGGCCTTGATCAGAATCGTGCCCGATCCGGTGGCGACCCGCAAGCATCTCGAATGTCAGCGACGGCATGGTCTGGCCCTGCGCCTGCATGATCATCGGCACGCGCCGCACGATGCCGTCGCGCTCGGGCCTGATCGTGAACAGGCCGCGCCCGGCGGCGGCATGCTCCAGCACCGGCACGTTGCGCAACAGGCCCGGGAAATCGAACATGAAGCGCTGCGGCTCCTCGCCCAGCATCGCGATCCCGGTGACCGGCAGCGTCTTGTCGAGGGCCGCGATTTCCTCCGGCAGGCCGGATTCGCCGAGCACGACGCGTGACGCCTTGATGGCGTCGGCGAAGATCTGGTCGTTGCTCGGCAGCGCGCGCAATTTGGCGCGGGTCTCCTCATCGAGGTTGCGGAAGGTATCGGCCGCAAAGGCGGGGTTGAGCCGGTCCGGCTCGGAAAATACCGCGTCGAAGGCGATCACGACGGCGCCGAGCCGGGTCAGTTCGGTGACGAGATCGGCAATCCGGGTGCGCGGCCACGGCCACTGCCCGAGCTTTTCCAGGCTCTTGTCGTCGATATCGACGATGGTAACCGGCCTGATGGTCTTCTTGCGCGGATCGATGCGCTGGAAGGCGTCAAAGGTCCTGACCCGAATTTCCTCGACCGGCGCCGGATCGGCGATGCGAAGCGCGGCGAACCCGATCAGCAGCGCAAGGCACAGCAGCCGGGCATAGCCGATGCGCCGCGTGAACCATCTTCGCAATACCCGCAGTCGTTTCATGGCTTCCGAATGTTCACCCGGCCAACGGCGCCGGACAAGTCAGAAGATAGCATCGATATCGCGGAGCTAGTGTGAATTCGCAAGCCGCAACACTAGGTAACGTGATGCGGCGATACGATGAAGTCGCTGACATGCAGACTGGTGACAGTGACGTTCTTCAGCGTGAGAGCTTCGTTGCCGAGCGTGATCAGGACATCCGCCGGGTTTGCCGAACTCTGCACCGCATGGGTGGACAGCCAGTCATTGATATTGTCGGAGCCCACTTCGGAAAACAGCCGCAGATCGATGCGGTCCTGGCCCGGCGTGAAATCTGTAATCGTGTCGGCGCTCGGGTGCTGTCCCGGCGCAAAAACGAACTGATCGGCGCTCGCACCGCCGGTCAGCGTGTCTTCGAAGCCGGTCGCGAAAATGACGTCCTTGCCGGATGTACCGTTCAATATCACGGGACCCTGTCCACCCTCGTTGAACACGAAATGGACCGTATCGGCATGGCCGAGGCCGTCGGAGACGGTTAGGGTCACCATGTCGGTTTGCGGTGGATGGTTACCGGGATCGTAGATGATGCCGTTATCCAGCGTGGCGTTGACGGCCGCCAGCGAGCCGTCGCCCGCCGGCGGGACCACGCTACCGCCGGCACTGCTGGCCGCCGCGCCGATCGTGAACGTGTCGTTCGGCGCGGTGGCGTCGCTGTCGGAGACGTACAGGCCCGACACCGTTGTCGTCCCGTCGCCATTCTCCGTGACGTTGAACGCGTCGGTGCCGATGACCGGTCCAGTGGCGAGGCTGGGCGATGCGTTCGTCGCACTATCGGCGCCGACGAGGGTGATGGTCAGCGGCTGGCTTCCGGTATTGCCATGACCGTCACTGACCTCTGCAACGAATTTGATCTTCAGTATGTCGCCTGCATTCAGGAAGTCGAAATTGGCATTGATAGGCTGATAGGTCCAGTTCAGAACAACCGTTCCGCCATTGCTTGGCGCGCTGTCGAATGTCACGTCCGCGGCGTTCACCAACGCCGATATGTCGATGTTGCCTGGCACTGACGACGATCCGTTGTACTCGATCGTGGCATTGCCGATCACGAACGCCGTCAACGTGTCGCCGATATCGCCATCGTGGACGCTGAGCGTACCCTTGATCGGCCCTGAGAGCCCGGTATCGGGCGCCGGAACGTTTCCGGCGGAAACGTTGTCAATCTCGAATGCGTTTGAAGTGCTGCCGAGCACGACCTTGTTGAAGGGCTGCAGGCCGGAGAATTCCACATACCCGTTCGAGGAGAACGAACCCTGGTTGCCGGTCGGGAACAGCGGCAAAATATCATTGCCGGTGTAGGAAGCGACAAGCGTCGTTCCGTCGTAAAAATTGATGGTGTTGTAGGAATCGAGCGAACCCCAGTAAAGGCCGAAGGCGTTCTTCTCCGAAGCAAAGGTGATGGTCTCGCTGCCGCCGCCGCCGATGCTCAGATAGTTGGTCGTGTCCCGCGCTCCAGGTAACGGCCCGACGAACGGCGCCGCCGTGACCGAGGACGAGCCAACTACGATCCCGCTATTTCCAGATGCCGAGAAATTGGCACCGAGCGCAGCGCTTTCGAAATTGCCCGAGCCGGCGCCATTGTTAGATGCCGAGCCCGCCGATACGTCGTCAAATATCTCCGTGTTCAAGCCGAGCGAATTCACATTCACGCCCGGCTCAAGCACGGTCGGCGTAGCTGGAGTCGCTACGACTACGGTTTGCACGGGGGGATCTATCTCACCTACGATCGACGGCGCATCGTTGGTACCGGTAACAGTGACGACAAAGCTCTTCGGCGTGACTCCGCCATCGCCATCGGCGATCGCAACCGTGTAGGTAAGCGTCAGGACTTCGCCCTTTGCCAGATAGTCGAACGCGGTTGAGGCCGCAGAGAATGACAGATCGACCGAACCGGACGACGAACCGGAATTCTTGGTCACCGCGCCCGGTGTCACGAGCGCGACCAGCGCTGCACCGTCGAGCGCAAGGCCGGTCGTGTCGCCCGACGCCACCACGCCGGTGATATCGGCGCTATGGCCGACATCGGTCAAATCGACGTCGGAGAATGTCACCGGGATGGTCGCGGTCAACGGCGCGGTGTCGGCCTGTTCGGTCAGATACTGCTGCGCGATGTTGGCAATCACCGGCGCGTCGTCGGTGCCGGTCACGGATATCACGAAGGTCTTGGGCGTGACGCCGCCATCGCCATCGTCGATCGAAACCGTGTAGGTGAGCGTCAGGACCTCGCCCTTCGCCAGATAGTCGAACGCGGTCGAGGCCGCCGAGAATGACAGGTCGACCGAGCCGACCGTGGAGCCGGCGGTCTTGGTCACCGCGCCGGGCGTCACGAGCGCGATCAGCGCGCCCTGGTCGAGCGCAAGGCCCGTGGTGGTGCCGGTCGCCACCGCGCGGGTAATGGTTGCGCCATGGCCGACATCCGACAGGTCGAGATCTGTGAAGGTGACGGGGATCGTCGTCGCCAGCGGCGCGGTATCGGCCTGTTCGACGAGGCCTTGCTGCGCGATGTTGGCGATGTCAGGCGCGTCATTGCTACCGTTGACGTTGACGACAATGTTCTGCGAGGTGAAGCCACCATGGTGGTCGTCGACCTCCACCGTGTAGGTCAGCGTGACCGTCTCGCCATCGGCGAGATAGTCGAAATAACTATCCGGCGCCGAGAACGACCAGCTCTGCGAACCCTGCCCGGCGTTGGTGGAATCGCTCAACGGGCCGAGCGACAGCCACTCGGACGGGACCGCGCCGTTGACGAGGCCGGTCGTCACGCCGGTAGCGGAGACGATGGTGATCCTGGCTGCATGCGTATCGGTCAGATCGGCATCGGTGAACGTGATTGCGCCGCTGGCGGTATCCGGCATCGCCGAACCGTGTGTGTCGGCCTTTTCCGAGATGGTCGCGGTCTGCGGATCGCTGGTGATTTCAACCGTATCGTTGCTGCCGAGGACGGTGATCGTGACCGGCTCGGTCACCACGCCGCCATGGCCGTCATCGACGGTCGCGGTGTAGGTCATGGTCAGAATTTCGCCGTCGGCAAGGAAATCGAACGCCGAGTCGGCGACGCTGTAGCTCCAGTTCGCCGAACCGTCATTGGTATTGCCCGGAGCCTGCACCACCGTCAGCGGCCCATCCACCGCGGCGATCGCTGCGAGTTGCTTGGCCGTGAGCTGTGAGGTGACGTCGACGCTGGAGGCGTTCAGGTAGCTGAACGCAGTGAAGGCGGCGCTCGCCACCGGCCGGTCGGTCAGGTCGACGTCGGTGAAGCTGATCGTGCCGGATGCGACATGAAGCGCGTTGGAGCCCGTCGGGTTCGGCTGGCTGGCGTTCGAAAGCTCGGCAAAGCCATCGCTCGTCGCGGCGATGGTCGGCACGTCGTTGGTGCCGGCGACGACGACGTCGGCGCCCTGGATCGAGACCGTGATCGGCGTGGAGACGACGCCGCCATGGCCATCATCGACCTGGGCGACATAGTTGAGGGTCAGCGTCTCGCCCTTGGCGATGAAGTCGAACTTGCTGTCCTCGATGCTGTAGGTCCAGGTCGCCGAGCCGTTGTGGGTGTTTCCGGCCGCCTGCACCACGCTCAGCGGCACCTCGACGGCCAGGATCGCCGCCAGCTGCGCCGGTGTCAGCGTCGCGGTGACGTCGTTACCCTGCGCATCGTAATAGCGGAACGGATCGGTCGTGGAGATCGCCGCGCTGACGACGGGGCGGTCGGTCAGATCGACGTCGGCGAAGGTGACGGAGCCGGTCACGGTATCGACCGCCGTATTGCCGGTGCCGATCCGCTCCGTGATCGTGCCGCCGGTCGCGGAGAGCGTCGGCTTGTCGTTGGTGCCGGTGATGACGATCGTAAACGGCACGAACGTCGTCTCGTTGTTCGGCGCGTAATTGTTGTCGACCCGCGCCATGTAGGTCAGCGTCATCGTCTCGCCGGAGGCGAGGAAGTCGAACGCGCCATCGGCGACGTTGTAGGTCCAGGTCGCCGTGCCGGTATTCTTGCCGTTGGGGTCCTGCACCACGGAGAGCGGCACTTCGACCGCCTTGATCGCGGCCAGTTGCTCCGCCGTCAGCGTGGCGGTGACGTCGGCGCCCTGCGCGTTCTGATAGGTGAAGGAAGAGAACTGCGCACTGACGCTCGGAGTGTCGCCAGCATTGATGTCGACGTAGTTGACGATGCCAGAGATGCTGTTGATCGTAGAGCTCGCGGTCACATCGACGCGTTCGGTAATGGCGCCACCGAACGCCGCCGCTTGCGGCGGCCCCGGGATATGAACGAGCCTGTCGGTCGGTCCCTCAGTCGCGGAGGGAGCAGGCCCGGTCGGGACGTTGACGAACTGAAGCGTGACCGGGACGAAGTCGTTGCTGGCCAGCTTGAGGAACGACGTTTGCGGAACGATCGAGTCGGTAAAGTTGGTCGTGAGCTTGGTGTTCGGGTTGTTCAGGTCGGTGAACTTCAGCGAAAACACGTCGCTGATGATCTTCTGCGCGTCGGGCGACAGTTGCACAGACGACTGGAAGCTGACCGCGCCCTGGCCATTGATGATCGTCTGCGTGCCGGCCTGGTTGACGGTTGCGATCGGCGTCAGCGTGGTCTTGTCGAACAGGATGTAGGAGCCGGTGGTGCCGTCGGGCTCGACCAGCACCTGGAATTTCGCCGGCGGCGCCCCGCCCTGCGACGGCACCTCGAAATCGATCTCGACCAGCACCGCGGTGCCGCGGATGCCCATGGTCGCGACCGGCGTGTCGACCTTCATGTCGCCTTTCTTGGCGGTGGCGCCGGCGACGAACGAGATGGTGCCCTGCACCAGGCTGAGCAGCGATTTGTTGTCCGACCCGTTGGGGTCGTAGATCATTTCGTTCAGCACCATCTTGGCGTTCGACGCGAGGCCGAACACGGTGCCGTCGATGAAGGTGATGCCGAGCGTCGAATCCGAGCCGGACTGGACGACGTCGCCTTTGTGGACGGTGTCACCCTGGTTCAGGATGATCGAGACGCCGTTGCGGATCGCGGTCGCGTTGCCCGCCAGCTTGGTGACATGGCCGATGACGGCGGGCGCAACGCTGGCGCTGCCGTCGGCCTGCGCGAACTGGGTGTGCCCGGCCAGCGCATTGACGAGGTCGCCGGTGAGGTGGGCGCCATCGGGCGAGGCCAGCGCGGCGCGTTTCTCGCCCTTGAAGTACTCATGCAGGACGACCTCGCGGTCGCCGCTGGTGAGGACCAGATCGACGCCCGACCGCTTGAAGTCGCCGTTGAACAGCAGATGGGCATCAGAAATAATTATGGCGTCGGACGGCGCATGTGTCGAAACCTTGTCGACGTGGAAATTGCCGGACGAGGAAAGATGGCCGTGCTTTGACAGCAGCCCCAAGTCAATATCCACGCCGGAATCAGGGCCGAGGCCGCCCGATCCGAATTTGCCGGCGTAGTTCAATGGGGCACCACAATCTAAATGGTTAAGAATTATGAATTTCCCTGCAGGATTTTCATATCACGCAGGTAAGGAACACAAAAGCAGGCGCGCCGCGAATACCCTCAATATGGGGTAAGTCTGCAACAGGACCGAAAAGGTCCGGGAGAGCTGTCGGGCGAAAGTGTGGCAAAGAAAAGGCCAACCCTGACTGGATCTGTCGATAAAACAGGCACGGTCCTGGCCCGGGCATTAAAATATGCAGTCATAATAGCTTGTCCTTGCCGCACCGCATCGAATGCAACTTTCCCGAGGGGCAGGCAGCCGCCTAAAAACTGGTCACTTGGCCGGATCTTTAGATGCGCATTGTCAGCCGACATCCCGCTCACGCGATCCAGAACAGGTTGTAATCGCCCGTCGAAGACTCCCCGGCAAGGTTAATTCGATGACCCGCGACCCTTCCGCAATCGTAAACATTGCACCGTCTCCCGCAGCCCTTCCGGGATAGCCGGACGAAGCCGTGGCGGACTCCAGGACCGCCAGATCCGGATGCATGCATAAAATTGTCTGCAATCCGGCGAGACCAGGTTCAAGCTGTTTTGCACTTCACGGGCCGGCTACCCCTCGCCTTAAGCAGATCAAAAGCCTGCCCGCCCATCCTGCCCCTTCCGAAATGATCCGGACACGAGCAGGCAGAGCAGGCCCGCCGATGCCCGGACAAGGGGCGTCAGATGGGGTTGTCAGTCTACTCGCGCGCATGGCGTGCGGGCATCGTTGCGTGCGGCCTGGCCTGGTTCGGACCAGCCGACCTGCGGGCCGAGACGGTTGAGCCGTCCGCGCCGGCGGAGTTGATCCAGCGATCGGCCGAGCCGTTCGGGCTTGCCGCATCTTCCCTCCCAAGCGGCGGACTGCGCGACAAATGGCTCGGCGTGCAACGCCGGCTCGACGACGAAATGGTGCAGCTTGCGCTCTGCGAAGGCGACCGTGACGGCTGCGTCTCTCCGGCCGCGCTGAAATTCCTCGACATCGTCGACGCCGCCCGGTTGCGCGAAGGCCGCGCCCGGCTCGGCGAAATCAACCGCGCCATCAATCTCGCCATCCGGCCGGTCAGCGACCTCGCCCAACACGGCCAGATCGACGTCTGGACTTCGCCGCTCGCAACGCTCGCGCGTGGCGGTGGCGATTGCGAGGATTATGCGATTGCGAAATTCGTAGCCTTGCGACGCGCCGGCCTCGCGCCCGACGATCTCAGGATCGTGGTGCTGCGCGATACCATCCATGGCGAGGACCATGCGGTGGCTGCCGCGCGGCTGGACGGGCGCTGGCTGATGCTCGACAACCGCCGCATGGCGATGGTCGAGGATGCCGACGTCAGAAATTACCGGCCGACATTCGTGATCGATCAGCACGGCGTGATGCGATACTCCGATGCGCCCCTGCTCGCCGACGCCTTGGGCAGCAACCCCTGTCGCTCCGCTCGTCCTGAGTTCTCTGCGCTCAGCGGCCAGTCTGAATTTACCGACTGACGAATGACGGCGCGCAATTGTTGCGCGGCGGCGGCTGACAATAATCTGCTTTCCTTGCCTGATCTCCCTGCCCTCGTGGCCGATGGTGCGCTGCAGCCGGTATACCAGCTTGCATTCGCTCGGTGAAAACATGGCGAGACAAATTTTCTCTTTTTCATTTCGCGCCTCGCATTGATTGACGCGATCCTTCTCACCGGCATAGCATTCCGGCAGATCCGCTAGAGATCACTGGGAGGGGAATGAGATGACACGTTCGCCGCGCGTTGATTCTGCTTGCCGTTTGTTTCCTGAAATTGCCGGTACTTCCCGTCGATCGGCGCGCCTTGCGCAGGCCGCGATCGCCATCGGGCTGGGCCTGACGCTATCCGGCAGCGCTGCACTCGCGCAAAGCCCCGCCAAGGGATCGCCCGAGCACATCAAGGCCGTCACCTCGGCGGTCGACGGCGCATCGATCAAGGCCAATACCGCGACGTCGAACGACTGGCCGACCATCGGCCTCGACTATGCCGAAACGCGCTTTTCCAAGCTCAACCAGATCAACGCCGACAACGTCAAGAAGCTCGGGCTGGTGTGGAGCTATCCGCTCGAATCCTCCCGCGGCGTCGAGGCGACGCCGGTCGTGGTCGACGGCATCATGTACCAGACCGCGTCATGGAGCGTGGTGCACGCCATCGACGCCCGCACCGGCAAGCGGCTCTGGACGCTTCGATCCCAAGGTCGACCGCGAGAAGGGCTACAAGGGCTGCTGCGACGTCGTCAACCGCGGCGTCGCGCTCTGGAAGGGCAAGGTTTTTGTCGGCGCCTATGACGGCCGGCTGATCGCGCTCGACGCCGTCACCGGCAAGGTGGTCTGGGAAAAGGACACCATCGCCAGCAAGGAGCACTCCTACACCATCACCGGCGCGCCGCGCGTGTTCAACGGCAAGGTGGTGATCGGCAATGGCGGCGCGGAATACGGCGCGCGCGGCTATGTCACCGCCTATGACGCCGAGACCGGCAACCAGGCCTGGCGCTGGTTCACCGTGCCCGGCGATCCGTCAAAGCCGTTCGAGGACGAATCGATGGCGGCCGCGGCCAAGACCTGGGACCCCGCCGGCAAATACTGGATCAACGGCGGCGGCGGCACGGCGTGGGACACCATCACCTTCGATCCCGACCTGAACCTCGTCTATATCGGCACCGGCAACGGCTCGCCCTGGAATCAGAAAATCCGCAGTCCCGTCCGGCGGCGACAACCTCTATCTGTCTTCGATCGTCGCGCTGAACGCCGATACCGGAAAATATGCCTGGCACTATCAGGAAACGCCCGGCGATCACTGGGACTACACCGCCACCCAGCCGATGATCCTGGCCGACATCACTCATCGACGGCGCGCCGCGCAAGGTGATCCTGCATGCGCCGAAGAACGGCTTCTTCTTCGTCATCGACCGCACCAACGGCAAGTTCATCTCGGCGAAGAACTTCGTCGATGTGAACTGGGCGACCGGCTACGACGCCAACGGCCGGCCGATCGAGGTCAAGGAGGCGCGCGGCGAAGAAGCCTATGACAGCATTCCCGGCCCCGTCCGGCGCCCATAACTGGCATCCGATGTCGTTCAATCCGCAGACCGGCCTGGTTTATCTGCCGGCGCAGGGCGTGCCGCTCAATCTCACGCCGGAAAAGGCCTTCAAGCACAATGCCGCTGAGCCCGGCAAATTCGCCAGCACGACCGGCTGGAATCGTCGGCTTCCTGCTGAACGCCACGCCGCCGAAGAACCCGGCATTCGGACGCCTGCTGGCATGGGATCCCGTCAAGCAGAAGGAAGCCTGGCGCGTCGAGCATGTGGCGCCGTGGAACGGCGGCACGCTGACCACCGCCGGCAACCTGGTGTTCCAGGGCACGGCCGACGGGCGCTTCGTCGCCTACAACGCCACGACGGGCGAAAAGCTCTGGGAAAGCCCGACCGGCACCGGCGTGGTCGCGGCGGCCTCGACCTACATGATCGACGGCAAGCAATATGTGTCGATCGCGGTCGGCTGGGGCGGCGTGTTCGGCATTGCGATCCGCGTCACCGAGTTGCAGAGCCCCGGCACGGTCTACACCTTCGCGGTCGACGGCAAGGCGCCGCTGCCGGCCTTCGTGAAGTACCAGACCGAAGGCCTGTTGAAGGGCGTGAAGTACGATCCGAAGGACGTCCCTGAAGGCACCGCGCATCTATGTCGCCGCCTGCGCGCACTGTCACGGCGTGCCCGGCGTCGACAAGGGCGGCAATGTCCGGAACCTCGGCTATGTCTCGACCGAGACCATCACCAACCTGAAGGACTTCGTGTTCAAGGGCCCGTTCCGCGACCAGGGCATGCCCGACTTCACCGGCAAGCTGAAGGAAGAGGATATCCCGAAGCTGCAGGCCTTCATCCAGGGCACGGCGGACGCGATCCGGCCGAAGTGACGAAGTCATCCCGGGCGCGCAAGCGCGAACCCGGGATCACATGGCGAAACAGAAGGGCTGCGCGAGACGATCGCGCAGCCCTTTGTCGTTCCCTGCGCCACCAGAGCGAAACGTGCGTCATTGCGAGCGAAGCGAAGCAATCCATCGCGCGCATCAAGAAAGACATGGATTGCTGTCGCTTCGCTCCGCAATGACGGAGGTTATGTCTGGCGCCATGCATCGGAGCCGCAAAACAAAAAGGGCTGCGCGATCGTCTCGCGCAGCCCTTTGTCGTTAGCCTGTGCCGTTGGGAGCGAAGCGCTCGCTCAGAACATCAGGCCTTCCTTCACCAGCACCCAGCGGCCGTTCTTGATCTGCTGGACCTGGGTGATCGTGTTGGCGAGATGGTCGGTCTTGGAGAACTTGGTCGGCGGCGAGTTGAAGATGTCGAGGAACTTGTCGCCGGATTCCAGCGCGTCGAGCATCTTCTGGCCGGTCAGGTCCTTGCCCGCCTTGTTGGCGTAGAAGCGCGAAGGTCATCATGGCGTTGTAGCCGATGATCGCCTGCGTGTTGGCGTCGGTGCTGAACATCTTCTTGTAGTTGGCGAGCCAATCCTTGACCTTGCCCTTCGCGGTGTCCTCGTACGGGAATTTCGAAGCCGGAGGCCGCGTAGAGGCCTTCGACCGCTTCCTTGCCGAGCGCCGGCACTTCGAGCACGTTGGTCGGCGTGGCGCCGAGGAAGGTGACGTCCCAGCCGAGCTTCTTGGCTTCGCCCATCGCGCCGATGGTCTCGCGGATGCACGGTGCCGAGCACGACCATGTCGCAGCCGTCGGACTTCATCTTGGCGACCTGCGCGCTGAAGTCGGAAGCGCCGCGCTTGTAGCTGGTGACCGAGGCCGGCGTCAGCTTCATCGCGCGTGAGCTGCTGGGTGAAGCCGTCGAGCACGTTCTTTCCGTACTCGTCGTCCTGATGCATGATGCAGGGCTTCTTGAAGTTCTTCGCCTCGATCATGTATTTGACGGCCGCGCGCGTGCTCTCGACGTAAGGCAGCAGATTGTTGAACTTCAGCCGTTCCTGCGGCTTGGCCGGATCGAACTTGAAGGTGAATTCGGCCGCCGTCAGCGGAAACAGCTGCAGCACGCCGGCATCGAACAGGATGTCCTGCGCGGCGAGCACGGTGGGCGAGCCCATCGGGCCGACCATGGCGAACACCTTGTCGCGCTCGACCATCTTCTGCGACGCCAGCACGGCCCTCTTCGGATCGTAGCCGTTGTCCTCCAGGATCAGCTTGATCTTGCGGCCGTGGATGCCGCCGGCGGCGTTGATTTCCTCGACCGCCATCTTCATGCCGTTGGAAACCGGAACGCCCCAGACCTTGATCGGGCCGGACAGATCCTGATGGGTGCCGATGACGATCTCGTTCGCCGAGATGCCTTCATTGGTAACCTTGGTTTGGGCGGCGGCCGGCAGTTGGGTCAGCGCAAGGGCGCTCACCGCAAGGCCCAACGCCCTGAACGATTTCGACATTGCAGTCTCCTCTTCGTTGGCCCGTGTTGAGCGAAGGGTGGGGCCTTCTCAGTCCTTCGCCGTTTCCAGAAAACTCCGCTTCGACGTCTGTACGCTTACGCCACCGCCCGTTCGCCATACATGGCGTCGATCTCGGCGGCATAACGCTTGTTCACGAAACTGCGCTTCAGCTTCATGGTCGGCGTCAATTCCTCGTCCTCGGGCGTCAGCTGACGCTCGATCAGGATAGAACTTCTTGATGGTTTCGACGCGCGCGAAGTTGACGTTGACCGCCTCGATCTCGCGCTGGATCAGGTCCTGGATCTCGGCCGCGCGGCACAGGCTGGCGTAGTTGGTGAAGGGAATGTCGTGGTCCTGCGCGAACTTCTCGACATTCTCCTGGTCGATCATGAGCAGGCAGGTCAGATACGGCCGCTTGTCGCCGATCACCACCGCATCCGAGACGTAGGGCGAGAACTTCAGCTGGTTCTCGATCTCCGACGGCGTGATGTTCTTGCCGCCCGAGGTGATGATGATGTCCTTCATCCGGTCGGTGATCTTGACGAAGCCTTCATTGTCGATCGAGCCGACGTCGCCGGTGTGCAGCCAGCCCTTGGCGTCGATGGTCTCGGCGGTCTTTTCCGGCTGGTTGAGATAACCCATGAACAGGAAGTCGCCCTTGATCAGGATTTCGCCTTGCGGGGAAATCGCGACCTCGCCCCAGGGCGCGGCCTTGCCGACCGAGCCGAGCTTGATGCGGTCGGGCGGCATCACGGTGGCGACGCCGCAATTCTCGGTCTGGCCGTAGACCTCGCGCATGTCGATGCCGAGCGCGAGATACCAGCGGATCAGATCCGGCGCGATCGGCGCCGCACCGGTGAAGGCCAGCCGGCAGCGATCGAGCCCGAGCATGCGGCGGATGTTGCGGAACACCAGCCAATAGGCGGCGCTGATTGGCGAGCCGCAACGGCAGCGGCGGCGTTTCGCCCTCGAGCTTGCTACTCGGTCACGCGATTGCCGATCGCGAGCGCGTTGCGGTACATCCAGTTCTGGAACGGCGGTCGCGTCCTTCAGCGCGATCGTGATCCCGGAATAGAATTTTTCCCAGATCCGCGGCACCGCCAGGAACGCGGTCGGCTGCACCTCGCGCAGATTGTCCGGCACGGTTTCCGGGCTTTCGGCGAAATTCATCACCGAGCCCAGCGCCAGCGAAATGTAATAGCCGCCGATCCGCTCGGCGACGTGGCAGAGCGGCAGGAACACCAGCCGCTCTTCGGCGTCGGTGGACGGAAACAGATCGTTGGCGTGGCGCATCTGATGCGTGACGCTGCGGTTGGAATGCATCGCGCCCTTGGGCGGGCCCGTGGTGCCGGACGTGTAGACGAGGATGGCGAGATCGCCCGCGCCGCGGCTTCCGATCATCGCGTCCCACAGCGCCTCGTTGCCCTGGCTGTGGTTGCGCCCGAGCGCCGTGAATTCGGCCAGCGACAGCACCATCGGATCGCTGAAGCCGGTGAGGCCTTCCATGTCGAACACGACGATCTTCTGCAAGGTCGGGCAGCGCGCGCGGCACGACAGGATCTTGTCGAGCTGCTCTTCATCCTCGGCGAAGATCACCTTGGTCGAGGAATCGTTGATGAGATATTCGACCTGGACCGACGAGTTGGTCGGATAGATCCCGGACGAGACGCCGCCGGCGCAGAGGATGCCCATGTCGGCATAGACCCATTCCGGCACCGCGTTGGCGATGATCGAGGCGACGTCGCCGGGCTTGAAGCCGGTGGCATGCAAGGCCGTAGGCGATGTCCTTGGATATCTGCAGCCACTGCCGCCAGCTGGTCGGCTGCCAGATGCCGAACTTCTTTTCGCGGATCGCCGGCCGGTCGCCGCGCGTTTCCACGGACAGCAGAAAGCTCTTCGCGATCGTGTCGGCGACCGTCAGCACTGCCGGTCTGGCCATGCGCTCTTCCTCCCTCTGTCGCCTGCCTCCGGCGCCGGTCTTGGCAGCCGGTCTTGTTTTCTCGAAGCAGGGCCTGAATTTAGCTCCAACTCGCTCTGAACGCCATGTTCTTGACTGCGACGTTTAGCGCCAGGTCTTCTTCTTTTTCCAGCGCCGTTCGCCGCGGGCGCCCTCTTCCTTGGCGCCGAGATAGAATTCCTGGATGTCCTTTGAATTCATCAGCCGCTCGCAGGTGTCGTTCATGACGACCCGGCCGATTTCCAGCACATAGCCGTAATGCGCCGTCTCCAGCGCCACCTTGGCGTTCTGCTCGACCAGCAGGATCGACATGCCCTGCTCCTCGTTGACGCGCTTGATGATGGTGAAGATCTCCTTCACCAGGATCGGCGACAGCCCGAGCGACGGCTCGTCCAGCAGCAACAGCGTCGGCCGGTTCATCAGCGCGCGCCCGATCGCCAGCATCTGCTGCTCGCCGCCGGAAAGCTGCCCGGCCGGCTGGTTGATGCGCTCCTTCAGCCGCGGGAAATAGCCGTAGACGCGCTCGAGATCCTCGGCGACGCCGTCGCGATCCTTGCGCGGATAGGCGCCCATCATCAGGTTTTCGCGCACCGACAGGAACGGGAACACCTCGCGCCCCTCCGGCACGTGGCTCAGGCCCAGCCGCACGATCTTGTCGGCTTCCATGCGCTGGATCGACTTGCCCAGAAATTCGATCGAGCCCTTCTGCGGATCGAGAATGCCGGAAATGGTCTTCAGCACCGTGGTCTTGCCGGCGCCGTTGGCGCCGAGCAGCGTGACGATCTGGCCGCGCGGCACCTCGAGGCTGATGCCCCTGATGGCCTGGATCGGCCCGTAATAGCTCTCGATATTGCTGAGCTTGAGGATGATGTCGGAAGCGCTCATGGCATCATCCTCATGCGCCGAGATAGGCGGCGACGACGTCGGGATGGCGCTGCACCTCGGAAGGCGAGCCCATCGCGATCACCTTGCCGTAGTTCAGCGCGATCACGCGGTCGGAGACCCGGTTCACCAGCGACATGTCGTGCTCGACCATCAGCACGGTGATGCCGAGGTCGGTCTTCATGTCGCGGATCCAGAACGACATGTCGCCGGTCTCCTCGACGTTCAGCCCGGAGGACGGCTCGTCGAGCAGGATCAGTTTCGGCTCCGAGCACAGCGCGCGCGCGAGCTCGATCACCTTGCGGACGCCGTAGGGCAGCCCCGAGATCAGCTTGTCGCGATAGACTTCGAGATCGAGGAATTCGATCACCTGCTCGACGCGGCGGCGATGCGACCTTTTCGCCGGCGCGCACGCTCGGCAGGAACAGCAATTCCTGCCAGAGCTGCGTGGTGGAGTGGCGATGCCGGCCGACCAGCAGATTGCTCAGCATGGTCGCATTCTCGAACAGTTCGATGTTCTGGAAGGTGCGGGCAATGCCGAGGCCGGCGATTTCGTAGGCCGGCTGCTGCGGTGATGTCCTGGTCCTCGAAAAAGATCTTGCCCGAGGTCGGCGGATAGATCCGCGAGATCAGGTTGAAGATCGAACTCTTGCCGGCGCCGTTGGGGCCGATGATCGAGAGGATCTCGCCCTTCTCCACCGCGAAGCTGACGGAATCGACCGCCTTGAGGCCGCCGAAGTGCAGCGACAGGTTTTCCGCACGGAAATAGCTCATCGGTTCCGCTCCGATTTCACGTAGATCTTCTGCCGCTTGAAGGTGGCGCGCTTGTAGAGCGGGAACAGCTGGAAGAAGAGCTTTATCTTCAGCCAGCGCCCGTAGAGGCCGAGCGGCTCGAACAGCACGAACAGCACGATGATCACGCCGTAGATCGCGCCCTTCAGGCCGTTGGCGGAGGCAACGGCGGCGACGTTGCCCTGAATTTTGCTCGCCGTCACGCTGCCGGCGCCGAACGTCGCGGCGATGCCCGCGATGATGCCGGGCAGGTCGTCCTTCAGATAGGTCAGGAACGGATCGATCATGACCAGGAAGATCGCGCCCAGCACCGCGCCGTGCAGGCTGAAGGTGCCGCCGATCAGGATCACGATGATGAACTCGATCGAGAGCTGCAGCGTGAACATTTCCGGGCTGATGAAGGACAGCTTGTGCGCGAACAGCACACCGGCAAATCCGGTGATCGCCGCGCTGATCGCAAACGACTTCACCTTGTAGAGCGAGACGTTGACGCCCATGCTGCGCGCCGCCGTCTCGCTGTCGCGGATCGCGACGAAGGCGCGGCCGGTCGGCGAGCGCAGCAGGTTGAGCGTGCCGACGATGGTCAGGATCAGGACGCCAAGACAGAGGAAATAGAAGGTCGGGCCGTTCGCGCGGCACCGCCTGCCCGAACAGGCTCAGGGTCTTGACCCGCATGCCCTCATTGCCGTGGGTCACGCTTTCCCAGCGCGCCAGCACTTCCTCGACGATGAAGGCAAAGGAAATCGTCGCGATGACGAGGTAGATGCCCTGCAGCCGCAGCGCCGGGAAATCCGACCAGCGCGCCGACCACGCCGGTCAAGAGGCCGGCGGCGAGGAAGTAGACCGGAAACGGGACGTTGTATTGCTGCAGATAGGCCGCCGTGTAGGCGCCGATCGCGAGAAAGGCGGCGTGGCCCAGCGACGCCTGCCCGGTGAAGCCGGTGAGGATCATCAGGCCCGACGCCGACGGTGGCGTAGATGCAGACGAACACCAGCTGGCTGACCAGATAGCTGGAAAGCACGAACGGCGCGATCGCCAGAAACGCCAGCAGGATACCGTAGGAAACGATGTAGCCGCTGTGCGGAAACAGCCTGATGTCGTCTTCGTAATCCGTCTTGAAGAGGAACCGCATCTAGACCTTCTTCCGCGTATGAATACCGAACAGGCCTTCGGGCTTGAGCAACAGCACCACCAGAAGAACGATGTAGGGCGCGACGTCCTTCCAGCCTTGCGGCAGATAGAAGCCGGCCATGCTCTCGATCACGCCGATCAGCACGCCGCCGACCACCGCGCCGGGAATGGAGCCGAAGCCGCCGAGCACCGCGGCAGGAAACGCCTTCAGTCCCAGCACCAGGCCGACATTGGAATGAATGAAGGTGATCGGCGCCAGCAGCACGCCGGCGGCGGTCGCGACCGCCGCAGAGATCGCCCACACGATCGACACCACGCGCTTGACCGGAATGCCCATGTAGTAGGCGGCCAGCATGTTCTCGGAGCTGGCGCGCATCGCGGTGCCGAGCGTGGTGCGGTTGAAGAACAGATACAGCAGCGCGCAGAGGATGACGGTCGCGGCGATCACCGAGAGCTTGTCGTAGGCCAGCACCAGCGAGCCGATCCGCAACACGCCGTCGCTGAACGGCGTCTCGATCTTGAAATCGTCGGTGCCCCAGATCATGCCGACCACGGAGCGCAGGAAATATCCGAGCCCGATCGTCGCCATGATGATGGAAAACTGCGGATAGCCGAGGATCGGACGCACCACGACGCGTTCGGCCAGCATGCCGAACGCCGCCATGGCGATGACCGCGCCGGCGAATCCGATCCAGTAATTGAGGCCGAGCATGCCGATGAAGGTGAAGGCGAAGAACCCGCCCAGCATCATCAAATCGCCCTGGGCGAAATTGACGACCTCGGTTGCCTTGTAAACGAGCACAAAGCCGAGCGCGATCAAGCCGTAAACGCAGCCGAGCGCGATGCCACTCACCAGCTGCTGAACGAAGTCCAGCATCATTTCCCTCCCCGATGCCAGGCGATTCTGTCGATCGCCTTTTGCGCATCTTGTGTCTACACGCTACCCGCCATCCGCGATGCCTGTAGCCGCATATGTCCCGCTGCATTGAGCCCAAAGCGCCGACCGCTGTCAACAAAGCGCTGGCCGCCGTGTTGTTAAGAATTGCGCAGAAATGCCGCAGCCCGGGAAGTTGCGGGGTTCGGCACGATTTGGGCCGCTCGATTCACCGCGCCGAAAGTTCTTCGGTCCATGTTCCGACAACGACAATGCGAAACCGGACCGTTCCGTCATCATGCAGTCAGATCTATCGGCGCTCGAAGTGCGAGGGTTAACGAAGCGTTTTGACCGCCCCGCGGTCGACGCGCTCGACCTCACCGTTCGCACCGGCGAATTCTACGCCCTGCTCGGCCCCAACGGCGCCGGCAAGACCACGACCTTGCGGATGGTCGCCGGCCTGCTCAAGCCCGACGCCGGCTCTGTCTCTATTTTGGGCATCGATGCGCTCGCCGATCCCGTCGCCGCCAAGCAGATCATGGCATGGGTCTCCGACGAGCCGATGATCTACGACAAGCTGACGCCGCTGGAATATCTCGAATTCGTCGCCGGCCTCTGGGGCATCGATCCCAGCGGTTTCCGGCCCCTCGGCGCAGCGGCTTCTGGTGTCGCTTGGCCTTGAGCCGCATCTGCACGAACGCTGCGAGGGATTCTCCAAGGGCATGCGCCAGAAGGTTGCGCTGGCCGGCGCGCTGGTTCACGAGCCCCGGCTGATCATCCTGGACGAGCCGTTGACCGGCCTCGATGCGCTGTCGGCGCGTCACGTCAAGGGATTGCTGCAGGGATCGCGTCCGCGCCGGCTGCACCGTGATCATGACGACGCATATTCTCGAAGTCGCCGAACGGATGGCCGACCGCATCGGCGTCATCGCCGCAGGCAAACTGGTGGCCGAGGGCACGCTCACCGAGCTGCGCCAGCAGAACGGCCGCAACGACACCAGCCTCGAAGACATGTTCATCGCACTCGTCGACACCGAGGCGGCCGCCGCATGAGTTCGGCCGCGGCGCTCAGCTGGTTTGCCCGGCACGAGATCCGTCTGGCCTGGCGCGAATGGCTGGCGATGATCGCCGGCAGACGCGGCAAGCGAAAGCGCGCCATCATCGCCCTGATCGCGTTCGTCGCCATCATGCACCTGCCGGCCTATGCGGTGATCGGCCGCTTCGCCGATTTGCAGGCCCCGCTCGACAAGCCGGAATTGATCGTCATCACGGCGACCATCTTCCTCGCCTGGGCCCTGATGCTGTCGCAGGCCATCGAATCCGTGACGCGGGTGTTCTATGCCCGCGCCGATCTCGATCTCATCATGTCGTCGCCGGCGAATCTCGCCAACGTGTTCTCGGTGCGGATCGCGGCGATCGGGCTGTCCGTGATCGGGATGGCGCTGCTGTTTTCGACGCCCTTCATCGATGTTCTCGTGATCGGTGGCGGCATCCGGTGGCTTTCCGCGTTCGGCGTCGTCATCGCCATTGGCCTTACGGCCGCGGCCGTTGCGATCGCGATCACGGTCGCGCTGTTCAGGTTGATCGGCCCGAGCCGCACCCGCCTCGTCGCGCAGATCGTGGCTGCCATCATCGGCGCCGGCTTCGTCATCGCGCTCCAGGTCGCGGCCATCCTTTCCTACGGTACGCTGTCGCGCTTTACGGTGCTGACCTCCGATGCCGCTGCAGCCTATGCGCCTGCGCTCGACAGCCCGCTGTGGTGGCCGGCGCGCGCGGCGATCGGCGATGGCATGGTGCTGTCGTGGCTGATGGCCGGCGGGCTCCTGCTGCTCGGCGTCGTGATGGCGGTCTTCTCGCCGAGATTTGCCGATACCGTCGTCAGTGTCGCCGCAACCGCCCGGACCGTCCGTCGCGGACCGCGCGCGACCGCATTTCGCGGCGGGTCGCGGCAACAGGCGCTGCGCACCAAGGAATTCCTGCTGCTGCGGCGCGATCCGTGGCTGTTGTCGCAAAGCCTGATGCAACTGCTCTATCTGGTGCCGCCGGCGCTGATGCTGTGGCGAAGTTTTTCCGAAAGCTCGGCCGCGATCGTTTTGATCACGCCCGTGATCGTGATGGCGGCGGGCCAGCTTGCCGGCGGCCTCGCCTGGCTGACGATCTCGGGCGAAGACGCCGCCGACCTGGTCGCGACCGCGCCGCTGCCGCCGTCGCGCGTCATCCGCGCCAAGATCGAGGTGGTGCTTCTCGTCAATCGGCGCCATCTTCGCGCCGCTGATCGCTGCGCTTGCCTTTGCCTCCGTGACGCAGGCGATCGTCACCGCGCTCGGCGTCATCGTCGCAACCGTCTCGGCAGCCGCGATCCAGCTCTGGTTCCGCGTGCAGGCCAAGCGCAGCCAGTTCCGCCGCCGCCAGACCTCGTCGCGGCTGGCGACATTCGCGGAAGCCTTCTGCTCGATCGGCTGGGCCGCGACCGCGGCGCTCGCCGTCACGATCCCGATCGCCGCCGTGATCAGCGGCGCGATGACCGCGGCCATTCTGGCCGCGACGTGGAAGATCAGCCCGCGGCGGGAGTGAGCGACCTCTCCTGCGTCATGCCGAAGCCGAGACGGACCGCACAGAAACTACTGCTTCTCCAGCCCTGCCCGCTCGATCACATCGCCCCAGCGCTTGATCTCCTTTTCGATGAACGGGATCATCTCGGCCTTCTGCAGCATCATCGGGCGGGTGCCGACCTTTTCGAAATGCGTGCGCACGCGTTCCGACGACAGCGCCGCATGCGCGGCCGCCGCCAGCCGGTCGACGACCGGCGCGGGCGTGCCTGCGGGCACCATGATCGACGACCAGCTCTGGGTGGTCATGTCCTTCATGCCGAGTTCGGCCATGGTCGGCACATCAGGGAATGCGCGCAGCCGTTCGGGCGCGGTGGTGGCCAGCACCTTCAGCTTGCCGGCCTCGACATGCGGGCCGACCGAGACCGGGTAATCGAACATGACATCGACGCGGCCGGCGATCATGTCGTTCAGTGCCGGCGCGCTGCCTCGGTAAGGCACGTGCTGCATCTCGATGCCGGTGACCGTCTTGAACAATTCGGCGACCAGATGCGTCGCGGTGCCGACGCCCGAGGAGGAGAACGTCACCTTGCCCGGATTCTGTTTGGCGTAGGCGATGAACTCGGACACCGAATTATATGGCGCGCCGTGATAGGCCACGAACAGGTTCGGGCTTTCGCCGACCAGATGCACCGGCAGGAAACTCGTCAGCGGATCGTAGGACAGGTTCTTGCGCAACGTGACGTTGGCCGCCATCGTGCCCTGCGTGCCGTAGATCATCGTGTAGCCATCGGGCTTGGCGCGCGCCACCTGTTCGGTGCCGACCGTGCCGCCACCGCCGCCGCGATTGTCGATCAGGACCGATTGACCGAGCGTCCTCGACATTTCCTCGGCGACGATGCGCGATGTCGTGTCGGTGATGCCGCCCGGCGCGAATGGCACGACCCAGGTGATCGGACGGCTGGGGAATTCCTCGGCCGAGGCCGATGGGATGATAGCGATGGACGCGATCAGGATCGCAGACAAAACGTGACGCTTCGCCATGGAATTCCGCCCCGTAAAATTCTGTCCTTCTGAAGAGGACTTGCGCGGCGAGGATGACGGTTTTCGGAACGGCTTGCCATGCGGCAAACTCGACCTAGACGCGGATCAGCTCCATGACAGCAGCCGCGAATGCTTCCGGCGCTTCCTGCGGCACATTATGTCCGGTGCCCGGCACCACGCGATGGATCCGGCGGCCGGCAAATTTTGATGCGCTGGCGCTGCCGTCGCTTGCGGGCAGCACGCCGTCCTTGTCGCCGTCCAGTGTAACCGACGGTACGGTGATCGGAGGCAATGCCGCCAGCCGCCGCTGCAAATCGGCATAGTGCGGATCACCCGCCGCAAGGCCGAAGCGATGGCGATAGCTGTGGATCACGACGTCGACATAATCGGGATTGTCGTGCGCCGCCGCGGAACGATCGAAGGTGGCGTCGTCGAAATCCCAATCGGGCGACCACTGCTCCCATAATATCCTGGCGATCTCGCGCCGGTTGGCGGCCAAGCCAGCGCGCCCGCGCTCGAGCTGAAAATAATATTCGTACCAGAGCGCGACTTCATATTCGGGGCTGACCGGCACCATTGCGCGCGCAAGGTCCTGGATCAGGTAGCTGTTCACGGTCACCATGCCGCGGCAGCGCTCCGGCCATAGCGCCGCGGCGACGCAGGCGGCCCGGCCACCCCAATTGTGCCCGGCCAGGACGGCGCGCTGAATGCCCAGCGCATCCATCAGCGCGATGACATCGGCGCCGATCGCCGCCTGCTCGCCGGAGCGAAGCGTCGCTGGATCGCGAAACCGCGTCGCGCCGAAGCCGCGCAAGCAAGGGACGATGACGCGGCAGCCCTGCGCCGCCAGTTGCGGGGCGACATCCACATAGGTGTGAATGTCGTAGGGAAAGCCGTGCAGGAGGATCGCGACCGGACCATCCGCGGGGCCCTCCTCATAATAGGCGATGTTGAGGACACCGGCATCGACATGCTTCAACGGCTCCATCCGCCGCGACGACGGCGCGGGCGCCGGACGTGCGGGCGCTTTAGTCTGGGCAAAGCGCCCTGCCGGCTACTCCCGACAAGGCCGCGACGAGCAGCAAACGGCGCCCGCGGTCGACGGAATCGGACATCGGCTATGCCTTGATCAGCTCCATCACCGCCGCGGCAAACGCCTCGGGCGCTTCCTGCGGCAGATTGTGCCCGGCGCGCGGCACGACGCGATGGACGCGGCGGCCGATGAATTTCGACGCGCTGGCGGCGCCATCGGTTGCCGGCGCAACGCCGTCGCCTGCGCCGTCCAATGTAATCGTTGGCACGGTGATGGGAGGCAGCGCCGCCAGCCTGTGCTGGATTTCGGCATATTGCGGATCGCCCTCGGCAAGGCCGAAGCGGTGGCGATAGCTGTGGATCACCACATCGACGTAATCGGGATTGTCGTGGGCCATTGCAGTTCGCTCGAAACAGGCATCGTCGAACGGCCAGTTCGGCGACCATTGCGCCCACAATATCCTGGCGATCTCGCGCCGGTTGGCGGCAAGGCCCGCCCGGCCGCGCTCGAGCTGGAAGTAATACTGGTACCACAGCGCCACCTCGCGCTCGGGCGCGCTGCGGCGCCATGGCGTTGGCGATATCCTGGATCAGATAGGAATTGACGCAGACGAGGCCGATGCAGCGCTCCGGCCATAGCGCCGCGCCGACGCAGGCCGCGCGGCCACCCCAGTCATAGCCCGCGAACACCGCGCGCTGGATGCCGAGCGCATCCATCAGCGCCATCATGTCGGCGCCGACCGCCGCCTGCTCGCCCGAGCGCGGCGTCGCGGAATCGCGAAACCGGGTCGGGCCGTAGCCGCGCAGATAGGGAACGATGACGCGGCAGCCCTGGGCCGCCAGTTGCGGCGCGACGTCGACATAGGAATGAATGTCGTAGGGGAAGCCGTGCATCAGCATCACGGCCGGTCCATCGGCGGGACCCGCCTCGTAATAGGCGATGCTGAGGACACCGGCATCGACCTGGCGCAACGGCTCCAGCCGTTTCGATGACGGGGCATGCGTGGTCGGGGCGGCGGTCTTTTCAGTCACGGCGAACTCCCTGGTTGCATTTTTATAATATGGCATGCCCCGCACCCGGATGAAGCAAATCCGGCACGCTGCCGTGCGCGAATGCCACCATGACGTTTCCGGAATTCGGCGATACAGTGCGGCCTGCGGCCTTTGCCGCGGATGGGTCATGCCATGTTGCGATCGCTTAACGTATCCCTTGCCACAGCCCTTGCCTTGCTCGGTTCGCTGATCGTCCCGGCAGCCGCCCAGCAGCAGCCCTTGCGCAGCGAGTGCCTGGCGATGGCGAACGCGCCGCCCCGCGCGATCCCGGTCAGCCTTCGCCGCACCGCCGCCAAGCCGCAAGAAGTCGCGATCACCTATGTCGGGCATTCCACCTACTATATCGACACGCCCGAGGGCGTGCGGATCGGGACCGACTTCAACGGCGTCTACCGGACCGGGCGGCTGCCCGATGTCGTCACCATGAATCGCGCGCACTCGACGCACTACACGCTATTTCCCGATCCGAAAATTCCGCACGTCCTGCACGGCTGGGGCGAGAACGGACAGGCGGCGCATGTCTCGACGCGCGTCGGCGACGTCTATATCCGCAACGTGCCCACCGACATCCGCCGCTACTATGGCGAGGGCTCCGGCGGCGCGATGCTCAAGGACGGCAACTCGATCTTCATCTTCGAGGTCGCCGGCCTCTGCATCGGCCATCTCGGACATCTGCATCACAAGCTCGACGACACGCATTTCGCGGCGATCGGCCGGCTCGACATCGTGATGGTGCCGATCGACGGCACCTATACGATGTCGCTCGACGGCGTCTCCGAGATCACCAAGCGGCTGCGCTCTTCCGTGGTGCTGCCGATGCACCGCTTCGCCACCCCGCTCGATGAATTCATGCGCCTGATCGGCCAGCAATTCGTCATCGACCAGCGGAGCGAGCGGACGTTGAAGATTTCGCGCGACACGCTGCCGGGCACGCCGACGGTGATCATTCTGGATGGGGTGTGAAGCGCTGGCGCAATGCCTGCCGCCGTCATTGCGAGCGCAAGCGAAGCAATCCATCTTCCTTTGCGGCAAGATGGATTGCTTCGCTTCGCTCGCAATGACGAACAACAATAAGCAAAGGGAGGAGAGACTTGAGCGGACTGACGCAGCGAATCATCGAGAGCAACGGCATCCGCCTCAATATCGCCGAGCAGGGCAACGGCCCGCCGGTGATCCTGTGCCACGGATTCCCGGAGTCCTGGTATTCCTGGCGCCATCAGCTCACCGCGCTGGCCGCCGCCGGCTTCCACGCCGTCGCTCCTGATATGCGCGGCTACGGCAAGAGCGACCGGCCGGAGGCAATCGATCAATACACGATCTTCCATCTGATCGGTGACCTGGTGGGGCTGCTCGATGCCCTCAAAGCGCCGACCGCAATTATCGTCGGCCATGACTGGGGCGCGCATATCGCCTGGCAAGCGGCACGCCTGCGCCCTGACCGCTTCCGCGCCGTCGCAAGCCTCAGCGTACCGCTTCGGCCGCGTGGTCCGGCGCACCCGACCAGCGTGATGCCGCAGACCGCGGACGCGCAATTCTATCAATTGTATTTTCAGGAGCCCGGCGTCGCAGAGGCCGAGATGGAGCGAGATCCACGGATCACCGTGCTTAGCTCGCTTTATGGCGGATCGGGTGAAGGCGCCGCGGCATTCCTCGCAGCCGCAGCCCGCGGCGAGAAAACAGGAACCCCCGGCATGGTGCCGCGTAACGGCAGCTGGTTGCGGGAACCGGCGTTGCCGCCGAAATTGCCTGCGTGGCTCACCGACGCGGACATCGATTTCTATGCCGGCGAATTCAGCCGCGCCGGCTTCCGCGGTCCGCTCAACTATTATCGCAACCTCGACCGCAATTGGGAGCTGATGGCGGCGTTTGCAGACGTCACGGTGAAGGTCCCCGCGCTCTTTATCGCCGGCGACCATGACATGGTGATGGCGGCTCCCCCTGGCATGGACCAGCATCTCGCCAACCTCAGGCAATTCGTCACGACGCTGCGTGACGTGCGAATTCTGCCCGGCTGCGGACACTGGACCCAGCAGGAGCGCCCAAGCGAGGTCAGCGCCGCGATCATCGATTTCATCCGCGGCCTGCCGGACTGAAGGTTTCGCCAACGGAAAGTCACGCCAACAATAATCCAAGGGAGCGAAATCCATGGCCGCCAGCACTGCACCCGCCTCCAAGAGCGGGCTCTACGCCGATCCACGCGAAGACTGGCTGGCGCAGTACACCGAGGAGATCATCGATCCCGCCCGCCCGATCGTCGATCCGCATCACCATCTCTGGGACCGCGGCGGCCTGCGCTACATGATCGAGGAGATGGCGGCCGACATCGCCTCCGGCCACAACATCGTCGCCACCGTCTATGTCGATTGCCGCTCGATGTACCGCGCGCACGGCCCTGAGGCGTTCCGCCCTGTCGGCGAGGTCGAGTTCGCCAATGGCGTCGCGGCGATGGCGGCGAGCGGCGGCTATGGCAAGGCCGCGATCTGCGCCGGCATCGTCAGCCACGTCAATCTGCTGCTCGGCGACGGCGCGAAGCCGGTGCTGGAGGCGGAGATCGTCGCCGGCAACGGCCGCTTCCGCGGCATCCGGCATTCCTCGGCCTGGGATGCCGATCCGAACGTGGCCGGCATGTATGCGACGCGGCCCAAGGGGCTGTTGCTCGACAGCACGTTTCGCAAGGGCTTTGCCTGCCTCGCGCCGCTGGGCCTGAGCTTCGATGCCTGGCTGTTTCATCCGCAGATCGGCGAACTCACCGATCTCGCCCGCGCCTTTCCCGACACCAAAATCGTGCTCGATCATTGCGGCGGGCCGATCGGCATCGGCAGCTATGCCGGCCGGCGCGAGGAAATCTTCCCGGTATGGAAAGCCTCGATCCAGGAAATCGCCAAATGCGAGAACGTCGTCGTCAAGCTCGGCGGGCTCGCGATGTGCCTGCTCGGCTATGATTTTCACCTGCGGCCCAAGCCGCCGTCTTCCGAGGAAGCCGCCGCCGCGTGGCGTCCCTATATCGAAACCTGCATCGAGGCCTTCGGGCCCGATCGATGCATGTTCGAAAGCAATTTTCCGCCGGATAAAGGCCAGTGCAGCTATCAGGTGATCTTCAACGCCTTCAAGCGGCTGGCCGCGCAATACAGCGAAGCCGAGAAGACGGCGCTGTTCTCCGGGACGGCGACGGAGTTTTACAAGCTGAAACTTGAGTGATCTAACCCTGACGGGGCGCCGCCGTCCCGGCGGCATCCCGTCTCAGCCCATCTCAGCGCCCGATCAATCCAACGCTAGTGCTTGGTGATGTCGGTATCGATCGTACTGACGTTCAAATATGCGCCTGAGCCCGATTTCGAATCCCGGTTTACCAGCAGGAATACCGTGACTTTCGCCTCGGCCGCGCCGGTTGCCTTGTAATTCAACCGGTGGACGAAGCCGTCTCTGATGGCGGCGTCATCCTTCAACCCGGGCGGTATATAAGCCATCGCCGACTGGTCGTTAACGGTGAACACCAAATGAGCGCTCGCGCCCTTTCCGAGCTCGGCAAAGCCCTGCACGAAGAACGGGATTTCCTGTCCGGGCTCGGTGTCCTTCAGCGGGATGGAGAACGAGAAAACGCGTGTCACGATTGGCGGCGCCGATGTTCCACCGATGATGACCTCGAGGCCGCCAAATCTGGCGGTGAAGGATTTCTTGTCCGGGCTGAGTGCAAGGTCAAAACCGACGTCCGAGTTGAATGTGAGGCCCGGGTCAAACGTTGCGTTACTGGTAACGGTCTGAAGCATATCAACCTCCCTTGCGAATGAATCCGACAACTCTGAGATTGCCTCGGAAACGTATCGCAAGAGAGCGCCGCGGCGTGTGAAACATTTCTCACACAACCACCAATTTTCTGTCTTCGCCCGCGACGGAGTGCCGCGCGCACATTCGCACGAGCAACGCCTATCCGGCGCTGCGGGCCTGCAATCGTCTCACGCCCACTCGCCCTTGCGGAACACCGGCACCCGGCTTCCGTCGGCGTGAATGCCGTCGATGTCGGTCTCGGCTCGATCCGATCATCCAGTCGATGTGAATCAGGCTCTTGTTGCCGCCTTGCGCCGCGATCTGCGCCGGGGTCAGCTTGTCGCCGCCGACGAAGCATTTCGAGTAGCATTGGCCGAGCGCGATATGGGAGGCGGCGTTCTCGTCGAACAGCGTGTTGAAGAACAACAGCCCGCTCTTGGAGATCGGCGAGGAATGCGGCACCAGCGCCACTTCGCCGAGACGCGCCGCGCCCTCATCGGTGTCGAGCACCTTCTTCAGCACCTCCTCGCCGCGCGAGGCTTTTGCCTCGACGATGCGGCCTTCCTCGAACCTGACCGCGATGTTGTCGATCAGGGTGCCCTGATAGGACAGCGGCTTTGAGCTGACGACATGGCCGCTGACCCGCCGGCAATGCGGCGTGGTGAAGACTTCCTCGGTCGGGATGTTGGCGTTGCAGGTGATGCCGTTCCTGGCGGTCGAGGCGCCGCCTTCCCATTCGTGGCCGTCGGCAAGACCGATCGTCAGATCCGTGCCGGGGCCGGAATATTTCAGCGCATGGAAGCGCTGGCCGTTCAGCCAGTCGGTCCGCTCGCGCAGCACGGCGTTGTGCTTTTCCCAGGCCGCGACGGCGCCATCCTGATCGACGCGGGACGCCGCAAAGATCGCGTCCGCCAGTTTTGCTACCGCGACGTCCTCCGGAACGTCGGGGAAGACCTGCTTTGCCCAGGACGGGCTCGGATAGGCGATGATGTTCCAGTTGGTTTCGAAATTGACGATCTTCTCCAGCGCCGGCTGATAGGCGATCGAATTGGCCTTGCTGGCGCGCGCGACCTTTGTCGGGTCCTCGCCCGACAGCAGCATCGGATTGTCGCCGACGATGGCCAGCCGCGCGGTGTTGGCGGTGAACGCCTTCGCCATGCCCTCATAGAGCCAGCCGGCGGCGCGATCGAAACTCTCGTTGTGGCCGTAGCGATAGCGCGCCAGCGTGATCTCCTCATCCGACAGGAACGGGGTCACGATACCCGCGCCGGCCTTGTAGGCATGTTCGGCAATCCGGCGCACCAGCGGCAGCGCGACCGAGGGCGCGGTCAGCAGCAAGTCCTGTCCCGGCTGCAGCCGCAAGCCGACCTTGACGGCGACTTCGGCGAGGCGGTCGAGTTTCACGGGATCGATCGAGGCGGAAACGTTGCGCTGATGTGCGGTCATGATTCTCTTTGGCCAAATGGATGTCGCGGCCCCGAAGCTCGGCCCGCCAGAATCAGGCCAAAGCGAGCGAGGCGCCCGAGATCAGCAATAGCACAAGAATGATTCTTCGAAACCCGACCTCATTGATGTTCCGGAATGCAACAATGCCGAGCATGGAACCCGCAAAAAGCGCCGGCAGACTGATCGCAAGGTCGATCATGAGCTTGGGAGACAGGCTTTGGCGCTCAAGCAATAGCGCCAGCGCCAACACCTGCATGATGGCGATGAACGGCTGCACCAGCCCGCGCTGGTCGCTCTTCGGCAAGCCGCGCATGTCGCACCAGATGGTCGGAATGGCGCCGGGCATCGCGGTCAAGCCGCCGACCAGGCCGCCGCCGAATCCGATCAGCGCCGTGATCCGCCGGCTGGTTGTTGCGGTACCCCGCGCCAGCGTCGGCCGGAACAGCATGTAGGCGGCGTAGAGGGCGACGATGATCCCGAAGGCAACCCGGAGAATGTGCGTGTCCGCATTCTGCAGCAGGTAGATCGCAATCGGGATGCCAAGCGCGCCGCCGACGATCAGCAAGAGGCTGCCTTCCCACTGGATGTTCCGGCGCAGCGCCCACAAATTGGCGGCCTGCACGCCGATGCTGCAGGCCATCATCAGCGGCACCGCCTCCATCGGCTGGAAAATGCGCAGCAGGATCGCGCCCGCGACCGCGGAGAACGCAAAGCCGGCAAGGCTCGAGACAAAGGCCCCGGCGAACACGGCAACACTCAATAGAATATTGGTTGCCAGATCCGGCATATGCTTCGCCCCCCTCGCGAGTCGGTCAGTCAAACGGCAGTGACGGCACCGGCAGCGTTACATCCGCCGGGCACTTCGCCTCATCATCCGGCGCAGCAATCGACGCATGCGCCCGCGAACGACCGAGGAGGTCGCCGCCTGCGACATGGAGGACCAGCACAAGGATGGCGATGATGGTAAGCGCAGTGATGCTGAGCGACGTTACGTCACGCGAATTCATTCCTGGCATTCTGGCGCGCCTGGCGGATGGCACTGACGAGCGTGTTATTTCCGTGGGCATTTCGGCTGCTCTTTTCGGTTTGTCGGGATTTCGGCGCAGGCTTCGCGGGGCGAACCTGAGCCTGCCCGGCAATCAAATGACGGTAACGGCGCAGCACCCGTATCGCCTCTCGGCGCCGCGAGCGGTGAAGCGCTTCGAGCAGGCGCGTAAAGAATCCCTTGCGCTTCGTGCGCTGGCTGGGCTCGACTTCGGAGGAAGTACGCATCGCTGATGCCCCGCGTGCTGGTGTGTGTTTCGCGAGGGCAAAATGTCAGCAGGCACGAGGAAGAGCTGTGAGATAGTTCACAGGAGCTTCGTCGCGCGAGACAAATGGACGTGAGGAAGCTTGATGAACCCTTGACACGCGCTTGAGGCGAGACGCGCTGATGTCATCTATGCGCGAGCCGCGGCTGGCGAGACGGCCTCAGTTTCAGTCCCGGAAAATAATGCGGCTCGCTACGCTCAGCCCAGGCCTCTCACCGTCAGCACGACCGCGTCGGCGCCTGCCTTCCGGTCGACCGAGATCTCCTGATATTCCGGCGAGGTCTGAAATTCCCGCGCCGCGGCGTCATCCGGAAATTCCATGATCACGACCTTGTCGCGCGGCCACTCGCCTTCCAGCACGACCGGGTGCGCGTCCGCCACCAGCAGCTTCCCCTTGAACTTCTTGAACACGTCCATGAAGCGCGACTGGTAGCGGTCGTAGCGTTCGCGGCGGGTGAATTTCAACTGGGCGATAATGTAGACGCTCATGACGGCTCCTCATCTCGCGGGCCGGACGGCGCCTTCAGATCATGGCCCCGTCGGTCAATCGCGAAACTTCTTCTTTTTCTTCTTTCCGAAGGCAGCCTTTGCAGGCGCCCCGCTTTCGTGCCGCGGCTTGCCGGCGTGAGCCGGCCCGTCCCGATGCGGTTTCTTCGTATCGTAACGCGCTTTCCTGTCAAACGCCGGTTTATCAGGGCTCTTTGCGTTTTTGACGTGCGGCTTCGGCGTCCACTCCTGCTTGCGAACCTCCTCACGCGGCGGTGCATCGCCGAGCGCCTCGATACGGATGTTGTCTTCCTTGTCGGGACGCCGGATCTTGACGGCAAAGGATTCCGCGGCACGGGCGGAAATCTCGAATTCGGAGGTGGTGTCCATGATGCGGATGGCGCCGATATCAGACTTGTCGATACCGCCGCGGCGGCAGATCATCGGCAACAGCCAGCGCGCTTCCGCATTCTTCCGGCTGCCGATGGAGGCGCGGAACCAGACGCTGCCTTCGCCCATGGCGTGACGCGGCGATGATTTCCCCTTCTTCGATCGCGGCCCGGCGCTGCGATCCTCGCCGCGCGGCGGACGGCCTTCCCTTTCCCGGCCGCGATCCTCGCGGGAGCGGCCGCTGCCCTGCCCGGGATCGAGAATGTCTTCGGGCGACGGCAGCCGCGCGCGATAAAGCCGCGCCAGCGCCGCGGCGATGTCCTCCGCCGACCGCTCGGCGAGCAATGCCTGCGCCAGCGCCAGATCCTCAGGCGTCGTCTCCTCCGAAAACAGCGCATCTTTCAGCATGCGCTCCTGATCGAGCTTGCGAATTTCATCCGGCTGCGGCGCCGTGCCCCAGACCGTATCGATGCCGGCCAGGTTCAAGCAGCACCTCGGCGCGGCGCTTGCGCGCCGGCGGCACCAAAATGATGCTGACGCCCTTGCGGCCCGCGCGGCCGGTACGGCCGGAGCGATGCTGCATGACTTCCGGATCGTTCGGAATATCGGCGTGGATGACGAGATCGAGGTTCGGCAGATCGATGCCGCGCGCGGCGACGTCGGTCGCCACGCAGACGCGGGCGCGGCCATCCCGCAACGCCTGCAGTGCCGTCGTTCGCTCGTTCTGCGTCAGTTCGCCCGACAGCGCGACGACGGAGAAGCCGCGCTCCAGCAGCGTCGCCTGCAGATGCCGGACGGCTTCCCGCGTGTTGCAGAACACCAGCGCGCTCGGCGATTCGTAGAATCGCAAAATGTTGACGACGGCGTGCTCGACATCGCCGGCGGCGATCCGGATCGCGCGATACTCGATGTCGGCATGGCCGCCCTCGTCGCCCGCGACTTCGACACGAAAGGCCTGCTGCTGATATTCCTTCGCCAGCGCGACGATGCCGCGCGGCAAGGTCGCCGAAAACAACAGCGTGCGGCGTTCGTCCGGCGTCGCCTCAAGGATGAATTCCATGTCCTCGCGAAAGCCGAGATCGAGCATCTCGTCGGCCTCGTCGAGCACGATCGCCTTCAATTCCGAAACGTCGAGCCGGCCGCGCCGCAAATGGTCGCAGAGCCGCCCCGGCGTGCCGACCACGATATGCGCGCCCGCGGCGAGCTCACGCTGCTCGCGGCGCGGGTCCATGCCGCCGACGCAGGAAACCACGCGCGCATCGGCATATTGATAGAGCCAGGCGAGTTCGCGATGCACCTGAAGCGCCAGCTCGCGGGTCGGCGCGACGATCAATGCCAACGGGAGCCGCGGCACGCTCGAACCGCTCGGCGCCATCAAGCAGATTCTTGGCGATCGCCAGGCCATAGGCGACCGTCTTGCCGGAACCGGTCTGCGCCGAAACCAGGAGATCGCGGCCGGCGGCGTCGTCGGCGAGCACCGCGCGTCTGGACCTGCGTAAGCCGATCGAAGTTGCGTTCCGCCAAAGCTCGGGCGAGCGGCGGATGGGTGGGCAATAATGTCACGAGATGTCAGACCCCAGGTTGGCTCTATCAGCCGGAAATGTTGAATACCGCCTCGAACCGAAATGGCTCGAAGCTGCGCGTTCACGAAGCGCAGCCGTACGGCCTGACCGATTTCACTGAGGTTGCGGGTGCTTTAGGCGAAAACCAGCCAATACGCCATCCATTCTTTGCAGGTCAGCCGATCACTTCTGCGACGGTTAACCTCTCGCGCGGCATGCAGCGACGCTGGGAATCAGGGAATGATCGGCTACACTGCGGTTTTGAGGCGTTTCGCGCCTGTTTTTCACATCTGGCGTCGTTCAAGGGGGCCGAACACCGTGACCGCGTTCAAGACCATTCGCGCCCGGGCCGAGAAGCGCAAGGGCGGCCCCAAGGCGCTCGCCAAGCTGCTGCCGGCCAAGCCCGACTCAAAGGCGCTCGCCAAGCTCGGCGACGACCGGATTCTCGCCGAAATGACCAAACGGGTGTTTTCGGCAGGGTTTGCCTGGAGCGTGATCGAGAGCAAATGGCCGGGTTTTGAGAAGGCGTTTCTCGGCTTCAAGCCGGGCCCGCTGACGCTGCAGCCGGACGAGTTCTGGGACGATCTGATGAAGGACACCCGCATCGTCCGCAACGGCGCCAAGATCATGTCGGTGCGCGCCAATGCAAGCTTCGTGAGGGATATCGCCAGGGAGCATGGCAGTTTCGGCAAGTTCCTTGCGAAATGGCCGCCCTCCGACGAGGCGGGGTTGCTCGAACTGCTTTCGAAGCGCGGCAGCCGGCTCGGCGGCAATACCGGGCAGATGATGCTGCGCTTCCTCGGCTGGGACGGGTTCGTCACGTCAAGGGACGTGGTGCTGTGCCTGCGCGACGCCGGGCTCGACATCGCGGAGACGGTCACCTCCAAGCGCGACCTCGCCAAGGTGCAGGCGCAGTTCAATGCATGGGCCGAGGAGACCGGGCTTGCCTACGTGCAGCTCTCGCGGATTTGTGCGTTGTCGATCGGCGAGAATTATGCGGCGGAGAAGCTCGAGAGCATGATGGGCGCCGACGATTGATGGATATCGCTTCCGCCTTCGCTCTTTGAGCTACGGCGCGACAAGTCGCTCCACCCATCCTACGCATCGTCACCGGCCATCATATGACGAAGAAGCCGTGGCGTGGCGTCGCGGCGGAGTTGCTCGACGAGGCCGTATTCCCAGTCGAGATAGGCCTGCATCGCGCTTTCCTTGATATCGGTGCCCTCATAGGGACGGCGATAGCGGTGTGACGGGTCGGGCTTTGGGATCACATGCGGCGGGCCGATCTCCAGCGTGCCGTCATAGCCGCCTTCGAGCACGTAGGTTTCCCATCCCATCTGCGCGAGCCAGGACGCGGTCATGTCGGCGCGGACGCTCATATTGTCCGTCAGCACGATGCGCGCGCCGCGCACCGGGGCTGCCATGTCGATCTCCTGCACCAGCTGCCCGCCGGGATAATGGCGAAAGCCCGCGAGATGGCCGGCGGTGTATTCCTCCTCCGAGCGCACGTCGAAGCGATACAGCGTGCGATCGGCCTGCGCCTGCAGCGCCGCCATTTCCGCAAGCCCGATGTGGCGGACGCCGGCGCGATAGGCAACATCGCGCGCATTGGCTTCGCCGCCTTCGATGGCGCCGATCTCGCCGCGCCTGCTTGGAGCCATGTTCGAGATTCTGCTTGGCCAGCGTCCAGCCGATCGTCCCGTTGCGCAGCGCCCGCACCTTGTTGGTGACGCCGGCATTGATCAGCGACTGGGTGCCGATGATCGAGCGGGTGCGGCCGGCGCAATTGACGATAATCGTGGTTTCGGAATCCGGCGCGGCGCGGCCCGCGCGCAGCACCAGCTCGGCACCGGGCACGCTGATCGAGCCCGGGATATTCATGGTCGCGTATTCGTCGAACCGGCGGACATCGAGGATTTGAATGTTGGCGCCATTCGCAATCAGGGCGCTGACTTCCTCGGCGGCCAGCGAAGGCGTGTGGCGGCGATGCTCCACCAGTTCGCCGAAGGCCTTGGCATAGGAATTGACGTCCTGGAACAGCTCAAAGCCTGCCTGTTTCCAGCCCTGCAGCCCGCCTTCGAGCTGGCGGACGTTGCTGTAGCCCAGCGCCGTGAGCCGGTCCGCCGCCATGGCAACGAGGCCTTCGCCGTCATCATAGAGGACGATCGGCACGTCCTTGCGCGGCAGCCGCGCTTCGGCCTCCAGCGTGATCCGGTCAGCCGCCATGTTGGCGGCAAACAGCGGATGGCCGGTGGCGAAGGCGGCCTCGTGCCTGACATCGAGCAGTGCGATTTCATCGCGCAGCAGCAGCGCGGTGCGGATTTGCCGGGGTGTAACGGAGGGTACGGTCATGATTGGAATTTTCTTCTTGAAGAGGTTCGTTCTCCACCAATAGCAGCATCACGCGCGACGCGTCACGCCGGACAGAGCCATTAACTCTCATGTCATCGAACATTGAACTGATTGCACCGACGTCCCGGAAACGGCGTATGATGCCTGCCAGATAAGCACCTAGGCATCCGATGGACCTCAAACAATTGCGCACCTTCCGCGCCGTGGCCGAACTCGGCAGCCTCAGCAAGGCGGCGGACCGGCTGCGCGCCGCCCAGCCGGCGCTGAGCCGGCATATCAAGCTGCTCGAGCATGAATTGCGCGTCGAACTGTTCGTCCGCAACGGCCGCGGCATGCTCCTGACCAGTGCCGGCCGGATGCTGCTCGACCGCACCACCGGGCTGATCCGCCAGATCGAACAGGTCAGCGACGACCTCAAATCGGCCAACGGCAATCCGTCGGGCCGCGTCATCCTCGGGCTGGTGCCGACGGTGAGCGCGGTGCTGTCCGGACGGTTCGCCCGCCGCGTCATCAACGAATTTCCCGACGTCTCGCTGCGCATCGTGGAGAGCTATGGCGGGCATCTGGTCGAGTGGCTGCACCGCGGCGAAATGGATCTCGCGATCATCTACGGCCCCGCGGTCGATCTGCATCTTCAGGTCCAGTCGATCGGCCGCGAGGATATCGTCGCCGTCGGGCCGCCGGGCTCGGGCCTCAGCAAGCGGAAGCAGGTCGATCTGAAATGGCTGGTGAAGCAGAAGCTGATCCTGCCGAGCATCTCGCATGGCTTGCGGGCGCTGCTGGAGAAGGCGCTGGCGCGCGAGAAATTGAAGCTCGACGCCATGATCGAGGTCGATTCCTATCGCGCGCAGATCAGCCTGATGGAGGAAGGGCTCGGCTATACGCTGCTGCCGCCCTCCGCCATCCGCGCCGAAGTGGCGGCGAAACGGCTGGAGATGGCGGCCGTCAGCCCCTCGGTGTCGCGCGAACTGATTCTCGCCTCGCCGATCGCCCATCCGCCGTCGATCGCGACGACGACGATTGCGACGCTGATCGTGTCGGAGATTCAGCAGCTCTCCAAGGAAGGGCTCTGGAAGATCAACATGACGGCGTAGCGCCGCCTGGACCCATTTTTCGTCATGGCCGGGCTAAAGCGCGAAGCGCGTCTTCGCGCAGATGTCCCGGCCATCCACGTCTTTCCTGGGCAGATACAGCTAAGACGTGGATGCCCGGGACAAGCCCGGGCATGACGAGTTCGTAGTCGTGCGCCACTCCTCAATTAAACAGCGCCTCGTCTCCCAGCACCGATTGCCGGAAGCGCGTCGTCAGGATGACGCCATCCGCCGGCGGCATCACGAACACCAGCGCCTCGGGATTGATCTTGATCTGCGCGAAGGCCGTTGCCCTTCCCTCATGGGCGAGGTCGCGCAGCTCGGTGACTTCGGCCATCGTGCGGACGATGCGCGAGGTGCGGATGCCGCAGGCGGTGGCGATGGCGGCGAGGTCGACGCCGAAAGCGGTCGGGGTTTTCTGCATGCCGGTTTCGCCGAAACGCTCGTTGTCGAGCACGGCGATCGTCAGATTCTTCGGCGCTTCCACCGCGATTGACGCGAGCGAGCCGACATTCATCAGCATCTCGCCGTCGCCGGTGATGACGAGCACTTTTCGCTTGGGCTGCGCCAGCGCCAGCCCGAGCCCGATCATCGAGGCGCCGCCCATCGCGCCCCAGAGCGGGAAATTGTTGGGATGATCGCCGGCGGCGGAGACATCCCAGTTCGGCGCGCCGAGGCCGGCGATGACGAGGAGATCGGCGCGGTCACGCAACAATTCGTTGACGACGTCGCGGCGATGCAGAAGCGCGTTCGGATTGGTCATTTGCGGGCAAGCTCCTTGAAGTTCTTGGCGCCGAGCACGCGCTGTCCGAGCAGCACCGCCACCGGCTTCCAGGTGTTGAAGGCGAGGTGCGCCGCGCCCTGCACGGCGGAAGCGACGAGATCAGGCTCGTCCACCTTGTTCACGATCACGCCCATCGCCTCCAGCGAGGGCCGCGTCCCCTGCCCCATCGGGATCTGCCATGGATTGAACTCGCCCCAATCGCCGCGCATGGTGACGATCATCAACAGCGGCATGTGGCAGATGACCGGCAGCGACAGCATGTTGATGCAGTTGCCGACGCCGCTCGACTGCAGCAGCAGAACGCCGCGCTCGCCGCCGAGCCATGCGCCGGCCAGCATCGCCACGCCTTCCTCCTCCGTCGTCAAGGTGACGACGCGGGTTTCGGGGTCGGCCTCGAAGGAACGGATCAGACGGCTGTGGCCGGCGTCCGGCACCATCGCGACCTGGCGAATGCCGGCGTCCTTGAGCACGCGGTAGATTTCGTCCGGCCACGTCGGCAGCGCCGGCACCGCCTCGCTCCGTGATTTTGCTGCTTCCGCCATCGGGCTCAATTTCCTCTGCGATTCCGGGTTTGGTTGGGCGGACAATAGATCGCCGCCGGGACTTGAGGAATTTGAATGTGAGCATGGCTTGTATCGCGAAATTGAAAGGCTGGGTCGGCGGGATGAGATTCGCGGGGCCGTAGTGCCGTAGGATGGGTGGAGCGCAGCGATACCCATCATGCCGGTGCGTGGGGCGATGGGTATCGCTTCGCTCCACCCATCCTACAAAAAAGCTGCAGTCTCGTCGGCCGCTCTTTCCACGTCATTGCGAGCGCAGCGAAGCAATCCATCTATCCCCGCGCGGAGCTATGGATTGCTTCGCTGCGCTCGCAATGACGGGGATGTAGTTTCGCGTGCTCGCGATGTGTTTTTGCCCGAGGTTTGCATCTTCGTTCGCCTCAAAGATAGAAGGCGCAGGGAAGCGGGCACGCGCTACCTGCGGTCGACGAGGCGGTTGCCCGACATGCAATCACATCCGGAATTCTGCTGCACCAGCACGACATCAGGCTCGGTCAATCCCCTCTTTACCGGATTTACGACTGACAACCTCCGCGGGTCACTTAAAATTGTTCTTGCTTTGTTCTAGTGCATCAGGCAGGCTGTTTCAGTTCACTTTCCGGAGTTTTCAATGGACCGCGTTCAGCCTGGTTACGTTCAACTCGTTCTTCATGATGACGAGAATACCCCGCAGGATTTTGTGATCGGCCTGCTCCGTTCGGTATTCAGTCTATCGCCAACCGACGCCTTTGAAGTGATGATCACAATCGAAAAGAGGGGCAAAGCGGTTTGCGGCACCTATCCGCGCGCTGTCGCTGAGGCGCTCTTGCAGGCTGCACAGGAGCGAACCCGGGCATCGGGCCATCAACTGGCGATGACGGCCCAGGCCGGCGATGACATCGGCAGTGATCGCTGCAAGCTGTGCGGCGAGTTTTCCGAGGACCCGCTCCGTCTGGTCGGCAAGGCGGCGCTGGTTTGCGACGACTGTATGCTGGCAACTGCAGAAAAACTCGGCGCCATCACGGAAACAAAGCGGTTCGACTTTGCCTGTACCGCCATTGAATGGCATTTCGCCGGCCTTCCCCTGGATCGGCTGGTCGCAACGTCGCGGCAGTTTCCCGGGCACATGCGCGCCGACGTTCAGGCGGCGGTGGACAAATTGTTCTCCATCCAGCGCATCAGGTTCTTCGGCATTCAGGAGCGCCACCGCTACGAGACCCTCACCTTCGCCTCGCTGACGAGTGCCGGACAGGCCGCTCATGCCATCGCGCCAGCGCAATACCATGATGTGGAAATTGGCGAAGCCGAGCCGGTCAAATGCCTCGACAATGGACTATGGCTGTGTGGCGCCGAAGACCTGCGATATGCGGTCTTGCTCTCTGCTCATCGCGAACATGGTGAAGAAACGGGTGTTCGCATTGAAATACGCCGCGCCTGGCGGAACGGCGGGAGCGGAGTTCGTGAGGCGTTGCTTCATCGCTATCGAGGACGCGGTTAACGCCGCGAATTGCTACCGGGGCAAGATCCTGTCGTTCGACGCCGGCGCGAACTATCGTGGAAGGTCGCGAGGCCTTATGGTCCACAAGCTCCCGCCCGTTGAACGCGCGAACGTGATTCTGCCCGAGGCAACGCTGAAGCTGCTCGACCGCAACATTCTGAACTTTGTGGAGCATCGCGCACAGCTGCGCCAGCTCGGTCAATCGACCCGCAAGGGAATCCTGCTGTACGGGCCGCCCGGCACCGGCAAGACCCACACCATTCGCTTCCTGGCCAGCAACCTGCCCGGCCACACGACGTTGATCATTGCGGCAGCGCAGGTCGAGTTTCTCGGAGCCTACATGAACCTCGCCCGCCTGTTGCAGCCGGCCATGGTGGTCATCGAGGATGTCGATCTCATCGCACGCGATCGCGAAATGATGGGACCGTGCGAGGAGTCCTTGCTCAACAAGCTTCTCAACGAAATGGACGGATTGAAAGAGGATGCGGACATCCTGTTCGTCCTCACCACCAACCGGCCTGAACAGCTCGAGGGTGCACTGGCCGATCGACCCGGCCGGATCGATCAGGCGATCGAGATCCCGTTGCCGGATGACGCCGGCCGAAGCAAGCTGGTCCAGCTCTATGGCAGGGGTCTGCCAGCTCGACGAAGCCCTGATCAATGAGGCGGTACGACGGACCAGAGGTGTCAGCGCCGCCTTCATCAAGGAGTTGATGCGGCGAACCGCGCAAGCCGGTATTGGCCGGGATGGCGGCGCGACAATCAGGTCAGCCGATCTCGGCGAAGCGCTTGATGACATGCTGTTCGCGAGCGGCAAGCTCAACATCAAGCTGCTCGGAGGGGCGCAGGAAGCCCGGCCTGAGATGATCAATGGATGAACGGACCGAGGCGCCGACATAGTCCGAAGCGGCGCCAGGCGCTGGCGCTACTTGGGCTTGGAATCCGGCGGGCAATCCGGGCTGACCTTCAGCGGCTTGCCACCGCTCTGCACCGTCGGCGCGGCGGAATTCGCGCCGCCGGCATCGGGCAGCACCGCGCTTTTTTCGACCGCCATTGAATTGGCCGTCTTCTCCTCACCCTTGCCCGTCGTTGCGGCCGGCGACGTGGTACACGCCGTCTCCGGCTTGTCGCCCGAGGCCGCCGTGGACTGCGCGGCTGCCGCACTCACGCTCAACAGCCCGGCGATGATCGCTGCCGCAACGCGCGTCATGGTAATCTCCAATCGTTGAAATGGCTTGCGAGGGGCAAACGTCCTGCCGCAATGATGGTTCCGGGACGGCCATCGCGACATTGCGATAACCGGCCGTCAGGCCGTATGTTGCGGCCATGGCAAGCGATCAGATCGGCGCAGGATTTGCTTCGCTTTAACCGATCGTCAAAGGGAGACGTCATGACCATCGACCTGACGCGGCGCACCCTGCTCCACCTCGCCGGCGCCTCCTCGCTGTCCGCGGCAGCCGCCGCAGCGGCCCAGGCGGAGGGCACGGCGGGCGGCGGCGGGCCGACCTTCGCCAACCGGACGCCGATGCGGGTCGGCATGGTGACCTTGCGCGTGCGCGACCTCGATCTCGTCGCCGATTATTATCGCGACGCGATCGGCCTGACCGTCATGGCGCGTACCGCGATGGGAGCGCTGCTCGGCTCGGGCGGCGTGGCGCTGCTCGATCTCCAGCGGCGCGAGAGCGCGGCACGCGAGGCGCGCAACGCGGCGGGGCTCTATCACACCGCGTTCCTGATGCCGACGCGCAAGGATCTCGCGCGCTGGCTGGTGCACGCGGCGAAGAACAAGGTCCCGCTGTCCGGCTTCGCCGATCATCTTGTCAGCGAGTCCGTCTATCTCGACGATCCCGAAGGCAACGGCATCGAGGTCTATGCCGATCGTGCGCCCGAGACCTGGAAATGGGATGGCGGCTCGGTCGCGATGGCAACCGACCAGCTCGACATCGACGGCCTGCTGGCGCTGACGGATACGCGCACGACCAACTATGCCAAGGCCCCCGACGACTTGCGCATCGGCCACATGCACCTGCGCGTCGGCGATCTCGAACAGGCCGATCGCTTCTATGGCGGCGCCATCGGCTTCGACCCGACCCGCAAGCGGAGCGGCGCCGCGTTTCTTTCCTCAGGGCGCTATCACCATCACCTTGCCATCAACGTCTGGCAGAGCGCCGGCGCCGGCCCGCGCGACGACACAGCCACCGGGCTTGCGTGGTTTTCGCTGGAGGTCGCAACGCCGCAAATTCTCGAGGCCCAAACGCTGCGCCTGCGGCAGGCGGGCGCGCCGGCTGCAGCGATCGCCGATGGCATCGAGACCGCCGATCCCTGGGGCACGAAGCTGCGGCTGATCAAAGTCTGATGCTGTCAGCGACCGTCGATCAGCCCTGCTCTGCAGGCCCCGATGGAACATGCGGGCGCGGGGCGGAGTGAGATCCGCCCCTGCCAGATCGCATCGAACATTATTTCTTCTTGCCGGTCCCCAAGGTCGGCTGCCACCCTCCGCCTCCGGCCTTCTGACTTGGTGCTGCGGCAATCACCTTGATCTTCTCTTTCTTGGGTTTCTTGGTTTCCCGATTGCCTTTTTGCTCGCCTTTGGCCATGTCGATCTCCCTGGGTTGATGGTGACGTCGAACTTAATGCTGCTGGCGATATCGTCGTCGACCAGAGCAAGCTTCAACTGAGTTGAATCATGCTCGCCGGTCATCTTGTTTGAGCATGATCTCCGCGCAAACGCATTCCGCTGATGTCGCGAGGGAAAACCGATACCCACTTTTTCCGAATCATGCTCTAAAAGCGGGGCGCGTCCAGATCATAACTGACCTTCAACGTCCTGATCAAATCGAGCGTCCGGGCGCGATAGAAATCTTCGGCCTCCGACATTGGCCGACTGATGCTGGCGCTCCATCCGTAAGCATCGTCGAAAACAAACATCGTCATTCCCGAAGGCCAGGGACCATGGAGGACCCTCGCCTGCTCGACAATCATGCCCTGGAGCTCATCGGCGGTCTTGAAGGCCCTGGCGCTCATGGCTTGCCTCCCGGACCTCTTGTGGGCGCTCCGCTATCCCTCAAGCTGATCGAACTCATCAGACAACAGGACCCGCCCCCGGGGCGTGGATATCCTCACATCCATATAACCTTCCTGCAGAAGCTCCTTTGCCTTCTTGACGGCCGCCCCCGCCGCCACACGGCTAAGATTGACCCGGCCATATTGATTGTTGCCGCTGATCAGGTAGTGCAGTTCGATCGTCCTATCCATGCAGTAATGCCCCAGCCAAAGGAAGAAACTGCGGGACGATCAGCGGCGGGACGATCCGGCCAGCCAAGCAGAACTGGGACAACAGAAGCTCCGTCCGTCGCGGCGGGAGCGTTCTTAACCCAGTCACCGATAGACGCCGTGGAAAACGCGGTGATGACCAACCCTAGGCGCGCGTCGCGGGAATAGCGAGCGCTAAAACGCCGCGGAGACGATCGCGAGCGCCGTTCCGGCGGCAATGCCCGCACTTAGCCAATCCCAATCTTGATCGCGACTACGGAAGGGTCGCTGACGCAATCCCGTCGATTCCAACCCGAAGCAGATCGAAAGGTTCGGTCAGAAAGCAGGCCCGATCCGCGGCAGATTGCCGGGCCTGTCTCAATCGAAGGCCGATGGCAGCTCTCCCTTGCGGAAGATGACCGTCGGCTCGTCGTCATAGTCGCCCATCTCGGGATCGCCGGTGGATGAAAAGGCAATAACCCCGAGCTTGCTCAACGCCAGCCGCTCCGCGGTGCGAAGCGCGCCCGTCGCCGTCTTGCAGGCGATCGGGGCGCCCGCCTTCAGGTTTCCTCCCCGGCCGGCTTCGAAGGCCTGAACGAAGTAGCTTGTTTCGCGCGCCATGGGCTCTCCTTGCGGGATGCGGGTCACACCGCGCGATTTCCGATTCAGGACATCGATCGCAACAACGCGGAAATCTGGATCGTTGCAAAATTGGAGTACGTATCCGATACGGCGTAGGGCAAAATGAGCTGATCATTGTGCGTCATCGCCCCGCAGGTATAGACCACGTTGGGAACATAGCCCTCGCGTTCGGATAGTTCGGGTCGCAACAACGGTTCGCTCGAACGCGCCAGCACTTTGGAGGGATCGCGTTTGTCGAGCAGTGCTGCGCCGATCGAATATTTTCGAACCGGGCCGACACCGTGCGTCAACATCAGCCAGCCTTCGTCCAGTTCGATCGGTGATCCACAGTTACCGATCTGCACGAACTCCCAGGGAAATTGCGGCTTCAGGATCGCCTGACCGCCTTCCCATCTGTAGAGATCGTCCGAATAGACCAGATAGAGATTCTCGTTGTCCTGTCGCGCGATCATGGCGTACTTGCCGTCGATCTTGCGCGGGAACAGCGCCATGCCCTTGTTGCGCGCGGCAGCGCCTTGCAGCGGCGTCATCCGAAACGACAGGAAGTCGGTGGTCTCGATCAGCTCCGATCGGATCGCCGTGCCCTTGTAGGCGGTATAGGTGGCGTAATAGGTCGTCTGGCCGCCATCGCTGAACTGGACGAACCGCGCGTCCTCGATGCCGTTCGATTGCGACTCCGTCACCGGAAAGATCACGCGCTCGCTGATGTCCGGCGCCGGCTCGAAAGCGAATTCGACTTCGTCGCCCATCGGTCCGGCCGTCCGATGCGTGATGCGGGGGGACGTGGCGAGCCGGGCCGTCGGATCGACCGTAATGCTGCCGTCCGCCGCGATGGCGCCGGCGCGAAATGTCAGCGACGATACGTGCCCCTCGCCGACGGCGCGCAGGCTCAGAATGAAGCGCAGGCTGCCGTCCGGGATTCCCGACTGGTCGGGGTGCGGCACGATGCTTGGATTGAACAGTGCCGACGCCTCGAAGGAATATTCGTTCAGGAAGTAGGCGCCGAGGAGCTGGCGCTGTACGACGGAAAACGTACAGTGCTCCAGCAGCGCCTCCTCCATTTCGTCGGCCCGGCGCTCGAACGTCTTCAGCAGATTGCGATGCCGGCCCTGGAAATTCTCCAGCACGTCGGCCAGTTGGCCGGCCGCGGCCTGCGGATCGAGATTGAGAACGCGCTCGACGATATGGTTGGCGCGCGTCTTGTCGGTCGGGTTGAGATCGCGCGGTTCGGTCGTCGGCTTGAACGGACGCACGATCACGCGCGCAGGATCGGGACGCAGATAGAGCGCGCGCCGATTGATAAAAGTGGCATGTAACATGGTGCCCTCGCTTCGCGTTTGCGTGAGTGAACGCTTAACTCAAGCACCGATGGCGCGAAGCGCCACGGGGTTCGTCAGATTAATATTGGCGCGCGCCAGCTGGCGCATCTCGGCCAGCGCCAGCAGATAGGACACGACCGACTCGCCGCCGCGATTTTCATTGGCGCGATCGGGATGCAGTCCATCCCGACAACTGCCGGTCTCGGCATCGACGAGCGCAATCGACAGGTCGTTGCCGCCGAAGAACCAGAAGAAAACCCCGGCCGCGATGACTTTCCATTCGGCATCGCCGTCCGCGCGCCACGCGGTCAGGCACGCCGCGATCGTTGCGGTGGCTTCCACCGGCTGCTGATCGAAGGCCCCGGGAGGCGTTCGAAGTTCGCCGAAGCTCGTCGTGCCCACCGGGCGGAAATGCCCGGTCGACGTCGTTTGCAGCGTCATCAACCAGCGCAGGGTTCTCAAACCGGCATCGACATAGGCCGGCGTTTGCGTTGCAAGGCCGGTGGCAATCAGGGCCTGCGGCAGGCGCGCATTGTCATACGCCAGGCCTTCCTCGAACCACACCCAGTCCGGCGTCTCGACCAGAGCGAGGGCGGACACCAGCGTGTCGGCAAGAGAATGCCTGATCTCACGGGCGCGCTGATCGTCTGGAGCTACGGCGCAATAGGCGTCCAGACCGAGAAGCGTGAAAGCCATTGCGCGAGGCGAGCGAAAGACCGCGGCGGCAGGCAGGGCTTCGGCAAACAAGGCCGCCGCCCATCGACGCCGTGACCGGCTGGCATCCTTCCGCGCGCATTCACCCAGGGCCCACAGGGTTCGCCCGTGGCTGTCCTCGGAGCCTTGATCTTCAAGCCAGGTCCGGTTGAAACCCATGAAGTTGCGAAAGCGCCTGGTATCGGGATTCCACGCATGCTGCACAAAGGAAGCAAAGCGGCCGGTCTGGCTTTCCGAAAGCGGGCACTCGCCCGGTTCATTGAGCGCGCAAGCCAGCAACAACGCTCGGGCGTTGTCGTCCACGCAGTAACCGTGCGCGCGATCGGGCACCGAATGCACGGCGTGCTGAAACAGGCCGGTATCGTCGCACATCGACAGGAAATGGCCCAATTGCATATCGGGCACCGCGGGACCGTGCGGCGCGATCGCGTCCGGCGTGGCACGCGCGATCACCTTCAGGCGGTGGCCGTGCCGTGCATTTTCGAAAGCGGTCATGTAACGCTCGGCGGTGCGCGCCCAGGTCATCGACCGGCTGGCAGCGTAGGCGCGCTCGCGCATTGCCTGCCGGCGAGGGTCGTCGGTCAACAATGACGCTATTTCGTTGCCGGTGCCTATCGCGTCGCCAAAGGCAACGAGAACGCCGCGGCCGTCGGCCAGCAGCTCGCGCGCATGCCAGTAAGGCGTCGAGACCACCGGCTTGCCGAGGCCGAAGCTGTAGGCCAGCGTGCCCGACGTCATCTGCGCCTCGTTGAGATAGGGCGTGACATAGACGTCGCACATTGAAATGAATTCGAGCAGCGTGGCCTGATCCACGAACTGGTCGAGAAATACGACGTGATCCTCGACGCCAAGTTTGCGCACACGCTCCATCAGGCTGCCGCGATAGGCTTCGCCCTGGTCGCGAACCAGATTGGGATGCGTCGCACCGAGCACCACATAGACCGCGTCGGGCCGCCTTTGCAGGATCGACGGCATGGCGTCGATCATGACCTCGATGCCCTTGCTGGGGGACAGCAGGCCGAACGTCAGAATCACCGACCGGTTGCTGAATCCGAGCTTGGCCTTTGCCGCGTCCGGCGCGACGAACGGAAAGTCGGGAATGCCGTGGGCGATGACCTCGATCTTGTCGTCCGGCACACGATAGACGTTGCGCAGCAGTTCACGGCCCTTGCTGGCCATCACGACGACCTTCGAGGACAGCTCGACGATGCGCTCCATCACCGCGCGCTGAGCCGCCGTCGGCGCGGACAGCACCGTGTGCAGCGTCGTGACGACCGGCATGGTCAGACGCGACAGCAGTTCCAGGATATGAGCCCCGGCTTCGCCGCCGAAAATTCCGAATTCGTGCTGCAGACAGACGATGTCGAACCGCCCGGCGTTGAGAAACGCCCCGGCGCGGACATACTCCTCGATGTTGCCGTCCTTGATCTGCAATATGACCGAGGCAGGATAGTCATAGGTCTGATCGTGGTCGGTCATCGCCACGATGCAGGTTTGCAGGCTTGGCCGTGAATTCGAGATCGCGCGTTGCAGGTCGGTCGAAAAAGTCGCGATCCCACATCGGCGAGGCAACGAATTGCCGATCACCGCGATCTTGCGGAGCGGCGTCATGTGTGCGCCTCGGCGAGGCCCGTGAGTTTCGCCAGCTCGGCGGCAACGGGCTGAACAGGAGTGGCCGATCGCCCGGAAAGCCTCTGCAAAAGGGAGCCGATCGGAGCGCTCGCGGGATACGCGACCAAGACGGTTAATCCGCCGGCACCGACTTCGATGTTGACGCGACCGCCGCCGACGAAGATCGCCTGCCCGATGGATAGCGCGGCCGATCCGACCTCCGCATGACCATCGAGAGCGAGAACCCAGGTTTCCGAATCGGCGAGCAGCGTCCAGTTCGAACCCTCGGGCAGTTCGAGCCGCTCGAGCACAAAATGCCGGCTCGCGACCAGAACCGTCCGCTCGGGAGTGAGGCTGGTGGGATGACGCGGAGGCCCAAGCGGGAAGACGTTGGCAACTGCTACGCCATTGTCGATGTGCAGTTCACGCTCCCGGCCGTAGTCGAACAGGCGAAATGTCGTGTCGCTGCGCTGCTGAATCTCGGCGAGCACGATGCCGGCGCCGAGCGCGTGGATGGTGCCGGCCGGAATGAAAATGAGATCGCCCTTCACAACAGGACGCCATTGAACCAGATCAACGATCGAGCCATTCGTGATCGCCGCGCGCAATTCCTGTGGTGTGACCCTTCGATTCAGGCCGACGCCGACCTGCGCGCCAGGTTCAGCCGAGATGATGTACCATGCTTCGCTCTTGCCGTTCGGCATCCCCATCGCGCGCGCAAACGTATCGTCCGGATGGACCTGAATCGACAACGGCGCGCTGGTGAACAGCAATTTCAGGAGCAAGGCAGGAGCCGGCGCATTGCTGTCGGCGCGCTCGAACCAGAGCTCTCCCACCGCATCCGCGGTACCGTCGACGCTGCTCCATGGCTGGAGGTCGCTGACGCCCCAGGGCTTGTGCATGGCCCGCACGGACGCGTGTTCAATGGACATAGCGTCTCCTGACCCGTGACGCGCACGCCGAAGCGGCATGCCGTTGGTCGATACCGTCCGCAGGATTATGCGGTTAATTGTGTGGCTGCGTCGCGTCTGCCGGACACGCCTTGTTGCGAACCGGGCACGCTCCTGCCCATATGGATACTGTCGCAAGCAATAGCAACCATTTTGCCTCGCGCGCGGTCGATATCGTGCAAGACGGCACGCCGAGCATGGCCTGGAGGCTTTATCGGCTCCGATGGAATCGGAACGGGGCTCCACAACGCGATCGAATCAAATGCGGCATGAACGCTGACCGTTGCCTGCGCTTTGGGGATTTCCCTCGACATCGTGACGAAAAGAGCGTCTGCTATACGCATCACCGCCCTTCATTGGCCGCTATCGGTGACTGAGAGACTTGTACTCCCGCCACTCGACGGGCGGCTGGTATGTCCACCAGCCAACCATTCAATCTGCGGGAGCGGCTGGTACCTCCAGTCCTGGCGCCGGTTCTTCCTGGTCTCCTGACCGCTGCAGCCGTTATCGTCCAGTGGTAACTCCGCGGTGACGGAGACGCGCATCATGAAGCGCCAGCCGCGGCTCTTGAAACCAGCTTCCACGCAGATCAAATAATCGCAGCGAACGCGAAAGGAATGACGATGAAGAAACCCCTGCTTTCCATTGAAGAGCCGGAGCCGAAGAAGACGGTGCGGGCCGACAGGCCTCCGACCGAAGGGTTCGCGACGGTCGTCGACGGCCATTTCAAATCGCAGTTTGACACCGCCGAGGCTGCCGAAGCCTCCGGCCGAAAGTTGAAGACCGCTTACCCGATGCTTCAGGTCCAGATCTACGATGCCGCCATGAAGGTGCGCACCTTGCTGAGCTAGCAACGCTGGCTGTCCACGCCGTCTCGTCCGGCCGGAAAGGGCCAGACCTACCGCGCTTCCCTTCTCGTATCTCAGCAACCGCGGCAGATATTCTTCAGCTTGGCGCTGGTCCTGGCGTCTTCCACGCTGAAAGGATCCTTGTAGGCGGATGGCGACGGGTCTCTTTCGGAGACTGCGGACTTTCCCATTTTCGGAGGGTACACCGCGTCGTAGCACGACAGCCGCGCATTGGCGTTTTCGATCACGCGACACTCAGGCATTGCGGCAAGAGCACCCGTCGCCCACACGCACAGTGCCAGCACGGCGAGAGTCGTTTTCATCCGGGTTCCTTCACGATTGTCGCAGTTTCAAATCAAGCAGGCCGACGCGGGACAATCCGTCGTCACGCCATCTCGTCGGTCCAGACCTTGAAGCCGGCCAGTGTGTTTGGCCCGAACGTCTGGGTGATCGGCACATCGGAGGCGTCGCGCCCCTGCGCGATCAGGATGCGGCCGATCCGGGGCTCGTTGTTGCGCGGATCGAAGGTGCGCCAGTGCCCGCCGATATAGGCTTCGAACCAGCCGGCGAAATCGCCCGCGGCCCAGGGTTTCGGCGTGCCGATGTCGCTGAGATAGCCCGTGCAATAGCGCGCGGGAATATTCATGCAGCGGCAGAACGCGATGGCCAGATGGGCATAGTCGCGGCAGACGCCCTTGCCTTCCTCATAAGCCTCCCACGCCGTCTTGCTGGCGCGGGCGTGCTCATATCCGAACGCGATGTGACGGTGCACGAAATCGCAGATCGCCTGAACCCGCGCCCAGCCCGGCGGCGTTTTCTCGAACAATTGCCAGGCGATTTCCGAAAGCCGGTCGGTCTCGCAATAGCGGCTGCCGAGCAGATAGACCAGGGTATCCGCGGGCAGATCCTCGACCGCATGCTGAACCGCTGACGCAAACACCGGATCGGGCAGGCCGCTGTCGCGCACCACGCCATCGCCGGCAAGGCGCACACGGCCGGCCGGCGCGACCATGCGGCTGCACCAATTGCCGAACATGTCGCGATAGGGCGTGATTTCGACGGCAGGCTCGGTGGTGAGGAAATCCGGCACGATGACATCGGACGCGCGGGTGAAGTGCGTGCCCAGCACCATGATCATCGGCGTCGGCTGCGGAAAATCGTAGAGCATTTCGAATCCGACGCGAAGCTTCACTCGAAATGCCTTTCCGGCTGCTGAATGCTCGAAATGGCTACGAAACCAGCGAATACAAGGCGCTGGCTGCCTCATTCGACCAAATGCGGCGACCGCAGCGGAGAAAACGATAGCTAATTGCCGCAAAAGCGCGCACGCTGCGACGATGTCCGCAAAACATTACGACTTCGCGCGCAGATTCGCCGGGCTGCCGGCATGACGACGCGCACGCGACGGGAAACGGTTCATTTCAGGCACCCGTTCCGCATCAAGGGTATCGACCGGCAGCTCGCGCCGGGGGCTTACGAAATCATCACCGACGAGGAGATGATCGAAGGCCTTTCGTTTCCGTGCTTTCGGCGGGTCGCCACCATGATCATGGTGCCCGGCGCGCCGCCGCAACGTTCCGCGATGGAAATGATCTCGATCAGTTCGATCGATCTGTCCGACGCGCAACGCATCGACGCGAGCGCGCCGCGTGACTGATACCCCGATCGAGCTCGACAAGCATCGCGGCATGGCGGCGCAGAAGGCCACCGATATCCGTCGCGTGATCGCCGACGTCGAGGCCAACGCAAAACTGTTGCGCGACAAGCAGGGCGTTGTCGAAATCGAGATCCTCGCCGCGCCGGCCACCTCGTGGCCCGAGGCGGTGGCCAAGGCGCGTTACGTGCTCAACCTGTATTCCGCCGGCCTCGCCGCCGACCGACACCCATCACCGCGACCTCGTGGCCGCGGTGCTTGCCGACCTCACCCGGCTCTCCGAGGAAGAGACCTGAACAAGACGATGCCCGGCCTGAAAGAACCGCACACTTCATCCAGCCGTCCCGACCAGATCGAACGGCGCAAAACCGAAAGCACCTGATGCAGAACCTCTCGCCACGTCACGTCATGACGGAAGAATCGCTTCGTCTCGGCGTAGAGTCCGGCTGGTACTCGACCAAAGTCAGCGGAACCTTCGTCTCGGGCCCGCATTCTTCCGAAGCCGACTGCCTGCGCAGGATCGCGGAAATCAATCCGCCGCCGGTCGCAAAAAAGAGGGTAGCCGGATAAGAAGATCGTTTCGCTCCGGGAGAAATGCCTGATGACATTCGCGCGCGGCAACATCCGGGGCTATGACGACGACCGGATGGTCCTGCTGTTTTCCATGATGGACGGCGCCAGGGAAGTGCCCTGCGCCGTCAGCGCTGCGGCGATGGATGAACTGGAACACGTGCCGCGGACGCCGGCAGACCGGCGCGAGGAGCAGTTTGCGCGATTGCGGGACCGGATCGAGGCGTGCGCGTCACGCAAATTCGAGGCGCGGGAGTTCGAAGGCATCTCCCCCCGGCATCATCGTGCGCGGCATCGATTTCCGTTCCTGAAGACGCCGCCGCTCGACGGCCGTCGAAGGTCGCGATGACCGGTCCGCGGACCGGTGAAAAACAGTTCCGTCTCTTCCCCGATCATGTTTTAAGGTCCGAGCTATTTTCCGAGGGACCGATTGCATGAACTTGCCGATGAGCTGGGACGAATGGGCTGACCATGACGGCGTTGCGCTCGCCGCGCGCGTCGCCAAGGGCGAACTGACGGCCGCGGAACTGGCCGCGCAGGCGGCCGCCGGCATCGCCAAGGTCGATCCCGCGCTTTCCGCCGTCGTCGAGATCTTTGAGGATGCGGTCACCGACCCCGGCACCGGACGGCACCGCGCTCGACGGGCCGTTTGCCGGACTTCCGTTCCTGATGAAGGATCTCGGCCCGACGATGCAGGGCCGCCTGCAGGAAATGGGCTCGCTGATGATGCGCGGCAACCGCGCCACGGCCGACACGTTCATGACGACGAAGATGCGCGGGGCCGGGCTCAATCTGATCGGCCGCACCACCACGCCGGAATTCGGGGTCTGCAGTTCCGCGGACAATCCCGCCGTCTACGTCACGCGCAATCCCTGGAATACCGACTACACCACCTGCGGCTCGTCCGCCGGCAGCGCCGCGATGGTCGCCGCAGGCACGGTGCCGATCGCGCATGCGACCGACGGCGGCGGCTCGATCCGGATTCCCGCCGGCGTCAACGGCAATATCGGGCTGAAGGTCTCGCGCGGCGTGTTCTCGCTGGCGCCGCTTCTGTCCGACCTCAGCGGGCTGGTCTCGATCCAGGGCTGCCAGTCGCGCACGGTGCGCGACACCGCGGCCTTCGTCGACGCCTGCCGCGGTCCGGCGCCGGGCGAATTCATGCCGTTCTGGAGTCCGCCGGAGCCCTATACGCGGATGATCGCGCGCGATCCGGGCCGGCTGAAAATCGCGCTGTCGTACAAGTGGGGCGACTACCGCGCGACGCCGCATATCGCGGCCGAACTGCAAAAGGTCGGGCGCTTCCTCGAAGGCCTCGGCCATCACGTCGATTACGCCCTGCCCGAGCTGGATTATCGCGAAGCCTTCGCGGCGCAGACCACCTGCTACATCAGCAATTTTGCGATCGTCATCGGCAACATGCTCGCCGCGCGCGGGCTGAAGCAGCCGCCGGCCGATCTGATCGAACCGGTCAACGTGCGGATCTGGGAGGCGTGGCCGGCACATGAGCTTTGCCGACCGGGCACGGATGCAGGCGGTGTTCAACACGACCTCGCGCGGCTTCGGCGCCTTCTTCGAGGATTGGGACATCATCCTGACCCCGATCACGGCGTTGCCGACGCCGAAGGTCGGCACCACGGAGTATCTGACGATCAGCGACAATCCCGACGTGCTGGACTGGTTCGGCAATCTCTGGCGCAATTTTGCCTTTACGCCGCTCGCCAATCTCTGCGGCATCCCCGCGATCTCGCTGCCGCTCGCCACCCACGAGCACGGCCTGCCGCTCGGCATCCAGGCGATCGCCAAACAGGCCAATGACGGGCTGCTGTTGCAACTGGCGGCGCAGATCGAGCGCGCGATCGACGGCAAGTGGAACGCGGGACAAAAGCCCGGCGTGCATGTGACGAGCGGCTGACGATCTCAACCGTCATTGCGAACCGCCGGGTCGGCGCAACGCGCCGCCCGAGGCGCCGCGAAGCGGTCGGACGGCTCAAGAATCTTCGTGAGGTTGATATCCCCGCCACTTCGCTTCCCCTGCCAAGCAGAGCGTCACGGGCTTCCTTCAGGCGCTTCAAACTCGCCATGTTGGTCTCGCGTCTTTCGTCCAGACGATTGAGATAGGACAGCTCGGCCTTGACCTGGGCGAGGTTCAGGACATCGTCCATGCTGTTCGATCCTTGCTCTGCGGGCTGATCGGCTTCTTCAAAGGCTTGGTCCTGGGCGGGGTGGATTGATTTTAACATGAGGATGCCGGTCCGATTGTGAAACTCACCACACATGGCGAAAGACGCCCTCAGAATGCCTGCACGACGCCGAGGCGCGAGACGTAGGTCGTGGTCTGGTTCGGCGTGATCGAGGTGGTGACTGAGACGGTGACCGCGCCGTTGCTCCATGCCGGCAGGCGAATGCCGCCGCCGGCCTCCGCCCAGTCCTTCGCGGACGAAAGGCCGGGCGCGGTGTATGGGAATGGCGCATCCATCAGCGTGCCGCTGATGTTCGCGCCCTTGCCACCCGTCGGGACGATGGCCCCGGGCCAAAACAACGCGGCCGTCACCGCTGATGCCGACGACAGACGCTGAGGGAGAAAAGTAACCGGCGCCGATATTCTCGAAGCCGTCGATTGCCTGCGCGGCGGGGGAAATAGCGAGAGCGGCAAGCACCACGGTCGCAAACAGCACGGCGCGCGTCCGCCGGACAGCCATACCGCCCCGCCTCGCAGGATTCTGCGCAAACACCTTTGATCTCACTCGGAATTCCCCCGTCCCCGGCCTCAGCGGCATCGAGAACATCGCATTGGGCGGCGGCGGTGTCCTGAAGCGGCGGTTGAGACATTCTGAAATTTTTCTGATATTCCGCACGCCTGTGTGCTTGGGCACATTTTTAAGGTTGATCCGGGGCAAAATGGGCACAGTTGCCGGTTGGAGGGGACGTGCTGCGCTTTTCCGGTTTTGAGCTCGATTCGGAACGCGCCGAGCTGCGCGCACCCGATGGCGGGACGATCAGGCTCCGACCCAAGACCCTGGAGATACTGCGGCTGCTCGCCGGCAATTCGGGGCGCGTCTTAAGCAAGCAGCAGCTGATGGAGGCCGTCTGGCCGAACGTCCATGTCGGCGAGGACAGCCTGTTTCAGTGCATCCGCGAAATCCGCGCCGCACTCGGCGACGACAAGCGCGAGGTGGTCCGGGTCATTTCGGGACGCGGTTATCTGTTCCAGGCCCAGGTGACCGAGGCCGGCGTGGCCGAGGTCCCCGTCCCGGCCGCGCCGGAAATTGCGTCCGTCAGCCAGCCGGTGCCCGCCGCATCAGACACGAAGGCGACGGTCGAAACGAACAGTGAACCCCCGACACGCTTTTTCGACTTCAGCCCGCGTCGCAGTGCAGCCTTCGCTTCCGTCGCAGGCCTCGCCATCCTGTGCACGGCGGTCGCCGTGTGGATGCTGCGCCCCGGTCTCATCTTTGCGCGCGGGCCCGCGACCATCGCCGTGATGCCGATCGCGGACGAGAGCAACGATCCCCTCGCCGCCCAGATGGCCGCTGACGTGAGCGGCCGCCTCACCGACGGGCTGGCGAAGATCGAAAACATCCGCGTCCTGGTTCCGGAGCAGGCCACAACGAAGGCCGACTTCGTGGTGAAGGGCGAACTGCAGAAGAGCGAGCAGGCCTGGACGATACGGACGCGCATGACGGAGGCGGCAACCGGCGAGGTCAAGTGGACCGCGTCATATCAGGTCAACCCGGCGGATACGGACCTGCAGATGCAGCAGTCCCGGCTCGCGGCGGGCGTCGGTCACGCTCTGGCGCTGCGCATCAACGAACTTCTGAATCCCGACACGCGATCCGCGAAAAACAAGGTCGTGATCGAACAGGCCACCGCCCATATCAACCAGACCTCGCCCGAACGTTTTCAGGCGGCGCAGGCCATGCTGGAGAAAGCGCTGGCCGAAGACCCCGATAATTTCGAGGTTCAGGTCGCGCTCGCCGCGCTGCTGATGCGCGGCGTCCAGATGGTCTGGTTGAGCCCGGCCGAGCGCGAGGCGTCGGAGAGCAAGGCCGAGGCGATGCTGCAGCAGACACTGCGGGCAAAGCCGAATTACATTCCGGCGCACGAGGCCTATTGCCGCTTCCTCAACGCCACCAACCAGTTCAGCGCCAGCCTCGTGGCCTGCGGGAAGGCCTTGAGCTTCGATCCGTGGAACGGGATCGCGCTGTTTCATATCGGCCTTGCCCAGATTCAAACGGGACGTTTCGAGGACGCGCTGGCAACGTTCAAGCAGGCGGACCGGTTCGATACGCCGCAGGTGTCGCGCTGGACATGGATGATCGGCGCCGGCTGGGCCAATATGCTGATGGGCCGCGCCGAAGACGCCGTGCCGTGGCTACTGAAGTCGATCGCAATCACCTCCGCCAGCGGACGCACGCATATGTTGCTCGCGGCGGCCTATCAGCAACTGGGGAAGACTGACGAAGCCAGAGCCGCGATGGAAAAAGGCCGTGAATTGCGGCCCGGCTCGACCGTGCACAACGTCCCGACGCCCAAAAAGAATTCCAGCCCGGTCTATATCGAGGCGGCCGACCGGATCATGCAGTTGATGGCGGCGGCAGGCTTGCCGGAGGGCTGACGTACCGCGCGCCTCCGCGATTATTCCGTCACCTGGACCGGCAACGTGCCGGCCTGACTGCGGCCAGCGGCAGTCGCATCCCACCAGCTGCCGAGAGCGTCAAGCAACGGCACGAGCCTGAGACCCGCCGGCGTCAGATCATACTCCACGCGCAACGGATATCCCTCGAATTCACTGCGCGCGACAATGCCGGCGTCCTCCAGCCTGCGAAGCTCCAGAGTGAGCATCTTGTGCGAGATGGCGGGGTTGTCCCTGCGCAGGTCGCTGAAGCGTTTCGTGCCCTGCTTCAGATAGTAGATCAGCAGACCGGGCCAGCGGCCACTGATGACCTGCATCACTTCTTCGATGGGACAGCGGGAGACGAGATCTTTCATCTGGCTACTCGTGGTTACAAAAAGGTGCGTCATTTACTTGGGCCGGGCGATCCGTAGATTCCAGCCACGCTGCGCAGCGTGATCAACAGAAATCACGGAGAACATACCAATGGAACCGATTCTTGTTTATGGCTTCCCGGCCGGAAGCTCGATGGGGCTTGTCGCCGCCCTCGAATGGCTTGGCAAACCCTATTCGCTTTGCCGGGTCGATATGCTCGGCGAGATGCGCGACGCTTCCTATGCCCGCATCAATGCCCGGCATGAAACGCCGGCCCTGATCACGGATGCAGGGCGGGTGCTGACCGAGACGATGGCGATCGCCACCTGGCTCGAGGCCAGAGACAGCGAGCGACGCATCAGCTTCGCGCCGCTTTCGCCGGAAGCAGACCGGATGCATCAGCTGATCGGCTTTGTTAACACGGGCTTCACCGGCGCCTTCTCGCCGCTATGGGTCGCGATGGAGATGGCGAAGCCGAATCCGCAAATGCAGGCATCGCTGCGCGAGTTCGGCGCCGCGCGGGTGATCGAGCGGCATGACAAACTCGAGGCCATGATCGGGGATCATCGCTTTCTCATGGGCGAGCGTCCGACATTGGCCGACGGCGTTTTCGTCGGCGTCGCGCGATGGCTCGACTTCCACCAGGTCGCCGATCCGGCACGCTGGCCAAAACTCGCCGCCCTGCGCCGGCGCATCGAGGCCGACCCCGCCGTCATCTATGCAACGGCGCTGGAGAGCGGAGAGATTGGTTCGGGAACCGGCGCCTGTGCCGGCCACGTCGCGCTCGCGGATGTGATCGAGCGGTTCGGCGACTGAGATTGCTAAAGCGGCCCGGCAGCATCAGCCTGAGTGGCGCTCGATCGCGCCGCGTGGGACGCGATGCTCGCCGGGCTAGTCGAATGTTACGCCGATCCTGTACTCCCTGCGCCAAACGACATGGCAAAGCAGCTTCAATCCTTCCTCAGGGAGGATCAATGTGAATTCATCAGGAATACGGATCAGGTCCGGAAAATCCAGCGCCGCGCCCGTGGCGGATAGATCGCGAACGGTACAAGCATACTTGTCGCCGCCATACTCGATTTTGGCGGCCTTCATGACACGGACACGTGGCGCAATCCGGGTTTCGACCATCGCGAAAAACTCAGCATCCAAAAAAGGTACTATGCAGCCGAAAGATTAAAGATTCGGGAATTTTCGGCATACCGGGAGGGGTGAGCCCCACAGCATTCGGTCGCGGGGCCGAAGCCCCGCGCAGTGCACGTGACGAACGACGGCAAGTAACGTCCGGCTTTACTTCCACTTCGCCAGATAGAAGCGCGGCAGTTCGTCCGGATACGGCGTGAAATCGAGCTGCTTGGAGTGACCATAGGTCGTCACATAGGTATGCAGCGGCGCCCAGTAGGCCTGCTCGGTGATCTTCTTGATCGCCGCCGAATAGGCCTCCTTGCGAACCTCGGGGTTGATGGATGATCCGCCTTGGAGCAGCCATTTCTGCACGTCGGGATCGCGCGCATAGTCGTCGGCGCCGCCGTCGAAGTAATTGGGAAGGATCGCCGAGACGTCGTTGATCGAATAGCTGCCCCAGCTTCCGAGATACGTCCGCAGCTCGCCCGCCTTGGCGCGCTGGATCAGGGCTGCGGTCTGGAGCTGGTTGAGCTTGGCGCGGATGCCGACCGCATGCAGGTAGTTCTGGACCGACGAGCCCCATTGCGGCAGCACGTAGCTGGCAAGCTCGACATCGAAGCCATCGGGATAACCGGCTTCCGTGAGAAGCTGCTTCGCCTTGGCCGGATCGTAGTCGTAGGTCACGGCGGCCTCGGCATCGCAGCCGAACTGCGACGGGAAACACGGCGCTGAAGGAACGCGGCTGCCGCCGGTGACGAGCTTCTCGGCGATCGCCTTGCGGTCGATCGCGTGCCAGATCGCCTGACGCACCTTGAGCTTGGTCAGGGGATTGTCGGCGCCGGTGCGGCCGCCGGCGTCGAGCGAGAGAAAGCCGATCCGCATCGACTCTTTCCGCACCGCCTGCAGATGCGGCATCCGGTTCACGGGCTCGAGCTGGTCCGGGTTCATGTTCCAGATCCAGTCGGCACGGCCGGCGAGCAACTCCGTCATTTCGGTCGTGGCATCCGGCACGAAGCGCACGCTCATCTTCTTGATCGCAGGCTTGCCCTTCGGGCTGCCGGCCCAGTAATCCTCGAACCGCTCGAAGTCGATGGAGACGCCGGGCTCGACCTTGGTCATCTTGTAAGGACCCGCGCCGACCGGCGCCTTGGCGTAGCCTTCGGCGCCGACCTTCTCGCGATAGGCCTTGGGATAGATCGGCAGCACCAGCGCGAAATATTCCAGCGCCGCCGGGTTCGGCCGCTTCAACGTGACGCGCACCGAAAGATCGCCGGTCTTCTCCGCCTTTTCGATCCAGTTGTAGTTCGACGGCGTCGACACGCGGCTCGCCGGATCGGCCACGAGGTTGACCGTGTAGACGACGTCGTCGGCCGTGAACGGACTGCCGTCGTGGAATTTTACACCCGGGCGCAGTGTAAATTCGATGGTGGTTGGATCCGGCAGCTTCCACTCGGTTGCGAGCAGCGGCTCGAGCTTGAACGTATCCGGATTGCGGTAGACCAGCGCGTCCCAGCCCTGGTGGTGCATCACCACGCCGGTGCGCAGATTGTTGAAAAAGGGATCGACGTTGGGAAGCGCATCGCGCATCACGATCCGCAGCGTGTCGGCGGATTTCTGAGCTGTCGCCGGCACCGCACCGGCGCCGAGCAGAGCCGCCACCAGAATGCCGGCACCGAGCTTGTTTTGCATACGCATATCGCCCTCCATTATCAGTGTTTTGTGAAGTGGCGTGAAGCACGCCTTATGCCAGATGACATTCTACCATTCCCTGGGGCGGCCGGACCATGCGCGTTGGTGCCTCATGGCGGCAGCGTTCGACCGCGATGCGGCAGCGCGGGTTGAACCGGCAGCCCGGCGGAATATTGGCCGGATCCGGCATGGCGTCGCCGAGGCCGATGTCGGGCACGCCCTTGCCCGGCTCCGGCGTCAGCACGCTCTCCAGGAGCGCCTTTGTATAGGGATGGCCGGGCTCGCGAAACAGCGCGTCGGTTTCGTTGCGCTCGACGATCCGGCCGAGATACATCACCGCGACCTCGCTCGCCACGTGCTCGACGACGGCGAGATTGTGGCTGATGAAGAGGTAGGTCAGCCCAAGATCGCGGCGCAGATCGGCGAGCAGGTTGAGAATTTGCGCCTGCACCGAGACGTCGAGCGCGCTGGTCGGCTCGTCGCAGATCACGATCCTGGGCTCGAGCACCAGCGCCCGCGCAATCGCCGCGCGCTGGCGCTGCCCGCCGGAAAGTTGCGCCGGCATGCGCTCGCCCATCGCAGCCGACAGCCCGACGCGCTCGAGAATCCCGCCAACCCGGCGCTCGATCTCGCCGCGCGAGAACGTGCCCTGGGCTTCCAGCGGCAGCGCCACGATGTCCCTGATGCGACGGCGCGGATTGAGCGAGGCGAACGGATCCTGGAACACCGGCTGGATCAGCCGGGCGCGCGCCTTGCGGTCGAGGTCGAACAGGCGCTTGCCGTCGACCAGTACCGTGCCCGCCGTCGGCTTGAGCAGCCCGAGGATCATGCGCGCGAGCGTGGATTTGCCGCAGCCGGACTCGCCGACGACGCCGAGCACGCTGCCGGCCGGTACGCTGAACGTGACATCGTCGACCGCGACCACGCGCTTTTCCGCCGACATCAAGCCGGTGTGGACGCGGAATTCGCACCGCAGGTTCTCAACCTCGATCGCGGCGGTCATGCGGGTTGCAGCTCCGCCCAGTCCGGCTCGAGCCGGCAAAGATAGTCGTGCGCATCGCCTGCCGGCCGCCGCGGAATTTCGCGCGCGCATGTCTCGTCGGCGTGGGCGCAGCGCGAGCGAAAGGCGCAGCCGGCAAAACCCGGCCCGATCGCCGGCACCACGCCGGGGATCGAACCGAGCGGCTTGTCACGCTGCACGCGGCCCGGCACCGGCACGCAGGATAGGAGACCGCGCGTATAGGGGTGCTGCGGCGAACGGAACAATTCCGCGGTCGTCGCGCGCTCCACCACCTCGCCGGCATACATGACCGATACATGATCGGCGACGCGCGCGACGATGCCGAGGTCGTGGGTAATCAGCAGGATCGAGAGGCCGAACTCGCGCTTGAGGGTCGCGAGCAGCCGCAGGATCTGCGCCTGCACGGTGACGTCGAGCGCGGTGGTCGGCTCGTCGGCGATCAATAGTTCGGGATCGCACATCAGCGCCATCGCGATCATCACGCGCTGGCGCAAGCCGCCCGAGAGCTGGTGCGGGAACTGGCCGAGCCGCATGCCCGGCGCGGTGATGCCGACGCGGCCCATCAGTTCGGCCGCGCGGTCCAGCGCCGCGGCGCGCGAGCCGCCCTTGTGGCGCGTCAGCACCTCCGCCATCTGCGAGCCGATCGTGAAGGCAGGGTTGAGGCTGGTCATCGGCTCCTGGAAGATCATCGCCATGCGATTGCCGCGCAGCCGCGCCATCTCGCGGTCCGACAGCGACGTGAGGTCAGTGCCGGCAAAGCTCATCTTTTTCGCCGAACGCTGGCCGCCGCGCGCGAGCAGGCTCATGACCGCCAGCGCGGTGACCGACTTGCCGCAGCCGGATTCGCCGACCAGGCAATGGGTCTCGCCCTTCTCGACCCGGAACGAGGCGCCGCGCACCGCCGCGGTGCGGCCGCCGAACGTCACCTGAAGCTCCTCGACCTCCAGTAGCGCGCTCATCGCAGCCGCTCCGCGCCGAGCAGATTGCGCAATCCGTCGCCGACCAGATTGATGCCGAGCACCAGAACGGCCAGCGCGACGCCGGGGATCATGATCACCCAGGGCGAAAAGAACATGTAATCCTTGCCCTCGGCGATCATCAGCCCCCAGGACGGCAGCGGCGGCGGCACGCCGAGGCCGAGGAACGACAGGGCAGCTTCGAGCAGGATCGCCAGCGCCATCTCCAGCGTTGCCACCACGGCGAGATGGCTGGCGATGTTCGGCAGGATCTCCTTGATCAGGATATGCGACGTCGAGGCGCCGGCGCACCAGGCCGCGCTGACATAGTCATGGTTGCGGACCTGCATGGTGGTGGCGCGCGCCACCACGGCAAAACGATCCCACAACAACAGCCCAAGGGTCGCGACGACGAGCCCGAGGCCCGATCCCATCAGCCCGACCACCGCGAGCGCGACCAGCACGACGGGTATCGACAACCGCGTCGTGATGGCGAACAGCACGACATCGTCGACGCGGCCGCCGAAGAATCCGCCGAGCACGCCGAGCGTGATGCCGATCAACCCTGACGTGATCACCGTCATGATGCCGATCAGGAGCGAAATGCGCGCGCCATAGACCAGCCGCGCCAGATAGTCCCGCCCGAGCTGGTCGGTGCCGAGCAGGTGCCCCGCCTGGGTACCCTCCATCCAGAACGGCGGCTTGAGACGGTTGCCGAGATCCTGAGTAAACGGGTCCTGCGGCACCAGCGCATTGCCGATGACCGCGGCCACGACGACCAGCGCGACGATGGCGATCCCGATCGCAAAGCCGGCGGTGCCGATGCGCGAGCTACCTGTGCTCGAAGGCTGGGGCGCCTGAATGGCAATCGGCTCGCTCATCCGGTCCGCAGCCTCGGATCGAGCAGCGCATTGAGGATGTCGGCCAGCAGCGTGAGGCCGATATAGAACACGGCAAGCACCAGCACCACCGCCTGCACGACGGGGAAATCATTCTTGGCGATACTCTCCCAGCCGAGATAGCCGACGCCATGCAGCGCGAACACGGTCTCGATGACGATCGAGCCGCCGAGCATGAAGCCGAGCTGGACCGCGGCGATCGAAACGACGGGAATGGCGGCGTTGCGCAGCGCATGCTTGAAGATGATGCGCGCCCGCGACAGGCCTTTGGCGCGCGCGGTGCGGATGTAGTCCGAGGCCATCGCCTCGATCATCCCCGAGCGCGTCAGCCGCGTCAGCGCCGGGATCGCCGTAAAGGCGAGCACGATGCCCGGCATCACGAAATGCTGCCAGGTGCCGGTGCCCGAGATCGGCAGCACGCCGAGCTGCAGGCCGAGCACGATCATCAGGATCAGGGCGAGCCAGAAGCTCGGCACCGCCTGCCCCACCATCGTGAACAGGGTGACGCCGCGGTCGACCCAGGTATTTTCGCGCAGCGCCGCCAGGATGCCGAGTGGAATCGAGATGACCAACGCAAGGCTCAGGCCGACCAGGCCGAGCGTGACCGTGATCGGCAGGCGCTTCTGGATCAGGTTCGCCACGCTGTCCTTGAAGAAATAGCTCTGGCCGAAATCGCCGACCATGGCGCGGCCGGTCCAGGCGAAGAACTGGACATAGAGCGGGCGATCGAGGCCATAGGCCTTGCGCACGATTTCGACGTCGGCTTGCGTTGCCGACGGGCCGGCGATCGAAATGGCGAGGTCGCCAGACAGCCGTGTCAGCAGGAATGCGAGCGTCATCACGGTGAGCGCAACCAGCACACCGATGGCAAGACGCCGGGCAATCAGACGCAACATCTATAAAACCCCAGGACCGACAAACGCGCCCCCACGTTCTCGGGCCGGCCAAGCGAACGCAACGGTGTCACCAAACTGTCGTTCCATGCAAGAGCGAGTTGACGATTGCGACGATTGCCCACGGCGACAATCCCCATTGCAATGACTGCAATGTGCGTGCCACGGCACCCCCCGGTCTCACGACAGGCGCCAGATCCAGACAAGATTTGGCAGCTGAAAAAAGTTCAAGCGAATTCAATGTCCCTGGTTCCAGAATACGGGCCACGTGCGGACCGCACCGGACACCGGGGTCCGCCGCCTCCAGGCCCGCGCCCATTTTTCGAGCGACCTGAACCGAGATGGCTCACACGGCCGCCGGCGGCGCGGCGTCAGGGGCTCATCAGCAGCGAACGAGCCCGAGCCGGTGTCTTGCTTGCGGCGCTCGCGATGCTGCCCGGCAGCTTTGCCCGCACTTATGCGGAGATCTTCGCTTGCGTCGTTCGGGGCCGCACTCGGTCTCATGCTGCCGGGCAGTGCGGCCGATCATTTCTTGCGGTCTCCCCCAGGAAAAAACCGCGAGTCTATCCGTCTTATTCCGTGACGTCTAAATTTTGTCTCAGTCCGCATCGCAGGATTGACGCAATCTCGACCGGCCGTCGCGGCCCGCGCTTTTGCAGCCGAAGCGCCGTTGGGGGGAATGATGAAGTCCGTTCTGAAGTGGGTTATTTGGCTCTACATCGCCGCGGCCTGCGCTTATATTTTCTACGAGTGGTACGCTTACGCAGGGCTCTATCGGCTGGCCGCCGAGTGGCAACTGGAGCAGTTCGGCTCCTACGGGCTGAAGCGCACCCTGATCTTTCCGCTCATGGTCCTGCTCGCCCCAGCCGCCGTGCTCGTCACGCTTACCGGCATGCAGGATCAACTGCGCCTGTGCCGACGCGGGCCCCGGATCATCAGCGATTTTCGTCTTGCTGGGTGTCGTGGCGCTGGCGGTCGCGGCCGGCGCCGGCTGGTACGGCTACGTGAAGTCGATGGAAACGGTCGACGTCGAGAGCCTCGACCTGTCGAAGGGCGACACGCCACGATCAACACATGTGACAATCACCGGCATCGCGCGAACCGAATACATCATCGAGTTCGGGACCAAAACCTCCGGCACGACGATACTCGACCGCTACATTCCATTGACTCCGGCGAGCTGGCGCCCGGGCCAGCCTCTCGTCTATTTCATGAAGACCAACATGACGGCCTATATGCCGCCCGGTGGCGGCGGCATGTTGATGCTTTCACCGAGAACGCCGGCCTTCCAGATCACGACGCAACCGGGCGTTCTGGTGCGTGATGGTCTTCCCGGGCCTGTCGGCGAGGGCTACCGCAAGAACAACATCGCGGTCGCATCGCCGCCGATCGTGCTCGATCTCAGCCCCGGCGCGGACCTGCAGCCGTTCTTCGTCACCGCCGGGGTGAGCGGAATGCTCGGCTTCGTCATGCTGGTCTCGGCCGGGGCAGCGGCGCTGCGCCGCGGCGTCAGGAAATGTAGCGGCCCGGCGCGAACGGCGCGACGTCGAAAGGCGGCGCCGCGCCGCCGATCATGGCGGCGATGGCGGCGCCCGTCGCGGGACCGGTCGTGAAGCCGATGTGCTGGTTGCCGAAAGCAAGCCACAGGCCGGCATGCCGGGGCGCGGGACCGATCATCGGCAGGCTGTCCGGCAGCGTCGGCCGCGAGCCTCGCCATGTTTCGCCGACGGCGTCGCCGAATTCGGCCACGCCACGCGCGAGCGGAACCACCTGATCGAGCTGGGCGAACGAAGAAGGCGCATCGCGGCCGGTCAGTTCGACGCCCGAGGTGACGCGGATACCCTGCTCCATCGGGGTCATGATGAAACCGCCGTCGACGTCATAGATCGGACGCCGCAACGGACGCGCCGGGTTCGGCTTGAATTCGCGATGGTAGCCGCGCTCGAAGGCGAGCGGAACGCGGTAGCCGAGCGGCCGCAAGATATCAGCGGACCACGGTCCCAGCGCGACCACGACATGGCGCGCCGAAATCTCGCCACCTGCCAACACCACACGCCAGCGATCGCCGTCGGGCACGATCGCCTTGACGTCCGCCTGCCTGACATCGCCGCCCGCACCCGCGAACATCCGCGCATAGGCCTTGACCACCGCGCCCGGCGAATCGACCGAGGCGGTCTCGGTGTGCAGCAGGCCCACTTTATAGACAGGCACGATGCCAGGCTCGAGCGCGGAGATGGCCTGGCGGTCGAGCAGTTCGCTGGCGATGCCGTATTCGGCCAGCAGGGCCTGTTCCTGCTTCGCCGACGCGACCGCATCGCCGCGCCACGCCTTCAGCCAGCCGGTCTCGCGGATGCGATGCCCCGCTCCCGCTTGCACGATCCATTCCCGGTGCAGTTTTGCGGATGCACCGATCAACCCATGCAGCGCGGTCGCCCGCGGCCTGAAACGCGACGCGGCCGAATCGGCCAGAAAACGCGCGACCCATCCCGCGTTCTGAGCCGCCCAAAGCGGATTCCAGCGCAATGCGGCGTGGCGGTTGGTCAGGTATTTCGGCAGCGCCTTCCACAGCGACGGATTGTTGAGCGGCGTGATCGAGCCGCTGCTGATGATGCCGGCATTGCCATAGGAGGTCTCGCTGCCCGGCTCGCGCCGGTCGACGAGAACGACCGACATCCCACGCTGCCGCGCGGCATAGGCCGTCGATACGCCGACGATGCCCGCGCCGAGCACCACGACATCCGCTTTTTCTTCCGACATCGACTTTCCAAACACCGTCACGGGAACATTTCACATCATGGCGCGCCCGCCAATGCCCGGCTTCGATGGAATGACGGCGCCACAGCCCGGATCCGGACCTCAGCCGCGAACGATCCCGGTCCGGCTCATTAAGCCGCGCCGTGCTCGCGGTCGATCAAAGCGAGCGGGAGTGCGTTGAGTGGAATTGGACTGGCCGTTCTCCTCTGCCTGCTCGGCGATGAGGAGCCGGCACTTGCCCGCCTGAAACCGCAGGTGCGCGCGACACAGAATTCCTCAACACCCGGCATCGCCCTGCAAAAGCGGTCCAAACAACTCCGTCGTCGCGTTCTGTCTTGCATCCAACAACTTATACGCTAGTGTTCGAAGGAATGTTGCGGGCAATTGCTGCCGATTTCGGAGCACAAACTGCGATGCCTCCGCAGGTCGAGTACGTTCTCTCCGCCACGATCCTGTCCATCGTGCTCGGTCTGCTGATCGGATTCACCTATGCGCGCGGTTACCGCGGGATGCTGCTTTCGGCCTCGTTTGTCCACGCGTGCGTCGTCACTGTCCCGCTGACTGCGCTGGTGATGCACACTATTCGCGCGGTAACGACGTTCGACAATACCAATAGAGCCATTGGCGAGGGGTTCGCCTTTGCGCTGATCGGCCTTCTGGGTCTCATCCGATTTCGGACGGTCGTGCGTGACACCCGGGAGTTCACCTTCGTCTTCACCGCGATCGTGACAGGCGTGGGTATTGGCGGCGGTCAATTTTTCCTCACCGCATGCGGCTGCCTGTTTGTGTTGGTTCTGCTGATCGTACTCGAACGTCTGAAGTTCGGTACGCCGCGCGCTCCGTCGCTGCGTGCAAGAGCGACGGGTACCGACGGCGCATTCGCGCTATACGAACGCGCCCTCAGAGGCGTCGCGGAACGCGTCGATTCAGTATCGCTGCGCTACACACCGGACCGCGGCACCATCTACGCCTTTGAGATTGTTGCCAGTGTAGGCCAGGATATCTCCAGCATAGCCGCGGCGCTTCGCGCCGTGCCCGGAACGTCGGAGGTCAACGTCGTTCGTCTCCAGCGCGGGAAAAGCCCCGAGATGGACGGGGATTGAATCTTTGCCCGCGCGACGGTTTCAGGGGGATGAGCATGTCTGATGAGGAGCTGTTACTGCCCGAGGCAGGAGCGGGCATTTCGGAAGGGATGCTTCCGTCAGGTCGGGTTCCGGACCGCATTGCGCTCTGCTTCTCGGGCGGCGGCCTAAGGGCCACGTTCTTTCATCTCGGGGTGGTCCGCGCGCTCCGCGCGCGCGGCCTGCTCGCGCGCGTCACGCAGGTCTATTCTGTATCCGGGGGCAGCATTCTCGGCGCGCATCTGGTGCTGAACTGGGAAAAGTATAACGGCAGCGACGAAGATTACGCGCGCATGGAGCAGGAGCTGCGGGCGTTCGGCGCCCGAGACCTGCGGGGAAGAGTTGTCCGCCGCTGGCTGCTGGGATGCACAGTACCGTTCTTGCGGATCATCGGAAAGTTCCGGCGAACCGAACTTCTCGAGCGTGAATACAACCGACTCTACAAGCGCAAGAGTTTGTCCGATCTTGGACGGACCACGAAGCCGCAGCAACCCGAAATTCACATCCTCGCAACAAGCTTCACGACGGGAAACCTGTGCTCGTTCTCGCGCAAGGGATTCTCGGATGGACGATGGCAAGCAGCCTCCACGGCTGATTTCGAACACCATCATCCCGGTATCGCTTGCGGTGGCCGCCTCCTCGGCGTTTCCGCCGCTATTCCCGCCGGTGCCGATCACCCGAAAGATACTGGACGCCAGCGAAAGAGACATGCCGTTGGAGCCTGACTATCTATCTGATGGCGGCGTGTTCGATAATCTCGGATTCGAAAAGTTTGCCCGGATGGAGTTTGGGGGCGACGACCGGCCGCACTGGCTCGTTCTCAGCGACGCAGGAGCGAGTTTCGACTGGGACGTGAAGCGCCAGTTTTCCTGGATCGTCTCGCGAACGGTGCGCGCAACGGATATTTTGATGAAGCGCCTGGACGAACGAGTCCTCGCGACAACCACCACCAGCCGGTCACGCACGATCCACCTTCCGATATCGAAAATCCTGGATAAGGAGAAACCCGGCATCCTGCCGGTCGACTTGCAGCGGCGAGTTGCCAAGGTCAGAACAGACCTCGATGTCTTTTCGCCACTCGAGATCGATCTTCTGATCCGGTTCGGCTACGAGGTGTGCAGTGATGGCGTGGACGCGTGCTTGCCGGCAAATCCGCCCGCCAATCCGGAGGGCTGGCGGCAATATGATGGCGAGGCCACCAGGGCGGAAGTCAAGCGCTTACAACGCGCCGATGTCAGAAGCATCGGCATCTTCAATGGTCGGGACTGGGTGAGTTTCGCACTACTCGGTTGGCTACTGCTTCTGGCCGGGATTGGGCCGGCTGTCCTGTGGGTCCGCAGTTCGATGGTCGAGCAGCAATCCGCGGAGGCTGCTGTACTGGCCGACCAAGCGCAGGCGGCGATTGCGCGGGCAGAGAATTCCAACGTCCGCCCGCCGAATGTACCGCCACCGCCTCCGCCCGATCCCGTAACGCAGGTTCAGCGCTCCAACTATGCACTGCTGGTGCAGTTCGCAGGGGTCATTACCCGCGAGCAGATCAATGCCATGAAAGACCAGCTCGTCGGTTTGGGCTGGCGCGCGCTGGGCGATCTCCGACGGACGCCGGCTGCCGCCGGCCTGAATGAGGTCCGTTATTCGGGCGATGATGCGCAGCCCGCAACCCTGCTGGCTCAGGAGATCGGAAAGGCAATCCAAACGACGCGACCGGTCCGCATTGTCAGGGATGCGAGCGTTGCGGCCAACACACTGCAAGTCTGGATTAGCCGTTAGTATTCACAGCCCCAGACCATAGCAGCTGTCTCGTATTCCCTGTCGGACTCGAAATCCGGCAATGAACTTCCCGATCATCTCACGCTGTGGAACCGAAAGTGCAGAGCGTGTGCGATTGTCGATGACGTTGCGCATGCTTTCATGCCCGGCAAGGCGGGCAATGTCGGCCTGACCTTGAAGAAGATGGCGCGCCCGAAGAGATTCGAACTCCTGACCCCCAGATTCGTAGTCTGGTGCTCTATCCAGCTGAGCTACGGGCGCGTTTTTCGCTTGTGCATTGGGCTTCAAGGGGCCCGGATGCGTCCGAATAAGGTCCGGACGGTCGCGAAGAGCGCTTTAGCTACCCGCTCCGGCCTCGCTTGGCAAGGTCCGCTTGGAGCGATTTGCCGGCCCAATTGAAGGCCGTCAATTTGACGGCATTTCCCGATCCCCGCTGGCGCGCATCCGAAATTTCTTAGCAATTACAGGCAGTTCATGGCACTGCGCGGCGCGATACCCCAACCGGGCGCACCGCCCGCCACGCGAGATTTCCAGCTGACCGCAGGCATGAATGTGCCGGTGACGTGGCCCCATCCGGATTGCCGTCGATGCGAGCGGGGCCCGTGGACCACCGCCGGCGCCTCACCGCCCCTTGAACACCGGCTTGCGCTTCTCGCGGAACGCGGCGAGCGCTTCCTTGGTGTCCTCGGTTTCGGCGAGGGTTGCCGTCTGGCTCTGCTCGTAGCGATAGCCGTCGCGCAGCGGCAGTTCCTCGGTCAATCCGAACGAACGCTTGGCCGCAACGACGGCGAGCGGCACCTTCTCCGCGATCGTCTTGCCGATCGCCTGCGCCTCGGCAACGACACGGTCGCGCGGCACGCAGACGGACGCGACGTTCATGCGGTAGAGCTCGGCGCCCGACATGCGCCTGGCCGTATAAATCATCAGGCGCGCATCCGACGGGCTGAACGAGCGCAAGACGTGGCGGACGCCGCCCGCGAGCCCGTAATCGACCTCGGTCATGGACATGTAGGCTTCCTCGGCGATGACGAGGATGTCGGAGACGAGCGCGAGCACGCAACCGGCGCCGATCGCAGCACCATTGACGGCAGCGATGACCGGCTTCGGGCATTCCATCACGCAATCGAACGAGGCGCGCACGAGACGGTTGTGGCGCGAATAGCCGCCCGGCTCCTGCAGCAGCGCGGGTCGCTCCGACAGGTCCGCCCCCGCCGAGAAAATCTTGCCGTCGCCCGTCAGCACGATGGCGCGCACGTCGGTCTCGGCGCCGAGCACGTCGAAAATTTTGATGATCTCCTCGCGAAACTTGCGATCCTGCGAGTTCACCGGCGGCGCTGTGATCGTCAGCGTAGCGACGTGATCGGTGACGTCGATGCGGAAGCGTTCGAGCGTTTCAAGACCTTTCATGGGGCAGTCCTTTCGAAGCCGTAGAGGCGAGCGGGATTGTCGACGAGAATGCGGGCGCGCTGCGCCGGATCAGGCACCCAGGAGCGAAGGAGATCGAGCATCTGACCGGCATCCGGCGCCGGGTTCATGCGCACATAGGGCCAGTCAGACCCCCACACGACACGTTCCGGCGCGGCGGCGATCAGGGCGTCGTGGAAGGCGCGCGCATCGTCATGCCCGGGCTGTTGCGACACGCGGCAAGTCGTCAGCTTGGCCCAGACGTCGCTGTCGGCGAGGCGCGCGAGAATGGATTTGAAGGCAGCGGCATCCGGCCCACGCAGCGGGTCGGGACACGCCATGTGGTCGAGCATGAGCGGCACGTTCGACCGCAGCAGATGCGGCAGCCAGTTCGCGAGATCATACGCCCTGGCCCATAGCTGGGCGTGAAGGCCAACCGCCCGCATGCGCGGCGCCAACACCCCGATGGCATCGAAGCCGACGCTGCCGGGATAGCGGCTGCCATCCGGTGCACGCATTTCGACGAAGCGGAGCCCGACGATGCCCGCGGCGCGCCAGCGCTGGAGTGTGCCGGTGTCGATGCCGGGATCTGCGACCGCAATGCCGCGGAGCGTGTCGGGCGCTTCCGCGATCGCGCTCAGCATCGCATCGGGATTGCTGCCATAGGGCGCCGGCTGAACCAGCACGCCGCGCGTCAGGCCAAGCGTCTTGCGCAGGGTAGCCGCGACCCGCGGCGTCGCCTCGGGCAGCGCGTAAACCGGCATGGCCGTCGGACGAAAGCGATCGTGTGGGCCAAACACGTGAAAATGCGCATCGCAGGCGTCGGGCGGCAGCGTCCAGCCCGGCACGCTTGCGCCCGGCGCCGCAACGGTCTCGAAGTCGGCCGCCGTCACGACGCGCTCCCGTGGCGCCCCGGCGGCAGAGCGACCAAAATCGTCTCGGGCGGCAGACCCGTCGCGCCCTCGGGCAACGGCAATTGGTGCGCATTCAATGTCTGCGCCACCATCGTGTAATAGCCGATCACCGCGGTCAGTTCGACCACACCGCGCGCGCCCCAGCGGCTCAGTACGGCGGCGTAGGTGGCCGTCGGCACGCGACCCGTCTGCTGCAATGCGCGAGCGAACTCGTAAACCTCGAACTCCGCCGCGTCGTCGAACACGGGGCTTTCGAGTGCCGCGATGGCATCGGTGATCTCCTGGCTCAGGCCCGCCGCTATCGCGGCGCGCACATGCACCCACCACTCGACCTGCGCCGTCCAACGCCGCCCCGTCACGATGATCGCGAGTTCGTTGAGGCGTGGCGGCAAACAGGTGCGGTAGCGCAGAAACTCGCCGAGCGCCGACCATGCCAGCGCCATCTCCGGGCTGTGGATCGCCGCGCGCAACGGCCCGATCATCTGCCCGCGCGGACCCGACACGACGGAGTCGTGGAGACGGCGCTGCTCGGCGTTCATGTCGTCGACGTCGAGCAGTGGAATGCGCGGACGCAGATCCTCGACGCCGGTCACGACGCGCCTGCCGCGAGCAGTCCGAGTTCGCGCAACACCTCCTGCGTATGTTGACCGAGCAGGGGCGGAGCCCGGTCGAAGCGCAACGGCGCGTCGGCGAGCTTGATCGGGCTGACGACCTGGGGGACGCTGCCGGCGAGCGGATGCGGCAGGTGCCACAGCATCTCGCGATGCTGCAGTTGGGGATCGGCGAAGACCTGAGGGATCGTGTTGATCGGCGCGGCCGGCACGCCGGCGGCGTCCAGGGCCGCAACGAGCGCGTCCCGCTTCCACGCGGCGAAGGCCGCGGACAACAGCGCCGTCAGGTCGGCGTTGGCACGGACACGGGCCGCGTTGGTCGCGAAGCGCGGGTCGCGCGCCAGACCGGCGTCGCCGATCACCTCGCACAGCCTTGCGAACTGGCCGTCATTGCCGACCGCGAGCACGAAATGTCCGTCGGACGCGGCAAACACGTCCTGCGGCTGGATGTTGGGATGACGATTGCCGCCGCGCTGCGGCGTCTTGCCGGAAACGAGATGATTCATCGCCTGGTTGGCGAGGAACGCCGCCGCGACGTCGAGCATGGCGAGGTCGATGGTCTCGCCCTGCCCGGTCTCGGCGCGTCGCGCGAGTGCGGCGAGAATGGCCACAGTCGCGTACATGCCTGTCATCAGATCGACAACGGGAACGCCGACCTTCTGCGGGCCGCCGCCGGGCTCGCCATCGCGCTCGCCGGTCACGCTCATGAGGCCGCCCATGGCCTGGATGGCGAAGTCGTACGCGGCGTTCTGGCACTTCGGCCCGTCCTGGCCGAAGCCGGTGACCGAACAGTAGACCAGCGACGGCTTCAGTCCGCGCAGCGACACCGCATCGAGACCGTACTTCGCCAGCGCGCCGACCTTGAAATTCTCGATCACGACATCGCATTGCTGCGCCATGGCGCGGATCAGTTGCTGGCCCTCGACGGTCGCGATGTCGACGGCGACCGATCGCTTGCCGCGATTGACCGAGAGGAAGTAGCCGCTCTCTCCGGTGGCGTTGCCCTCCCGGTCCTCGAGAAACGGCGGACCCCAGGCGCGCGTATCGTCGCCTGCGCCAGGCCGTTCGATCTTGATGACGTCGGCGCCGAGGTCGGCGAGAATCTGCGTCGCCCACGGCGCCGCCATGATGCGCCCGAGGTCGAGCACGCGAATGTGCGTCAATGGACCGTTGCGTGGATGCGCCGCTTCAGCCATCGACGATCTCCGTCGCCCTGGCCGACGGGCGCTCGGCAAACGTCGCGTGCCACGCGGCCAACCGGGGTCGGCCCGCGCGCCACGTGAGGTCGGAGAATCGGAAGTCCAGATAGGAGAGCGCACAGCCGACCGCGATGTGCCCGATCCCGAACGGCTCGCTTTCCAGCGCGCCGGCCTCCGCCTCCATGCGGTCGAGCGTGGCGGCAGCCTTGATGGCGAAGGCGTCGAGCCATTCGTGCGTCTGCCGGCCGGCCGGCTTTTCGCGTTCGTTGCGCCAGAGCACGAGCAGGTCGAGCAGGCCGTCGGCAAGCGCCTGACGGCTCAGCACCAGCCAGCGCTGCCGACCCGCCGGCGCGAGCAGCCGGCCGCCTCCGGCGAGGCTGTCGAGATATTCGACGATGACGGCGGAATCGGCCAGCACCGTGCCGTCCCCGAGAACCAGCGCCGGGATCTTGCTCAACGGATTGTCCAGCATGATCGCGGGGTTCGGCTTACCCATCGCCGCGACACTGCGCACGCATTCTATTTTTCCGGCCATGCCGAGTTCATGCGCGGCGACCATCACCTTTCGCACGAACGGCGACCGTGGAGACCAATGCAGTTTCATGCTTACGCCCGTCGAGAATACAGGCCGCCAAGGGCCTTCCCTTCGCGACAAAGGTCATATATACGGACTTTTGTCAATTCGAACTGCCAACCGGGGAAAACCGTGGCGAGCCTGACCGACGCCGGAGTACCTTTGAGCCGTAGCGCCGTGGCGCGCTACATCCAGCTCGCGACCCTGTTCCGCAGCCGCATCATGTCCGGCCAGTGGCCGGCCGGCGCGCAGATCCCGACCATCGAACAGCTGATGGCCGAATGCGGCGTCGCGCGTGCGACGATCCGCCAGGCGCTCGGCCTGCTCGAGGACGAAGGCCTCGTCTCGCGCTATCGCGCCAAAGGCACGTTCGTCACGGACAAGCCCCGTGCCCATGTCTGGCTCGATGTGACGACCGACCTCCGCGGCATGTTGAACACGCGCGACGGCGCGACGATCGAGGTGCTCGAGGACACGCTGGTTCCGGCGCCCGAGCGATGGCCTCACGATATCGGCACGATATCGCGGACCTACCGGCGGCTGCGGCGCCGCCACGCCCGCGACGGGCGGGCGTTCCTGATCGCCGAGGTCTATATCGACGCAGGCCTGGCCAGCCGCCTGCCGAAGCGCGCCATCGACACGCTGACCGCGATGCGCCTCGCCGCGAGCATTCCCGGCGTGCACATCGAAAGCGCGCGTCAGACCATGACGATCGGCAGTTCGGATCTGGAAGTATCGGAACTGCTCGGATTGCCGCTGAATGCGCCGATCTGTTTCGTCGATCGTTCGGCGGTGGATCAGCGGGGACGGCTGGTGCTGGTGTCGAAGGGCATTTACCGCGGCGACGTCGTGCGCGTCGACATGGACGTCAAATGACCGGCATGGGCCGCATAGATCATAAATATGGACTTTATGGGCAGGCGGATGCGTGACGTCATATGCCGCCGCTTGCGGACCTCCCGGACCATCGTCGCCCTGGCCGTGATGTGGTCAGCGGTGCAGCCGCTTGGCCGGACTGCGTCCGCCGAGGGGGCGCGCAGCCGCGAAATCGTGCGCTATGACAACGTCGAAATCGATCTCATCGCCGAAGGGCGCGGGCCGCTGATCGTCATGCTGCCATCGCGCGGCCGCGACTCCGAGGATTTCGACGATGTCGCGTCCCGGCTTGCAGCGGCCGGCTACCGCGTCCTGCGGCCGCAGCCGCGTGGCGCCGGCAAGAGCACGGGCCCGCTCGAAGGCATCCGCATGCAGGATCTCGCGCGCGACGTCGCGCATGTCATCGCCCGCGAGAAGGCGGGCCCGGCCGTGATCGCCGGTCATGCCTACGGCAACTGGGTTGCGCGCATGACCGCCACCGACCATCCCGCGCTCGTGCGCGGCATCGTTCTGATGGCGGCCGCCGCCAGGACGTTCCCGGACGAACTGCGAGCCGTCGTGCAGCAATCCGCCGATGCGAGCCTGCCGGACGAACAGCGCCTCGCGGCCTTGCGCAAGGGCTTCTTCCTTCCGGCCCATGACGCCTCCGTGTGGCTTCGCGGCTGGGCACCGGCCGCGAACAAGGCGCAGGGCGTGGCTGCATCCGCGACGAAACAGGCTGAATACTGGAAGGCCGGCACAGTTCCGATGCTCGATCTTGTTCCCGACCGCGACCCGTTCAAGCCGAAGGAGAAGTGGAACGAAAGCCGCGAGGAGTTCGGCGAGCGCGTGTCCGTCGTCGTCATTGCGAATGCCAGCCACGCACTGATCCCGGAGCAGCCGGGCGCCGTCGTCGACGCCATCGTGGCGTGGATCGCGAAGCTGTAACGCACCGATCAATGAAAAACGGGCGCCAACGAGCGCCCCGCACATGGGAGGAAAGTAATGATGCGAAGTCTTGTTCGTGGGATGATCGTGGCCGCGCTTGTTGTCTGGCCGCAATTGGCGCAAGCGCAGTCCTATCCCAACAAACCGATCAAGCTGATCGTGCCGTTTCCGGCGGGCGGTCCGGCTGACACGATCGCCCGGGTGCTGACGGAGAAGATGGCGCCCCTGCTGGGCCAGCCGATCATCCTCGAGAACCGTGGCGGCGCCGGCGGCGTGACGGGAATAGGCGCGGTCGCGAAAGCCGAGCCCGACGGCTACACCATCGGCCTTTCGAGCGCCGGTCCGCTCGCGATCACGCCGGTGCTTTCCGAGACGATGCCCTACGACGTGCACAAGGACTTGAAACTCCTGACGCAGGTCGTCGAGGTGCCCGAATTGCTTGTTGTCGCCGACAATGTCCCGGCCAAGACGTTCGGCGAACTCATCGCGCTCGCCAAGTCCAAACCGGGCAAGCTCAATTTCGCCTCGACCGGCATCGGTGGCGTGCCGCACATGGCGGGGGAATTGCTCAAGGTGGCGGCAGGCGTCGACATCGAGCACGTGCCGTATCGCGGCGCCGCACCCGCCGTGAACGACCTGCTCGGCGGTCACGTCAACATGATGTTCGCCGACATCCCCGTACTGCTCGGCAACGTGACGGCCGGTAAACTCCGTGCGCTCGCCATCGGCAGCGCCAGGCGTGCCCCGAGCGTGCCAGATGTGCCGACGACGGCCGAGCTCGGCATGCCGCAGGTGCTCGCCAACAACTGGTATGGGCTCGTGGCGCCGAGCGGCATTCCAGCCGACGTCGCCGCCAGGATCACTTCAGCGGCTGTCGAGGCGCTGAACTCGACCGAGGTCAAGGACAAGCTCGCCCTTCAGGGCGCAACCACGGTCGGCAGCACGGGCGAACAATTTTCGGCACATGTGAAAGCCGAGATGGAGAAGTGGGCGCAGGTCGGCAAGGCGGGAGGCGTCAAGCTGCAGTGATTACGCCCGCGCCCGCTCGTTGCGGACGCTCTGCAGTTCCACCGGGCGGTCGGGGATCGAAATCCGGAAGGTGGCGCCGATGGTGCCTTCGACCAGGTGGATGTCGCCGCCATGGGCGCGGACCAGTTCGGCGGCGATCGCCAGCCCAAGCCCGCTGCCGCCGGGGCGGCCGGAGGTCTGGAACGCCTCGAACAGGTGCTCGCGCGCCCTCGCCGGCACGCCGGGGCCGGTGTCGGAAACCTCGATGATCGCGACCGAGCCTTCGCGGCGGCCGGTGATGCGGATCTGCAGGGTCGCGGCATCGCTCTTGGCGCTTTCCAGCGCCTGCGCGGCGTTGCGCACCAGGTTGAGCAGCACGCGAAACAGCTGGTCCGGATCGGCGTCGATCGAGAGGGAGCGCTCGATCGCGCTGATCCAGGTGATCGAGGCATCGGCGGCGAGGCCGGCGGATTCGCGCACCTCTGATACCACGGGCTCGACCAGGATCATGCGGCGGTCGGGCTCGGCTTCCTGCGCGCGGCCGTAAGAAAGGGTCGACTGGCAGAAATCGATGGCGCGCTCCAGCGAGCGCATCAGTTTCGGCGCAAAGCGCTGCACGCGCGGATCCGGCACGCTGGCTAATTGATCCGACAGCAATTGCGAGGACGCGAGAAGATTGCGCAGATCGTGGTTGATCTTCGACACCGCAAGCCCGAGCGCGGCGAGCCGGCTCTTCTGGGAAAGCATCGAGACGAGATCGCGCTGCATGTCGGACAATTCGCGCTCGGCGACCCCGATCTCGTCGCCGCGCTGGCTTGGCACGATGATGCGCGCCGCGCTTTCCGGATTTTCGTGGAAGCCGACGAGATTTGCCGTCAGCCGCCGCATCGGGCGGACGAACAGATAATGCAGCGCGAGGTAGACCAGCCCCGCGGCGAGCATCGCGATCCCCAGCGAGACCAGCAGCAGATTGCGGGAAAACCGGTACATCGCCTGCCGCAGCGGCTTTTCATCGACCACCACCTCGATGAATTGCGCGCCGCCGGGCGCGGGCCCGACCACGCGGATGGTCTGGTTGCCGGTCTCCAGCATGATCTCGAAGGACTCGACGATGGCAGACCACACCGTCAGGGTCCGCATATCGATATCGCGGTCGATCGCCGCCGGCAGGTCGGCGCTGGCGAGCAGCCGGCGCTGCTGCCCCATCTTGATGGCGACCGCGCGAGCACCGACGCTGGTCAGGATCTGCCGCGCCAGCGAATCCGGCACCATGCCGAGCGGCGCGGCATCCAGCACCAGAGCGGCCGTGTTGGCCGCCGCGAGGCGGTCGTTCAGCCGGTTGGTCCAGAAATTCGCGATCGACGGCACGTAGATCATCAGGAGGGCGATCATCACGAGCGGGATCGTCAACAGCAGCAGCTTGCCGGACAGGCCGAGCCGACGCGGGCCACAGGGCCGCGGCGCTTGAAGGATCGGCTGGTCGTCGGTCGCTGACACGAATATCCGCCTTGATATCTTTGCGTTTGGAGTCCCGCCGGACAGGAGACCGGCGTTGGTCCTTACCCGTACACTGATTCCGAGGATGCGTTTCGGGCCCCGACCGGTCAAATTACCGATCGCTAATGTCCTGATGTTCCGATGGTCCGGGCATGCCGCCGTATTGCCCCTAAAAACCCCGCGAAAACAGATATATTCGCCCCAATTGCGACGTTTCAAAGAACGGCCGCCGGGGCAACCCTCGACATTGACGAAAACAGGTCGCTCCCGTATAAGCCGCGCCAACTGTCCGCGATGGCCCGGTTCCACCGGGGGCGGCTCGTTTGGGCCGTAAATGGCCTTTTTTCGGGCTGGCCCGCATCACCGGACTTGATCTCAATTCAACAGGCAAATTGCCCGGTCAGCGGAGAACTACCCGTGAAGCGGACTTATCAACCCAGCAAACTGGTGCGCAAGCGCCGTCACGGCTTCCGCGCCCGCCTAGCCACCGCCGGCGGCCGCAAGGTTCTCGCCGCCCGCCGTGCGCGTGGCCGCAAGCGTCTGAGCGCCTGAGCCGGATCTTCCGGAGATTTCATTCATGGATCGGCTGAGGCAGCGGGCGGACTTTCTCGCCGTTGCCAATGGCACGCGGGCAAACAGCGCTGCCTTCGTGGTGCAGGGCCGCCTCCGCGACGATGATGGCCCGATCCGGATCGGTTTCACCGTTACCAAAAAGAACGGTACCGCCACCGAGCGCAATCGGATCCGGCGCCGGCTTCGCGAACTCGTGAAGCGGCTGGACGTCATATCCATGCGACCACACCATGATTATGTGCTGGTCGGCCGCCGGACCGCGCTTACCCGCGACTTCGCAACCATGCTCGACGATCTCCGTTCGGCGCTGCATCGCCTCGACCGGCAGCCGAGACCACAGCGGCGCGAGCCGCAGTCCGAATTGAATGGCGAGACCCCAACACGATGACTGACAATCGCAACACCATCCTCGCCGTCATTCTGTCCGGCCTTGTGCTGATCGCGTGGCAGTATTTCTACAACATGCCGCAGATGGAGCGGCAGCGCGCGCAAACCCAGACCCAGACCGAACTCGCCAAGCCGTCGCCGCAGACGGCGCCGGGATCGACCACGCCGGGATCGACCGCGCCACAACCGGGCTCGGCGCCATCCGCCGCCACGCCCGCGGGCGCGCCGGCGCCCGTCGTCAGCCGTGACGCCGCGATCGCGGCCTCGCCCCGCATCAAGATCGAGACGCCGCGGGTTTCCGGCAGCATCGCGCTGAAGGGCGCACGCATCGACGACCTGTCGCTGGAGAAATTCCGCGACACCGTCGATCCGAAGTCGCCCGCGATCGTGCTGTTCTCGCCTTCGAACACGGCTCATCCCTATTATGCCGAGTTCGGCTGGGTCGGAGCCTCGGGCTCGACGGCGCGGCTTCCCGACCGCGATACGGTGTGGCAGCAGGAGGGCTCGGGCGCGCTGTCGCCGAGCAACCCGGTGACGCTGAAATGGGATAATGGCGAAGGCCTCACCTTCCGCCGCACCATCGCGATCGACGACCGCTATCTCTTCACCGTCAAGGACGACGTCACCAACGTCGGCAATGCGCCGGTCACGCTCTATCCGTTCGCCCTGATCTCCCGCCACGGCACGCCGGAAGTCTCCGGCTACTACATCCTGCATGAAGGCCTGATCGGCTATCTCGGCGACAAGGGCCTGCAGGAGCACGGCTACAAGGCCGTCGCCGAGGCGCCCGTTCTGGGCAGCGGCTGGCGGGGTTTTGAGTTCAATGTAACGAATGGCTGGCTCGGCATTACCGACAAATATTGGGCTGCGGCGCTGTTGCCCGAGACGACGGCACGCCTCAAGGCACGCTTCCTCGCCGAACCGGGCGCCAAGGTTCGTTATCAGGCCGATTACCTGCAGGATCCGCAGACCATCGCGATCGGCGGCACCGGCAGCGCCAATGCGCGGCTGTTTGCGGGGGCCAAGGAAGCCGGCGTCGTCGGCATCAATTTTCCCCTGGCCGGCCATGGCGGCTACAACAAGCAGCTCGAGCTGAACCATTTCGATCTCTTGATCGACTGGGGCTGGTTCTACTTCATCACCAAGCCGATGTTCCTGGCCCTTGACTACTTCTTCCACCTGGTCGGCAATTTCGGCATCGCCATCCTGCTGGTGACCGTGCTGGTCAAGCTGCTGTTCTTCCCGCTCGCCAACAAATCCTACGCCTCGATGGCGAAGATGAAGTCGGTGCAGCCGCAGCTGGCCGCGCTGAAGGAGCGCTATCCGGACGACCGCCAGAAGCAGCAGCAGGAGATGATGGAGATCTACCGCAAGGAGAAGATCAACCCGATCGCCGGTTGTCTTCCCGTGGCGCTGCAGATCCCGGTGTTCTTCTCGCTCTACAAGGTGCTGTTCGTCACCATCGAAATGCGCCACGCGCCGTTCTACGGCTGGATCAAGGATCTCTCGGCGCACGACCCGACCACGATTTTCAACCTGTTCGGGCTTATCCCGTGGGATCCGATGATGCTGGGACCGGTTGTCGGTCCATACCTGATGCTCGGCGTCTGGCCGATCATCATGGGCATCACGATGTGGTTCCAGATGAAGCTGAACCCGACGCCGCCGGATCCGACCCAGAAGATGATCTTCGACTGGATGCCGCTGATCTTCACCTTCATGCTGGCAGGCTTCCCGGCGGGTCTGGTGATCTACTGGGCCTGGAACAACCTGCTCTCGGTCCTGCAGCAGAGCTACATCATGCGCAAGAACGGCGTGAAGGTGGAGCTGTTCGACAATCTCAAGGCCACGTTTGCCTCGAAGAAGGCCGTCGAGAAGACGTGACGGCTGCCGGCGCCCGGTAGCTGGTAAGATAGTCTCTCCCCGTCATGCCCGGCCTTGTGCCGGGCATCCACGTCTTTACGCTGCGGCAATATCAAGAACGTGGATGGCCGGGAGCGCATACAAGTTTACGCAGTCTGCGCAAGGCAGACTGCTACGCCCGGCCATGACGAGCAACGGAAGAACCTTCGCATGAACGCTGACATCGATGCGAAGCTGATCGAAGAGGGCCGAAAACTCTTCGCCGGCGAATGGACGTTCGTCTGGGCCTCGCCCTCGATCGAGACGCTGCCGCCAATGGCGGGCGTTGAGGTGGCGTTTGCCGGCCGCTCCAATGTCGGCAAATCGAGCCTGATCAATGCGCTCACCGGCCGCAACGCGCTGGCGCGCACCTCGCATACGCCGGGCCGCACCCAGGAACTGATCTTCTTCGACGGCCCGGACAATGCAGGACTTCGGCTGGTCGACATGCCCGGCTACGGCTATGCCTCGGCGCCGAAGACCAAGGTCGCGTCCTGGACCAAGCTGATCCATCAATTCCTGCAGGGTCGCGCCACGCTGGCGCGGGTCTATGTGCTGATCGACGCGCGCCACGGCATCAAGGATGTCGACCAGGACGTGCTGAAGACGCTGGACAAGTCCGCCGTGAGCTACCAGGTGGTGCTGACCAAGGCGGACCAGGTGAAGGCGACTGAACTGGAAGAGCACATTAGTGAACCACGGCCGCGCTTGCCAAGCATCCCGCCGCGTTTCCGGAAGTATTGGTGACGTCCTCACGCTCCGGCACCGGGATGGCCGAACTGCGCGCCGCGATGGTGCGCCTGCTGCACGAGCGCGCCTGATGAACCGCGCCTGCCGCATCCTGATCGTGCTGGCCGCCATCATGGGCGCCGACGGCGTCATGCTGGCGGCGGCCTCCGCCCATGGCGCAGACGCGTCGCGGCTGGCTTCCGCCTCGTCGATGCTGCTGTTTCATGCCAGCGCCGTGCTGGGCGCCGTCGCGCTGGCCGATCGCGGCATCGTGCACGCGAAAATCGGCATCGCCGCGGCTTTCGGCTTCGTTCTCGCGGCAAGCCTGTTCGCCGGCGACCTGACGCTGCGGCATTATGCCGGTCATGGGTTGTTTCCGATGGCCGCGCCGACGGGCGGAACGCTGCTGATCGCGAGTTGGCTGGCGCTGGCGGTCGCGGCAGCCTGGCCGAAGCGGGGGTTTTCCTTCTCCCCTTGTGGGAGAAGGTGGCGCGGATGAAATCCGCGCCGGATGAGGGGTTCTCTCCGCGGAGACAGACCCCTCCCCGTCTCGAATGAGCTTCGCTCATTCGATCCACCCAGGAGCGAGCTTCGCTCGTCTCGCTCCCAAGAGAGGGGAGAAAGAGACCGCAAACTCCGCAATTCCCCCACTTTGCGCCCCGCCCTCCAATCGGATAGAACCCGGCCCGACATCCGGAATGGCGAGACCCGCTTCATGACATCAGCGCAGAATATCAGCCCGCTCGATCAGGCCCGCATCCTGTCGGAAGCGCTGCCGCATATGCAGCAATATGACGAGGAAACCATCGTCATCAAATATGGCGGCCATGCCATGGGCGCCGAGGAAACCGCCAAGGCGTTCGCGCGCGACATCGTGCTGCTGGAGCAGACCGCGATCAATCCGGTGGTCGTGCATGGCGGCGGACCGCAGATCGCGACCATGCTCAAGCGGCTCGGCATCCAGTCGGAATTCGCAGCCGGCCTGCGCATCACCGACGCCGCCACCATCGAGATCGTCGAGATGGTGCTGGCGGGCTCCGTCAACAAGCAGCTGGTCGGCTACATCAACGAAGCCGGCGGCAAGGCGGTGGGCCTAAGCGGCAAGGACGGCAACATGGTGAAGGCGTCGAAGACGACGCGCACCATGGTCGATCCGGATTCGAACATCGAAAAGGCCATCGATCTCGGTTTCGTCGGCGATCCGGACAAGGTGGATCTGACGCTGTTGAACCAGTTGATCGGCCATGAGCTGATCCCGGTGCTGGCGCCGCTGGCGACCTCGCATGACGGCCAAACGCTCAACGTCAACGCCGACACTTTTGCCGGCGCGGTGGCCGGCGCGCTGAAGGCCAAGCGGCTGTTGCTGCTGACCGACGTTCCCGGCGTGCTCGACAAGTCGAAAAAATTGATACCGGAACTGTCGGTCAAGGATGCCCGGAAACTGATCGCCGACGGCACGATTTCCGGCGGCATGATCCCCAAGGTCGAGACCTGCATCTACGCGCTGGAACAGGGCGTGCAGGGCGTCGTCATCATCGACGGCAAGACGCAGCATGCGGTCCTGCTCGAACTGTTCACCAACCAGGGCACCGGCACGCTGATCCACAAGTGACCCGCGCGATCTCCCCGCCCCCTACGCTCGCGCTCCGCGCAAGAATGCGGCGGTATGGGAGACGCACGATCCTCGCACTGCCGGCTGCGGCGATCTCGCTGTTCGTTTCCTCCTTGCCCGCCTTCGCCGATTTGAAACTCTGCAACCGCATGAGCTATGTGGTCGAGGCCGCGATCGGCATCGACGACAAGTCGGCGACCGCGACGCGGGGCTGGTTCCGGATCGATCCCGCTGCCTGCCGCGTGGTGCTGCAGGGCGCGCTGACCGCCGACCGCATTCTGCTGAATGCACGCGCACTCGGCGTCTACGGCGCCTCGCCGATTCCACAAAGCGGCAGCGACACGCTGTGCATTGCGCCGGAAAGTTTCGTCATCGCCGCCGCCCGCCAATGCCGCGGCAACCAGACGCCTGCGCCCTTCACCCAGATCACGCCGACGCGGACCGACGACGGCAACCTCGTTGCGTATCTCGCCGAGGATTCCGAATATGACGACGAGCAGGCGCGGCTCGCCGGCATCCAGCGGCTGCTTGTCATCGCAGGCTATGACGCCGCTCCGATCGACGGCGTCGACGGGCCGAAGACGCAAAGCGCGCTGACGGCGTTCCTGAAGAGCCGCGGGCTCGCCGCCGACATCGTGCAGTCGCAAAATTTCTTCACCACCATGGTCGAGGCCGTGCAAAAGCCCTCCTCCTCGGGACTGACCTGGTGCAACGACACGCCGCACAAAGTCATGGCGGCGGTCGCCACCGACGACGGCAAGGCGGTGACCAGCCGCGGCTGGTACCGCATCGATCCCGGCAAGTGCCTGCATCCCGACGTGACCGGCCAGCCCAAACAGGTCTACAGCTTCGCCGAAGCGGTCGACGGCGAAAACCGCGCCATCAAATACAGAGACAAGCCGTTGAACTGGGGCGGGGCGAAAGAGCTCTGCACGCGCGAGAGCAAGTTCGAAGTCTCCGAACAGGGCGATTGCGGCAGCCGCGGGCTTGCGCCGATCGGCTTTGCGCCGGTCGACATGAGTAGCGGCGGCAAGACGCTGCGATTTGCGATGCCGTGATGGGTACGCGCCCCCGCCTCGAACGTGTTCTGTCATCACCCGCGAAGGCGGGTGATCCAGTACTCCGTGACGGCTGTTGCTTATCTCGATGGCCGCGGCGTACTGGATGCCCCGCCTTCGCGGGGCATGACAGCGAGTAAAATGATGACCCGATCCCCCCGCCCCTTCACGCATATCGATACCTGGGTGTTCGATCTCGACAACACCCTGTACCCGCATCACGTCAATCTGTGGCAGCAGGTCGACGCCCGGATCGGCGAGTTCATCGGCGCTTACCTGAAAATCTCCGCGGAAGAAGCCCGCGTGATCCAGAAGGATTATTACCGCCGCTATGGCACCAGCATGCGTGGCATGATGACCGAGCATGGCGTGCATGCCGACGATTATCTGGCCTACGTGCACAAGATCGATCACTCGCCGCTGGAGCCGAACCCCGCGATGGGGGCTGCGATCGCAAAACTTCCCGGCCGCAAGCTGATCCTGACCAACGGCTCGACGGACCATGCCGGCGCGGTGCTGGCGCGGCTCGGCATCACCCAGCATTTCGAGGCGGTGTTCGACATCATCGCCGCCGAACTGGAGCCGAAGCCGGCGCCGCAGACCTACGACAAATTCCTGCGCGTCCATGGCGTGGATCCCCTGAGGTCGGCGATGTTCGAGGATCTCGCCCGCAACCTCGTGGTGCCGCATCAGCTCGGCATGACCACGGTGCTGGTGGTGCCCGACGGCGCCAAGGAAGTGGTGCGCGAGGATTGGGAGCTGGAAGGCCGGGATGCCGCTTATGTCGATCACGTCACGGATGACCTGACGGGGTTTTTGCAGAGGTTGAGCGGGACGTAACCCGGATGGAGCCAACGGGGCGCGCGAACGCGCCCGATGACAGACTCCGCAATCCGGAGACTGTCTCGCAACCGGTGAAACTATCCCGGATTGCGCTTCGCTCCGATCCGAGCTCCGAGACTTGAATTCACCCGAAAGCAGCGGTGCCGTCAGAATTCCCGCTTACCAATAGCCCCAAGGCTGCCCGCCGTATCCGTAAGGCCGGTAGAAGCTAGCGGCCCCGGGCTCCTGGATTGCTTGCCGATGATAGCCGCCGTAGGCCGGATAGTAGCTATAGCCGGGATCATAGCCGCCGTAATACGGGCCGCCTCCATAATAGCCATATGCGCTATACGGACCGCCCCCATATCCATATGCGCTGCTCGCGATCGCGCCACCGATCAGGGCACCCGCAACCGCTGCCCCTCCCCAACCCACACCTCGATAACCCCAGCCTCCGAAACCTCTGTGTCCCCAGCCGCCGCCACCGCGCCAGCGGACTTGGACCGAACTGTCGGCAACCATTGATTTCATGCTTGCTACGTTGGTCGGCAAAGGAGCCGCCTGGAGCGGCGCGACATTGCCGGCCATCAAGGCTCCGGCGAGTCCGCCCGCGAATGCCATTTTGAGGGTGCGCATGTTCTCCTCCGTCAGTTGTTGAGAGGGACTGCAGACTTAGGTTAGCCCCGGACGTGCGGTTGATCCAGATCAAGGGACTGACACGACAGCTTACCTTTTTCAGGCTTGGACGCTTTCTGGGGAGTTGCGTGGATGCCTCGTTCGTCCTCGACCGTGCCGGAAGGCGCTACAGATACGAAGGCAAAAACCGGATTGCGACCATTGGCGATCTGATCGGCTCGGCCGCGGCGGAATCAGCAGATTGACGGGTGACGGCCGTCAATCGCGGGCATAGGCGGAAGCGGCGCCGTCCCTTGGACAGCTATGCCCGGACATGACGAGTGTGTTCTTGACTCTCCCTCCCCAAATCACGAAAAAGCCCATCAACTTCGCCCGCAATCTCGAGGAAATCCCGATGTCCCTGTCCGCGCTCGAATCCACCGTCAACACCGCCTTCGATGCCCGCGACGGCATTTCGACGTCGACCAAGGGCGAGGTTCGCGAGGCTGTCGATAGCGCGCTCGAGCTGCTCGACAAGGGCGAGACGCGCGTTGCCGAGCGCGGAGCCGACGGCAAGTGGAAGGTCAATCAGTGGCTGAAGAAGGCCGTGCTGCTGTCGTTCCGCCTCAACGACATGGGTGCTATTCCCGGCGGCCCGGGCAAGGCGTCGTGGTGGGACAAGGTGCCGTCGAAGTTCGAGGGCTGGGGCGAGAATCGTTTTCGCGATGCTGGTTTTCGCGCCGTGCCGGGTGCGATCGTGCGCCGCTCGGCCTTCATCGCCCGCAACGTCGTGCTGATGCCGTCGTTCGTCAATCTCGGCGCCTATGTCGATGAAGCGACCATGATCGACACCTGGTCCACCGTCGGCTCCTGCGCGCAGATCGGCAAGCGCGTCCATATTTCCGGCGGCGTCGGCATCGGCGGCGTGCTGGAGCCGCTGCAGGCGGAGCCCGTGATCATCGAGGACGACTGCTTCATCGGCGCGCGCTCGGAAGTCGCCGAAGGCGTGATCGTGCGCAAGGGCGCGGTGCTGGCGATGGGCGTGTTCCTCGGCGCCTCCACCAAGATCGTCGACCGCGAGACCGGCGAGATTTTTTTGGGCGAGGTTCCGGAATATTCGGTCGTGGTTCCCGGCGCCCTGCCCGGCAAGCCCATGAAGAACGGCCAGCCCGGCCCGTCCACCGCCTGCGCCGTGATCGTCAAGCGCGTCGACGAGCGCACCCGCTCCAAGACCAGCATCAACGAGCTGCTACGGGACTAATCGAACCGGGGACTTTCCCGCGCGACTAACGTACCGGACCGCGGGCTTGCGCCCTCCGGAGCTTTGCGCATGGACTGGACCTGGTACCTGTTCCGCTTTGACGGCCGCATCAACCGCGCCAAGCTCTGGCTCGCGATGCCGGTCATTTTGGGCGGGCTGACTGTTCTGGGCGCTGTGATCGTGGCGATCCAGAGCCTGTTCGGCGCGCCGACACCGTTCAGTTTAGGCACCAAGGATATTTTCAAGCTGGTAGATCCCGACGTCTACCGGACGCTGAAACCCGCTGATCTTCCCAGGCTCCTCGTCAAGTTGCTCGGCGTCTCGTTGCTGCTGTGGGTCTATTTCGCAACCTCGATCAAGCGGCTGCATGATCGCGACAAGAGCGGCTGGTGGATGGTGCCGTTCTTCGTCGTCCCTGGCCTCTACAACCAGTTCGAAGACCGGCAGCCCGACTCCTACTTCATGATGCTGCCTACCCTGATCGTGTCTGCCCTTTACGTGTGGGGCTTCGTCGAGATGTATTGCCTGAGGGGCTCGCGAAAGACCAATCGGTTCGGCGCCGATCCGCTTGCACCGAAGCCGCCGCACGACACGCGGCCGCCCTGGGACCAGCAGAGCGAGATCGAAATGACGCCGCACAAGGCTGGCCCGCCGCCGGTTTGGCGTGTTAAGCCGGGGTATGAATGACGCCGTTTCCATTACCCGCGACCTCGTCCGCTGCCCCTCTGTCACTCCCGCCGATGCCGGTGCGCTTGGCGTTCTCGAGCGCCTGCTGAAAGACGCCGGCTTCGAGGTGCATCGGGTGACCTTCGGTGAGCCCGGCACCGCCGATATCGACAACCTCTATGCCCGGATCGGCGACAGCGCGCCGCACATCACCTTTGCCGGACATACCGACGTGGTGCCGCCCGGTGACGAAACCGCATGGACGCTCGGTGCGTTCTCCGGCGAGGTGAAGGACGGGTTCCTGTATGGCCGCGGCGCGGTCGACATGAAGGGCGGCATCGCCTGCAGCGTCGCAGCCGTCTTGCAATATCTCGCCGACACTGGCGGCAAGCCGAAAGGTTCGATTTCGTTTCTGATCACCGGCGACGAGGAAGACATTTCCGTCAACGGCACCATCAAGCTTCTGAAGTGGTGCGCCGAGCGCGGCGAGAAATTCGACCATTGCGTGCTTGGCGAGCCGTCGAATGTCGAGGTGCTCGGCGACTGCATCAAGATCGGCCGCCGCGGTTCGCAATCCGGCACGCTCTATGTCGACGGCGTGCAGGGCCACGTCGCCTATCCGCACCGCGCGGCGAATCCTGTTCCGGATATTTCGCGGCTGATCGTGGCGCTCTGCGACGAGCCGCTGGATCACGGCAGCGCGCAGTTCCAGGCTTCCAATCTCGAATTCACCTCCGTCGATGTCGGCAACACCGCTGGCAATGTGATCCCGGGCCAGGCGCGCGCAAAATTCAACATCCGCTTCAACGACAATCACACCCAGGAAACGCTGCGCGCGCTGGTCGAGGAGCGGCTGACGAAAGCCTGCGGCAACCGCATCCGCGCCCGCATCGTGTGGGAATATTCCAACTCCAACGTATTCGTGACAAAGCCCGGCGCCTTCACCGACCTCGCCGTCGGCGCGATCGAGGAAGTGACGGGGCGCAAGCCGGAACTCTCGACCAGCGGCGGCACGTCGGATGCGCGCTTCATTTCGAGTTATTGCCCGGTGATCGAGTTCGGCCTCGTCGGCCAGACCATGCACCAGATCGACGAGCGCACGCCGGTGGCCGATCTGGAAAAGCTGACGAAGATTTATCGCGGCGTGCTGGAGCGATATTTCGGGTAGGCACAAGCCGTAGGATGGGTAGAGCGCAGCGAAACCCATCACCTCGCCACGAACATGATGGGTATCGCTTCGCTCCACCCATCCTACGCAGATCGTCAGCGCCGCCTAATACTCCACCCGCACCAGATACAATCCGTCCGGTGGTGCGACGGGGCCGCAGGCGGCGCGGTTGCGGGCGGCGAGTGCGGCGGCGAGGTCGTCGGCGCTCCAGCGGCCTTCGCCGACCCAGACCAGCGAGCCCACCATCGAGCGTACCTGGCTGTGCAGGAACGAGCGCGCGGAAGTGAGGATCGAAACCGCGTCGCCCTCTCTGACGACATCGAGCTGGTCGAGCGTCTTCTCCGGCGATTTCGCCTGGCATTCGGTGTCGCGAAAGGTCGTGAAATCGTGCTTGCCGAGCAGGCGCTGGGCAGCGATGTGCATCGCGTCCGTATCGAGATGTGCGCGGCACGCGCCAGCTTCGCTTGATATCCAGCGCGAGATTGGCGCGGTGGTTGGTGATGCGGTAGCGGTAGTGGCGTCTCTTGGCAGAGAAACGCGCTTCGAAATCATCCGCCACGATTTCCGCGCTGAGCACGCCGATCGGATGCGGCCGCAAATGTGCGTTCAGCCCGTCGCGCAGGCGCCCCGGCGGAAACGGCTTTTCGATATCGCAATGCGCGACCTGCGCCAGAGCATGCACGCCGGCATCGGTGCGGCCCGAGCCATGGACGCGAACCTGCTCGCCGCTGATCGCCTTCACCGCGGTTTCGAGGGCACCCTGCACGGTCGATCCGTTGTCCTGGATCTGCCAGCCCGAGAACGGCGTGCCGTCATATTCGATGATGAGCTTGTAGCGGGGCATTTTTACTCGATGTCATCGTCCGCGCAGGCGGACGATCCAGTACGCCGTGACGTTCATATTCATTCGCATGGGCCGCGGCGTACTGGATACCCCGCTTTCGCGGGGTATGACAGCCTCACGAAAGGCGCGCGCCTGCCTTCAACGGCGTGCCGCGCAAGAAGTCCGCGGCCTTCATCCGCGCCTTGCCTTCGCGCTGCAATTCCAAAATCCGGATCGCGCCGTCGCCGCAAGCGACCGTCAAACCATCGTCGAGCACCTCGCCGGGCGCACCTGAACCATTCGCCGGTTCGCAGCGCAGAATCTTGATCCGCGCCGGTTCGCCATCGCTGGCGATCTCGCACCAGGCGCCGGGAAACGGCGACAGGCCGTGAATATGCCGCAGCACCTCGCGCGCCGGGCGCTGCCAGTCGATCCGCGCCTCGGCCTTCTCGATCTTGGCGGCGTAGGTCACGCCGTCCGCGCTCTGTTTCTGGAGCTGCAGGCCGCCGCGTGCCAGCCCGCCCATCGCACGCACCATCAGGTCGGCGCCGAGCGGCGCCAGCGCGTCATGCAGGTCGGCGGCGGTCATGGTGTCCGTGATCGCCAGCCGCTCGGCCATCGCGACGTCGCCGGTGTCGAGGCCTATATCCATCTTCATCACCATCACGCCGCTCTCGGCGTCGCCGGCCATGATGGCGCGGTTGATCGGGGCTGCGCCGCGCCAGCGCGGCAAAAGTGAAGCGTGCAGGTTGAAGCAGCCGAGCGGCGGCGCATCGAGAATAGCCTGCGGCAGGATCATGCCGTAGGCGACGACGACGGCCGCATCGGCATGGTGCGCGCGAAATTCCTGAAGCGCTTCCGGCGTTTTCAGCGTTGTCGGCGTCAGCACGGCAATGCCGAGCCGCCGCGCTTCCTGCTCCACGGGCGTCGGCTGCAGCTTCATGCCCCGCCCGGCCGGCTTCGGCGCGCGGGTATAGACGGCCACGATCTCGTGGCCATGGGCGACGAGTTCGAGCAGCGTCGGCACCGCGAAATCGGGCGTGCCCATGAAGATCAGACGGAGCGGCATGTAGGCTTGGTAGTCCTGCGGACGATTCAATTTACTCCGTCATGGCCGGGCTTGTCCCGGCCATCCGCGTCTTTGGTGCAGCGAGAAAGAAAGACGTGGATGCCCGGGTCAAGCCCGGGCATGACGGCTGAGAGAGCGCGGCACTACTCCACCGCGCGTTTCGCGGCTTTCGTAAACTTCTTCAACACGCGGTCGCGCTTCAGCTTGGACAGATAGTCGACGAACAGCACGCCGTTGAGGTGGTCGATCTCGTGCTGGATGCAGGTGGCGAACAGGCCGTCGGCGTCTTCCTCGTGCACCTTGCCGTCGAGATCGGTGAAGCGGATGCGGACCTGCGCCGGGCGCTCGACTTCCTCATAATATTCGGGGATCGAGAGGCAGCCCTCCTCGTAGACCGACAATTCCTCCGACGAGGAGACGATTTCCGGATTGATGAACACCCGCGGCCGCGGCTTGGCCTCGCCGTTCTCGTCCTTCTTGGCGAGGTCCATGGTGATCAGCCGCAAGGGTTGCGCGACCTGGATCGCCGCCAGCCCGATGCCGGGGGCGTCGTACATGGTCTCGAACATGTCGTCGGCGAGCTTGCGGATCTCCGTCGTCACCTTCTCGACGGGTTTGGAGACCAGCCGGAGCTGTTTGTCCGGCAGGATGATGATTTCTCTTAAGGCCATAGCGCGCGATTTAAGCTGCCGACTTGTCGCGGTCAATCCGCTGAGGAACCCATTAACCTGGCCTTAACCATGATTTTTAAGGCGGCGTTAACCACGAAAATTAAGCCGCCATTTACCATAAATGTTCCCTCTTCGTTCGCGAAAGCCGGCGAATCGGGCTACAAGTCGCGAATGAACGAAATTCTTTTCATCGTCGGCGACCTGCCGATCCACGTCGGCGAGGCGCTGGCAGGCTTTGGCGCGCTCGCATTGGTGCTGCTGCTGGCGATTGCCATCGTTATCGCCCGCTCCGGCCGCCGCGGCGCGGAACTGGCGATGGCGCAGGCGATTCGCGCCGACGAGCTGGAGGAGCGCCTGAGCGAGATGCTGCGGGCGCAGAGCGAGTCCACCGGCCGGGTCGACGCCATGGCGCAGGCGCTGGTGGGCCGCCAGTCCGAAATGACGCGCGCGGTCAACGAGCGGCTGGATTCGGTGACCCACCGCGTCGGCCAGTCGATGGAAGCGACCACGCGCCACACCATGGACAGCCTGCGCATGCTGCATGAGCGGCTCGGCATCATCGACAACGCGCACAAGAACCTCACCGACCTGACGTCGCAGGTGACGACCTTGCGCGACGTGCTCGCCAACAAGCAGTCGCGCGGCGCCTTCGGCCAGGCGCGGATGGAAGCGATCGTGCAGGACGGCATGCCGCAGGGCTCCTACGCGTTCCAGCACACGCTCTCGACGGGGAAGCGCCCGGATTGCGTGGTATTCCTGCCCGACCAGCGGCCGCTGTGCATCGACGCGAAATTTCCGCTCGAGGCGATGACCGCGCTGCATGATGCGCGCAGCGACGAGGAAAAGAAATTCGCCACGCAGCGGCTGCGCAACGACGTGATGAAGCATGTCAGCGACATCGCCGAGAAATATCTGATTACCGGCGAAACCCAGGACACCGCGCTGATGTTCGTGCCGTCGGAATCGGTCTATGCCGAAATCCATGACGGTTTCGACGACGTGATCCAGAAGGCCTACCGCGCCCGCGTCGTGCTGGTGTCGCCGTCGCTGTTGATGCTGGCGATCCAGGTGATGCAGCAGATCCTCAAAGACGCGCGGATGCGCGACGCCGCCGACCAGATTCGCACCGAAGTGCTCAACCTCGGCGATGACCTCGGACGTTTGCGGGAACGCGTGCTGAAGCTGCAGAAGCATTTTGGCGACGTCAACGAGGATGTGCGGCAGATATTGATCTCCGCCGACAAGATCGAAAAACGCGCCGGGCGGATCGAGGAACTCGATTTCAGCAAGACGGAAGCGCCGGTGGAAGTGCCGCACGTTGTAAAGAGCGGAACGGCCGAGCTGTTCCCCGTGCCGCGCCAGCTGCAGGCGGGTGAGTAATGTCTTTTCCTCGCCTCTCCCCGCACTTGCGGGGAGAGGTCGGATTTCTCGCAAGGCGAGAAATCCGGGTGAGCGGCAGCCGCCTCCACACACGATGAACAGCCGAATTTGCGGAAGAAGCCCCTCATCCCGACCTTCTCCCCGCAAAGAGCGGGGGAGAAGGAGCGGAGGCACCGCCGTCAGAATCTGCTAACACCCGTCCATGACAGCACCGGAACCTGCCTCCGTTTCACCTGAGAAAGCCGCCGCCCCCGCGCCGTCCTGGAGCGAGAGCCTCGCCGTCTATCTTCAGCCGCGCGTGCTGATCGTGCTGATGCTCGGCTTTTCCTCCGGGCTGCCGCTGGCGCTGTCGGGATCGACACTGCTGGTGTGGATGCGGGAATCCGGCGTCGATCTCGGCACCATCGGGCTGTTTGCGCTGGTCGGCACGCCCTACACGCTGAAATTTATCTGGGCGCCGCTGGTCGATGCGCTGCACGTGCCGATCTTCACGCGCGCCTTCGGCCGAAGGCGCGGCTGGCTGGTGTTCTCACAACTGCTGCTGATCGGTGCGATCCTGCTACTGGCGCTGACCGATCCGGCGCGCTCGCCGCTGTTCGTCGCGCTCGGCGCACTGCTGGTCGCAACGATGTCGTCGACGCAGGACATCGTGGTCGATGCGTTCCGCGTCGAAAGCCTGCCCGAGAGCGAACAGGCCGCCGGCATGGCGTCCTACGTCGCGGCCTACCGGATCGGCATGCTGATATCGACCGCCGGCGTGCTGTTCCTGGTGAGCGCGTTCGAAGGCACCGGCATCGGACGCAACGCGGCGTGGATGTGGGGCTATGTTGCCATGGCCGCTTTGGTGCTGATCGGCACCGTCACCGCGCTGGCCGCAACCGAACCTGAGCAATCGGTGCGCGCGGAGGCCAAGACCCGCGGTGAGGCCGCGTTCTCGCGCGTCATGCATGCGGCCGTCGGGGCGTTCTCCGAATTTCTCGCCCGCAAGTATGCCTGGGTGGCGCTGGCCTTCGTGGTGTTGTTCAAATTCACCGACGCGTTTTCCGGCACCATGACCGCGCCGTTCGTGATCGACCTCGGCTTCACCCGCAACGACTACGCAGCCATCGTCAAGGGCGTCGGCCTCGCCGCGACCCTGATCGGCGGTTTTGCCGGCGGCTACGTGGCGCGGCGCTATTCGCTGGTGACGAGCCTGTGGATCGGCGGGGTGCTGCAGGCGGTCTCTAATTTGGCGTTCGCGTGGCTTGCCTATGTCGGCGTCAATCAATGGGCGCTGGCCCTCGCCATCTCGGCGGAAAACTTCACCGGCGCGATCGGCACCGTGATCTTCGTCGCCTATCTCTCGGCCTTGTGCCAGAACCCGCTGCACACCGCGACCCAGTACGCGCTGCTGACCGCACTCGCCGCAGTCGGGCGCACCTATTTGTCTTCCGGCGCGGGTTATGTGGCGGAGACGACGGGCTGGCCGCTGTTCTTCGCGATCTCCGTCGCGCTTGCGGTGCCGAGCCTGATCCTGCTGGCCTGGCTGCAGCGGCGCGGGCATTTCGAGGCGGTGGGAACGGTGAAGGTTTAGCCCTTGTAGCCCGGATGGAGCCAACGGGTCGCGCGAATGCGCGCCCGATGACAGGCTCCGCGAAATCCGAGACCGGCATGAAGGCGGGAGATCATCCCGGATTGCGCTTCGCTCCATCCGGGCTACGAACTTCGCAACTCAGTGCTTGGTCACCACGCTCCATTTGGTGATGACGGCTTCGCTCATCTGCCCGGCGTCCTGCGCGCAGGCGACTTCGTCGACCTTGACGGAAATTGCCTTGCCGATGAAATTTTTCAGCTGCGCGGCCTGGGCGTCGCTGCTGGTGACGAGCTGGAACGTCTCAGGTCCGGTTTCGAGATTGCACAGCCCGCTCGGCGGCGGCAGCCGGCGCGGTTCGCTGGTGATCTGGTAGGTCGCGGCGCGCTTGCTCTTCTTGCTGCCCTTCATGGCGTTGAGTTCACCGGACAGGACGTCGCCGGCATTGATCGGCTTGCCGGGCTTCGGCGCCGGCTCGGCCTGCTGCGCCCATGCGGAAGGCGCCGCCAGAGCCGCGGCCATGATGATGACCGCAAAGCGGGAGCGTTTGCCGAATCGTCGTTTCGTCATGTCGGTCAGTTCCGTATGTGTGGGTTAGAACAGCGTTCGCTGCCGCATGGCAGCCGATAGCGTACCTTCGTCGAGATAATCAAGTTCGCCGCCGACCGGTACGCCGTGCGCAAGCCGGGTCACCTTGACGTTGGCGTCCTGCAGGAGATCGGTGATGTAATGGGCGGTGGTCTGGCCATCAACCGTTGCATTCAGCGCCAGAACGATCTCGCCGACTTGTGATTCGTGCGCGCGGGCCACCAGCGCATCGATGGTCAGATCCTGCGGACCGACGCCGTCGAGTGGCGACAATGTGGCGCCGAGCACGTGATAGCGGCCGTTGGTCGCATTCGCCCGTTCCAGCGCCCAGAGATCGGCGACATCGGCGACCACGACGATGGTCGAGGAATCGCGCCTTGGATCGGTGCACACCGTGCAGGGATTTTGCGTGTCGATGTTGCCGCAAGTCTTGCAGACCTGGATCTTGTCGATCGCGACCTGCAGCGCGCCCGCGAGCGGCGTCATCAGCGCCTCGCGCTTCTTGATCAGGTGCAGCGCCGCGCGCCGCGCCGAGCGCGGGCCGAGCCCCGGCAGGCGCGCCAGGAGCTGGATCAGGCGTTCGATTTCAGGGCCGGCAACGCTTGCTGCCATTTCAGCCGAGACCAAGCAGTCCGGGCGGCAGGCCGAGCCCGCCGGTCAGCGCCTGCATTTTTTCCATCGCCGCGGTTTCCGCCTTGCGCCGCGCGTCGTTATGTGCGGTCACCAGCAGATCCTCGAGCACTTCGCGCTCCTCGGCCTTCATCAGCGAAGGATCGATCTTGACGCCCTTCACTTCCATCTTCGCGGTCATCCGAACGGCGACCAGTCCGCCGCCGGAAATGCCCTCGACCTCGAGATTGCCGAGCTCTTCCTGCATCGCCTGCATCTTGGATTGCAGCTGCGCTGCCTGCTTCATCATGCCGGGAATATCAATCATTCCTGCGTCCTCTTGAGAGTTCGATCAGTCGTCGTCGCCGTCGGGACTCTCGTTCAGGTCTTCAGCGTTAATATTGGATTCCGGCGGCTCGGCGGCAAGCCGGCGCACCTCGACCACTTTGGCGCCGGGAAATCGCGCCAGCACCTCCTGAACGCGCGGATCGGCCTCCGCGGCGCGGGCGTGCTCGTTCCGCGCCTGCTCATTCTGCGAGCGCAGCGTCGGCTGGCCCGCCTCGTTGGAGACGATCACGGTCCAGCGGCGCCCGGTCCAGGCCTCCAGCTTGCGGGAGAGGTCGTTGATCAGGCCGCGGGCCGCGTTGCGCTCCAGCGCCACTTCCAGCCGCCCGTCCTCAAAGCGGACCAGGCGCATGTCGGATTCCAGCGCCTGCTTGGTCAGGATATCGCGCTTCTCGCCGGCAAGCGCCACGAGCTGCGGAAAAGTGGCAAGCCGCAGCATGGGCGCGGACTCGGTTTGGGCCGACGGCGCCACTATCTGCGGCCGCGCGGACGCTTCCGCGCCGCCTCCGAACGAAGTCGGTTGACGCACTGGCGCAGATACAATCGCCGCCGACGCCATGGAGCCTGTTCCGCCCCTAGACGGCGCACCGCTGCCTGACACAGCCGGCGACGATCCGCCGTTCTGGTCGAGCATTTTTATCGCCTCGTCCGGCGTCGGCAGATCGGCGACATAGGCGATGCGGACCAGCACCATTTCCGCAGCCGCCGCCGGCCGGGTCGCGGTCTGAACTTCTGCGATGCCCTTGAGCAGCATCTGCCACATCCGCGACAGCACCCGCATCGACAATTTTGCGGCAAATTCACGGGCGCGGACGCGTTCGGTCTCGCCGAACGCCACATTGTCGGCGGTGGCGGGAACGGCCTTGACGCGGGTAACGAAATTGACGAATTCGGCGAGGTCGGACAGCACCACGACCGGATCGGCGCCGACGTCATATTGGCTGCGGAATTCGCCAAAGGCGCTGGCGAGGTCGCCGCGCGCCAAATGCTCGAACAGATCGATCACCCGGGTGCGGTCGGCGAGCCCCAGCATCTGCCGCACCGCATCGGCACGGACAAGGCCCGCCGCATGCGCGATCGCCTGATCGAACAGAGAGAGCGAATCGCGCACCGAGCCTTCGGCGGCGCGCGCGATGATGCCGAGCGCCTCGGGCTCGACCTCGACGCCTTCCTTTTTCGCGATGTTGCCGAGATGGGTCATCAGCACATCCGCCTCGACCCGGCGGAGATCAAAACGCTGGCAGCGCGACAGCACCGTGACCGGGACCTTGCGGATTTCCGTGGTGGCGAACACGAATTTGGCGTGCTCGGGCGGCTCCTCCAGCGTCTTCAGGAAGGCGTTGAAGGCCGCCGTCGACAGCATGTGGACTTCGTCGATGATGTAGACCTTGTAGCGGGCGCTGGCCGGCGCGTAACGCACGCTGTCATTGATCTGGCGGACGTCGTCGACGCCGGTATGGGACGCGGCGTCCATTTCCAGCACATCCATGTGCCGGCTTTCCATGATCGCCTGGCAGTGCACGCCGAGATCAGGCATGTGGATGGTCGGCCCCTTCACCGAACCATCGGGCTTTTCATAGTTCAGCGCACGGGCGAGAATCCGCGCCGTGGTGGTTTTGCCGACGCCGCGGACGCCGGTCAGGATCCAGGCCTGCGGAATCCGGCCCGTTTCGAACGCATTCGAAACAGTGCGGACCATGGCCTCCTGGCCGATCAGGTCGTCAAAACTGGACGGGCGGTATTTTCGCGCCAGCACCCGGTAGGGCTTGGCCGTCTCCGGCTGGTTGCCGAGGTCCAGGCCGCTCTGGCCGGCACCGTCTGACTTGTCGGGGGGAGCGCCAGCATCACTCATCGGTCGATCCGCAATTGATTGTCTCTCGGGGCCGGCTTGCGGAAAGGAACGAAATCAGGCGCAAGGCGCGGACTGAGCCGCTTCCATGCGCTGTTCGCTCGAAAAACAGGTAGGAGACTGACGAGCGACCCGATCCGGACCTCGTTAGGGCTGCTTCCTTCCGGACCTGACCCGGTTGGCGAGTGGCTCGTCCACCGCCAATCTCCCGGTCCTTATTTGGGGCCAAAAGAGCCGGAAAGCAAGCGGGGCTTGGCGGGTGCCATGCGCCGGAACTACCCCCGTTTCGTCATGGCCGGGCTTGACCCGGCCATCCACGTCTTGCTTCTTCCAATGAGCGAAAAAAAGACGTGGATGCCCGGGACATCCCGGGCGAAAACGCGCTTAGCGCTTCTGCCCGGCCGTGACGGGTGTTGTTTGCGGGGCCACTCTTTGCGAGGCTCCTTCAGGAATAGAGAACCCTTGATGCCCTCTGACACCTCCGCCTGGTCGCTGCATTCCCAGCTCAAAAAGGACACGATCGACATCGGCGACCTGCCGCTGTGCAAGGTGCTGGTCATCAAGGACGCGCATTACCCGTGGCTGCTCCTGGTGCCGCGCCGGGAGGGTGCGGTGGAAATCATCGACCTCGACGAGGTCGCGCAGGCGCAGTTGATGACCGAAACTTCCCGCGTCTCGCGCGCGCTGAAAGAGGTCACCAAATGCGACAAGCTGAATGTCGCGGCCTTGGGCAATCTGGTGCCGCAGCTGCATGTCCACGTCATCGCGCGGCGCACCAGCGACCCGGCCTGGCCGCGCCCGGTCTGGGGCGTGATGCCGCCGCTGGCGCATGACGCCGAGGAAGTACAGAATTTCATCAACGCGCTTCGCCGCAAGATCTGGTTGGGTTGAACCGATGTCCGCATTCGACAAATATCCGCTGGGGAAGCCCGCTTTCGTTACCCATATTCTGGATCGCGCCGCGCATCTGCGCAGCAATGACGAAAAACTGTTCGCGCTGGAGAGCCAGCGCAACGCCGGCGCCTATGTGATCTACCGCGACTCGCTTCTGGTGAAGCAGGAGGCCGATGGGCCGCGCGTGCTGCTCGGCGTCGAAGAGGCCGTGAAGCTCGGCGCCAATCCCGGCACGATCTTTCTGGGGCTACGTGACGGCGCGCCGGTTTTCGGCATGGGCATTTCGGCCGCGGCCGTCGAGAAGCTGATGACGCGCGACGACGTCGCCGTGACCGAGCTGCGCGGCATGGCCATGCAGGGCACGGCGCCGCCGGAACAGCTCTCCGCCATCGCCATGGCCAAATCGATGGTGACCTGGCATCAGCGCCACGGCTTCTGCGCCAATTGCGGCACCCGCACCGGGATGAAGGAAGGCGGCTGGAAGCGCGACTGCCCAAGCTGCAAGGCCGAGCATTTTCCGCGCACCGATCCGGTCGTGATCATGCTGGTCACGTCAGGCGAGAAATGCCTGCTCGGCCGGCAGAAGCAGTTCATGCCCGGGATGTGGTCGTGTCTGGCCGGCTTCGTCGAAGCGGCGGAGACCATCGAGGACGCGGTCCGCCGCGAGATTTTCGAGGAATCCGGCATCCGCTGCACCGACGTCAGCTATTACATGACGCAGCCTTGGCCGTATCCGTCATCGCTGATGATCGGATGCGCCGCGCGCGCGCTCAACGAGGATATCGTGGTGGACCGCGTAGAACTCGAGGACGCGCGCTGGTTCGATCGCGCCGAGGTCGCGCTGATGCACCGGCGCGAACATCCTGACGGCTTATTTGCGGCGCATCCGTTTGCGATTGCGCACCATCTGATCGGCCGTTGGGTGCATGGGGGAAACGACACCGGCGCATAGCGGGAACCGTCCATGGACCAGTCGATTAACTCCGGACCTTGGTTCCGGCTAGAGGCGGAACCGACATGACGGATTCCCGAATGAACTTTCAAGACAAAGCGCCCAAAATCCCGCCACGGATTCTCTGCATCGGCATGCCGGTGCGCGATCTCGCCTTTCATACACCGGGTGTTCCCGGGCGCGGTTCCAAGGAGAACGCCACCGCATTCGACGAAATCTGCGGCGGCAACGCGCTCAATGGCGCGATCGGCATTGTTCGGCTCGGTGGCCGCGCCTCGATCTGCGGGCCGATGGGCGATGCCAAGGAAACATCGAGCCGCTTCATCTTCGATAAGATGGCGCATGAGGGCATCGAGACGAAACATCTCATCCACATGCCGGGGCTGGTGACTCCGATCTCGGCGGTGATGATCGATCCTTCCGGCGAGCGCACCATCGTGACCTTCCGCGATCCGGAACTGTGGCACGTGAAATTGCCCGACTTCGACACGCTGCTGGACGACTGCGCCGCCATCCTCACCGAGAGCCGCTGCGCCGAATTCTGCACCGAGCTTTGCGCCGAAGCCGTCCGGCGCGGCATTCCCGTGATCGTCGACGTCGATCGGGCGATGTCGCTGCGCGAAGGCCTGTTGAACGCCTCGACGCACCTGGTGTTCTCCAGCGAGCCGCTGCAGGAGACCGCAGATGTCAGCGACGACGCCCAGGCGCTGAGGAAGATTGCAAAACTCACCCCGTCGTTCCTGGCGGGGACCCGGGGTCCGAGGGGCACCATCTGGCTCGACGAGAACGGTCAGATCCAGGAAACCCCGGCCTTCCCGGTGCACACGGTGGACACCCTCGGCGCCGGCGACGTTTTTCACGGCGCGTTGGCGCTGGCGATTACCGAAAAGCAGGAGTTGCGGCAGGCGCTGCGATTCGCCTCTGCTGCCGCAGCGCTGAAATGCACCCGCTTCGGGGGCGCCTTCGCAGCCCCGCAACGTGCTGAAGTTGAAGAGCTTTTGAGCCACGGCCAGGCTGCAGACCGGGCGGCGACCAGCCCATAGCAGGGCTTGCTATAGAAGAATTTTCTATATATTAGGAGATTGAACCTCCCGTATGGAACATTCTTCTCATGACCGACCTAGCCATTCAGCTCCCTGAAGCCAACCGCCGCCTGGACGCCATCGATCGCAAGATCCTGACCGTGCTGCAGGAGGACGCCTCCCTGTCGGTCGCCGAGATCGGGGACCGGGTCGGGTTGTCGTCGACACCGTGCTGGAAGCGGATCCAGCGGCTGGAGGCCGACGGCGTGATCCTGCGCCGGGTAGCGCTGGTCGACCAGAACAAGATCGGGCTGGGCATTTCGGTGTTCGTCTCGGTCGAGAGCGCGGATCATTCCGAGACCTGGCTGAAGACCTTCGCCAGCGCCGTCAGCGCCATGCCCGAGGTGATGGAGTTCTACCGGATGGCCGGCGACGTCGATTACATGCTGCGCGTCGTGGTCGCCGACATGGCGAGCTATGACGTGTTCTACAAAAAGCTGATCAGCGCCGTGCCGCTGAAGAACGTCACCTCGCGCTTTGCGATGGAGAAGATCAAGTCGGTAACGGCGCTGCCGGTGCCGGCGGCGTAAGTAACCTCCGTAATTCTACGGAGCGGGTCTGTTCACCAAACATTATCCCTGTGTCCATAGACACGGGGGATGGGCCGGAATGTCACCCTCAGCCACCGATGGCCCGCATGGCTTAACGCCATGCTGTTGCTGATCGCCAGCTTCACCGGCATCGCAGGACTGTCGTTTCAGGCCCGCCCAGGCGCTGAAGTCGTGGCCGTAGCATTTCCCGTTTGGTGGGATTCTCAGCAGGCCTTCTCGGCTGCCGCTTCAGCCAATGCTGCAATCGTCCGCGTGACCGCCGTTCCATCGCTGCTGGTGGTGCGGCCCGGCGGCGCTGAGGGATTGTCACGGCTGCACGAGGCCGGGGCCTGGTTCGTAATCGATCCGCAAGCGATCGCGGCCTGTTTCACAAACAAAGCAGCTATTTAGTGAATGCATATTGGGAATCTGGAAATGACCATTGAAAGCGATGATCTCGCGGCTTTGCGCGAAACCACCAGCAAGGCCTTGCTAAAATTGCTCTGGCTTCATGTTCCCATTGCGCTCGCCATCGGCCTGATGCGCGATAGCGGCTGGCTGGCGCCAACCGCGCTGATGGCGGCGATGGCGCTGGCCGCGACCCTGTCATGGACAGTTCGGGCAACGGTCTCTCGACCCGCCTGACCTTCGCGATCGCACTGATGGGCGGCGTGTCGGTGTTTACCTTCCAGCTCGCCGGCCATGCCTGGCAGGTCGACATGCACATGTATTTCTTTGCCACGCTGGCGTGTCTTCTCGCCTATTGCGACTATCGCCCGATCCTCGCCGGCGCGGTCGCGGTCGCGCTGCATCATCTGGTGCTGAACTTCCTGCTTCCGGCGGCGGTCTATCCCGGCGGCGCCGATCTCGGCCGCGTCGTTCTTCACGCCGTCATTCTTCTGATCGAAGCCGGCGTGCTGAGCTGGGTGGCGGTGAAGCTGTCCGGCCTGTTCGAGAGGACCGCTCAGAAGACCGCCGAGGCGGAAGCGGCAAATGCCGCCGAAGCCCGAGCCAATATCGACCGGACGACCGCCGAACGGCAGGCCAAGCAGGACAGCGACGCGGCGCGCCGCGAACTCGCTGCAGGCTTCGAGCGCAAGATCGGCAGCATCGTCGAGGCGGTCGCAATTGCTGCAACGAAAATGCAGGGCCTGTCGTCGACCGTGAGCGGCGGCAATGCGGAAACGACGCGCAAGACGGCTGCCGCAGCAGCGGCTTCGAGCCAGGCTTCAACCAATGTCGAAACTGTAGCATCCGCGACTGAAGAGCTCACAGCGTCGATCAACAGCATCGCCCAGCAGGTGACGCGTTCGGCGGAGATCGCCGCCAAGGCCGCCGGGGAAGCACGCCGCACCAATACGGTCGTCGAGGGGCTTGCCGCCGGCACGCAGAAGATCGGTGAGGTGGTGACGCTGATCCAGAATATCGCCAGTCAGACCAATCTGCTCGCCCTGAACGCCACGATCGAGGCGGCCCGCGCGGGTGAGCATGGCAGGGGATTCGCCGTGGTGGCGAGTGAAGTAAAGGCGCTAGCCAATCAGACCGCCAAGGCGACGGAGGAAATCTCCGCGCAGGTGCAGGGTATTCAGAACGCCACGGGCGAAGCCGTCAACGCCATCCAGCTCATCGGCGGCACGATTGCCGAGATCGACGAAATATCGAGCCAGATCGCCGCAGCGGTCGAACAACAAGGCGCCGCGACGCAGGAGATAGCCGGCAACGTGTTGCAGGCAGCGAATGGCACCAAGGAAGTCAACGCCAACATCCTCAGCGTCACGCAAACCTCCGAGCAATCCGGCAGGGCGGCGTCGAGCCTGCAGGAAGCCGCGAACGGATTGTCGTCGCATTCCGAGCACCTGAAAGCCGAGGTCGACAGCTTCCTCAATTCGCTGCGCGTCGCGTGACAACCGGAATAATCTTCCCCGCACCCGCGGGGAAGATGCGCCGATAGCGTCAAATCTTCTGATTGTACTCGCCGACTTCAGGATGCGTCCGCAGCACGGAATCCATCGCCTCGAACATGTCGCGCATGCGCTGTTCGCAAACCGGGCTCTCGACCACAACAACCAGTTCCGGCTTGTTCGATGAGGCCCGCACCAGGCCCCAGCTGCCGTCTTCGACGGTGACGCGCACGCCGTTGACGGTGACGAGATCGCGGATCTTCTGGCCCGCGACCTTGTCGCCGTTCTTCTGCAACGCCTCAAAGTGCTTCACCACGGCGTCGGCGACGCCGTATTTGGTTTCGTCGGCGCAATGCGGCGACATCGTCGGCGACGACCAGGTTTTCGGCAGCGCATTTTTCAGGTCCGCCATCGACTTTCCGGTCGCACGATCGAGCATCTCGCAGATCGCGATCGCCGAGACCAGGCCGTCGTCATAGCCACGGCCGGTCGGCTTGTTGAAAAAGAAATGCCCGGATTTCTCGAACCCCGCCAGCGCGCCGAGTTCGTTGGTGCGGCGCTTCATGTAGGAATGGCCGGTCTTCCAATAGACGGTTTTCGCACCTTGCTTCTGCAGCACGGGGTCGGTGACGAAAAGCCCGGTCGATTTCACGTCGACCACAAACAGTGCATCCTTGTGGATCGCCGACATGTCGCGCGCCAGCATCACGCCGACCTTGTCGGCGAAGATTTCCTCGCCGGTATTGTCGACCACACCGCAGCGGTCGCCGTCGCCGTCGAAGCCCAAGCCGACATCGGCCTTGTGCTGAAGCACCGCGTCGCGGATCGCGTGCAGCATCTCCATGTCTTCGGGGTTCGGATTGTATTTCGGAAACGTATGGTCGAGTTCGGTGTCGAGCGGGATCACCTCGCAGCCGATCGCTTCCATCACCTGCGGCGCGAACGCGCCCGCCGTGCCATTGCCGCAGGCGACCACGACTTTCAGCTTGCGCTTGAGCTTCGGGCGATTGGTGAGATCGGCGATATAGCGCGCCGGGAAATTCTCGTGGAATTGATAGGAGCCGCCGGCCTTGTTGTTGAACTCGGCGTTGAGCACGATTTCCTTCAGCCGCGTCATCTCGTCAGGCCCGAAGGTGAGCGGACGGTTGGCGCCCATCTTGACGCCGGTCCAGCCATTGTCGTTATGCGACGCCGTCACCATCGCGACGCAGGGCACGTCGAGATCGAACTGCGCGAAATAGGCCATCGGCGTCATCGCGAGCCCGATGTCGTGCACCTTGCAGCCCGCCGCCATCAGGCCGGAAATCAGCGCGTATTTGATCGAGGACGAATAGCTGCGGAAATCGTGACCGGTGACGATTTCCTGTTTGACGCCGAGTTCCTTAATCAGCGCGCCGAGCCCCATGCCCAGCGCCTGAATGCCCATCAGGTTGATTTCCTTCTCGAACAGCCAGCGGGCGTCGTATTCGCGAAAGCCGGTTGCCTTCACCATCGGCCCGGATTCGAACTCATAGGTATTCGGAACCAGCACGGATTTGGGCTTGGGGAACATGGGCTGCCTTGTCATGAAAATGCTTAAGGGAACACCGCAGCCATAGCGAATACGCGGGCTGGGCGATAGGCGGGACTGGCGCCTTGTGGCAGCTAATTAAGGCAGATTGGTAACCGGTAAACCTTACTGTTCCAGCACCAGCCTGCCGTTGGCGTATTCGAAGCGCTTCAGCTTCGACAGGAACGACAGGCCGAGCAGGTTCTCCGACAGCGCCTCGTCGGGCAGCACCACGGCGTCGACGTCACGCACCACGAGACCGCCGAGCTCGATCATGGCCAGCCGCGTGCGAGCAGCCTTGATGGTGCCGTTGGCGGTGGTGACGGTCGAATTGTAGTCGCTGCGCGAGGGACGGAAGCCGAACCGCGCCGCGGACTTTTCGTTCAGCGCCACCAGCGAAGCGCCGGTGTCGATCATGAAATTGACGCGCTGACCATCGATGCGGCCGTCGGTCATGAAATGGCCGCGGGCGTCGCGGGGAATATCGAGGCTGCGGCCAGAGGCCACCGCGACCGTTTGCGCGGGCGCTTTTTGCGGCGATGCGTTGGCGGATGCCGGCGCCGGCGACATCTTGTCCGCCATCTGCGCCATGTAGGTGCCGAGGCCGACCAGGACGGCGGCAAGGATCATCAGGTTACGCATTACGCCACACTCGCTTACCAGACCGCCGATATCACCACGCCAGCCGCCAAGCCGCGACTAACAGCGGCGGCCAAGGCCGCCATTTTCGCGAAAAGGATGAGTGAAGCGTTAACGGCGACTCTCCCCGTTCTTACGGAGGCGGGGAGGGGCTCTCTCCGCGGACTCCTCACTGCCTTCGCGGAGAGAGCCCCTCACCCAACCCTCTGCCCCGCAAAAGAGCGGGAGAGGGAGTATCTTCACGTCCCGCGCGGCTTCACCCGCCGCGTCGGCAGCGCGGTAGCCGGGTCTTCCGGCCAGGGGTGGCGGGGATAGCGCCCGCGCAGGTCGGAGCGCACGGCCGCATAGCTGCCGCGCCAGAAACCCGGCAGGTCGCGCGTCACCTGCACCGGGCGTTGCGCCGGGGACAACAGTTCCAGCACCAGCGGCACCGCGCCTTTTGCAATGGAGGGGTGGGTGTTGAGCCCGAACAGTTCCTGCAGGCGCACAGCAATGGTAGGGCCCTGCTCGGCCTCGTAGTCGATGGCCAGCATGGTGCCGGTCGGCGCTTCGAAATGCGTCGGCGCTTCGCGCTCCAGCCGCGCGCGCAACTCCCACGGCAATAGCGCCATCAGCGCATCGGAGAGATCGCCGGGGGAAAGGTCCTTCAGCGAGGTCTTGTCGTAGAGAACAGGCACCAGCCAGTTCTCGCCATCGGCGGCGAGCGCGGCGTCCGACAGATCGGGCCAGCTATCGCCTTCCGCCTTGCGCAGGAACATCACGCGGTCGCGCCATTGCTTCGGGATTTCGACCACGGCAGCTTGTCGAGCCCGGCCGCAATCAAACCCGCGGCGAAGATGCGCGCGGTCTCCGCCGAGGGCGACAGCGCCATCGGGGCTTCCGACAGCGTGATCGCGTGCAGCGTCCGCTTGCGGCGCCCGCGTAGCGCCATCGCGCCGCGATCGAAAGAAATCTCTTCCCTGTTTTCGATCTGATCGGCGAAGCGCGCCTCGATATCTTCTTGCGCGATCGGCGCCGCCAGCAGAATTCGCCCTTGGGCGGCGGTGCCGGTCAGCTCGGCGACGGCGATATAGGGCGCGCGCGCCAGCGCCGAGGTCTGCTCGACGGCGGCGCCACGGCCGTTGGCGAGCACGAAGCTGCCGTTGCCGCGATTGCGCGCAACGCGGTCGGGAAAGCGCCAGCGCCAGCATGATGCCGGTGGACGGCGAGATATCCTCAGCGGGCGGCCCTTCGGTCGACGCCACCTGTTGTGCCCAGCGCTGCGCGAGACTGCGGGCGCTACCGGCGCGCGGCGAGCGGTCGCGGCGGAACTGGTCGAGCCTGTGGTCGAGATCGACGCTGTCGCCGCCGAGGCCGCGCTCGGTCAGGACGGCGGCGATGTCGGCCGCCTCTTCGCCCGCGCCCAGCCGATGCGAATCCACGATCATCCGCGCCAGCCGTGGCGGCAGCGCCAGCGCACGCAGGCTTTGGCCTTCCGCGGTGATGCGGCCGTCGGTATCGAGCGCGCCGAGTTCGCCAAGCAGGCTGTTGGCTTCCTTCAACGCGGGCGCAGGCGGCGGATCGAGAAACGCCAGCGTGGCGGGATCGCGGACGCCCCATTGCGCGAGATCGAGCACCAGCGAGGAAAGGTCGGCCGAGAGAATTTCAGGCTGGGTGTAGGCGGCGAGCGAAGCGGTCTGCGGCTCGTCCCACAGCCGGTAACATACGCCGGGCTCGGTGCGGCCGGCGCGGCCGCGGCGCTGGTCGACCGCGGCGCGCGAGGCGCGTACGGTTTCCAGCCGCGTCAGGCCGATGTCGGGCTCGTAGCGCGGCACCCGCGCCAGGCCGCAATCGACGACGATGCGGACGCCCTCGATGGTCAGCGAGGTCTCGGCGATCGAGGTCGCCAGCACGACCTTGCGTTGGCCCTTCGGCGCCGGCGCGATGGCGCGGTCCTGCACGGCGGCATCGAGCGCGCCGAACAGCGGCACGATCTCGACGCTCGCATCATGAACCCGTTCACTGAGAAAATTCTGCGTGCGGCGGATTTCGGCAGCACCCGGCAGGAACGCCAGCACCGAGCCGGGGTCGGCGCGCAACGCAGTCGCGATCGCATCCGCCATCTGCCGCTCGATGGGCGCATCCGCCTTGCGGCCGAGATAGCGCGTCTCCACCGGAAAGGCGCGGCCTTCGCTGGCAACGACAGGCGCATCGCCCAGCAATTTGCCGACCCGCGCGCCGTCGAGCGTCGCCGACATCACCAGGATGCGCAAATCCTCGCGCAGGCCGGTCTGCGCATCGCGGGCCAGCGCCAAGCCCAGATCGGCATCGAGCGAACGCTCGTGAAACTCGTCGAACAGCACGGCGGCGACGCCTGTTAGTTCGGGATCGTCGAGAATCTGCCGTGAGAAAATGCCCTCGGTGACGACTTCGATCCGCGTCGCGCGCGATATCTTGGAGCCGAAGCGGACGCGATAGCCGACGGTCTCGCCGGCGCGCTCGCCGAGCGTCCGCGCCATGCGTTCGGCGCTGGCGCGGGCCGCGATCCGCCGCGGCTCCAGCATGATGATCTTTTTGCCGTTCAGCCAGGGCGCGTCGAGCAGCGCCAGCGGCACCCGCGTGGTCTTGCCGGCGCCGGGAGGCGCCACCAGCACGGCGGCATTGTTTGCCGTCAGCGTGCGCGCGAGTTCATCGAGCACCGCGTCGATCGGCAGAGGTGTGTCGAAGCTGCGGGGCAAAGTGTCTCATCCGTCATCGCCAGCCTTGTGCGCGATTGCGCACAGGAGCGGGCGATCCAGTAAACGCAGATGTCACCGATTACGAAGATCGGGAGTACTGGATACCCCGCATGCGCGGGGTATGACAACAATAGTTACTTCTGCGGCTCAGCCGCCCGACCCACGCTCTCATAGGTGAAGCCATGGGCCGCCATGTCTTCGGCGCGATAAATGTTGCGCAAATCCACCACGACGGGCTGCGCCATCTCGCTCTTGATTCGCTCCCAATCGAGCGCGCGGTACTGCACCCATTCGGTGACGATCACCATGGCGTCCGCCCCCTTCACGCACTCATAAGGGTCGTCGCAATATTCGATGTCGGGCAATTCCTTCTTCGCCTGCTCCATGCCGACCGGATCGTGCGCGCGCACCTTGGCGCCCATGTCGAGCAGGCCGGTGACCAGCGGAATCGACGGCGCCTCGCGCATGTCGTCGGTATCCGGCTTGAACGTTAGCCCAAGCACCGCCACGGTCTTGCCGCGCAGGCTGCCGCCCGCCGCATTGGAAACCTTTCGCGCCATCGCGCGCTTGCGGTTGTCGTTGACGCCAAGCACCGCCTCGACGATCCGCAACTGCACGTCGTGATCGAGCGCGACCTTGACCAGCGCGCGGATGTCCTTGGGAAAGCAGGAGCCGCCAAAGCCCGGGCCGGCATGCAGGAATTTCGTGCCGATGCGGTTGTCGAGCCCGATGCCGCGCGCCACTTCCTGTACGTCGGCGCCGACTTTTTCGGCAAGATCCGCCATCTCGTTGATGAAGGTGATCTTGGTGGCGAGGAACGCGTTCGCCGCGTATTTGATCAACTCCGCCGTGCGCCGCGCCGTGAACATCATGGGCGCCTGGTTGAGCGACAGCGGCCGGTAGACGTCGCCGAGCACCTTGCGCCCGCGCTCGTCCGAAGTGCCGACCACGACGCGATCGGGGAATTTGAAGTCGCGGATCGCGGCGCCCTCGCGCAGGAATTCCGGATTGGAGGCGACCACCACATCGGCCGACGGATTGGCTTCGCGGATCAGCCGCTCGACCTCGTCGCCGGTGCCGACCGGCACGGTCGATTTTGTCACCACCACCGTGAAGCCCGACAGCGCAGCCGCAATCTCGCGGGCGGCGCTGTACACATAAGTCAGGTCGGCATGGCCATCGCCGCGCCGCGACGGCGTGCCGACCGCGATGAAGACGGCGTCGGCTTCCGCAACCGGCGCGGTCAGGTCGGTGGTGAAATCCAGCCGCTTGGCCTTGACGTTGGACGCCACCAGCGCGTCGAGCCCGGGCTCGAAAATCGGGATCTCGCCTCGGCGCAGGGCGTCGATCTTGCCGGCATCCTTGTCCACGCAGGTGACCTGGTGGCCGAAATCCGCAAAGCAGGCGCCGGATACCAGCCCCACATAACCCGTGCCAATCATGGCAATTCGCATGAAAACAGTCCGTATCTGATGGTTAACGCCGAATCCCGAATTCGTCGGCGTCTTAGAGCATTTTTCGGCCAAGGGGAAACCGGAAAAAGCGAGGAAAGCCGGCATGTCATTTGTATGAATAAAGGAGAAAGCAACGGATCGGGCCGAAGATGCGGCCACGTCGCGCCGAAAAGGGACACCGATGACTTTAAACGGCACATCCACCCTCACTGAGCGTTCCACCCGCATCGACTGGGTGGACTACGCCAAGGGCATCTGCATCGTCATGGTGGTGATGATGCATTCGGTGCTGGGCGTGGAAAAGGCGGCCGGCGACACCGGTTTCATGCATGCGTTCGTCATGTTCGCGCAGCCGTTCCGGATGCCGGATTTCTTCCTGATTTCAGGCCTTTTTCTCGCCGTCGTGATCGACCGCGACTGGCGTACCTATCTCGACCGCAAGGTCGTTCACTTCGCTTATTTTTACGTGCTTTGGATGACGATCCAGTTCGGCTTCAAGGCGCCGGGCTTTGCCGCCGAACAAGGCTGGCGCCATGTCGGCTTGCTGTATCTGGAATCCTTCATCGAGCCGTTCGGCACGCTGTGGTTCATTTATCTGCTGCCGATGTTCTTCGTCGTCACAAAACTGTCACGCGGCATCCCCGCCATGGCGGTCTGGCTCGTCGCCGCGGCGCTGGAGACGGCGCATATCGCGACCGGCTGGACGGTGATCGACGAATTCTGCGCGCGCTTCGTCTATTTCTATTCCGGCTATTTGTTTGCTTCCTACGTGTTCGCGCTGTCGGATCGTTCGCGGGCCAAGCCTGCGCTGGCGCTGGCCGGACTGGGGCTGTGGGCGCTCGTCAATGGCGGCCTCGTGATCGCGGACTTCAGCCATTGGCCGCTGGTCTCGCTGGCGCTCGGCTTCGCCGGCGCCGGCGCCATCATCGTGATGGGCACGCTGCTGGCGCGCATGCAGTGGCTGAACTTCCTGCGCTATTGCGGCGAGCATTCCATCGTCATCTATCTCGCGTTCTTCCTGCCGATGGCAGTGACCCGAACGCTGCTGCTGAAAACCGGCCTGATCGCCGATATCGGGACGATTTCCCTGATCGTCACCGTTGCCGGCGTCGCGGGCGCGGTCGCGATCTGGCGGCTGGCGCTGGCGCTGCGTGCCGACTTCCTGTTCGAACGCCCCGAGGCCTTCTGGATCGCGCCGAAAAAGGCCAGGCCGGCGTTGCAGCCGGCGGAGTAGGTTGCTGGTCCCGTAGCCCGGATGGAGCGCAGCGCAATCCGGGGGAAATCCTGCGAACTGCGCGCAAATCCCGGATTTCGCTGCGCTCCATCCGGGCTACGCTGCCTTCGCGGGTGACGACGGGTGTGTATTGGGCTCAAAAACCACCTCCCAAGGCTGTCAATCCGCGCAAAAATCCCTAAATTTCGGCCATGCCGAAAACAGCCCCCAAAGCCGCCGCCAAACCCGTTGCCGCCAAAGCCCCCGCCAAGGGCGACCATGTGTTCCTGGTCGACGGTTCCTCCTACATTTTCCGCGCCTATCACGCGCTGCCGCCGCTGAACCGCAAATCCGACGGGCTGCAGGTCAATGCCGTGCTCGGCTTCTGCAACATGCTGTGGAAGCTGTTGCGCGATATGCCCGAGGATAACCGGCCGACGCATCTGGCGATCATCTTCGACAAGTCGGAAATCACGTTCCGCAACAAGCTGTACCCCGATTACAAGGCGCACCGGCCGCCGGCGCCCGACGACCTGATCCCGCAATTTGCGCTGATCCGCGAGGCCGTGCGCGCATTCGACCTGCCCTGCCTGGAACAGGTGGGTTTCGAGGCCGACGATCTGATCGCGACCTACGTCCGCATCGCCTGCGAGCGCGGCGCCAGCGCGACCATCGTATCCTCTGACAAGGATCTGATGCAGCTCGTGACCGATTGCGTCACCATGTACGACACCATGAAGGATCGCCGTATCGGCATTCCCGAGGTGATCGAAAAATTCGGCGTGCCGCCGGAGAAGGTCGTCGAGGTGCAGGCACTGGCCGGCAATTCCACCGACAATGTTCCCGGCGTGCCCGGCATCGGCGTCAAGACTGCCGCGCAATTGATCATCGAATATGGCGACCTGGAGCAACTGCTGTTCCGCGCCGGCGAGATCAAGCAGCCGAAGCGGCGCGAGGCCCTGATCGAGCATGCCGAGAAGGCGCGGATTTCGCGGCAGCTGGTGCTGCTCGACGACAAGGTCGACCTCGAAGTGCCGCTCGACGACCTTGCGGTGCACGAGCCTGACGCGCGCAAGCTGATCGCTTTCCTAAAGGCAATGGAGTTCTCCACCCTCACCCGCCGCGTTGCCGAATATTCGCAGATCGACCCTGCGGATATCGAGCCGGATGCGGGCAACAAGAGCGGTGCCAGTGTTTTCGCAGTGCCGCCATCCGGGAAGCGGCCCGAGGGCTATTCCGAGGGCGCGACGCTGTTCGATACCCCCGGCGCCTCTTCCGCCGCGCCTTCGAGCAAGGGTGGAGCGGCACAGAGCAAAGGCGCCGACAAGCAGGACAAGGCCGCGAGCCCCAAGGGAACGCCGATCTCGCTTGCCGCGGCACGCGAGGAAGCCGCGCGAAAACTGCCGGTCGATCGCAGCAAGTATCAGACCATCCGCAACTTGAATGAACTCAAGGCCTGGATCGCGCGCGCCTACGACGCCGGCGCGTTTGCGATCGATGCGATGGCGAACTCCGACGATCCGATGCAGGCCGATATCTGCGGCATTGCGCTGGCGCTGGCGCCGAACGACGCCTGCTACGTGCCGCTCGCCCACCGGCAGTCCGGCGACGGCGCGGGCCTGTTCGACGCCGGGCTCGTCCCTGACCAGATCAAGGCCAGTGACGCGCTGGCCGCGCTGAAGCCGCTATTGGAATCATCAGGCATTCTCAAGATCGGCTTCAACATCAAGTTCAACGCCGTGATGCTGGCGCAGCACGGCATCACCGTGCGCAACCCCGACGACGCGCAGTTGATGGCGTATGCGCTCGACGCCGGGCGCAACTCGCATGCGCTGGAGTCGCTCGCCGAGCGCTGGTTCGGGCACGCCGTGGTCAACTATGGCGAACTGATCGGCAGCGGCAAGAACAAGCTCACCTTCGATCAGGTCCCGATCGACAAGGCGACCGCCTATTCGGCCGAAAGCGCCGACGTGATCCTGCGGCTGCATCGCGTGCTGAAGCCGCGGCTCGCCAGCGAACACATGACGACGGTCTACGAGACCCTGGAGCGGCCGCTGGTCAGCGTGCTGGCGCGGATGGAACGGCGCGGCATCTCGATCGATCGGCAGGTGCTGTCGCGGCTGTCGGGCGAGTTCGCCCAGACCGCAGCGCGCGTCGAGGCCGAGTTGCAGGAGATCGCGGGCGAGCCGATCAATGTCGGCAGCCCCAAGCAGATCGGCGACATCATCTTCGGCAAGATGGGAATAACCGGCGGCACCAAGACCAAGACCGGGGCGTGGTCCACCTCGGCGCAGATCCTCGACGAACTCGCCGAACAGGGCCATGAGTTTCCGAAGAAGATTTTGGAGTGGCGGCAGGTGTCGAAGCTGAAATCGACCTATACCGACGCGCTGCCGGAATATGTCCACCCGCAGACCCACCGCGTGCACACCACCTACGCGCTGGCTGCGACCACCACGGGACGGCTGTCGTCGAACGAGCCCAACCTGCAGAACATCCCGGTGCGTACCGAGGACGGCCGAAAAATCCGTCGCGCCTTTATCGCGACGCCCGGGCACAAGCTGGTGTCGGCCGACTATTCGCAGATCGAATTGCGGCTGCTCGCCGAAATCGCCGACATCCCCGTGCTGAAGCAGGCGTTCCGCGACGGGCTCGACATTCACGCCATGACGGCTTCCGAAATGTTCGGCGTGCCGATCAAGGACATGCCAAGCGAGATCCGCCGCCGGGCCAAGGCGATCAATTTCGGCATCATCTACGGCATCTCGGCGTTTGGCCTCGCCAACCAGCTCGGCATCGCCCGCGAGGAAGCCTCCGCCTACATCAAGAAATACTTCGAGCGCTTCCCGGGCATCCGCGCCTACATGGACGACACCAAGGAATCATGCCGCAAGAACGGCTATGTCACCACGCTGTTCGGCCGCAAGATGTACTATCCCGACATCAAGGCCTCCAACGCGTCGGTCCGCGCCTTCAACGAGCGCGCATCGATCAACGCGCGCCTGCAAGGCACGGCCGCCGACATCATCCGCCGCGCCATGATCCGGATGGAAGACGCGCTGGCCGCAAAGAAGCTTTCCGCGCAGATGCTGCTGCAGGTGCACGACGAACTGATTTTCGAGGTGCCCGAGAACGAGGTGGCGGCGACGCTGCCGGTCGTGCAGCACGTCATGCAGGACGCGCCGTTCCCGGCGGTGCTGCTGTCGCTGCCGCTGCAGGTCGATGCACGTGCCGCGAATAATTGGGACGAGGCGCATTAGCGTTCGCTGTCATCGCCCGAAATGTCCTCGGAACAATATACGGAATGACATTGCGGCTTGATGCGCGTTAGAACACGCGCATTCCTCCCGCGAGTCTCCCATGCCTCACATTGCTACGCTGCTCGGTTTCGCCCTGGTCTCGCTCGGCATGGTGCTGACGCCGGGGCCGAACATGATTTACCTGATCTCGCGCTCGATCACCCAAGGGCCGGCCGCTGGGATCGTTTCGCTTGGCGGCGTCGCGCTCGGGTTTGTGTTCTACGTGCTCTGCGCGGCGTTCGGCATCACGGCGCTGTTGTTCGCCGTACCCTATGCTTACGACGCGCTGCGGTTCGCGGGCGCCGCCTATCTGCTGTGGCTGGCGTGGCAGGCGCTGAAACCGAACGGACGCTCGCCGTTTCAGGTGAAGAAGCTCGCCGTCGACAGCCCGCGCAAATTGTTCGCGATGGGGTTCGTCACCAATCTTTTGAACCCGAAGATCGCGATGCTGTATCTGGCGTTGCTGCCGCAGTTCATCGATCCCGCCGTTGGCAGCGTGCTGACGCAGTCGCTGGTGCTGGGTGCGATCCAGACCGTCATCAGCGTCGGCGTCAATGCAGGATCGCGCTCACCGCAGGCTCGATCGCGCTCTTCCTCGGCACAAGGCCGAGCTGGTTATTGGTGCAGCGCTGGCTGATGGGCACCGTGCTGGCAGGGCTTGCGGTGAAGATGGCGTTCGAGGCGAAGCGGGCGTGACGCCCTTCCTTCTCCCCTTGTGGGAGAAGGAAGAAAGCAAGGCGCGTCTGCTAATCCAGCTTGGCTTCCATGCCGCGCTTGGTCGCCGGGCGGGCCATCAGCGCGTTGTACCAGCGCTCGACGTTCGGAAAATCCTTCAGCTCCACCTTGTGGCGCGGGTGGCGCCAGGCCCAGCCGAGGATGGCGAAATCGGCGACCGACAGGGCATCGGCGACGAATTCGCGCCCCTCCAGCCGACGGTCCAGCACGCCATAGAGCCGGCGCGTCTCGGCCATGTAGCGCTTCAGGCCGTAGGCGCGGTCGGTTTCGTTCTCCAGCGCGATGAAATGGTGCACCTGGCCCGGCATCGGCCCAAAACCGCCCATCTGCCACATCAGCCATTCATAGACCGGGATACGCTCGGCGAGCGGTTTCGGCAGGAACTTGCCGGTCTTCTCGCCGAGATAGAGCAGGATCGCGCCGGATTCGAAGATGCTGACCGGTTTGCCGTCGGGGCCGTCGGGATCGACGATCGCCGGAATCTTGTTGTTGGGGCTCAGCTTGAGGAAACCGGGCGCCATCTGCTCGCCCTTGGTGATGTTCACCGGGATCACCTTGTAGGGCAGCCCCATTTCCTCCAGCGCAGCCGAGATCTTGCGGCCGTTCGGCGTGTTCCAGGTGTGCAGTTCGATCGTCATTTACGGTTTCCCCCGAGAGAAGCTTTGATGGAAGCTTTGGCCTTCCCGTAGCGCGGAACCAAAGGACCTTACAACCGGCCTTTTACGAATGTCGTCCCTGCGTTCGCCGAGGCTGCGAGACACCGTGCCCTGTTGACGGCACGCGATCAGCGCTGGAATGTGCCTGGCAGCGCCGATAGATTGCGCCCGGCCTGAAACCCCGGGGAAAACCGCCTTGTCCAAATCCGCCTCCCGCGCCCGCCTCGCCGAGATCATCCGCAAGCGTTCGTTCGGCCGCGGCGAGATCACGCTGGCCTCGGGCCGCAAGAGCGACTTCTACTTCAACCTCAAGCCGACCATGCTCGACCCCGAAGGCGCGGCGCTGCTGGCGGAACTGACCTATGAGGCGCTGAAGGACGACAATCTCGATTACGTCGGCGGGCTGGAAATGGGCGCAGTGCCGCTGGCGGGCGCGATCGCGCAGCTCTCCTGGATCAAGGGCCATCCGATCGCGGCCTTCTTCGTGCGCAAGAAGCCGAAAGAGCACGGCGCCCGCCTCGCGGTGGAGGGGCTCGCCAAGGGCGAGACCCTGCAGGGCAAGCGCATCGTCATCGTCGAGGACGTCACCACGACCGGCGGCTCGGCGCTGAAGGCGGTTGAAGCCGTGCGCGACGCCGGCGGCGAGATCGTGCTGGTGCTCACCATGGTCGACCGCGAGGAAGGCGCGACCGGACGCCTTTGCCGAGGTGGGGCTGGAGTTTCGTTCGCTCTACAAGGCGGGGGAGTTTTTGAAGGGGTGATTTCTTCTCCCTCGTCCCGCTCTTGCGGGGTCGAGACGAGCGAAGCTCGCTCTTAGAGGGTCGGGGTGAGGGGTCGCACCGCGAATTCTGAAGATGACGGTGGGACCGGTACCCCCTCACCCGGATCGCACCGGACGATGCTTCGCATCGCCGAGGCGATCCGACCTCTCCCCGCAAGCGGGGCGAGGTAAGAAGAAGCCCGCATTTCTTTTCCGCCTTCTCGCCCCCAGTAAAAGCTCATTTACCATCCCCCGTTAAGGTTACCCGAACTGAAGCCTGAAGCGCTTCAGCGCGTTTGTTGCGTTGGGTGGAGTTGGCGTTGCGTACAGAGTTGGCTTTTTCGCGCGTGCGGCGCCGCGCGACATTTGTGACCGCCGCCACCCTTGCGGGCTCGCTTGTGCTCGTGCCCGGCAGCGTTTCGGCCGAGGGCCTGTTCGATTTCCTGTTCGGCGGCATCCAGAAACAGACGCGGCAAACCCCCGCGCAGGCGAACTTCTTCGCCGATCCGTTCGGCACCAATCAACCAGCCCATCCTGCGCCCGCGCCGCGCGTCGCAGGCTCCGGACCTGCCTTCTGCGTGCGAAGCTGCGACGGCAAATATTTTCCGCTGACCATGCGCGGCAACGCCTCGCCGGTTCAGACCTGCCAGGCCTTCTGCCCGGCGAGCGTCACCAAGGTGTTTTACGGCAGCAACATCGATAGTGCTGCCGCGGGCAATGGCGAGCGCTATGCCGACAGCGAAAACGCCTACGCCTATCGCAAGGCGCTGCGCGCCGACTGCACCTGCAACGGCAGAAGCCCGTCCGGGCTGGCGCCGGTCGATCTCACGCTCGATACCTCGCTGCGCTCCGGCGACGTCGTCGCCACCACCGACGGCCTGGTGGCCTATACCGGCGTTCGCTTAGGGGCCGACCAGACGGCGGAATTCACCCCCGTCGCCTCCTATCCCGGCCTCACGGCCGATGTCCGCGCCCGGCTCGGCGAAATGAAGGTGGCGCCGGTCAGCGCCGAGATGGTCGCGGCCAACGCGCCGCTTCCCGAGGCGAGCCGCGACGTCGAACTGCCGACGGCTTCGATACCGAAGGCCGCTGCGCCGAAGCCGGCGAAACGGGCGGAAGTGCGATAAGGCTGACGTCTCTACCGCAACAGCCCGCCGCCATAGCGCAAGCCGTAAACCTTGATTCCGGCGCGATGAATCTGCTCCTCGCCGTGAAACTCGGCGACGTCTCCCGATGAGGTGTTGACGTAACGGAAGCTTTCATTCTCGAACTGCGGCGGGCCGCGAAACGGACAGTCATCGCGAATAGCCAGCAGCGCCTGACGCAGGAAGGCGTAGATCGAAAGAAATTCGTTGCGGTCGACGACGGCGGCAGCGACGCCGCCCGCATAACTCATCGACCAGATGACACCCTCCCCGACCTGCACCGTCTCCTGACCGACGAAGAAGCGCATGCCGAAATAGATATCCCGATAACTCAGATCGAGGTCGCGATATTCCAGTTGCTTGGAGCCTGGAAGCAGCGGCGCCAGGACCGTCGCGTCGTCGTCAAGGCCGGCATAGGTCTTGCGCTTGGCATCGACAAGGAATTCGGAAAGACGAGCAAGCGATATCTGGTTCATGACCCGGGCCTCAAGACAGTCTCAAACCGGAACCGCGGCTCGACCCTCATGAGCCCTCACCGCCCGACGATAACGCCGATCACGTTTGGCGCCGACAGATATTTCTCCTCGATCGCCGCGCGCGCCGCGGCGCGGTTTTCCGGCGTCAGCAAGCCGCGCTTTTCGGCCAGGATCATCCAGCAATAGCCCCACCAGTCGGTCAGCATGCCCTGATCGTCGACGAGGTCGTAGCCCGCCTGGGCCGCAAATATCCGCGCCTGCGCTTCGTCCAGCGCGTCGAGAAAGGCGTGGTCCTCGACCGAAAACAGCTCGTCGCTGAAATCGTCCGTGGTGTAGCCCCACACCGACATGCAGACCGCGTTGAATTCGCGGTCGATCGCGTCGTCGTCGACGAGCCGGCGGCGCGAGGCCTGGTGCAGGCGCGACAGCGAGCGCGCGAAATCGGCGATGCGGGTGAGAGCGAACTGATCGAAGGCGATGGTGGACATGTAGTCCTCACAAACTCGGATAGACCATAAATGTTGTGTCGGCGACATGCCGAATCACAATGATATATCAAACACTTGCTAAAGTGTTCTTAATTTGTTCTGGTCGCACCTCAAAATATCGGCTATCAAAGGTTGCTGCTCAGCGCTTTAGCCGCAAACGATCGAACGATGGACGCGACAACAGGCCACCCAAATCCGCTTACTGATACTGGAAGCGGCCGACGCGATCGAGCGGGCGCATGCGATCGTGTCCACCCTCGGCAGCGACGATCAAGCCTTGCTTTCCGCGCCTCTCGACGAGATATCGCTAGCCATACACGCCAAGCTGCTGCAGCAGCTTTATCTCGGTTTACCCGGCCTTAAAGAGGAAGGCCAAGACTGGAATGGCGCCATGGCATGAGCCGCCTGGAGCTCAATCCTTCACATCGCCGACAACAGCTTGTCGCCGCAATAATTGGCGTAGAACTTTCCGCCGCACTGGCGCTTGATCGCCGCACAGCGCGCGGCGGGCGAAGCGCCTTGCGCGACGCTGAAGGAACAGCTCAGGCCGTCTGCGCTCTTGCCGGCCTTGCCGGCGGCAAAGGCGGCGCTGGTTGCACTGATGCAGACTACCAGCAGCGCAGCGGCGACGATCTCGATCGTCAATCTCATGGCAAGCCTCCCGTTCTGGCGGCGCGCGTTTGCTTCGCACGCACTGGCGCCCGGTTAAACCCCGGCGATCCCACAGGCTTTCGCACCCCGATTATATCACCAAAAGCCGACCGCCGGTGCCGCGAAATCGGCCCGGTCCTTGCATAAAATTATGCCAGCGCAGTGCACAATATAGTCAGGCGTTTCGATCGCCGGGCAAGGCGCGTATCTTTGGTGTGAGTCTCAATCGCAGGAATCGACGTGTTGCAGGAACAAATCCCAGGAAACATCGCTATCCGGCGCTGGGCCAGCCGATCGATGAACTGGCGCTGGCCGAGATCAAGGGCGCGATCCTCGCCAAGCTCCGGCTTGCGATCGGCAAGGACGCCGGCATGGCGACACGGCGGGACTGGTACAAGGCCGCGGCGCTGGCGCTGCGCGACCGCATCGTGCACCGCTGGCTGACGGCCGAGAAGCAGAGCTACGATGCCGGCAGCAAGCGGGTCTATTACCTCTCGCTCGAATTCCTGATCGGCCGGCTGTTCACCGACGCGCTGAACAATATGGGCCTGCTGCCGGTGTTCGAGGCGGCGCTCGGCGATCTCGGCGTCGGGCTTGACGACCTGCGCAAATGCGAGCCGGATGCGGCGCTCGGCAATGGCGGCCTCGGGCGGCTCGCGGCATGCTTCATGGAGAGCATGGCGACGCTGGCCATTCCCGCCATCGGCTACGGCATCCGCTACGATTTCGGCCTGTTCCGCCAGATCATCGCGCAGGGCTGGCAGCACGAATATCCGGACGAATGGCTGAGCTTCGGCAACCCCTGGGAATTCCAGCGCGCCGAGGTGGTCTACCACATTCATTTCGGCGGCCATGTCGATCATGTCGATGACCGCGGGCGCGACCGCGCGACATGGCGTCCGGCGGAAACCGTGCAGGCTGTCGCCTACGACACCCCGATCGTGGGCTGGCGCGGCCAGCACGTCAACGCGCTGCGGCTGTGGTCGGCGCGCTCGCCCGACCCGCTGCGGCTCGACGTCTTCAACAGCGGCGATTATCTCGGCGCGGTCGCCGAGGAGGCGCGCGCGGAATCGATCTGCAAATTCCTCTATCCGAACGACGAGAGCTCGGCGGGGCGTGAACTCCGGCTGCGGCAGGAATATTTCTTCGTCTCCGCCTCGCTGCAGGACCTGATCAAGCGGCACCTCGCCTCCGACGGGCAGTTGCGCAACCTCCCCTCCAAGGTCGCGGTCCAGCTCAACGACACCCATCCGAGCCTTGCCGTCACCGAGCTGATGCGCATCCTGGTCGACCTGCACAATTTCCGCTGGGACGAAGCGTGGAAGATCACGGTGGCGACGCTGTCCTACACCAATCACACGCTGCTGCCCGAGGCGCTGGAAACCTGGCCGGTCGAACTGTTCGAGCGGCTGCTGCCGCGGCATCTCGAAATCATCTACCGCATCAATACCGCGCATCTGGCGCTGGCGGATCAGCGCTGCCCGGGCGACATCGACTACCGCGCCTCGGTGTCGCTGATCGACGAGCGGTCCGGACGGCGGGTGCGGATGGGGCAGCTTGCCTTCGTCGGCTCGCACCGCATCAACGGCGTTTCGGCGATGCATTCCGACCTGATGAAGGAGACCGTGTTCCACGATCTCAACCATCTCTATCCCGGCCGCATCACCAACAAGACCAACGGCATCACCTTCCGCCGCTGGCTGATGCTCGCCAACCCGAAGCTGACCGCCCTGATGCGCGAGGTCTGCGGCGAGGCCGTGCTCGACGACTTCTCCCTGTTCGAGCGCCTCGAGGCCCGCGCCAGCGACAACGCGTTCCAGCAGCGGTTTCGCGAGGTCAAGCATCACAACAAGCTGGCGCTGGCGCGGCTGATCGGCGAACGGCTCGGCATCAAGGTCGATCCGTCGGCGCTGTTCGATATCCAGATCAAGCGCATCCACGAATACAAGCGGCAATTGCTCAACGTCGTCGAGACCGTCGCGCTGTATCAGGCGATCAAGGACGAGCCGCAGCGCGACTGGGTGCCGCGGGTCAAGATCTTCGCCGGCAAGGCGGCGGCGAGCTATCGCTACGCCAAGCTGATCATCAAGCTGATCAACGACGTCGCCGAAGTCGTCAACAACGATCCCGATGTCGCAGGACGGCTGAAGGTCGTCTTCCTCGCCGACTACAATGTCAGCCTCGCCGAGGTGATCATTCCGGCCGCCGATCTCTCCGAGCAGATCTCGACCGCCGGCATGGAGGCCTCCGGCACCGGCAACATGAAGCTGGCGCTCAACGGCGCGCTGACCATCGGCACGCTTGACGGCGCCAATATCGAAATCCGCGACCATGTCGGCGCGGAGAACATCGCGATCTTCGGCATGGAGGCCGGCGACGTCATGGTCCGGCGCAAGCAGGGGCTGGATGCGACGGACGTGATCAGCCGCTCGCCGCGGCTGGCGCGGGCGATTACCGCCATCGAGAGCGGCGCCTTCTCGCCCGACGATCCCGCCCGCTTTGCCTCCATCGGCCACGCGCTGCGCTATCTCGACCACTACATGGTCTCGGCCGATTTCGATTCCTACTACGCGGCGCAGCGCGGCATCGACGCCCGCTGGCAGGTGGTGCCGGCCTGGACCCGCGCCTCGATCCTCAACGTCGCGCGGATGCCGTGGTTCTCCTCCGACCGCACCATCCGGGAGTATGCCGAGGATATCTGGAACGTGCCGGTGCGGGCGGCGGCGCCGGTGCCAGGCGTCCAGCGCGGGGCGACGCGGTAAACCCGGGCGGCGGAATCCATTACCTCTGGCGTCATTGAATTCGGCATAATAGTCGCGATACTGCATCCACGTCATGCGCGACAAACGCGAAGCGTTTGTGCAAGGAGCGTAAGCGACGAAGCAATCCATTCCTCCGCTGCGTCATTGAATTCGTCGGACTCAGCCGTGATACTGCGCGGGCAATCCTCAGGAAGAGCCTCAATGCTGACAAAAGCCCCGCATCTTTTCGACGACGCCACGCGGGTCACCGCCGGCGATAGCTGCTGGCAGGGCAAGACCAGCCCGGATTACTGGGCCTTTGTCGGCCCGTTCGGCGGCTGCACGGCCGCCACCATCCTGCGGGCGCTGATCGACCATCCGCAGCGGGCGGGCGATCCGCTGTCGCTGACCGTGAATTTCTGCGCGCCGATCGCCGAAGGCGGCTTCGATCTCGACGTTCGCCTGGTCAAGGCCAACCGCTCGAGCCAGCATTGGTGCGTGGAGATGACGCAGGGCGGCGGCGACGTCGCGACGCTGGCGACCGCCGTATTCGCCGAGCGCCGCCCGTCCTGGTCGCACCAGCAGGCGGCCTTTCCCGGTGCTGCGCCGTTCGAACAGGCGCGCAGGTTTCCGAACACGCCGATGACGTGGACCCACCAGTATGATTTCCGCTTCGTCGAGGGCGAGCCGAGCTTCTACGGCTCGCCGGCGGCGTCGCCGCTCGATGCGTACTCCAAGCAGTGGATCGGCGACCACGTGCCGCGCAAGATCGACATGCTGTCGCTGATGTCGATGTCGGATGCGTTCTTCGGCCGGGTGTTTCTGGCGCGCCGGGAATTGATACCGTTCGGCACGGTTTCGATCACGACCTATTTCCACACCTCCTCGGACGAACTCGCGGCCGAGGACATCACGCGGGTGTTGGCGGTGGCGGATGCCAGGATCTTCCACAGGAGCTATGGCGACCAGAACGGCGAATTGTGGTCGCCGTCGGGGCGGCTGCTCGCGACGACGACGCAGATCGCGTATTTCAAGGCGTAGCGGATCGTAGGCGTGGGCAAAGGCGCGCTTGCGCCGTGCCCACCATCTTCCAACCGGTGATCTTGATCGGTGGGCACGCTACGCTTTGCCCACCCTACGATTCTTCGGAAGGCCCTCGCCTCATGTCCGAACGCGCCATGCCGACCCGCATCGCCCTGCTCGGCGTCCCCATCGAGATCGGGGCCTCGCAACTCGGAACCTTGATGGGGCCGGACGCGCTGCGCACCGCGGGCATCGGCCGCATCCTCGATCAGCTCGGCTTTGCCGTCGAGGACCACGGCAACATGGCCAAGCCTGACATTGCTCCCGACGAGGGCCCGCCGCCGGCGAACGCCAAATATTACGACACGATCAAGATCTGGATCCGCGAGCTCAGCGAACGCTCCTATTCGCTGGCGAGCTCCGGCGCCGTTCCGATCTTCATGGGCGGCGATCATTCGCTGTCGATGGGATCGGTGAACGGCGTCGCGCGCTACTGGCACGAGCAGGGCCGGCCGCTGTTCGTGCTGTGGCTCGATGCCCATGCCGACTACAACACGCCGCAGACGACGGAGACCGGCAACATGCACGGCATGTCGGCGGCCTTTCTGTGCGGCGAGGGCGGCCTCGACGGGCTGCTCGGCAACCATCCGCGCGCCTCGATCGGTCCCGACAGGCTCGACCTGTTCGGCATCCGCTCGATCGATCCGCTGGAGAAGCAGCTGGTGTTCGAGCGCCGCGTCGCGATCGCCGACATGCGCGCGATCGACGAGTTCGGCGTCGGCGTGCTGATCCGCAAGGTCATCGAGCGCGTGCGGGCGCAGAACGGCGTCCTGCATTTGAGCTTCGACGTCGATTTTCTCGATCCCGCCGTCGCGCCCGGCGTCGGCACCACGGTGCCGGGCGGCGCGACCTATCGCGAGGCGCATCTCATCATGGAGCTGCTGCACGATTCGGATCTGGTGCGCTCGGTCGATATCGTCGAGCTCAACCCGTTTCTCGACGAGCGCGGCCGCACCGCGCGCGTCGCCGTCGAACTGATCGGCAGCCTGTTCGGACTGCAGATCACCGATCGGCGGACGCCGAGCAATGCGGTACTTCCGGACAACAAATAGGCCGCGCAGGTCAGGCCTAATGCTGGTCGAGACTCATGATGACGTGCACGAGGCAGCCATTCACGGTGCGCCCCGGCGGATGCGAGGATGACGGCGTCGCGACGTGGAAGTCGCCGGCCTTCAGGTTGAGATCGCCGAACGACAGATCGCCCTCCAGCACCAGCGACTGTTCGTCCGTATCGTGCGAATGCGGCTGATAGGACGCGCCGGGCGCCATCCGGATCAGCAGATATTGCCGGTTCTGCGCGCGGTCGACATGCAGCAGGCGCCCCTTGATGCCGGGGCTGATCTCGAACCAGTTCGCCGTCCCTGCACGTTTGGTCAAGGTGCCCGGCAGGTCGGCGCCCTCGCCCTCGATCCGGTCGAGGATCTTTTCGAACATGCCCGTTGGCGGCGGCTCGGCCGCTTCCGCCGGCAGGCCGGAGAACATGCTCTCCCAGTATTCGACCTGGGCCCGCAGCGCCTCGTCCGATTTCAGTCGCTGGGCAAAGGCGCGGCTGTCCTCCTTGCCGAGCAGCCCGAGGACATACTCCGCCGCCTCGCCGGCCCCGGGCTTCACTGGCTTAGACATAGCTGCAACTTCTCAACAGCACGGTGAATCCAGGTCTTGATCGTTCCAACCGGAACGGCCGAATGCTCGGCCAGCTCCTCGTAGCTCAGGCCGTAATAATAGGCCAAAAGGACGGATTGCCGGTAGTTTTGTTCCAGGAGGCCCAGGCACCTTCGCAGGTCCGGCGCCAGGCCGGGATCGCGCGGCGCCTGATGTGACAGCGCCTCGACCAGGGCCGCGACGCTCTCGTCGGTCAGCGACACCGGCCCGGTCCGGCGCGCCGGCAGCCGGTCCAGCGCGACACGGCGCACGACCGTCACCATCCAGTTCATCGCACCGCCCTTGGCGGGGTCGTACAGATAGGACTTTTGCCAGATCCGCAGCATCGCCTCCTGAAAGGCGTCCTCGGCGGCATTGCGATCCCGCAGGATCCGGCTGCAAATCCCGAACAGGGTCGGTCCCGCCTGCTCGTACAGAACGCGGAATGCCGCCCGGTCGCCTTTGGCGACAGACCTGAGCACCTGCCCCAAATCGTCCTCGGGATTCTGTCGCATTCTGAGCGGGATGGGCCGGATACACAATCAAGGGTGGCGGTTCCTTGCGGATTATAGGGCTCAGGAAGCTACGGTTCAACGGGCCGGGGTTTCAAACGAGGTCGGTCCGCCGGGGCTTAAAAAATCATCGCCGATGCGCCGCCGCCGAAACTTTTTGGGCCGGCATTCCGTATTGGCGGGATACGGCCCCTCCAACGCTGGATGTCCGGGGCGGCCGGGTTCCGACGACAATCGAGCTGGGGAAACCATGGTGAACGCGACGCCGCAGGGCACGACCGGACAACAGGACGGCAGAACGGTCCTTCTGCAACTGCTCGCGGAAGTCGCGCGCGGCAACAAATCCGCCTTCGCAAGGCTCTACGGCCTCACCCACGCCAAGCTGCTGGGCGTCGCCTTGCGCATCCTGAGAGACCGGGCGCTGGCCGAGGATGTCTTGCAGGAGAGTTATCTGAAGGTCTGGCGCCACGCCGCAAGCTACGATCCGGCGATCGCCTCGCCGATGACCTGGATGGCCACCATCGTCAGGCACGGCGCCATCGATGCGTTACGCAAACGGCAGATCGAGGCGTTCGGCAGCGAGGACGAGATATCGGCAGCTGCCGTCGAACGATCCCGATCCGGTCGACGAGATGCATCTTGCGCGGCTGCGCCCGAAGGCGCTGGCGGCGTTTGCGCGGCTGCCCGAAGACAAGCGCCGCCTGATCATGCTGGCCTATCTCAGGGACCGCAGCCGCCACGATTTGTCGATCCGGCTGGGTATTCCCGCCAACACCGTCAAGACGCACCTGCGGCGGGCGCTGCTGGAGCTGCGCGCCACGATGTTTGCATCCATCGAGGCGAGGACGCACAGCGCGGCGTGAAACGAAAAGGGCGGCCTCGCGGCCGCCCTCGTCGTTCTCGAATGGTGCGTCGCTTGACCGGCGCGATTACTCCGCCGCGAGCTTGAGGTCCGGCGCAGCGGCGCGGACATCGGCGTCGACCTGGGCTTCGAACTTGGCAAAGTTCTTCTGGAACATGCCGACCAGCGCACGCGCGGTCTTGTCGAACTCGGCCTTGTCCTTCCAGGTGTTGACGGGATCGAGGATCTCGCTCGGCACGCCCGGCAGCGCGGTCGGCACCGCGAAGCCGAAATACTTGTCGGTGCGGAATTCGACGTTGCGCAGGCTGCCGTCGAGCGCGGCCGTCAGCAGCGCGCGCGTCACCTTGATCGGCATCCGGCTGCCGGTGCCGAATTTGCCGCCGGTCCAGCCGGTGTTGACCAGCCAGCAATCGACATTGTGCTTGGCGATCAGCTCGCGCAGCATGTTGCCGTAGACCGAAGGATCGAGCGGCAGGAACGGCGAGCCGAAGCAGGTGGAGAATTCCGGCTGCGGCTCGTTGCCGAGACCGCGCTCGGTGCCGGCGACCTTGGCGGTGTAGCCGGACAGGAAGTGATACATCGCCTGCGCCGGCGTCAGCTTTGCGATCGGCGGCAGCACGCCGAAGGCGTCGGCGGCCAGCATCACGACGTTCTTCGGCTGGCCGGCACGGCCGGTGCGCGAGGCGTTCGGGATGAAGTCGAGCGGATAGGCCGAACGGGTGTTTTCGGTCTTCGAGCCGTCGTCGAAGTCCGGCACGCGGGTGTCTTCGTCGAGCACCACGTTCTCGAGCACGGCGCCGAAGCGGTTGCTGGCCGCGAAGATCTGCGGCTCGGCTTCCTTCGACAGCTTGATGCACTTGGCGTAGCAGCCGCCCTCGAAATTGAAGACGCCGTCATTGCCCCAGCCGTGCTCGTCGTCGCCGATCAGCGTGCGGTTGGGATCGGCCGACAGCGTGGTCTTGCCGGTGCCGGACAGGCCGAAGAAGATCGCGGTGTCGCCCTTGGGCCCGACATTGGCCGAGCAGTGCATCGGCAGCACGCCCTTGGCGGGCAGATAATAGTTCAGCGTGGTGAACACCGACTTCTTCATCTCGCCGGCATAATAAGACCCGCCGATCAGGACGATCTTGCGGGCGAAATCGATCGCGACGACGTTCTCCGAGCGCACGCCGTGACGTTTGGGATCGGCGCGGAAGCTCGGCAGATCGATGATGGTGAGTTCGGGCACGAAATCCTTCAGCGCCGACGTCTCGGGGCGGATCAGCAGCGTGCGGATGAACAGCGAGTGCCAGGCAA
>CAWBQP010000056.1:0-192062 GCA_963790735.1 uncultured Alphaproteobacteria bacterium | reverse complement strand
TCGCCATCGTGCCGGTGGCCGAGTGCAGGATGCCGACGGTAACTTCCGTATCGGTGACCGCGAGGCCCGTCGTGTTGACCACCGAGGTCGCGGGGCCGGCGCCGAATGACGGCCGGGGAAGCATCGAAATGAACGGCAGCGCCGCCGCGCCCATCAGCAGTTTACGGCGAAGCGGAGACTGCAGGCCCTTGTTTGGTTCGTCTGACATGAGCACCCCATTTTTTGTTCGAGAACGCTTTTGGTCAGGCGAGGATGACCTGAATTTGTGCACTGCACGGATACGTGGGATTGCGTATATTGCACCGCAAAATAGCGACGTAGATTTTGGTACGGAGTTTGCTGGCTACGCAGGGTCGGGTGAACCGGGCAGGAGCATCACAGTGGCAGGGCGGCAGCGGATCGACCGCGTCAGGCGCCAATATAATCAATGGGTTGCGAACCAGACCCTGGAAGACTATGCGCTGCGCTTCACCGCCAAGAGTGCCCGGCGCTGGTCGGCGGCCCGCGTCGCCAATACGGCCCTTGGCGCCATCTCTTTTCTGGCGCTGGAAGCGATCGGCGGCACGATTACGCTGAATTACGGCGCCGCCAATGCCACCGCCGCCATCCTGGTCGTCAGCGTCATCATCTTCTTTTGCGGCCTGCCGATTGCCTACCATGCCGCAAAATGCGGCATCGATATCGACCTGCTGACCCGCGGCGCCGGCTTCGGCTATATCGGCTCGACCATCACCTCGCTGATCTACGCCTCCTTCACCTTCATCTTCTTCGCGCTCGAAGCGGTCATCATGGCCACCGCGCTGGAGATGTGCTTCGGCATCCCGCGCCCGATCGGCTATCTCATCAGCGCCGTCGTCATCATTCCCCTGGTGACCTACGGCATCACCTTGATCAGCCGCTTCCAACTGTGGACGCAGCCGCTCTGGATTGTCCTCCACATCCTTCCCTTCGTGGCGATCGCCTGGGCCAACCCGCATTCGTTCACGGAATGGCGCAAATTCGCCGGCGAGCATGGCGACGCCAGCGGCCATCTCGATCTGCTGCTGTTCGGCACCGCCGCCTCGGTGGTGTTTTCGCTGGTGGCGCAGATCGGCGAACAGGTCGACTTCCTGCGGTTTCTGCCGCGCGACCGCCGGACCTCTCGTACGTCATGGTGGATCGCATTGCTGAGCGCCGGCCCCGGCTGGATCATCTTTGGCGCGCTCAAGCTGCTGCTGGGCTCGTTCCTCGCCTACTTCGCGCTCAGCCATGGAGTCTCCAGCGAGCATGCCGCCGAGCCCGCGCATATGTATCTCGAAGCGTTTCGCTACGTGCTGTCGCAGCCTGATCTCGCGCTGGCGTTGACCGGCACCTTCGTCATTCTCTCGCAGGTCAAGATCAACGTCACCAACGCCTATGCCGGCTCGATCGCGTGGTCGAACTTCTTCTCGCGGCTGACCCACAGCCATCCCGGCCGCGTGGTCTGGCTGGTGTTCAACGTCATGGTGGCGCTGCTGCTGATGGAAATCGGCGTCTACAAGGCGCTGGAGCAGACGCTGGCGCTCTACTCCAACGTGGCGATTGCCTGGGTCGGCGCGCTGGTCGCCGATCTCGTCATCAACAAGCCGCTTGGTCTTCGCCCGCAGCACATCGAGTTCAAGCGCGCGCATCTCTACGACATCAATCCGGTCGGCGTCGGCGCCATGACGATCGCGACCATCGTCTCGATCTCGGCGTTCTACGGCCTGTTCGGACCGACGGCGAAGGCGCTCTCGGCCTTCGTGGCGCTGGCGGTCGCCTTCGTCACCGCGCCGCTGATCGCGTGGGCTACGGACGGAAAATATTACATCGCGCGCAAACCGAAGCGGAGCTGGCAGAATCTCGAATCGATCCAGTGCTGTATCTGCGAGCATTCGTTCGAGCCCGAGGACATGGCCTCCTGCCCCGCCTATGCCGGGCCGATCTGCTCGCTGTGCTGTTCGCTCGACGCGCGCTGCCACGACCTCTGCAAGCCGCATGCGCGAATTGGCGCGCAGGTGTCGGAGACGCTGGGCAAGATGCTGCCGGAGACGATCTACGCCCGGATCAATTCCCAGTTCGGGCATTATCTCGGGGTGTTCGCGGTATCCGCCGGCCTCGTTGGGCTGACGCTCGGGCTGATCTATCTGCAGACGTCGGCGACGGTTGCGGTCGACAATCTCCTTCTGTCCGACGTGCTCTGGAAGGTGTTCTTCGCGCTCACCATCATCATCGGCGTGGTGGCGTGGCTGTTCGTGCTGGCGCAGCAGAGCCGCCGTGCGGCGGAGGCGGAAACGCGGCGGCAGACCGCGCTCTTGATTTCAGGAAATCGACGCGCACAAGCGCACCGATGCCGAGCTGCAGCGCGCCAAGGAAGTGGCGGAATCCGCCAACCTCGCCAAGAGCCGCTATGTGGTCGGCCTGAGCCACGAACTGCGCTCGCCGCTGAACGCCATCTCCGGCTACGCGCAACTGCTGGAACAGGATTCCAGCCTCAATACGAAGCCGCGCGACCAGGTCCGCGTCGTCCGCCGCAGCGCCGACCATCTGTCCGGGCTGATCGACGGCATTCTGGATATTTCCAAGATCGAGGCCGGCCGGCTCTATCTATCGCGCGACGAGGTGCGGTTGAGCGAATTCCTCGACCAGCTCGTCGGGATGTTTCGCGTCCAGGCCGCCGCCAAGGGCATCGACTTCGTCTTCAAGCGGCCTTCGGTACTGCCCCTCGTCGTCTATGCCGACGAAAAACGCCTGCGCCAGGTTCTGATCAACCTGCTCTCGAATGCGCTGAAGTTCACGCAGACCGGCAGCGTGCAGTTCGTCGTGCATTACCGCAGCCCGGTCGCGGAGTTCGAAGTGATCGACACCGGCCCCGGAATCCAGGCAAGCGATCTCGAACGCATCTTTGCGCCGTTCGAGCGCGGCGCGCTCGGCGTCTCGCAGCCGCAGACCGGCACCGGTCTCGGCCTCACCATCAGCCGGCTGCTCGCGGGCGTGATGGGCGGCGACATCAGGGTGACCAGCGATGTCGGCAAAGGCAGCATTTTCCGCGTCAAGATCCTGCTGTCGGAAGTCACCCATCCGACGCGGATCGCGCCGGTGGAGGCGCCGATCTTCGGCTATCACGGCCCGCGCAAGACGATCCTGATCACCGACGACGATCCGACCCACCGCGACCTGCTGCGCGAGGTGCTGGCGCCGCTGGGCTTCATTCTCCTGAGCGCGCCCGACGGACCCGGCTGCCTCGCGCTGGCGCAACACTGCCGGCCCGATCTGTTCCTGCTGGATATCTCGATGGCGGGCATGGACGGCTGGACGGTGGCGGAAACGCTGCGCGTGAGCGGCCATCATCAGGCTCGCATCCTGATGGTGTCGGCGAGCGCGCTTGAAGCGCATGGCGCGCCGCTGGCGCAGCCGTTTCACGACGGCTATCTGATGAAACCGATAGATATCCCCAAGCTGGTGGAGACGATCCGGCAATTGCTCAGGATCGAATGGCAATATGAGGCCGAGCAAATACCCCAGCCGCGCTGGAAACCGGAGACCGGATCGCGGCCACCGGTGAAATATGTCGAGGAACTGATCGGCCTCGGACAACTCGGCTATATCCGCGCGATCCAGATCAAGCTGGACGAAATCGGCAACGACTATCCCGAGCATGCCGATTTCGTTTCGCAAATGCGCACGCTGGTCGACCGCTTCGATCTCGATCAGTACATGGCGACCCTGAAAACACTGCACAGCTATGATCACTGAATCCAAAAAGCGCGACGTCGCCCTCATCGTCGATGATTCGCCGGAGACCCTGCGGCTGCTCACCGACGCGCTCGACGGCGCCGGCATGACGGTCATGGTCGCGCTCGACGGCGCAGCCGCCATGCGGATCGTCGACCAGATCACGCCCGACATCGTACTGCTCGACGCTGTCATGCCCGGGCTGGACGGTTTTGAAACCTGCAGGCGGCTGAAGCGCGACGCCGGCCTCGAACACGTTCCGATCATCTTCATGACGGGGCTGGCTGAAACCGAGCATATCGTGCGCGGCCTGGAGGCCGGCGGCGTCGACTACGTCACCAAGCCCATTGCGGTCGAGGAGATGCTGGCGCGCATCCGCGTCCACCTCGCCAATGCGCGGCTGACCCAGAGCGCGCGCGCAGCGCTCGACGTCTCCGGCCGCTATCTGCTCGCCGTCAACGGCGCGGGCAAGATCATGTGGGCAACGCCGCAGGCGCAGAAACTGCTTTCGGATGCGCTTAGCCCGGATAGCGACGACGATGTCGTGCTGCCCGACCCGATCCCGCAATGGCTCGATCAGGCCCGCAAAGGCAAGGCCGGGTCGAAGGCTGCCATCATGGCCGCGCTTCCCGGCAACGAGCAGCTTCGGCTGCAGTATATGGGCAAGCTCGGCGCGAACGAATTCCTGCTGCGGCTCGCCAAGGATTCCGGAGCGGAGACGCCGGCGGAATTCTCCAGCGAACTCGGGCTGACGACGCGCGAGGGCGAAGTGCTGTCATGGCTGTCGAAGGGCAAGACCAACCGCGACATCGCGCAAATTCTGGGTTTGAGCCCGCGCACCGTCGACAAGCACCTCGAGCAAATCTACTCGAAACTCGGGGTCGAGAACCGCACCGCAGCGGCTGCGATCGCGGTGAACGCGAAGCATCGAAGATCCTGACGCGGCATTTTTCCGGCGTCATCGTGGAACGCAAAGTCAGCCTGGCTGAGGTAACTTCGTCAGGCACTCGCCGGCGAGCGCAAGGCGCGCAGATCCATGTGCCGGTTCACGTCTTTATACAGCAGGTAGCGGAAGCGTCCCGGGCCGCCGGCGTAGCAAGCCTGCGGGACAAAAGGCGCGGAGCCACATGTAATCTCCGGCCTCGACCTCAACCCAATCCTGGTTGAGCCGGTAGACGGCCTTGCCTTCCAGGACATAGAGGCCGTGTTCCATCACATGGGTCTCTGCGAAGGGGATCGACGCGCCGGGTTCGAACGTCACGATCGTGATGTGCATGTCGTGTCTGATATCGGACGGATCGACGAAACGCGTCGTCGCCCATCTGCCATCGGTATGGGGCATCGGCGTCGGCGCAATGGCGTTTTCGTTGGTGACGATGGCATCGGGCACCGCGATATCGGGCACACGCTGGTACAGCTTCCGGATCCAGTGAAAATGCACTGAACCGGAGCCGCGGTTTTGCACGCTCCACGAACTCCCGGGAGGCAGGTAGGCAAAGCCGCCGGGCTGCAGCACATGCTCGGTTCCGGCAAGCCGCAGCGACAGCTCACCCCCGACGACGAACAGCGCCCCTCTGCTCCCGCATCGGGTTCCGGCGATTCGCTTCCTCCGCCCGGCGCCACGTCGACGAGGTAATGCGAGAAAGTTTCGGCAAAGCCCGACAGCGGTCGAGCCAGCACCCAAACGCGCGTATTGTCCCAGTGCGGAAGATAGCTGGTCACGATGTCGCGGATCACGCCCTTTGGTATCACCGCATACGCATCCGTAAAAACCGCCCGGCCGGTCAGGAGCTCGGTCTGGGCCGGATGCCCACCCGGCGGCACGTGATAGGTTGGAGATGACATTGCTTGTGACCCTTGGGTGATTGTTGCGGATGAAGGCCGGGCCGCTAACCCTGCGTCGCCGTGATGTCCTGGTTCGCTTCCGCCGCACGATCAGGCGCGACGCTAAACCAGTCTGCCGCTTCAAGCCATCTTTCCTCGAGGTTGCTGCCCGGCCCCTTTCGGTCGATCACGACGAACGGACAGGCGTCCGCGACGACGAGCAGCGGATGGTGCCAGCAGTTTCGAGCGTAGTTTACGCCCTGTCGTCCCGATGCAGCAAACGCCCGGTAGCTTGAAGGGACACCCGGATCGGTGCACACCACCACCAGCCAGGACGCTCCGTCCAACGGCATGAACAATTGGCTGCCCAGCGGGTGGCGCTCCATCAGCCTGATGACCAGAGGAACCGGCCTTGCCGAGCCGATGAACAGACTGACATTGACCTCGCCACCTTCCGCGGCGACGTCAATGTTGGCCAAATCGTCAAAACGCGCGGCAAAGCCTTCATTGATCAGCTTCGGCTTCACGTCGGCAGTCTCCACCACCTCGCCGAATGGCGCAAACCCCGCCTTTGTCAAAGGCGCAACCGAAAGCGCGAACATCCGCTCAACTCCTATCCGTCGCAGATCCGATCAGAGACTGGTGGTGATCCCACCATCGACATAGAGCGTATGACCGTTGACGAAGGACGAGCCTTGCCGGACAGGAACACCGCAGCGCCGACCAGTTCCTCGACGTTGCCCCAGCGCCGGCCGGTGTCCGCTTTTCGAGCCAGCTCGAAAATTCCGGATTGTCGACCAGCGCCTGGTTGAGCGGGGTCTTGAAGTAACCCGGCGCGATCGCGTTGATCTGGAGGCCGTGTTTCGCCCAATCGGCGCACATGCCGCGGGTCAGGTTCCTGATCGCGCCCTTGGTGGCCGTGTAGGGCGCGATGCCCGGTCGCGCAAGTTCGCTTTGCACGGAGGCGATGTTGATGATCTTGCCCTGGCCGCGTGGGATCATGTGACGGGCGACCGCCTGGCCGACATAGAACGCGCTCGAAACATTGGTGGCGAGCAGTTGCTCCCATTTATCGACGGGGAAATCCTCGAGCGGCGAGCGGAACTGCATGCCGGCATTATTGATCAGGATATCGATCGCGCCGGAATTCTTCTCGATCGCCTCGACACCGTCCCTGGCGGCCTGTGCTTGCGTCACGTCGAAGCCGGCCACCGACACGTTGTGCCCGGCGGCGGCCAGTCTCGCCGCAGCCGCATCAAGCTTGGCTGCGTCGCGGCCGTTGAGGATGATTTCGGCGCCGTGTTCGGCAAGGCCTTGCGCGAGCGCAAAGCCAATACCTTGCGATGAGCCAGTGACGAGCGCCCTCTTGCCCGCCAGTTCGAACAGTTCAAATGCCATTTGGCGACCCCGTGCTGGCTTCGAGCGCGAAAACTCACTGCCCGAGCGACTTCTTGATACCGTTTAGTCCGAGGCGCAGGAAGGGCACGAATGGATGTAGAAGAATTGCACGCGCTTTTCAAATGCTCCTGGCCAGCGTTCCCTGGCTGTCGCCCGACGTGATCGCAATCGTGGGCGGCGCAAGCCGGCCATCAGTCGCATCGGCGTCCCTTCCAGAAGGGGAAAGGTTGCTGCAAACTGCTTACATTGCCTGCGATTCGTAGCTGTCCTGAGGACCCATGAACGAGACTTTGATATCCGCCTGCACGATGTTTCTCGTTCCGGCAACGCTTTTGTTCGGCGCATTGGGTGTCGCAAACTCGTCCTTTCTCAAGGTCCTGGTCTGTTTGCTCGGCTTAGCAACGACAGGACTATGGCTTTACCGGATATGGTGGTGGACAAACCTGTCCTTGATCGATCGCAGAACGGCGCTTGGTCTCGCGGGCATGTATGCGTCCGCGTGGGTAGTGACATTCCTGGTGCAGTTGAAGAATGTGTCCTCCTCGCGCTGACCGACTCCGTTTTGCTGAAAATCTCGTCAATTAGCTATCCGGCCGGCATCCATCCGGGCATCGCGTTCGAGCAGCCGTGGAGAACACCGGGCGGCCGGCCATGGGCGCTCGACGGGCCGCGATCAGGTTGTTAAGCCCGCCTCCGCCAAGGAGACTTTGAGTCGAGACATGACCGTTGCGATCGAGATGGGACACACGACGGCAGGCGCCCCGGCGAACTCTGGACCTTGAGGAACTGCTGGCGACCCGCCTGCTGGTGCAGGGCAATTCGGGCTCCGGCAAATCCCATCTGCTGCGCCGGCTGCTGGAACAGAGCGCCCCCTGGGTGCAGCAGACCATCATCGACCCCGAAGGCGACTTCGTGGCGCTTGCCGACCGTTTCGGCCACCTGCTGATCGATGCCGAGGACCATACCGAGCGGGGCCTGCAGGTCGCCGGCGAGCGGGCGCGCATCCATCGCGTCTCCACGGTGCTCAATCTCGAGGGGCTCGACGCCGAGAACCAGATGCGGCGCGCCGCCGCCTTCCTCGGCGGGCTTTTCGACGTCGCCCGCGACCACTGGTACCCGATGCTGGTGGTGGTGGATGAGGCGCAGCTGTTCGCGCCGGCCGTCGCCGGCGAGGTTTCGGACGAAGCGCGCAAACTCTCGCTCGGCGCCATGACGAACCTGATGTGCCGTGGCCGCAAACGCGGGCTTGCGGGGATCATCGCCACCCAGCGGCTGGCGAAGCTCGCCAAGAACGTCGCGGCCGAAGCGTCCAATTTCCTCATGGGCCGAACCTTTCTGGATATCGACATGGCGCGCGCCGCCGACCTTCTGGGCATGGAGCGGCGGCAGGCAGAGGCGTTCCGGGATCTGGAGCGCGGGCAATTCATGGCGCTGGGACCGGCCCTCTCCCGCCGTCCGCTGGGGCTGCGCATCGGTCCAACGGACACCACGCCGCGCAACGCGACCCCGCGCCTGATGCCGCTGCCGGAAGCGACACCGGACGCCCGCGCCATCATCCTGGCAGCGCCGCCGCCCGAGACTAATCGGCCGCAGCGCCGGTCGCCGCCGCCGGACCTGCTCGGCCAGCTCATGGCGGCGAAGTCAGCGGCGCTGGAGATCCGTCCCGAAGCGGTGGAGCAGCCGACTCAGCGCCGAGGAACTGGCGGAGCGGCGCGAGCGCGTGGACCGTATTCTGCGCGCCGTCATGGCGGAACCCGACGCGGGATTCCGCGCCATCGGCGTCCTCTATCAGGAGTTCGTGGTCCGCTGCCGGATCGAGGGCCTCGGTTCGGCCGTGCCGGATCTCGGCTGACTTCCGTCGCATGCTGACGCGCGCCCGCGCCGGGCTCGGCTCCGATATGGCGGAGGATGACGGCTGGCAGGATGTCTCGGTCCGCGCCTCACTGCTGCCGGAGGATATGCAGGGCGTCTTCATGATGATCGCCCGCGCCGCGAAGGAAGGCTGGCCCTGCCCGGGCGATGCAGCGATTGCGCGCGCCTATGGCTCGCATTCGTTGCGCCGTGCACGGCGTCTGCTGACCTATATCGAGGAGCAGGGCCTCATCGTTTGCCAGCTTGACGGTGCCGGCCGGCGGATCGTGACGCTCGTCGAACTGGCCTGGGCGACGGCACCGGGCGACCCCAATGCCGAGGAACTGCCGGCGGAGCAAGGCTGCAGCAGTCGCGGTAACTGATCATGGCGCCCGTCTCGCCCCGCGGTGTATAACTCGCAAAAGCCGCTGAGCGTTGCACTACAGTTCCTTTGACGCGTCCGCGGTCTTGTCGCCGACCGCTTTTGGCATATCTCGCTTAAGAGGAGTTTTGAGCTTGAGCGTTGCCTTCACCAAGGAAGACAGTGCCGAAACGGCGTCGGAGACATTGCTTCCCGACCGCCCGGTTTCGCCGCATCCGAACCTCGTTACGGAGGCAGGATTAAAGGCGCTGGAATTTCAGCTCCAACAGGCGCGCGAGGCCTACGAGACGGCGCAGAAGATCGAAGACGTGAATGAGCGGCGGCGGCAAGCGGCAACCCCCTTGCGTGATGCGCGCTACTTTGCGGCAGAGTTCGGACGGCGCAGGTCATCCCCAATCCGGCGTCGACCGACACCGTCGCCTTTGGCAGCACCGTGACCTTCAGGCGCGACGATGGGCGCGTGCAGAAATATCATATCGTAGGAGAGGACGAAGCGGACCCCAAGGCCGGTTCCATTTCCTTCGTGTCCCCGGTGGCAAGGTCTCTGATGGGCAAAGCGGTTGGGGATGTCGTCGGTACATCCGGTCAAGAGCTCGAGATCATTGCGATCTCGTAGCCCCCGGAGAGGACGCAGCCGATATCTGGAATGCCCGCCTGCGTCGGAAGCGGTCGACCACAAAATTTCTCCTCAAAGAAGATCATCACCCGTATTCGGGATGGGCACCGGCGGTGGTCCAAGATCAACCCTGATGGAGCGGCGCCTTGTCGTCCTCCTGCTCGCTGATTGTAGCGGCCGGCGGGAAGATGCTGTCGTATATCGCGCGCGCCTCGCGAACCAGACGGGCCCGCTCGAGCTCGGACTTTGGAGTAAATCGAATAACTTCAGCCATGTGCGTCTCCGAAACTGGGTACCTTGTCGCTTTAGATGACGAATATCATTCCAACTAGATGGACGCCCCGCGCGGATTTGCCTCTCACGGGCGGCAATGAACGGATAAAAAGCGCGTGACCGCGGAACCGGCGACAGTTCATTTATTATCACCAGCGAAAGGTGCAAAAACCGTGCCTTATCGGTCTGGTCCGTGATGTCGCCGGCAGCCTGGCTGGGGCGGGAGGGATCGAACCTCCGAATGGCGGAATCAAAATCCGCTGCCTTACCGCTTGGCTACGCCCCAACAGGCTGAACCGGAACGCGCGCGGACGATGTGCCCTGCGCGAACCGGTTCGGACAACGCCCGGTCTATAGAGGGAGTTCGGCCATTTCAACAGGCTGGAATCCCGAATTTCGTCCGAAATCGGCTCCCCGGAAGCGTGACCCTTTATATTAGGGCCGCTTACGCGAAAGTCCCCGGCCGGTTTTACGCCCCCTGGCGCGGCCCAATACCGCCCATCGGAGTGTTGAGACAACCCCGGTTTCGTGGGAATACGGCAGCCCAGTTCCCGTCAAAGCGAGATTATCGTCATGACTTACCGCGCGCCGATCTCCGACATCCTGCTCGCGCTCAACCACGGCGCCGGCCTGCAGGCGGCCGTGAAGGCCGGCCATTACGGCGATTTCGACGGCGACATCACCGCGGCCGTGCTGGAGGAAGCCGGCAAATTCGCCGGCGACGTGCTGGCGCCGCTTAACCGGGTGGGCGACGAACACGGCATCAAGCTGGCCGACGACAAGGTGACGACCGCGCCGGGCTGGCCCGATGCCTATCAGCGCTGGATCGCCGCCGGGTGGAACGCGGTGTCGGGCCCGGAAGCCTTTGGCGGCCAGGGCCTGCCGATGGCGATCAATGCGGCCTGCACCGAAATCTGGAGCGCGTCGAACATCGCCTTCGGCCTCTGCCCGCTGCTGACGCTCTCCGCCATCGAGGCGCTCGACGCCCATGGCAGCGAGGAACTGAAGCAGATCTATCTGGAAAAACTCGTCTCCGGCGAATGGACCGGCACCATGCAGCTCACCGAGCCGCAGGCCGGCTCCGATGTCGGCGCGTTGCGCACCCGCGCCGAGCGCGCTGATGACGGCAGCTATCGCATCAAGGGCTCGAAAATCTTCATCACCTATGGCGACCACGACATGACCGACAACATCGTGCATTTCGTGCTGGCCCGCCTGCCCGATGCGCCTGCGGGCACCAAGGGCATTTCGCTGTTCCTGATTCCGAAATTCATGGTCAACGCCGACGGCTCGCTGGGCGCGCGCAACGACATCTATCCGTCCGGCGTCGAGCACAAGCTCGGCATGCACGCCTCCCCCACCTGCACCATGACGATGGGCGATCGCGGCGGCGCCATCGGTTACCTGATCGGCGAAGAAAACAAGGGCATGCTCTGCATGTTCACGATGATGAACCAGGCCCGCCTTGGCGTCGGCCTCGAAGGCGTCGGCATTGCCGACCGCGCCTACCAGCAGGCGCTGGCCTTTGCGCAGGAACGCCGGCAGGGCCGCGCCGTCGGCAAGAAGGGCGACGGGCTCGATCCGATCATCGTGCATCCCGATGTCAAGCGCATGCTGTTGCAGATGCGCAGCATGACGGCCGCCGCGCGCTCGATCTGCTACGCCACGGCGGTGGCGCTCGATATTTCCACGCGCGCCAAGGATGCCAAGGTGCGGGCCGATGCCGCCGCGCGCGGCGCGCTGCTGACGCCGATTGCAAAGGCGTTCTCCACCGACATCGGCAATGAAGTGAGCTATCTCGGCGTGCAGGTCCACGGCGGCATGGGTTTTATCGAGGAGACCGGCGCCGCGCAGCATTATCGCGACGCGCGCATCACCACGATCTATGAGGGCACCAACGGCATCCAGTCGATCGACCTCGTCACGCGAAAACTCGCGGCGAACGGCGGCGCGTCGGTGTGGGCGCTGCTCGATGAACTGGGCGGCATCGTCAAGCAGGTCGAGACCTCGAACGATCCCGCCTTCGGCACGACAGGCGCAAAACTGCGCGATGCGCTCGGCTCGCTGGAGCGCGCCAGCAAATGGCTGCTGGAGCGCGTGGCGTCCGCGCCGAACGACGCGCTGGCGGGCGCCACGCCCTATCTCCGTTTGTTTGGTTCAACGCTCGGCGGCTGCATGCTGGCCGGCGAAGCGCTGGCCGCCAAGAGCAATGGCGACGCCGGTGATCCGCAGCGCTACGTGACGGTGGCGCGGTTCTTCGCCGAGAACATCACCGTGCAGGCGGGCTCGCTGGAGAAAACGGTGACCGACAGCGCGGAAGCTGTGAACGGCGCGGATGCGGTGTTGCTGGGGTAACGACTCTCGTGCTGTCCTGACCTGAACCAACAAAGTTTAAAACCAACGCGCGTTTGACGCGCTACATGCCAGTGCAGGAGCCACCGTCCCGATGTTTGATTTCGATCGCGTAATTGACCGCCGCGGCACGCACGCGTCGAAGTGGGACATGATGGCCAAGCTTTCAGGGATCGCGGCAGCGGACGGGATCCCGATGTGGGTCGCCGACATGGATTTCGCGGCGCCTCCAGGCGTGACGGAAGCACTGACCGCCGACGTGACCCGTGCCGTCCATGGCTATTACGCCGACACCGGCAGTTGGGCGATCTCGCTTGCCGAATGGATGATGCGCCGGCACGGCCTGTCGATCGACCCGGCCTGGGTAAGCCCAACGCCCGGTGTCGTCTCGGGATTGGGCCTCATCCTTCAAGCCGTCACCGAGCCCGGTGACGAGGTCGTGGTCTTTCCACCGGCCTATCATGCTTTCCGAAAGATCATTCTCGCCAACGAGCGACGCATCCTCGACGCGCAACTGTCTTTGCGTCAGGGCCGCTACACGATGGACCTCGATGCGCTCGCCGCAAAACTCACGCCGCGAACCAAAATCGTGTTTTTCTGCAGCCCGCATAATCCGGGCGGGACCGTCTGGTCGGTCGAGGAGATCCGTGCCCTCGCCCTCTTCTGCGCCGAACGCAATCTGATTCTGGTTTCCGACGAAATCCACTGTGATCTGCTTCTGGGCGGCGCCAGGCATACGCCGACCCTGTCGGCCGCTCCCGAGATCGCGGATCGCCTGATCACCTGCGTCGCCGCCACCAAGACCTTCAATCTCGCCGGTGCCCATGTTGGCGCATGCTTCACGTCGAATCCGGTGTTGAAAGCGCGGCTCGACGCGCGGATCGCGGCGAGCGGGCTTGCCTCCTACAACGCCTTCGGCATGATCGCCACCGAGGCGGCCTGGCGAACCGGCGATAGCTGGCTCGATGCACTGCTGCCATATCTCGCCGGCAGTCGCGATATCCTCGATCAACAGGATCGAGCGCGCGGCGCCGGGCGCACGGTCGATGCGGCTCGATGCAACCTATCTTGCGTGGGTCGACTTCTCCGGCACCGGATTGCCGGCCAAAGACGTCGCGGCAAGGGTCAAGGATCGGGCGCGCATTTTCGCAAGCCCCGGTGAGCAATTTGGGCCAGGCGGCGAAACCTGGCTGCGCTTCAACTTTGCCACTCCGCGTCCGATTCTCGAGGAGGCGCTCGATCGCCTCGATGACGCTTTTAGAGAACTCCGAACGTAAATTCCGGTCGCGGTATTGGCGGCTGCGAAGCCTGCCAACAGGCCTCCGGCCCCAGTTCGGCTCCGGCCTGGTTGCGCACGACGAGTGTCAGTACGCCGCGGCGTCTCGATTTAATCACTGCTGCCGTTGGAATACTGGATCACCCGCTCCAGTGCGCAATTGCGCACGAGACGGGTGATGACAACTGCCAGCGTCGCAGAATGGCACAGCAAGTTCCATGCAATGGCGCGTGGTATTGAAGCAACACCTATGAAAAAATGAATGATCCCGTAGTCTCCAGCCGTTGCGCATTCATTTCGCAATCCGAAGAATGAGCGGCGTCGCGTGCTTGGCTGTGTAATCAGGCTCATGCAGAGCCTTGGGAGGCCGGATCATGGACCCATGGCGATTGGCGACGAGGGCACAGCGCCGAATTAACTTTCTCGCGGGCCTGGCTCTTGCGAGCTGTGTTCTCGCCTGGCTTGCTGGCCTCGGTTCGGCTTCCACCGGGCACATCGCCGCTTCCATCGAGAACGCCGGCGCGAAGTCAATCGTGGAACGCCACGAACCGACGCTCATCGCAAGCACAGAGCCCACGGTCATACCGCAGGTCGACCGTGGTAGCGAACGCCGCTGTCGGCGATGTTGAGTGGCAACGGCCGCCGAAACCACGCCACAGAAAGCCACCGACACGACGGCAAGCCTGGTATGAGCCGAAATCTTTTGTCGTGGTCTCGCTGACCGGATTCGTCGCAGGTGCTTGCGCCCGAAGCACCGTCCGCCGGGCGCACGCAGGCGAGCACGCCTGACCCCGCGCCAGAGAAAGCCGCCGATCGGCGGCAAGCCCTGGACGAGCCGCAAGCCTTATGTCGTGGCCTCGCTGACCGATCCGTCGCAGGTGTTTCCGCCCGAGGGCGCCACGGCAAACGCACCTGATGCCGTGCCCGACAATGTCCAGCAGGCAGTGACCACCATCGAAATTAACGAGGAGTGCCTGGTCGCGGAGATCTGCATCGATCGGTACCTGTGGGCCCTCTACGAGCGGGCGCCCAAGGTCGATGCCATCAAGGTGCATGAACAGCGCAAAGTGACGATCAAGCGCAAGGGCAAAACGAAAACTGTCACCAGGACCTTCACCAGGCGTGTGGACGAGGACTTTACCTGGAAGGACCCGAAGGCCGCTGACAGAGCCGGCATGTCGATGATGGACTATGTGATCGGCGGCATGGACCGGAAGCTTCAAGCTCAAGCTGTTTCACACCCTTCACGCCGCTGAGCAGGCCGGACTGCAGCCCGGCATCACCAGCGCGTTCCGCGACGACTACCGTCAAGGAATCGCAAGCGGCCTGAAGGCGGCAACCGACCGATCCTACCATGGCGGCAGTACCCGTGGCGGCTATGGCCGCGGGCTTGCGGCCGACATTGTGAGCGTCAAGGGCAACAGCCGCGCGCAGCGATGGGTCTCCACCGAGAAGCTCTGGAAGTGGATCGACGCAAACGGCAAGGACTATGGAATCGGTCGGCCCTATCTCGACAGGGATCCGCCCCACGTCGCGCCGATCGACGGCCAGGAATATGTCTCCCGCCGCGGCGGAGCGAAAACGCAGGTCGCGGAAGCAAAGACCAAGAAAACCCAGTCGCGGAAGCGAAGGCCAAGAAGAGCAACCGGCAGGCTGCGCGGAACGATCGCGGCAAGACGAAGCAGGCCGAGACCGCTAAAATCGCCAAGGCCGCGAAAATCGCCAGGACCGTCAAACTCGCGAGAGCGAGGACCATGTAGCCGGTTCGAGCACGCCCTTCCCGCACATGGCGGGAAGGCTGCCAGCCTGCCCCGCCTACGCTTCTGTCAGAAGCGGATCGATCATACCCATCCACTCGACGGGGCGGCAGCAAGAGTCAGCCCGTATTCCTGACCGCATTAGCCAGCATGGCGTAAAGCTCACGCTTGGTGAGTTCTTTGGCCTGCTTCGTCTGCTTCGCGACCGGCTTGCGCTTAGACATCACCCTATCCACCGGCCGGGCGCAGGCAGCCGCCGGCGCTTCGCGTCGGCACCGCCACGATCATGGGGTTGGCCGTCGGTGGCTTGTGACCGCGCTTGTGGCCCATGCGTTTCAGCTTGGCGCTCACTGCGTTGCGGCTGTGGCCAAGCCGATTTGCTATCTGACCGGCACTGTAGCCTTCGGCCCAAAGTTCTTTGAGCAGTGCTACGTCTTTCGCATCCCAACTCATGGGAGATACTTATACGCCGATTGTGGTCGATAGGCGAGTCGTTGCTGACGATGCGATCGCCGACAGTTCATCTCGTCGTTAATGCAGCGAGTAGCCCGCATGCTCTCACCTCGGCTCGCGAGTTCGCGAGCCAGCCGCCGCAACCGTCAAGGCGATCGCTGCGGGATCGCAGCACAGCACCATCAACAATATCAGCCATCGCACCGCGACTTCAGGCGCGACGCCGACCATCATCGCAAGATACTGGATCGGGCCTGCGGATGCCTCGATGCGGGAACGTTCGCCGGCCAGTGCGGCGCGTTGCGTCTGCAGTCCGACCAGCGTGGTCGTCGCCGCCTGCCGCTGCGTATCCAGCCCATCCCGCATCACACGCTGCTGTGTTGCGATGTTGATGGCCCGCGTCACCCGGCCAAGCCGTGTCAATTCGTCCACGGCCCGGTCGATCTGCGCAATGCGGCCATCCAGGTCGGCAACGGCCGCCGTTTGCGCCCTGACGCGGGCGTCGAGCGCTTCAATGCGCTCGGTGACGCCGGAACGCGACGAGGCCGCGACGCTGACATGCGCCTCGACCAGCTTGCCGAACACGCCGGCGGCGTTGATGAGCGCGAGGCCGGCAACGAGCGCCACCATCACGAAACGCATTTTCCAATTGGTCCGGCGCCAATGCGCGGCCAGCCATCCGGCGATCACGAGCTTGCCGGCTTCCATGGTGGCGGCGAGCACCATGACCGCAACCGGATCACCGGGGAATATCTCGGCCATGCCCGCGACTGAAAAATAGGCAGCCACCGTCGCCAGTGCCAGCGCTGCAAGCAGGGCAAAGGCGCGGCTGGTGCGGGCGCGTTCCGGCGTGGCGGGCACGGCCTCCGGCACGGCGGGGGCCGCAGAAACCGTCAACGGCTCAAGCGGCGCGTTGGACGCCTCCGGCTCGCCGTCGACCTCGGCGGTCTCGGCCCCGGTCGTCTCGGCCTCGGTCATCTTGGCCTTGGCCGTCCTGGCCGTCTTGGTCTTGGTGGCCTTGGCTGCCTTGGCGCGACTGGATGCCGGCGAGGCGCGGCTGCGTTTCGTCGCCGGCAAAGGCACCTCGCCGGATGATTCAACGCTTACGTCTTCCACGGGTGTTGCCACCAATCTGGGGGTGCGATGTGAGGCATTGGCCCAGGCGTCAAGCTGATGCCTGATGCGCACAGCATCGCTGTCGCCCTCCGTCAGGTCGGTCGCGGAGATCGCTTGCGTGGTTGCACGGCCTGTCATGTGGCCCCCTGCTTCGTGGCGGCGAAAGCCAGCTTCTCCTCGGCGAAGAACTGAAGTGTGCCGTAACCTTCCGTGTCGACGGCATATCTAAAGCCTCCGTCAACGGTCGGAAACACGGCGACAACCGTGCCCAACTCGTGATCGTTGGCCACGTTTTCGACTTGCTCGCCAATCGCAAACTTCGACATCGAAAACTCCTTTTCGGATTCGTCGATGCAATTATATCTCCACAAGCAGGCCATCGCTTCTTAACGATGCGCCTTCCGGAATTTAGGACGATGGTTGTTGCACTAATGTCTCATCCTGGTGTCGGAAGGGAACCGCTCTACACGTGGAGCGCGAAACGAACATCGCGCGATGTCCGGATTAAGTCTGAAATGCGCGTCGAGAACGAAATCAACCGGACAATCCGAATTTGCGGGTTAGCGAGCGAGCCCGATTTGTAGGATGGGTGGAGCGCAGCGATACCCATCAATATTGCTGCCCGGGACGGTGATGGGTTTCGCTATGCTCTACCCATCCTACGAAGTGTGCAATTCATCGCGCGCCCAAGCACGGCAATCAGAACTGTTGCAGCGTTAAGACAGTCGTGGCCATTCCGGCACGGTCCCGTAGTTCTACGCTTTGCGAATCGTCCACGCCCGACACTACTCTCAGCGCAATTCGCATTCCCCGGCGTTGCCGGTATCCGTCCCGCGCACAAAAGCGCGGCTACGGAAGTGTTGCGTTTTTGCAGGTCAATTCGCGTAGGGAGCGTCCAAAAAAACGGCGTGCACCAATGTTGGCATGAACCCTGCATTGGCTGAACGAAGTGGATATTCCTTATCAACGAAGGTCGCCATGCTCGTCACTCTCATCGCTGTTCTCTGCAACAGCCAGCTTTGTCTCGAAAAAGTCGTCACCACCAGTGACCAGTCCGGCATCACCATGAGCGCCTGTGCGGTCAACGCGCAGATTGGAATCGCCGACTGGCTCGCCAAGGGGCCGTATCGCGAATGGCGATTGCAGCGCTACAAATGCGTGCTCGGGAAGTACGTTCCGAAGAACGAAGCCTGAGAATCCGCACGCTATCTCACGCTGGCGCGGTTCTTTGCCTGATATAACGAATTTGTTTGCGTCAACGTTCGTAAACATGAGCTCGCCTTCTCGCGGCGCGACTTGCGCCCGAGGTTTGCTGAAATTCCTTCCCTCGAAAACGAGGGAGCAGGGAATGCCGGGTGCTTGCTGCACCCGCGGTCTCGTGTGCAATGTTGTAGAGTAAGATGCGCACACGAGCATACAGGTACAGCCGGAGCACTCCGGCATTCCCTGCGCAATGGGTTGACGGCTTATGCCGCGCTCTCCCTGGAGACGAATTCGTCTTGCCTCCATCGCTGCCGGCTTGATGGCTGACCGATCCGGTTGGATCAAATTCGCCACCGGCAGCTTGACATCAGCCACGGATGCCAGGACCACACGGTTTTGCCGTACGCTTCAGCGCCGTCGTCCTGCGCGCCGTGTTCGCTCACGGATAACCGCCCTGCGAACACCTTCTCGCGCCTGACGCTGCCGCGTCCACCGCATCCCACCCCGCGTCCGTGACGATCGCGATCCGCCCCTCGTGAGGGATGAGACGGCGGGATTTCTAGTGCTGATTTGGGGTGACCGAGAAGGGAATTGTTTTTGCGGAAGGGGCTGGACGGGGCAAATCGCGTTGAATTGGTTAGGGAAATTAGCGTTTTGGCGCAACGTTCGAGGCAGCGATCGCGATAGTCGTTTTGCAACATCATAAGAAGTCGCTGCAAACAAGCTAACCTGTGACCTTATGATCTCCGCAAAACACAGCCTGTAGGATGGTTGGAGCGAAGCGATACCCATCAATCGCGGCGTGGAACAGAGTGATGGGTTTCGCTTCGCTCTACCCATCCTACGAAATCGGCTCAGCGTAGCGTCTCAAATGCCGAGCCACGTCAGCCCGCCGGGAAGTTCGCCGGCCGCGAAGTCGACTTGCAAAACTCTTCGGTGAGCAGGATCACGAGCCGCCTCCGAGCAGTGAAGGATCGGCGTCGAATAGAGCCAGACGTCTCCAGCGTCGGCGAGACAAACGGCGGTCCCGCAGTGTTGAACAACCGACTTCAGCTCGCCTTCCGGAATTTGCCCGAGCCGATGCGATCCGGGCGCAATCAGAAGCGGCGCGTTCGTCTCAGGCACCGGGTCCAAATGAACGCGGAGCGTCACCATGCCGGCCAACAGATCAAACGGTGGCGCCACGTGAAGCAAACCGCTCTTGACGGTCCACGGGCCAAAGCCCTCGACCTCCACCCGGCGGCTGACCACGATCGTGCGATCCTGATGCCAGGGAAGTCCCCAGTTTGTGGAAGACGTCTTGTCGAAGAGGATTGCCCGAACAGGCCTGGCGGCTTCGCCAAGGACCGAGGCCGCCACCTTCCAGATCGCGCCTGGTGATGCGAGAAACGATCGAAGCGCGGGAATCCCGTGAAGCCTGATGCCGGCCTGGTCCGGCGGCAGGGTCGCAACCGCGTCATCGAGCCCCCGCAAATCCGACGCGTGGAGCGCCGCGCGGATGTGCAACGCGCCGTCTCTAGCGAAGATCATGGCGTCAGGTTCGGAGAGTTCAATGCTCGTCGTCATTCCAGGAGCCTGTAGGATGGGTGGAGCGAAGCGATACCCATCAATTGCGGCATAGAACAATGATGGGTTTCGCTGCGCTCTACCCATCCTACGAAGTCTACTGCGCTACAGCTTCGACAAATCCATTTCGGGATCGTAAGTCTTGCCTTCGACTTCCTTGGTGATGGCTTGCCCGCAGATCACTTCGCCGCGCTTATCGTCGTATGTCAGAGTGGGTTGTCCGTAAAGCTGCCACCCGCGGTTCAGCGCGTCGGTCACCCGATGGCAGAATGCGGCGTCATCCTTGCCGGTGAGATATCGGTAGACCTTCATGATGCCCTCGACAGGTTCGAACAAGCTTTAGCCCGTAGGATGGGTGGAGCGGAGCGATACCCATCATCGTCTCATGCGCGAGATAGTGATGGGTTTCGCTGTCGCTCTACCCATCCTACGAACCCATCCTACGAAATCTACCCAATCGGCTTCAGCCCTGCCTCGATCGCCGCGCGGCGCGGCTCGAGAAACGGCGGCAGCGCCAGTTTCTCACCCAGCGTCTCCATCGGCTCGTCCGTCGCAAAGCCCGGGCCATCCGTCGCGATCTCGAACAAAATGCCGTTGGGTTCGCGGAAATAGAGGCTGCGGAAATAGAAGCGGTCGATCTCGCCGCTGTTGGGGACGCGGAGTTCGTTCAGGCGCTGCGTCCAGGCGTGGTACTGCGCCTCGTCGGGGGTGCGGAACGCGACGTGGTGGACGCCGCCGGCGCCCGGCCGCGCGACGGGCGCTTCCTTGTCTTCGAGCACGTGCAGTTCGGCGGCGGGGCTGCTCTCTCCCCTTGCCTCGCCCATCTCGAACACATGAATCTGCGCGCCGTGGGCGGCGTAGTCGCGCACGCGGCGCATGTTCATCACTTCCGTCAGCACGAAGGCGGTGCGCGACAGCTCCTGCACGGTCAGCACGATCGGACCGAGGCCGCGGATCTGGTGCTCTGCCGGCACCGGGCTGCGCTCCCACGGCGAGGCCGCGCCCTCGCCGCCGTCGTCGACCAGCACCAGTCGCTGGCCCTCGCCGTCCTCGAACGGCAGCGTCAGCCGGCCGTCGACCTCGACGATATCGCGGCTCACGGCGCCGGCCTTTTTCAGGCGATCCCGCCAGTAGCCGAGGGTCTTTTCGCCCGCGACGCGCAAGCCCGTGCGCGAGATCGAATTGGTTCCGCGCTGCTCGGGGGCTGCCGGGAAATCGAAGAAGGTGAGATCGGTGCCGGGATTGGCTTTGCCGTCGGCATAGAACAGGTGATAGGCGCTGACGTCGTCCTGGTTGACGGTCTTCTTGACCAGCCGCATGCCGAGCAGGCCGGTATAAAAGGCCACATTGTCCCGCGGCTTCGCCGAGACCGCGGTCAGATGATGAATTCCGCCTAGCTGCATTGCGTTATCCTCCAGTCACATTCCCGGAAAATTCGCAGGGAATAGTTGGGCCTTCTGCCGGATCATGTAGGATGCAGGTGGATGATTGGCCAGCGGCACCGTCGCCGCCTGCTTTTAGGGGCAAGTTCATGACCGGGCACCTCATTGTGTCGGACGAAGAAGCGACGCGCGTGATCATGTTGCGGCGGCCCGAGAAGAAGAACGCGATCACGCAAGACATGTATCGCGCCATGAGCGATGCCATCGACAAGGCGCAGAACAATCCTGACATCCGCTGCATCATCATCACGGGCGGTTCGGGCGTGTTCACCGCCGGCAACGACCTCGAGGATTTTCTGAAAGACGGCACCTCCAACACCGATGCGCCCCGCGCCTCCAACGCCGCAAAATTCCTTTACTCGCTGGCGCACAACGTCAAGCCGATCATCGCCGCCGTCGACGGCGTCGCGATCGGCATCGGCACCACCATGCTGTTCCATTGCGACTACGTGCTGGCCAGCAAGACCGCGACCTTCTCGACGCCCTTCATCCATCTCGGGCTGGTGCCGGAAGGCGCCTCCAGCCTGCTGATGCCGCGCACCATCGGCCACCAGCGCGCCTTCTCCATGCTGGTGATGGGCCGCACCTTCTCCGCCGACGACGCCCACGAGGCCGGCTTCGTCAACGTGGTGGTGGCGCCGGGGCACACCGAGGCCGAGGCGCGCAAGGTGGCCCGCGAGATCTGCGCGCTGCCGGCCGAAGCGGTGGCGATCTCGCGAAAACTGTTGAAGCTGCCGCCGGAGGACATGACGCGCCGGATCGACCAGGAAGGCCATCTGTTCGGCGAACGGATGCGCTCCAAGGAAGCGGTGGCGGCGTTCAAGGCGTTCTTTGCGCGGAAGAAGGGGTAAGGCTACGAGTAGCGCTCTCGCCGCCGTCATTGCGAGCGCAGCGAAGCAATCCACTCTTTCCTTGTGCTGCACGATGGATTGCTTCGCTGCGCTCGCAATGACGCGTGAAACACCAAGCTACCTACCTGCATCATGTGTCCATGAGCCCCCTCCTTCGTCCCATCCTTGCGTTTGCGATCATGTTGGCGCTTGCCGCGTCATCTCGCGCCCAGACCCCCGCCCCCGTCGACCTGCGCATTCTCGCGATCAACGATTTTCACGGCTACCTGCGCCCGCCGCCGGGCGGGATCACGATTGCCGATCCCGAGGACAGGACGAAGAAGATCACCGTCCCTGCCGGCGGCGCCGAGCATATGGCGACGCTGGTCAGCCAGCTTCGCGAAGGACACAGGAACACGATCTTCGTCGCGGCCGGCGACCTGATCGGCGCCAGCCCGTTTTTGTCGGCGATGTTCCATGACGAGCCGACCATCGAGGCGCTGTCGATGATGGGCTTGAATATTTCCTCAGTCGGCAATCACGAATTCGACGAAGGCAAGGACGAACTCTTGCGCATGCAGAATGGCGGCTGCCACCCGGTCGACCAATGCCTGGGACCGCATCCGTTTGCGGGCGCAAAATTTCGCTATCTCGCCGCCAGCACGTTCGAGAAGAGCAGCGGCAAGACCGTGTTTCCTGCTTACGAAATCCGCAGCTTCGACGGCATTCCGGTCGCCTTCATCGGGCTGACCTTGAAGGGCACCCCTGGCCTCGTCTCGCCGACCGGCATTGCCGGCCTCGAATTCCGCGACGAAGCCGAGACGGTCAATGCGCTGATCCCGGAACTGAAGGCGCGCGGCGTCGAGGCCATCGTCGTCCTGATCCACGAAGGCGGATTGCCGACCGGGGACTACAATGAATGCCCCGGCGTTTCGGGGCCGATCGTCGATATCGTCAAGAAATTCGACCGCGCGGTGGATGTCGTGGTCACCGGCCACACCCACCGCGCCTATGTCTGCGAGATCGACGGGCGGCTCGTCACATCAGGCGACAAATACGGCACGCTCGTCACCGCGATCGACCTCAAGCTCGATCCCGTCACGCGCGACGTCATCGGCGCCACAGCCAGCAACAACATCGTTCGATCAGCGACGCTTGCGAAGGACGCCGAGCAAACCGCGCTGATCGAATCCTACGACAGGCTGGCCGCGCCGATCGCCAACCGCCCGGCGGGTTCGGTGACGGCGACGCTGTCGCGCGTGCCCAACGCGGCCGGCGAAAGTCCGCTCGGCGACATCATCGCAGACGCGCAACTCGCCGCGACCAGCACGGAGGCAAAAGGCGGCGCGGTCATCGCCTTCACCAATCCCGGCGGCGTGCGGGCCGAAATTGCCCGCCGAGAGGACGGCGCGGTGACCTATGGCGACGTGTTCGCCAGCCAGCCGTTCCGCAATCAACTGGTGACGATCACGCTGACCGGAAAACAGATCAAGGACATGCTGGAGCAGCAATGGCTCGATCCGAAGCGGCCAAGGATCCTGCAGGTGTCCAGGGGTTTTTCTTACGCGTGGGACGGATCGAAGCCGGACGGCGAACGCGTGCTGCCTGAGCGGATGTCGCTGAACGGGCAACCGGTCGATCCCGCCGCGAGCTATCGCGTCACCGTCAACAATTTCCTGTTCGTCGGCGGCGACGGTTTTACCGTGCTCACCCATGGAACCGCGCCGCTTATCGGCGTCTACGATTCCGACGCGCTGCATGCCTATTTTGGGGCGAACAGCCCGGTCGGCCCGACCGCCGCCGATCGCATTGTCAGGGTCAACTGAGCCTGACGCCGTGGGCCTTTCCGAGCGGCCCCTAACCGCCTAGATTAGCGGCTCCTTGCCGGCGCGCGCCTCAACGCCAGGATTTTGCATGACGCTCCTTCTGACGCATACCGCCTGTCTCGACCATGTCACGCCCCCCGGGCATCCGGAACGTCCCGACCGGCTGCGCGCGGTGGCTGAGGTTATGGCCGAAGACCGCTTCAAGCCGCTCACGCGCAGCGAGGCGCCGGAAGGCAATCTGGATTCCGTCACGCTGTGCCATGGCGAGCATTATGTCGGCGAGCTCCGGCATATCGCCCCCCAAAGCGGCATGATCTATATCGACGGCGACACCTCGATGTCGCCGGGCACCTGGGAAGCTGTCATGCGCGGCGTCGGCGGCGCGGTGGCGGCAACGGATGCGGTCATGTCCGGCACGCATCAGAATGCGTTCGTCGCGGTGCGCCCGCCCGGTCACCATGCCGAGGTCTCCAAGCCGATGGGCTTCTGCTTCTTCGACAATGTCGCGATCGCGGCCCGTCACGCCCAGCGCAAATACGGCATCGGCCGCGCGGCGATCGTCGATTTCGACGTCCATCACGGCAACGGCACGCAGGACATCTTCTGGCACGATCCGACCGTGATGTATTGCTCGACGCACCAGATGCCGCTGTTTCCCGGCACCGGCGCCAGCGGCGAGCGCGGCGAGCACGACACCATCGTCAATGCGCCGCTGGCTTCCGAGGACGGCAGCGCCAAGTTCCGCGCAGCGTTCGAAAACCTGATCCTGCCGCAATTGCAGAAGTTCGCGCCGGAACTGATCATCATCTCCGCCGGCTTCGACGCGCATTACCGCGATCCGCTGGCCTCGCTCAATCTCAAGGCCGATGATTTCGGCTGGGTCACGCGCAAGCTGATGGATCAGGCCGAGGCCAGCGCAGGTGGCCGGGTTGTGTCAGTGCTGGAAGGCGGCTACGACCTGCAGGGGCTGAAAGAATCGGTTGCGGCGCACGTCACCGCATTGATGGGCGCGTAAATCCCCGCCACATTAGGCCCGCAAAAATTTGTTTGATTCTGCGCTCTTAGGGGGCGCATTCGGGAACTCGATATGGCCGAAAATACCCAAGGCGGACGTCAAAAAACTTTCCTTCGAGCGCGCAATCGAGGAACTCGAATCGATCGTGAAGCGGCTCGAGGACGGCAAGGTGCCGCTCGAGGAATCGGTCGCGATCTACGAGCGCGGCGAGGCGCTGAAGCGCCGCTGCGAAGAACTTTTGCGGCAGGCCGAGGCCCGCGTCGACAAGATTACCACCGATGCCAATGGCCAGGTCACCGGGACCGAGCCGCTCGACGTGCAATGATCCCTGAGGGGAGGAATATCGACCCCATCCGTCTCATCTGGCATAACCCAAGAGAACATGGGGCGAATTCGGTCCTCGCCACCCCACCGAAAGGCTGAACAGCCGGCCGATTAGCCGCCGATTTAGTTCTTGGCGCCCTGCCCAGCCTGTTATAGTCGGCCATCACTCCGGGGACTTACGTGCGCGTCCAGCACCGCCATATCATCTATATTCAGGGCTACGATCCGCGCGGGCTGGCGCAATATTACCGCATGTTCCGGACCGAACTGCGCAAGTTCGGCCGGCTCTACCAGCTCCAGGCCACCATCAGCCGGCCCAAGGTCGCGGCCGACGACGAAATCGCGTCCTGGACCATCGATACCAAGGCGGAGGACTGGCAGACCCGCACGGCCTACGATTTCCTCCGGTTCGAGGATTTCATCCAGCAGGATTTGGCGTCGCCGATCTGGCGCACCGTCTTCAACGCGGTGTGGATCTACTGGCGGCTGGTCTTCGCCGGCACCATCGCCCGCTTCGGCAAGGCGAACTGGCGTTTTGCAACTTTCATCACCTATCCGCATTTGATGCTGTTGCTGGAAGCCGCGTGCGCCGGCGCAATCGCCTTTGTCTTCGAGAAGGGGCTGAATGCGCTCGGCATTCCCGACATGTTCAGTATCGCGGCGGCAATTGCCATCTTCGTGGCCCTGCTCGGAGCCGTGCTGAAATACACCGAGAACGCCACTTACGTGCTCTATCTGCTGTGCGACACGATCTGGACCTGGGAGTTCTCGCGTCGCGAGCGCCCCGAGTGGGACCAGCGCATCGACCGCTTCGCGCAGCACCTGGTCAAGACAGCCAAGAGCACCGACGCCGAGGAAATCGTCATCGTCGGCCATAGCTCCGGATCGTTCCTGTCGACGGAAATGCTGGCGCGCGCGTTGAAGCTCGACCCCGCGCTCGGCCATCACGGTCCGCGGATCGTGCTGCTGACGATCGGCGGCAATTTCCCGATCGTCGGCTATCACGCCGTGGCGCAAGAGTTCCGCGACCATCTGCGCCAGCTCGCCATCGAGCCGTCGATCGACTGGATCGACTGCCAGGCCCGCAAGGACGTGATGAATTTCTACCAGTTCGATCCGATCACGAGCCACGGCATCGACGTCGGCGCCGCCCGGCGCAACCCGAAGATCGTGCCGGTCCGCTTCCGCGACATCATCCGGCCCGAGCACTACGAAAAATTTCGCTGGCAGTTCTTCCGCGTGCATTTCCAGTTCGTGATGGCCAACGAACTGCCCAACGCCTACGACTTCTTCATGATCGTCTGCGGGCCGGTCCCGCTCAGCGCGCGCGTCGCCGTCCCCGACGCAGCACTTGACGTCGCCACCGGCGATTCCGGCGCGCGCGATTGGGCCTGGAAAAGGATCGAAGCAGCCACGACAGCGGCCGAAAGTGCCGCCGAATTGAGCAAAATGGAACCATCCGCCCGCCGCAGCGGTTGAAAAATCGAGGGTTTTTCGGCTCCAGCCACGGAACCGAATCAGCTCTCCGGGTTGGCTTTGGCGTGGGCTTTGGTGTAAAGCTTGCGGTTCTATGGGCTGGGGAGAGCAGCCTGCCGACCGACTTTCGACGGCAGCAAGCGCTTCAAATAGCTAAAGAAACTGAACCGGTAAGGGTTTAGAAGCTACTAACGTGATGCATATCACAGGGTTCTGTCCGGAATGCATCTAGGCTTTCAAATCAGGTACCGGCCCGCCGGGATGGCACCGGAGTCTGGATTTTCGCGGCGCGGTTAACGCGCTTCCCGTCTCGCGTCGGGCCTCGCCCTGACATGCAAAATTGGAACATCGCTGTGACCACATTTAGTAAAACGCCGCTTCTCGATACCATCCGCACGCCCGACGATCTTCGCAAGCTCAAGATCGAGCAGGTGCGTCAGGTCGCGGACGAGCTCCGCCAGGAAACCATCGACGCCGTGTCGGTGACCGGTGGACACTTCGGTGCCGGCCTCGGCGTCGTGGAACTGACCACCGCGATCCACTACACCTTCGACACGCCGCGCGACCGCCTGATCTGGGACGTCGGCCACCAGGCCTACCCGCACAAGATCCTGACCGGCCGCCGCGACCGCATCCGCACGCTGCGCACCGGCGGCGGCCTTTCCGGCTTCACCAAGCGCACCGAGAGCGACTACGATCCGTTCGGCGCTGCGCACTCCTCGACCTCGATCTCCGCCGGCCTCGGCATGGCCGTGGCGCGCGATCTCTCCGGCGGCAAGAACAACGTTATCGCCGTGATCGGTGACGGCGCGATGTCAGCCGGCATGGCCTATGAAGCCATGAACAATGCCGGCGCGATGAATTCGCGCCTGATCGTGATCCTCAACGACAACGACATGTCGATTGCGCCGCCGGTCGGCGCGATGAGCGCCTATCTGTCCCGCCTCTACTCCGGCAAGACCTATCGCTCGCTGCGCGAGGCGGCCAAGCAGATCAACAAGCGTCTGCCCAAGATCCTCGCCAACCGCGCCAACCGCGTCGAAGAATATTCCCGCGGCTTCATGATGGACGGCGGCACGCTGTTCGAGGAACTCGGCTTCTACTATGTCGGCCCGATCGACGGCCACAATCTCGACCATCTGCTGCCCGTTCTGAAGAACGTCCGCGACATGGAAACCGGCCCGATCCTGGTCCACGTCGTGACGCAAAAGGGCAAGGGCTATGGCCCGGCGGAGGCCGCCGCCGACAAGTATCACGCGGTGGTCAAGTTCGACGTCGCCACCGGCGCGCAGGCAAAAGCCAAACCGAATGCGCCGGCCTACCAGAACGTGTTCGGCGCGAGCCTCGTCAAGGAAGCCGAGAAGGACGACAAGATCGTCGCCATCACCGCGGCGATGCCGTCGGGCACCGGCGTCGACATCTTCAACAAGGCCTTCCCCAACCGGACCTTCGACGTCGGCATCGCCGAGCAGCATGCGGTGACCTTCGCGGCCGGCCTCGCCACCGAAGGCTACAAGCCGTTCTGCGCGATCTACTCGACCTTCCTGCAGCGCGGCTATGACCAGGTGGTCCACGACGTCGCGATCCAGAGCCTGCCGGTTCGGTTCGCCATCGACCGCGCCGGCCTGGTCGGCGCCGACGGCGCGACCCATGCAGGCTCCTTCGACAACGCCTATCTCGGCTGCCTGCCGAACTTCGTCATCATGGCCGCCTCCGACGAGGCCGAAATGGTGCACATGGTCGCCACGCAAGTCGCGATCAACGACCGTCCGAGCGCGCTGCGTTATCCCCGCGGCGAAGGCCGCGGCGTCGAAATGCCCGAGGTCGGCATCCCCCTCGAAATCGGCAAGGGCCGCATCGTCCGCCAGGGTAACAAGATCGCCCTGCTCTCGTTCGGCACGCGCATGGCCGAATGCGAAAAGGCCGCCGACGAACTCGCCGCCCACGGCCTCTCCACCACCATCGCCGACGCGCGCTTCATGAAGCCGCTCGACGTCGATCTGGTGCTGAAGCTGGCGCGCGACCACGAGGTGCTGCTCACCATCGAGGAAGGCTCGATCGGCGGCTTCGGTTCGCACGTCATGCAGACGCTGTCCGACAACGGCATGCTCGACGGCGGTTTGCGGATGCGCGCGATGATCCTGCCCGACGAGTTCATCGACCACGACTCGCCGACCGCGATGTATGCCCATGCCGGCCTCGACGCCAAGGGCATCGTCGCCAAGGTGTTCGACGCGCTCGGCAAGGACTACAAGACCGAGACGGTCAAGCTCGCCTGAGGCACACACCCCTTCGGTTCTGACCCGGTCAGAACCGAAGGCCTCGCAGAACCGAAGAGCTGGCAGAAACGAAGAGCTGGCGCTTTCGCCGGTAATCCCATGAAGATCTATCTGGCAGGTCCCGATGTGTTCCTGCCTGATGCCATCGAGATCGGGCGCCGCAAGGCCGCGATCTGCGCCCGCCATGGCGTGAGCGGCCTCTATCCGCTCGACAACGCGGTCGATCTTGCAGCCGCCGACGCCTCGCTCGCGATCTTCAAGGGTAACGAGGCGATGATGGACGCGGCGGACGCGATCATCGCCAACCTTACGCCGTTTCGCGGCCCCAGTGCCGACGCCGGCACCGTCTATGAACTCGGCTACATGGCCGGCCGCGGCAAGCGCTGCTTCGCCTACAGCAACGACCCTGCCGTCTATGCCGAGCGGGTTGCGCGATCCTTTGCGGTCACGAAAGCCGACGGCGGCCATCTGATCGACGATGACGGACTGACAGTGGAAGATTTTGGCCTGCCCGACAATCTCATGATGATCCACACGCTGGACCTTCGTGGTGCTAGACTGGTGACGCCGCGGCAGCGGCCTGCGGATATCTGGCACGATCTCACCTCGTTCGAGGCCTGCGTCGCGCTTGCGGCGGATCGCGCCACCGGCAAATCGGACTGACGCAAATCGGACTGACATTGGCTGACAGGAACCACAGCGAGACTTCTGCCCGCAAGCGCGTGGACGTGCTGCTGGTCGAGCGCGGCCTGTTCGAAAGCCGCGCCCGCGCCCGCGCCGCGATCGACGCCGGCGGCGTGACCGCCGACGGCAGGCCCGTGCTGAAGGCGTCGGAGATGATCGCCGCCAATGCCGAATTGTCCGCGCAGCCCGCGCACCCCTACGTCTCGCGCGGCGGCGTCAAGCTCGCCGGCGCCCTGGAGCTGTATCCGATCGAGATCGAGGGCCATGTCTGCCTCGACGTCGGCGCCTCCACCGGCGGCTTCACCGAGGTGCTGCTGCAAAACGGCGCGAGCCTCGTCTTCGCCATCGATGTCGGGCGCGGCCAGCTGCATCCCTCGCTGCGCGACCATCTCGAAGATCGTATCGATGGAAGAAACCGATATCCGCAAGTTCGAGGGCAAGCGGCTGCCCGCGCGGCCCGATATCGTCGTCATCGACGTCAGCTTCATTTCCCTGAAGGCGGTGCTGCCGGTGGCGCTGTCGCTCGCCGCAGCCCCGATGTATCTGCTGGCGCTGATCAAGCCGCAATTCGAGGCGGACCGGAAACATTCCAAGCACGGCATCATCCGCAATGCGATGGTGCATCAGGAAATCTGCGACGACATCACGGAATTTGCCACTTTGCTCGGCTGCACCGATATCCAGGTGTTTCCCTCGCCGATTACCGGCGGCGACGGCAATATCGAATTCTTCATGGGCGCGCGCCGTGGCTGACAGCGAGCGCCTCGTCATCGACCATGTCGGCCATCACGGCGACGGCGTCGCCATCGCCGGCGGCGGCAACATCTATGTGCCGTATACGCTGGGCGGCGAAACGGTCGACGTCGGTGCGGTTCCCGGCCAACATCCCGACCGCCGGCGATTGCTCAAGGTCGAGGCCGCAAGCGCTGGAGCGGATCGCGCCGTTCTGTCCGCATTTCGGCGTCTGCGGCGGCTGCGCGATCCAGCATTGGGACGCCGAACCCTATCGCGCCTGGAAGCGCGAGCTCGTGGTGACGGTGCTGGCGCAAACGGGAATCGATTGCGACGTGGCGCCGCTGGTCGATGCCCATGGCGCGGGCCGCAGGCGCATCACCCTGCACGGGCGGATGGGAACGCACGACGTGCTCAAGGTCGGCTATGCGGCGGCAGGTTCGCACGACATCATCCCGATCGACCGCTGCCCGATCCTCGACCCGCATCTGAACGGCGCGATCGAGGTGGCCTGGGCCCTCGCCGAGCCGCTGATTTCGATGGGCAAGCCGCTCGACATCCAGATCACCGCAACCGATAGCGGGCTCGATGTCGATGTCCGCGGCTCCGGCCCGCTGTCGACCGCCTTGATCACCAGGCTGTCGCGCATCGCCGAACAGCACCGGCTGGCGCGGCTGACGCGCCACGGCGAACTGGTGCTGATGCGAACGCCGCCCGCCATTTCGATCGGCGCAGCACAAGTGGCGCTGCCGCCCGGCTCGTTCCTGCAGGCAACGGTGGCCGGCGAGGAAACGCTGGCGGCGCTCGTCTCCGAGCATTGCAAGCGCGGCAAATATATTGCCGATCTGTTCTGCGGCGTCGGCCCCTTCGCGCTGCGGCTCGCAGCGAAATCACGGGTGGCCGCCTTCGACAGTGATGCGGGCTCTGTCACTGCCTTGCAGAAGGCCGCGACATCCACCTCGGGACTGAAGCCGGTCAAGGCCGAAGTGCGCGACCTGTTTCGCCGCCCGCTGATGCCGCAGGAATTGCGCGACTACGACACGGTCGTATTCGATCCCCCGCGGCAAGGCGCACAGGCGCAAGTGACGCAACTTGCGGCCAGCAAAATTCCGACGGTGGTTGCAGTGTCGTGCAACGTCACGACGTTTGCGCGCGACGCGAAGATTTTGATCGACGGCGGCTACAAGATCGACGGCGTCACGCCCGTCGACCAGTTCCGCCACACGCCGCATGTGGAATTGGTGGCGCGGTTCAGGCGGTAGACAGCTCAGGTAGAACTCGCATGGGTGAGGCGAAAGCGAAGACGGTGCCCAGCCGTGACGCTGCTCGCACAAGGATGGTGCGCTGCGCTCGCATCCGGGCCTTTGCCAACCCTACGCACCCTCACCTGCCCCACCGGTCCTGCCAGATCTTCTCGCCGATCATGCAATTGACGCGCGCCTCACGGCCTGCGACCGGCACGACCGGGCGTTCCGGAGTACGGCCCGCGATCTCGAGCAGCAGCTTGGTGCGGATCGCTTCCTTGAACTTGTCGCGGTCCTTGATCGTCACCACGAACGAGCCGGGGCCGCCGATGACGCAGTCCTCGTAATAGAGATCGAGATTGTCGATATCCATGGTGGAGTAAGACGGCTCCTTCACCATGATCGGCAAGCCGTTGATGACGATGCCCTTTTCCACCGCGGCGTCGCGCGCGATGACGACCGGCGCGCCGTTGTTGTTCGGGCCGTCGCCGGAAATATCGATCACCCGCCGCAGGCCGCGGTGCGGGTTCTCGTCGAACAGCGGCATGGCGAAGTTGATCGCACCCGAGATCGAGGTGCGCGACGCGCGGCGGATCGGGGTCTTGACGATTTCATTGGCGACGGCGTCGGCCGTCTCGGGCCCGTCGATCACGCGCCAGGGGATGATGATCTTCTGGTCGGTGGAGGCCGCCCATTCGAAATAGGTGATCGAGATCCTGCCGTGCGGGCCGCTCTTCAGCGCCTGCAGGAATTCCTTGGAGACGATCGCCTGCGCATAGCCCTCTCGCTGCAGCGCGAGTTCATCCATGTCCATCGAATAGGAGACGTCGACGGCAAGGACGAGTTCGACGTCGACGGTCGGATTGGTTTCCTTGTCGGCCAGTTGACGGCCCGCGGCGTTCGGCTGGTGGCCCGGCCGGTTCGTTTGATACGGCGCGGCAAAACTCGCCACATCGCCGCCGGCGAGTACGCCCGCGACAAGCACGACCCCGATCGAGACATACCAGCGCATTGCGGCCCTCCCGTCGAACGACAGCAATGGTGACATGCAAAGCGGCCGACGCAAAGCGCTGAAATCATTTGTCCTTCACATTTGGGTCAGGACCGGGCTTCGTCCACAGCCGGCCTGCGCCTCGGCCGGTTCCGCGCAGCGATTAACCTGTCCGCACCTTGGGCTTTCCGAATTGAACGATTGGAGCGCCCGGCGCGACAGATGCGACACGGCCGGACCAGAAGGGCCGCATTGGCACGATCATGGTTACGCCCCCAAAACTTCCCGCAAATGACAGCCTGCCGCCGTTGATGCGCACGGTCGTTATGTCGTCCGGCCTGCTCGCCTTTGGCCTCGTGGTTGCGTTGTCGCTTCCGACGCCGCGGTCCGGCACCGCGCCGCCTGAAGCCGCCAGGAAGCGCAAAGCCGGAACCGGTGCTGACGTCGGAGAATGCCGCCGAGCTCTGCCAGCAGCTCTTTGAAGAGCCGAAGGAGTATATCGACGGTGCCGCCAGGCGCCGGCGATGGGACCTGCGGCGTGAAAGCTGCAAAATGGCGTTCGAGGCCAACCCTGCGAACGCAGATCTCAAGGCCGCGTATGCGCGCAACCTGCCCCATGAGCAGAAGGCAGAGGCGATTGCCATGCTGCGCGAAGCGGCATCGCAGGGCAGTGCCGAGGCCTACCACCAGCTCTACGAGCATCACAGATCCTGGGACCGCGGTGACCTCGATCAAGCGTGCCGCTGGTCACGCGCGCCGAGGCGGCTCAGGCCCTGCGCAGGGCCGCCGAGCTCGACCACCCTTTTTCCACGCAGATGTTGGTACGCCAGCTTGAGGATGGGGACATCATCAAGCGCGATCCCGTCGCCGCGCGATACTGGGCGGAACGTGCCGTCGCCAACGCTGCAAAAGACGCGAGCAAAGGAGGCTTGCTGATGACGCTAGGCCGCCTGCTGGCCGCGTCGGACAAGCCAGACGAGCGGGCCCGCGGCCTCGACATCCTGGAAAGACTTAGCGCGCCGGGCCACTACCAATTCGGCGCCAAGAGGGAATTGGCGCTGGCGATCCGTAAGGAAGATCCAGTGCGCGCCCGGGCCCTGCTCGAAGAAGCCCGCCGTCCGGATCCCGGCGGCGCCATCGTCCCACTCGCGGAAATGCTGATCGCGGGTGAAGGCGGCCCGGCCGATCCGAAGCGCGCGCTGTCGCTGCTGAAAGGCACGTCCGATAGCTGGATGGCAAAGGGAATGCTGGGGCAGCTCGCGCTCGAAGGCAAGCTGCTGCCGCGCAACGTCCAGGAGGCGGTGGATCTAATCGGCATGGCCAGCGTGTGGGACTTCGACGCCCGCATGCAGCGCATTCGGCTGCTCGCCGAGAATCCGGAAGTGCGGGTCAACTATCCCAAGCGCGTGCTCTACGACGCCGTCCAGGCCGCGGAACTCGACGAACCCGGCGCGATGAAAGCCCTGATCGAGCTCAAACTCTCGGCAAACGCCCAGTTTCAGGACCGGCCCGGAGCCTGTAAACTGATCGAGACGGCCGTCGGCCGCGGCGATCAGTCCATGACGCAGCGTCTGGCGGACTGCCGCGCCAGCTGAGCGCGGCGGGCCCGCGCAACTCGCTCGCTTGCCGGACTTGACTGGAAATGCCCGATACCACCGCCACGCCAAAGACCAAGGTCAAAACCAAGACCGAACGGCCGCGCCTGCACAAGGTCATCCTCGTCAATGACGATTACACGCCGCGCGAATTCGTCGTCAGGGTGCTGAAGGCCGAATTCCGCATGACCGAGGACCAGGCCCACAAGGTGATGATCACGGCGCACCGGCGCGGCGTCTGCGTGGTCGCCGTGTTCACCAAGGACGTCGCCGAGACCAAGGCCACGCGCGCCACCGACGCCGGCCGCGCCAAGGGTTATCCGCTGCTGTTCACGACCGAGCCGGAGGAGTAGCGCGATTTTTCCGATCGGGACCGTGCCGGGACGCCCGCCACCAGTTTCGAACAACGTCCAGAAACTGCGCGGCTGCCGCGCTCAATTCGCGATCCCGCAGCCGCATGATCCCGACACGGCACGTCAGGCCCTGCCCGACCAGGGACAATGAGGTCAGGTCCGGATCATCAGGTGAAGGGCGCTCGCTCTTCGGGACGACGGCGAGCCCGACCCGATTACGGACCAGTCCATGAAGCGTCGGCAAACGGTTTGTCGTCGTCACATAATGGAATGAAAGCCCCGCGGTGGCCGCCGCGCGGTCGACGACGTGCCGGGTGCGGGACTCCGGTGGAAATGAGACGAACGGAACGTCCGTCAGCGCCGGCAACCCGACCCTTGTGCGCCGCGCCAGCACATCATCCCGGCGCACGACGAGATGGAAGGTTTCGACGCCGAGCTCTTCCGTCACGAACGATCTCGGAGCATCCTCGACATAGCCGATGCCGAAATCGGCGAGTCCGTTGCGTATTTCGTCCGTCACCATATTGTGCAACCCCTCGCGCAGGTGAAGTTCGATGCCGGGAAATCTTCGGCTGTAGTCCGCGATCAGGCCGGGAAGCACGGCGCCTGCCAGCGAAACCACGCTTGCGACAGCGATCTGCCCGCGTGGATGCGCGGCCATCTCCCGCACGTTTTCGGCGCCGATCCTCAGATCATTGAGCAACCGCTCCGCAAGTGCCGCGAATTCCTTTCCGGCGTCCGTGACGGTGACCTGGCGGGTACTGCGGGAAAACAGCGGCACACCCAGTTCGACCTCGATCAGCTTGATCGTGCGCGTCAGCGCCGGCTGCGATACTTTCAGCGCACTGGCCGCAGCGACAAAACTTCGATACTTGGCGAGCGCCAGAACGGCCTGGAGCTGTCGCGAACTCAGGTCAGGGAAGACATGACGGGACATGCTGCCTCGCAACTCATGCAAAAACTGGAATAATCCCGGTTATCGGAAACAAATTGCAATAGATGGATCGCCTCGGCAAGCTCTCACCCGAGGAGACCGCCCATGACCATCTGTCTCTACGGCAGTCCGATCAGCACCTTCGCCCGCAAGGTTGCGATCGGTCTTGAGCTGAAAGGGCTGCCTTACGATCTCGTTGACGCGCTGACGCCTGATCGCCGCGAGGAATTGCGAAGGCTCAACCCGAGGCTGGAAGTGCCGGTACTGACCGACGGCGATCTCGTCGTCGTGAACTCAAGCGACATCCTGCAGTATCTGGACTGGCGCTATCCCGAACGGCCGCTTTATCCGGCCGCGATCGAGCAGCGCGTCGTCGCACGCGCGTTCGAGCGGCTGGGCGATCAGCGCTTCGACCCCATCGTGGTCGACTGTTCGTACTGGCACTGGGCGGAACGCGACGACGAGCCGCCGGCCGGCCTGCTGGCGGCGGCCCAAAGGGATATCGATGAGCTGTTCGATCATCTCGAGCGTATGTTGCTGCCGCGTCCGAAGCCGTGGCCGTTCGGCGAGCCCGGGGTCGTCGAATGCGCCTGGTTTGCCAATCTCGCCGCCTTGCGCACGTTTGGCCTCGTCATCGACCCCCAGCGCTTTCCCGCCGTCGGCGGGTGGTTTCGGGCGATGCGGACGCATCCCGTCTTCGTCACCGATGCGCAGCGCACTGCCGCATTCCTGAAGGAGTTGAAGCACCTGACCCACGAGCGCAGGCGATTATTTTGGAGCGGAGACCGGATGGAGTGGCTGATATCGCGCGGATTCCACCACTGGTTTGCCGGTGAAATCGCTGCAGGCCGCGCGGCGTTTCCGGGATAGCGCCGCGCGGGGCGGCAGCATCCGGAATGCTCGTTCCCGTTCAATTTTAACTATCGGCGATATCGAGAATTCAATTTCTGCAGGTATGGCTCCGGCATGACGATCGCACTTCGCCGGCAGTTGCAGCAACATACCTTTCCGAATGTTTCATTCGGACCATTTCGCTTTCTCGAGGCGATGCCATGGCTGGTGCTGGCCGCTTCCATGCGCGTGATCGCATTCAACAATCCCTTCATAGCCATACCCGCGACTGTGCTCGCCAGCGTCGCTGTCCTGCACGCTTTCCTCGTGGTGACGCAACGCTCGATCGAACTGGCCCACGGCCAGACCAGTCTGGGCGCGCTCGACTTCACGGAACAATCCCGTTTGACGCGCGCGATCCTGTGGCGGATAGGCCTCTTGATGCTTGTCGCTTCGGTCGCCGTGCTGGCGGCCGGATACAAGTCCGTCGCGCCTCACATGATGAACGGGCTCGACGGGATGGCGTTCGATCAGTTCACTGACATCGGCAAGTTCTGGAGTGCCGCCATCGCGGCCCTGACCTTGCTCATGATCGTCGACGCCGAGCAAAACCGCGGACGTGTCAGCTTCCGAAGGGCCGCGGAAGAATTCGCGCGCAGGAGCCTTTGGCTTGGCGCTGCCGTCATCGCCCTTGGAATCATCTATCTGGGCCTGGGCCTCGGCCAGGGACTGATCCGTAACGCGCTCTGGCATTTCTACCAGACGTCGGCGGTCCATCAGTTGATCAAGAACCTGATCTACTTCGTGTTCATCTTCAGCTTTGCGCTGCTGCGGCTGTGGGCGACGTTGCTTGTGCTGACCTGGGGGTTGAAGCAGTCGTACCTGCGCGCCGGCTAATCTTAGAACGCGTAGCCCGGATGGAGCGCAGCGTAAGCCGGGACAGCTCAGGCCGCGGCGAGAATCCCGGATTGCGCTTCGCTCCATCCGGGCTACGGGCTAGGCGGCCGAGGTCTCGTCGGTCAGGCCGTAGACCCGCGCGGCCTTTGCGAAGCCGGCGACCGGAAACTCGCCGAGATCGCTCCAGCCTCCCCGGCAGATGCCGGCAAATCCTTCCGACGCCACGATGGTGCGCTTGGTCTGGCTGGCGATCTTTTCCAGCCGCGCCGCCAGATTTACCGCCGGTCCGATGCAGGTGAAGTCGAGCCGGTTGCCGCCGCCGATATTGCCGTAGAGAATCCGCCCGACATGCAGGGCTACACCGAAGCGAAAACGTTCGACGGCGTCGCCGATCGGATACTGCAAGTCGGCGACGCTGGCGCGGGATTCGTGGGCGGCTTCGAGCACGTTCGAGCAGACCTGCTTTTCGTCGCCGACATATTCGTCGATCGGAAAAACCGCGAGCAGCCCGTCGCCCATATATTTCAGCACGTCGCCGCCATGATTCTTGATCGCGGCGACCTGGCAATCGAAATAATGATTCAGAATGTCGACGACGGTCTCGGCCGGCAGCCGGTCCGACAGCGCCGTGAAGCCGCGCAGGTCGGACAGCCAGATCGCGGCATTCATCGTCTCGGTGTGGCCGCGCCTGATCTGGCCGCCCATGATCCGCTCGCCGGCGCTGTTGCCGACATAGGTGTCGAGCAGGCTCGCCGCCATGCGGTCCCAGCTGATGATCTCGACCACCCGCGCCAGCGGCTTCGATCGAGGCTCCGCAGCGCCGCCAATTGTTCATCGGTGAACCCGCCCGGCTGTTTCGTGGTCCAGCTCGACGCGTTGCACCGTGCCGCCGATGAAGGGCAGCGGCATCGCGACATAATCCGTGACGCCTTCGGCGCGAAGATCCGTCGATGATCGGAAAGCGCTGGCTCGCGGGATCGTCGATGCGGGCCCGAACCTCCAGCCCCTGCTGGAACACGATGATCAGCGGGCTGGTGTGAAAATCCGGCGACTCCAGGATATGGAAATCGACCGTGCCGACCTCGACCTCGGCAGCCCGGCTTCCAGATGAAATTGCGCCCGTAGATCTCAGGATGCAGGGTGCGGACGAAGACGCCGACGCGCCACAGCGGCAGCCCGCCGCGACCATCCGTTCGCAGCACTCGGCCATAAATCGGGTCGGGCTGGTCGCCGACCTGCCGCCGTCAATCAGCCAGTCGGTCAGCTTTTGCAGTTCTGAGGCATTCATGGCGCCGGTATTTGCCGCGCAACTGCCGCGCGCGTCAAGCGCGCTCGCAACGACAGCCGGCGTGACCCGACGACGGAGCTGAGCTAGCTTTACGGCGCAAAACAAAAGGAAACGTCAAAGTGTACGACACCATCATCGTCGGCGGCGGATCAGCGGGCTCGGTCATGGCCCACCGGCTCTCCGCCAGGAGCGCCAACAAGGTCCTGCTCTGCGAAGCCGGCCAGGACACGCCGCCCGGCAACGAGCCGCCCGAGATCCGCGACAGCTATTCGGGGCTGGCGTATTTCGATCCACGCTTCCACTGGACCGAACTCAAGGTCACGACCCAAATCGTCAGCCACAACAACCCCGATGAAAGCCGCCCGCCGTTTCGCAAATACGAGCAGGCGCGCGTGTTGGGTGGCGGGTCCTCGATCAACGGCCAGATGGCCAACCGCGGCGCGCCGACCGATTACGACGAGTGGGAAGCCCGCGGCGCCGCGGGCTGGAACTGGAAGGACGTGCTGCCCTACTTCAAGAAGGTCGAGCGCGACCTCGATTTCGACGGGCCGTTCCACGGCAAGGACGGCCGTATCCCCATCCGCCGTATTCCGCAGGCGCATTGGACAGGGCACAGCCAAGCGATGGGCGAGGCCTGCAAGCTCGCCGGCTTTGCGTTCCTGCCCGACCAGAACGGCGAGTTCGTCGACGGCTACTTCCCGGTGACACACTCCAATCAGGACGAGCAACGCGTCTCGGCCGCGATGGGCTATCTCGATCGCGACACACGCAAGCGCGCCAACCTGACCATATCGACCAACACGCAGGTCAAGGAGCTGCTGTTCGAGGGCACGCAATGCGTCGGCGTGAAGGCGCTGGTCGATGGAAGGGAACAGGAATTCCGCGGCCGCGAAATCATTCTCTCGTGCGGTGCTATCCATTCGCCGGCGCATCTCTTGCGCGCCGGCATCGGACCGGTCGGACATCTGAAGGAGATGGGCATTCCGGTCGTGATGGGCCTCGCCGGCGTCGGCCAGGGCCTGATGGATCATCCCTCGATCGCGCTGTCGTCCTTTGTCCGCCGTGGCGCGCGCATGAACGAGCACACCAGACGCCACATCCAGATGGGGCTGCGCTACTCCTCGGGGCTTCCGGGCGTACCTGCCGGCGACATGTTCGTCGCCGTCCTCACCAAGTCGGCCTGGCATTCGGTCGGCGAGCAGATCGCCTCGCTGCTCACCTTCGTCAACAAGACCTATTCGGAGACCGGACAGGTGAAACTCGCCTCGCGCGACCCGCTGATGGAACCGATTGTCGAGTTCAACCTGTTGTCCGACCGGCGCGACCTCGACCGCCTGATGAGCGGCTTTCGCAAGATGGCGGCGCTGCAGATGAGCGCGCCGCTCAAGGCAGTCACCGACAAGCCGTTCCCGGCCTCGTATTCCGACCGCGTGCGCAAGATCGGCGTGGTCAACACCAAGAACAAGGTCCTCACCGCCATTGCCGCTGTCCTGATGGACGGGCCGGCGGCGCTGCGTCACGCCATGATCGACAATTTCATCGTCGAAGGTTTTACGTTCGAGCAGGTCATGCGCGACGACGAGGCGCTCGAAGCCTTCGTGCGCAAGGCGGCGATCGGCGTGTGGCATGCCTCCTGCTCATGCCGGATGGGCCGCCCCGACGATCCGATGGCGGTCGTCGACACGCAAGGCCGCGTCAAGGGCGTGCAGGGTTTGCGCGTGGTCGACGCCTCGATCTTCCCGGTGGTGCCGTGCGCCAACACCAATTTCCCGGTCCTGATGGCGGCGGAAAAGATCGCGGATGCGATGCAGTGAGCGAGGCGGGGATTCCTGAGACTTAGCGCTGGCGCTATCCGCCGACCTGTCCGCGATGGCGCAGGAAGTGATCCGCCAGCACGCAGGCCATCATCGCCTCGCCCACCGGCACCGCGCGGATGCCGACGCAGGGGTCGTGGCGGCCTTTGGTCATGATGTCGGTGTCGGCGCCGGCGCGGTCCACCGTCTTGCGCGGCGACAGGATCGACGAGGTCGGCTTCACCGCAAAGCGCACCACCACCGGCTGGCCGGTCGAGATGCCGCCGAGCACGCCGCCGGCATTGTTGGACAGGAAGCGCGTGCCGTTATTGCCGGTGCGCATCTCGTCGGCGTTTTCCTCGCCCGACAATTCGGCGGCGCCAAAGCCCGCGCCGATCTCGACGCCCTTCACGGCGTTGATGCTCATCATCGCGGCCGCCAGTTCGCCGTCGAGCTTGGCGTAGATCGGCGCGCCCCACCCGGCCGGCACGCCTTCGGCCACCACTTCGATCACAGCGCCGATCGAGGAGCCGCTCTTGCGGATGCCGTCGAGATATTGCTCGAAGAACGCGGCCTTGTCCTTGTCCGGGCAATTGAACGGATTGCGCGCGATCTCGTCCCAGTCCCATTTGTCGCGGTCGATCTTGTGCGGCCCCATCTGCACCAGCGCGCCGCGCACCTTCACGTCGGGCAGGATTTTTCGCGCGATGGCGCCGGCAGCGACGCGGGTGGCGGTCTCGCGCGCCGAGGACCGTCCGCCGCCGCGATAATCGCGCAGGCCGTATTTGGCCTCATAGGTGAAGTCGGCATGGCCGGGGCGAAACTTGTCCTTGATCTCGGAATAGTCCTTGGAGCGCTGGTCGGTGTTCTCGATCAGGAGCGCGATCGGCGTTCCCGTCGTCACCTGCACGCCGGTCTCGGGATGGGCCATCACGCCGGACAGGATTTTGACCGCGTCCGCTTCCTGGCGCTGGGTGGTGAAGCGCGACTGGCCCGGACGGCGGCGGTCGAGATCGTGCTGGATGTCCTCGTTGGTCAGCGGGATCAGCGGCGGGCAGCCATCGACCACGCAGCCGATCGCGATCCCGTGGCTTTCGCCGAAGGTCGTGACGCGGAACATGTGGCCGAAGGTGTTGTAGGACATGGTGTGTCGTAACGCGGGGCCGCACGGCGGTCAAACCCGGCATGCCGTCATTCCGGGGCGCGAAGCGAACCCGGAATCTCGAGATTGCCCGGTCGCAATTGCGAACCTGAGGTTCGGTCCTGCGGACCGCCCCGGCATGACGGAGTGCGAACATCGCCCTTAACTATACTTCCTCAACCCGCCGTCGCGGAACACGTAAACCGCGCCCTGCTCGATCAGGAGGTCGGCGGCGCTCTGCGGCGTCTCGATGCCCAGCGCCACCATCAGCGCCCGCGCGGTGCCGCCATGGGCCACGGCGACGGTGTCGCCATCGACGGAATCGTACCAGTCGCGCATCCGGTGCTGCACTTCCGCGTAGGTCTCGCCGCCTTCCGGCGCCATCGTCCATTTTGCCGTCAGCCGCTTGGCATAAAGCACGGGGTCGGCGGCCTGCATCTCGGCCAGCGTCGAGCCCTCCCAGACGCCGTAGCCGATCTCGCGCAGCCGATCGTCGAGCGCATATTTTTCCGGCGGCAGCTTCAAGGCGCCGCGCACCAATTCCATCGTCGCCCGCGCCCGCTGCAGCGGGCTTGCCACGAACGGCAGCGCTGTGTTGTCGTGGCCGTCGCGCTTGAGGAGATCGGCGAGGACATTGCCGGCATGGGCCGCCTGCCGGCGGCCGAGATCGTTCAGCGGAATATCCTGCGCGCCTTGCAGCCTGCCTTCCGCATTCCACGACGTCTCGCCATGGCGGATGTAGTAGATGATTGGCGTGGACATCGGACTAATCGAGATCTTTGACAGACAAGACCATTCTGTGTCTAACAACAAAGGTCCTATTAGACGAAATCATTTCCTTCTCTTTCAGCACTTCGCGTCGCTGACCCAACATCTTATGGCAGAACGCTTTGCAAAAGCGCGAACTTTCGAGAAAAAAGTGTTCATCCATATCTTCCGAAAGCTTGATCGTCCAGGCATAGGCAGTGACCGCTTTGTCCCACAGCTCTTTGTCTATTAGAAACTCTGACAGGTTATAGAGGTTGGCCAACCGAGCCCGGTCTCTGGGCTCGCCCGTCTTCCCCTCCGAAGTGTAGAAACGCAACTCCTCTGTCGTCGATTGACCCAGCTCCAGACGAATGGCGGCGAGCGCCTCCGTCTCTCGGGCGTCGAACAACAGCTGCAGAACGGGCTCGATCCATCGCTTCGTGTTATCGGCGCTCATTTCAGTCCTTGGCGAGGTGGGTATCCGGCGCGTCGCGCCGCTTCATGCCGACGACGTGATAGCCGGCATCGACGTGATGCACTTCGCCGGTGACGCCGCGAGACAGGTCCGACAACAGATACAGCGCGCTGTCGCCGACTTCCGAGCGGTTGTTGGCGACGCCGAGGATCACCCCGCGCGTGCCCCGCATCAGGCCTGATTTCTGCGACATCCGCCTTCCAATCGAGCTTCCCTGTGGGGCTTGGAGGTACACCAGCACTCCCGCGCGGTCGAGCCCAAATCCGCTGTTCGGATTAACGCTGTTTTCGATGCGCCTCGATGGCTGGAATAGACACGCCGATTGGGTGTTATGTTGGGTAAGGCGTTCGCGCCGCATGACCTGCAACCCTTTGCAATCCGGTGCCGATGACCGCGTTTCGTCAAAGTGTCGAAGCCATGATTCCGGCGCTCCGCCGCTATGCACGAGCGCTCGCGCGCGATGCCGACATCGCCGATGATCTGGTGCAGGATACGCTGGTGCGTGCGTTGCGTTCGGAACGGCTGTTTCTCGGCGGCGACGTCAGGAGCTGGCTCTATACGATCCTGACCAATTTGAACAAGAACCGGCGGCGGTCGCTGGCGCGGCGGCCGCAATTCATGCCGCTGCTCGACAACAACCCCGACGCCAGCGGCACCGAGGCGGAGGGCCGCGACATCGCCCGCGCGCTGGCAACACTGGTCGAAGAACAGCGCTCGGTGCTGCTGCTGGTGATGCTGGAAGGACTGAGCTACCGCGAGGTCGCCGACATCCAGGGCGTGCCGATCGGCACCGTAATGTCCCGGCTTGCCCGCGCCCGCGCGCATGTCAAAGCTTCGCTCGAGGGCGAGCGTACGGCGCTGCGGCGGGTGAAATGAAGATGCGTGCGGCAGGCGTGATGCACAGACAGACCAGGAATAGGCAGAGACGACGACAATGACCGATCGCAACATTCCCGTCACCGAAGACGAGCTGCATGCTTACGTCGACAACGAGCTGCCGGCGGAACGCCGCGGCGACGTCGAGGCGTGGCTCGCCTCGCATCCCGACGATGCCGCGCGGGTGCAGTCGTGGCGCGCGATGGCGGAAACGCTGCATGCCAGGTACGATTCGGTGGCCGACGAAGCCGTACCGAAGCGGCTCGAGATCGAGCGGCTGGTGCAACAGCCGCGCAAATGGGTGTACGGCGCGATCGCGGCCACGCTGGCGGCGTTCATCGTCGGCGGCGGCGCCGGCTGGTTCGCGCGCGGCGCGGCGGCAGGGCCCTCCGCTTTCCAAAATCTGACGGTGCACGCGATCGAAGCGCACCGGCTTTACGTGGTGGAAGTTCGCCATCCCGTCGAGGTGCCGGGTAGCGAACGCAGCCATCTGCAGCAATGGCTGACCAAGCGCTGCGGCTGGGTCGTGCGCGCGCCGGAGCTGGCGGGGGCCGGATTGAAGCTGGTCGGCGGGCGGCTGTTGCCGGGTTCCGGGGGGCCGGCGTCCTTCATGATGTATGAGAGCGCCTCGGGCGAACGTTTCACGATCTACACCGCAAAATCGAGCGCCGAGGCGACCCAGATGCGATATGCGGCGGAGGGCAAGGAAAGCACGCTGTTCTGGGCCGATGACGGCGTCGTTTATGCCGTGGTGTCTACCGGCGTCGACCGGGGGCGGCTGACCCAGATCGCCCAGGCGGTCTACGACCAGATGGAGAAGAAGAGCTAACCCGTAAGCCCGGGTGAAGCGCAGCGAAACCCGGGATCAGTGCGGGTGGCGTGTTGCCGGATTGCGTTTCGCTTCATCCGGCTACCGGCAAGAAGAGCGGCGGATAGGCAACACCGCGCCACTTGTCCCAATTCTGACATCGAAAATCTGGAATCAAACCACCGACCGGTCTCATTAATGCACCGGGTGATCACGCGAAAATGACTAGCGCTCGATCCGCCGATCGGCGCAAGCGGCCTCGATCGGGGTTTGGTACCGCGCTGGTCCCCCTTTCGAGGCCGCCCCTTTTTCCAAGAAACCCTTTGTTTTCCAGGAATTAGGCCGCTTTTTTGGGAAGAATTCCTGCCAGGCCCCGTACTGCTCGACACGTGTTTTCACGCCGCGAATCGCAGCCGAATCACTCGACTCAGCCGAAATCGCTGCGCGGGTTATAAGGGTGGCCGTCGCGCCACTTTTCCATCAATGCCTCAAGCTCGGCATCGTTCCCGTCTGGCAGAATAATTCGGGTGGTGACGAACAGGTCCCCGGTTCCCCCCGCCTTGGGCAGACCCTTGCCCTTGAGGCGGAAGATACGACCACTGGAGGTATTTTTCGGAATCGACAGCTCCACCGCGCTGCCGAGCGTCGGCACCCGGACCTTGCCGCCCAGCACCGCCTCATAGAGCGTGATGGGCAGATCCAGGCGCAAATCGCTGCCGTCGACCTTGAAAAAGGGATGCGGCGCGATGCTGACCGTAATCAGGAGATCGCCCGGCGGGTGGCCCGGCGCGGTTTCGCCCTGCCCCTTCAGCCGGATCTGCTGGCCGGCGGTGACGCCTGCCGGAATCCTGACGTTGAGCTCCTTGCCGGTCGGCAGGCGGACGCGTTTTTCCCCGCCCTTGACCGACTCCTCCAGCGACACCGTCATGGCGACGTTCAGATCGAGATCGAGGCCGATCCCGCCGGTGTCGAATTCAAAGGTCCGGCCACCGCCCGGACGTCCGCCCCTGGCCGCGCCGCCGAACATGCTGTTGAGGATATCCTCAAAGCCCGCCCCGCCCGCGCCGCCGGGACCGCCACCGGTCCGGAAGCTGTGGTTTCGAAGCCGCTCGGACCACCGGCACGACGGCCGCGCGGGTCACCGCCGGGAAAGCCCTGAAAGCGCGGCTTGCCGTCGGCGTCGATCTCGCCGCGGTCGAACTGCTTGCGCTTGTCCTCGTCGCCGATGATCTCGTTGGCGGAATTGATCTCGGAAAAGCGCGCAGCCGCCTTCGGATCGTTCTTGTTGTTGTCAGGGTGATGCTTCTTGGCGAGCTTGCGATAGGCACTCTTGATCGCCGCAGCGCTGGCGCCCCGCGGCACCCCCAAGACCTCATAGGGGTCGCGCATCCGTCAGGTCTCCTTCACGGGAATTCGGTTCTTGGAGCTTAGGGCAATTCGCCCGCTTTGGCTTCATCTGGGGAGCCAGTTGCATTTTTGCAACTACCCGAAGACCTGTTTCTTGAGAACCTGGTCTTCAATCTTCTATTTGACCCGTTTTCTTGACGCGAACCGCTACCCCACTTCGCTCGAAAACGCGTCGAAGCATTATCCCCGCGTCCAGGGCTTGATCGTGTGGATTTCCCATCGGCCTTGGCCGGCCTTGCAGGCAGCGCCCTGCAGCCAGCTTTCCGAGCGGCCGTTGACGTAGCTCGCCAGGAAATCCCGGCAGGTGCGCCCGTCTTCCGCGGAATAGGCCTGAGACAGCGGCGTCACCGAGCCGCGCGCGCCGGTCTCCGGATTCTCCCAAGGCTGGCTGGAATCCTTGTCGCCCTTGGTGAGCACGTCGGAAGCGGCGGTGCGTGCAAAGGCGAGATCGCTCTCGGTCGGCGCCGGCGGGGTGGCCGGTTGCTTGGCCAGCGAACCCGTGACGTCGGCGGCGTTCATCCTGGCGTAGGCGTCCGGGCGCGACAGGCTGCAGCCGCCTGAACCGAGCCCGATCAAAATCAACGTCATCGCAGCACCCGTCGGCCCGATCGCCAATAGGCCAACGCGCCCCCATGCCCTATATAGGGCGAGCCCGCAACCGGGCTGCAACGCGCTCTGGGACGCGAACGGACGCAACTGGGACTCCTGCCATGACGGACACGACCTCCATCAAACACCCGACACCGTTAACATCGGGTGATTTTACCGCGGCGGAGGAACCGTTTGCGCTGTTCGCCGAGTGGTTTGCGGAAGCCGTGAAGTCCGAGCCGAACGATCCGAACGCGATGGCGCTGGCGACCGTCGACTCTGACGGGCTGCCGGATGTCCGGATGGTGCTGATGAAAGGCTATGATGCGGATGGTTTCGTGTTCTACAGCCACATCGCCAGCCAGAAGGGCCGCGAACTCGCCGCAAATCCTAAGGCCGCTTTACTATTTCACTGGAAGTCGCTGCGCCGTCAGGTCCGCATCCGCGGCAACGTGTCGCCGGTGACGGCAGAGGAAGCCGACGCCTATTTCGCCACGCGGCCGAAGCAGGCGCAGATCGGCGCCTGGGCCAGCAAGCAGTCGCAGCCGCTGGAGAGCCGGTTTGCCTTCGAGCAGGCGATCGCGCTGGTCGCCGCCAAACACATGATCGGCGAAGTGCCGCGCCCGCAAGGGTGGAGCGGCTGGCGCATCCATCCCACGCGTTTCGAATTCTGGCACGACCGCCCGTTCCGCCTGCACGACCGCATCGAATTCCGCCGCGATGCGCCGGCACAAGCCTGGAGCAAGGTGCGGCTCTATCCCTGATGCCACGAGCCTAGACGCGTTCAAAGCTGAAAGACCTGCATGCCCTCTTCATCCAACGCGCCGCGGCGCACGCTGCTCTTGACCGGTGCCAGCCGCGGCATCGGCCACGCCACCGCGATCCGGTTTTCCTCGGCCGGCTGGCGCGTCATCACCTGCTCGCGGCACGCCTTTCCGGAAGTCTGCCCGTGGGGCGCAGGCCCGGAAGATCACATCGAGGTCGACCTCGCCGATCACGCCGACACCACGCGCGCGATCTCCGAGATCCGCAAGCGGCTGGAGAACGACGAGCTGCATGCGCTGGTCAACAACGCCGCGATCTCGCCGAAGGCGCCGGATGGCAGCCGGCTCGGCACCATGGACACCGACATCGAAACCTGGAGCCACGTGTTTCGCGTCAACTTCTTCGCGCCGATCATGATGGCGCGCGGCCTGATCGAGGAATTGAAGCATGCCAAAGGCGCCGTGGTGAACGTCACCTCGATCGCGGGTTCGCGCGTGCACCCGTTCGCCGGCGTCGCCTATGCGACCTCGAAGGCGGCCCTTGCTTCACTCACCCGGGAAATGGCCTCCGACTTCGGCCGCGTCGGCGTCCGCGTCAACTCGATCGCGCCGGGCGAAATCGACACCTCGATCCTGTCGCCGGGCACCGAGAAGATCGTCGAGCAGCAGATTCCGATGCACCGGCTCGGCACGCCGGACGAGGTGGCGAAGATCATCTATGTGCTGTGTACGGAAACCAGTTCCTACGTGAACGGCGCCGAGATCCACATCAACGGCGGCCAGCACGTTTAAGCGCACAACATGGTTTCGTAGGGCGGGCAAAGCGAAGCATGCCCGCCATTCTTTCAGCGGATTGAAACGGTGGGCACGGCGCAAGTGCGCCCTTGCCCACCCTATGGTTGGCTCGCAACGACGCGCGGTTCACTCCGCGTAAAACTTTCGTTGCGCCGTGCGCAGAGTAGACGCCGCATCGAGATTGAACGTGCTCGAACACTCGTCCTCGTTCTCGCCGTCCGCCAGCACAGCACCGCAGTGCCGGCAAAGCCGCGTCGAGAACGCCTGCGCCTTGCCAACGGCGCGGCCTTGCTGATAGCGCGCAAGATCGATGACGTTGCGTGACGACATTATGAGTTTCTCAACCATGGGATCCTCGCGGCCTAAGACACACGTTATCGCAGACAAGTTTCGATCATTCGTTCAGCGCACTGCTCAAATTTTAGCGGTGGAGTTGAGCGGATCTTTCGCACGTCGGCAAAGCGCGGGGAACCGTTGTCCTACAGCCACTTCTTCCACTTGAAGAGAAAGTACGGCAGCACGGCTGCCATGAGCATCATGACCAGCGCCATCGGATAACCGTGCGCCCATTCGAGTTCCGGCATCGCCTTGAAGTTCATGCCGTAGATCGAGGCGATCAGCGTCGGCGGCATCAGGACCACCGCCATCACCGAGAACAGCTTGATGATGTTGTTCTGCTCGAGATTGACGACGCCGAGCATGGCGTCAAGCGTGAAGGTGATCTTGTTGGAGAGGTAGGACGAGTGGTCGGTCAGCGAGACCACGTCGCGCTGCATGGTCTTGAGCTGCTCGCGCATGTCCTTGGACCATTTGGCGCCTTCCACCACCGCCGACAGGAAGGTGACGACGCGGCCGATCGAGACCAGGCTCTCCCGGATCTTCGAGACCAGATCCCCCTTGCGGCCGATCGCGATCAGGATCTGGGAATATCGCTTGGCCTGGCCATGGCGCGCGCTTTCGGGCTCGAAGATGTCGTGGGAAACCTGATCGACCTCGGCGCCGGCGCGCTCCAGAATGTCGGCGCAGCGGTCGATCACCGCGTCCAGCAGTTCCATCAGCACCATTTCGCCCGAGATCCCCGGCATGCAGGAGCGGGCCAGCTTGTGCTCGACGAGGGCAAACGGCTTCGGCTCGTCGTAGCGCACCGTGACCAGGCGGTGACCGGCGAGGATGAAGGTGACAGCCGTCGTTTTCGGCATGTCGGTGTCGGATTGGCACATCAGCGTCGCGGTCATGTAGCGGGCGCCGTTCTCGATATAGAGCCGGCTGGAAATCTCGATTTCCTGCATGTCCTCCCGGGTCGGCACCGCGATCCCGGCCAGCCGCTCGACCGCGCGGTCCTCCTCGGTCGTCGGGTTCAACAGGTCGATCCAGACCGTATTGTCCGGCAACGCCGCCGGGTCCGCGGCCGGGAGCTTCTTCAGGGCGGATTCGGAGGGAACAAACACCGAAAACATGGGCAACTCCGGAACAGGGCGGCAATCTCTCGTCTTGACGCGTTTTCTTGGCGCGAACCGGTACCTGTTCGCCAGGAAACGCTACCAGCAGCCAGCGGTACTAAACCCGATTCTGGCAAGCGCTTCATGACTGGCGCATTAACCGCCGATCCTGTTTGTGGCCGTGAGGTGGCCTCGACGCGGCCGAGATTTGGCCCCGGCACAACCCCAGCCCGGAAATCAACCAGAGGTCGCAAAATTTGCGGCATAAAAGCCACAGCCGCACTTCCGCAGCGCGAAACGGGCGTGCAAACGCTGGCATAAGTGCCGGTTTTTGCGGATACTGAGATTAATGAAATCGTGGCGTTTGAAGCGCAATATTGTTGCTGCGAACGCAAGAGTTTCGATTGGAAGTATGCCATGTCGTCGCTGAAAGTAATCCTGGGGCTGCTCGCCGCCGGCCTTGCGCTGTCCGGTTGCATGCCGGCAACCACGTATCAGGCCGCCCCTGAAGCCACACTCAAGCCGAACGACAAGGCCCAGCTCGCCAAGGCGCGCTACGCCGCCGTGGCGCCGGCAGAGCCGTTCCGCCGCGCCATCGTCGACTATCACCGCAAGGAACTGGCCGGCACCATCGTCGTCGATTCCGATAATCATTACCTCTACCTGGTTCAGGACGGCGGCAAGGCGATCCGCTACGGCGTCACCGTCGGCGAGGAAGCCCTCGCCTTCTCCGGCATCGCCCGCGTCGGCAACATGGCGGAATGGCCGAAATGGACGCCCACGGCCGATATCCACAAGCGCATCGAAGGCCTGCCGGCCTCGGTGCCCGGCGGCGTCGACAATCCGCTCGGCGCCCGCGCGCTCTACCTTTACCAGGGCAACAAGGACACGCTGTTCCGCATCCACGGCACCAACCAGCCGGAATATATCGGCGCCTCGATCTCGTCGGGCTGCATCCGCATGACCAACGAGGACGTCATCGATCTCTACACCCGGGTGAAGCAGGGCACGGTGGTCGTCGTGCTCGAACCCAAGCAGGGCGACTCGCCGTACAATTCCAAGATGGCGCTGCAGGGCGGCGGCACCAACGGCCCGATGCCGCATTAGCCGACGCCGGTTACACACCGCAATCGAAGATCAAGAGCGCCGGTTTTGCCGGCGCTTTTTCTTTGCAGGCTTCTCCTCGCGCGGCGGCTCGGCCTCGTCCGGTTTTTCGGCATTGGATTTTTCAGCGACCGGTTCGGCATCAGACTTCGCATCGGACTTGGCACCAGGCTTGCCACCAGACCTGGTATCATGCTTGGCGTCGTCCGGGTTGGCGGCGACCTCGCGCGGCGGCGCTTCGTCGGGCCGCTCGGCCGGCAATAGCGGCGCTTTCTGCGGCAGCGGGTCCAACACGTCCCATTGGCAGATCCGGTAATTGCCGCGCCGTTCCATCAGGTCGAGATGGATATGGTCCTCGTGGTACCAGTCCGAGCCCGGGCCGAGCACGGTCGAGAACCGCTTGCAGGCGGAATGCAGCACGGTCTCGCGCAATCCCCGCGGCACCGTGCGGTCGGTCAGCGAGATCAAGCTGCCGTCGGTGAACTTGAAGGCGCGAACGTCGAGCGCGTTGGCGCGGCCGTGCTCCGAGAGCTTGGCGCCGACGATGCGGTTGCGGCCGCGGCACTCGAACGAGTCGAAATTGTCGAGATCGGAGACGGAGCTGCCGAGGCGCTCCGCCAGCGGCGCGATATCGCTGCGGATCCACTCGGCCAGCGCAGACGCCATGGGACAGCGCAGGATCGCCGCCGGCTTCACCGAAACCCGCCGCTTGTCCGGCAGCACGATTGCCTCCAGCCGCACCAGATCCTCGCCCCCGCAGCCGCCGGCGCCCTTGATGTCGGGGATGCTGGGCGCAATCGCGACTTCGTCGGTCAGCGCCAGCCGGCAGGCCGATGGCTGCGGCGTGGGCTGCGGTGCGGGCGCAGCCTGCTGGTCGGGCTTGCCGTTCGGGGGAGAGGCCTGTTGCTCCTTGTCCGGCTTGTCGCGCTCGGCCGACGGGGCCTCGGCCGGGCGCGGCTTCGGCAGCGGCACCGCCGCGCGGCGCGCCGTTGCCCGCGGAGCTCCCCGTTCCCTTGGCGATACATCCCTGAACAGGTCGGCCCATGGCGCCGAGCGGGACGCTTTCGCCGCCACGGCCGGCCCGGTTGGCATGCCAAGCAGGAGCGCCACCGCGGCAACGGTAACCATTGCCGGTTCGATGCGGCGAAAGGCGCCATAAGCCCATTTCCGGCTTGCGTTCTGCGCGGTAAAGTTCATGTCAATTCCATGAACCCACCCTGCGATCCGCCCGTACAGTCGGCGGATCGTGCGGCAACGACAAAACCATCGGAGGGAAGTGCGTATGCTTGGATTGATGCAAGACTGGCCTTTGCTGTGCCATCGGATTATCGAACACGCGGCGAAGTACCACGGCACGCAAGAGGTCGTCACGCGGTCGGTCGAAGGTCCCATTCATCGCACCAATTACGCCGAAATTCATGCACGCGCACTGAAAGTATCGCAACGGCTGGACCGCGACGGCATCAAGCTCGGTGACCGCGTCGCCACCATCGCCTGGAATACCTGGCGCCATCTCGAAGCCTGGTACGGCATCATGGGAATCGGCGCGATCTGCCACACCGTCAATCCGCGGCTGTTCCCCGACCAGATCGCCTGGATCATCAACCACGCGCAGGACCGCGTCGTGATGACCGATATCACCTTCGTGCCGATCCTGGAAAAGATCGCAGCCAGCCTGCCGAGCGTCGAACGCTACATCGTGCTGACCGACAAGGCCCATATGCCGCAGACCACGCTGAAGAACGCGGTCGCCTATGAGGACTGGATCGCGGAAGCCGACGGCAAGTTCAAGTGGAAGGATTTTGACGAAAATACCGCAGCCGCGATGTGCTACACCTCGGGCACGACGGGCGATCCGAAAGGCGTGTTGTATTCGCACCGCTCCAACGTGCTGCACGGGTTGATGGCCAACAATGTCGACGCTCTCGGCACCAGCGCCGCCGAGACAATGCTGCCGGTGGTGCCGTTGTTCCATGCCAACAGCTGGGGCATCGCCTTCTCCGCGCCCTCGATGGGCACCAAGCTCGTGATGCCGGGCGCCAAGCTCGACGGCGCTTCGGTCTATGAACTCCTCGACACCGAGAAGGTCACGCACACCGCCGGCGTTCCGACAGTGTGGCTGATGCTGCTCAACCACATGGCGGCCGGCAATCTGAAGCTGCCCCACCTGAAGAGCGTGGTGTGCGGCGGCTCGGCGATGCCGCGCTCGATGATCAAGTCGTTCGTCGACATGGGCATTCGCGTGCGCCACGCCTGGGGCATGACCGAGATGAGCCCGATCGGCACCGTCGCCGCGCTGAAGCCGCCGTTTGCCGAACTCACCGGCGAGGAGCGGCTCGACATCCTGCAGACCCAGGGCTATCCGCCGTTCGGCGTCGAGATGAAGATCACCGACGATGCCGGCAAGGAATTGCCGTGGGACGGCAAGACCTTCGGCCGCCTCAAGGTGGCCGGCCCCGCCGTCGCCAAGGCCTATTTCAAGGTCGACACAAATATCCTCGACGACGAGGACTTCTTCGACACCGGCGACGTCGCGACCATCGACCCGCACGGCTATATGCGGATCACCGACCGCTCCAAGGACGTCATCAAGTCCGGCGGCGAATGGATCTCGTCGATCGACCTGGAAAATCTCGCGGTCGGCCATCCCGCGGTCGCGGAAGCCGCTGTGATCGGCATCTATCATCCGAAATGGGACGAGCGCCCGCTGCTGATCGTCCAGCTCAAGCAGGGCGCAGAAAGCGACGCGCGAGGACATCCTGAAATTCATGGATGGCAAGATCGCGAAATGGTGGATGCCCGATGACGTCGCCTTCGTCGACGGCATTCCGCACACCGCGACCGGCAAGATCCTGAAGACCGCGTTGCGCGAACAGTTCAAGAGCTACCGCTTCCCGAACGCCGCGGCGTGAGGCCTGCCCTGAAAACGGGAAGGCCGCCTTCCAGAAAACGGAAAGCGGCCTTCCTGAAGCTCATGCCTGCGTAGATCGATCACGATCCGGTTCAATCCGACCGGATCGGCTGGCGCTTATCGCCTAGCGCGAGAGCGCCAGCGCTTCCAGCTTTCGCTGCGCGTCGGGCTCGCCCCATTCCTTTGCCCGCTGATACCACGTGCGGGCCTGCGCGATGTCCGCCAGCCCGTCAGCGCCGATCTGCCTGAGCAGTACCGGATCATAGGTCGTGCCGACGAGCAACGCCGCCCGCGCATCCCGCGCCTCGGCGCCGCGCATCAGCAACAGCCGCGCCGACTGGACGTCGCCGCCGGCGAGCAGATCCTGTCCGCGTTTGATCAGGGCAGCGATTTCCCTCGGATCGAGGCTGCGCACGACCTCCGACTGCGACGGGGCCGGTATCGGAGACGGCACGGCGGCGGCCATGGCGACCGGCGGTGCGACGGCGACCGGCGGCGGCACGGCCACCGGCGGCGCCACGGACATTGGCGGCGGCGCCACGGCGACCTTGGCGGCGGCGGCGGCGCGACCGCGGCAAGGCTTGGCGCTGCTGCCTGCCAGGTCAGCCGCGTGGAGGTGCCGGTGAGAGCCACGCCGTTACCGTCACGCAATTCCGCCGTGACCAGCATCTGGCCGGTGAATCCTTCCGGCGGAATGACCGAAACGCCGGAAATCTCCGTCGCCGGCACCCGCCACTCGCTGCCACCGACACGCTTGCCGGACGTCAGCCGAGCGCCGGCCGTCAGTCCGCTGATGGATACGAACGCGTCGGGCGGCGGAGCGCCGACGTGAATGCCGAGCGGCACCGGATCGTTGGTGAACCCGCTGCCGTCCTGCACGGCCAGGGTCGCCGTGCGCTTCGGTGGCGGCGACGGCTGCGGCGCCGGGGTAACCGACGATTTTACCGACTGCCAGGCGGCCGAAAGCGACGCGTTGTCCTGGTTGGCGGGGCGTTGCGAAGACGGAATGGCCATGACGAGAAGCGTCGCGATGCTGGCCGCAATCGCCACCGCGATCGAAAAGCGGATGACCTGCTGGAACAGCGCGCGCCGCCCCGACAGATCGCGGAGCACGGATGGCGCTTCGACCGGCGCCACGTCCCTCGCCTCCTGCATCGCCTGCGCAACGGCCTTGGTGAACATTTCGGAGTCCTGGCGGCGTGGAGGCTTGCCAAATGGTTGCAAGGGCGGTCCTTCCGTCGGCATTCGCGGACGCCACTCCTCGGTCTGGATGGGCATCGTGCCCGGCTGATCGCTGGTCGACCGATCCCTCAGCTCACGCGGCGCATAGTATGCCGGATCGTTCGGGCCGACATATCCTTCGTGCTTTGCATCACTACTCATACTGAACACTCGCCCCTGTGAGGCTATCCACCAGCCTCGCGGACGTATGCCGATTGCGCCCTATGCGATGATCCCTGAAACTCCGGATGGGCGCAACCGCAACTTTACGGCTCCGCCCGGCAACAAGGACCGGCAGTTGAGATCATCCCGCAGCGCTTCCAGCTGACACCCGCCGTTTCCCTCTTGGTTGGCGGTTTGCCGCTGTCCGTACAGGACAGTCCCGTGTTGCGGCAAATACGACATCCCAGCGGCAAGAGGTAGACGAAAGTTGGACCGACTTCAATCTACAACTAATAATCAATTTACAGGGATAGTTAACCGCAAGGTTGCGGCCATTAGCGCATTGGCCGATTAGCAGCGTTTTCGAGCGAAGTGGACACCGGTTCACGTCAAGAAAACGCGTCAAACAAGAAGTATCGCGCGCAAACCTTGAAATTCGCGCCCCGCCGTGGTCTCAAGCTGCGAGTTTGCAGCCCGGCCCGCCCGCCGGCCGGACAGACTCCAACCCGGCAGATTTCACCGATGGCCCGAAGGTTTTCCGCTCCCTACCAGTCGGAGCCCGTGTCCAGCCTCGCCACCTGGTCGCGCAACCTCGCCATCTTTGCCGTGGTCGCGGTGGTGGTCTCGATCCTCATCGTCCGCTTCGGCTTCCTGGAGATGAAGCCGGCGCTGGCGACCTTCTTCGGCGCGCTCGGTTGCGCCGTGCTGTCGATCCTGGTCGGCCTCGCCGCCTTTGCCGCGATCTGGCAGAACGGGTCGCGCGGCATGGGCCGGATCCTGCTGGCGTTCCTGATCAGCACCCTCCTGCTCGCCTACCCGGCCTACCTCGCTTTGCAATACCGCAAGCTGCCGCCGATCCACGACATCACCACCGATCCGATCGATCCGCCGCGCTTCGAGGCGCTGGCGCGCTTACGCAGCGGCGAAGGCGCCAACTCCGCGGTCTATGCCGGGCTCTATTCGGCCGAGCAGCAGCGGATCGCCTATCCCGATATCGAGACCGTGGAGCTCGAAGTCCCGCCGCAGCGGGCCTATGAGGTGACGCTGGCGCTGATCACCAAGCGCAAATGGCTCGTGATCGACGAACGGCCGCCGCAGCTGCCGCGCCGCATCGGCCGCATCGAGGCGGTGGCGCGGACGCCGATCATGGGATTTCGCGAGGACATCTCGATCCGCATCACGCCCGACGGCGAGGAATCGCGCGTCGATATCCGCTCCTCCTCGCGCTATTTCGAAAGCGACCTCGGCAGCAACGCCGCGCGCGTCTCCAAGCTGATCGAGGACATCAATTCGGCCGTCGACAACGCCAAACCGGCGCAGAAGAAGCCGCAGGCGCCGGCCAAGACGCCGGCGAAGACGGTGAAGAAGTGAGAGGGCGAATGGCGAGTGGCAGGCGGGCGGCGCCCTCCCTATTCGCTACTCCCTATTCGCCATTCGCCAAGCGATAGTTCCCGCCGATCACCGGATCGCCATCCGTCGCCACGATGCCGCGCGCGACCAGGTCTTCCAGATGCGCCAGCACGGAATAGCCGGCGGCATTGGTCAGCCGCGGGTCGATGCCGATATAGATCGCGCGCACCATGGTCGGGATATCGGCCTCGCCCTTGGCGAGGCGATGCAGGATCGAGGCTTCGCGGGCCTGGCGGTGCCGGGTCAGGAAGCGGACATAGCGCGGCCCCTCCGGAATTTCCGGCCCGTGGCCTGAAAAATACAGATCCTCCTCGCGGGCTTCCAGCCGCGCCAGCGAGGCCATGTAGTCGATCATCGATCCGTCCGGCGGTGCCACGATCGAGGTCGACCAGCCCATCACGTGATCGCCGACGAAGTTGATCTTTCGCTCCGGCCACGCGAACGCCAGATGATTGGCGGTGTGGCCCGGCGTTGCGACCGCCTCCAGCGCCCAGCCCTGCCCTTCGATGATATCGCCGTTCTTCACTTCGATATCAGGCCTGAAGTCGCGGTCGGCGCCGGACTCCGGATTGTGCTTCTCGCTCTCGAAGCGCGGCCGCGAGGCGCGGTGCGGCCCTTCGGCATAGACGGGCGCGCCGGTGGCGGCCTTGATCCGCGCCGTGTTCGGCGAGTGGTCGCGATGGGTATGGGTGACCAAAATATGCGTCACCGTCTCGCCGCGCACTGCGTCCAGCAGCGCCTTGGCATGCGCCTCGTCGTCAGGGCCGGGATCGATGATCGCGACCTTGCCTTGGCCGACGATGTAACTGACCGTGCCGGTGAAGGTGAACGGGCTCGGATTGTTGCAGAGGACACGCCGCACGCCGGGGCGGGCTTCATCGACGACACCCGGCTTGAGCGGGAAGTCGCGGTTGAACGGGATGTCGTCGTTTTCGGCCATTGGAGAGAAGCCCGGTTGCGGTTTCGTAGAATGGGTAGAGCGCAGCGAAACCCATCACGCAGCGCATGGCGGAGCGAAAAGATGGGTTTCGCTTCGCTCTACCCATCCTACGCTGTCGGCGTGAAGCCCTTTACGAAAACGCCTGAATGCCGGTGATCGCCCGGCCCAGGATCAGGGCGTGGACGTCGTGGGTGCCTTCATAGGTGTTCACGGTTTCCAAATTCGCGGTGTGGCGCATCACGTGGTATTCGATCTGGATGCCGTTGCCGCCGTGCATGTCGCGGGACACGCGGGCGATGTCGAGCGCCTTGCCGCAATTGTTGCGCTTGACGAGCGAGATCATCTCGGGCGCGAACTTGCCCTCGTCCATCAGGCGGCCGACGCGCAATGAGGCCTGCAGGCCCAGCGCGATTTCGGTCTCCATGTCGGCGAGCTTCTTCTGCACCAGCTGGGTTGCCGCCAGCGGCCGGCCGAACTGCTTGCGGTCGAGCGTGTACTGCCGCGCGCGATGCATGCAGTCTTCCGCGGCGCCCATCGCGCCCCAGGAAATGCCGTAGCGGGCGCGGTTGAGGCAGCCGAACGGGCCCTTCAGGCCGGACACGTTGGGCAGCAGCGCGTCCTCCGGCACCACCACGCCGTCCATCACGATCTCGCCGGTGATCGAGGCGCGCAAGGACAGCTTGCCGCCGATCTTCGGCGCCGACAGGCCCTTCATGCCCTTCTCGAGAATGAAGCCGCGGATCTGGTTGTCATGCGCGGCGGATTTCGCCCAGACGACAAAGACGTCGGCGATCGGCGCGTTGGAAATCCACATCTTGCTGCCGGTCAGCCGGTAGCCGTCCGCCACCTTCTCGGCGCGGGTCTTCATGCCGTTGGGATCGGAGCCGGCATCCGGCTCGGTCAGCCCGAAGCAGCCGACCCACTCGCCGGTGGCGAGCTTCGGCAGGTATTTCTTGCGCTGGTTCTCGTCGCCATAGGCGTAGATCGGATACATCACCAGCGACGACTGCACCGAGTTCATCGAGCGATAGCCGGAATCGACGCGCTCGATCTCGCGCGCCACCAGGCCATAGGCGACGTAGCTGGCATTGGCGCAGCCATATTCCTCCGGCAGCGTGATACCGATCAGGCCGAGCTCGCCCATCTCGTTGAAGATTTCGCGGTCGGTCTTCTCTTCGAGATAGGCCTTGACGATGCGCGGCTGCAGCTTGTCCTGCGCGTAGGCGCGCGCGGTGTCGCGGATCATGCGCTCGTCTTCGGTGAGCTGCTCGTCCAGCAGAAACGGATCGTCCCACTGGAAAGAAGCCGCCGCCGGCTTGTCCTTGGTCTGAGGCCGCACGCTCATGAAAATCCCTTTCGCATCACTGTCCTCATGGAAATTGTCGCCAAATTAATGCGCTATCGGCCGAAGCGCAAATGTTTGACAGTCATTCCGGGATGGTGCGCCCTTGGCACCGGAATCGAATTCCGGGCCATTCGATGCTGCGCATCGCCCGGAATGACGAACTCATCCTTCCAACTTTTCGTTGGAGACGATCTCGATGCCGAAGCCGGACAGTCCCTTGTAATCGTGCACTGACGAGGTCAGGTGCCGGATCGAGGTGATGCCGAGGTCGCGCAGGATCTGGGCGCCGACGCCGACTTCACGCCATTGCCGGTTGCGATCGGCTTCCGCCGATTTCTGTTCGCCGACCGGCTCGACGGGAACCCCGGCCGCGCCGTCGCGCAGATAGACCAGCACGCCGCGGCCGGCCTTCTGGAAATGGTTCAGCACGATCTGCATGCGCGCCTGGCCGGTGAAGAGATCCTTGACGATGTTCGGCTTGTGCAGCCGCGTCAGCACGTTCTTGCCGTCGCCGATGTCGTTATAGACGAACGCGACATGCGCAATCTCGTCGAACGGCGAGCGATAGGCATAGCCCTGCAGCGGCCCGATCGGGCTGTCGGTGGTGAAGGTCGCGACCCGCTCGATCAGCTTCTCGCGCGCCTGGCGGTAGGCGATCATGTCAGCGATCGTGACGTGCTTGAGCTTGTGGGTGGCGGCGAAGCGCACGACCTGCTCGCCCTTCATCACGGTGCCGTCGTCGTTCATCAACTCGGAGATGACGCCGACCGGCGGCAGCCCTGAGAGCTTGCAGAGATCGACGGCCGCCTCGGTATGGCCGGAGCGCAACAGCACGCCGCCGTCGCGGGCGATCAGCGGGAAGATGTGGCCGGGCCGGGCGAAATCATTGGCGCCGGCATTCGGATTGGCGAGCGCGCGGCAGCAGGAGGCGCGTTCGTCCGCCGAAATGCCGGTGCCGCCATCGGGCTTGTAGTCGATCGAGACCGTGAAGGCGGTGGTGTGGTTGGACTCGTTATGCGCCACCATCGGATCGAGCCGCAGCCGGCGGGCGTCGTCGGTGGTGATCGGCGCGCAGACGATGCCGGAGGTATGGCGGATAATGAATGCCATCTTCTCCGCGGTGCAGAGCGAGGCCGCGACGATCAGATCGCCCTCGCCCTCCCGGTCGTCATCGTCGGTGACGACGACGAGTTCACCCTTGGCAAAGGCTTGCAGAACTTCCTGGATGGTATCGGCCATTTTCCCTACATCTCGCTATCTACAGCCAGTGCATTAGCCGGACTCAAAGTCCTGCGCCAGCGTCAATACGCAGGGCGGAACGGCGGCGGCGGCATGCCAGGACGCCAGCCCGTAGCCCGGATGGAGCGAAGCGCAATCCGGGGAAGTCGCCCCCGTTTTCAGAGTCCCGGATTTCGCTTCGCTTCATCCGGGCTACGCAGGCCATTTCTACGGCAGCACCTCGCGGCGCTCGCTGAGCAGCGCGTCGGTCTCGGCGCGCTTGTCTTCCAGCAGCCCGGCCTGGGCCGCCTCGATCACCTTGTAGAGCTCATGGGCGTCGCTGAGCCGGGTCACCGTCACGTAGTCGGCCCCGGCCTCGTAGAGATCGTCGACGTTGGCCAGGATCTCCGCGGTCGCGACGATCTTGGCGGTCGGGTTGAGCGAGCGGACATGCCGGACCAGCTTTTCGTTGTCGGCGCCCTTCAACAGCGAGTCCGGGATGCTGAGGATGATCAGTTCGGACTTGCCGACGCCGGCATGCACCAGCGTATCGACGTTGCTGATGTCGCCATAGACCACGTGCATGCCGCGGTCGGTCAAGGTCCGGAACACCAGCGGATTGAAATCGATCACGGTGATCTGTTCGAGAACCGCCGGACTGCGCCGCTCGATCTCGCTCAACAAGCGCGCTGGCGGCGCGGAAGAAACCGAGGATGACGATCCGGCGCGCCTCCCCGTGCCCGCCCTCGTGACCGGCGTCGGCGTCATGCTTGTGATCGAGATCGCGCAGGCCGATCCGCTTCAAGGGACCGATCAGGCCGCGCGTGACCTGGTCGCTGCGGCCATGACGAAGGTGCTCAGGACCGCCAGCACCACGAAGGCGAACGACGCCGCGCTCGACGTCTCGGTGCTGATATGGTGCGCCGCAACGCCGGTCTGGATCACGACCAGCGAGAATTCCGAGATCTGCGCCAGATTGATCGCCGGCAACAGGCTGGCGCGCAGGCCCTGCTTCATCAGATAGAGCGGCGCGAACGTCGTCACCACGCGGCTGACGACCGTGAAGGCGGCGATCATCAGCGCCAGCCCGATCACCGACGCGCCGGGGATCGGGATCGTCATGCCGAGCGAGACGAAGAACAGCGTGATGAAGAAGTCGCGCAGCGTCGTCACCTTGGCGGTGACGTCGAGCGCATAGGGGAAGGTCGACAGCGAAACGCCCGCCACCAGCGAGCCCATCTCGCGCGACAGATGCAGCCTCTCGGCGATCTCGCCGATCAGGAAGCACCAGGCCAGCGCGCCGAGCAGGATCAGTTCCGGCCGGCGCGCGATCTGGTGGAACAGCCACGGCAGCACATAGCGGCTCAGCACCAGCGCGGTCGCCACCAGCACGCCGACCCGGCCGATCGAGATCAGGATCACGCTGACCTGCAGATTATCGAGGCTCGGCTGCACCGCCAGGAACAGGATCGCAAAAATGTCCTGCAGCACCAGCACGCCGAGCGTGATCCGCCCGGGCAGCGTGTCGAGCTCGCGCTTCTCGTACAGCACCTTGACGATGATCACCGTGCTCGACAGCGCGCAGGCGATGCAGAGATACAGCGCGTCGAAATTGCCGCTGCCCATCGACAGCCCGATCCCGATAAAGAACAATATCCCGAGCAGGACGCCGCCGATCAATTGCCCGCCGGCGGCGAACAGGATGACCTTGCCGGCGCGCACGATCTTCTTCAGGTCGATTTCCAGCCCGATCATGAACAGCATGAAGATCAGGCCGAGTTCGGAGATGACGTTGATCGATTCCTGGGACTTGACCCAGCCCATGCCGAATGGACCAATGACGAACCCGGCGATAAGGTAGGCCAGGATCAGCGGCTGCCGGGAAAAATGGGCCAGCAGGCCGAGCCCCCAGGCGAACAGGATGCATAAGGTGATATCGCGAATAAGCTCGTGCATAGTTCCGGATCTGCCCCTGCCCCAACCTAGAGGTCCCGGCGCAGGGGTCAAACAAGCAATGTGTCACAGCCGCAGAAGGGGCTCTTTTCTCGCGATTCTGGCCGCGCTGTCGATCCTGTACTCGCCCGGCGCCGGCGCGCAGACCGCAGGTACCATCGAACAGAATTTCGCCGCCTCCCTCACCGCGATGCCCACAGAAAATCTCGCCGTATCCGGCGCGTTCTACGTGCCGGTCTATTCCAGCGTCTCGATGAGCCAGGGCAAGCTGCGGGCGGATTTTTCGGTCACGCTGAGCGTCCACAACGCCTCCGAAACCCGCCCGCTGGTCCTGAAGCGGATCGCCTATTTCGACACATCAGGCAAGATGGTGGAAAGCTACCTCAAATCGCCGGTTGCGCTAAAACCGTTCGCGACGATCGAGGTCTTCATCGCCGCCAACGACGTGCGCGGCGGAACGGGGGCCAATTTCGTGGTCGACTGGGCGGCCACGGGCGAAATCGCCGAGCCCGCGGTCGAGGCGCTGATGGTCGGCGGCGTCGGCGCCGGACATTATGCCTTCATCAGCCAGGGGCGGCCGATCAGGATCATCAAGAACTAGCCTGCAAGAACCAGCCTGCCAGAAGGCCGCGAGCGGCCTTCTCAACGAAAAACAAAACGGGAGTGAATATCCATGTCCACCGCAACCCCCTTCGATTTCGCGCCCTTGCTGCCCGCCGGATTGCCGGCGCCGGCAGCGCGGTGGACCGGGCTTGCCAAATACAGTTTCGTCGGCGGCAACAACGATCCCGACCAGGTTCCGGTCGACGGCCTGGTCGACGCGATCAGCGCCGTGCTCCGGCGCGAGGGCAGGACGCTCGCGACCTACGGGCTTGCCAGCGGCCCGCAGGGTTATCGTCCCTTGCGCGAATTCCTCACCGCAAAACTCAAGCGCGACGCCGGCATCGGCTGCAGCGCCGACGACATCATGATCGTTTCGGGCTCGCTGCAGGCGCTCGATCTCGTCAATCAGACGCTGCTGGCGCGCGGCGACACCGTGCTGGTCGAACAGGAGACCTATCAGGGCGCGCTGAACCGGCTGACGCGGCTCGGCGTCAAGGCGGTCGGCATTCCCCTCGACGACCAGGGCATGCGGATGGATGCGCTGGCGGCAGCCCTTGCCGACCACAAGAGCCGCGGCATCACGCCGAAATACATCTACACCATCCCGACCGTGCAGAACCCGACCGGATCGATCATGCCGGAGACGCGGCGCGCGGAGATGCTGAAGCTGTCGCGAGCAATACGGCGTGCCGATCTTCGAGGACGATTGCTACGCCGACCTGATCTGGACGGCGAAGCGCCCGCCCGCGATCTACGCCATGAGCCAGCACGGCGGCGTCATTCACATCGGCTCGTTCTCGAAATCGATCGCGCCGGCCCTGCGGGTCGGCTTCATCGTCGCGCCCTGGGAAATGATGTCGCGGATGCTGGCGCTGAAGACCGACGCCGGAAGCGGCGCGCTGGAGCAGATGGTGCTGGCGGAATATTGCGCGCCGCATTTTTCCACCCATGTGCCGAAGCTGACGCGCGGCCTGCGCGCCAAGCTCGACACGCTGATGGAAGCGCTCAACGAGCAGTTCGGCACCGCGGCCGAATTCGAAGCGCCCGAAGGGCGGCATCTTCCTGTGGGTGAAACTCCCCGACAATGTCGACACGCTAAAGCTCTATCAGGCCGCGCTCGCCGCCGGCGTCGCGATCAATCCCGGACCGGAATGGTCGACCGACAAGGCCTATGCCGGCAGCCGGCTGCGGCTGTGCTTCGCCAGCCCCTCGCAGGAACAGATCCGCGAGGGCGTCGCCGTGCTCGCCGAAGTCTGCCGCAAGGAATTCGGCGTGCCGGAGCGAATTGCCAATGTGGAGAAGCGCGCGCGGAGCTGAGCGGCTTGGGCTCAATCGGTCGCGCGGCGACGCTATTCGCCGCGAAACACCAGCGCGATCCGCAGCAGCCGCACGATCGAGACATTGCCCTTGCCGGCCTCGATCTGGGCCACGAAGCGCTCGGAAAGACCGGACAGGCGGGCGAGCTCCCGGCGCGACATGCCGCGGCAGCGCGCGCATCTCGCGGACGCGGATCCCGAGTTGCCTGAGAAACTCGCTTTCGTGCAGGCAGACGGCCGTCTCGCATCGCGGCAGGATCGGCCGTCACCGGACGGATCCGACGCACTTCGGTATCGGACAGGCTTTCGCGCAGATGCCACGCTCGATCCTTTCGCTCGCGATGATCGCGAAGCGAACGAGGCCGCCGCATTGATCGGGATCAAATGGCGGCGCTTAGACGCCTTCTGATTTGTCGCCGCGATGCCGGGCTGCAGCGCTATGGCCGTCCTATTCCGCCTTGATGCCGGCCTCGGCGATCAACTTGCCCCATTTCGTGCTTTCGCTCTGGATGAATTTGGCAAAAGCCTCGGGCGAGGTGGGCGCGGGTTCGGCGCCGAGCACGCGGATTTTCTCGATCGCGGCGGGATCGCTCAATGCCTTCACGAAGGCGGCATTCAACGTGGCGATGATCTCGGGCGGCGTGCCGGCGGGCGCGACGACGCCAAACCAGCCGACCGAATTCGAATTCGCTCAGGCCCTGCTCGGCCAACGTCGGCACGTCGGGCAGGAAGACCACGCGTTTTGCGGCAGAGACGCCGAGCGCTTTCAACTTGCCGTCGTTGATCAATTGCTTGGACGCGGGGATATCCAGCACCGCGAGCGGGATGTGGCCGGCGAGAACGTCGACCGAGGCCGGCGCGGTGCCGCGATAGGCGATCAATTGAATGCCGACGCCGGCCTTCTGGTTGAACAGGGCCGAGGTCAGATGCATCGCGGTGCCGTTGCCGCCATGGCCGATCGACAGACCCTGCGGTTGCGCCTTGGCCTTCGCAATGAGGTCTGCGACCGAAGTGATGCCCGACTGCTGCGAGGACACCAGCACGAACGGGATTTCCGCCAGCATCGTCACCGGCGCCAGATCCTTGATCGGATCGAACGGCATCGCCGCGCGATTGAGATGGGGATTGACGGTCAGCACGCCGGCCGCGGCCACGCCGAGCGTGTAGCCGTCAGGCGCGGCCTGCGCCACGGCGCCGATCCCGATATTGCCGCCCGCGCCCGCCTTGTTCTCGATGACGATGGTCTGGCGCAGCGTCTCCGACAACAACGGCTGCAAGGCACGGATCACGATATCGGCACTGCCGCCGGGCGGAAACGTCACGATGATCTTGATCGGTTGATCAGGATATGCGTTTGCTGCTTCAATCGCGAACGACGACAGCGACAAGCGAACACAGCGGCCCCGATCAAGGCTCGCCGGATCGACGGAAACATTCAAGGTCCCCCGATGATTTTTCTGTGGCTATCAGTTATGCATGAACGTCCAAAGCGCAGCAAGCGACATGGCAAGCAACGAACAGTGAGCGACAGTTAATAACCCGCGTTCTCGTGATCGGCGCCGGTCCGGTCGGGCTGACGCTGGCGATGGACCTCGCAACGCGGGGAATATCGGTCACCGTCGTGGAAACACGCGCCGCCGGAGAACCGCCGAGCGTGAAATGCAACCACGTCTCGGCGCGTTCGATGGAGATTTTCCGCAGGCTCGGACTCGCGCATAAGTTGCGCGACACCGGCCTGCCGGCCGACTATCCGAACGACTGCTCCTACCGCACCACGGCAACCGGCATCGAGCTCTCGCGCATCCTGATTCCCTGCCGGCGCGACCGCTATACCGCGACCGGCGGCCCGGACACCGACTGGCCGACCGCCGAGCCGCCGCACCGCATCAACCAGATCCACATGGAACCCGTGCTGTTCGCGCACGCCACCGCCATCGACGGGCTTCAGATCCTGAACCGCACCGCGTTCGAGGATTTCAGCGAAGACGATGACGGCATCGTTGCGACCGTCCGCAACCTCGACACCGGAACCACCTTCGCAAATCCACGCCGATTTCATCGTCGGCTGCGACGGCGCGCGTTCGCTGGTGCGCAAGGCGATCGACGCCAATCTGCAGGGAACGCCGATCATCCAGCGCGTGCAATCGACCTATATCCACGCCCCCGCCCTGCTCGCGCTGATGGACGCGCCGGCGTGGATGACGCTGTCGCTCAACCCGCGGCGCTGCGGCACGGTGGTCGCGATCGATGGCCGCGAGAAATGGCTGATCCATAACCACCTCAACAAGGAAGACGAGACCTTCGAGTCGGTCGATCGCGACGCCTCGATCCGCGCCATCCTCGGCGTCGGCCCCGATTTCGAATACGAGATCCTCAGCAAGGAAGACTGGGTCGGCCGCCGCCTGGTCGCCGACCGGTTTCGCAAGGGCCGCGCGTTCATCTGCGGCGACGCCGCGCATTTGTGGATGCCCTATGCCGGCTACGGCATGAATGCCGGCATCGCGGACGCCACCAACCTCGCATGGCTGCTCGCGGCCTATCTGCAGGGATGGGCCGACGTCGCCATCCTCGATGCCTATGAGGCCGAGCGCCTGCCGATCACCGAGCAGGTGTCGCGCTTTGCGATGGAGATGGCGGGCAAGGTGCTTGAGCCAGCGCCGCACCGTTCCCGATGAAATCGAGCAGCCGGGGCCGGAAGGCGACGCCGTCCGCAAGCAGGTGGGGCAAGCCGCCTATGATCTGAACGTGCAGCAATATTGCTGCGCCGGCCTCAACTTCGGTTATTTCTACGACCGCTCCCCGATCATCGCCTATGACGGCGCCGAACAGCCGGGTTTTACGATGGCGGATTTCACGCCGTCCTCGACGCCGGGCTGCCGGCTTCCGTTCGCGAAACTGGCCGACGGCCGGCCGGTCTATGATGCGCTCGGGCCGGGCTACACGCTGTTGCGCTACGATCCGGATGTCACGGTTGCGCCTCTGGCGGAGGCGATGAACGCCAACGGCGTGCCGTTCGCGGTGGTCGATGTCGCCGCCGGTGAAGCGCAGCCGCCCGGCGGCCGCAAGCTCGTTCTTGCGCGCACCGACCAGCACGTGGCCTGGCGGGGCGACGCCATCCCCGACAATCCCGCGGCACCTCGTCGGCAAGCTGCTCGGCCAAGGCGGCGAGACAGCGCTCGCTTCCGCCTGAACCAAGCGGCGCGATCGTTCACCGCACCGCGAACGGCGCCTGATACGGCCGGCCGAACGGCACGCCGTTGATCACGGTCTGCACCGGCTTGAGCAGCAGCTTGCCCTCGCGCTTGTTGTTGCGGGTGTCGACGAACGAGGTCTGCGCCTCCACCAGATCCATGATCGCGACGTCGCCGGGCGCGCCGATCTGCAGCGTGCCGATTTTTGGCGCGCGGTTGATGATTTTGGCCGGCGCCGAGGTCGCCATCGCCACCACCTGCTCCACCGTATATCCCAGCGGAATGAACTTGCTCATGACGTTCGGCAGATACGGCATGCCCGGCGTATTGCCGGAGAAGACGTGGATGTCGGAGGAGATCGTGTCCGGCCCGCAGCCGCCCGCGATCGCCACCTCCGCCACGGTGAAATCAAAACTGCCGCCGCCATGGCCGACATCGAACATCACGCCGCGCTGCTTGGCGGACAGCGCCGCCGGCAGCAGCTTGCCGTCCTGCACGATGTTGGTGAAGGCGCCGGCGATGTTCGGCGCGCCGGAATAGGCGTGGGTCAGCACGTCGCCCGGGCCGCAGCAGGTCGAGAATCTCCGACATCAATTCCTTGGTCTCGACGCCGCCGATATGCACCATCATCTTGGCCGGCCAGCCGCACATCTCGCAGGCCTTGATGGCGCGCTTCAGCGGCTCGACGCCATGCTTGGCGATGACGTTCTCCGACATCCGCACCTTGACGCCGAGCAGGAAATCCGGATTTTCGGCCAGCGCCATCGCGCAGGCTTCCACTTGCGCGTAGTCGATGTTGTAGAGCTCGGCGACCGGGAAGCCGGACAGGCCGTTGTTGGCGATGTGGACGAAGGCGTAAATCCGCGCCCGCGATTGCGCCACGATGTAACGGCGCAGCGCGGCGAGATTGTTGACGCCGGCATCGCCCGCCGACACCACCGTGGTGGTGGCCTGCGCCTGCACCAGTTCGTCGGCGGGAATGCCGATCGCCGAGCCGTAGGGATAGACGTGGGAATGCAGGTCGATCAGACCCGGCGTCACCAGTTTGCCCGAGGCGTCGATGGTCTTGGCGGCGCGGGCGGCCGGAATCTCGTTCTCGACCGCCTCGATCACGCCCCAGCGGATGCCGATGTCGCGCTTGCCCCGCAGCGACTGGCTCGGGTCGAGCACGTCGCCGCCCTTGATCACGAGGTCGAACTTGTCGTTCGGACCCATCGCGGCGTAGGCAGGGCCCGACGCGGCAGCGATGGCAGCCGATCCCGTTACCTTAAGAAAATCACGGCGTGAAAACCCGGTCATCGCAGCGCTCCCCCCGATATGATTTTTATCTGGCGATGATGCGCCGGGCTCCGGCGTTCCGCAAGCAGGGCGTGCATCGTCCCACGCAAGGCCAACCGATGGAGCCGGCGGTCCTTCACGCAGGATGGGTAGAGCGCAGCGAAACCCATCAAATCCTTGCGCGAAGCATGATGGGTTTCGCTTCGCTCCACCCATCCTACGAACTAGCCAAAAGTCTAACGGCCGACGCGTGCAACGCAAGCATCTGAACAAGCGTTCAGAAATCTCTTGAAATTCCGCGGGAACGTTCCCTGCGATGTGATGTTCTATCCTCGCTCAATTGAGGAGGACTGGAATGAAGAAGCTTGGATACGTTATCGCCGCACTTGGCGCGCTCATCATCGCGGCGCCGTCGATTGCGAGCGCCCAAACCGTCGTGATCAAGCGTGGCGGCGGCTATCATGGTCATCACCATGGCCATGGCGCACGTGCCGAATTCCGCGGCATCGCGACCGCGGCTACCATCGCGGATGGCGGCATGGTCATCGCGACAGGGTCGTGGTCATCAAGAAGCGCTATCGCTACTGAGGCCCTGATCGACCTGAACAGAACTCGACGCCTCAAACGGAAAATGGCTCCTCGCGGAGCCATTTTCTTTGTTGCGTTCGATGTCTGCTTGCGAAGCAGCTCAGCTGTAGATCTCGAACAGGCCTGCGCCGCCCTGGCCGCCGCCGATGCACATCGTGACGACGCCCCACTTCGCCTTGCGCCGGCGGCCTTCCTGCAGGATGTGGCCGGTGAGACGCGCGCCGGTCATGCCGAACGGATGGCCGATCGCGATCGAGCCGCCGTTGACGTTGTACTTCTCGGGATCGATGCCGAGCTTGTCGCGCGAATAGAGGCACTGGCTGGCGAAGGCTTCGTTGAGCTCCCAGAGATCGATGTCGTCGATCTTCAGGCCATGGCGCTTCAACAGTTTCGGCACGGCAAAGATCGGGCCGATGCCCATCTCGTCCGGCTCGCAGCCCGCCGCCGCCCAGGCGACGAAACGGCCCATCGGGTTGAGGCCGCGCTTTTCGGCGTCCTTGGCTTCCATCAGAACGACCGCCGCCGCGCCGTCCGAGAGCTGGCTGGCGTTGCCGGCGGTGACGTATTTGCCGGCGCCCTTCACCGGCTCGAGCTTGGCAAGGCCTTCCAGCGTGGTTTCCGGCCGGTTGCATTCGTCCTTGTCGACGGTGTAGTCGACGATGCTCTCCGCTTTCGTCGCCTTGTCGACCACCTTCATCCTGGTCTTCATCGGGACGATTTCGTCCTTGAACTTGTTGGCCTGCTGGGCGGCCGCCATGCGGCGCTGCGATTCCAGCGAGTACTCGTCCTGGTATTCGCGGCTGAGCTTGTAGCGCTCGGCGACGATATCGGCGGTGTCGATCATCGCCATGAAGATATCGGGCGCGGCCTTGAGCAGATCAGGATCGATCGACTCCTTGGGCGAGCCGCCGCCCGGGATCGAGATGCTCTCGACGCCGCCGGCCACGATGCAGTCGGCGCCGTCGGAGCGGATCGAGTTGGCGGCCATCGCAATGGTCTGCAGTCCCGACGAACAGAAGCGGTTCACGGAAACGCCCGCGGTCGACTTCGGCATGCCGGCGAGCAGCGCGGCCTGACGGCCGATATTCGGCGCGCCATGCGCGCAATTGCCGAGATAGCAGTCCTCGACATATTCCTTGTCGACGCCGGCGCGCTCGACGGCGTGCTTGATGGCGTGGGCCGCCATCGACATCGGCGGGGTGATGTTGAATCCGCCGCGGCCGGACTTCGCCAGCCCGGTACGTGCATAGGAAACGATAACAGCTTCACGCATTTTGATAGACCTCCCTTTGATGCGATCCAGTATGGACTGGAGCCGCGCCCGTGTGTAGCAAAAACCCGAATTCCGGCCGGCGGAAAAGACCGGAATCGCATCAATCCCACGCCGGCGCGAAGCCCGGATTTACACACCGTCTGTCCTTGGGCAAGGCCGCGATCGCCTTCCTGTCGGCGTCGTCGAGTTTCACGCTTCAGCGCGTCGAGATTGGCTTGCTGGCTTTCCGCGCGCGACGCCTTCGGGATCGCGGCAACGCCGTCCTGATCGAGCAGCCATTTCAGCGCGACCTGCGCCGCGGTGGCATTGTGCTTGCGCCCGATGGCCGCAAGCGCCGGGTCGGAAGCCACCCTGCCCTGCGCCAGCGGACAATAGGCGACCAGCGGAATCGATTTCGCAGTGAGAAACTGGCGCAGCCGCGTCTGGTCCAGCATGACGTGGTATTCGACCTGGTTGCAGGCGATCGGGGCGCCGATTTCCTCGACCACGGTTTTCAGGAGCGCAATGTTGAAATTGGCGACGCCGATGGCGCGGGTGCGGCCCTCTTCCTTCAGCTTCATCAGCGTCTCGAACATCGCGGGCAGGTTCATCTTCGGCGCCGGCCAGTGCACCAGATAGAGATCGACATGATCGAGCCGGAGCTTTTTCAGCGATGCATCGAACGCCCGGCGGATGGCATCCGGCGCCAAATTCTCGTTCCAGACTTTTGTGGTGACATGCAGGTCCTTGCGGGCAACACCGGAGGCGGCAATCGCGGCGCCGATCGGCTCCTCATTGCCATACATCTCGGCGGTGTCGAGATGCCGGTAGCCCAGCCCGAGCGCGCTTTCGACCGCGGTGCGGCAGGCATCGCCCTGCATGCGGAAGGTGCCGAGCCCGAGCCTGGGCAGGCTGATAGCCCTGGGTTTGCAGATGTTCCATGATGGCTCCGGGAAGGAGAAAGCGCGCGCAGCGTAGCGAAAGCCGCGCGAACGGTATTTCATTGAGGGGAATAGGCCGCTATTGAGTAGTCTGCGCGCAGGGCGCAGGGCAAATCAAGATCAGGTTAGGATGCGATGGTCAAGGCGTTGCAACGATGGCTGGATAGCCATGGACTGCCGGCGATCATCGCCGCCGTGCTCGGCGTGGTCCTGGCGATTTCCGTGACGATGGTGGTGGTCGGTTATCTCGTGGCGAGGTGACGCCTGAGCGTGGCTTCATGTAGCGCACACTGCATCTGCACGCGTCGAACGCCTCATTTCCCGGTTCCGGCCGCGGCCAGAATGGGTGACCAGCGCGCGATCTCGGACCGGACAAAGCGATCGAAGGCAGCCGGGCTGCGTTCGTCCTTTGGCGGTATCGAGCCGCCGAGCTGGGCAATCCGCTCGCGCACGACATCCTCATCAAGCGCCCGGTCGAGCGCATCGGAAAGCCTGGCGATGATTTCGGGCGAAACGCCCTTCGGCGCAAACAGTCCCGCCCAGACGCTCATCTCGTAGTTGATGCCGGCTTCGCTAGCGGTCGGAACGTTCGGCAGCGTTTCGAGGCGTTTCGCAGCAGAGACCGCGAAGGCCTTGACCGAGCCGGCCAGAACCAACTCCGCCACGCTGACCGACTGCTCGCACATGAAATCGACGTGCCCCCCGACCAGATCGTTCAATGCCGGGCCTGAACCGCGATAGGCGACCAGCGCCGGCTTCGCGCCGATTTCCGCGGTGAACAAGAGACACGCCATATGCGAGGACGCGCCGATGCCGCCATGGGCCTGCTTCACCGCATCGCCCCGTTGCCGCAGCGCCGCGACGAATTCCTTCAGGTCCTTTGCCGGGAAATCCTTCCGCGCGATAATGACCGCCGGGGAATGGGCGGTGAAGCCGATCGGCACGAAGTCGGCCACGGGATCGTATTTCAGGTTCGGCGTGAGCACGGGCGCTGCGACATGCGAGCCCATCGCCGCGGCGAGCAAGGTATAGCCGTCGGGCGCGGCAGCCGCGACGCGGGCGCTGCCGACGGTGCCGCCGGCGCCGCTGACATTCTCGATGATGATGGATTGCCCGAGGATCTTCGACATCTGGTTGGTGACGATGCGCGCAACGACGTCGCTGGCGCCGCCGGGAGGGAACGGCACGACCACCGTGATCGCCCTGGAGGGATAGTCCTGCGCGGCTACCTCCCCGGCGATGCCGGCCAATGACCATTGCAACCGCGAAAGCTTTCCAGACACACGTGCCAGGTTTCATCACGCGCGCTCCCATCCTTGCTGCTGCGCCGTCACATTTTTCCGTCACCGTTCAATATCTCGGCGACCTCGACCGAACGTCCCTCGCGCGCCGAGAGAATGCCGGCGCGGACCACGGCGAGCGATCGCGTCGCCTCCTCGCCCCCGACTTCGTGCTGGCCCTGCCCGCGCGCCGCCGCGGCAAACTCCTCGAGCTCCTCGACCAGGGTATCGTTGACAGCGCATGGCACCGCGACCGGCTGGCTTTCACCGCGCTTGAGCAGCCGCAGCCCGTTGTGCAAATCGTAAAACGCCGTCATGTCCTTGCCGTAGACATTCATCAGGTAATACTCGGACGCCGAGGCGTAGCTTGCGTTCAGCGTCGAGAGCGCGCCGTTCTCGTGCTGCAGGATCAGGCTCGCGACATCAGGATTGTCGCCGGGCAGCACCAGTTGCGCCGACTGTGCGCGCACCGCATGGATCGGCCCGATCAGGTAGGCGAGCACGTCGATGTAGTGGATCCCGATCTGCAGCATCACGCCGCCCGGCATGCCCGCGGCCTGGTAGCGCCAGGAGGTGAGATCGACCTTGCCGAGGCGATCGCGGCTGATGTTCGCCTCGGCGTTGACGAGCTTGCCGAACCGGCCGGCCTCGATCTGCTGCCTGAGCATAGCGGAAATGGCTCTCGCGCCGCCGCTGATAGCCGAGCGCCAGCACCACGCCGGCCTTGCGGCAGGCCTCGGTGATGGCGCGGCCGTCCGAGATGCTGTTGGCGATCGGCTTGTCCAGAAAGACGTGCTTGCCGGCGGCTGCGGCCGCGCAGGTCGTCGCCAGATGCACATCGTTCGGCGTCGTGTTGATGATCGCCTCGATCTCGGCGTCGGCCAGCAGCGCCTCGTAGCTCGCGGCCGGCCGGCAGCGGTATTTTGCCGCGAAATTTTTGCGTTTTTCCTCGGACCGGGTGTAGCAGCTCGCGGATCTCCAGCTTGCCCGAGCGCTGGATGGCATCCGCCAGAACGTCGGACCACCATCCCATCCCGATACAAGCCACGCGGAGCGGATCGGCACTCATCACTTTGCCCTTCCCCAAGACCGAACTGCCTATGTCATTCCCACTTCGCGCCGATCAACTCGACGGCCATCTTGGCGATCCGCAAATCGGTCTCCCAATCACCGCCGCTCACGCCGACACCGCCGATACATTCGCGGTCGATCCGGTCGGGAGGGACAGGCGAATTGTGCGCCACCGCAACGCCTCCTTCAAGAAATAATGCGCAACTTCCGGATGCGATCTTGTAGCGCACGCGTCGGCAAGGCGACGCAGCCTAGCCAAACTATGCGGCGCGAACATGGAGGAGTTGAGCCGACAGTCTCCCGACCGAGCGCGTCAGATATGCTGCGCCATGATCTGGCCGGGCCGCGCATCCGGGCGGGGCTCGATATCGACCGACCAGAGGTCGCGGTTGTCGACGTCCTTCAGCGTCACGGTCATCACTTCGGTCTTGCCGTCGATGTCGACACGGCCGAAAAACTGCAGGCCGAAACAGGGCGCGAGATTCTCGCCCTGCTCCGCGCTGCAGCCCTTCTGGAACATCGCTTTCGGCCCGAACGTATTGTCGAGCGGGGCCGGCGCCCAGGTGCCGGCGTGCAGCGGGCCGGAGACGAACTCCCAGAACGGTTCGAAATCCTGATAGGCCGCGCGGTTCGGATCGTAATGGTGCGCGGCGGTGTAATGCATGTCGGCGGTCAGCCACACCGTGTTGCGGATGCCGGCGCGCTTCATGAACGACAGCAGGTCGGCAATCTCATGCTCGCGCCGCTCCGGCGGGCCGTCGCCGAGCGCAATGCCGTCCTCGCTGAACAGGCCGATCGGCATGTCGGCGGCGATCACTTTCCAGGTCGCATCGGACGCCACCAGTTCGCGCTTCAGCCACGCCAGTTGCGTCGCACCAAGGATGCAGGTCTCGCTTTGGTCGTCGCGCTTGTTGAAGGTGGAATCGCGGTAGCTGCGCATATCGAGCATGAAGATGTCGAGCAGCGGGCCGTAGGCGATCTTGCGATAGATCCGGCCGTCCTCGGGCAGGCACCGCGCGCATCGGCATGAATTCATGGAACGCGCGGCGCGCCCGCGCCACCAGCAGCGAAGAGCCGTCCTCGGCATAGCCGGTTTCGTCGGCGGTGCCGATCGGCGCCCAGTCGTTGGTGACCTCGTGATCGTCCCATTGCGCGAACAGCGGGCACGGCGGCATGGAAGGCGCGGAAATTGTCGTCGAGCCAGTTGTATTTGTAGTTGCCGCGGAACTGTTCGAGGGTGTGGGCGACCACGGATTTCTCTTCGGTGACGATGTTTCGCCAGATCTCGCCATCGGGCAGCTTCAACTCCCGCTCCACCGGGCAGTCCGCATAGATGTGGTCGCCGGAATGGATGAAGAAGTCCGGACGGTTGTCGAGCATGGTGCGGTAAGTCCGCATGCCGCCACGGTTTTCGTCGATGCCCCAGCCCTGCCCCGCGGTATCGCCCGACCAGGCGAACGATACTGTTGCTTCGCGCGGTGGGCGCGGTGCGGAAATGCCCGAGCTGCGTCTCGCCGGCGATGCCGCTCCGTCGATGTCGTCGAACCGCACGCGATAGAAAATGTCCTGCCCCGCCGGCAGGCCGCCGAGCAGAACTTTCGAGGTGAAATCGCCGTCCGGCAGCGGCGTCGGCGGAGGCCGAGCGGATGATGGTCTTGAAGCTCTCGAGCGTCGAACACTCGACCTGCATCCGCGCCGGCCGATCGGCGCGCGCCCAGATCACCGCGGAGTTGGCCGAGACGTCGCCGGATTGAATGCCGCTCGTGATGAGCGGCCGATCGGCGGCGCGGCTGAGATAGGGTCTGGCGAGGCTGCCGAGACCGGCCACGGCCACCGTCGCGGCGGAGCGGACCAGCACATTGACGCCGGTTCAGAGCCTTGCCCGGCGCGTATCGCAATCGGCATCGAAGCACCCTCGTCGAATCACGACGACGGTGTGCCCGAGCAATTTGAACTGTGAGCCGAAGGTTTTACGACAGGTGGATGACGTGGAATCGAGGCGTGGGTGCAGCGCAGCGAGCCCATCATCTCTCGTGCGGAGGCAATGGTGGGTACGCTTCGCTCTACCCATCCTACGAAGCCAAGTCTACCGCTGCCAGCCGCAGATGGCGCCGGACTTGCACGGCCATGTCTGGATCCGCGTGTCGCGCGCCTGTGCGTCGAGCGGATTGCTGTGGCGCCGCGCCAGCTTGGTGCGGGCGGCGTCGCGGCGCGCGCTGTCTCGGCGACGCTGCTGCCTGCGCGATCTGCGGCTGTGGGCGCGGCTTCCTTCGCCACCACCACGCGTTCCGTTTTCACCGGCCTGCGATCGGTTCTCGCCTCGATCCGGACCGGGGCGAATTGCGTCTCCGGGCCGAGCCGCTTCGGCGAGAGCACGGCCTGGGAGAGATCGAGGCCGAGGAACTCGTCGGCGCGATACTCGTCGGCCAGCGCAGCGCCGCCCGACATCAGGAGCCCCGTGCAAAGTGCTGTCGCAACAGCATTTTTCAGGACCATCGCTGGCCTCCTGAAATCAACCAAAAGGTGAAACTACAACCATCATGTAGGAAGCCGGCCGGACAATTCCAGCCGTTCCCGGCCACAAGTTTACCGGTGCAGTGATCCCGGCTGTGGAAAAGTTCACAGCCGGGATGAACAGCCCCTACTCGGCCGCCTGCGCCACCGGCTGGCCGATCGCGCTTTCCAGACGCGCGCATTCCGCGCGGAATTTCGCGACATTGGCTTCCTTGATGTGGCCGTAGCCGCGAACGAGTTCCGCGCGATTTCGCCAGCGCCACCAGCCGCGGCCAGTCCTGCGGCTTCGCCTTGTCGAGATGGCGGAAGATCATCGCGGAATATTCGCCCGGCAAGCGCCCGCTCCATCCGGCGTTCGGCCGTGTAGCCGAACGGATCGAGCGCGGTGCCGCGCAGGAACTTGAACCGCGTCAGCAGTTCGAACGCGCGGAAAATCCAGGAGCCGAACTCGCGCTTGCGCAGATGCCCGGTCACCTTGTCGCGCGGCGCGAGCAGCGGCGGCGCGAGGCTGACCTTGACGCTCGGGTCGCCGTCGAACTGCTCCTTCAGCGCCTTCGCGAACTCGCCGTCCGAGTAAAGCCGGGCGACTTCGTACTCGTCCTTGTAGGCCATCAGCTTGAACAGGCCTTTTGCAAAGGCCTCGGTGAGGTCATGCGACCCGGGCGAGCCCTTGGCTTCGGCCGCGCGAACGCGCTCGACTTCGGCGAGGTAGCGCTTCGAATAGGCCTCGTTCTGATAGTCGGTCAGGAACTTGGCGCGGAAGGCGATGCTTTCGTCGAGCGTCCGCTTGACCGGCGCCGCGCCCGAATTCTTGAAGCGGGCGGCCGTGACGACGCGCTGCAGATCGTGCGCGGCGAGCCGGCCCCAGGAGAACGCCAGCTTGTTCATCTCGATCGCCGCGCCATTGAGGTCGATCGCCTTCATGATCGCCTCCAGCGACAGCGGGATCGCGCCGCGCTGGAACGCAAAGCCGAGCATGAAGGCGTTGGTGGCGATGCTGTCGCCCATCAGCGCGGTGGCAAGCCCGGTCGCGTCGAGAATGTCGAGATCGGTCGGCGCTGACGGCCTCGTTGAGCGACTCCCGCATCGTCGCCCGCCTCGAAATCGATGTCGGGATTGATGACGAAGCTCGCGGTCGGCAACAGGTCGGCATTGACGACCGCGCGCGTCACGCCGCGTTCGGCGCGGCTCAGCGCCGGGATCGCTGGTGGCGACCACGATGTCGCAGCCGAGAATGAGATTGGCGCTGCCGGGCGCGATGCGGACGTTGGCGAGATCGTCCGCCGACGGCGCGATGCGGACGTGGCTCATGACCGCGCCGTTCTTCTGCGACAGGCCGGTGAAGTCGAGCGTCGAGCACGCCTGGCCGTCGACATGGGCGGCCATGCCGAGCAGCGCGCCGATGGTGATGACGCCGGTGCCGCCGATCCCGGTGACGAGGATGTTGTAGGCGCCGTCGAGCGCCGGCGATGGCCGGCACCGGCAGATCGGCGAACAGCGCCGACGGATCGGCCGCGGTGCGGTCGGCCTTGCGCAGCTTGCCGCCATGCACGGTGACAAAGCTCGGGCAAAAGCCCTCGATGCAGGAAAAGTCCTTGTTGCAGTTCGACTGGTCGATCCGCCGCTTGCGGCCGAGCTCGGTCTCCAGCGGCTGCACCGAGACGCAGTTCGAGACCAGCCGAGCAATCGCCGCAGCCTTCGCAGACGCGCTCGTTGATGAAGACGCGCTTCGGCGGATCCGGATAGAGCCCGCGCTTGCGGCGGCGGCGCTTTTCCGCCGCGCAGGTCTGGTCGTAGATCAGGACCGTGAGGCCCTTGATCTCGCGCAGCTCCTTCTGCACCGCATCGAGTTCGCGGCGGTGATGAACGGTCGCGCCTGACGGGAAGTAATTGCTGGGATATTTCTCCGGATCGTCGGAGACGATGACGAGGCGCTTTGCGCCTTCCGCCGAAACCTGGTGCGCGATCTGCGACGACCGTCAAGCCGCCTTCGGCCGGCTGGCCGCCGGTCATCGCCACCGCGTCATTATAAAGGATCTTGTAGGTGATGTTGACGCCGGACGCCGCCGCGGCGCGGATCGCCAGCAGGCCGGAATGGGTGTAGGTGCCGTCGCCGAGATTCTGGAACACGTGCTGTTCGCTGGTGAACGGCGCCTGCCCGATCCAGGCTGACGCCCTCCGCGCCCATATGCGAGATCGTCTGCGGTGCGGCGGCTCGGCACCGACAGCGCCATGCCGTGACAGCCGATGCCGGCCATGGCGCGGCTGCCCTCGGGGATCTTGGTCGAGGTGTTGTGCGGGCAGCCCGAACAGAAATACGGCGTGCGCTGCAGTTTTGCGGCGCCGATGCCTTCCGCCGGCCGGTCGAAGGCTTCGAGCTTTGCCAGACGCTGCTCCAGCGCCGGGCTGCGATGGCCGAGCTTGCGCAGCCGCGCGACGACGGCGGCCGCCACCATGGTCGGCGTCAGCTCGCCTTCGCTCGGCAGCAGCAGCGCGCCGGTCTCGTCGCGCTTGCCGACCACCGAGGGCCGCTTCGACGCATCGACATTATAGAGAATGCGCAGCAGCTGGTCCTCGATGAAGCCGCGCTTCTCCTCGACGACGAGCACATCCTGCAGGCCTTCGGCGAACGCCCGCGCGCCGGATTCCTCCAGCGGCCAGGTCAGCGCGACCTTGTAGATGCGCAGTCCCAGCGCCTGCGCCTCGGCATCGGTGATGCCGAGATCGGCCAGCGCCTGCCGGAGATCGAGATAGGCCTTGCCGGTCGCCATGATGCCGAGCCGCGCCGGCTTCGAATCCAGCACGATGCGGTCGAAGCGGTTGACGCGCGTGAACGCCGCCACCGCCTGCATCTTCGGGCCGTGCAGCCGCCGCTCCTGCTCCATCGGCGCATCCGGCCAGCGGATCGAAAGCCCGCCCGGCGGCATTTCGAAATCGTCGGGCATGATGATCTTGATGCGATCGGGATCGCTGACGATCGAGGCCGAGCTTTCGACCGTTTCCGAAATCGCCTTGAAGCCGACCCAGCAACTGGAGTAGCGCGACAGCGCAAAACCCAGAATGCCGAGATCGAGATAATCCTGCAGCGTCGCCGGATTGACCACCGGCATCAAGGCGGCGGCGAACACCTGCTCGCTCTGATGCGCCAGCGTCGAGGACTGGCAGCCATGGTCGTCGCCGGCGAGCGCGATCACGCCGCCATTCGGCGAGGTGCCGGCCGAGTTGGCGTGCTTGAGCGCATCCATCGAGCGGTCGACGCCGGGGCCCTTGCCGTACCAGATGCCGAACACGCCATCGACCTTGGCGCCGGGGAACATGCCGACCTGCTGGCTGCCCCACACGGCGGTCGCCGCCAGATCCTCGTTGAGGCCGGGCGCGAACTCGATGTCATGCTGCTTGAGGAAGGTTTTGGCGCGCCACAGCGCGTGGTCGTACATGCCGAGCGGCGAGCCGCGATAGCCGGAGATGAAACCGGCGGTGTTGAGCCCCTGCGCGCGGTCGCGTTCGCGCTGCAACATCGGCAATCGGACCAGCGCCTGCGTACCGGAGAGGAATATGCGCTTCGCATCCAGCCGGTACTTGTCGTCCAGCCCAACTTCCATCAACGCCATTCATCCGCTCCCCGTCGCGCGTTCCGCCGGTTATTTGAACCGGTCTAATTGCGACCAGAATGCACCGGTTTTGCTATGCGTGCCCAGCGTGAATTCATGGCCGCAGGACATATCTCGGCTCGTCCTGTGGATCGCTCTTGCCGAAATCCGCCTTCTTTGAAACGCTGCGGCGCAAAGGGAGACACCAGGGATGACGGAAGCGGCGTTCACGACCGAGCTATTGGAAAGCGGCAATCTGCTCACCGGGCCGTGGCGCAGCCCGAAGCAGATGCTGCACGCGCAGGTCTACGACTCCCACGCCTCGATCCACGACGATGCGACCGCGCAAAAGCTCGGCTTTCAGGGCGGCACCATCGAGGGCCCGACCCATTTCAGCCAGTTCGCGCCGCTGTGCGAGCGGATCTGGGGCCAGGCCTGGTTCGAGACCGGATGCCTGTCGGCGCATTACCGCAACCCCGCCTTCGAGGGCGAGGAGGTGCAGGCCAATATCGAAAAGCCGAAGCCGGGCCAGACGATTTGCGCGATCGGCATGACCAAGCGCGACGGCACCGAGATCTTGCGCGGCACGGCGTCGGTCGGCGGCGATGGGACGGAAACCGCGCTGACGCCGGCGGCTCGGCGAACTGAAGCCGCTCACCGATCCCGTCATTCTCGCCGACCTCAAGGTCGGCATGAAGACCGCGCCGGCAGACGGTGAAGATGGATTTCGACCAGAACATGGGCGACCTCTATCCGTTTTCGCTGGCCGAGAAGCTGAAGGTCATCACCGAGCCTTCGGCGTATTATTCGCAGGAGCTCAATCCCTGGGGCCGGGCCATCATCCCGATGGAGATGCTGAGCGTGCTGTTTCAGTACCGCGCCCGCGAGGACCGGCTGCCGGTCCGCGGGCCGGCGGTCGGGCTGTTCGCCGATCAGGAAATCCGCCTGCTGCGCGGGCCGTTGTTTCCGTCGGCGAAAGCTACACCACCGAGCGCGAGGTGGTGGCGCTGAGCGGCAGCCGCCGCACCGAAAGCATGTGGATGCGCACGACCGTGTTCGCTGCCGACGACAAGCCGGTCGCGACCATGCTGCTCAACCTGGCCAGCATCAAGGACTCCTACGCCAACTACGAACAGGAGCACAAAGCGCTCTACGGCTAGATGAGCCTCGATCCGCTATCGCCAACAAGGACAACAACAAAATGGCCCGCCTGCCCTATCTCGAAGCCGACCAGGTCGCCCCCGAATACCGCGACATGCTCAAGCGCAACACCAACCTGCACAAGCTGCTGGTGAACTCGCCCGACATGGCGCGCGCCTTCAACGGCATCGGCGGCTACATCCGCTTCAACAGCAAGCTCGATCCGCGCCTGCGCGAACTCGCGATCCTCCAGGTCGGCTGGATGGAGAAATCGGAATACGAGTTCACCCATCACGTGAAGATCGGCAAGGAATTCGGCGTCACCGACGACGATATCGCAGGCCTGATGGCCGAGACCGAGGGCAAGCCCTCCAAGCTCGAGCCGCTGGCGAAGGCGATCCTGCGCGGCGCCCGCGAGATGGTGCGGGAGCTTGCGATGTCGGAGGCAACCTTCGCCGAGATCAAGCAAAGAGCTCTCCGACGAGCAGATGGTCGACCTCGTGCTCACCATCGCCTTCTACTGCGCCGTGGTCCGCGTGCTGGCGACGATGAAGATCGACAACGAACCCTATTACAAAGAGGTACTGCAACAGTACCCGATCCCGGGAGTGGAATGAAATGCGCCTGAAAGATCGTGTCGCCATCGTCGTCGGCGCCGGACAGAGCCCCGGCGAAGGCATCGGCAACGGCCGCGCCACCGCGCTGACCTTTGCGCGCGAGGGCGCCAAGGTGCTGTGCGTCGATCACAATCTGGCCTCCGCCCAGGAGACGGTCGACCTGATCGCCGCCAAGGACGGCACCGCGGCGGCGTTCAAGGCCGACGTCACCCAGAAATGCCGACCTCAAGGCGATGGTTGAGGATGCCCAAGCGCGCTGGGGCCGCATCGACATCCTGCACAACAATGTCGGCGTCAGCCTGTCCGGCGGCGACGCCGAACTGCTCGACATCTCGGAGGAAGCGTTCGACCGCTGCGTGGCGATCAATCTGAAGAGCTGCGTGCTCGCCGCCAAGCACGTGATCCCGATCATGCGGGCGCAAAAGAGCGGCGCGATCATCAACATCTCGTCGATGGCCGCGATCACCACCTATCCCTATGTGGCCTACAAGGCGACCAAGTCGGCGATGATCGCCTTCACCGAACAGCTCGCCTACCAGAACGCGCAATACGGCATCCGCGCCAACGTCATCCTGCCCGGCCTGATGAACACGCCGATGGCGGTCGACACCCGCGCGCGCGAATTCAAGAAGAGCCGCGCCGAGGTCGAGGCCGAGCGCGACGCCAAGGTTCCGCTGCGCCACAAGATGGGCACCGGCTGGGACGTCGCCAACGCCGCGCTGTTTCTCGCGTCCGATGAAGCGAGTTTCATTACCGGCGTGACGCTGCCGGTCGACGGCGGCGCCAGCGTGCGGCGGGGATAAGCGCAGAATTCGTAGGGTGGGCAAAGGCGCACTGCGCCGTGCCCACCATTCTCTCGAGTGTAGAAAGATGGTGGGCACGCGGAGCCTGCCATCGGGCGCGCATTCGCGCGAGCCGGTGGCTTTGCCCACCCTACGGCTGCTGCGTGGCGGCGCATCGCAGCAGGGAACCCATTCGACTTCCAGAATGTTGGTCGTCGCGACAGGCCCCGCAAAAAGGCAGCGCATCGCCGTGACTAAAGCCGACCTTTCCGACCTCTATCGAAATTACATTGCCTGCCTGAACAGCCAGGACTGGCCGAGGCTGAACCAGTTCGTTCATCACGACGCCATCCACAATGGCCGGCGGATCGGCTTGTCAGGTTATCTCGAAATGCTGGAAAGGGATTTTGATGAAATTCCGGACCTTCATTTCAACATCCGGATGCTGATTGCCGATCCACCTCGTATTGCCAGCCGGCTAAGCTTCGACTGCACGCCGAAGGGAAGCTTCCTTGGCCTTCATGTCGGCGGGAAGAGAGTTTCATTCACGGAGAATGTTTTCTACGAATTCCGGGCAGACAAGATTCACGAAGTATGGTCGGTGATCGACAAGGCGGCTATCGAAGCTCAGCTCTAGTGGCAAATATTGTCGCGCGTTCCCTCCGGGGCGAGGAGACCGTGTTCTTACGGTCCCGATGTTTACCTTTGGTTAGTAACTTTCTCTTAACGGTTGCGGCGATTGGGCGGCTTTTTGACGCGCCCCGTACTCACGCAATTTTGCGCCAGCGTTTTTATTCGGCCATCTGTGTGATTCGACACATTCAATCGATTCCAATGACACGATGATGTGACAGCGCATCGTCGCTCGTCGCGATACCGACTCGTTGCGGTCGCACGAACTTCATGTGCGCTCGCTACTACGCGCCACAAGAATTGTGGCAAGCGCTGCAAGAATGCCGAGGCACCATGAACGAAGAATTCGACTACGAACTGACGCCGTCCCAGTGGGAAGCCTTGAAAGCGTTGCGGACGCCGGCATCAAAGCTGCCGCGCATGAGCCGCACCACGATCGACGGCCTGATCGCGCTGGAACTCGCCGCCATGAACGGCGATGCGCCCGCCATCACGGCGAAGGGACGCAAGGTGCTGATTCGCGGCTCGTCGCTGCTGTTGCAGGATCTGGCGGCCTGACTGCGCGGCATGGCGCGCCTGCAGCATGAATTCCGGATTGACCGCGCCTGATTCCCTTGGATATCAGGGTTCCATCGACTGAGTGGCAACTAGGGTTCCGGATGGCGAGAGCGCCATCGCCGGTCCGAGCGTTGCGGAAACCGCGGTAGCACGCGGCTGCACCCGAGGGACAAAAGCCCAGAGGAGGAGATGTCGAGATCTTGTTCGCGCCTGACGGCACGGAGGTCTCATGTCGCTCGTCTCACTCTCCCTCGTTGTCCTCGCCGCCTTCATCCACGCCACCTGGAATCTTTCTTTCGAAGCGCGCCGCCGACGCCGGCCCGACCTTCGTCTTCGCCTACAATCTGTTTGCCTGCCTCGTCTATCTGCCGTGGATGATCTGGCTTCTGGTTTACGGCGATCTGCACTGGAGCCTGCCGGTCGCCGGCTGCCTCGTGCTGAGCGCCTGCATTCATCTGGCCTACAGCCTCTGCCTGCAGCGCGGCTATCAGGTCGCCGACCTCTCGGTGGTCTATCCGATCGCGCGCGGCACCGGACCGCTGCTGTCCTCCGTCGGCGCATTCATTATGTTGCGGGAAGCCGCCCAGCACGCAGGGCATCCTTGGATTGCTCGCGGTCGTCGCCGGGATCGGACTTATCACCACGCAAGGCGATCTCGCCGCGTTCCGCCGGCCGCGCGGCCTCGACGGCGTGCGCTGGGGCACCGCCACGGGATCACTGATCGCGAGTTACACTGTCGTCGACGGCTACGGCGTCAAGCTCCTCGGCATTCACCCGGTCGTGCTCGACTGGGTCACCAACCTGCTGCGCTTCTTCATCATGCTGCCCGTCGTTCTGTCGAACCTGCCTCGCGCGCGGGAGAAGATGAAGGGCTATTGGCTGCTGGCCTTCGGGGTCGGCGCGCTGTCGCCGCTGTCCTACATCCTCGTGCTCTCAGCCATCGAGATGGGCGCGCCGCTCAGCCTGGTCGCGCCGGCGCGCGAAATGTCGATGATGGTGGGCGCGATGTTCGGCATGCTGATCCTCGGCGAGCGGGTCACCGCATGGCGGGTCGTGGGTTGCGCGGTCCTGATTGGGGGCGTCGTGCTGCTGGGATCGGCTTCGGCGTAGAGGTGGTGGCTCTGGGTTGAGATCGGAGCTTCGGCCGCTTCGAACCTCGCCCCGCTTGCGGGGAGAGGTCGGATCGCATCGCAGATGCGATCCGGGTGAGGGGGTACAGGTCTTTCAACTGGCATCACTCTCGCGGAGAGAGCCCCTCACCCCTACCCTCTCCCCGCAAGAGCGGGGCGAGGGAGAAGCCTCACACCGGCTTCTCGTCGTCCGTCACCGGCGAGGTGATCACCAGGAACACCAGATCGACCAGCCCGGAATTCGAAATCGCGTGTTCGACGCCGGGCGGCAGGAAGATGAAGTCGTGCTTGCGCACCACGTGGTTCTTGCCCGCGATTTCCATCAGCCCCTCGCCTTCGAGCACGTGATAGATCTGCTCCTGCACGAGATGCTTGTGGCGCGCGACATGCGCCATCGGCTGGTACATCGAAATCCGGTAGTCGATGTGACGGGAGCCCGCGGTCTCCGGCATGACCAGCGGTTTCGACAGCGCGCCGCCGAAATGATTGGGGAATTCCCGCCACGGCACTTCGGCGATGTTGCGGATGAAGGCGCCGTTGTTTTCCGAAGCCATGATGGCCTCCTCTGCCGTCAGATCACCAGCGCCCCGCCGTCGATATAGACGATCGATCCGGTCGCAAAGCCGTTCGCCATGAAGCCGAGGATTTGCCGCGCGATATCCTCGCCGACGCCGACGCGGCCGACCGGCAGCGAGGCCGCAGCTTTCGCCAGCATATCACGCCGCGCCTCTTCCGGCATCGCGGCGCGGATCGGGGTGTCGATGATTCCGGGCGAGACGGCATTGACGCGCACCGGCGCCAGTTCGAGCGCAAGCGCCCGGGCCAGCAATTCCAGCGCGCCATTGGCGGCGCTGACGATCGCCGAATTCGGGCGCGGACGGACGCTGAGGAATCCCGACACCAGCGTGAGCGATCCGCCGGCGCGGATTTGCGCCTGCTGCGCGACGCGCCATGCGCCCCAGAATTTCCCCTCCATTGTTCCCCGCACATCTTCCATCGCCACCGTCTTGAACGGGCCGGTGCGAAGCTGCGCCGCCGTGACCACGACATGATCGACGGGACCGCAACGGCGGAACAGCTCTGCGACGCTGTCATCGCTGGTGACATCGGCGGGGATCGCAATCGCGTTCAGCTTCTCCGCCGCCTTGTCGAGCCGCTCAACGTTTCGCGACGCAATGATGATGTCAGCGCCCTCGCGCTTCGCCATCTCCGCGGTCGCAAGACCAATGCCGGAGGAACCACCGACGACGACGACTTTCTTGCCTGCAAGCAACATGAAGATTTCCTCGCGATGAGATCAGGCGGGCTGGTAGCGCGTGCCGATGCCGGCCTTGCTCTGGCCGAGGCCGGGCAATTCCCAGACGCCGGCGCCGACCGGATTGATATCGGCGGCGATATCGACATCGATCAGATAGGGCTTGTTGGCCGCGATGCCCTTGCGGATGGCTTCGCCGAGATCACCGGCGCGATCGACGCGCACGCCCTCGACGCCGCAGGAACGCGCCATCGCGGCGAAATCCGGATTGTAGCGCTCGCCGGTGTTGGGATCGTGGAAATCGGTCGCCAGTTCACGCCCGCCGAGATAGCCGCGCTGCAGCCCGCGGATCGAGGCATAGGCGTAATTGTTCCAGACCACCCAGACCACGGGCAGATTATATTCCACCGCCGTTCCCAGCACGTTGGCGTGCATGAAGAACGCGCCGTCGCCGCACACCGACACGCAGGGCCGGTCGGGCGCGGCGAATTTCGCGCCCATCACGCCGGCAACGCCAAAACCCATCGGGCCGAACCCCATCGAGCCGATCAGCGAATCCGGCCGCTTCGGCTTGCAGAAGCCGAGCAGCCAGTTGTGATGCACGCCGATGTCGCTGACGAGGATCGCATCCTCCGGCAGCGCCTTGTCGATTTCGATCGCGGCGCGCTGCGGATTGATCGGCGTGGTGTCGTCGGAAAATCCGGGCGCGACGAACTTGTCCCACTCTTTCCGGTAGGTATCGATCTGCGCCAGCCACTTCTTGCGGGCATCCGCCTTCTTGGTGAGGTCGGCGCGGCGGTCGAGTTCGGCATGCACCTGCCGCAGGAAGGTGCGGACGTCGGCCATCAGGCCGAGCGCGACAGGATAGTTGCGGCCGATCTCCTCGGGATCGATATCGACATGGATCAGCCGCGTCGGCGGAATGGTGAAGGAGTAGCCCGGGATCCACGAGCTCGACGTGCGATCGTCGAACCGCATCCCCATTGCGAGCAGCACATCCGCCTGACGCGTCGCGTGGTTGGCCTGGTAGTGCCCGGCGCGCGCGACGAGACCCAGCGCCAGCGGATGGTTGCAATCGATCGCGCCAAGGCCGCTTGCGGAGGCCGCGACCGGGATCTGCAAGCGCTCGGCAAGCTTCAAGAGTTCCTCCGCCGCGCCGCCATAGCGCACGCCCTGGCCGACGATGATCGTCGGCCGCTCGGCGCCGAGCAGCATGTCGACGGCTTTCACCACGCCTTCCGGATCGGCGCCGCAGCGGCTCGATATGTTGCCGTTCCATGCGATCGCATTCGGCGCCTCCTCGGCCGCCGACTCCATGAACACGTCGAAGGGCACGTCGAGCACGACGGGTCCCGGCCGGCCGGTCGTCATGGTCTTCCAGGCCTGCCGCACCGCGAGCGGCACCATCTCGCCGCGCGTCGGCTGAAACACCTTCTTGCACATCGTGCGCACGGTGGAGGGAAAATCGGCCTGATAGTGCCGGTACATTTCCTGGAAGGCGCCGCGGTTGAACTGGCTGGTCGGCACGTTGCCGGTCACCGCCAGGAACGGCACGGAATCGAGGAAGGCGTTGGCGAGCGAGATCGGCAGGTTGGCCGAGCCGGGCCCGCAGGAGGTGAAGGTCGCCGTCGGCCGCCCCGACACGCGGTAGTAAACGTCGGCCATGAAGCCGGCGACGCTCTCGTGATGCACCGAGATGGTCTTGATATCGGATGAGCGCTCGTACAGCGCGTCGATGAACTGGATGTTGCCATGGCCGCACAGGCCGAACACCTGCGGCACCTTCTCCTGGATCAGATAGTCGACGATGACCTGGGCGCCGTTGAGCATGTTACGCGACATCGATTTAACTCTCTCCCTGAGCTCAACGAATTCGCCTCCGCATCTTGCTTGCGCGGTGCGGCGACCGGCCCGAACCTATTTCTCATAATACTGTACGTCAATTGCTATTGTGGTATGGTGCGGATTGCGCCCCGCGCGTTGCGCGGCGCTGTTGCCGGGCGAGGACGGCCTGATAGAGTTCGCCTCGCCCACCTGGAGAGCTGATTCCGTGAAACCGCGCACCAATCCGAAGACGAGCGACAAGCAGGCAACACCGCGCAAGGTTTCGATCAGCAAGGTCTCGATCGCAAAACTGGTGCAAACGAGCGAGCCCAACATCGACGACGAGGCCGAGGAGCGCGCGCGCGGCGGCGTGCAGTCGCTGGGCCGCGCGTTTTCGATTCTTGAGGAAGTCGCCCGTCACCGCGAAGGCATTGGCTTAGCGGACCTCAGCAAGCGGGTGGGCCTGCATAATTCCACCACCTTCCACCTTGCCAAGACGCTGGTCTCGCTCGGCTATCTCAGGCAGGAGCGCGATTCAAAACGTTATCGGGTTGGCCGGCCGCTGTTTGCGCTGGCGGCCAGCGCGCTCGACGAAATCGAGATGGTGAATCTGGCGACGCCGGTGCTGGAAGACCTGTCGCGCGAGACCGGCGAAAGCGGCCATTTCGCGGTGCGCATGGGCGACGCGGTGGTCGTAATTGCCCGCACCAGCGGGCTTGGGGCGTTCCAGTTGACCGACCGCGTCGGCGTGGTGCGGCCGGCGCACTGCACCGCGCTCGGCAAGATCATGCTGGCCTCGCTGCGCCCCGATCAGTTGAAGCGCTTTCTCGAACGGGTCGAGCTGAAACCGTCGACCAAAAAATCGATCACGGATCCCGCCGTGCTGCTGCGCGATATCGCCGAGATCCGCCGCAGCGCGATCGCCTTCGACGACGGCGAATTCAATGCGGAAGTGCGCTGCGTCGCGGTGCCGGTCTATAACTTCACCGGCGAAGTGATCGGCGCGCTCGGCATTTCCGGCCCGATCTGGCGCATGACCGACCAGGTGCTGCAAAGCCGCGCCAAGCTGGTGCAGTCGGCCGCCGGCCGGCTGTCGGCCGAATTCGGCGCGCGGGATCTCGCCAAATCCTCCTGATCCGATCGAGCTAAAATCCGCTTCCCACGGGTTGAACGCGACTGCGACGCATTTGGCGTTGACAGGAGCCATTGCGTCCGGAAATATCCTACAACAATAAAAGAACGTCTCTCACATTGTCGCATAAGCGAGAACGGAAGAGAGAACGTCGCGACGTATCCCGGGAGGAGACCAGTGATGACCCGCTACAGCCGACGTACCCTGTTGAAGGCCGGCGCCGCCTTTGCCGGCGCCTCCGCGATCGGATCTCCTTCCATCCTCAGCGCACAGGCCGCGCGAATAAAGATCGGCCATCTGGTGCCGCTGACCGGCTTCCTCGGCGCGATCGGCAGCTACGCCCAGCTCGGGGTGAAGATGGCGGCCGAAGAGATCAACGCGTCCGGCGGCATCATGGGCAAGCAGATCGACCTGATGTCGGAAGAACTCGGTCAATCCCGCCACCGCCTCGACCAAGGCGCAGCGCATGATCGAGCAGGACGGCGCGGTGCTGCTGTTCGGCGAAATCTCGTCCGCCTCGTCGCTGACCATCATGCAGGTCGCCGAGCGCAACAAGAAGGTGTTCTTCTCCACCGGCGCGCGCTCCGACGCGCTGCGCGGCAAGGATTGCAACCGCTACTCCTTCCACTGCGACATTCCCAACACCGTGATGGTCAACGCCGTCGGCACCGCGCTCAACCAGAAGGGCATGGTGAAGGGCAAGAAGTTCGTCACGCTGACGGCGGACTATATTTTCGGCCACGACCTGCTGAAGGCCGCAAAGGCCTTCTTCAGCGCCAACGACGCCACCCTGATCGGCGACGAGCTGATTGCGACCGATGTCACCGACTTCAGCCCGTATCTCCTGAAAGTCCGGCAGGCCAAGCCCGACGTCGTGTGCTGCAACCTCGCCGGCAACCAGGTGACCAACCTCGTCAAGCAATATGCCGAGTTCGGCCTCCCCTACCCGCTGGTCGGCTTCAACCTCAACACCGGCGACGCCTGGGCGATGGGCGAAGGCAATCTCAGCGGCACCTGGCCGACGGTCTGGTATCACACGCTGGACAATCCGGCCTCAAAGACCTTCGTCGAGGCCTTCACCAAGAAGCACGGCAAGCCGCCGGAAAACCACGCCTGGATCGAATACATCACGCTGAAAATGATCGCGCAGGCGATCACCGAAACCAAGTCGACCGAGAGCGACTCGCTGATCGCCTATTTCGAGAAGCAGACGCAGTTCGACATCATGAAATCGCGAAAAGCCTATTTCCGCTCCTGGGACCATCAGCTCGTGCAGGAGGCCTATCCGTTCACCGTAAAACCGAAGAACGAGATGAAGGACAAGTGGGACATGCTGGTGCTCGGCGACGCGGTGCCGGCCGCGGGCACGGAGCTTGAATCGATCTACCCGACGAAGACGCAAAATCCCTGCAACATGAAGGCATAGAAGCCCGAATCCGGGCGTCGGGCACACTGGCGTTACGGCGCCGGCACAGATCGGCCGGCGCCGTCTCTTTTTTCAAGAGCGACGGTTCAAGGTTGCGGATCGCACATGCAGTTCGGATTTCTGCTGGAGCAGGTGGTGAATGGCCTGGTGCTCGGGGGCTATTACCTCCTGATCGCACTCGGCCTGTCGCTGATCTTCAGCGTCGGCGGCATCGTCAACCTCGCGCATGGCGCGTTCTATGCGCTCGGCGCGTATATCTCCGTCGAGATCACGAAATATCTCGGCTTCGGTCCGGCCGTGGCGCTGTCGCCGATTGCGGTCGCGCTGCTCGGCATCCTGTTCGAGCGCTTCATCCTGCGCAGGTTCTACGACGCCGATCCGATCCTGAGCCTTCTGGTGACGTTCGGCCTCGCCATGGTCACCGAACAGGCGATCCGGATTATCTGGGGCGCGCCGCCGATATCGGCCGCGATCCCGCAGGGCCTTCGCGGCTCGGTCTTCCTCGGCGACTTCCTGTTCTCGCGCTATCGCCTGCTGATCCTCGCCGTCGTCGCCGCCGTCCTGCTCGGCGTCTGGCTCCTGCTGCACAAGACCTCGTTCGGCCGCGTAGTGCGCGCCGGCATCCAGCGGCCGGACATGGTGGCTGCGCTGGGCATCCGCCTCCAGCCCTACATGACCGCGATCGTCATGCTCGGCGTCGGCATGGCCGCCCTTGGCGGCGCGTTCTTTGCGCCGATCACGATCGTGCATCCCGCCATGGGCGCCGAGATCATCACGGTGGCCTTTGTCGTGGTCGTCATCGGCGGCCTCGGCAGCTTCTGGGGCGTGGTGCTGGCGGCGATGCTGGTCGGTGTCGTCAGGGGCATCACCATCCATTTCGCGCCGGCCGCCGGTGAAGCCTCGATCTACGTGCTGATGTTTCTGGTGCTGCTGGTGCGGCCGCGCGGGCTGCTGGGCGAACGTATCGAGAAGTTCGAATGACAAGCGCGTTCCTCACCAAATATCGCCCCCTGCTATCAGCCACGCTCGCTGTCATCGCGCTGCCGTTCGGCCTCTATCTGCTCGGGCTGTCGCTCAACACCGGCACCATGGTGGTGGCGCTCGCCATTGCGGCAATGGGGCTCAACCTCTGCATCGGCTATACTGGCCTCGTCTCGTTCGGCCACGGCGCGTGGTTCGGCATCGGCGCCTATGCGGCGGGGCTGATCCAGCGCAACTGGTTCAGCAACGATATTTTCCTGCCGCTGCTGCTGGCGGCCATCGTCGTCGCCGTCATCGCGACCTTCGTCGGCTTCGTCATCCTGCGGCGGCGCGGCGTCTATTTCTCGCTGCTGACGCTGGCGCTGTCGGCGCTGGCCTACACCATCGCCTTCCGCTGGACCGCGGTGACCGGCGGCGAGGACGGCCTCGGCGGGTTGAAACGTGGCAGCATCGGCCCGTTCAGCCTCGACAACGCGCTGAACTATTACATCGTGGTCTCCGTGCTCTGCCTCGGCGTGCTCTATTTCCTGCTGCGGCTGGTGCGCTCGCCGTTCGGCCATGTGCTGATGGCGATCCGCGAGAACCAGTTGCGCGCCACCTTTCAGGGCTATCCGGTCGAGCGTTACAAGCTCGGCGTCTTCGTGATCTCGGCGGTGGTCACCGGTTTTGCCGGCGGGCTGATCGGCTTCCAGAACTATCTCGTCTCCGCCGAAGCGGTCTCAGTCCCCTTCTCCGGCGAGTTGCTCGCGATCGTCGTGATCGGCGGCATGCGCAGCATGCTGGGGCCGGCGATCGGCGCGCTGTTCTTCATCCTGTTCCGCGAACTGTTTTCGATCTGGACGGGGAACTGGCTGCTGTGGTTCGGCCTGGTCTTCGTCGCCTTCGTGCTGTACTCGCCGGGCGGCCTCGTCGGCATCTGGGCGACGCTCTCAAAACGCTGGTGGCCGCCGCCGGAAGAATCCGCGGCCATGAGCCGCCGGAAAATTTACGACGGCCTGCCGCTGCCGGCCTTCCTGCTGCCGAAAGGGCTCGACGGCATTGTGCTCGACGTGCGCGGCGTCTCGAAGACGTTTGGCGGCATTCGCGCGGTGACCGATGCGAGCCTGCAAGTCGGCGCCGGCGAAATCCACGCCTTGATCGGGCCGAACGGCGCGGGAAAGACCACGCTGTTCAATCTGGTCTCCGGCCTCTATCCGACCGACAGCGGCACCATCACGCTGAATGGCCGCGAGATCCAGGGCGTGCCGTCGGAGGCGATCTGCCACCGGGGGCTGGCGCGCTCGTTCCAGATCACCAATTTGTTCAAGGGGCTGTCGATCTACGAAAACCTGCGGCTGTCGCTGCAGGCGCAGAACGCCGGGCGCTTCAACCTCTGGCGCGACATCGACCACTACGAGGATATTCACGCCGAGACCGCGGAGCTGATCAAATTCCTCGGACTCGAAGGGATCGAGACCATCGAGGGCGGCGAACTCTCCTATGGCGGGCAGCGGCTGGTCGATCTCGGCATCGCGCTCGGCTCCAAGCCGCAGGTGCTGCTGCTGGACGAGCCGCTGGCCGGTCTTGCCGCCGCCGAACGCGAGCGCGTCTCGAACCTCGTCAAGAACATCGCCGCCAATATTCCGGTCCTGATCGTCGAGCACGATATCGACCGCGTGCTCGGCTTCTCCCGCACCGTCACCGTGATGAACCAGGGCGAAGTGCTGATGACCGGCACGCCCGACGCCGTGCGCGCCGACCGCAGGGTGCAGGAGGTCTATACCGGCACCGGCGTGCCCGAGGTCGAGCATCTCAGCAGTGATTACGCCAAAGCCAGTGCAGCGCCGGTCCTGCGCTTCGAGCGCGTCAACACCTTCTACGGCAAGAGCCATATCCTGCACGACGCCACGCTCGATGTGCGCGAGGGCGAGATCGTCGCCTTGCTCGGCCGCAACGGCGCCGGCAAGTCGACGCTCTTGAAGACGCTCGCGGGCCTCGTGCCGCTATCGTCGGGCGCGATCGAATATGCAGGCCTCGATATCTCTCGCCTGCCCGCCCCCGATATCGCGCGCGCCGGCATCGGCTATGTGCCGCAGGGCCGCGGCCTGTTCGCCGGCATGACGGTTCGGGAAAACCTCTCGCTCGGTCGTCTCGCCCGCAAGACCGACGGCAGCAACGGCGTGGTGTGGGACGAGGAGAAGATCCTCGAATACTTCCCGCGCCTGCGCGAACGCATGGACGTCGCTGCCGATTATCTTTCCGGCGGCGAGCAGCAGATGGTGGCGGTCGCGCGCGCGATGTCGGGCAATGTCAAACTCTTGCTGCTCGACGAGCCCTTCGAAGGGCTGGCGCCGGCGGTGATCCTCGACCTGTTCAAGGTGTTCGACAAACTCCGGCAGCACATCTCCATCGTGATCGTCGAACACAATCTCGATCTCGTGCTGGCGCTCGCCGACCGCGTCTTCGCGCTGGAGCGCGGCGCGGTGTTTCATGAAGGACCGGCGCAGCCGCTGCTGACCGATCTCGAATACCGGAAGAAGATCTTATGGCTATGACACTCACCGCGTCATTGCGAGCGAAGCGAAGCAATCCATTCTTTCGTTGCGCGGCACTATGGATTGCTTCGCTTCGCTCGCAATGACGGCACTCTTTGGGAGGCTGCGATGCGATATCTGACGGCAGTGATACTTGCTGGTTTGACGGGCTTGTTCGCAGGCCACGCCTCGGCAGCCGACAAGGAAATGACCATCGCCGTGTTCACCAAGAATCGCACCAACCCGGCCTATGAGGCCTTCCGCATCGCCTCCGACCAGATCGCGCGCAGCACGGGCGTGAAGGTAATCCACCTGGTCCCGAACCAGCCTGACAACGTCGACGAACAGAAAGCGATGGTCGATCAGGTGCTGAAGGACAGGCCGGACGCCGTCATCTTCATCCCTGTCGACGACGTCGCCATGATCGATTCCGTGAAGAAGCTCAACGAGGCCAAAATCCCGATCGTGCTGGTTTCCAATCCGCTGCCGGGCAGTTTCGTCACCTATGTCGGCGCCGACGATTTCGAGATCGGTTACCGCGAGGCGCGCTATCTCTTCGAAAAACTCGGGGCTAAGGGAAAAATCGTCGTCATCGAGGGAACGCCGGCCGCGCCCACCAATCGCGAGCGCGTGCGCGGATATCAGCGCGCATTCGCCGAATTTCCCGGCATCCAGGTTTTGGGATCGGGCATCGGCAATTACCAGCAGCCCGACGCAAGGCGGGTGATGGAGAAGTTTCTGACCGAGCACAAGGAAATCGACGCGGTGCTGTCGGCCAACGACAGCATGGCGCTCGGCGTGCTGGAGGCGCTGAAGGCCGCGAACCGGACGGCGATCGTGATCGGCATCAACGGCATCCTTCCCGCCGTGAAGCAGATCGAAACCGGCGGGATGCTAGCGACCGTCGATTTCAACATGTTCAAGATCGGCTGCACCGCGACACGGGCCGCGGTGCGTCACCTCAAGCAGGAGCCGCTGCCGGAAAAGGTGATGCTCCCTGCGGAAGTGATCGACAAGACCAACTACAAGGCATGGCTGGTGCCGGTCGACCAGCGCACCTGCCCGGAGTGGAGCGACGTCGCGCGCTGAGGTCACTCCCAGCAGAAATAGGTCCGCGGTGCCGCGCGATAGGCGCTAGATCGATAATACGGCCGATAGACGCGGCCGCGAAAGCAGGTTCCGAACTTGCCGCTGCCGGGCGCGAGAGTATATTGGCGCGATGGCTGTCAGCTCACCCGATCTGAAAGCATTCCTGCTCGCCACGCCCTTCTTCGGTGGCCTCTCGGACGCAAGCCTCGATCTCCTGGTCTCAATGCTGGTCGATCGCAGCTTCGACGCCGGCGCCACGATCGTCGCGGAAGGCGAACCGGGACGCTCCATGTTCATCGTTCACTCGGGCCACCTCGTGGTGAGCAAGCTCGGCGATTCCGGGCGCTCGATTCGGATGTCGGATCTCGAGCCCGGCGATTTCTTCGGCGAAATGACCCTCATCGAAATGCAGAACCGGTCAGCCACCGTCGTCGCGGAGACCGCAACCGTGCTGTACGAGCTCACCGCCCGAAACCTCTACACGTACTACAAGGCCGACATCCACGCCTATGTGATCGTGATGCAGAATATCAACCGCGAACTTTGCCGGCGGCTCCGCCGCGCCGACCGCCGTATTGCCGAGCTGAGCGCTAACACGGGTGGATGATGCAGATACAACCCGCAACGGCCCGTAGCGTGACCGCCGACGTTCTGAATTGACTTCCGCTTTCGGCGTCACCGCGGACATGGCTGGACTTGCCGCTGGATCGCCCCGGTATCGAAGGATCCATGTCGGAAGGGCCTAGTCCAGCAGCGGCCCGATATGCTTTGATGCGTGGGCTGGGACTGAGACGCATGAGGTGGCCTCATGTACATAGTCATTCGAAAGTACACTAAGGTTCGTTCGGTTGCGGATGCTGCTCGCCGCGCCAAAAGCGGCATCGGTCAGATCCTAAGGGAATCGCACGGATTCAGATCTTATTATGTCCTGGATGGGGGCGAAGGTGTCGGTGTCGCTGTGATGATATTCGAGGACCGCGAAAGCGCCAATGCGGCGAACGATAAAGTACTGGAGTTTGTTCAAGCAAGCCTGTTTGACCTTAATCTTGGAGACCCCGAAATCATCGCGGGGGAAGTTTTGGTGAATATAGAATCTGATGCGTCCCGGAAGTGACTGGCAACCGACCAAACCGTCGCGAATGCCCCAAAGCGGCATTACCTCTTCGGCACCTCGGCCATTCGCACCTGATAGGTGCGCTCGCGCCAAAGAAGGTGGTTCGGATTGTCACTCATCAATGCGCCAGCGAAATTGTTGTGCTGACGGCCCCTGCAACACTGTTCAAAACAGAAAAAAGCTCCCGATCAGCAGGCCCGCAGAAAAGGACCAAAGCCCCAAGGTGCAAGCTGACACGAGGCGCACGAGGTTGCGAACCTGCACCTCGAACTCCGCTTCTGTTGTCTCATGGAACTGAGCTGTCATTGGCGTGGCCCTGCCCAGTAGGCGCGGCCGGATGTACGCACAAATCATGGTGAAGGTGCGGCATTTGCGCGCCGCAGTGATGGCAATGGTGGTCAGGCTTGAGGGCTCCCAAGCGGACATGCGGCATCATTTCTCCGATGTCTGCTGTCGAGGGTAAAACGCACATGCTGTTCAGTTGGGCCAACTTCCGTTTTGACCCGAATCGGACATTGGGCTTTCGTTCAGCTAACGTCTTAAACTTCGCCCGAAATTGCAACGATCCCTTAAACTCTGGAGGTAGATGCAATGACCCTCGATCAGTACTTGCGCGACATGCCGTGAAATTACTACTCAGCATTCTGATCCAGTCGAAATCACGGACCTAGTCGCACCGCTCGCCAGGAAATTTGCACAATCGCCGAATTGCGCCGCCCCGAATATCGTGAGTGCGATGCCGAGCAAGGCTTCGGCGTTCACATGCTCCATGAAGAGCCCAATCACGATCTAGCCGTTTTCCTGGTATCGTGGCTGCCTAACCGCGGCACTACCCCGCACAACCATAAAACTTGGGCCGTGGTGGTCGGCATCGAAGGCCAAGAACATGAGATCAACTACGACCGGATCGATGACGGTGGCAGCCGGCTACGCCGACCGCGCCGGCAACTGATGACCACGACATGGCCCGCTGTGTCGCCGGTTCAGTGTACAAAGCCTTTTGCCCGTAACTACATCGATTGCACCGAAATGGTAACGAAAAATGGTAATAGATCTAGCGATGCCTGGTGGTGGTGCAGCAATCAGGGTTTCAAGAACTGACCAATTCACGCCAGGAATAAGCAGGAGGCCGCCTCAGTTGGCGGGCCTCTTTTCATTTCGCTTGTCGCCTGCACTTAGCGTCGTTTCGCTGCGATGCGAAATTTGGTCCGCTATCGGCGCATATCGGACATCGAGTGGCAATCAAGCTCGATTGATGGGTGCGCGCCCTAATGTTCGTCCGGCCGTGTGCGCGCGATAATCTCGGCTGCACCCTTGTCCAACAATTCCAGCCCGACGGCGCGGCCGAGTTCGCGCGGCCGGTCCGCCGCACCCTGCCGCGACACCTCGATGAAGCGGTCGCCGGTTTCATCCAGCACGGCGGCCGTCAGCGTCATCTCGTCGCCCGCAAGCGTGGCGTGGCCGGCGATCGGCGAGTTGCAATGGCCGTTCAGCACCCACAGCACCTCGCGCTCGGCCTCGGCGCAGCGCCGCGACGCGGCGTCCTCGATCTTCGCGAGCCGCCCGCGCGTCAGCCAGTCGTTCTCGACGCATTCGACCGCGACGATGCCCTGCCCCACCGCCGGCAGCATTTCGCGAACCGAGAAATCATGGACGATCCGCGACGCCATTCCGATCCGCTCGAGCCCCGACCGCGCCATGACAAGCGCGTCCGCAGGCCCCACCTCGCCGCCGTCGGGAAGCCGCTGCTTGTCGCCGCGATCGAGTTTTGCCACGCGGGTATCGGCAGCACCGCGGAAATGGATCACGGCGGCTTCCGGAAACAGCCGGCGCAGATAGGCGGCGCGGCGCACCGCATTGGTGCCGATCTTGAAGCCCTTGCCTTTCGATGCCCGAAACGCTTCGAGCGAAAGGCCGGGCCGCAGCACCAGCGCGTCGTTGGCGGCGTCGCGCGGCAGCATCGCGGCGATGATCAGGCCGGGCGTTTCCTCATTGCCGGGAACGTCCTTCAGCGAATGCATCGCCGCCTGCAATTGCCCGCCGCGCATCGCTTCGCGGATTTCGGCGACGAAGGCGCCGCCCTTGCCGCCATGGCGCAGCAGCTTGCTGGTCTGGTCCTGGTCGCCGCGGGTTTCGAACTTGACGATCTCGACGTCGAGCGCGGGATCGGCCGCGCGCAACAGCCGCGCGATCGCTTCCGTCTGCGCCAGCGCCATCGCGCTCTTGCGCGTGCCGATCTTCAAGGTCTGTCCCGACACAAGGTCTCCGTTCGAAAGCGGTCCACCGCTGATGTTTCGTGCGTAGGGGATAGAACAAGCCGCCCATCAGAACAACGGCTTTGGCCTGCGGGTCGAACGAGTCTTCCGGCCTGACCAGTGCGGCCCGCTTCAAGCCCCGCTGGCCGATGGTCTGCCATGCCGAAAACGTTATTTGTGCAACGCACAAAGATCCATAGGGTGCCGCCTTCAAAAGGATCTTTCATTGTCCGACACCAGTGCCGATGCCTTGGCCGCTTCAGGCCACCGCCCGATGGGCTTCCCCGAATTCGTGATCGTGATCGCGTCGATCATGGCGCTCAATCCGATCGCGATGGACATGATGCTGCCGGCGCTGCCGGACATCGCGTCCACGTTCCACATCACGGCAGCCAACCGGCCGCAGATGGTGCTGTCGATCTTTCTGCTCGGCTTCGGCGTCGGCCAGTTCGTGATGGGGCCGCTGTCGGACCGTTTCGGCCGCCGTCCGCTGCTGCTGGGCGGCATGACGATCTATTGTATCGCCAGCCTGCTTGCGATCGCAGCACCTTCCTTCGAGACGCTGCTGCTGGCGCGGGCGCTGCAGGGCCTCGGCACGTCGGCCACCCGCGTGATCGCGACCTCGATCGTCCGTGACTGCTATTCCGGCCGTCGCATGGCGAGCGTGGTGTCGCTGGCGATGATGGTGTTCATTGCCGTGCCGGTGGTCGCGCCGTCGTTCGGCCAGGCGGTGCTGATGCTGACGCAGTGGCGCGGCATCTTCATCGTGCTGATGCTGTATGGCGTGGTGGCGCTGATCTGGAGCGCGCTGCGGATGCCGGAGACGCTGCCCGAGGAGCGGCGCAGATCGCTCGCCATCGGCGAGGTGCTTGACGCCTTCCGCCAGACCGTGACCAACCGCCAGACGCTGGGCTATGCGCTCGCGGCCGGCGGCGTCGTGGGTTCGCTGTTCGCCTTCGTGTTCACCTCGCAGCAGGTGTTCACCGAAATCTACCAGCTCGGGCATTATTTTCCGCTGGCCTTTGCCGGCATCGCCATCGGCACCGCCATCGCCGGCTTTATCAACTCCCGCCTGGTCGGCCGTCTCGGCATGCGCGTGATCTCGCATGGCGCATTGCTCGGCTTCGTGGCCGTCGCCGCAACCATGCTGGTGGCGACGAAACTGCAGATGCTGCCCCTGCCGCTGTTCATGGCGCTCTCGGCATCGATGATGTTCGCCTTCGGCCTGATGATCGGGAATTTCACCGCGCTCGCGATGGAGCCGCAGGGCCATATCGCCGGCACCGCCTCGTCGCTGTACGGCTCGATCACGACGCTGCTCGGTATCGGCATCGGCGTCACCATCGGCCAGGATTACGACGGCACGCTGCTGCCGTTCGCGACCGGCTTCTTCTTCTGCACGCTGGCCGCGCTCGCGGTGGTGCTGGTGGTGGAGAAAGGCCGGCTGTTCCGGCCGCATGGCGCGAAGGTGTGACCACCCATATGCGTTCGAGCCACGTAGCGACGCCGCTTGCGCCCTGCCCCGGCCGCATGGCTGATTGTCCATCCGGCGCTGGCGTCGTTTTGCGAAGCTGATAACAATCCCACACTGACATCGCCTTCAGAATCGGAAATCGGAAGATGGATAATCGCAGTGACATCTGGCGTGGCGTCGACACGATCAAGCCGCGCTTCACAGCCTTGGCCGACCGGGTCTGGGCGATGCCCGAGGTCTGCTACACCGAGGCGCGCTCGTCCGCCGAACATCTGGCCGAACTGCGCCATCAGGGTTTCCGCGTCACCGAGCAAGTTGCTGACATTCCCACCGCGCTGATGGGCGAATGGGGCGAAGGCGGACCCGTCATCGCCTTCCTCGGCGAATACGACGCACTGCCAGGCCTCAGTCAGGAGGCGGGCGTGGCGGAACCTCGCCCGCTGGAAGCCGGCGGCCACGGCCATGGCTGCGGCCATAATTTGCTCGGCTCCGCCGCGCTGCTCGCCGCCACCGCCGTAAAAGACTGGCTCGCCGCGAACAAGGTGCCGGGGCGCGTGCGCTATTACGGCTGCCCCGCCGAAGAAGGCGGCGCGGCGAAGGCCTTCATGGTGCGCGATCGGGCGCCTTCGACGACGCCGACATCGCGATCACCTGGCACCCGTCGAGCTTCTGGGAAGTCGTGGTGACGCCTTCGCTCGCCAACACCCGCGCCGATTTCATCTTCACCGGGCGCACCTCGCATGCCGCCGCCTCGCCGCATCTCGGCCGCAGCGCGCTGGATGCGGTCGAGCTGATGAATGTCGGCGTCAACTACATGCGCGAGCACATGCCGAGCGACGCCCGCGTCCATTACGCCCTGCTCGACACCGGCGGCATCGCCCCCAACGTGGTGCAGGCCCACGCCCGCGTGCGCTATTCGATCCGCGACCGCGACCTGCCCGGCATGAACGAACTGGTGGAGCGCGTCCACAAGATCGCGCAGGGCGCGGCGCTGATGACCGAAACCAAAATGGAGATGAAGATCATTTCCGCCGTCTCCAACCTGTTGCCGAACACGCCGCTCGAGGCAGGCGCTTCATCGCATCATGGAAGAACTCGGTCCCGCCGCATTTCGACGACGCCGACAAGGATTTCGCAGGCAAGATCCGCTCCACGCTGACGGACAAGGATATCGCGACCGTCTATCACTCGATCGGCATGGAGCCGACCGACCGGCCGCTGGCCGATTTCATCGTCCCGCTGGACGCCAAACGTAACCCGCAAATCGGCTCGACCGACGTCGGCGACGTCAGCTGGGTCGTGCCGACCGTTCAGGTCCATGCCCCGACGGTTGCCATCGGCACCCCGTTCCACACCTGGCAGGTGGTGGCGCAGGGCAAGAGCCCGCACGCCCACAAGGCCATGGTGCAGGCGGCCAAGGCGATGGCGGGGCTCGGCGTCAGGGCGCTGACAGAACCGGACCTGATCGCCGCCGCCAAGGCCGACCTGAACAAGCGCACCACCCGCACGCCTTATGTCAGTCCGCTGCCGGACAGCGTCGCGCCACCGCTGGACATGTCGCTGATCTGACCTGACCCGGCCTGACCGATCTGGCGAAATTTTTTGCAGTGCAAAGCGCGATTCCGCGCGCTTTTGACGCGCCTGGGCCGCCGGATTGCCAAAGCGATGTGCGCCGCAGCGTGTTTCTGCCTAAGCAAAAATCACTGGCCCTTTCTATCCTACTGATTGTCGACAGGAGGACGTTGACCTCCGGGGCATTTGGTGTGCCATCTTACCAGTGAAACATCCCACGCTGCCGCCCGGCGGCGCACGACGACACCACCAGAACCAGACGGGGACGACGATGCTGGATACCGAACTGCGAACCATGATTGACGAGGTGAAGGACGGGCGCATGGACCGCCGCGGCTTCGTTCAGCGGATGCTTGCCTTCGGCCTCACCGCGCCCATGGCCACGCAGATTCTGGCCATCGGCGGCGTGGCCATGGCCGAGGGCCCATCCGTCTACAAGCCGACCAAGCGCGGCGGCGGCGGCGCGCTGAAACTGCTGTGGTGGCAGGGACCGACCCTGCTCAATCCGCATTTCGCCACCGGCACCAAGGACCAGGACGGCTCGCGCCTGTTCTATGAACCGCTCGCCTGCTGGGATCCGGACGGCAACATGAAGCTGGTTCTGGCGGCCGAGATTCCCTCGCTCCAGAATGGCGGCCTCGCCGCCGACGGCACGTCAGTGACCTGGAAGCTCAAGCCCGGCGTCAAATGGCACGATGGCAAGCCCTTCACCGCCGATGACGTGGTGTTCAACTGGGAATACGCCCGCGATCCCGCCACCGCCACCGTGACCATCGGCGTTCACCGCGACATCACCGTCGAGAAGGTCGACGACCTCACCGTCCGCATCCTGTTCAAGAAGCCGACGCCGTTCTGGGCCGACGCCTTTGTCGGCGCCCCCGGCAGCATCATCCCCAAACACCTGTTCGCGGAATATAAAGGCGCCAAGTCCCGCGAGGCCCCGAACAACCTCTCTCCCGTCGGCACCGGTCCCTACAAATTCGTCGAGTTCAAGCCGGGCGATGTCATCCGTGGCGAGATCAATCCCGATTACCACATGCCGAACCGCCCGCATTTCGACACCATCGAAATGAAGGGCGGCGGCGATGCCGTCTCGGCCGCGCGCGCCGTCATCCAGACCGGCGAGTATGATTTCGGCTGGAACATCCAGGTCGAAGACGACATCCTGCTGCGTCTGGAAAAGGGCGGCAAGGGCAAGACCGCCTATGCGGTCGGCGGCGACACCGAATTCATCGCCCTCAACTTCACCGATCCCAATACCGAGGTCGACGGCGAGCGCTCCTCGATGAAGACCAAGCATCCGCTGTTTTCAGACCCTGCGGTGCGCAAGGCGCTCTCCATGCTGGTCGATCGCGAGGCCGTCAAGAAAGTCATCTACGGCCGTGCCGGACGCGTCACGCCCAATTTCCTCAACGGCCCCGAGCAGTTCGTCTCGAAGAACACCACCTGGGAATTCAGCATCGAAAAGGCGTCCAAGCTGCTGGAGGATGCGGGGTGGAAGGTCGGCGCGGACGGCATCCGCGAAAAGGACGGCAAGAAGCTGAAGCTCCTGTACCAGACCGCGATCAACGGCCCGCGCCAGAAGACCCAGGCCATCGTCAAGCAGGCCTGCCAGAAGGCCGGCATCGACGTCGAGTTGAAATCGGTGGTCGCCTCGGTGTTCTTCTCCTCCGACGTCGCCAATCCCGACACCTACGCCAAGTTCTACGCCGACCTCGAGATGTTCCAGATCCCGATGAGCCAGCCGGATCCGGCCCAGCACATGCGCCGCTATCATTCGCGCAACGTCGCCACCAAGGAAAACAAGTGGCAGGGCGTCAACTTCCCGCGCTGGGTCAACAAGGACTACGACGCGGCGGTCGACGCCGCCGAGGCCGAAACGGATATGGTCAAGCGGGCCGCCCTCTACATCAAGGCCAACGACATCATGATGCAGGACACCGTGTTCATCCCGGTGATGCACCGCCTGAAAGTGGAAGCCTGCGCCAACACGCTGCGCCCGGTGGTCAGCGGCTGGGCCAACGAAACGGACAATCTGTTCGACTGGTACCGGGAGGCGACGGGATAGCCATCGAAGGGATTGTTCCCTCATGAGCCAGTATGTGCTGCGTCGCCTCATGATCGCGGTCCCGAGCCTGCTCGGGATCTCGCTCGTCCTGTTCATCGTGCTGGCGCTGGCGCCCGGCGATCCGTTCAGCGAACTCGCGACCAATCCCAACGTGCCGCCCGAAGTAGCGGCGGCGCTTCGGGCCAAGTTCGGCCTCGACGATCCGATCTACCTCCGCTACCTGCACTGGATCACCGCCATGCTGCAGGGCGACTGGGGCTTTTCCTTCGTCAGCCGGATGAACGTCGACGCGCTGATCCTGCAGCGCCTGCCGACGACGCTCTATGTGATCGGCTCGGCGCAACTGCTGGCGCTCGCGATCGCGATACCGGTCGGCGTCTATGCCGCGACGAAGCCCTATTCGATCTTCGACCAGATCGCCAACACGCTCGCCTTTATCGGCTTTTCGCTGCCGACCTTCTTCACCGGCCTGCTGTTCATCCTGCTGTTTTCGATCACGCTGGACTGGCTGCCTTTCGTCTACACCTCCGACATCAAGGCGACCGGCTTCCGCTGGGTGATCGAACAGGTTCGGCAGGCCATCATGCCGGTGATGGTGCTCGGGCTGTTTCAGGCCGCCTCCATGACGCGCTTCGTGCGTTCGGCCATGCTGGACGTGATCCGCCTCGACTACGTCACCACCGCCCGCGCCAAGGGCCTCGGGCAGGCCAGGGTGATCGTCAAGCACGCGATGCGCAACGCCCTGATCCCGGTCGTCACCCTGGTCGCGCTGCAGATGCCCGCCGTGTTCGGCGGCGCCATCGTCACCGAACAGATTTTTCGCATTCCGGGCATCGGCTCGCTCCTGATCTCCTCCATCCTTTCCAACGACACGCCGGTCGTGATGGCCGTGACTTTCGTCTTCGCCTGTCTTGTCGTGCTCTTCAATCTCATCGCGGATGTCCTCTATGGCTGGCTTGACCCTCGCATCTCCCTCCGCTGAGCGGCGGCCGGCCTGGTCGCCCTGGCGCGAGACCTGGCGGCGCTATCGCCGCCACAAGCTCGCGGTGGTCAGCGCCGTCCTGCTGATCGTCCTGATCGTGGCGGTGACGTTCGGTCCCTTCGTCTGGCGCGTCAGCATCAACGACATCGATTTCAACGCGCGCCTCGAAGGCCCCTCGCTCGCCCATCCCTTCGGCACCGACGACCTCGGACAGGATATTCTCGCCCGCATGATCTACGGCGGACGCATCTCGCTCGCGGTTGGCCTCGCCGCGATGGCGGTCGCCGTCATCGTCGGCACGCTGATCGGCGCGCTCGCCGGCATGTCGCGCGGCGCGCTGGGGCATGCGCTGATGTGGCTCACCGACCTGTTCCTCTCGCTGCCGCAACTGCCGCTGCTGTTGCTGCTGATCTATCTGTTCCGCGACGGGCTCAAGGCCGCCTTCGGCCCCGAGGGCGGCATCTTCATTCTCATCGTGCTGGTGATCGGCGGCCTGCGCTGGATGCCGGTCGCCCGCCTGGTGCGCGCGCAATTCCTCTCGCTGCGCGAAAAGGATTTCGTCGAAGCCGCCCGTGCGCTCGGCGCCAGTCCGCTGCGGCAGGTGGTGCGCCACATCCTGCCCAACGCGCTGGGGCCGGTGATCATCGCAGGCACCATCGATGTCGCCGCCGCCATCATCGCGGAATCGACCTTGTCCTTTCTCGGCCTGGGCTTCCCGCCCGACGTGCCGACCTGGGGCCGGCTGCTGTTCGACGCCAAGGACTTTCTCGACATCGCCGCCCACTGGGCGCTGTTTCCGGGCGGCGCGATCTTCGTCGCGGTGGTCGCCATCAATTTCATCGGCGACGGGATGCGCGACGCGCTCGATGCAAGGCGGGTGATCTGATGGCGCCGCTGCTCGAGATCAAGGGCCTGAAGACTCACTTTGCCACCGACGACGGCATGGTGCAGGCGGTCGACGGCGTCGACATCACGCTCAACAAGGGCGAGACGCTCTGCGTGGTCGGGGAATCCGGCTGCGGCAAGACCGTCACGGCGATGTCGATCCTGAAGCTGATCGCGATGCCGCCGGGCCGCATCGTCGAAGGCCAGATCCTGTTCGAGGGCCGCGATCTCGTGCCGCTCACGAGCAGCGAACTGGACGACATCAGGGCCAAGCAGATCGGCTTCATCTTCCAGGAGCCGATGACCTCGCTCAACCCGGTGCTGTCGGTCGGCGAGCAGGTCGCCGAGAGCCTGCGCCGCCACGAGGGTCTCTCGAACAAGGACGCGCTCGCCCGCACGGTGGAGATGTTCAAGCTGGTGCAGATCCCCAATGCCGAGGGCCGCGTGCACGATTACCCGCACCAGTTCTCGGGCGGCATGCGCCAGCGCGTCATGATCGCCATGGCGCTGGCCTGCAAGCCCAAGCTCGTCATCGCCGACGAGCCGACCACCGCGCTCGACGTCACCATCCAGGCGCAAATCCTCGATTTGTTGCAGGACATGAAGGAACGCTTCGGCATGGCGGTGATGCTGATCACCCATGCGATGGGCGTCGTGGCGGAGACCGCGCAGCGCGTCGTCGTCATGTATGCCGGCAAGGTGGTGGAAGAGGCCGATGTCGACAGCCTGTTCGAAAGCCCGAGCCATCCCTACACGCAGGGCCTGATCCGCTCGATCCCGCGCATCGACCTCGCCAGCGCGCACAAGACCCGGCTGGAGACGATCGGCGGCACCGTGCCGATCCTGATCAATCCCGCGCCCGGCTGCCGCTTCGCGCCGCGCTGCCGCTTCGCCTTCGCGCTCTGCTCGGAAAAGGAACCTTTGCTGCGCGAGATAGCACCTGGCCATCGCATGGCCTGTCACCTCGGACAGGGAGCGAGCGCATGAGCGAACCCCTGCTGCGCGTCACCGGACTGAAGAAGCATTTTTCCGTCAAGGGCGGATTCCTTTCGCGCGAGGTCGGACGCGTTCACGCGGTGGACGGCGTGTCCTTTGCGGTCAACCGCGGCGAAACGCTCGGACTGGTCGGCGAGTCCGGCTGCGGCAAGTCGACCACGGCGCGCTGCGTGCTGCGCCTCATCGAACCCAGCGAAGGCGAAATCGCCTTTGACGGACAGAACATGCTTGGCCTTTCCGGCGGTGACCTGCGCGCGATGCGGCGCAACATGCAGATCGTGTTCCAGGACCCCTTCGCCTCGCTCAATCCGCGCATGACCGTCGGCGCGATCCTTGGCGAAGCCTTCACCATCCACGAGCTCGCTTCCTCGGCAAGCGAGCGGGACGACCGCGTGGCGAGCCTGCTCGTCAAGGTGGGACTGAAGGCCGAGCACATGCGCCGCTACCCGCACGAATTCTCCGGCGGCCAGCGCCAGCGCATCGTGATCGCGCGCGCGCTCGCGGTGGAGCCGAAGTTCATCGTGTGCGACGAGCCGGTATCCGCGCTCGACGTGTCGATCCAGGCGCAGGTGATCAATCTACTGGAAGACCTGCAGGCCGAACTCAACCTGACCTATCTGTTCGTCGCCCACGATCTCTCCGTGGTGGAGCATATTTCCGACCGCGTGGCGGTGATGTATCTCGGGCGCATCGTCGAACTGGCGACGGCGAACGATCTCTACCGCCATCCGCAGCATCCCTATACCCAGGCGCTGCTCTCCGCCGTGCCGGTGCCGGACCCGAAGGTGAAGCGCAAGCGGATCCGCCTGCAGGGCGACGTGCCGAGCCCGATGAACCCGCCGCGCGGCTGTCATTTTCACACCCGCTGCCCGATCGCCGAGCCCCGCTGCCGGGAAAGCGCGCCCGAACTGAAGCAAGGCAGCGACGGGCATTTCGTGGCCTGCCATCTGGCCTGACGGGTACTGGCTGAAATAGGCCACCTTTTTTTGGTGCTGTCCTAATTAGCGGGACAGTACCGTTTTTTGAATCAGGCCAACTGTCGGGTTCCCTACAGACAGCGGCTGGAATCAGATTTTAACTTGAGCCCATGCCGGGTCGGCATGGGGATCGGCGCGCCCCGGCATAGAACGACCCCAGTGGACCTCAGCCCCCGAAGCTGGGGTCGTTTCTTTTGACCGGCTGTTTTTTCGAACCAGGCCACTGTTCGCTGCGGTAGCCCGTCCGCTTTTGTCGAAGCTAAGGGTGCGTGTACCGCCCGACTATCCGCCGCTTCTTGTGCGCGCAGCGTTGGCGTAAATTCAATCATCAAAAATGCGGCGGCCCCGCCCCGGCAGCGGTTGAACCACTCTTGCCGGGGCGGGGCCGAGGATCGTCGCGTTATCTCGGGTGAACGCCGTTTTTGCGAATGATGTCGGATAGCTGGGACAAAAGCTCCCGGAGCCGGGCATTCTCCTCGATCAGCGAATGAGCTTCGTCGGCGCGGTCGTCGCGACGAAGGGCGGGCTCGTCCCCGCGCAGGGCATTCTCAAGCAATGAAAGAGCGTCGTCGGTCGGTTCTTCAACCCAAAATGAGGGTTCTGCGCGTCGGTCTCGCTTATTAAGCTGCGGATGGTCTACTCGCATGATTGATACTCCAATTTTAAAAATGCGGAACGAGCCCCCAGTCGTCCTGTCGCGCGCGGAGAATGAGGTGAGTCGGCGGGCAAATTTGCGACAAAAATTGGAATCGCGCGGGGACGACCCCGGCGCTAAAGCGGCGTGATTGCGGCGAATCTCGAAGCCCGCGCGGCCAGAAATTGCAGCCCGCGCGTGCGCTTTATGGCGTTTTCGAGCGAAGCGTGCTCTCGGACTGCACGCCGGCTCGCGTCAGGAAAACGCGTCAAAACAACAATCTAGAGCCTGGTTCTGCTTCAAAAAGACCCCCAAAAGGGTCCTAGAGAAACGTGGCCAATTGATAGAGTGCGTAAAGAACTTCCAGCCCCATGAGAACGAGCGCGGCGATCATCAGATAATAACCAAAATGCATGCGAGACTTGAAACCAATGCCTTTCGCGGCCCGTGCGGATCTCGCGCCAGGCCGTAAACCAAACTCGATACGCGTCGGAAGGGACAAGCCTCCGGCGAACTATGCGTCGACACCAGAAATGAAAAGGCCTCCGCCGCCGCGGAAGTGACGCCTTTGTCGCGAACCTCTTCTTGACCGGAGGTTTCCAGTTCGACGCCAGCACGCCTGCTCATACACCGTGGAAAATCTTGATTCCCCACAGCACGATGACGATGGCCAATACCAGCGTAGCCGCCGTCAGTACACTTTCTAAGGAAGCGACTCTCATACTCACTCTCCGCTTCCCAGCCCCGCTAACGGTCTAAGTGATTCGTTGATTCTCCTGCAATCGCATGATCACGATGCTTTGAACGTTGCCTGACGGTTGTGTTTTACGGGTCACACATCTGGGTAATGGCGGCACACTTCGCCGCCATTACCGCATCGCCATGCGCCAAAAGAAGCGGAAATGCCCGCCTCTCCCGACGATTTTCGGTTGAAGAGGATTATTCGGGCTGGCTAGCCGGAGCGTAGGAACCGGCCGGGACCGGAGCACTTCGCCGCCGTTCGGCGAGCGCTGCCAGGCGATCGTATTCCTCCGCCACCTTGAGCAGGCGTCCCTGGTCCTTGACCGCATTCGCGGCTAACGCCCTTGTCCGTTCCGCGCGCCTGCGCCAGTGATCCGCATTGGTCAGGAAATCCGTCATCGATACGCCCCTAAGTAAGATGGTTTGCTCCCCCAGCCGCGCGGACGTCAGAAAGGCCCGCCATGCGTCAAAAATTTGGCCTAATCCGATCCGCCGTGTGATTCCAAGGGTGCATGGACTATCCGGCGAGCCTCATCGTTGTTGCCTTTCCGACGCAAATTCGCCCACGACTCAATGGAAAACTCGTCGTCGAACCGACGACCGGGCCACCTTGTGAACAGGAATGTGTCATGAGTATCGAACATCCGCCGCACGACAGACAGGCCCGCCGCGATGCATTTCGGGAACGCGCCGACAACGTCGTGCCGCTGCGTGAAGGCAATGACGTGCTTCAGGCAGATGAAGCGCCGCATCAGGGCGACGAGCTTCTCACCGCCCTGTCGCCCCTGCTCGACGAAGTCGACGGACTTCGGGGAGATGATGCGCTGCTTCAGGAAACCGATAACGTCATGGTGCTGCTCGAGGAGAATGCCCGGCTTCGAAAGCTTGCGGTCAAACTGTCAAATCTGCTTGGCGACCTTCCCGAGCAGGGCACGTAAGGTCGAGACCGCAACGGCGCCGGCATTGCCGCCGTTGATCACGCGTAGGTCGCGGTAACACTCCCGAACGGACCGAAATCCGCGACATAGGTTTCGCCGGGCTTCGGTCGCAGCATGCCTGTCAGCGTCCCCGTGCTGACCGTTTGTCCCGCCTTCATTCCGATGCCGGTGCGCGACAGTTCATTGGCGAGCCAGGTGAGCGGCACCATCGGATGGTCGAGCGCTTCTCCGGCCGAGCCCTTCCGGCGCAGCGTGCCGTTGCAGGTCAACAGCACTTCCTGTCCGGCGATATCGCGCGTCTTCCAGTCGGGGATCGCGGCACCGCAGACGATGGTGCCGGCGCCCGCGCTATCCGCGAGGATCGCGGGCAGCGGCGGAAACGCGGCATCGTGGACAAAGCGGCATTCGGCAAGCTCGATTCCCGTATGCAGCGAGGCCACCGCCCCGGTGACTTCGGCCAGCGTGTAGGGTTTTTCGCGCGGCGGCAGATCGGCCCCTAGGCGCGCCTGATACTCGACTTCGGGAATCGGGCTGCAGAGTTTGGCGTGCTCGACGCTGGCCGGCGATGGCACGATCGGCGCGAACACCCGGCCATAGATCGGCGCATCCGTGCGAAGCTGGCGTTGCAGCCCCTCCTTCATGGCGGCGATCTTCCAACCGACGACTTCCCAGCCCAGTTCTTCCTCGACGAGGCCAGCGACTTGATAGGCCGCCGCTTTGTCTGACGGCACCAGCCGCTGATCGAGTTCGCTCTGCTGGCGTCCTTCACGGCGCAGCGTCGCGAGCAGGCGGGCGAGTTCGCGTTGAAGCATGATGTCCATGGCCTACCCCTGCACCAGCGAGACAGCTTGCTGCATCGAGACCGGCGCATCGCCGAGCAAAAGATCGATCGCTTCGTTCTCCCAATGCTGCGCCTGCAGATTAGCGGGCGCATGTTCGGCAAGGCGATGTTCGAGCACGAAACGCGAGAGCAGCAGGCGGCGCGCATCGCCCCCTGCATTGCCGAGACGCGTGCCCTCGGAGGCCAGCAGCGCGGCCGTCGTCGCATGGTAGAGCTTTCCGGCGGCGATCCTGCAGAAGCGCTCGTTCGCCGGGTCGGCCGCAACCTCTTCCGCGAACCGGATGGCGTCCGTCAGCGCCCCGGAAAGCCGTGTTCGAAACTGACCCGGCATCCTGCCTGCGTCCTCCAGCCGGCGGCCGAGATCATCGCGCAACGCTTCATGGGCGCGCGCCTTGCCGACCGCGCGCTGTACTGCATCCAGCGCATTGATGTTGCTGGTGCCCTCCCACAGCAGACCAAGGTGGGCGTCGCGAACAAGCCGCGCATTCGGCCAATCTTCGATGTAGCCGTTGCCGCCGCGCGCTTCCATCGCGCCGGTCGCGACCGAGACGTTGTCCCGGCACGCCCGGTATTTCACGATCGGGGTCAGCAAGCGCAAGACCTTCTCGGATGCCGTCGCCGAATACAGCAGCGCCGACAGCGCCTGCTCGGTGGGGACCATCAGCTTGAGCAGTTGCCGGCGCATCAGGGGATGGTCGATCACGGCGCGCCCGAACGCATTGCGATGCCGGGCGGCGAGCATGGCTTCGTTCAGGCATCGCCGCATCATGCCGGCCGCGCGGGCAAGGTGCGACACGCGGCTCGAATTCACCATCACCAGCATCTGCTTGAGGCCCTGATCGAGTTCGCCAAGCTGGTAAGCGGTCGCGCCTTCGAAAACGATCTCGCCGCTTGCCATGGTGCGGCTGCCGAGCTTGTCCTTCAGGCGCAGGATCCGGTAGGAATTCCGCCGCCCGTCGGGCAGCACCTTCGGCATCAGAAACAGGCCGAGACCGCGCCCGCCGGCCGCAGCGCCCTCGGGCCTGGCGAGCAACACCGCCAGTTCGGCGTCCACGTTGGAGCAGAACCATTTTTCGCCCCACAGCTTCCAGTCCTGGCCGTCGCGAACGGCAACAAGCTCGGCGGCTCCCACATCGGAACCGCCGGCCTTCTCCGTCATGAATTGCGCGCACTTGAACAGCGTGGCGGGATCCTGGCTCCACATGCGATCGAGATATCGCCCGCGCAGTTCATCCGTTCCGAAGCGGCGCACCAGCTCGGAAGAGCTGTCGGTGAGGTTGACGGGGCAAAGCAGGCCGAACTCGGCTTGCGCAAACAGATAGTGAAACACGTATTTTGCGATCGGCGGCATCGGCGAGGGCCAGCCAAGCACACCGCCGCGGTTGCACATCGCGTGCATTCCGAATTTTCCGAAGGCGATGCTTTCCATCTCGCGATAGGCGGGATGATATTCGACCCACTCCTCATCGCGGCCGTACCCGTCGCGCGGATGCAGCATCGGCTGATGCCGCTCGGCCTGGTCCGACAGGTCATGCAGCCGGCCTCCAGCGAGTTCACCCAGCTCCGCAAGGTGCGGCTCGAGATGCGCAAGCAGCGTCGTCTCCATGTAATGCGGCAGCAGGTCCCGGACGCTTCGGTCGAGCGCATAATAGTTCAGCCCACGACAGGTGGGCGCCAACGCCGCGGCGCGCCGGGCCGCCGCGTCGCGGCCGGTCAGTTCGACATGAATGGTCATGGGCATCTCCCTCGGTTCCGCCTGCCCTGGGCCGAACCGAGCCCAAGGCGAATATTGGCCGCGAGTACCGACGTATGACCTCGACCTATCAGCGCAAACGACTTCTTGGGTCGGCGGGTTGAGCCAAAGTCAACGCCCGGCCAACCGCTGGCGACGGAATATCCGCCCCACTCCCCCTGTGGCCCTCTTGTTTGCCGGGCCGTCCTTTTGGACTAAGCTTCCGCGATGGCATCACGACGACTTCCTCCATTGCATGCGGTGCGGGCGTTCGAGGCCGCCGCACGGCACTTGTCGATCACGCGAGCCGCCGACGAGCTGAACGTGACGGTCGGCGCCGTGAGCCGGCACGTCCGCGCCCTGGAGCTAAGAATGGGGACTGCCCTCTTCCTGCGCGGCTCGCGCGGCCTGGTTCTCACCTCCGCCGGCAAAGCCTTCGCCGATTCCGCGCGCGAGGCACTGGACCGGATCGCAGACGCCGCCGACGGGCTGCGGCTCCGGCGTTTCAGGCGGCTTTCGGTCGGGGTCTATGGCTTCTTCGTCTCGCGCTTCCTGCTGCCGATCTGGCCCACGCTCAAGGCGGCGCATCCCGACCTGGAAATCGACCTGCATACGAGTTCGGACCCACTCGACCTGCTCGCCAGCCGCTTCGATGCGGTCATCGCCGTCTCGGATGGGCAACCGCGCGCCGGGCTTGTCACCCATCCGCTGATGCCGATCGCTACCGTGCCGGTCTGTTCGCCGGAACTGATGAAGAACGGCCCGCTGGATTTCGCAACCGTTCCGCTTTTGCATGCGCGGCCGCGTCCGGACGATTGGCGACGCTGGCTGGATCATGCGCACTTCACCGACATACCCGTGCAGGGCGGGAGCAGTTTTGAGAGCCTCAGCCTGACGATTGAAGCCGCCGCCGCCGGCATGGGCGTCGCCATCGTCATCGAAGGCCTTCTTGCGCCCGACCTCGCACGCGGCAACCTCGTGCGCGCCCATCCGGCCGTCCGCCCGACGCGGCGACAGTTCGTCCTCGAATACGAGCAGCGCATGGCTGATGATCCCGCGTTGGTGGCGTTCGTCGCCTGGCTAAACAACGCGCGCGATCAACAGGCGCCGAAGAAGCCCACCGCGAAGAAGACGGCTATGAAGGCAGGCTCGGAATACGCGCGTTGAGTTTCACTCAAGGCGCATTCCCAATCTGATCCGGAAGCTTGGCGGTGGCGGCGGCTATTTCATGCTCGGCGCGCCAGAGGGTGTCGTGATCGAAATATTCGAGCCGGGCCCCCTGCGCGAACCTGTCGTGCGCGATTACTACGGCTTTGGCGGCTAGGCTGGCCGATTTTCTCGACAGCATATGCTGGCGCGCTATGGGCTGCCGTTTCCTACCAGCACAAAGGGCGCCCAGACACTGGGATGCGCATGCTCGCCGCCCTTGGCGGCCAAGGCTGAGATCGAGCGGCGAAGCGCCTCGGCGGGGCCGATACCGGGATGTGACGTCATCGCACCGGTTGCGCCCGTGGTGATGCCGACGGCGGCGTCCGAATTGACCGGCCAGTGGGAGACCAGCAGGGCGCGGGTGCCTGCATAGAAAAAAGCCCTTGCAAGGCCGGAGAAGGCTTCCGAATTTGATGCTTCGCTGCCGGCCGTGTTGCAGGCTGAAAGCACGACCCAGTCGGCGTTGAGCTTGAGTCCCGAAATCTCCGATGAGGAGAGATAGCCGTCATCGGCCTGCGTGGCGGCAGCCGGTGGCGTCAAAACCAGTCCCGGCTCGATAGAGCCGCGCACCTGGCCCGAAAGCGCCCCGTGGGTCGCAAAGTGGAGCATGCGATATTGTTCCAGACGGCCGCTTTCGCTGAGCGATTTTATCGTGGCTTCGGTCGCCTCCTTGCCGAGATAGACGTCGCCCTTGATGGGCGCAAAACTGTTCGCCACCAGGCATAGTTCGATAGCGGTTTCGGGCAACGGCGCGAGATGCTTGAGTTGCTCAAGATCGGCCGTGCCGCCTGAGAGGGCAACGACCGAACGTCGCCCTCTTTGCGCTGATTGACTCGTTCGCGGCTCCGGACTTGCTCCGCAACTCTGACGAAGGCGGGCCTGCGCGGCGCGGTCGGCATCGAAAGCGCTCTGGGCATTTCCGCTCAGCAGCGGGTTTCCAAAGCCGATGAACGGTTTTGGTGCCTTGCTCCTTTGAGCGACCTGCCGCAGCGCTTTGAGGCTGGAGACGGATGGCAATACGGTCGTTGCAAAGCGCTTGACCAGCCAGGGCGCCTTGGCGAGATCCTGCCGGCCGGCGGCGGGCGCCGGCTTCTCGGTCAGCAGAACCTGGAACGGCAGCGTGGCCAGCGGACCGGATGGAACGAGAATCAACTCCTTGCCTTCAATGTCCTTTGCGACCGGTTCGAGAAGCGCCTGATAAAGCCCGAACGCCCGGTCCAGATCGAACGGCAATTGATCGCCGGCGGCCGGCGCACGATCGCGGCCCAGCTTTTCGGCGCAAGCGTAGGCCGTTTCCATCCACGCTTCCGCATCAAGGCCACAGCGCAGAATACTGATCGTTTCTGCCAGTTGCTTTGTGCCGATCGAAGCGGCGTGCCAACGGACGTTGGCGCGCGTGACGGTCCAGACGAAGGTGAAGCGTAACGTCGTGGCAAACAGCAACAACGCCTCATTCGGGTTCAGCCGCCTTTGAACCTCGTCGATGGAAACGGGAGCCCTGGTAACGAGCCCGGTGTAATCAGGGAATTGAGCAGCGATCGAGCGATCAAGCTCTCTGATCTGGTTCGCAATATCAGATGCCTGGGCCCGAAGCGCCTGCTCGGTTTGCTGGTTGCGCGCGGCATTCGGCTGTGAAATCACCGAGATGAGCAATCGATCGACCGCAAGCGCCTGTTCGCTCAGGTCCTGTCGCTCGCGAACGCGCGCCGATAAGTCCCCGCTGCCCGCCGCAACCCGGGCCGACATTCCGGCAATCGCTCTTGCCGCCTGCTCGTCACCGGTCCATTGCGCGGCCTCGAAGGCCCGGGATCGCAAGGCGGTCGCTTTCTGGCTGTCGGACGTCTCTGCCAGCTGGTAGGCGGCAACGATGGTTCCGGGGAATGGATTTGTGGCGCCATAGGCCCTGAGGTCCGCGGTTGTCTGTCCCTCGCCTGATTCCGTGGCCTTGCGGCTGATGAGAGTTGCCGAAGCGCGAACAAACGCATCGTAGGCTTGCTGCCAATCCTTTGAATCCAGATGGTGTGCGCCGAGATTGTTGAAACTGTTGGCGACGTCAGGGTGCACTTCGCCAAGGGCACTCAAGCGAATCTCCAGCGCGCGTTTCAGGAGCGGTTCGGCGTCCTTTGGTCTTCCGGTGCTGTCCAGGACAACGGCCAGATTGTTGAGGCTGCTTGCCACCAGCGGGTGGAGATTGCCGAGCGCTTGCTCGCGTATGGCCAGAGAGCGGCGTGCCAGGCCTTCGGCTTCGCTGTAACGTTCATCATCGCCAATCAGCGCCACAAGATTGTCGAGGGAGACAGCGACATCAAGGTGGTTAGGACCGAGGCTTCTTTCGCGAATGGCCAACGACCTGCGAAACAGCCCTTCGGCTTCTTTCTTTCGGCCGGCGTGGGCCTTTGCGTCAGCGAGGTTGTTTAGCGCAATCGCGACATTCGGGTGATCCGGCCCGAAAGCCTTTTCCTGGATCGCAAGCGCGCGAACAAGCAGACCTTCGGCTTCTGAAGCTCTTCCCTGTCTCGTGAAAACAAGCGCAAGGTTATTGAGGCTGGCGGCGACATCGGCATGATCGGGCCCCAGTGCTTTTTCCCTGATGACCAGGGTACGCCGCGCCAACTGCTCGGCCTCTTGAAGCCGCCCTTGCAGGCGCCTGAGTTCTCCAAGATTGTTCAGCGTTGACGCGAGATAGAGACTATCACGGCCATGTCGCTTTTCCTGAAGACCGAGCGCTTCGAGAAATCGCTCCTCGGCAAGTTGCAGTCGACCTTGCGTCTTATAGACTTCCGCGATGTTGTTGAGGGCGACCGGGACCATGATATCCGCTTGCCCCGGAGCGTTTTTGAATACTTCCAGTGCGCGGCCAAAGATATCGAGCGCCTCGGTCCCCCTCAATTGACGGTGACGAAGATTGCCGAGCGGCATACGCGCCAGCGCCGTATTCAGATTGTCCGGGCCGAGGGCTGCTTTCATCGATGCTTATCGCGCGTAACGTATCGCGCTCGGCGTCCTTCAACCGGTTTTGGCTAAGCGCTATTTGGCCAAGCGTAGATAGTACGGCGGCAACGTCGGGGTGATTTGCGCCAAGCGCCTTCTCGCGGATCGCAAGCGCCCTTCTCAACACCCTTTCGGCTTCGGCCGTTTCGCCCTGGGCCTGCAAGGTCTGAGCAAGCACGACAAGGGTTGTTGCTGTCAAAAGCGACTGCCGGCCCGAAGTTCTTTCAGCTTCAGTTGCAAGCTTTCTTGCCAGGCCTACCGCTTCCCCGTATCGCCCTTCCTGGGCAAGCGCCGTAATGCGGCGCATCAGCGTCAGCATTTCCTGCGGATTCGCCTGGCATGGCGACGCAACGAGGCTCGCGAGCAGTGCTGTAACGATAAGCCACGCAACAAATCCTTGCCGGAGTGCTCGCATATTTTTATCGCTCCGATCCGCCTTCCTGCGAGCTTGCTATCGCCACCCTATAGGGCAGCAGCAAGGCGAATCCGGTAACATGACCGCTTTCCTCCAGCGTTTCGGTGGTCCGGTGGCTCTGGCGCCAGCGACGACGCGAACTATATCAGGATTGTCATCTCCACTTCATGCCCCCGCGGTTTCCCTTGCTCAAATCAGCTGCAATCTTTCTGGTGTTGGTCTTTTTCCCGGTCGGCGTGTCGGCCGGGCGCTACTGGTTTGCCGAATCCCGGGGAAATTGGCAGACGGCAGACCGCTCCAGCGCTGGCCTTTTGCCGCTGCCGTCGCAGCATACCGAGGCAATCATCCGGGTTTACGGCGCGCGCACGGTGCGATGGAAGGCGATATTCGCCATCCACACCTGGATCGTCGTCAAAGAGCAGAATGCTTCGACGTATACGCGCTATGACTATACCGCCTGGGGCGAACCCATTCGCACCAACGGCTTCGCCGCCGATGCACGGTGGTTTGGCGCCGCCCCCGAAACCATTGCCGCCGTCGACGGCCCTGAAGCCAGCCGTCTCATTCCCAAGATCCGTCACGTCGTCGAGAACTACAAGTTTCGCACCTCAGGCGACTACAACGCATGGCCGGGGCCGAACTCCAATACCTTTGTCCAGGCCGTGCTGGATGCGGTTCCCGAACTCAAGACGGTCTTGCCGCCGACCGCCATTGGAAAGGACTACCCCTATCGAGGTGAGTGGTTCGGGCTGACCCCGTCCGGTACCGGGGCATACGCTTCCCTCGGAGGTTATCTGGGTCTCACCATCGGATGGGTCGAAGGTCTGGAAGTCAATTTCCTGGGCGCAGTGCTGGGAATAGACATTCGCCGGCCCGCGCTGAAGCTTCCGGGCATCGGCCGATTGGGAATGACGGCCGGAATCTAGAAACTCTTTCGAAGGCTATGGCCTTCCTGAAGATGATCTGCAGCTTTAGGGCGTGTACTCATAAATCCGGAATGCCCGCGGACTTGTCCCCATTACCCTCGGAAGCGGACGTCCGGACTGGCTTTCAACACTTCTGCTTTGTGCCAAGAAAAGGACGTGTCTCTCAGACCGCCTTTTCTCGCGCGTAGCGACCAGGCGGTAATCCGACATAGCGGCTGAAGGCAGTGCTGAAGGTGCTGGCCGAACCGTAGCCGACCCGTTCGGCAACTTCGGCAATCCCGATTTCTTCGCGGCGGAGCAGATCTTTCGCGAGGGCCATGCGCCAGGCAAGCAGGTATTCCATCGGCGGCAGCCCGACGTTGCGTGTGAACCGATCGAAGAACGCCGAGCGGGACAGTGCGGCCTCTTTCGCAAGCTGCGCCACGGTCCACTGGCGCGTGGGATCGCCGTGCATCCGCCGTATCGCTTCCGCGAGCCGCGCATCGCTCAAGCCGCGCAGCAATCCCGGAGGCGCGTCCGGCCGCTGCGTCGACCGCAGCGCTTCGACAAGCACGACCTCGACAAGACGCGCGAGCACCAGATCACGGCCCGCGCGCTGCTCCCTTGCTTCCTCGCTGACGAGCCGCACGAGAATCGAAAGCCGTTCAGCACCGCGCACGTGCACCTGCGCCGGCAGCAGCGACACCAACAATCCTGCGTCGTCAGAATCAAACATGAAGTAGCCGCCCATCAGACGCGCGCTCGGATCTCCGTCGGGGGTGCCGTGGCGAATCTCCCCCTCTGCCGCGGCTGCGATGCTGGGATCGATCAGCTGGGGCGTTACCGGCTCGAACCCTGACAATGTGAAACCGGGCGTCGTCGGCAAAAGGACGAAGTCGCCCGCCTCGAGCTCGAGGGCGTCCTGACCATCAACGGCCAGGCGGCAGCGTCCCTCAACGACTGTGCAGAAGCTGGGATGGCCGAAGACGGAATAGCGGACACCCCAACGGCCGGCACCGCTGATGCCCTTCGTGAACACGGCGCGCGGCTTCAGCAGGGAGATGACTTCGGAAAGTGGATCCACCATCCCTGGACTATGACAAATAAAAAGTGGACTTTCAATTATAGATCGTCCGCATTCCGCGCGGTATCCCGGAACAATCAGAACCAACCGAGGACCCCGCCATGAAAACCGTACTCATTACCGGCTGTTCGTCAGGCTACGGCCTGGAGACTGCGCGCCATTTCCACGCGCAGGGCTGGAACGTCGTCGCCACCATGCGCACGCCGCGCGAAGAAATTCTGCCCCGGTCGGAGCGCATGCGCGTGCTGCCGCTCGACGTGACCAGGTCCGAAAGCATTTCGGCCGCGCTCGACGCAAGCGGCCCCATCGACGTGCTCGTCAACAATGCGGGCATCGGCGTGGTCGGTGCTTTCGAGGCGACGCCGCTGTCGCACGTGCGCAGAGTGTTCGAGACCAACACGTTCGGCGTGATGGCTATGACCCAGGCCGTGATCCCGCAATTCCGAAAGAGGAGATCCGGCGTGGTGGTCAACGTGACTTCCAGCGTGACGCTCGCTCCAATGCCGCTGGCGGCCGCCTATACCGCCAGCAAGATGGCCATCGAAGGGTTTACGGGATCGCTCGCCCATGAACTCGGGGCGTTCGACGTAAGGGTCAAGCTCGTCGAGCCCGGGTATGCGCCGACCACGCGCTTTGCGCAAAACACGCAAGTGCGCATCGACGATCTGATTCCCGAAGCTTATGCGTCGTTCGCACAGCCCATCTTCGCCGCGTTCGCGAAGCCGGCCATGGTGACCAAAGAGACGGATGTCGCCGAGGCTGTGTGGCTGGCAGCCAACGACATGTCGGGGCAACTCCGTTTCCCGGCCGGCCCCGATGCCGTGGCGTTAGCTCAGGCCACGTAAACTGAAAAAAGGCGTCACCCAAAAGTCGTTGGCGATTGGCTTAGCGCTTCCCTCGCCAATTCCCTGAGTGGCTTCCCACGATCCTGTCCCTCAAACAGCAGAAAATTGAGGGATAGACATCATCGTCGCCTCTGAGGCCAACGAGGCAGGATCTATTTTCAAAAGGACCCAGCTCACCTTTCTGAGCACGGCTGCTGGGTGTCAGTTGAAGGGCAGGTTTTAACGCTCCCGCCTGTCACCTAGATGGTTCAGACCCAACTCGCCACAATGAGATTACGCAAACTTAAGGTCTGTGAGCCGATCAGCCGCAACGCATGCCGCAGTGCCGGACGTAGTGCATTGAACGGGATCACGGTAAAGTGGACGGAAGAGGAAGGCAGCCAAACCGACCTGTTGGCGCCCCAACTGAACATGCACGAAGAAAATCCGGGTGGAAATCAATGGCACTCATCAAAACGGTCGAGACTGGACTCTATCGGATCCCCCTGACGGTCACCCTCTCCGACAGCACGCATGGCGAAATCACAGCCTTCGAATTGGTGACCTGCCTCGTTCGCGATTCAGACGGCGCTGAAGGCACAGGCTATACCTACACCGTCGGCCGTAATGGCGGCGCGATTGCCGACATCCTCGGGCGGGAGATCCCCGAACTGATCGAGGGCCGGGAAGCCGACGACACCGAGGCGATCTGGCATCACGTCTGGTGGGGCCTGCATTATGGCGGGCGCGGCGGACCGCCCGTGCTGGCGCTCTCGGCGCTCGATATCGCCCTGTGGGACCTGAAGGCGCGCCGCGCCAATCTGCCGCTGTTCCGTCTGCTCGGTGGCTTCGACGCTCGCGTGCCCTGTTATGCGGGCGGCATCGACCTCGATCTTTCCGTCGAAGCGCTTCTCAAGCAAACCGACGATAATCTTGCCAAGGGCTTTCGCGCCATCAAGATGAAGGTGGGCCGGCCGGATCTCGCCTCCGACGTCGCCCGCGTGCAGGCGATGCGCCAGCATCTCGGCAGCGGCTTTCCCCTGATGGCGGATGCCAACATGAAATGGACGGTCGAGGAAGCCATTCGCGCCGCGCGCGCCTTCCAGCCCTGCGACCTCACCTGGCTCGAAGAGCCGATCATTCCCGACGACATTGCCGGTCATGCCCGCATCATGGCGGCCGGCGGCGTGCCGATCGCGGCCGGCGAAAACCTGCGCTCGCTGTGGGAGTTCAAGAACTATATCGCGGCCGGCGCGGTGTCCTATCCCGAGCCCGACGTCACCAATTGCGGTGGCGTCACGGCCTTCATGAAGATCGCGCGGCTCGCAGAAGCGTTCAATCTTCCGGTCACCAGCCACGGCGCACACGACATCACGGTCCACCTTCTCGCGGCCTGCCCAAATCGTTCCTATCTCGAGGCGCACGGATTCGGGCTCGATCGCTATATCGAACACCCGCTCGTTCTCGACCAAGGCATGGCACTGGCGCCAACGCGGCCCGGCCACGGAATCACCTTCGACTGGAAGGGATTGGCGCAACTCGCGCGATAATCGCAGAAGCTGCGGCCAAATCTTTCTACCGCCCGTCATGAGAAATCAAAGAGCAACACCATGCAGACAAAAGAGAAAACGTAGTCGAACATCCTCAAAACCGCCGGCTGGATTTGGTTGGATGCCGCGTCCCGACAGGGTGAGAACGAACAAGTATGTGATTGAGCCGGCGATGTAATTTTTGAAATCGCATGGCCGCCAGCCGTTTCGTGGCTTCGCCGGCGAAGCTACGGCGCAACAGCCCCACCAGGAGTTGCGGTGAATCTGTTGAAATCCAAATGAAATCAGCCGATGCGCAGATCGCTGGCGCCAACCGCGAGCCGGGCCAGCGAACTTGCCACACGCGACTGCTTTCAAAATAGAATCAGCACCTTGTCAGCTCAATGCAAGGGCTCCGCTGATCGCCTGCTCACATCACACTGCTTGATCGAAACAATAAGCGGAAAATCTTTCTCTCTCCAACTTCCTGGCTCTGTCTCACCGCGAATGGCCGCAATGATCGACAGCCCTCCCGCGGCAAATCAGCGTAATCGCGATGCATCAATGATCGACGATGGCGCTGTACGATGTGTGAAATGGATTACGCTAGACAGCTGACATGGATGATATAGATTACCTCAGGTTGCTGAAGGGTCGGATTGTTTTTCTTGTTTTTCTTGCGCGCATCAGGAGCGCACTCATAGAAGCAAATCATCCGGGCGCAGGCGGATGGCGAGTCTCGTGTGGAGGAGAAGCCCATGCCTGTCCGCCCAACGTTTCCCGGTGTCTATATTGAAGAGCTTCCAAGCGGCGTCCGGCCAGTTACCGCGGTCGCCACATCGACCGCCGCGTTCATCGGAACTTTCCGAAAGGGCCTGATCGACGAAGCGGTGCAACTGCTCAGCATTGCAGATTTCGAGCGCGAGTATGGCGGACTCGATCGGCAGAGCGAAGCTTCCTACGCGGTGCATCAATTCTTCCTCAACGGCGGCACGGAAGCCTGGGTTGTTCGAATCGGACAACCCGATCCGCCGGTTGCGCCAGGCACTGTTGCGACGACGGCTGCTGGCGGCACGCTGCTCGATTTAGCCGCAGTTGGCGTGCTGGACTTCTTTGCCGGGCGGCGCATTCGCGGCGCCTCGGCCGGAAATCCGGGAGACTGGGGCAATTTCCTGCGCCTTGAGGTCGAGCATAACGGGACCGCAGCGACTTCGACATTCAATCTGTTTGTAAGCGAGGTTGCGATATCAGGCACCCGGACGACCGTGCTGCAGACCGAGAGCTTCCGCAATCTCAGCATGACGCCGGACACCGCCAACAATGCATTCGAAGTTGTCAATCAGGGATCGCGGCTGATCCAGTTCGCGCCGCCCCTGAGCACCAACCTGCCCGTGGCAAGCGGGACAGTGAGCGGCGACATTCAAGACCCCATTGCCGGCGGGGCAACCAGCCTCGATGTGCAGCTTTCGATCAGCGCCGCAGCTGCAATTACGATCAATATTGCGACCACTGCCGGCACGAATTTTGTGCAATGGGCCGCCGATTTCCAGGCTGCCCTGCGCGGTGCGGGCGTTGATCCTTCGGTGCTGCCGGAGCATCGCGCCTATTTTACGGGTTCCACCGTCGATCTCCTGGGTGACGGCTCGGCCGCAAATCCGCGGCGGTTTGCCATCCGTCCAGGCCGTGGCGCCCAGCCTTTCGATCCGGCGGTGCAGTTCGCTTTTTCGGCAGGCGATCAAGCGCTCTACGGCCTCGATGCCGGTAATCCGAACCTCACCGAACAGCCTCTGCAGTTTGCTGCTTCGGGTGGAGCGGACGGGTCGATCTTCGATGCTGCGACCAATACCTACCAGGTCCCGGCCGCTTCGTTTCGTGGCAGTGCGCTGCTGAAGAGCGGGCTCTATGCCATCGACGATATCGACCTGGTCAACATCATCTCCATACCTGACGCGCCGCGGCTTGGCGCCGCCGGCGCGCTTTCGGTCTACGCGGAAGCCATCGCCTACGCCGAAAGCCGCCGGTCGATGATCATCGTCGATATCCCGCAGGAGGTCGTGACGATTGACCAGATGCAGACATGGCTGGCCGGCAACAGTTCGCTCCGGCATCCGAACGCCGCGGTCTACTATCCCCGCACGTTCACACCTGATCCTCTCAATCAGAACCGACGACGTTCACTCGCCTCAAGCGGCACGATCGGCGGTTTGTGGGCACGAACCGATACGGCACGCGGCGTGTGGAAGGCGCCGGCGGGAACCGACGCGCGCTTGCGCAATGTCGAGAGCCTCACCTATGTGATGACCGACCTCGAAAACGGCACACTCAATCCGCTGGGTGTCAACTGCCTGAGAAACTTTCCGGTCTACAGCAACATCTGCTGGGGCGCGCGCACGCTCGACGGCGCGGACGCTCTCGCTTCCGACTGGAAGTATGTGCCGGTTCGCAGGACCACCCTGTTCATCGAGGAGAGCCTCTACCGCGGCACCAAATGGGTTGTCTTTGAGCCGAACGACGAGCCGCTGTGGTCTCAGATCAGGCTCAACGTCGGCGCGTTCATGCATGACCTGTTCCGCAAAGGCGCCTTCCAGGGCACGACGCCGCGCGAAGCCTATTTCGTAAAGTGCGATGGCGAGACCACGACGCAGACCGATATCGACAACGGCATCGTCAATATCGAGGTGGGTTTCGCGCCGCTCAAACCGGCCGAATTCGTCATCATCAAGATTCAGCAAATTGCCCGCGTAACGGTGGAATAAGGAGATCCGGCCATGGCTCCCTTCACGACAAATCCCCGCCGTTTCGATCCCTACAAGAACTTCAAGTTTCGGGTGAAATGGGACGGCCGTTATGTTGCGGGCATCAGCAAGGTGGGCGCGCTCAAGCGCACCACCGAAGTGGTTGAGCATCGCGAGGGCGGCGATCCCTCGACCGGGCGCAAGTCGCCCGGCCGCACCAAGTACGAAGCCATCACACTTGAACGCGGCGTCACTCACGACCTCGAATTCGAGCAATGGGCCAACAAGGTGTGGAATTTCGGCGCAGGCTTCGGCTCCGAGGTCTCACTCGCCGACTTCCGCAAGGATGTCATCCTCGATGTCTTCAACGAGGCCGGACAAAAGGTGATCTCCTATCAGATCTACCGGTGCTGGGTGTCGGAGTATCAATCGCTTCCCGATCTCGATGCCAACGCAAACGCGGTGGCGATCCAGCACATCAAGCTCGAGAATGAAGGCTGGCTGCGTGACGTCGCGATCGTCGAACCGGCCGAACCGAGCCTTACGGCCTAGAGCATGATCCGGAAAAGTGGATACCGGTTTTCCCTCGCGACAAACGCGGAACGCGTTTGCGCGGAGATCATGCTCAAACAAGAAGATGACCGACGAGCATGATTCAACTCAGTTGAAGCATGCTCTAGGCCGAGCCGACGTCCTCACTCAAGCGGTTGCGGCGGGGGAGATCCCAGTCCGATGACGCAGTCTTTCAAAGTGCATTTGTCCGATGGCCTGACAATGGGCGGCGTCATGGACACGGTCGCGGAACTCCGCGACCCGACCGGCCATGACGAGGCCATCGTGACGGAGCCAGGGGACGATACGCCTGCCGAGCGGGTAAGCGCCCTGATTGCTGCGCTTACGCTCCGTATCGGCGATTGCGAGCGTCCGTCGCGCGAGCGGCTGCTGCAACTGACGGCCGGCGACCGGGAACGGCTGCTGCTTGCCGTCTCTGCGCGGCTGCTCGGAGCCGAGGTCGATCTCGTCACGTCGTGCCCCGGCTGCAGCAACCTTGCCGAAATTCCGGTGCGGTTTGCGGATCTGATTTCGATCGAAGCGGCGGCGGCGCCGGATCGCATCGAACTCGCCTCGCACGGTGGACCGTGGATCGCCCAATGCCGGCCGGCAACCGGCGCCGATCTGGAAAAGGCCGCCCGTCGTGGCGCACAAGGCGTTCGCGATCTGCTGGTCGGCTGCTTGCTCGATCTCTCTGATCCTGCCGGGCAGCGGCAGCCGGCCGATGCCTTGCCGGACGAGTGCGCAGCAGGCCTGGCCGATGCATTGGCCTCGCTCGATCCGGCCGCCGAATGCAGCGCGCAGATCGAATGTCCTTTCTGCGCGGAGAAGATCGAAGCGCTGGTCGATGGCTTCACCATCATGCGAACGGCATTCGGCGGTCCGCAGCGGCTTTACGAAGATGTGTACCATATGGCGCGCGCCTATCACTGGAGCGAGGCGGAAATACTTTCGTTGCCGCTGAGACGGCGTCGGCACTATCTCGCGATCGCCGACGGCGCCGGGGTCGCGCCATGAGCAACTTCGCGCAACGCCTTGTGGCACGCAGCGCGGGCAAGCCGCTCGGCCCGGGCATCGCGGTCCTGACACCCCGGCCTATGACGCGCTTCGAACCCCAGCCGATTGCGGCAATCGAACAGCAGGTCGCAGTGGAAGATCCCGTTTCGTCCTTGCAGCATGCGGATCGGTCGACCGCTGCTCCAATGGCGGAACGCCGTGCAGCCGGACCGGACGAGGTCGGGGCACGGACAACGAAATTGAGTGCAGCAAGGCCAGCTCCGCTTGGGGACGCCGATCGACCGGCGGTTGATCAGGCGTGGGCAGCGGATGCGGCTGTGCCGCCTTTACGGCATGAAACAGCGCATCCGCTACCCGAAACAACACAGCACCAGGATGTCCCGTTCACGCCGGCGCACGAGACACACGTTGTCCGGGCCGAACAAGCCGTTCCCCTGGCAAATGCGAAGCTTGCCGTCGAGCCATCCGAACGACCGCGGCCTCCCGGTCCCAATGACGATGCAGGTGCGCCGATGGTCATGGAGCCCTCGCGGAGTTTGCCGGCAGAGCGACCTCCCCCGACCGCGCCGGCCAGGACAACGCTGGCGGCGGACGCCAGGGAGCGCGAGGGACAAGAGCTCCCTGCCCCGATGATTTCGATCGGCCGGATCGAAGTGCAGTTCCTGCCGCAAGCACAACACATGCCCGCGCCAGCCCCGCAGCCGCAGCGAACGCGCGGCTTCGATGCCTATGCCCGATCTCGCCGCGGTGAGCCGCGTTAGGAGTTTGCCGTGGCCTCACATACGGCCATCTCAGCAGTCAGTCGCACGCTGCGAACGCTGCTGCTCGACCGCATGGTGACCGGTGCAAGCATCACGCTCGCTCCGCCGGATGTCGACGTCGCCGGAGTCGATGGCGCCCGCGTCAACCTCTATTTGCTGCAGGTCCTCGAGAATGCCGCGCTCAAGAACCAGGAGATCCCGGGCCATGGCCATCCGGCGAGCTATGGCCACCCGCCGCTGTCACTCGACCTCCGCTACCTGATGACAACGCACAGCGCCATCGAAACGCAGGTCGATGCCGATCTCAATGCGCAGACGATCCTCGGCGATGCGATGCGCGTGTTCAATGATTTCGGCAATCGGGATTGACCAGCTGGCCATCGTCAATCCGGTGGCGGGAACGCCCGGCGATGCCGTCCTCGATGCCGATCTGGCACGCGAATTCGAGCGCCTGAAGATCGTTCTGCATCCGGCGAGCCTCGATGACATCACCAAAGTCTGGTCGGCTGTTTCCGGCATCAACTTCCGGCGCTCTGTGCTGTACGAGGTCACCGTCGTGCAGATCGAAACGCCAAGGCCTCGCGTGCGGCCGCGGCCCGTTGAGACGCGGCGGATCCTCATGACCGTGCGAAAGCGGCCGGAGATCGTCGATGCCTATGTGTCGCCGGTGGCGGTGGGGGATCCGATTGGCGAAACGCGCGTGCGGATATTGCGAGGAAATCACCATCATTTCCACCGGCGCACTTGCGGACCGCCTCTATGTCCGGCTCGGCACACTCGAACCGATCCGGGTCACGCCATCGGGCGATGGCCGGATTCGCATCATCGTTCCCGATGCGCACGTATCCGATCGATGCCGACCATCCCGCGCCGCGGCCGATTCCGGCGGCCGCGCAATTGCAGGCCGGGCCCGCTCGAAGTTCAACTCATTGCCATCCATGCCATCGAGGGGGTTCAGGGCGGATTGGGCCAGGGCACGGCCGTTGGCGGATCGCGCAGTTACCGGTCGAATGTGTGGCTGCTGCAGCTTGCACCGCGCGTGACGGCGGCGATCCCGCCGGCGGGCAATGCCGTGACCATCCTGCGCGTGACGGGAAATCGGCTGTGGCACCCCGGAGCGCGAACCGTTGAAGTGATTGTGGGCGACGCGGCAATCCCGGTCCGGGTGCCGGGGGTGGCGACCCCTGGGCGGCGCCGACGCCCACCGCGGTGGAAGTGCCCGTGAGCGCGGCGACCGAGCTCCTCGATATTTCGGCAGTGCCCTACCCGGTGGCCGTGCAGGTGGATGGATCGCGTAGCCGCGATCCCGGCGTAACATTCACATTGGGACCATAACTCATGGCGCGAACAAAGGAGAAAGACCAGCATTCCGCCAGCATGGATACCCATCCATCCTGGCCGCAGGACAATCTCGAGGTCATGACGCTCGGCCTGGGCTGGGTCGACGCGCGGGTTTCCGGTACGGACGGCCAAGCCAATGGCGATCACGCGGTCGCCTATCAGCGCGCGCGCAATCGCATGCGTGAAGCCGGTCTGCCCGCCGCCATCGACATGCTGTCGGCCTTGTTCCAGCTTTCGCCTTTCGACGAAGACCTGTTGCTTCTGACGCTTGCAGCGCAATTGCACGGACGCCCGAAGCAGGTCGCTCCGCAGCTCGCGCAGACAATACTCGGCCTTGATACCGATGAGGCGGCCGCAAAGCTGTGGGAGAGGCTTGCGCCCCACGCGCCGCTGCGGCGCTATCAGCTCATCGAATGTGCCGAACGGCCCGTCTCCGCCGGCACCGCCCTGCTTATCGATGAGCGCGTCGGCCGCTACCTCATGGGTGATGATGTTGCCGACCATCGCCTCCAGGCCATTGTGGGATCGGTCAATGCCGGTCCCTGCCCCAAACGGCATCTTGAGGGTATTGAACGACTGGCGGGGCGGCTGCAGGCGGCCATGCGCCCTGTTGCGATGATCGTCGGCCCCAAACACAGTGGCCGGCGGGCCGCTGCCGCAACACTGGCGCGTGGCTTCGGCCTGACCCTGACCGAGGTCAAAACACGCGGTGTCGATGCATCGCCGGACTTGCTGCCGGTTCTGACGCGTGAAGCCGTCATCGGACGCACCGCACTGTTGATCGACGTGGAAACTGCCGGAAGGACGGCGTTTGCTCGAGGAGCGGATCGGCCAGATCGATGCGCTTGTCATCGCCATCGCCGAAACGCGGCACGACTTCTCCTTCGAGATGCCGGTCCTGAGACTTGAACCGCTGGAGGCAGCGGATCGTATTCAGCTTTGGCACGATGTATTGGGCCCGCACAGCGCGGAGGTGCACACGGCGATCAGTGCCGTCGCCACGCAATTCAAGTTCGGGCCAAGGGCCATCGCGGCGGCGGCCAACGAAGGCGGCGATCTCTGGCAGGCATGCCGCGAACGGGCGAGCCGCGAGCTTGATGAACTGGCCGACCACATTACCCCTCGCTACCGGTGGGACGATATCGTGCTGCCCGCCGATGTCGTTCACGATCTCAAGGCGATCGCGGCCCAGGTGCGCCACCAGGCGCTGGTCTATGTCGATCATGGTTTTGCCCGCAAGCATCCGCGCGGCCGGGGCATTTCGCTGCTGCTGGCGGGACCGAGCGGCACCGGCAAGACCATGGCCGCCGAAGTCATTGCCAGCGATCTCGGCCTCGATCTCTACCGCATCGACCTGTCCCGCGTGGTTTCCAAGTATATCGGCGAGACCGAAAAGAATTTGCGCGCCGTGTTCGATGCCGCTGAAACAAGTGGCGCGGTTCTGCTGTTCGACGAGGCGGATGCGCTGTTCGGCAAGCGCAGCGAGGTCAAGGATAGCCATGACCGCTACGCCAACATCGAAGTCAGCTATTTGCTGCAGCGGATGGAAAGCTATGGCGGCCTGGCCATTCTTGCCACCAACATGAAGGGCCATCTCGACGCCGCCTTCCTGCGCAGGTTGCGTTACGTGGTGGACGTGCCGTTCCCCGATGCGTCGGCGCGACGGCTGATATGGCAGAAGGCATTTCCGGAAGAAATGCCCTGCCATACGCTCGACTTCAATTCCCTTGCCGAACTCGATGTCGCCGGCGGAAACATCGCCGTGATTTCCATCAATGCCGCATTCCTGGCGGCGGCGGATGGCGTGCCGCTTGACATGGGCCATATCGCCCGCGCCGCGCGCGCCGAATATCGCAAGCTCGACCGCGAACTGCGTCTTGCCTGGATCGGAGCGACATGACCATGGCCGACGCCCCACAGATCAAGGCGAGCGGCGCGGGTACGGCGCGGGAGGCTGCGCGCCTCGGCCAGCAGATCGCGACCGGTGTCACCGCGGCGCTCGCCGGTCAGCGCGAGCCGATCAACATCGACGTGCTCCGTCTGCAGTTGCGCAGCGGTTCGGGCGCAACGGAAATAGAAGCTGCGATCCGCGCGGCCATCGAGCGGCACAGGATGAGGAGAGAGCGGTGAGCTTTGCAGGCCAACCAGACAGCAGGTCTTGAACGCATGTCATATGGACGCACCATCAGCATCGAAGGCGCATCATGATGATGCCGCTCCAGCATGCTGCAGCAACTTCAGCCGCATTGCCGGGCCGTCCGGCAATGGCGACGAAGCTGCGCATCGGTCCTGTTGACGATCCGCTGGAGCGCGAGGCGGACAGGGTCGCCGATGCCGTGGTCGCAGGACGGCCGGCTGGAACGATCGGCGAAGGCGCTCCAACTGTTGCACGTCGACAATGCGCGGAGTGTGCGGCTGAGGACGACAAGACGTTGCGCCGCCATGAGGGGCCTGGCTCGCACACACCTTCATACGCTCCGGCCACGGCGACCGCCGCCCTTGCCCATGGCGGACAGTCGCTGAGCGCCGAACAGCGCGCCTATTTCGAGCCGCGGTTCGGACAGGAATTTTCGCATGTGCGGCTGCATGCCGGCGACGTCGCCGCGCGGGCGGCGCAGGACGTCAATGCGCTGGCCTTTACCGTTGGACATGACATCGCGTTCGCAGCGGGCCAGTTTGCGCCGGACACCGACACGGGGCGGCGCCTGATCGCGCATGAACTTGCGCATGTCGTGCAAGGTTCGCACGACACATTGCAACGTCAACCCACCCCCGATACCCAGCCGACGCCGCAGCCTGCTTCACAGGGACCCGGCGCCCCCTACCGGCTCGAACTGGCCAATCCGCTCTCCGATGTCGAAGCGCATGCGTCGCTCTATGAATTGCTGCCGGCGCTGGTCGGAAGACTTACCAAGACTTACAATATGGATGAAAAGCTTGCCTGGCGTTTGGTGGAATGGGCGGCTAGCGGCCTCGGCTTCATGACCGAGATGACCTATAGCCACGAACAGGGACATGGCGGCGCCGCACGGCGCTTTGGCCTTGATCCTGATGTTACGCTTAAAGCGCCGTGGTCGGGGGTGACGTCAATTCCTCCCAATATGTTGACCCCCGATCAGAAACTCACCTTCGCCACCGCCGGCGTCAACCAGCAAACAATAAACGCTAGCCGCATGGCGAGCCGTTGGGCACTGCGGGGATCGATCAGCTACCAGGAGGCGATGGCGTATCTCTACGCCAAAACCAATCTGGCCGCTTACGCCGTGCGCACCTTCGCGCTGTCGATCACCGACAACTCGGATGACATCTACAACTACACCACCAAACAGGGCAGCCTGAGCGCTGGCGAACTGATGGGCCTCGCCGCCGTCGCCGATCTGCTTTCAGGGCCGGCCTGGGCGGCGCTGATCGGGCAGTGGAACTACCTGCGGCATGGAGAGCGGCAGGTCAGCATCCCCACCTTCAAGATCGGCAGCGAGATGCGCGCAACGCTGCCCAACTTCCAGGTGCTCCTCAGCAAACGCGGCCCCCTGCTCGGCGGCAGATCGACGCTGAATGTGGGCGGGCGCTTCCCGCTCGAAGTGAGCATCGATGCGAGCCTGGATGAGCCGGGTATTGCCGCCGGTGCGCAATTGCACGCGCCGCTGACGCCAAAACTGACGCTCAGTCCGTTCGGCCGCTTCTCCTATACCGAAGGCCAAGGCGCAGGCGGACTGCTCGGCCTTGAGGCGCAGTACAAGCTGACGCCGTGGCTCGGGATCAGCGCCACGCTGAGTTACCGCAAAGAGGATTTGCTGACCGAGCCCGAGGGCGCTTCCGAAGGCCTGCAGGGACGCGGAGCCATGACACTGGAGTTTTGAGGCAAGCGATGCAAATGGGTCTGCAACATGTTGCGCCTGAAATCGGCCGTCATTGCCGGGAAGCCGCCTGTTCAGCGCAAGGCGCGTCTTGGTCCCGTCAACGACCCGCTCGAGCACGAGGCGGACCGCATTGCGGATCAGGTCGTGTCGGACACGCCTGTCAACGCGATCCACAGCAATGGACCATCTGGCGTACAACGGAAATGCGCCGCTTGCGAAGCCGAGGAAGACCTTACTGTTCAACGCAAGGCGGCAGGCCCCGCGGCCGCCACCAGTGCCGATGGCGCTGCTGCGGGGATTGCGCACGGCGGCGCTCCCCTGGCGCCTGCCGAACGCGCTTACTTCGAGCCGCGTTTCGGGCGCGACTTTTCGGCGGTGCGCATCCACGCCGACGCGCAGGCGGCAACGGCTGCAGCTGATATCGGTGCGCGCGCCTTCACCCTCGGCCGCGATATTGCGTTCGCGCGTGACGAATACAGGCCGGCAACCGATGCGGGCCGCCGTCTGATCGCCCATGAACTGGCACACACGCTGCAGCAGAACGGCACGTTGCCGCCCGTCATCCGCCGCGCCTCCTATGGCAGCGGGGCAGTGCCCGGCTGGAACCCGTCGCTCGCTGTCGTGCCGCAGAACGAGCGGCCGCGGGTTGATGAAGCCATGGCGATAATAGACGAAGTCGTAGCTGGACCGGGCTCATTCTCCGAATGCCACGACCACTTCATGAGAAACTGTCCGGGGGGTACAAGCGGCACGCTGGCGCAAGTGTGGCAGAGGGCCAGGATCTGGCGCAACACAAACCCTGCCGCGACAGAGTACGGCTCCGCACCAGTCAATGGCTCGGATATCGCCTACACGACAGTAGGATACAACGATAGCCTGGACGGGTTAGCTGATACATTGCTGCACGAAGCGGGCCACAACTGCGGCATTCCCGGCGGCGCCACGCATTGGCTGACATCGCAGATTGCCGCCTACTGCATCGGTCCGGGCCGCAACAGCTTTTCTTTCAGCGGCGGCCCCTATCTTGGCGGCGAGGGAGGCATTCTCATGCTGTCCTATCGCCGACTACTCGGCGATTTGGCCTCCGGAAAACTCCGCTTCACGCTCGGCGCCGATTTGAACACCGTTGGTGCGATCGCCAGCATTTCCGAGCGAAATACTCCAAGTGCTTTTCGCACGCCCGGCGAGATCGGCAGCGGCATGGTGGGCGTACAAACTCGTCTCGGCGGTTGGGGCGGCTCGCGCTACGGCGGATTTGGCCTGCGTTTCGAAACCGGCCTGGGCGCCGGGACATTTTCAATGCGCCGGGCAACCGCCGATGAAGACCGTTCAACGACCACAGGCGCCGGCTGGGTGCTGCAGGTCGGGCCGCGTGCGGAGTTCCTTGTCAAGCAAGGCGATGCACATGTGTTCGATTTTACGATTTCCGCAGCTTACCGGATGATGCAGCCGCTGAATGGCGAAGCACAGGCACTGCACGCGTTTGTCGGCGGCGTCGAATTTCAGTTCTAGCAGAGTTACGGAAGGGCTTGGCCATGGCGATCAACATAATCCACCTCCCGCAGCTCAGAATTCCGACGTGGGCATCAATATCATACTGAATTCCCCGCGCGCCGTGACACCGGAGTTTTGAGGTAAGCGATGCAAGTCGGTCTGCAGCACGCCGCTCCCAGTTCGGCCATCATGGCCGGGAAGCCGCCTGTTCAACGCAAGGTGCGCCTTGGCCCTGTCAACGACCCGCTCGAGCACGAAGCGGACCGCATTGCGGATCAAGTCGTGTCGAAAACGCCGGTCGATGCGATCAGCAGCAGTGGAGCACCTGGCGTTCAACGAAAATGCGCAGCTTGCGAAGGCTGAAGAAGACAATATCTGTGCGGCGCAAGGCAGCCGGCCCCGCGGCCGGCACCAGCGCCGATGGCGTTGCGGCGGGGATTTCGCACGGCGGCGCGCCCCTGGCGCCGGCTGAACGCGCCTATTTCGAGCCGCGTTTCGGGCGCGACTTTTCGGCGGTACGCATCCACGCCGACGAGCAGGCGGCGACAGCAGCAGCTGATATCGGCGCGCGGGCCTTCACCCTCGGCCGGGACATTGCATTCGCGCGCGACGAATACAGGCCGGCGACCGAAGCGGGTCGTCGCCTGATCGCCCATGAACTGGCGCACACGCTGCAGCAGAACGGCACGTCGCAACCCGTCATCCGACGCGCTTCTTACGGCAACGGAGCGCCGCCTGCCTGGGGTAATACGACCCTGGCAGTCGTGCCGCAGGACGAGCGGCCGCGGGTTGATGAAGCGATGAGCATCATCGACGAGGTGGTTTCCGGTACAGGCTCCTTCTCCGAATGCCACGATCTGTTCGCAAGGAACTGTCCGGGCGGCACCAGCGGCACGCTGGCAAGCGTGTGGCAGCGTGCCACCATCTGGCGCGACACCAACGCCGCCGCAACGGAGAACGGCAGCGGACAAACCAACGGCTCAGACATCGCCTACACCGTAACGGGATATAACCAAGGCGTGGAAGGACTGGCAGGTACATTGCTGCACGAGTCGGGTCACAATTGCGGAATTCCTGGCGGTGACACGCACTGGCGGGCGGCTCAGATCCGCAGCTACTGCATCGGTCCGGGCCGCAATAATGTATCGATCACCGCCGGCGGCTATCTCGGCGGCGACATGCCCATTCTCATGTTGTCCTATCGCCGACTTCTGGGCGATCTCGCCTCCGGAAGACTTCGGTTCACCCTCGGTGCCGATTTGAATGTCACGGGCACAACCGCCGGGATTGTCGAGGCAGCGACCGGCACGCCCGGTTCTCGGCGCACGCCCGGCGAGTTCGCCAGCGGCATGGTGGGCGGGCAGGTTCGCTTGGGCGGCTGGGGCGGTTCGCGCTACGGCGGATTTGGGCTGCGTCTCGAAACCGGCCTCGGCGTGGGCCAATTTTCTATGCGACGCGCCACCGCCGACGAAGACCGCTCGACAACCACGGCCGCCGGCTGGGTGCTGCAGGTCGGGCCCCGCGCGGAATTCCTGATCAAGGCCGGGGATGCACATGTGTTCCCTCTCACGCTTTCCGCAGCCTATCGGGTGATGCAGCCGCTGAACAACGAAGCACGTGCCCTGCACGCGTTCGTCGGCGGCGTCGAATTCCACTTCTAGGAGAGTTGCAACAGAGGTTTGGGCCATGCCGATTGACGCAATCTACCTTACCCGGCGCAGAATTCCGGTGTTGACGCCAACACTGAATTCCCGGGAGACGAACCGAGGAGGCTCGAATGGGGTCTGAATTCCCGCGCAGTCCGCGTGTCCTCAAGGGTGGCCTTGTGGCTTACCGTTTGCCGGACCTGTTTCCGACCGTGATCGTCTTTCAATACAATCCGGATGAAGTCTCGCGCTCGCTGCAAATGCAGTCGGCGAGCGGCGGCAGCGGGCGCGGTGAAGCCAATCGCGTCAACGGGCCACCGCAGGAAACCTTGACCTTCTCGGTGGAGATCGACGCCGCCGATCAACTGGAAAAGCCCGGAGAAAATGCGACGACGGTCGAGAATGGATTGCATCCCGTCATCGCCTCGATCGAGCGGCTGGTCTATCCATCCTATCCGCTGGTCATCGCCAACGAGGCCCTGGCGCTTGCCGGCAGCGCCTTCATTCTCAACGAGACGGCGCCGCTGACCTTGCTGGTCTGGGGTCCGCGCCGCGTATTGCCGGTGCAGGTTCAAAGCCTGTCGATCAAGGAAGAGGCGTTCGACCAGAAGCTCAATCCGATCCGCGCCAAGGCGGATCTTTCGCTGCGGGTCCTGACCTATCGCGATCTCAATATCACCAACCCCGGCTACTGGGTCTACCTCGCCTCCTTCACCCAGAAGGAAGTGATGTCGGCGCTGAACACGTTCGGCGACACCAGCGGCATCGCCGCACTCGGCAGGCTGTAGGAGGTATCAGATGTTTTTCCGCGGCAGCCGCTACGAAAATATTCCGGACACCAGCCTCGTTGGCAAGGATGGACGGACGATCACCTACAAGCGGATGCGGTTCATTCCGAAAGTAACCGTCAAGCCGCGGATATCGGTCAAGGCTGAACAGGGCGACCGGCCCGACCTCATCGCCTTCCGCATGATCGGCGACCCCGAACAATTCTGGCGCCTGTGCGATCTCAACCTGGCTCGCCGGCCGGTGGATCTGAGCGACACGCCCGGCGCGCCGGTTGCGATCCCTTCACCAGAGGGAGGCGGCTGACATGGGCCTGCTGCCATCCTGGTTCACCGTTCAGGTTGCTCTCGCGCCGCTGCCTCTGCCGTTCTTCCAGGCCTTGCGGGAAATCGAGATCGAAACCTCGATTGGCCGCGCTTCGATCTTCCGCATGCATTTCGACCTGTCGCGGACGATCTTCGGCGATTTCGATGCGCTGGCGATCGATATTTTCAGGCCGCTGTTTCCCATCAAGATCAGCCTCGCGGCCGGCTTGCCGTTTCCGCAGGTCCTGATCAACGGTTACATCAAGGATATTCAGCTGCGCGCGGGCAACACGCCCGGCACCTCGCGGCTCGAAGTCGTCGGCATGGATGCGCTCGGCACGCTGATGGCCAACAACCAGCAGCCTTTCCCGTGGCCGAACCTGTCGGAAAGCGCCATCGCGGCCGCCATTTTCGGCAAGTATGCGATGATCCCGCTGATCGATCCCCTGCCGCCGACGCGGACCGTTCTCGATACCACCACCCTCCAGCGCATCTATGACGCGCCGTTTCTGTTTGAGCTTGCGCGGTGCAACAGCTTCGAACTCTACGTCCAGCCGGATCCGTTCCTCGGCACCGATGTGGGCCATCTGCACCGGCCCTATACGCATCTGCCGCATCAGGGCGTTCTGTCGATCGATTTCGGAACGCAGTCCAACCTGCTGCAGTTCGACGTGTCGAACGACATGCTGCGCCCCACCGGCGTCGTCGGAACAACTGTGGATCAGACGACGCGCGCACCGATTCCATCGTTCGGTATCGCCTCCACCGAAATCCCGATGGGACTGGAGCCCTCGCTGTTCCGCATCCTGCCCCCGCCTGTTGCCAGGCAGCAGCCGGGCTGCGCGGCCAATCCGACTGAGGCGCAGTTGCGCGCGCTCGCCCAGGCTTCGGCGACCAGCCGCGCCATCACCGCACAGGGCGAAGTTGACGGCATCAAGCTTGCGAGGCCGCTGCGCGTTGGCTTGCCCGTGCTGGTGCGCGGCGCGGGACGCCAGAACAGCGGCCTCTATTACGTGCAATCCGTCACCCACCGGATTTCACGCGATGACTACCGGCAAAATTTCTCTGCCTGGCGCAATGCGACCCAATTGACGGGCGCCGAGATCTTCTTCGATCCGCTGGCAGCGATCGCCTGAAAGGAATGCATATGCTCGACCGACCGTCATACGACACCGAGAGCCGCGTTTACGGCAAGCACCAGGGCACGGTGTTCAACAATCTCGATCCGCAGGGTCTTGGCAGAGTGCAGGCCTTCGTGCCGTCGGTTCTCGGCGAAATTCCAACCGGTTGGGCCAAACCATGCGTGCCCTATGGCGGACCGACCTCCGGATTCTTCTCCGTGCCGCCGATCGGGGCCGGGGTGTGGATCGAATTTGAAGCGGGATGCGTTTCGCAGCCGATCTGGGCCGGATGCTATTGGGGCGCCGCTGAATTGCCGATGAAGCCGCCGGGCTCCCCCAGCCAGCCGACCACCCGCATCTGGCGGACGGAGACCGGCCTTTCGATCGTCATGGACGATCTCGCCCAGACCATTACGCTGACGGATGGCGTCACGCTCAACTCGGTTGAAGTGAGTGTGGCAACCGGGACGGTTACCGTCAAAGGCGCCGTGCAGGTCGTCTCGAGCGCGCCCCTGGTCAAGCACGGCAGCGTTGCCGCCGCGCATCCCGCCGTGCTCGGCGACCAGTTGCTCGCCTATCTCGGACAACTCGTCACGCTGTTCAACACCCATGTTCATCCGGGCGAACTGGCGCTCGGCATCCTGCCCGTGACGCCTGCGCCACCGGTGGCGCCGATGCCGTCCACCGAGTCCAAGTCTGCTTTCGATCAAAGTCCTTCTGGAATGAGGCCGCCGCCATGTCCATAAAGCCAGGCTCGCTTGCGAGCTTCCCCAACTCGATGGCAGACGCGATCGAGTTTGAGCTCAATAAACTGATGAAGAGCGACGGGCTACCGGAGCTCAACATGGATGCGTCCGACCCGACCGTTCGCGACCGCAGGCGGTTTTTCGTCGCCATCGCGCGCGGTGTTGTCGCGCACCTGGAAAACCGGAAGGACGCGATCAAGGTTTTTTGCGAGCACAATCAAACCAAACCCGTCACCGCCATCGATGTGGATTTCAGCTGATGGAACCGGGACGCCCCTATTTCGACTTTCCGTTCACCTTCGACGAGCGCGGTCGCAGCGCGGTGACGGGTGCGGACGACCATGTCCGCGACCTGATCTACCTCGTGCTGTTCACCTCGCCCGGCGAGCGCGTCAACCGGCCGGAATTCGGCTGCGGGGTGAAACAGCTGTTGTTCGCGCCGCTCTCCGACACGCTGGTCGCGGCGACGGAACAACTCATTCACGGCGCGCTGATCCGCTGGCTCGATCCGGTGATCTCGCTCGAGAAAGTGGAGACGACGGCCAACGAGGCGACGCTCGAAATCAAGATTTCCTATGTGCGGCGTGAAACCGGGGAACGACGGGAAGACGTATTCAGGCATCCAGTTCCAACGTGAGGCTTGGCTTGCAATGCTATCGGCGAACGACACATTGCTGTGCGAAGACGACCGGCGCTCCGGCGTTCTGCTCGATCCCGCGCACCCGCTGAACGGTATCGACTTCGTCGAATTCCGGCGCGAACCTGCAATTCCGCCGTTCACCCGCTTTGTGCTTGATGTCACTTTCCTCAAGGCCGCCGCCTGCGGCCGCCGTTGCGAACTTTCAGGTGATCGGCGGCATTCGCATCGTCGACCTGCAGCGTCGTCGATGTCGAAACGGTGGCCACCGATCCGCTGCATGCTGCGCGTGATCGTCGACCGCGAAGGTGATTTCTCGCCATACGTCCTGGTCATCGACCATCCGACGATGTCGATACGGAGCGCAACCAGGCGTGACTTCAGTTTCAAGGCGGCGTGCCCAAGCGAATTCGATTGCCGCGTTCAACCCGATTGCCCGCCGCCGCAGCGCGATGGAGCCGGCGCTCGATTATCTCGCCAAGGACTATCAGAGTTTCCGCCGCCTGATGGTGGACTTCATTGCCGAACGCAATCCGGCCTGGCAGGAGCGTCTTCCCGCCGATCTCGGCATGACCGTTGCTCGAACTTCTGGCGTATGCCGCCGATTACCTGAGCTACTATCAGGACGCGGGGCCCGGCACCGAAGGCTATCTCGATACATGCCAGCATCGCACTTCGTCGGCCCGTCATGGCCGGCTTATCGACTACCGGATGGGTCAGGGAACCAACGCTGCGACCTTCGTGCATCTTGAAGGCGGGGTGGGAGCGAATGGAACGGTTCCGGCGGGCACCAAGCTTACCAGCCTTGTGGCGGTGCCGTTGCCGGGCTCCGCCGCACCGCCCGGAACCGGTGATTCCCGCGACCGCGGATTTCGAGCGGGATTCGGCGCTTGCCCATACCGTGGTTTTCGAGACCACGGCCGACGTGCGCGTTATCGAGAACCACAACGAGCTTCGCATCCATACCTGGGGCGACAGACTGTGCTGCCTTTCAAGGGACGCCAGGGAGCTTTTTCTCTATCGCGACAACGCAGGCGTTGCGGTGCGGCCCGACCTGATCGGCGGCGAGTATCTGCTGATCGAAGAAGTGCGCAGCCCCACAAACCGGCTTGCCCGCGGATGCCGACCCGAAACACCGCCAGGTGCTGCTCATCGAGAGTGTCCAGCTGACCGAGGATCCGGCGTTCACTTCGGCGGTCGCCGGCGGCATACTCTGCCCGCGGATCAATCCCGCCGATCCGCCGCTGCCCTTGCTGAAGGTGATCTTCGCCAAAGCACAGACACTCGGCTTCCCGCCTTGCATTTCGGCTGAGACGGTCGATCATCTCGCAATCGAACCGGTGACAGTGGCGCGCGGCAATATCGCTGCCCGCAGATCACGGCCGCAGCATTGTGCGGGACACGCAGAACGGCTCGCTCAACCTTCCCGACATGGGATTCGGGCGCTGGCCGATACCGTCGCTGGTCCTGCCCGATGCGCCGGTCACGCAGCGGCCGGCGCCCGACGGTCCAGCGGTCCTGCTGGAAATCAGCTTTCCCGGCGAGCCCGCCGCCGAAACATGGACACCGGTACCCGACCTGCTCGACAGCCTGCCCTTTGATCAGCACTTTTCGGTCGAGACCGACAATGGCGGCGTCTCATCGCTCCGATTTGGCGACGATCAATATGGCCGGCGTCCGTTCGACGCCGCGCGCGTCATTGCGCGCTACCGCGTCGGCAACGGCGAACTCGGCAATATCGGCTGGGGAACACTTGTTCACCTTGTTGATCCAGGCGTTGTCATCCCGGCCATCAACCGGATCTGGCAACCGCTCGCCGCCTCGGGTGGAAGCGAGCCGGAAACCATCGAACATGTACGCCAGATTGCGCCGGAGGCCTTCCGCGCCATCCAGTTCCGCGCGGTCACCGAGCGCGACTGGGAAGAAATGGCGTTGCGCCACCCCGATGTCGCCGCCGCAAAGGCCAGCTTCCGCTGGACCGGCAGCTGGCACACCGTGTTCGTTGCGATTCATCCTGTGGACGCCGCCAATTTGCGCCGCTTGCCAGGCGGCGGCACGGAACTGCAACCGGCCTTCGCACGGGTCATCAAGGCGCATCTCACCCGCTTCAAACTCGCAGGCTACGACCTCGATATTCGTGCCGCGATCTACGTGCCCCTCGAAATCGATATCAGGATTTGCGTAGGCGACGGGCATTTCCGCGGTGACGTTCTGGCGGAGGTGCAGCGCGTGCTGTCGAACCGCATGCTTGCCGATGGCACAACGGGCTTCTTCTTTCCATTGCGTTTCGGGTTCGGTTCTGCGGTCTACCTTTCGAAGCTGTATGCGGCGATCACGGCTGTGCAGGGCGTCAATTCGGCGGAGATCACCAAGTTCAAGCGCTATTGGGATCCGCCGCGTGGCGAACTCGATAAAGGCGCGATCGCAATGACGCCGTTTGAGATTGCGCGCCTCGACAACGACCGGAACTTTCCGGAGAACGGCGTTCTGCGCCTCAGCGCGGTCGGAGGTCTGTGATGGCTGCTGACCCATTTTGCGAATGTTGTGAACCTTCCGTCGCCGCGACCCCGCTTGTCGTCTTCAATCGGCCGGGTCTTGCGGAAATCGGTTTCCGGATCGGCACCTTTGCCACGTTCCGTGAAGCCATGCTGGAGTCGATCTCGCAACAAGCGGCGCTCACCGGCCTGAAAAGCCGCGAAGGCACGGACTACGCCATCACCCTCCTCGAATTGTTCGCGGCGGCGGGCGATGTCCTCACCTTCTACAACGAACGCATCGCCAACGAGCTCTTCCTGCGCACCGCGCGCGAACGCGACTCGCTGCTGCGGCTGACGCGCCTGATCGGTTACCGGATGAGGCCGGGCCTTGCGGCGCAGACGCTGCTGAGCTTCGCGCTGGATCCCGGGGCCGAAACAAGGATCCGCAAGGGCCTCAAGGTGATGAGCGTCCCCGGGCAGGACGAGAAGCCGCAGATTTTCGAAACCACGGAACAGATTATCGCAAATGCCGAGGTCAACGAGGCGGCGGCCTATGCACCGCCCGTATTCTTCAATGGCCTCGCACTCGGCAGCACCGGCGGGCCGATCGTTGTGCGGCCGGCGAAATTCGCGGTGGGAGAAAAGCTCATCATCTTCGGGCTCGATCTGGTCGAGGAGAAAACCGCCGTCAGCCTCACGCTCCGCGCGGATGGCGAGGCGCTGGCTTTCGAACCCGCCGTCCAGAACGGCAAATGGTACGGCGACGTGGCCCGCGCCGCCAAGCTGGAAGGAAGGTTGCGCTTCTTCGGTCACAACGCGCCGGAAAAGATCAACGTGTATGTAGCGCCCACATCGACCTCGCTGTGGCCGAAATGGGAACTGCAGACCGTCGATGCCTCGCTCGCCCCCGCCACGACGCGCTATCCGCTGGACACCCGCCACACCGACATCGCGGCAGGGACACAGCTTCTTATCGATACGGGACCCACCGGCGTACCGCGGCTTCGCACGGCGAGCGTGACGAAGACGGAGGATCTTCCGGCCGTGCTCAATGCTGTCCCGGCCACGATCGGCACCATCGATCAGCTCACGGAAACCGTCACCCATGTCAACCTGCGGCAGACCATTCGTGGAAGACCAACCGTCGCTGCCATCGCCGGCACTCATGCCGCCTATGCGCGATCGGGCACCGGCGCCGTGCTGGCGCTCGATCCGCCGTTATCCGCACCGCGTCGCTGGAGCTACCGCGACCTGAAGGATACTTCTTCGGATGTCACTTCGGTCGCCGTAAGCGCCACACGGCAAGACATCTTCGTTCGCAACAGCGCGCTCCATCTGGTCCAACGCCGGCTTGTCTCAGGCGTCTGGGGCAGCTGGATCAACCATGACGGCCTGCTTCTCTCCGAACCGCGGCCGGTGACCGAGCCGGGAGGGCAGGTTCTCGTCTTCGCGCGCGGACTGGATTTTGGCCTGTGGGTCATCGACGTGACGTCGGGAGCCCCCGGTACGTGGATCGGCCTGAGCGGCATTTTGACTTCGGCGCCGGCACCGGTCTCGCAAAACCCGGGGCGCTACGCCGTTTTTGTCCGCGGGCTGGATCGTGGCCTCTGGTATCGCTTGTGGAACGGCGCGGCGTGGTCGGATTGGGAATCTCTCAAAGGCGTGCTCGCGACCGGACCCGCAGCCGCCTCGACCGGCGCGGGGCGCATCGACATTCTGGCGCTGGACGATGCGGGCGCCGCCATTCATCGCAGGTTCGATGGCGCAATGTGGAGTGAGTGGCGCCATCTCGGTGGCGAGTTCACAGGCGACCTTGCCGTCGTCGTTGGTACTCCCGACCGTATTGACGTGTTTGCCCGCGGCAAGGATGGCAGCCTCTCTACCATCGCGCGGAGCGGCGAGACCTGGAGCGACTGGGTCCAGCTCGGCGGCAAGCTGACATCAGCGCCTGCCGCCGTGCGCGATGCATCGGGCCTTCATGTCTACGCACGCGGTGGCGATGGCACGATCGCGTCACGCAGCTTCTTCGGGGGCGCCTGGTCCGCCTGGGCGAACCATGGCGACGGCATCGGCGGTATCGACGACCGGCGCAAGACGGCCATTTACCGGCTTTCCGCAGAAGACATTACGTTCCGCGACTACGACTATCCGGCGCGCATCCACCAGGGGCGGCTGGCCTTGCGAATGAGCCCCGGCAGCAAGCTGGCAGCAAGCCTCGGCAAGGGTCGGCGCATTCTGCTGCGTGCGGGCGAGCGAATCGACGAGGCGCGCATCATCGGCACCACGCCTTTCGCGGGTGTCCCCGGTGATATCGCCGATCACTTGCTTGTCGATTTCACGCCTGCCCCTGCAACGCCAATCAGCGGCGCCACAGTTCTCGGCAACGTCGCGGCAGCGAGCCACGGCGAAACCTGGCCGCTCGAGACGCTGGGCCATGGCGATGGCGCAAAGCCGTTCCAGACCTTCAAGCTTTCGCGGCCGGGCATGACTTACCTGCAGACGACGGGCGCGCTCGAAGGCACGGCAGCGCTCGAAATTCGGGTCAATGGAGAATTGTGGAAGGAGACACCCAGCTTCTTTGGCCGAAGCGCCGCCGAACGCCTGTATACGGCGCGGCAAAACGACAATGGCGAAACCTACGTGGTATTTGGAGACGGGACGACCGGTGCTCGCCTCCCCTCCGGCGCCATGAACGTGTCGGCGACTTACCGAACGGGGCTTGGCCTGCAAGGGCTGATGAAGGCCGGGCAGCTGTCGATCCCGCTGGAACGGCCGGTGGGCATGCGATCCGTCGTCAACCCGCTTGTCGCCGATGGAGCGGCCGACCCTGAAACCCGCGACCGCGCCCGCGAGGCTGCTCCAAACTCGATCAAGACCTTCGGGCGCGCGGTATCGCTTCAGGATTTTGAATCCATTGCTACCGCTTCCGGACTCGCGGCGCGCGCCTATGTAACGTGGGTATGGAGCGAACTGGAGCGCGCGGTGCATGTGACTGTCGCCGGTCCCGCCGGCAACAGGCTTTCCGCCGCCTCGCTCGATCTGCTTCGCGGCGCACTTGATACGGCCCGCGATCCCAACCGTGCGCTGTTCCTGGCCAACTTCGTGCGCGTGCCTGTCGTGATTTCGGCGCGGCTGTTGCGCGATCCTGCCTATGAGGCAGATGCCATGCTTGACGATGCGCGGGCCAGACTTCTGGCCCATTTCGCCTTCGATGCCATGCCGCTTGGTGCAGCTTTGTTTGCCAGCGAAATCTACGCCACGCTGCAGGCGGCATCGGGCGTGGTGGCGGTGGATATCGATGTCTTCCAGCTCAAGAATTATACCGACCTGACGCCGGTCGAGCGCGCTATCCGCGCCGTCGATGCCGGACCGTTGCAGCCGCACATCCGGATCTTCGCCGCGCGGCCTGCGCCGCCACTGGCGCAGATCGACCGGTTTGCGCGGGCTGGCTTTACCGGCAGCACCCCTCCTGCCGTGCTCGCGGCGGAGCAGGCCTTCATCGAGGAGCCGGCAGCCGATCTCATTCTGACTGCGGTGGAGGCGTTCTGAGATGGCTTTTTCCAACGCCGAGCGCGACCGACTTTACAACCTGCTGCCGGCCTTCATTCGCGAGCGTGACCAGCAAAGCGGCGAAGCGCTGCGCGGATTGCTTGACATCGTCGATCTGCAAGCGGACCTCATCGAGGAGGATATCCGTCAGCTTCAGGAAGATGCATTCATCGAGACCTGCGAGCCATGGGTTGTCGCTTATATTGGCGATCTCGTCGGCACGACACCGCTGTTCGACGAAAGCCGCGTGAAGGATGGCGATACGGCGGTCGAACTGTTCCGCGACCTGGTGGGAGCGGAAGATCGCCGCATCAAGGCGCTGCACGGGCGGCAGGACCGTAACCTGCCCGGCCGCGGGCTGCGGCCGTTCGTGGCGCTGCGCTCACGCGCCGACGTGGCGAAGACCATCTATTACCGGCGGCGCAAGGGCACGCTGCCGATGCTGGAAGAGCTTGCCCGCGACGTGACAGGCTGGCCGGCGCATGCCGTTGAATATTTCGAGTTGCTGGGATGGACGCAGTGGCTGCGCAACCACCTGCGGCCCCATTCACAGCGCACCCCCGATATCCGCTCCATCGAACGCATGGACCGGCTCAACGGCGCGTTTGACGAGATCGCGCACACGGTCGATGTCCGCCCGATGTCGCAGGATGAAGGCTGGTACAACATTCGCAACATCGGCTTCCATCTGTGGCGGCTCACGGCTTATGCACTCGATCTCACGGAGGCGCGGCGCCTGGGTGCGGCGAATGACTTCCGCTATTTCTTCAGCCCGCTCGGAAATTCCGCGCCGCTGTTCAGCCGCGCGCGGCGCGAAGGCGACGAGGCGAACCTTGCGACCGAACTGCATGTGCCTCAACCAATCCGCCCCGCCCGCTTCTTCGCCGGAATTGGTGACTTTTATGGCTCTACGCCCAACGTCTCCAGCATCACCGTGTTCGTTGATGGCGCCGAAGTCCCGGCCGCGCAGGTCGTGTGCCGAAATCTGTCTGGCTGGGCGCAGCCTGCGGCGAACCGGATCGCAATCGACGTGGTGCGTGGCCGGCTGACGCTGGGGCCCGCCTTGCTGCCGGTAGATCGCGTCGAAGTCTTCTACCATTATGGTTTTCCCGCTGACCTCGGCGGCGGGCCCTATCGGCGGCAGTCCTGGCTGATGCGGCCCAATTTCGCCAGCAATGTGCATTTGATCTTCGTCGGTCCGGGCGCTCATCCAACGATAGCCGCCGCACTCGCCGAGTGGGTGGCCGATGGCCGCCGTAACGCCATCATCCGCATTCTCGACAACCGGACCTATGCAGAGGCCATAACGATCAACACGGCCGGTGCCACCGGCAACACGCTGGCGATCGAAGCCGCTGACGGCCGCCGCCCGCATCTGCGGCTCACCGGACCGCTGCAAATCTCCGGCAACCGCCCTGACTATGCGGTGACGCTCGGCGGATTGCTGATCGAAGGTCGTGTCGTCATCGATGGCTCGCTGCATCGGCTTCGCGTTCTTCATTCGACGCTGGTCCCCGGTGTATCGATCGCGGAAAGCGATCCCCCGCTGCCGCCCGCGCCTGTCGAGCCCAGCATTACGGCGGTGGCCAATCTTGCGGGCGGCGAAATCGCCAATACGGAGCTGGCCGTCCAGCTCGCATTTGCAATCACCGGCGCCATCCGGATTCCGGACCATGCCGAAGGTATTGTCGCGCTCGACACCATCATTGACGGCGCGGGCATCAATGCCATTGCAGGTCCCGGTCCCGCCAATGCGCCAGGCCCGGCGCTGCGCAGCGAGCGCACCACGATCCGCGGAGCGACGCTGGTACGGCAAATCGATTTTGCGACCGAGACGATCTTCGACGGCCATGTTGAGGCCGAACGCACCCAGACCGGCTGCGTGCGGTTTTCCTATGTGCCGCCGCTCTCCCGCACCCCGCGTCGTTATCGCTGCCAGCCTGACCTGGCCGATCGCAAGGCCATCGAGGCTGAGGAGGCCCGCATTGGACCGCTCACTTCTGCGCAGAAGGCATCCGTGCGCAATCTCGTTCATCGGCGCGTGAAGCCGGAATACGCGGCAGAAATCTTCGGCCAGCCTGCCTATCTGCAGCTTTCGCTGCGCGGGCCGGAGGAGATTTCCAGGGGAGCGGCGGATGGATCGGAGATGGGCGTCTACTGCCACCTGAAACAGCCGCAGCGGGAAGCCAATCTGCGGGTGCGGCTCAAGGAATATCTGCCGTTCGGGCTCGTATACGGCTTGATCTATGTGACGTGAAGCGGCGCAGAGAAGGAGCAGGGAATGAGTGGAGACTACACAAGGTTCACCTTTAATGCGCGGAACCGCTATTCCGGCGTCCTGATGCAGCAGGGCCGTGTCCAGCTCGACTCGGACTGGAACGAAGAAATCGACATCATCCGGCGCCGGATACGGACCACGACGCTCGATATCCTTGGCCCCGTTGGCGTGCCCTACGCCGTCAGCCCCGATGCGTTCAAGATCGGCTGGATTGCGGGACCGCCGACCGACCTCTCGATAAACCCGGGCCGCCTCTACGTCGACGGCATTCAGATCGAGGCTTTCGCCGAAGACAACGCGACCTACAATTTCCAGCCGTTCTATCCGCCACAGCTTGCCGGTTTTCCGCCGGCGGCCCTTCCGGCCACCGGCGATGCCGTTGTCTATCTCGATGTATGGGATCGCGAAATCACCTATATCGAAAACCCCGGCCTGCTCGACGTGGCGCTGGGCGGCGCCGATACGACGACCCGGCGGCAGACGGTCTGGCAGGTCCGTGTCGATCCCATCGACAACGCCGCCTGTGGCGTCCCCGTTGGCGAACCAGCCTCCGCCGGCCGGTTGACGAGCCGCGCCGTCGCGCCGCCGGCTTCCGACGATCCCTGCATCCTGCCGCCCGCCTCGGGCTACCGCGGGCTCGAGAACCGCCTCTACCGCGTTGAGGTCCACAGCGCTGGACGCGCTCGGCACCGCGCGCTTCAAGTGGTCGCGCGACAATGGCTCAATCGTTTCCGTAGTGCGGGACATCACGGTAAGCGGCACGCAGACGACGCTTGCGGTCAATCGCATCGGACGTGACCAGTTCCTGCGATTCCGGGTCGGAGATTGGGTAACCGTCACCGACGACCACCGCGAATTGACGGGCGCGACCGGCGAAATGGCGCTGATCGTCGACATCGACGAGACCAACCGCGCAATCGTGCTCGACCGTGCGCTGCCGACCGCCGGCAGCCGGCCGTTCGGCGCGACAGCCCTGCAGATCGCCGAACGCCATACCCGCGTGCAAAAATGGGATCAAACCGGTGCCACGAATGCCGTGGACGCCAACGGGCTGATCCTGACCGGCGCAGGGCCCATCCCGATCGAGGATGGTATCGAGATTCAGTTCTCCACCGTTCCGGCCGGCGGCTCATTTCGGGTTGGCGACTACTGGGTCTTCTGGGCCCGCACCGCGACGGCGCAGATCGAAGAACTGACCAACGCGCCGCCGCGCGGCATCATTCACCACTATGTCCAGCTTGCCGCCATCTCCGGGCTGGGTGGGCCCGCGCCTGTCATCACCGACTGCCGTCCGCCGCCGCCGCAACAGGGCGAGGGCGACTGCTGCTGCACGATCATTGTGCGCCCGGGTGAAGACATCCAGGCAGGCATCGATGCGCTGCCGCCGCAGGGCGGTTGCGTGTGCCTGAAGACCGGCTTGCATGTTGTTCGGGAGTCGTTGCGGCTCGCGCGCGGCAGCGTCGTGCTCAAGGCGGAGAGCCCCGGAACGACGGTGCAATCACGCGGCGCAGGTCCGGTTCTGATCATCGGAAATCCGGCCGGTGCGCGGATCGAAGGCATCGACGTGCTGGGCATCGATTTTGAAGCCAGCAGGACCGAGCTCGATATCGACGGTGTCATCTTGATCGCCGGCGCCGAGCGGGTGCGCATTTCCCATTGCGGCATGAGCGCCGAAACACCCGAGCATTTTGTCGGCGTCTTTGCCAATGTGACCGACAAACTCGGCGTTCTGTCCAACCGCTTCCGCAAGCTCGGCGCCGGTATCATCGTTCGCTCACGCTGCGCCGAATTCGAGGCCGACGGCAACACGATCGAACTCGGAAACCAGGAAAGGGAAACCGGACTCGCCGGCATCGCCTATCTCGAATCCGCCTTTCCGTGCCGGATAACGCGCAATCTGATCTCGGGGGCATTGTTCGGGATTGTTCTCAACGATACGATTTTCGACACGCCATCATCCGCTGCCGATCGCTCGATCATCGGTGAAAATTTCGTCGATTGCCCGGACCTGCCGCAGTCCGACAACGCCACCAACCGTCCGGTGGCGATCGATATCGCGGCCAATCTTTGCCGGATATCGGGCAACAGGGTGCGGTATGCGAACCGCCTCTATATCGCAATCAGGGTATCCGGCTCGTTCTGCGAAGTCAGCGGCAACGTGCTCACAGCCTTCATGCGCAAACCTGATTTCCTCGGCCCTATTGCGATCCAGATCGGCACTGCCGACGACGAGACCAAAACCGTGGTTATCGCAGGATTTCATCTCCAACAATTCCATTGTTGGAGCCCAGCACGGCATCGTGTGCATCGACGCCGTTGACCTGACGGTGGAAGACAACGCCATCGAAGGTCTCATCGGGCTGGGCGGCCTCGCCATCTTCGGCACCCGCGTGGTGGCGTCGCTGTTTTCAGGCAACCGCATTGGCGGCGTCGTGAGCGGCGTGTTCCTGACGAACGGCAGGCAGAACCGCGTTTCCGCCAATGACTGCCGTATCGGCCAGGCCGGCATCACCATGTTCCGTGAAGTGGGTCCGCAGATTGCCGGCAACCGTATCGATCAACTTGGACTGTGGGGCATATTCGCGGTCGAGATCGCCGCACGACTTGATATCGTCGAGAACCGCATGGTCAAATGTGCGATCCTGATGCCCAATCTCGCGTTCGCTGTCGGTTGCATCGGCGTGGCTGGAGAAGCCCATGTCGCCAACAACGAGATCATGGATTCCGGCAGCGACGGCGGGGCGCAGGCCAGCTCGAAGGTGGACTACGGCATCGCGGGCGATCTCATCCTCGAAGCTCGCGTGTCGGGGAATCTCGTCACCTATTCCAATGCCGGAACACGCAGCCCCACGCGCGAGGACCGCGCGCTCATCATGCGTGGCCTTTCCGAATTTTCGCTGGGCGACAATGAAGCGGTCTTCGGATTCGCCGCCCAGATCGACGGCAACAAGTTCATCGGCACGGGGCGATCGGCGCTTGTGCAACTGCTCGAAATGCAGGTCAACGACCGCGTCTTTATCAGGTTCGAGCGCGTCTCGTTCAGCCAGAACTATTGCATGCACGTCTCACCGCCGGAACCGAACGACCAGTTCGCCACGGTTTCATTGAGGGGCTCGCGGGCCATCGTCATGGGAAATCACATCAAGGCGACGACACGCAAATACTTCTCGGTCAATTTCAACGGCATGCCGGGACCCTTTATCGGCAACGTCACGAACGGCGGCACGCTCCAGCATGCAGATTTCCCAGCCCCTCAATCCGCTTTCAACATGATCACACCCTAATTGAAAGGTCCCCCCAATGACGATCGACAAACTCATGAATGACGCCTCCAAATGGTTCGAACAGGCCCTGAAGCGCCCAATGTTTGACAAGGTCGACGGGACCACGCTGAAATTCCCGGAGGAAATGCGCGAGCGTCGCATCGCGGAACTCGCATCGCGCATCACCGAGCTATCCAAACGGAAAGAGGAAGCTGCCGCGAGCTATGATCGCGTGATCGCACTGGAGCAGAGCGAGCTGGACAGCCTGAAAAATCAGAAACCGGCCGGGCCGGATTCCGACCCGACGCGCCGGCCAATCAAAACGGAAAAGAAAAAGAAGTCCGGCCGGAAAAGCTGACTTTGACCGGCTGCATGTGAAGCAAGCGGGAAGGAAGTGGTGTGACGAAATCTGCAGATCGCTACCGCTCTGCTTAAACCAGAGCTGGTCCGTTGCAGTACCTGCCCCAAAATCGAGTTCCCCACTTGCCCCGACATTACCGACGTTGTTGACGATCTGATTCTGTCCTCCCGCCGCGGCGCGCCCGCCCATCGTGCACCGCACTATTTTTGAGCGGCGGCCATGTGATTGCGGGGCACTTGCGCCCGTTCTACGCGCCGTGACTGCACTTATGCTTCTGCAGCAGGCGAAATTAGAAATACTCAAAATCGGCAGAGCGATGATCGCATGCGATTGCGATCTGGCTTCGGAAATGCGCTTATTGTCGAAGCTCGCGAACGCCGGTCATGGCTCAAGCACGGCCGACCGTCTGCATGGCGCGCAAGTCAGCCGACGGGATAGCTTGTGTTGTCGCTGCCAGCGCCGCCTGCAGAGCCTCGACATCCGCATGCAGATTTGGCTTCCAGCCACAGGGACAACCGCCATCACAACGATGCTGATCGGCGACTTCCCTGTAGACAGCTCCGAGAGCGGACGCGGCGAGATTCATCACCGTCATAGGCGGAAGCTTGGTGGTGCGAAGGACATCGCAGAAGGCCGTCATGATCGACCGATGCATCTCTGCGCCGGCAGCTTCGCTGTCAGTATCTGGCTGCATGACTGCTCGCGTCCTCTTCCTTGTTCGCGCCATGGCGGGTGGCCGCAGAGACAACGCGCTTAGAAAAGCGAACTCTGCGCTCAACGAAGGACCGATACGCCCTGATGTAGCCGCCATCAAGCTATCGCCTGCCCCAAATAGTTTGAATGCCTCGAAACTGGGAAGGAAAGAAGGACGCCCGGCGACTTACTTCGGCTTGGGCCGGCGCGGATCCGGCCAGAACGACGTGTTGGCGCGCGCCAGCCCGCCACCGATCCCGGCCGGTACGCCATCGGCGCGCCAGCATCCCGCACCCGTCATGGTCCCGTCCGGCGCAAAGGCGATGGCGCACATGCCACCGGCGACATGATCGACCGGAACGACATCGTGTCCGCGTGCGGCGAGTTCGCTGCGCACGCTTTCCGCCACCGAGCGCCAGCTCGTTGCACAGCTCCAGCTGTCGTCCGGTCCCGGTGGTATTGTCCTGTGTAAATGTGATGATCAGCATCGGAGAAGTTACGTTGACGGTTTGCCAGCGGAACAATGCTGTCTGGAAAAACTTGGCAAACTGGAGGTGCCAATGCCCCGCTACTTTTTTGATGTTGAAAACGGCCACAGGCTTTTTGATGCAACAGGTTTTGTTTGTAATGACGATACCGATGCAATCATCAAGGCGGCCGTGCTCGCCATAGGCTTTTCACTCGACGCGCCCGAAGATGATCCTGAGCGCCGCATCGCTATAATTAACGATGAGGGACGCGAGGTCGGCACCGTCCCCGTGTATTCCAAGCCTTCAAACAAGAACGCAGCCAAATAGAATTGCCAAGGTCTAGCTGTCCAACTGCGGTCGGACTATCGCGAGTTCAGCGCCTTCACTGTCTCTCACGAGGATTTCGACCCCTAGTCTTCGCGCCAGCAGTTTTGCCGTAGCAAAGGCCGAAGCGTTATCGGGCCGATTGAGCACGAGAACCTTCGGGGTGAGGTTCAGTTTCATGGGTCCGCTCACTGTGGCGACCTCAATTCGCCCGCGATCCAGCCTTGCGTGTCCGCGCTTTGCATTGGATCGGGTTGATCACAATCTATGCAGCGCAGCTTGCGCCCGCCAGATTCCTTTTCGAGCATAGGCCTCATTGCCTTGCAGCACATTGGACAGAGCGGTGGATCTGATTGGGGCCGCGACATCATGCTTCGCCATGGATCAGGCGGGAGCGTTACAGAACTCTCGGTCACCGGTAGCTGCCGATACGGGGCGGTATTCGGCCAGCGTGGAACCCTTCGCGTCCCGCCGCTGTTCAAAATTGCTCACTTCCGAAAAGTTAATAATTGGAGCGCGCCTCTCTCGACTTACTCGCGCAAGCGCCGTACTTGCTCCATGCCTGCCGCAAGCTTGATCAAATCTTCGGCGAGGCGCACCCACGCTTCGCGATCGACCGTATTTCTGGCCTTGCTTGCTTGCTCGTAACACTCGTCCGCTTGTTTCCGGAGCTTAGCCGGGTCGCACTTTGTCATTCACAGGAACGCAACCAAAGTCCGTTTGGTTGCTAGACGTTGCCACTTGTTCCCGATATTACGGCTAGCTAGCCTTTAGGGAATTCATGGCCTTCTCGACTTCGTCCGCCAGTCGGTCCAGATGTCGGGAAAGTCGGTCAAACAATTCGCGCTTGGCATGGTCAGTAGCCAGGTTTCGGATAAGGGCGCATTCAGCGGTGTCTTTCCGCAACTTCTCAAGGTGCGCTTGATAGTCCTTCATCGCGCCCGCCCTTCCTTCGGTTTGGCTCGTCCGCGCCGTTCCGCTTTCCGGAACCTGCGGCGAGAAGTTCCACCGCTTGCATGTTATTCCCGTCGTCTATCCCGGAAGGCCACGCGAGGTTGCGTGCTGGTAATTCATGCCTCATTCATGGCCGAGCGCGTATTTGTCGCGCGGGAGGGCATATCAAAAGGGTGGATGAGATGGCTAATGGCACGAAAGATTTTGATGCAATCGGAATTGTCGTTGATTGGATCGACGCGTGTAAGCAACGTCGGCTAGATGATTTACTCAACCTTTATGATGCCAAGGCCATCGTTGAATGCTGCGAAGGCGGAAGCTTTCGAGGCCGATCTGAAATGGAACGATACTGGCGCCCTCGGTTGGCTAGAGCCCGCCCCGGTGCTTTCGAGATCGACGTATTGATGCCGGATGAAGACGGCGTGACTCTCGATTATCGAGGGTACGATGGCGTGCCCGTGCGGACGCATTTCCGCTTCACAAGCACGGGAAAAATCAGCCTCACCGCCTGCTCGCCTATCAGAGCGGCCGCCTAATTAAGTGGGCCGCCGCCGCCGGCGGCCTTACCTCTTTGACCTCGGTCCAACTGCGCTCACCACATTGGCATTCGAACATGCGGACCGTTATTCCCGTCCTGGGGTCCATCATCTTGCGGACGATCCTTGGCTGAGCACCGCACTTGCACTGAGGCTCTCCCAACGTCTCGGGGTCGGTAAATTCATTGCTGCAAAAAACGCTCATCACTCACTCCTGCCAAGCGAGCTAAGTTACAAAGTGAACAGTGGTTCCCGATCTGCGTATCTGATTTGCAGGATCCGTATGGAACAAATTTCGTGATCGGTCACCGAAAGTTGCCGATGGCAGGTTTTGGGGCAGTACGTGTTCTCCTCCGTAGAACTACGGAGCGCGAAATCACGCGTCAGAACAAAGTGGGATCGTCTCCGAAACAAGCTGAGAGGGCCGCCGCCCCCTCTGCCGAGCGGCGACGACCTAGCCTCTTCGAGCTTCGACCAGCAATTTTCGGGAACAAGTGGCAACGTTCCTGAATTATGTCCGACGTCTGGAGATACCGGACACATGCTAAGACAGCCTCAGCGCACCCGCCCAATGCGCTGGGGCCGTTTTATGTCGGCACGAGAGAAAGGTTAACGCGACTTCCCAGAAAAGGTCTCCCCCCTGCCGGGGCGATCCGCTTGCCAAGCAGCGATCTGAAGTCGCGGGAAAAAGCGGCAACTTTTTCGATGCGATCGAATTGAATGTAGGAGCGGCATTTTTGGAGTTCAAAATGGATGAGGAATTTCCGCTGAGGGTTGCTGTTGATCAGGCGTGGACCGTGCACTTAGCCGCGCACAAGGATGTTGACGCGGCCGATCCGCGTCGTTGCTCGCTTGAGAGATACCTACGTGGGAAATGGCAAGGTGGTGAGAGCGATCCAGATGAACTGACATGCTACGGCCTTTCTTATCTAGCTCGCCTCGGGTCCGAGAGTTGGTGAGTCAGGATGACAATCTTTGCAAAGGCTCTGACCGACCTGGCTACTCGAAGTGCTCGGCCGGATTGGACGTTGGCGGCGATTGCAAGTCTCGTGGCAGCTGGTATCGCAGCGTCGGTTCGATATGTGTTCGGATAACAGTCAATAAGGTGGACTAAATGGCAGACACTGACGGCTTGAAACTCATCGGACTTGCTTTCGCAATCGTAACCTTTGCCGTCGTCACTGCAACAGCGGCGGTGGTTGCCAACGTTGATGCCGAGCGGCTGGACGTGCAATCGACACTCGTTGCGAGGTAATCCGTGGAGCCTCCTGTGCCGGCGCTTCGAGGAACGGCCATGGAATACAAAGCTCTCCAATTTGAAATCATTCAAATGACAAATCCAGGTTGCTGGAAATGGGTCATCTTTCTCGATGCAACCAAAACGCGGACTGGCATTGCGCTTACACGTGCTGACGCCGTGCTAGATGCCGAATTCGCCATCGAGAAAGCGTTGGAGAGCCGACAACTGAAAAAGGCCGCCAACTGAGGCGCCCTTCTTCACCCTTCTATCGTTGCAGGTTGCGGGTGATGAACGCGCGGCAGCCAAGCTCGTTGGACGTTGCGCGCAAAATCTAGTTTGCTGAACAGTTTCAATCTGATTTGGGTCGTCCAGTTTTGCCGGCAAAAATAATTTGCTTCCCCCTCGCCCCAAATCAGTGGCTATTGCCGCGCTGTCCCGTCTCGACAAGAGGGGCGTATCGCGATCGTCACGAACGCGAGGCGGGATGTGGTGGACGCGGCAGCGTCAGGCGCGAAAAGTGTTCGCAGGGCGGTTATCCGTGAGCGAATACAGCGCGCAAGACGTACGGCGCTGAAGCGTACGGCAAAACCGTGTGGTCCTGACACCCGTGGCTGGTGCCAAGCTGCCGGTGGCGAATTTGATCCAACCGGATCGATCCGCCATCAACCGGCAGCGATGGAGGCAAGACGAATTCGTCTCCAGGGAGAGCGCGGCATAAGCCGTCAAACCATTGCGCAGGGAATGCCGGAGTGCTCCGGCTGTACCTGTATGCTCGTGTGCGCACTTACTGCGCACATTGCACACGAGACCGCGGGTGCAGCAAGCACCCGGCATTCCCTGCACCCTCTCTATCAGAGGGTGATGCAAGCAAGCCTCGGACGCCATCGGCGCCGCGAGAACGCGGAAGTGTGCATGCTCGGGAACCATAGCTAGCAAAGTCATTAGTCGAGCAATTCTAGAACCGCATCGATAGGAACGACTACTGAGAAACCAGAATTCAATAGGGTAGCATTGCCACCAACTGCGGCGCTCCATCCGGAATTATCGAATGGCACAAACTGAGAGACCACTCCAATCAAGCGGAAATTCGTTTCGAACGCAGTTGTATCCACCTGGACGACTGGGCCGCCGCTGTTTCCTGGAAATACGGGACAATCGATGATGATGGTTTTCAGCGTCTCGTTTAGGCCCGCGACTATTCCCCTTCGCAACAGCGGCTTTAAGCGATCAATTTGCGGAACGTTCTTCAAACCGATTGAACTCGGAAAACCGGGAACCAACACCTCATTTCCGACAGCGACTTCCTCAAATTTTAGAGTGCTCTTGGTCGTAGGTCCCCACACCCCCTCCGGGGCAATCCTATTCAACGTGACGCCCGGCACCGGCTTCAGTTCACGTTGCTCTATTTCGGGTTTGTCCGACGTCGCAACTTCGACAACAACTACATCCTGTTTAGGATGGCTCTTGACGCGCTTCGCCTCAACAAGAGCCTTCAGATCAAGTTCAATAAGAGTACCCGCGCTCTCTCGCTTAATTGAATAAGACAGCAGATGCACCTTTTCGGCGCGCAGAACGTTCTTCTCATCGTAGAGTACATGTTGGCAGTGACGAACGACGCCCCCTTGGTTGTCATCAGATAAAAGCCGGATCCGGTACTCGATCCCGCTGTTACCAGAATGGTACCAATGATCTGATCCTCAGGCACAGCTCTAGCGGCCATAGCATCACCTTGAAAACCAAAGGTTGCAATCAGCAGCACAGCGATTTGTGGGAATCGAAGCATGCCGCATTCACCTAGGAGGCCTGTTATTGCGCCAGCGCAGTTCCTCTGCGAATTGACTGCGACAGCGCCGGAGCGAACGTGCTAAGTGCTTGAAATGAATGAATGGTCGGAGTGGCAGGATTCGAACCTGCGACCCCTGCGTCCCGAACGCAGTGCTCTACCGGGCTGAGCCACACTCCGACTTGGAACGCGGCTTATAGCCTTGGGTTTCGGTCACCGCAAGGAGCCGATTTAAGGAAATTAATCACAGTGAATGTTGGCCTGAAAACCCAGATTTTGCCCGCCGGCGAGGCTGCCGTGGCGGCGGCGGCGCGTGTCCTGGCCGAAGGCGGGCTGGTCGCGTTCCCGACCGAGACCGTCTACGGCCTCGGCGCCGATGCCACCAATCCGGCCGCGGTCGCCCGCATCTACCAGGCGAAGGGCCGGCCGGCCTTCAATCCGCTGATCGCCCATGTCGGCGATATCGCCGCCGCGCGGCAGATCGCGCGCCTTGACGCCGCTGCGACCGCGCTGGCCGAGGCATTCTGGCCGGGCCCGCTGACGCTGGTACTGCCCAAGACGCCGAACTGCGCGGTGGCTGACCTCGCCACCGCCGGGCTGGAAACGGTCGCGATCCGGATACCGGCGCATCCGGTGGCGCGCGAGATCCTGCGTGTGTTCGGCGGCCCGGTGGTGGCGCCATCGGCGAACATCTCGGGCCATGTCTCGCCAACCACGGCGGCTCACGTGCAAAGCGACCTTGCGGGGCGCATCGACCTGATTGTCGATGGCGGCGCGGTCGAGGTCGGCGTTGAATCGACCATTGTCGGCTGCTTCGCCGAACCCATGCTGCTGCGTCCCGGCGGCCTGCCGCGCGCGCAGATCGAGCGCGTGCTGGGCCGCGCGCTGGTGCAACCGCCGGCGGATACCGAGAGCCGACAGCGGGCAACCGCTGGCGCCGGGCATGCTGGCGTCCCATTACGCGCCGCGCGCGCGCGTGCGTCTCAACGCACAACGGCTGGAGCCCGGCGAGGCATTGCTCGCGTTCGGCCTCGGAGCAATTTCGGGAATTGACGCCGCCTCCTCAGTGATGAATCTGTCGGAGCGTGGCGATCTCGACGAGGCCGCCGCCAATCTGTTCGGCCATCTTCGCGCGCTCGACGGCAAAGCCGTGCACACCATCGCGGTGATGCCCATCCCGAACGAGGGATTGGGCGAAGCCATCAACGACCGGCTGCGCCGCGCAGCAGTCGGGCGAGAGTGAACGGGCGGGAATGAAAGAAAAAGAGAAGACGACAATGAATATCGTTCAAGGCGCCGTGCCCCCGCTTCCACCCGAGTTGATCGCAAAATTTCGTGCTGTTGTCGGCGACAAATATGCGGTGACCGATGCCGCCGATATCGCGCCCTACGTCACCGAGGAACGCGACCTGTTTCACGGCCGCTCGCCATTGGTGTTGCGGCCCGGCTCCACGGCGGAAGTATCCGCGATTTGCAAGCTCGCCAGCGAGCACAAAATCGCGCTGGTGCCGCAGGGCGGCAATACCGGCCTGGTCGGCGGACAGACCCCGCATCAATGGCGAAGTGGTCGTCTCGCTGCGGCGGCTGGACAAGATCCGCGAGATCGATCCCGCCTCCAACACCATGACCTGCGAGGCCGGCGTGGTGCTGCAGATTGCGCAGCAGCGCGCGGCCGAAGTCAACCGCCTGTTCCCGCTGTCGCTCGGCGCGGAAGGAAGCTGCACCATCGGCGGCAATCTCTCCACCAATGCCGGCGGCACCGCTGCACTGGCGTATGGCGTGGCGCGCGAGATGGCGCTCGGGCTGGAAGTGGTGCTCGCCGATGGCCGGATCCTGAAAGGGCTCTCGAAGCTGAAGAAGGACAATACCGGCTACGATTTGCGCAACCTCTTCATCGGCGCCGAGGGCACGCTCGGCATCATCACCGCGGCGACGCTAAGACTGTTTCCGAAACCGCACGCGGTGGAAACCGCCTATGTCGGCCTCAAATCGCCGGCAGAGGCGCTGAAGCTGTTGTCGATCTCGCAGAACGAGGCGGCCGGCAGCCTCACCAGCTTCGAATTGCTCGCCGACATCGCGGTCGATTTCAGCCTTCGTCACGGCATCGATATCCGCGATCCCCTGGAGAGCAAGCATCCCTGGTACGTGCTGATGGAGTTATCCTCCTCGCGCGACGACGCCCGCGCCGCGCTGGAATCCATCCTCGCCAAGGGCATGGAAGAAGGCATCGTCGACGACGCCGTGATCGCGGCGAATCTCTCCCAGCGCGCCGGGTTCTGGAAGCTGCGCGACGAGATGTCGGCGGCGCAGAAGCCGGAAGGCGGTTCGATCAAGCACGATATCTCGGTGCCGGTCGCGGCCGTGCCTGATTTCATCGAACAAGCCAACGCGGCCGTCGTGAAGCTCATTCCGGGCTCGCGGCCGGTGCCGTTCGGCCATCTCGGCGACGGCAACATCCACTACAATGTCAGCCAGCCGATCGGCGGCAACACGGCCGACTTCATGTCGCGCTGGCATGAGGTCAACGAGGTCGTGTTCGCGATCGTGCTGCGGATGGGCGGATCGATTTCCGCCGAGCACGGCATCGGCGTGCTCAAGCGCGACGAACTGCCCGACGTCAAGGACAAGGTCGCGATCGAACTGATGCGCGGCATCAAGGCGATGCTCGATCCGCTCGGCATCATGAATCCGGGCAAGGTGCTGTGACCGTGTCCGCGCCAAAGACGGTTCCCGCGCTCGCCATCGCCGACATTGCGGATGCCGACGTCGCCACCGTGATCGCGCTGTGGCAGGCCTGCGGCCTGACGCGGCCGTGGAACGACCCTGCCGCCGACATTGCGCTCGCCCGGCGCGGGCCGAATTCAACGATCCTGATCGGCCGCAACGACGGCGCAATCGTCGCAACGGCCATGGTCGGCCATGACGGCCATCGCGGCTGGGTCTATTACGTCGCCACCGATCCCGATCGTCGCGCGAAGGGTTATGGCCGCGCCATCATGAACGCGGCCGAGGATTGGTTGCGCGCGGCCGGCATCGCCAAACTGCAATTGATGGTCCGGCGCGAAAACGCCAGGGCGGGAGCATTCTACCAATCGATCGGCTACGCCGAAGCGCAGACGATTGTTTTCGCCAAATGGCTCGACGGCCGCGAGCCGACGCCGTGACGGCCAAAGGAATTCGATGACCATCTCCGACCGCATCCGCGTCAAGAACGTCGAGATCCTCTCCGACCGGCATTATCGGTTGAACGAAGTCGAGTTCGACTATCGCCGCGGCAACGGCGAATGGCAGACGCAGAAGCGGGAAGTTTTCGACCGCGGTCATGCCGCGACGCTGTTGCCGTACAATGTCGCGAGCCGCAGCGTCATGCTGACGCGACAGTTCCGACTGCCGGCCTATCTTGCCGGCCATGACGATCTCCTGATCGAGGCCGCCGCCGGCATGCTCGACGACGAGACTCCCGAGAAGCGGATTCGCGCGGAGGCGGAAGAGGAAATCGGCTATCGATTGCACGACGTGCGCAAGATATTCGAAGCCTTCATGAGCCCGGGTTCGGTCACCGAGAAGCTGCACTTCTTCGTCGCCGAGTATGACCCCTCGATGCGGGTCGGCAGCGGCGGCGGCCTCGCCGAGGAAGGCGAGGACATCGAGGTGCTGGAGCTTCCGATCGATGAAGCCCTCGCCATGATCGCCGACGGCCGCATCGTGGATGCGAAAACCATCATGCTGCTGCAATACGCGGCGCTGCATATTTTTAGGTGAGGATGGCTCCATCAACCTGTCGTCCCTGCGAACGCAGGGACCCATACCGCGTGATCCATCGATCATGGCGCGGTAGCAATGACTTTTCGCCCAATAACTGCCGGTGGCTATGGGTCCCCGCGCCCCGTGCGCAATTGCGCACTAGGCGGGGACGACGACAGTGAGTGAATCACCTTCAAAACAACGAGCCCTGCCCGTCATCTTCCGGCGCCGCCGTCGCCTTGCGCGGCGTGGCCCGCTTCGCCGGCTTCGGCTCCTCCGCCGCCCGCTCCTCTTCCGTGATCGGCAGCAGCAATTGCGCGTCGTCATTGACGACGCGGTTGACGCGCGTGGAAATCTCGTGCCAGGCGAACTCGCCTTCGGCCGGCCCGCGCAGCAGCGACATGACATCCTCAGCGTCGTACGCGCGGCCGTCGAGCCAGCGCTCGAACTCCTCAGGCGCGATCGTCACGGGCACGCGGTGATGCAGCATGGCGAGGTCGCGGCTGGCCGGTGCGGTGACGATGGCGACGCTGTCGGTCTCCTCGCCGTTCGGCCCCATCCAGGTTTCCGCAAGCGCGGCAAAGCCAACCGGACGGCCGTCGCGCCGATGGATAAAAAAGGGCCGCTTGCGGCCGCTCGCCTCCTGCCATTCGTAATAGCCGTCGGCCGGAATCAGGCAGCGCCGCCGCTTGATGGCATTCTTGAACGCCGGCTTATCCAGAACCGTCTCGGAGCGCGCATTGATCAGCAGCGTAAATTTGCGGGGATCCTTGACCCAGGACGGCACCAGCCCCCAGCGCATCAACCGGAAGTGGCGGCCGCCATTTTCCAGGATGACAACCGGAACTGGCTGAGTAGGCGCAATATTATACCGCGGCGGGAAATTCGGCTGCTCGATATAGCCGAAGATCTGCCGGAGTGCCTCGGGCGGCGTGGTAATTGCAAAACGTCCGCACATTATCTGACCCGGATAAGCCCCTGTTTAACGAGTGTTAACCCCACATGTTAAACAGTGGGATGGATGATCTCCATGGCTGCCACAGAAGTGCGATCCGATCGCCCCATACCGCCACCGACGGGCCGCATTGACGACGCCCGCGCGGAGCAACTGCGCGCCGCCAATATCAATCCCCGCACCGGGCTCGCCACCGACTACCTGAATCATTTCAACGAAGCCATCATGCTGCTCGAAATGGTTCCGGACATGCCGGAATGCGCGGAGGATTTCCTCACCTGGACCCCGCTGTCCTACGCCGAGCATTTCTGGGCCTCCAACTTCAAGGCCCGCGACCTCGCGATCGAGGCCTATGAATGCGCCGATGCCAAGGTCCGTGCCGATTTCGACAATCTCACGGCTACCATGACCTCGATCCTGACCGCGGTGGGCAACGCAATGCGCGAGGCCCAGCTGGACAAGACCCGCGCCACGCTGGCCGAGCAGGCCACCGCCTGGGTCAAGCCGCTGGTGGCGATGGCCGGTGGCATCATCAACGGCAACACCGAGAACGACGTCGAAGCGGTCATGTCGAACTAGCCGTCCCGCGCTTCGCTGCTATCAGCCGCATTAGACCTGCGCGAACCGATCGGGCATGATCCACAGCAAGTTCCCTGCGTACCGGATTTACCCCTTGGCTTCCCCTGTCCAGCCGACCCGCCCCCAGCTTGCCGTCAGCGGCGCGATCTTCCGCGATGGCAAGGTCCTGCTGGTCCGCCGTGCCCGTTCACCAGGCAAGGGTTTTTACTCGTTCCCCGGCGGCCGGGTCGAATTCGGCGAATCCCTCCACACCGCGCTCCACCGCGAGGTGGACGAGGAAACCGGCTTGAGAATCGAGATTCTGGGCCTGGCCGGCTGGCGCGAGGTGCTGCCCGGGGCCGGCAACGGCGGGCATTACCTGATCATGTCGTTCGCGGCGCGCTGGACGGCCAGGGAGGCGGTCCTGAACGACGAGCACGACGATTTCAAATGGCTGGCGCCGGATGGACTCGGCGACCTCAAGGTCACCGGCGGCCTCCTGGAGGTCATCGAGGCCGCCCGAAAGCTGGTCTAGAGCGTTTTCCAGCGAAGTGGAGACCGGTTCGCGTCAAGAAAACGCGTCAAATCAAAAATCTGGAGCCCCGTTCCGATTCCATCGGAATGGGGCTCCAGGCAGCCCTTCCCAGAACCTCACACCTTGCCTCGGGCGTATTGAGGGGGCATATCGGCCCTCAAATGCTCAAGCACGCCCTCGCCGCCCTCATCCTCATTTCGGCATGCCATGTGGCCCCCGTGCGGGCCCAGGATGCCGCCGCGCCGTTTGACGGCGAGCTGCAGCGGCTGGCCGAGATTCTCGGCACCCTGCACTATCTCCGGGGCATTTGCGGCTCCAATGAAGGGGCGAAATGGCGCAACGAAATGCAGGCGCTGATCGACGCCGAAACCCCGTCCGGCGAGCGCCGCGCCCGCATGATCGCGGGCTTCAACCGCGGCTATAACGGCTTTCAGCAGACCTACCGGACCTGCACGCCCGCAGCCTCGGTCGCGATCCGCAGATATATCGAGGAAGGCTCGAAGATTTCGCGCGACCTGACCGCGCGCTACGCGAATTGAATCATGGACGCGATCTATTTCGACCTCGACGGAACGCTGACGGACCCCAAGCCCGGGATCACCCGCTCGATCCAATATGCGCTGCAGAGGCTCGATTATCCGACGATGCCGACCGAGGACGAACTGACCTGGTGCATCGGCCCGCCGCTGCGCACGAGCTTTGTGAAATTGCTCGGCGGCGATCACTCCGCCGATCGCGCGGTGGCGCTCTACCGCGAGCGATTTTCCGATGTCGGCCTCTATGAGAACCGCGTTTACGACGGCATCAGCGAGGTGCTGACGACGCTCCGCGCGTCCGGTCACCGGCTGTTCGTCGCCACCAGCAAGGCGCACGTTTTCGCCGACCGCATCATCGACCATTTCGGCCTGCGCCATCATTTCGAGCACGTGTTCGGTGCCGAGCTCGACGGCACCCGCGTGGAGAAGTCGGATCTGCTGGAATACGCGCTGAAGCAAGCCGCCGTCGATCCGGCCAAAACCCTGATGATCGGCGACCGCAGCCACGACATGGTCGGTGCGAAAAACAACGGCATGAAGGGCATCGGCGTGTTGTACGGCTACGGCAGCCGGGACGAGTTGCTGGAGGCCGGCGCGCACCATGTTTGCGCGACCCCGGCAGCGATCCTGGATTGCATTTCCTGAAATAGATGGAACTCGCGCGAGCCGCCTGAAATTCGAGCAGCGCTGTTAACCCTTCCTAAAGATGTGGCCTAGGCGTGCCTGCGGCGCATGCTACAGCTTATCGCGTTAGGATGCGTTCCGCCCTGGTACGCGCGCAGATTTCGTTGAGCTTCATGAGCCGCCCAGCCTCCTTCCCGACCGCCCGCGACCCGCTTCCCGACTTCGAGCAGAAGCAGACTGCCCTGAGCTACCTGAACGAAGCCTGGGCCGAAGCGCGGCACGAGGGCGTCGATGGCGACTGCCTTGCGCAGGCGAGCCTGTTCACCGCGCTGGCCGAACTGGTCTCGACCTATGGCGAGGATGCGGTGGCAAAGTTCGTGGAGGGCCTCTCCGCTCGCGTGAAGAACGGCGAGTTTTCGCTGGCGCTGGCGAAGCAGTAGATTGCTCCGCCGTCATCGCCCGCGAAGGCGGGCGATCCAGTACGCCGCGGCCTCTCGATTCAATCACTACCGTCTCTGGAATACTGGATCACCCGCCCCAGTGCGCAATTGCGCACAAGGCGGGTGACGACGACTGTGGTTGGCGCGGCGCTCTGCCCTTGCTCGACAAAGAAAACTTACGCCTTCAACGTCTCCAGAAACCGCACCGGCTCGCCGGTTGACGGCGTCGTCACCTCACCCTGCCACATCACGCGCTTGCCGCGCACGAAGGTGCCGACCGGCCAGCCGGTGACGCGCACGCCGTCATAAGGCGTCCAGCCGGCGCGCGAGGCCACCCATTTGTTGGTGATCGTCTCGGAGCGCTTGAGATCGACGATGGTGAAATCGGCGTCATAGCCTGCGGCGATGCGGCCCTTGCAGGCGATGTTGTAGAGCCGCGCGGGGCCGGCGCTGGTGAGATCGACGAAGCGCGCCAGCGACAGCCGCCCGGCATTGACGTGATCCAGCATCAGCGGCACCAGCGTCTGCACCCCGGTCATGCCCGAGGGCGAAGCCGGATAGGTCTTGGCCTTTTCCTCCAGCGTATGCGGCGCATGGTCGGAGCCGAGCACGTCGATGATGCCCTGCTCGATGCCGTACCAGATGCCTTCGCGGTGATCGGCCGAGCGCACCGGCGGATTCATCTGCGCGCGGGTGCCGAGCCGCTCGTAGCATTCGGGCGCGGCCATGGTGAGGTGATGCGGCGTCGCCTCGCAGGACGCGACATCCTTGTGGTCGCGCAGATACTCGATCTCCTGCTTGGTCGAGATGTGCAGCACGTGGATACGCTTGCCGGTCTCGCGCGCAAGATTGACCAGCCGCTGCGTCGCCATCAGCGCCGCGGTCTCGTCGCGCCACACCGGATGCGAGCGCGGGTCGCCCTCGATGCGGAGCGGCTTGCGCTCGTTGAGGCGATATTCGTCCTCGGCATGAAAGGCGGCGCGGCGGCGGATCACCTGGAAGATGCGTCGCAGGCTTTCGTCGTCCTCGACCAATAGCGCGCCGGTGGAGGAGCCGATGAACACCTTCACGCCGGCGCAGCCCGGCGCGCGCTCCAGCTCGGGGAGATCAGCCACGTTCTCGCGGGTGCCGCCGATGAAAAATGCAAAATCGCAATGCATGCGGTGACGGCCGCGCTTCACCTTGTCGGTGAAGGTCTGTTCGGTAACGGTCAGCGGATCGGTGTTCGGCATTTCGAACACGGCGGTGACCCCGCCCATCACGGCGCTGCGCGATCCAGTTTCAAGATCTTCCTTATGGGTCTGGCCGGGCTCGCGGAAATGCACCTGCGTGTCCATCACGCCGGGCAGGATGTGCAGGCCCTTGCAGTCGATCGTCTCGCCGGCGGAAGCTTGTCCGAGCCCGCCGATCGCGGCGATCCGGCCGTTGGTAATACCGACGTCGCGGATGCCCTCGCCGTCCTGATTGACCACGGTGCCGGATTTTAGAATGGTATCAAATCGTTGATTCATCGGAGCTTCACAGTCCCCGGACGCCCGCTTTAAGGCTATCGCGCGGGCCTTGTTGGCAGCACCTTAGCGCCTTACTTCCCATGTGGTATCCGGCTCCTGCGTTTCCCCAGGAACTTGAAGCAACTTCAAAGAGACGTCAAAAGAGGCCGATTTACCTAATGAAAGCAGCGTTTCTTCCGGACCGGGGCGTGGTCAAGGTCAGCGGCGAGGATGCCCGCGACTTCCTCAACGGCCTCGTCACCACAGACGTCACGCTGCTGCAGCCCGGCCTTGGCCGGTTCGGCGCACTGCTGACGCCGCAGGGCAAGATCACGGCCGACTTCCTGATCACCGAAGCCCCGGACGGCCATGGCGGCGGCTTCCTGATCGACGCGCCCCGCGCGCTGGCGCAGAACCTCGCCGACAAGCTCGGCTTCTACAAGCTGCGCGCCAAGGTCGCGGTGGAGAATATCTCCGATCATATGGGCGTGCTGGCGGTGTGGGACGGCGAGCCGGCCGTGAAGCCCGATCTGGCGTTTGCCGATCCGCGGCTTGAGGCGCTGGGCTGGCGTATTCTCGTGCCCGAAGATCTCAAGCAGAAGGTGGCCGATCTGATCGGCGCCGATCTCACGGACAGCGACGCCTATGAGGCCCATCGCATCGCCTCGGGCGTGCCGCGCGGCGGGCTCGATTTCATGTACAGCGACGCGTTTCCGCACGAGACCAATATGGATCGCCTGCACGGCGTCGATTTCGACAAGGGCTGCTATGTCGGCCAGGAGGTGGTGTCGCGGATGCAGCATCGCGGCACCGCGCGCACGCGGATCGTGCGGGTCACGCTCGAGGACTTTTCGCCGGAGACCGGGGTCGCCGTTCTCGGCGGCGACAAGCAGGTCGGCACCATGGGATCGACCGCCGGCGGCCACGGCCTCGCGCTGGTCCGGATCGACCGCGTTGCGGACGCGCTCGATGCGGGACTGGCATTGACGGCCGGCGGCCTTGCGATCCGGCTCACCGACCCGAACGACGTTCGCACCCCACCGAAGCAGACCGTCGCATGAGCCGATCTGCGCGCCTGCACCCCGACGGCAAAACACGATGCCCGTGGCCGGGCGAAGACCCGTTCTACATGGCCTATCACGACACCGAGTGGGGCGTGCCGGAGTATGACGACCGCGCGCTCTATGAAAAGCTGATCCTCGACGGCTTTCAGGCCGGACTGTCGTGGATCACGATTCTGCGCAAGCGCGAAAACTTCCGCAAAGCGTTCGACGACTTCCAGCCGGAAAAGATCGCGCGTTACAGTGAGAAGAAGGTCCATGCGCTGATGAACGATGCCGGCATCGTGCGCAACCGCGCCAAGATCGAAGGCGCCGTCAATAGCGCCAAGGCCTATCTGAAAATCATGGAAGAAGGCGCGGGCTTCTCCAAATTCCTGTGGGACTTCGTCGACGGCAAGCCCGTCGTCAACCAGTTCAAGACCACCGCGAGCGTGCCGGCCTCGACGCCGGTCTCGATCAAGATTTCCAAGGAGCTCGGCGCGCGCGGCTTCAAATTCGTCGGTCCGACCATCGTGTACGCCTTCATGCAGGCCACCGGCATGGTCAACGACCATCTCGTCACCTGCTTCTGCCACGAGAACTGCAGCGGCAAACTTCGCAAGCCCCGCCTCAAGGCCAAATGACGACGCGAAAATCGTCCAGCATCGCCAACCGCGCCTGGCAGCGGATGCTGTCGGGACGGCGGCTCGATCTGCTCGACCCCTCGCCGCTCGATATCGAGATCGCCGACATCGCCCATGGGCTGGCGCGCGTCGCGCGCTGGAACGGGCAGACCAGCGGCGCGCATATTTTCTCGGTGGCGCAGCACACGCTGCTGGTGGAAACCGTCATGCGCGAGCAGATGCCGCGCGTCGACGTCAGCTTTCGGCTCGCCGCGCTGCTGCACGACGCGCCCGAATATGTCATCGGCGACATGATCTCGCCGTTCAAGGCGGTGCTCGGCGGTGACTACAAGGTGGTGGAAAAGCGCCTGCTGGCGGCGATCCATATTCGCTTCGGCCTGCCGCCGGTCGTGGCGGACGAAATCACCAAGGCCATCAAGGCGGCCGATCGCGGCGCGGCCTATCTCGAAGCCACCCATCTGGCCGGATTTTCGGAAGCCGAGGCGAAGCGCCTGTTCGGCCGGGATCCTGGCCTGCCCGAGCCCACCGTGCGCGATTATCTGACGCCGTGGACCGCGGCCCGGGCCGAGAAGCAGTTTTTGGCGCGATTCAAGCTGCTGCTCGGTTGATTGGCCCGCGCAAACCTGCTTTCACCGCCTCACCTGCGGGCCTATAATTGCGACAAATCAGGACCTTCCAGGGAAACGCTTCGAAGGATCATCATGCTTCACGTCTGTTCGCTTGCCGCACTTCCCGAGACCGTTAGAGCCACCGGCGCCAGCCACATCCTCACCGTGATGGCCAATGTCGATCAGGTACAGCGCCCGGCTTCGGTGCTCGAGGCCAATCATCTGAGAGTGTCGATGGACGACATCACCGAGCAGATGGACGGTTTTGTCGCGCCCGCGGATCACCATATCGAAAGAGTGCTGAACTTCGTCCGCGGCTGGGACCGCAGCGCGCCGATGGTGGTGCATTGCTATGCCGGCATCAGCCGCTCGACAGCGAGCGCCTTTGCCGCCGCCTGCATGCTCAACCCGCATCGCGACGAGATCGAGATCGCGCGGCAAATTCGCGCCCGCTCGCCGATCGCGTCTCCCAACCGGCTGATCGTCAGCCTCGCCGACAAGGCGCTGGGGCGCGAGGGCCGGATGCTACGCGCGCTGGACGAAATGGGGCCCGGCAGCATGATGGTCGAAGGCCGACCGTTCCAGCTCGATCTGGAATAGAGCCCGTGCGCACCTGAGGGGTTATGGCACGAAAATGCCATATCCTTTGCTGCGAAGCGTGCGACATTGCCTCGCGGGCTTGAATTGAACTTTTAGCGGACAAAGACGCACACAGGATTGCAACCAGGCTGCGGACGTGGCCGGTTAACGCTTTGACGCGCCCGCCTGGAGGCCAGATGTTCGACGATCCCTTCGTTTTCTTCGCGCTCGTGATTGCGATCGTCGCCCTGATCTTCGCGCGGAAGGCCATGAACCAGGTGGCGGAGCTGCGCCAGCGCCTGGAGGCAATCCAGGCAGCACCGGCCGCCGCTGCTGCGCCCGTGCCTCCGCCGCTCACGCCATTTCATGCGTTCGAGCAGACCCCGCCTCCGATCCCGCGCGCGGCCGCAGCAACGCCACCGCCCATCGTTCCCGACACAGAATCAGTCGCGCCCGCTGCGCCGTCCGAGACGTCGGACCAGGCCGCAGGCGGCGCGGCGGCACCGCCACCGCCATTGCCACAGCCCGATCGTGGCTTCGAGGAAACGATCGGTACCCGCTGGGTGGTGTGGATCGGCGGGCTGACGCTGGCGCTCGGCGGGTTCTTCATGGTGCGCTATTCGATCGAGGCCGGCCTGCTCGGCCCCGGCGTGCGCACGATACTGGGCGGCGTGTTCGCGCTGGCCCTGCTGCTAGCCGGCGAATGGACCCGCCGCAAGGAAAGCATCTCCGCCATCGAAGCAACGCCGATCGCCAATATCCCGGCCATTCTGACGGCCGCCGGAACGGCAGTCGCGTTTGCCACGGTGTATGCGGCCTATGCGCTGTACGGCTTCCTGGTGCCGGCCACCGCGTTCATCCTGCTGGGACTGGTCGCGCTGGGAACGCTTGCCGCGGCGCTGCTGCATGGCCCGGCGCTCGCCGGCCTCGGTGTCGTCGGCGCCTTCGTCACACCGGTCCTGGTCTCGTCCGGCAAGCCGGACTTCTGGGCGCTCTACATCTATCTCGCCATCGTCACCGCAGCCGCGTTCGGCCTGGCGCGCGTCAGGCTGTGGCGCTGGCTTGCGGTCACAACGATCGCGTTCGCGCTGCTGTGGACGTTCCCCTGCCTGCAATGCGGTCCGTCGATGGTTGGCCCGCATGCGTTCCACGTGCTCGCCGGTTTCATTCTCGCCGCATTGCTCGTGGTCTGCGGGTTCATGTTCGGCCCGCCCGCCGACGAGGGCCAGGTCGAGCCGATCTCGTCCGGCTCGCTTGCGGCCTATCTGCTCGGCGCAACCTTGATCGTGCTGAACAGTTTTCATGCCGACACCGCGATGATCGTGTTCGGCCTGCTGGTGGCCGGCAGTCTCCTGGTCGCCTGGCGCAGCGATGCCGCCGCCGGCGCGGTCGGGGCTGCCGCTGCGTTGGTGTTTATCGTATTTGCCGAATGGGCCGTTCGCGCCAATCCCGACATGCTGGTGCTGCCCGGCGGCCCGTTGCAAGGCATCGGGCCGAACGCCACGGACGGATCGGTGTCGCTGCACCTGATATCAGCCGCGATCTTTGCCGCGGGCTTTGGCGTGGCGGGATTCCTCGCGCAGGGCCGCTTCGCGGGGCCGGTCATACCGGTGATCTGGTCGGCCGCAGCGGTCTTCACGCCGCTGGCGCTTCTGGTCGCGCTCTACGCCCGCGTCGCGCATCTCGACCGCTCGATTCCGTTTGCGATTCTCGCGGTGATGCTGGCCGCAGCCTATGCCGCCGCGACGGAGATCCTTGCCAAGCGCGACGACCGCCCGGGTTTGCAGGCTTCGATCGCGCTGTTTGCGACCGGCACGCTCGCAGCGCTGGCGCTGGCGCTGACCTTTGCGCTGGAGAAAGGCTGGCTCACAATCGCGCTTGGCGCTGATGTCGGCCGGCACCGCCTGGATTTCGACGCAGCGGCCGATCCCGTTCCTGCGCGCACTCGCGGCTATCCTCGCCGGCATCGTGGTGCTGCGCATCGGCTACGAGCCGCGCATCGTAGGCGAGGCCGTCGGCACCACGCCGATCTTCAACTGGCTGTTGTGGGGCTACGGCATTCCGGCGGCGTCGTTCTGGGCCGGCAGCATCTTGCTGCGCCGCGGCGGCGATGATGCGCCGCTGCGGACGGTGGAGGCGGCCGCGATCCTGTTCACGGTTCTGCTGGCGTTCATGGAAATCCGCCATGCCGTCAACAATGGCGATGTGTATCGGCAGAGCGCCGACCTCACCGAGGTTGCGCTGCAGGTCTGCGTGGCATTGGCGATGGCGATCGGGCTGGAGCGCCTGCGCATCCGCACCGGCAGCGTCATTCACAATGCCGGCGCGGTTCTGCTCACGGCGTTTGCGGGCCTGGCGGCGCTGTTCGGGCTGATGGTGCTGGAAAACCCGATTCTCTGGTACATCGACGTCGGCGGCGCTGTCATCAACCTGCTGCTGCTCGGCTATGCCCTGCCCGCCGTGCTTGCGCTGCTGTTATCCTATGCGGTGGCGGGCCGGCGTCCGGTCAGCTACGCCAATACGATCGCGGCGGGAGCGCTCATTCTCGCGCTCGCTTACGTGACGTTTGAAATCCGGAGAATCTATCACGGCCCGGTCTTGTCCGTCGGCCCGACCACCGGCGCCGAGCAATACACCTATTCGATCGCCTGGCTGGCGTTCGGCGTGATCCTGCTCGGCATCGGCATTCTCTTCAACTCGCAGCGCGCGCGGCTGGCGTCAGCGGTCGTCATCGCACTGACGATCCTGAAAGCCTTCCTGATCGACATGTCCGCGCTGACGGGCGTCTACCGCGCGCTGTCGTTCATGTGCCTCGGCCTGGTGCTGGTGGCGATCGGCTGGCTGTACCAGCGGATCCTGTTCCGCAGGCAAGCGGCATTGCCGCCGCCTGCGCCGGCTGCACCAACGGGAAGCTGATCGGTCAGGCGGCGCGCACCGACTCGAGGAATTTGGCGACCTCGATCTTGAGACGGTTGCTGTCGCCCGACAGCGACTGCGCCGCGGAGAGAACGTGTGACGAGGCGGTCTCCGTCTCGGTCGCGCCGCGCTGCACGTCGGTGATGTTGGCGGAGACCATCTGCGTCCCCTGCGCGGCCTGCTGCACGTTGCGGGAGATTTCCTGCGTCGCCGCGCCCTGCTCTTCCACGGCGGCTGCGATCGCGGAGGAAATTTCCGACAGCTTTCCGATGGTGCCCGAGATTTCCTGGATGGCGCCGACCGAATCCTGGGTCGCAGCCTGGATACCGGTGATTTGCTGACCGATCTCGCCGGTGGCCTTGGCGGTCTGTTCGGCCAGCGCCTTCACCTCCGACGCAACGACCGCGAAGCCGCGGCCGGCTTCACCGGCGCGCGCCGCCTCGATGGTGGCGTTGAGCGCAAGCAGGTTGGTCTGGGCCGCGATGTTGTTGATGAGCTCGATCACGTCGCCGATGCGGGCGGCGGCTTTCGACAATTCGCCGACCCGATCGTTGGTCCTTGACGCCTGATCCACGGCTTCGCTGGCCATCCGCGCGGATTCCTGCACCTGCCGGCTGATCTCGTTGACCGAGGACGCCATTTCCTCGGTGGCGGATGCGACCGACTGCACGTTGGTGGAGGCCTCCTCCGAGGCTGCTGAAACAGTGGTCGCAAGTTCCTGCGCGCGCTCCGCTGTAGAGGACAGCGTGCCCGCGGAAGCCTCGAGTTCGGTCGAGGCCGACGAAACGGTTTCGACGACCTCGCCGATCATGGCTTCGAAGTCCCGCGTGATGCGGTCGACGCGACGGCCACGCTCGATCTTGGCTTCAGCATCGCGGGCGGCGGCTTCATCGGCCGCCTTCTTGGCGATCAGCGCATCCTTGAATACTTGCAAAGCATCCGCCATGGCGCCGATTTCGGTCTTCTCGCCACGGCGCGCCACTTCGGCGGTCAGATCCCCGCTTCCCAGCGCCTGCATCGGCTTCACGATGGTAGCAATACCGCTTGAGAGGTCGCGAACGAGATACATTCCCACGCCGACGCCGCAGATGATGACGGCAGCGACAATGCCCAACACGAGCCAGAATGCAGAATTGTAACCTTCGGCGGCCTGCCGGGTCGCGGTATCCGCACCCGTATTGTTGAGATTGATGGATTTTTCCAGGAGCGCATCGGATTCGGCGGCGATGACCGCGACCTTCTTGGAGATGGCCTCGCTCGCCTCATGCGGAATCCGCCCGATGCTCTGGCGCGACAACTCGATGACGTCCTGAACGCCCGTTATGTATTTGTCCCAGGCGCGCGCCCAGTTCTCGTAGATCGAGCGCTCTTCGGGAGAGGTGATCATCGGCTCGTAAGCCTTGCGATCCTTCGCGATCCTTTCGAGGATGCCGGCCAGTCTCTTGTCGTTGGCGGCCTTCGCCTCCAGCGTTTCCGCCATGACATGGGCCCGGAGCGCAACACGGAACAGATTGATATCCGCGCGCAGTTCACCAAGCACCCGGACGCTCGGAAGCCAGCTCGAGGCGATTTCCACCGTATGGGCGTTGATCATTTGCATGCTGCGGATCGCCAAGAGGCCCATGCCGGACATCGCGATCAGCATGAGTGCGATCACGGCGATGACCTTGGCGCGGATGGAAAGTGCGGACATGGCTGGCTCTCTCAAGCGTTGGAGACAGGCGCCGCGGAATTATGAAGGATTGCCGTCAATCTTCGATGCGCCGGGAATATTCGGCAACCGTACGCACCAGGTTCCAAGCGATGGTTAATTCGCCGCTCCGTAAAATTACCGGGATGCGGGGCGTGCGCCGGATCGAGCGCTAACCAACGGATTCGGCGACAAGACGAATCCGGAAAACCGGCTTCTTGGCTTCGTCCAGAAGCTCCATCTGCCATTCGGCGTTCTGCTTCAGGCTGCGCGAAAGACTGCCGAGGAGGTTGCCGCAGACCTTGGTCATCTCGGTCCAGGCGGCCTCGCGGCTTTCAAATTCGGATCCCTGATCGGACGCGCCTGCATAGGGCCGTGGCTGATCCGAAAAAAATACAGCGGCATGATTGATCTCATGTGTTGGGCCGCCTCCCGGCGTTGTCTGCCGGTCACCAGTTGGAACAAGATTCGCTACCAGGACATGAAAGCGCCAGCCCGTATGACTACGGGTTCCCGTTCACCGGACGAGATGAGGTTACCGAACGATTGCGCGATCGCGACGGTTCAGCCGCGTGTCCATTCATGGCAGGGCAAGTTCAATAGCCAGCGAGCACGTATGCTCGCGCCGTTGCCATCCGATCAGTCGGTCGAGCGGCGCAACTCCGGGGCGCTCTCGGCCTTGGCCGGTTCGGACTTGGAGGGTTCAGACTTGATCTGCTCCACCTTCGGCTCGGATTTCACCGGCTCGAGCTTGGCGCTCTCGACCGCCGGCGTCTCGACCCGCCCCGTTACTTCGGCGCGTGCGTCGGCCGCGCGCGACGGCTCCTCCCGACGATGCAGCGAGCGCGGCCGCGCCACGGAACGCGCCATCAGCATCTGCGAGGCGCCCTGATGGCGGAAATCGCAATAGGCGAAGCCCATGCCCGAGACGGAGCCGCGGAACGAGCGATCGTCGCGCTTGTCGATATTGAAGCACGGCTCGAACGGAAGTCCCTTGATCGAAGCACAAACGGCCTGGCCGCGAATCTGCAGCGTGTTGCCGGGCAGGCGCACGTGGCGAATCGGGCCCGAGCCGCTGAATTGGATAGAACCGGCCGCGCCGAGATCGTCGAGCACACGGCCAGCGCCGCGGGTGCCGTCAAAGCAGGTAAAGGCGAAAACCTTGCCGCTCACAAACCTGCGCGCCTCGTCGGCATTCATCATCCCGGCCAGCGCAGGAACGATCATCGCACTGGCCGTGACAGCCCCCAGAACCAAACGCGCAAGCATGCTGCTACTCCAACTTTACAAGAGCGCGGGCGCCCGCCTCGGCTTGAGCATGAAAACCGGGACCCCAGTTTGCCGGACCATGCTGCTGGCCTTCTTTACCCGCTGCTTACCATAACAACCGTGGCAACATTGGAGCAGGTTGGTTGGTAAAGTCTGAACACCGTTAGAGAATTTTTACCACGATTCGACCGCGGACCTGGCCGGCGAGGATTTGTGCACCGGTCCCGATGACCTGGTCGAGGGTAATTTCCTGAGTAATTTCAGCCAGTTTACCCTTGTCCAAATCGTTGGCAAGGCGGTTCCAGGCAAGCTTGCGCTGGGGCAGCGGGCACATCACGGAATCGATGCCCAGAAGGCACACCCCACGCAAAATAAATGGCGCGACCGAGGACGGCAAATCCATACCGGCCGCAAGGCCGCACGCCGCGATAGCCCCGCCATATTTGGTCATCGAAAGCAGGTTGGCGAGCGTGGTCGAGCCGACGCTGTCGACGCCGCCCGCCCAGCGCTCCTTCGCCAGCGGCTTGGCGGGCCCTGCGAGCTCGGCGCGGTCGATCACCTCGGCGGCGCCGAGGCCTTTGAGATAGTCGGCCTCCGACATCCGCCCGGTGGATGCGATGACGTGGTAGCCGAGCTTGGAGAGCACGGCGGTGGCGACCGAGCCGACGCCGCCGGCGGCGCCGGTCACGACGACAGGGCCGCTCGCGGGCGTCAGGCCATGCTTCTCCAGCGCCAGCACCGACAGCATCGCGGTGTAGCCGGCGGTGCCGATCGCCATCGCCTCGCGGGTCGAGATGTTTTCCGGCAGCCGCACCAGCCAGTCGCCCTTGACGCGCGCCTTTTCGGCATAGGCGCCGAGATGGGTCTCCCCCATGCCCCAGCCGTTGCAGACGACCTTGTCGCCGGCCTTCCACGCTGGATGTGAGGATTGTTCGACGGTGCCTGCGAAATCGATGCCGGCGATCATCGGGAAGCGTCGCACCACCGGGGCCTTGCCGGTGACGGCCAGGCCATCCTTGTAGTTCAGCGTCGACCACTCGACCGCGACCGTGACGTCGCCTTCCATCAGTTCGGCTTCGTCGAACTGCGTCAGTGCGACGGTGGTGCCCTTCTCCGCCTTGTCGATCCTGATGGCCTTGAACGTTCCCACGGCAAACTCCCCGGACTTTTGTATGCTCGGGAGTGTTTACCGCATCAGGCGGGTTGTGCAACCGGGCGCGCGACCGGCTGTTCGACGATCGGCAGGTTGATCAGCGCCGACAGCACGCCGAACACGATCGAGAGCCACCAGATCGGCGTGTAGGACCCGAATTGCTCGAACACGATGCCACCAAGCCAGACGCCGAGGAAACCGCCGACCTGATGGCTGACGAAGGCAAAGCCATACAGCGTGGCGAACCAGCGGGTGCCGAACATCAGCGCCACCAGCGCCGAGGTCGGCGGCACCGTCGAGAGCCAGGTCAGGCCGGTGGCGGCGCCGAACACGATCGCCGAGAAGGTGGTGATCGGGAACGAGATGAACGCCATGATCGATAGCGCGCGGGCAAAGTAGATGATCGAGAGGATATAGCGCTTGGGATATTTGTTCTGCAGCCAGCCGACGCTGAGCGAGCCGATGATGTTGAACAGGCCGATGGCCGCGACCACCCAGCCGCCGGTCTGCGCCGAGACGCCGCGATCGGCGAGGTAGGCCGGAAGATGCACGGTGATGAAGGCGAGCTGGAAGCCGCAGGTGAAGAAGCCGAGCACCAACAGAACATAGGAGCGATGGCCGAACGCCTCCGCCAGCGCGGTCTTGAACGATTGCTGGTCCGCGGCAGGAGCGTCCGATGCCGGCGCAGTCGACGCCGGGGTCGCAATCGCGAACGAGAGCGGCACGATCAGCAGCATCAGCAGAGCGAACACCGTCAGCGCCGCCTGCCAGCCGAAATTGTCGATCATCGCGACGCCGAACGGCGCGAACAGGAATTGTCCGAACGAGCCGGCCGCGGTGCCGGCGCCGAGCGCAAAGCCGCGCTTCTCGGGCGGCAGCAGCTTGCTGAACGCCGACAGCACCAGGTTGAACGAACAGCCTGATAGACCGAAGCCGATCAGAACGCCGGCGCCGAGATCGAGCGAAAGCGGCGTCGTGGAATAACGCATCAGGAGCAGACCGCCGGCATAGAGCAGCGCACCGACGATCATCACACGCAGGATGCCGAAGCGATCGGCGATGGCGCCCGCGATCGGCTGGCCCAGGCCCCACAACAGGTTCTGCAGCGCCAGCGCGAGGCCGAAGACGTCGCGTCCCCAGGCGAACTCGCGGCTCATCGGCTGGACGAAAAAGCCGAGGCTCGAGCGCGGCCCGAAGCTCAACAGCGCGATCAAGCAGCCGCAGATGATGATGACGAGCGGCGTCCGCCAGGTGCCAAGGCCGGAAGATGGACGAAGGTCGCCGGTCGTTACAGCCATTTGTTTCCCCTGGACCATCGGCGCCCGGAACCGCCAGGCGAAACGTTACGGTGAGTTAATGCAGTTGCATGAAAACCCCAAGGGGGCGCGGAGAAAAAGTTTCCGCTGCAGGGCAGCCCTGCAAAATTAGAGAGGGCAATGAGAGCAATTGGCGGGCGTAGCCCGGATGGCAGCGAAGCCGTCAATCCGGGCATGGCTCAAACGCGGATGCATCCGGCCGCGGATTTCGCGGAGCCTGTCATCGGGCGCGCATTCGCGCGACCCGTTGGCTCCATCCGGGCTACGGCGGGGACGACGGTAGCGGAGCTACCGTTTCGCGCTCGCCTGCTCGGCCGAGCTTTGTGCGGCTTCGGCGAGCCTGGCGGAGATCGCCGCGGTCTCGGCGGCCGTGCCCCAGCTCGGCGCGTCGCTGCCGTTGCCCCAGGCGCGCGGCCGGTAGAAGGTGTGCACGCCGGTCTTGTACATCTTCTTCATTTCATTGACCCAGGACGGCCGCACCCAATAGGCGTGGTAGTGCGTCGACTTGTCGACTTCCGGCAACCAGAGCTGGCCGTCGAGCATCGCTTTCGCGATCTTTCGCGCGCGCTCCCACATGTCGGGTTCGCGAATGACGTCCTTGTTGTTGTCGCAGGCGAAGGTGAACTGGCAGGCCAGATGGCGGTGCTTGTTCTGGTAGACCACGCCGCACACGGTTTCCGGATATTTGCCGGAGAAGGCGCGGTTCAGCACCACCTGCGCCACCGCGATCTGGCCCCGCACCGCTTCGCCGCGGGCTTCGAAATAGATCGCTTCGGCCAGGCACTTCTCCGACTTGGCGCGCGACTTTTCGTCGAACAGGCCGAGACGTTCGGCCGGCGTCTTGGCGCGCTGGTTGTCGGAATTGACCTCGCCCTTCGGCGCAACGCTCTCGCCCATCTCGCCGGCCCGCACCGGACCATCGGCATCGACCGGCAGCGAGGCCATCACCTTCATGTCGGGATCGGGAACAACGCCCGGCATCACGATGACCGGCTCTTCACCGGGCCGCCAGCGCTCGATGCTCTCGGGCGAGCCGAGCGACGAACCAAAGAACAGGCTCGAGGTCTTGAAGGAGAAACCATCGCGCGGCGGCGCAGCGGTGCGCGCGGCCTCGCGCGTTTCCGGAACAATCTTGAGATCGTCCTGAGGTCTGGTTTCGAGCGACAGCGACATGTCGTATTGCGCCAGCGGCGGCGCGCTCAGCGCGGCCTGCAGTTCGGGATCGAGCGGCGCGCGCTCGACGGACGGCGCCGTCGTCGGCGGTCTTGGCGCCCTTGACCGACGAATTGGAGGTCGCGGGATCCTCGTTCGCCGGCGCGCGCTCGGCCGGACCTGCGGTTTCCGCCGGCGGCGGCGTCACCGACGAGGCGATCGCCCTTCAGCGTGCGATCGACCTTGGGAAAATCGGCGGCATGATAGCGCGGCGGCGGCGCGACGAGCGGATTGCGCGTCACTGAACCCGTGATGTCGATGCCCTGATTGTCGAGGCTGGCGAGACGATAGGTCGCGGTTTGCGGCGAGGAGGTTCCGATCGGACGGCCGAAGCGAAGGTTGCGACCTGGATGGTGCCGGCGGAGGAGAACACCCGCTTCTGCCAACGCTCGGCGACGCCGGGCTGGCGCGCCAGCAGCGAAGCAATATCCTGATATCCGATCTCGGTCGGCATCAATGCGAAGACGCAAAGACCGAGGCCGAAGGACGCGAACCGCGCGCCCTTCGGCTGGTTACGCAACACAAACATTGATACGCTCACGCAACGCTTACACGATCGAACGTCAGTACATCCGTGCAATTCGATCTTTTTTGTTGGTATCGAATTTAGGTTGCCGGGGAGTTAATCGGCGTGGCCTGCGTGTTACACGCAAGAGATCGCGGGATTTTCGCGGATCGCATCGGAAGTGTTGGTAAACAGGCACGCGATGAAAGTGGTAAACATCCCGTCAACGAAAATGATGAAGAAATTTTTGCGCATCTGCGCGCGAAGCTCGCTACATCGCGCTGCGAGTTCCAATTCACGCTATTGTGCTGAACGTTCAGTCGTCATGGCCAACGGGTCGCGCAATGCGCGCCGATGCAGGCTCCGCGAAGCAATCCATCGCGCGGCATAACGGATGGATGGATTGCTTCGCTGCGCTCGCAATGACGGCTCTTACGCCTGCGCAAAACGCAAATGCCCGGGACAAGCCCGGGCATGACGTCGTCTATCCGTTGATAGTGAGCGCTTAAGCTACGCCTGGCTCGCAACCGTCTTGCCGAGCGCGGCCTGCGCGGCGGCGAGGCGGGCGATCGGCACGCGGTAGGGCGAGCACGACACGTAGTCGAGCCCGATCTCGTGGCAGAACGCCACGGAGGCGGGATCGCCGCCATGCTCGCCGCAAATGCCGACCTTCAGATCGGGCCGGTCTTTGCGGCCGCGGGCGACGCCGATCTTCACGAGTTCGCCGACGCCGTCGCGATCGACCGAGATGAACGGATCGATCTCCAGGATGCCCTTGCTGACATAGGTGCCGAGGAAGCTCGCGGCGTCGTCGCGGCTGATGCCGTAGGTGGTCTGCGTCAGGTCGTTGGTGCCGAACGAGAAGAACTCCGCGGTCTGCGCGATGTCGCCGGCCATCAGGCACGCGCGCGGCAACTCGATCATGGTGCCGACCTGATAGGCGAGCTTCTTGCCGGTCTCCTTCATCACCGACTGCGCGGTGGCGTCGATGCGCGCCTTGACCAGGTCGAACTCGGCCTTGGTCGCGATCAGCGGCACCATCACCTCGAGGCCGACGGCCTTGCCGGTGCGCTTCTCGGCTTCGACCGCGGCTTCGAAGATCGCGCGCGCCTGCATCTCGGCGATTTCAGGATAGGCAATCGCGAGGCGGCAGCCGCGGAAGCCGAGCATCGGATTGAACTCGGCGAGATCGCGGGCGCGATCGGCGAGCTTGCGCGGATCGGTGTTCATCGCGCGCGCGACTTCCTCGATCTCGGCCTGGGTGTGCGGCAGGAACTCGTGCAGCGGCGGATCGAGCAGGCGGATCGTGACCGGCAGGCCCTTCATGATCTCGAACAGCTCGACGAAATCGGCGCGCTGCATCGGCAGCAGCTTTGACAGCGCCGCGCGGCGCGACTGTTCGTCCTCGGAAAGGATCATCTCGCGCACGGTGCGGATGCGGGTTTCCTCGAAGAACATGTGCTCGGTGCGGCACAGCCCGATGCCCTCGCCGCCGAACTTGATGGCGGTGCGCGCATCTTCCGGCGTGTCGGCGTTGACGCGAACGCCGAGCTTGCGAACCTGATCGGCCCAGCCCATCAGCGTGCCGAATTCGCCCGACAGTTTCGGTTCGATCATCGGCATCCGGCCGGCCAGCACCTGGCCGAGCGAACCGTCGATGGTGATGACGTCGCCGGTCTTGAAGGTGCGCGAGCCGATGCTCATGGTGCCGCGGCCGTAATCGACGCGAATGGCGCCGCAGCCGGAGACGCAGGGCTTGCCCATGCCGCGCGCGACCACGGCGGCGTGCGAGGTCATGCCGCCGCGGGTGGTGAGGATGCCTTCGGCGGCGTGCATGCCGTGAATGTCTTCCGGGCTGGTCTCGATCCGCACCAGAATGACCTTGCGGCCGTCGGCCTGCAGCTTGGCGGCTTCGTCGGACGAGAACACGATCTCGCCGGATGCGGCACCGGGCGAGGCCGGCAGGCCGGTCGCGATCACGTCGCGCTTGGCGGCGGGATCGATGGTCGGATGCAGCAACTGATCCAGCGAAGCCGGATCGATCCGCATCACCGCGTCCTTTTTCGAGATCAGGCCTTCATTGGCGAGTTCGACCGCGATGCGCAGCGCGGCTTTCGCCGTGCGCTTGCCGCCGCGGGTCTGCAGCATCCACAATTTGCCCTGCTCGACCGTGAACTCCATGTCCTGCATGTCGCGGTAGTGCTTTTCGAGCAGCGTGTAGAACCGCGTCAGTTCCTTGAACGCCTCCGGCATCGCGCTTTCCATCGACGGCTTGTCGGAGCCGGATTCCTGGCGCGCTTCCTCGGTGATGTCCTGCGGCGTGCGGATGCCCGCCACCACGTCCTCGCCCTGCGCGTTGATCAGGAATTCGCCGTACAGCTTGCTCTCGCCGGTCGAGGGATTGCGCGTGAACGCAACGCCGGTCGCGGACGTCTCGCCCATGTTGCCGAACACCATGGCCTGCACGTTGACGGCGGTGCCCCAGGATTCCGGGATGTCGTGCAGGCGGCGATAGGTCACCGCGCGCGCATTCATCCAGGATGAGAACACCGCGCCGATCGCGCCCCACAATTGCTCGTGCGGATCCTGCGGGAAATCCTTGCCGGTCTCGCGCGCCACGGCTTCCTTGTACTTGCCGACCAGTTCGACCCAGTCGTCGCCGGTCAGATCGGTGTCGAGCGTATAGCCCTGGCCGTCCTTGAAGGTGTCGAGGATGTCCTCGAAGTGATGATGCTCGAAGCCGAGCACCACGTCCGAATACATCGTGATGAAGCGGCGATAGCTGTCATAGGCGAAGCGGCGATCGCCGGAGAGTTCGGCGAGCGCTTCGACCGTCTTGTCGTTGAGGCCGAGATTGAGCACGGTGTCCATCATGCCCGGCATCGAGGCGCGGCCGCCGGAGCGGACCGACACCAGCAGCGGATTTTTCGAATCGCCGAACGCCTTGCCGGTCAGCTTGCCGACATGATCGAGCGCCTTCTCGACCTGCGCCTTCAATGCGGCGGGATAGGATTTGTCGTGGGCGTAGAAATAGGTGCAGACCGAGGTCGGAATGGTGAAGCCGGGAGGCACCGGCAGGCCGAGATTGGCCATTTCGGCGAGGTTGGCGCCCTTGCCGCCGAGCAGGTCGCGCAGGCCCGCTTTGCCCTCGGCCTTGCCGTCGCCGAAGGTATAGACCCACTTGCCGGATTTTACCGCCTCGGCGGCCGGCTTGCGAACCGCAGCCTTCTTGGCCGCGGCCTTGGCGACCGGCTTGGCCGGGGCCTTCTTCAGCGCCTTGCGGGCGGAAGGGGCCGCGGCAGCGGCCTTGGGCCGGGCCGATGGCTTTGATTTCGCTGCAGATTTCACTGCAGCCTTCTTGGACTTCGCGACGGCTTTGGCCATGGCTTCCAACTATCCGAAAAGGTGAGAAGATTGCGCGCCTTACACCATTTTGAGGGGTTCCGCGCAAGCCGCGAAAGCCTGCTTTCCCGCGCTAGAACCGCAACATCTTGAACACGCCGAGACCGACCAGGCCGACGAAGATCAAATAGATCGCGACGATGAAGTTGAGCAGCCGCGGCATGATCAGGATCAAAATCCCCGCGATCAGGGCGACGATCGGGGGAATGTGCGCAGCGGTGATGGTCATTGAAATCTCCGGCTGATGAAGGGGAATCGAATCGAGGGCGGCAACTTAACCGCTGGCGCGGTTTCGGAATAGCAAGACGCTCACCACTTCAACGGGTTCCAGGCTCCACAACAATTCCCCAGAAATGCCGCGTATGAGGCCGCGGTTTTGCCGGAACAATGCGGCGCGCGATGAATTGGCCCCGCATGTGCGTGCTGGCGAAAGCCGGCGCCTCTTCTCGCGAAGGAGTTGACCATGCGGAACAGACTACTTGCCATTGCGGCGATCGCCGGCGCGTTGGCCGCCCCGATCGCGGCACAGGCGCAGACCACGATCACCACCGGCACCGTCGGCGGCGGCACGCGTCGTCATCGGTGAACACGAAGGCATCGCGGCCGACCAGCGGCCGGCCTTCCGTGAATACATCGTGCGTGAACGCGTGCCGAACTACACGATTTCCGAGCGCGTGATCGTCGGCGGCGTGCTGCCGGAAGCCGGCGTGACCTATTACGACGTGCCGCAATCGTTCGGCATGACGCCCTATCGCTACACCGTGGTGAACGGCCAGACCATGCTGGTCGAACCGCGATCGCGTCGCATCGTTCAGGTGGTCGATTAACCTCAGTAGCCTGAACGATTGGTCCGGGCGCCGCGCAAGCGGATGTGCGCGAGATACGACCGGACAAAGACCCCGCCCGGCGTCCCCGCCGGGCGGGGTTTTGTTTGTGCGTGTGAGTCGTGTGCCGGACGCAGTGCTGTAGGGTGGGCAAAGCGCAGCGTGCCTACCACCATGCTTGCTTCCTGCGCATTGGTCCGCGAGCTGCATCGGGCGCGCATTCGCGCGACCCGGTGGCTTTGCCCACCCTACGGGCTATTCGCGAATTTCGAGCCCGGGCTTCTTCACCACGAGCCGGTGAATTATCTTCCCCGAGGAGGCGCTGACCGCCTCTTCATCGAGCAACACCGTCGTTGCCTTCAGTTCTGTCAGCACCAAAGCGGGATCGAAGGCCGCGTAAAGCCGTCCCTGCGCGTCGCGTTGATCGGCGCCCTCGGTGACGCGCCAGCTCAGATAGAGAATGCCGCTCGGCTTGACGATATCGAGCAGCCGGCGAACCGATGCCGCAATCTGCTTGCGGTCGAGATGCATGATCACGGTTTCGCACAGCACGTTGTCGAAGGTGCCGACGCCGCGCAGCTCGGGCAATTCGGCATGCGCGAACTTGAAGGAGGGATATCGCCGGCGCGCCTCCTTGAGCAGGCCTTCGGAGGCATCGAAGCCCACGGCCGAAAAACCGTTCGCGTGGAGCCAGGCGACCTCGCGGCCGCAGCCGCAGCCGATATCGGCCGAGGTGCCGCCGCGCACGAAAAACCGCTCGACGACTTCCTGCAGGTCGACGGGCGCCGGCTGATCGTGCCAGTCCTTCGCGAACGCCGCCGCATCCAGGTCGTAAGCGGCGAGCGTCTGACGGTCCATGATCTAGCCTTCGATCTTCGAAAAATCCGCAACCGCGCGCGTCGCCGCGCGGATCTCGTTCAGGAGCTTTAGTCGGTTCTCGCGCACCTTGGGTTCATCGTCATTGACCTTGACCTTGTCGAAGAACGCATCGACCGCCGGACGCAGCTTTGCCATCGCGCTCATCGCGGCGGCGAAATCTTCCTTGGCGACGGCGGCGCCGGCCTCGCTCTTGACCTGATCGATCGCCTTCGCCAGCGCCTTTTCCTCAGGCAACTTGTAAAGCCCGGCATCCGGCGCGCCGTCAAACGTGCGCTTGTCCTTTTTCTCCTCGATCGAGAGGATGTTGCTCGCGCGCTTGGTCCCGGCAAGCAGGTTCTTGCCGTCGTCGGTGTCGAGGAACTTGCCGAGCGCCTCGACGCGGCGGACCACCATCAGCAGATCGTCCTGGCCGCCGAGCGAGAACACGGCATCGACGAGATCGTGACGCGCGCCCTGCTCGCGAAGCTGGACTTTCAGGCGGTCGGCGAAGAAGGAGAGAAGATCGCCCGGAAGTTTCTGAGCGTCGCCCTTTGCCGGCAAACCAGCCATGGCCGACTTCGCCACGTTCAGGATCGGCAGCCGAAGCGTATTCTCGACGATCAGCCTGATGACGCCCAGCGCCGCGCGCCGCAACGCATACGGATCCTTGCTACCCGTCGGCTTTTCGTCGATCGCCCAGAATCCGACCAGCGTGTCGATCTTGTCGGCCAGCGCGACCGCCACGCTCACCGGATCGGTCGGCACGCGATCGGCGGGCCCTTGCGGCTTGTAGTGCTCCTCGCTCGCGGCGGCGACGGAGGCATCCTCGCCCTGCGCCAGCGCGTAGTATTTTCCCATCAAGCCCTGCAATTCGGGGAATTCGCCGACGACTTCGGTGAGCAAATCGGCCTTCGCCAGATGCGCGGCGCGCTTGGTCTTCTCGACGTCGGCGCCGACCAGCGGCGCGATCTCGGCCGCCAGCCGCTCGATCCGCTTGATCCGCTCGGCCTGCGTGCCGAGCTTCTCGTGAAACACGATCTGCTCGAACTTCGGCAGCCGATCTTCGAGCTTCGTCTTCAGGTCGGTCTCGTAGAAGAACTTCGCGTCGCTCAGCCGCGCGCGGATCACGCGCTCGTTGCCGGCGATGATGGTCTTGCCGCCGTCGCTGGCCTCGATGTTGGCGGTGAGGATGAACTTGTTGGTCAGCTTGCCGGTCTTGGGATCGCTGACCACAAAGCATTTCTGGTTGTTGCGGATGGTGGCGCGGATCACCTCGCCCGGGATCGACAAGATATTCCTCGTCGAACGAGCCCATCAGCGCGACCGGCCATTCGACGAGGCCGGCGACCTCGTCGAGCAGCACCTGGTCCTCGACCAGTTCAAAGCCTTGCGCGAACGCCAGTTGCTTGGCGTCGGCCAGGATGATGTCCTTGCGCGCCTGCGGATCGAGCACGACCTTGGCCGCCTTCAGCTTGGCTTCGTAGTCCTCGAAGCGGCGCACGGAGATCGCCGCCGGCGCCATGAAGCGGTGGCCGTAGCGTGGTCTGCCCGGCCTCGATGCCGTCGATCGGAAAACTTCACCACATCGGGCTCTTCGGTCTCCGAGCCCGAAGGTCGCGATGATCGAATGCAGCGGCCGCACCCAGGACAGCGAGCCTGATTTGGCCGAACGTTCGCCCCAGCGCATCGATTTCGGCCACGGGAAGGTGCGGACGATGACCGGCAGAATCTCGGCGAGCACGTCGATGCGTGGCGCGGCCCGGCTTTTCGATCAGCGCGATGTAGAAATCGCCCTTCTTGGATCGCGTCTGGATCTTGGCTTCTTCGAGCGAGGCGAGACCGGTCGCTTTCAAGAATCCCTGGATCGCGGCATCGGCCCCGCCGACGCGCGGGCCGCGGCGCTCTTCCTTCAGGTCGGACTGCCGCGCCGGAATGCCGTGCACGGTCAGCGCCAGCCGCCGCGGCGTCGCGAACGCTTTGGCGCCCTCATAGACGAGGCCTTCGGCGACGAGCTTGTCGGTGACCATGCGGCGCAGATCGTCCGCCGCCTTCGCCTGCATGCGCGCGGGGATTTCCTCGGAAAACAGTTCCAGCAGAAGATCAGGCATCAGACCGCCCTGCCCGCTTCGGTGTGAACCCAGGCTTCGCCGCAGGCTTTTGCCAGTTCGCGCACGCGCATGATGTAGCTCTGCCGTTCGGTCACCGAGATCACGCCGCGGGCATCCAGCAGGTTGAAGACGTGGCTCGCCTTGATGCACTGGTCATAGGCCGGCAGCGCCATCAGATGTTCTTTCTGGTTGCTGCCCGCTTCGTTTTCTTGCCATCCGGCGGCGAGATATTTTTTGCAGGCGTCCTCGGCCATCTTGAATTGCTCGAACAGCATCGTGGTGTCGGCATATTCGAAATTGTGCCGGGAATATTCCTGCTCGGCCTGCAGGAAGACGTCGCCATAGGTGACCTTGTCGGCGCCGTCGCGGCCGTTGAAGTTGAGATCGTAGACGCGGTCGACGCCCTGCACATACATCGCAAGGCGCTCGAGCCCGTAGGTGAGTTCGCCGGCAACGGGCGCGCATTCGACGCCCGCGACCTGCTGGAAGTAGGTGAACTGGCTGACTTCCATGCCGTCGCACCAGCACTCCCAGCCCAGCCCCCACGCGCCGAGCGTCGGGCTTTCCCAATCGTCCTCGACAAAGCGGATGTCGTGCAGGCTGGAATCGATGCCGATCGCGGCCAGCGACTTCAGGTACAGGTCCTGAAGGTTCGGCGGCGACGGCTTCATGATCACCTGAAACTGATAATAGTGCTGCAGCCGGTTGGGATTTTCGCCGTAGCGGCCGTCCTTGGGCCGCCGCGAGGGCTGCACATAGGCCGCGTTCCAGCGCTTCGGCCCGAGCGCGCGCAGCGTCGTCGCCGGATGGAAGGTGCCGGCGCCCATTTCCATGTCGTAGGGCTGCAGGATCACGCAGCCCTGCTCCGCCCAAAACCGTTGCAGGGCGAGGATGAAGCCCTGGAACGAACGTTCCGGGCGCATATGGGCAGGAAGTGCGTCCATCGGCAGAATCGGTCTCGCGAAGGGGGATTGAAGAGCGCGGGACCGTATCGACGCGGGGCCGGGGAATCAAGGCGATGCCGGAGGTCCGGCATCGCCGAATTGGCGGTTTGTATGGCTTGTCCTAGCCCGGCCGATAAGCCCCGGTGACGGGGTCGCGGCGCAGCGTCGGAATTTCGGCCGTCTGGGCCTCGGCGACGCGTGCCAGGCGCGCCTCTTCCAGTTCCCTGTTGATCCGGACGGCAGTCTTGTAGGCCCATCGGACCACGGCGAGCCCACCCAGGGCACCCGCGAATGCGATCAGCGGCGGCATCGGTCGATCCTTGTCGTTCACGTGTCAGCCCCCAATGGGTCGCATTCTCGCCCAAGCCGGCCTGCGCCGCAATTCCGCTTTTGGGACTAAATGGCGCGGCCCGTTGACCTCCAGTTGATTTCTAGAACCCGAATTTGGCCCAAATCGCCCGTGTCTCCAGCGCGGAAATCAGGTCGTCCGGCAGTCCCCCGATACCGTCGAAGGCGGCCAGCGCGCCCGCCCCCGGCGATCTCCGGCCCAACAGCCCGGCCAGCATCCCGCTTGCGGGCGCGATGACGGGCGTCAGCACCTTCTCGCCAAAGCGCTCGCGCAGCGTCGAGCGGATATCGCCGATCTTGTCCGCAAGGCCCAGCGACACGGACTTCTCGCCCGCCCAGTACTCGCCGGTGAACAGGACGTCCTCGGTTCCCTTGAGCCGCGCACCGCGGCTGCCTTTGACCAGCGCGATGAAGATGGCGTGGATCTCGCGCTGAAGCGCCTTCAGGCGCGCCACGTCATCGGGGTCTTCCGGCAGGAACGGATCCAGCATCGCCTTGTGCTCGCCTGCCGTATAGAGCCGCCGCTCGACGCCAATTCTCTTGATCAAGTCCTGGAAACCGAAACTGCCGCCGACCACGCCGATCGAGCCGAGGATCGAGGACGGATCGCAGAATATCTCGTCGCCGGCGCAGGCGATCATGTAGCCGCCGGATGCCGCGACGTCCTCGACGAACACCAGCACCGGCAGCTTCTTTTCCGCGGCAAGCTGCCTGATCCGCAAATAGATCTGGCGCGATTGCACCGGCGAGCCGCCGGGCGAATTGATCACCAGCGCCACCGCCTTGGCGTGTTTGGTGGCGAAGGCGCGTTCCAGCGTCCTGGCGATGCCCGCCAGCGTCAGGCCCGGCCGCAACGGCGTCACCGCACCGATGACACCCGACAGGCGCACCACCGGAACGACAGCGGCGTCGCGCCGGAATTTTGCCGGAATGAGTTGCTTCACCCTGTCAATGAGGTTCGGCAATCCCGCGCGATCACTTATTTGTTCACTCATGCCGTTACCTCGAATTAACCATTTTTTATCGCACCAGTGTCAATGCAAAGGCCGGGACGCCTTTTTTGGCCGGAACGCCTTTTGCCTTGCAGACGTTAAAGCTGCAATGGCGCAGCGGAGACTGACATGAAAATCTACCTGCTGATCATGCTCATCGGCAGCCTTCTGGCCGCGATCCACTTTACATCGGCGCCCAAGCAACAGTCAGAGACGCTTCCGCAATAGCGTCCTGTTTGAGGAATTGGGCGTGCGAGCCACCTTTACGGGTTCGCGAGCGGCAAGCTCCCCTTCCCGGCCAAAATCTCCTGCACCCTTTTATTTGGCACGCCTTGCTCGTCATTGAGCATCAGGGCGGGATGGATTTGCGTCGGCGCCCGCCCACCCTTGGTGGCGCGAACCAGGATGCGATTGGCAGGCCCCCGCGCCTCGCCATGAACCGGCAGGACCTGCAAGCTCCCGAAACCGTGATCGAGCGCGGAGAGCACCTCGGCAATTCCATCGGCGCGCCAGATCAGCGTCAGCGCTCCCCTCGATTTGAGAATGCGCCGCGCCGCGTGAACCCATTTCCAGAGCGTCGTTGCGGTCGCCATATGCGCGATCCCGCGCGCGGTGTCCGGCGAGACGCGATGCCGCGCGGGATCGTTGAAGGGCGGATTCATCAGCACCGCATCGACGCTGTCAGGAGCTAATCCGGCAGCGGCAAAGGCTGCGGCGTCAGCTTCCACATCGAGCACGATCACGTCAGCGTGAATCGCATTCGCGTCCGCATTGGCGCGCGCAAGGCCCGCCAGCGCCGCATCGATCTCGACCAGGACCAGATCGATGCCGGCCACGCGCCTCGCAACCGCCAGGCCCGCGACGCCTGCGCCGGCGCCGAGATCGGCGACGCGGTCGCCCGGACGGGCTGCGGTTGCCGCCGCCAGCAGCACCGCATCGTGACCGGCGCGATGTCCCGATTTCAGTTGCTTCAGACGCAATTGCCCGCCGAGAAACGCGTCCTCGGTGAGTTCAAGGACGGGGTCAGTCATCGGCGCGCAATTCGTGAGCCAGGCCCGCCTCGGCCAGCAACTGGCGGGCCTCGCGATTGTCGTCCTCGTGAACCAGGATGCGGCGCGGCAGGATGCCGAGCGATCCCTCGATGACGCTCATGTTCTGGTCCAGCACCAGATGATGGATATTGGCGCCGTCGAGCAGTGCGCCGACTGCGGAAACCAGCACGATATCGTTGGTCCTGACCAATTCCCGCAAGTGACGCTCTCCTTTTCGCCCGGGTGCGGCGATGGCATCGGGCCTGTCAACCGCTTCGTGCCCTTGCCGCCTCAGCCGGCACTTTCTATTGTAGAACAAGGATAGTGCGAATTGGCCAAAATTGGAGACCCGCGTGGCGGTTATTGTACCCTTCGAAAGCCCGTCGAACGCCTCGATAGATGCGCTGGTCGGGCTCGTTGCCGCCGATATGGAGCGGGTCAACGCCACGATCCTGTCGCGGACGGGGTCGGAAGTCACCATGATTCCGGAAGTCGCCAACCACCTGATCTCATCCGGCGGCAAACGTCTCCGCCCGATGCTGACGCTGGCGATGGCCAACCTCACCGGCTATTCCGGCGACGGCCATATCAAGCTCGCCGCCTCCGTCGAGTTCATGCACACCGCAACGCTGCTGCATGACGACGTGGTCGACGAGAGCGAACTGCGCCGCGGCAAGCTGTCGGCGCGGATGCTGTGGGGCAATGAGGCCAGCGTGCTGGTCGGCGACTTCCTGCTCGGCCAGGCCTTTCGCATGATGGTCGAGGTCGGCTCGCTGCGCGCGCTGGACATTCTCTCCTCCGCCGCGGCCACCATCGCCGAAGGCGAAGTGATGCAGCTTGCGGCGGCCAAGAACACCGCGACCACCGAGGACGAATACCTCGCCGTCATCAGGGGCAAGACGGCCGAACTGTTCGCCGCGGCTTGCGAGGTCGGGCCCGTGATCGCCAACCGGCCGAAGGCCGAGCAGACCGCATGCCGCTCGGTCGGCATGAATCTCGGCATCGCGTTCCAGCTCGTCGACGACGTGCTGGACTATGGCGGCAAGGCCGCGAAACTCGGCAAGAACATCGGCGACGATTTCCGCGAGGGCAAGATCACGCTGCCGGTGGTGCTGGCATTCCGCCGCGGCAATGACAGCGAGCGCAAGTTCTGGGTCAAGGCATTGGAGCGTGGCGAGATCGGCGACAGCGACCTCGATCATGCCATCGGGTTGATGACCAAGCACCGCGCGCTGGAAGACACGATCAGCCGCGCCCAGCATTACGGCGCGATGGCCGTCGACGCGCTGGCGCTGTTCCCGGCCTCGCCGATGAAGACCGCGCTGGAGCAGGTCGTGGCGTTCTGTCTGGCGCGGTCGCATTAAGCGGATCGCAAAGTCGTAGGATGGGTGGAGCGTAAGCGATACCCATCACGTCATCACCGATTGGTGCCCATTGATGGGTTTCGCTTCGCTCTACCCATCCTACGAAGATTGATCGCATTGAACGGCACCAATTTCACATTGTTTCTCCTGGCCGCGCTTGTCATTGCCGCGGTCCCCGGTCCCGGAATCTTTTACGTCGCGGCGCGGACGCTGTCGGGCGGCAAGCGAGCCGGCATCGCCTCGACGTTCGGGACGGCGCTCGGCGGGCTGGTGCATGTGATCGCGGGCGGGCTTGGCGTCTCGGCGATCATCCTTGCCAGCGCCGAGCTGTTCACCGCGCTCAAATTCGCCGGCGCGCTCTATCTGGTGTGGCTTGGCTTCAAGACGTTTCGCGAGGCGCGCGATCTGTTGCCGCAACAGGCCATCGCTAGTCGGTACACAGCGGGTGTTTCGGGAAGGCGTGCTGGTCGAAGCCCTGAACCCGAAGACCGCCGCTTTCTTTCTGGCCTTCATTCCGCAATTCGTCGACCCGGCCGGCGGCTACGTCGCGCTCCAGTTCATCACGCTCGGCCTGATCTCGGTGGCGCTCAATACGCTGGTCGATGTCGTCGTGGTGATGATGGCCGCGACGGCGCGCACCGGTCTCGCGCGCCGGCCGCATTTGCTTCAACGATTGCGACAGGGCTCGGGGCTGTTCATCGCAGGCCTCGGTATTTCGCTGGCGCTGGCGCGGCGGCCCGCTCGTAGGATGGGTAGAGCGCAGCGAAACCCATCACATCAAGCTAGCTGGGATCGATGGGTTTCGCTGCGCTCTACCCATCCTACGAAGAGAATCTCAGCTCAGCGTTCCCGCATGCACCCACCATCCGGGGTGATCGCGCCGGAGCTTCTCCGCCGCGCGGCCGGCTTCGGCGGTGTTCTCGTAGATCGCAAAGCAGGTGGCGCCCGATCCGGACATCCGCGCCAGCCAGGCGCCGTTGGTCGCGTTCAGCGCCGCGATGACCTCGCAGATCACGGGCTGGACGCGCATGGCGGGCGCTTCCAGATCGTTGGAACTGGCGGCGAGCGCTTCGACCCAGTCTTCGAGCGATGCCTTCCCGTCGGGCCAGCGGTCCTGCAGCAGCACATCGGTGGCGCCGACCAGCAATTCGCCATTGCGCAGACCGAGCGCCTTGAAAACGTCTTTGGTCGCGACGGGAACGCCGGGATTGACCATCACGCAGGGCATTTTCGGCAGGCTGAGCGGCTGCAGCGTTTCGCCGACGCCGGTCATGACGCAGCCGCGCGAGTCGACGCAGACCGGCACGTCGGCGCCGGTCAGTTGCGCGACCTCGATGATGCGGGGATCGTCGAGCGCGAGCCCGTTCAACTGCGAAAGCAGCCGCAGGGCGGCTGCGGCATCGGCCGAACCTCCGCCGATTCCGGCCGCGACCGGCAAGACCTTGTCGAGCGAGAAACTGCCGGCCTTCATTCCGGGACGCGCTCGGCCAACAGACGCGCGGCCTTGAGCACCAGATTGTCCGACGTCTCGCCGCACGCCTGCGCCAGCGGTCCCGACATCTTCAAATTCAAATCGGAGCCCGGCGTCAGCGTCAGCCGGTCGGCGCAGTCGGCAAACGCCACCACGCTTTCGAGATCATGATAGCCGTCCGAACGACGGCCATTCACCCGCAAGGTCAGGTTGACCTTGGCGCACCCTTCATCACTCAATCCCGGCATTGCCGAACAGCCCCCAAAGTCCTTGCCTCAGCCGCCCCTGCCGTCTTCTTTCTTCTTGTCGGCGGAAGCCGCAGAAGAGGTGTCTTCGGGCAGACCGTTGGCGATCTTGGCCTCGATCTTCGGCAATTCCTCCGCCTCGGGCTTGAGGTCGCGGGCATGGGCCCACTGGAATTTGGCTTCCAGCGTCCGCCCGACGCGCCAATAGGCATCGCCGAGATGGTCGTTGATGGTCGGATCCTCGGGCTTGAGATCGATCGCGCGCTCGAGATTCTTCACCGCGTCCTCAAAATTGCCGATCCGGTAAAACGCCCAGCCCAGCGAATCCACGATGTAGCCGTCGTCGGGACGCTGATCGACGGCGCGCCTGATCATCTTCATGCCTTCGTCGAGATTGATGCCCTGGTCGATCCAGGAATAGCCGAGATAATTCAGGACATGCGGCTGCTCGGGCTGCAGCTCCAGCGCCTTGCGCATGTCGACCTCGGCCTTGCTCCACTGCTTGGAGCGCTCCAGGCAAATACCGCGATAATAATAGGTGACCCAGGTGTTCTTGTCCGTCACCCCGGGCATCGCGTCGATCGCCTGCGAATAGGTCGTCGGCGCAATCGCTGAACTTCTTTCGGCCGCGCTCGATGTTGCCGAGCGCCATGATGGCCTCGATATCTTTCGGCGCTTCGGCGGTGACGCCTTTCAGGATCTTGATCGCCTCGTCGCTGCGGTCGGCGGCGTCGAGATTGGTGGCAAGCTGGATCTGCGCGTTGCGCTTGAGCGGCGAACTGGCCGGCATGCGCTCGTAGACCTTGATCGCCATCTGGGGCTTCTTCACCGACTCATAGAGATCGGCGAGCGACAGCAGCGCCAGCGGATGGTTGGGCTGCAAATAGAGCGCGAGCTGCAGATAGACCAGCGCCAGATCCTCGCCGCCGCGGCGGGTCAGCGTGGCGCCGATGCCGTACAGCGCCTCGGCCGCGCCGGCCTGCGCCGAATCGACCAGCGGCGGCAGCTTCTTGCCGGCCTTGGTGTCGCGCAGCCCTTCCTGCACCAGCGGATGCCGCGGCAGCTTCTTGTCGAACGCTTCGTAAATGCCGGTCGCCGACGCGCCATCCTTGTTGCGCGACAACCAGCGCGCATAGGCGTCGGACACGCGCAGCATCGTATCGTCGAGCTTGTAGGCGCGCTCGAAGCGCGTGCCGGCGTCCTTCTCCTTGCCCGAGGTCTCGAG
>CAWBQP010000055.1:0-199509 GCA_963790735.1 uncultured Alphaproteobacteria bacterium | reverse complement strand
CGCCTGATAGTTCGAGCCGATGCGCTGGCCGTACAGGGCGTCGGGCCGCGCCAGCATTTTCTCGTAGACCAGCCGGCCGACGATCTGGCCGTGCTCGAGAATGAACGGCACTTCGCGCGAGCGCACCTCCAGCACGGCGCGCGAGCCCTGCCCGCCGGCGCCGGCATAGCCGAAGCCGGGATCGAAGAAGCCGGCATAGTGCACGCGGAATTCGCCGACCAGCGGATCGAACGGCACCATCTCGGCGGCGTAATCCGGCGGCACCTGCACGGCTTCCTTCGAGGCCAGGATGTAGAACTCGCCGGGATCGAGGATCAGGCTGCCGTCGGGCCGCGCCGCGATCGGCTCCCAGAATTCATCGACCGCATAGCCGCCGCGGCGGTCGATATCGACCACGCCGGTGTGGCGCTTGGCGCGGTAGCCGACGAAGCCGCTGGCGTTCTCGCCGGAGAGATCGACGCTACAGCGCGACGCCGTTGGCGAGATCGGCATCGTCGCTATCGACCAGCCGCTCGGCGCGTGCAGCGCGTCGAGCTCGTCGGCGTCGAGCACGGCGTCGCCGGTGCGGAAGCGGACCTGCGACAGCCGCGAGCCCTCGCGCAGCAGCACCGGAAACGTCTTCGGGCTGATCTCGGCATAGAGCGGGCCGTGATAGCCGGCGCCGATCATGTCGAAGCGGCGCGTGCCGTCGGCGATCACGCGGGTGAACACGTCGAGCCGCCCGGTCGAGCTTTTCGGATTGGCGGCGGCGACGATCTCCGGCGGCAGCGCGAGGCTTTCGAGCAGCGGCACGATGTAGACGCAGTTGGTTTCCAGCACCGCGCCGTCGGTCAGGTCGATCTCGTGCAGCTTCAGTTCGTCGATGCGCTCGGCGACCGTGGCGCCCGGCCCCGGCAGGAAGCTGGCGCGCACGCGATAGGCGATGTCGCCGAGACGCAGATCGAGGCTGGCCGGCTGGATCTGGCTTTCGACGAAGGGATAGGCCGGCAGGATCAGGCCGGCATCCGCCATCGCCGCGATCATGCGGTCGGGCAGAATTCCATTGGCGTCGGGCGGAAGCGTGAACGGCACGGGGTGATCCTCGGAGCGGCCTAAAGCCATCCAGACCGCTGAAATATGGACTTTTATCGGTTATCCGATGGCCGCCTTGACGGAAAGGGCGCCAGCGGAATATGAGCATGACTTATCCCGTGGTGATTTGAGCCGGCCGGCTTGCAGCCACGTTAAATAAGTCGCTAAACAGGCCGGGGACACGTGTGATCCCGGCCTGTGGAAATTTTTCCAGGCCGGTTTTTTTGTGGCCATTTTCGAAGATGGTCACGACGGAGGTCACATGTCTGAGACTGCTGTCGCCCACCGCCCACTACCGTCCCGAAACCCGGCTGGTGCATGCCGGCACGCTGCGCTCGCAATTCGGCGAGACGTCCGAAGCGCTGTTCCTGACCCAGGGCTTCGTCTACGACACCGCCGAGCAGTGCGAGGCGCGCTTCAAGGGCGAGGATCCCGGCTTCCTCTATTCGCGCTTTTCCAATCCCAACATCTCGATGTTCGAGCGGCGCATGATCGAGCTCGAAGGCGCGGAAGCCGCGCGCGCGACCGCGACCGGCATGGCCGCGGTGACCACCGCGATCCTGGCGCCGCTGAACGCCGGCGATCACGTGGTGGCGGCGAAGGCGATGTTCGGCTCCTGCCGCTACGTGGTCGAAGACCTGCTGCCGCGCTACGGCATCGACTCCACGCTGGTCGACGGCCTCGACCTCGACCAGTGGCAGAAGGCGATGCGGCCGAACACCAAGACCTGTTCCTGGAGAGCCCGACCAATCCGACGCTCGACGTGCTCGACATCGCCGCGATCGCCGAGATCGCGCATCAGGGCGGCGCGCGGCTGATCGTCGACAACGTGTTCGCGACGCCGATCTGGCAGAGCCCGCTGTCGCTCGGCGCCGACGTCGTGGTGTATTCGGCGACCAAGCACATCGACGGCCAGGGCCGCTGCCTCGGCGGCATCATCCTGTCGTCGGAAGCCTTCATCGCCGAGCACATCCACAACTTCATGCGCCAGACCGGCCCGTCGATGTCGCCGTTCAACGCCTGGGTGCTGCTGAAGGGACTGGAGACGCTGGCGGTGCGCGTGCGCGCGCAGACCGAGACCGCGGCGGCGATCGCCGACGCGCTGGCGAAGCATCCGAAAATCTCGCGGCTGATCTATCCCGGCCGCGCCGATCATCCGCAGGCCGCACTGGTGAAGAAGCAGATGCGCGCCGGCTCGACGCTGGTCGGCTTCGAGGTCAAGGGCGGCAAGGCGGCCGCGTTCCGCTGCCTCAACGCGCTGAAGCTCTCGCGGATCTCCAACAATCTCGGCGACGCCAAGAGCCTCGTCACGCATCCGGCCACGACGACGCATCAGCGGCTGACGCCGGAAGCCCGCGCCGAGCTCGGCATCAGCGAAGGCTTCATCCGCTTCTCGGCCGGGCTCGAGCATCGCGACGATCTGATCGAGGATCTGCGGCGGCGCTGGAGAAGGCGTGAGATAGGCGCTGTCGTAGGGCGGAGCATAACGCAGCGTAGCGACAGTCTCACAGTTGCATATCTGGATAGATTGGCGGCGCACGGCGATAACGCGCGCTATTGCGCCACTCCTACACACGCTCGATTCACATCGGCCGATAGGTCTGCACGTCGGCGGGCACGTTGACGCCGAGCTTGATCTGGCCGACCGACTTGATGATGTCGTCGCCGAGCAGTTGGGCGAAGCAGGCATAGCCCCAGTCGTTCATGTGCAGGCCGTCGGCGATGACGAAGCTCTCGATCGGCATCGCCTGCTTCTCGTGCCATTCGCGCATCACCTCGAAGCGCGGGAAAATGCCGACATGGCGGAGTTCGGCGACCTTGCCGAGCAGCTTCACCATCTTGCTGGCGCTTTCCGCGTGCTCGTTGACCCGCGGCGAATATTGCGGATCGACCAGCACGACGTCGGCGCCGGCCGCCTGAATGCGGCCGATGCCGTCCTCGACCAGCTTGGCGGTCTCGGCGGGATCGAGGTCGCGCAGCACGGCGTTGGTGCCGACCTGCCAGATCACCAGATCCGGCTTCACGTCGAGCACCGCGGTCTGCAGCCGCTTCATCATTTCGGGCGCGTCCTCGCCGCCGATGCCGCGATTGAGCACGGTGATGTCGGCGGTCGGATATTGCCGCTGCAGCTGCGCGGCGAGCCGGTTGGGATAGTTGAATTCCGGCGAGGTCGCGCCGTAGCCCGCGGTCGACGACGAGCCGAACGCGACGATCACCACCGGCTTGCCGGCGGCGAGCTTGCTCGCCACATGCGGCAGCGAGCCCATCGCCTTGGCGCCGCCCTTCGGCGACAGGCAGGGCACGCGGCTGAAGATGTCGCTGGCGGATTTCGCGACCTGCTTCACCTTGTCGATCGCCTTGCTGGCGAGGCTCTTCTGCGCGGCGGATCGACCGTGGTCGCCGGCGCGGCAGCCTGGGTGCTTGCAGCGGTGCGCTTCGGTTCAGCCTGGCTTTCGGATTTGGCGGCGTCGGCAGCGCCGCCTGCTGGGCGGCCTGCTGCGCGCCACTGCGCGCGCACCGGCGACATCGCGACCGGCATCAGCAGCGCCAGGCCGCGGCGATGGCGACGGCCAGCAATGTCGACAGGCAAAAAGGGCGGTGAAAACTCATTAACGCTGAATCCTCAATTCTGCTGCGCCGGATCCAGATGGGCCGCGTCGATCACGAATTTCGACAGCGCGCGGCCGAGGCAATCATGGACCCGCTTGGCCAGCTCGAGTGCCGTGCGAAGGGCTGAACAGGTCGAAATCGCCTGGTCATTCCACTGCCGCATGATGGCGAACCGGTCGAACAGCGGAACATCGTGCTGCTGCGCCACCACACGCATATTATCGAGATATGGCGGCGCGGAAATCATCGTTTCCGTACGCGGACTGTACTGCAGATTCATTAAAACGACGTCAGCTCCTGCCTTTTGCAGCGCAGCAACCCCTTCGTCGACCGCGCCGCGGAAATCGTCGGGATCGATGGATCGGATGGCATCCACGGTTCCGGTCTGCCAGATCACCAAAGTCGGCGTTTTTGCTTCCACCAGCTTAACGAGGCTGGCGGCGACCTCCTCGGCGGTCTTCTTGATCTGTAGTTCTACGGAGACGTTCACGGGACGCCGGGCAGCTTGTCCTTCAGATTGGCCTGCAGCCGCGCCGGATAGGCGCTGTCCTCCGAGGCGGCGATGGTCGAGGAGCGGCTGCCGATCACCAGAATATCGAGCGGCTGGCCGCTTTTGACGGCCTCGGCGACCTTGGGCAGCGCGCTTTCGGTGGTCAGCAGATAGGCGGGCACTTCGCAGGCTCAGGTGCGGGTTGCGGGGCATCCTCGGCACGCGCGCAGCCGGCGGCCGCAAGACCAGCCAGCAGCCAGCAGGACAGAGGCTCAAGAACCTGGCCTCATGAGCCCCCTCCCGCCATATCGGCGTTGCCGACGGCGCTTTTGGTCCTGCGTCGCTCTTTGTCAGCCGACCCGCTTGTACCACGAAATCAGCCACGCCACGCCGCACATGATGACGATTCCGGAGACACTGATCAGCGACATGCATCCACGGCGCCGCCGGCGACCTCGGCCAGGACGAAATGGCCGGCAAAGGCCAGGAATACGCCGAGACAGAATATCTCCAGGGAATGCTGGCCGCACAGGATCAGCGGCCGCAGCCAGGGCGATTTCAGGCCCGGCCAGTCCTTCGGCAGGAAGCGCACGGTGAGCGCCGCCAGCGCCAGGAAATGCGCGAACCGCAGCACGTCGAGATCGGTCTTGTTGATCGGATACATCCACTGCTCGAGCCGCTTCGGCATCAGAAGGCGGAGCTGCGGCACGTACCAGGTCAGCGTCACGCAGAACGCCGCGACAGCAGATAGGCGATGCGAGATCCACAGCGTGACCCGCGACGACAGAATGCGCGACATGCGCTCGCGCGCCGCCGAGCGCGCACCAGGCGCCGAACACGAACAGCAATTGCCAGGCGAACGGATTGAAGGCCCAGAAGCCGTTCGGATAGGCCGACAGATACAGGTCGAATTCCCAGGTCAGCGCGTAGAGCAGCACCGACAGCGCCGAGCGTGACGTCGGGCCGCCATTTCATCAGCCACAGGATCGAGCGGCAGAAACAGCATCAGCACGATGTAGAGCGGCAGCACGTCCATGTTGACGGGACGGAATCGCAGCAGCAGCGCCTGGACGATGGTGACGTCGGGCTGCTTGAGGAAATCCATGATGCCCATTTCTTCGGTGTAGAGCGGGTTCTCGAAACTGGTCGCGACGTAGGAAATCTCGGCGAGGAAGATCGTGAACAGGAAGACATGCGCGACATAGATCTGCCAGACCCGGCGCAGGATGCGCGCGGTGGCGACCACGAAGCCGGCCTCCAGCATCGCGCGGCCGTAGACGAAGGCGGCGGTATAGCCGGAGATGAAGATGAAGATCTCGGTGGCGTCGCTGAAGCCGTAATTGCGGATCGTGAACCAGGTCAGGATGTTGGGCGGCAGATGATCGATGAAGATCAGCCACAGCGCCAGGCCGCGAAACAGGTCGAGCCGCAGTTCGCGCTCGCCGGCCACCGGCAGCGTGATCGCCGGCGCGGCAGGCGCCGCCGGCGCTGCCATCGCCGGCCGCGCGCCTTGCGATCGCTGAGCGGCGGTCCGGCAACTGGATCGGCAATGGACGTCATCTGGCACCGTCTGGATTGAGCATTTACGCGTGCACTGTCGGAGAAGAGATCATATCGGTCCGCAACTTGCACGCAAGATACGCAAACAGATACGGGCCGAACGCACGCGCGGGTGCGCTTTAGGCCGGAACTATGTTGAAACCGCGATCAAACGGGCGGCAAAGCCGGCGCGCCGGCGATTGGTTCCCCCGGCATTTTCGTTATGATACGGAACAGGATTTCCGGAAGATTGCCCGCATGTACCGCGCCGTCACCCGCCAGATCGAAGTCACCGTCGAGCCGAACTTCATGCCGGAGCGCTCGTCGGCCGAACAGCGGCCACTATTTCTGGTCCTACACCATCGTCATCACCAATTCCGGCGCACGAGACCGTGCAGCTGAAGACGCGGCACTGGATCATCACCGACGCCACCGGCCGCAAGCAGGAAGTCCGCGGCGAAGGCGTGGTCGGCGAGCAGCCCGTGCTCGCCCCCGGCGAGCGCTTCGAATACACCTCCGGCGTGCCGCTGACGACCGCCTCGGGCTTCATGACCGGCCGCTACCAGATGGTCAGCGCCAGCGGCGAGCGCTTCGAGATCGACGTGCCGACGTTCTCGCTGGACAGCCCGGACAACAAGCGGGTGTTGAATTAGGGAGCGCGTCTTCGCTATCATTGCGAACGGCGGGGGTCCGCAGGGTGGACAAAGCGCAGCGTGCCCACCATTCAGCAGCGAAGTCGCGGATAGATGGTGGGCACGCTGCGCTTTGCCCACCCTACCAAGCGACGAAGCCGCTACTCTTCCACGCCCGCTTCATGCGGCGTGAACTCGTAGACCGACGAGCAGAACTCGCAGGTCACGACCACCTTGTCGTCCTTGACCATCTCGGCGCGGTCTTGCGGCGCAAAGCTCTTCAGCATCGCCGACACCGCATCGCGCGAGCAGGAGCATTGCGCGCGCAACGGCAGCGGCTGCGAACACGCGCACGCCGCGCTCGTGGAACAGGCGATACAGCAGCCGCTCGCCCGACAGATCGGGATCGATCAGTTCGACATCCTCGACGGTGCCGATCAGCGACTGGCCCTCGACCCAGGCATCATCCTCCGCAACGGCATGCGTCACCGCGCCTTCCGGCGCATCGCCGGGATGCAGATCGGCCTGCCGCGCCCGCTCCGGCGCCTTCGGCAGGAACTGCAGCAGCATGCCGCCGGCGCGCCAGCGATGTTTGCCGCCCGTCGCCGCCGCGCCATTCCTCGCCGACCGCGAGCCGCACCCGGGTCGGGATCTGCTCGGAGCGCAGGAAATATTCATGCGCGGCGTCTTCCAGGCTGCCGCCGTCGAGCGCCACCAGGCCCTGGTAGCGGCTCATGTCAGCACCCTGGTCGATGGTCATGGCGAGATGGCCCTTGCCGAGCAGCGCGCCGGAATCCTGGCCGTCCTTCAGCCGCTTCGCGTCGATAGCGCGCATAGGCGCGCAGGCGATCCGGCGCCTGGAAATCCACGATCAGGAACGACACCGGACCGTCGGTCTGGGTCTGCAGGATGAAGCGGCCGTCGAATTTCAGCGCCGAGCCGAGCAGCGTCGTCAGCACGATGGCCTCGCCGAGCAGCTTGCCGACCGGCGGCGCGGGTAATCGTGCTTGGTCAGGATCTCGTCGAGCGCGGGGCCGAGCCGGGTCAGCCGTCCGCGCAGGTCGAGTGCGGCGACCTCGAACGGCAGCACCGCGTCATCGACGGGAACGGCCGATGGCGCGCGAACGGGCGCCTCGGTCGTGATTTTGTGTCGGGATTGTGAAATCCATGGCGCTTTATCTGGGGTCGGCGAGAGAAAAGTGAAGGGGTCGAAAGAGCGGCGAAACTATCTCCACGAGTCGTCCCTGCGAACGCAGGGACCCATAGCCACCGGCTTCATTGTTACGACGAAGTCTAGCACACAGCGAAAATCGCGAGATCACGCCGCATGGATCCTGTGCCAAATGCGCATTGCGCACAGGCGGGACGACGGTGAACGATACCGCAGCGCCGACGGCGAGTGCTACGCCACCTTCGTTAAAGCACCAGGCCAAAATGCCCTTTTGCGCGTGCAGGCGGTTTTCGGCCTCGTCGAACACGACCGATTGCGGGCCGTCGATCACCTCGTCGGTGACCTCCTCGCCGCGATGCGCGGGCAGGCAATGCATGAAGATCGCGTCCGTCTTGGCCAGCGACATCAGCTTCGCATTGACCTGATAGGGCTTGAGCACGTTGTGGCGGTGCTCGCCTTCCTTGTCGCCCATCGACACCCAGGTGTCGGTGACGACGCAATCGGCGCCGCGCACGGCCGCCTCGGGATCGTTGCCGAGCACGATCGGCGCCTGCGTCGCCTTGATCCAGTCCTTCATCGCCTTGTTCGGCGCGAGCTGCGGCGGGGTCGCGACATTGAGCTGGAACTTGAAGCGCTCGGCCGCATGCGCCCACGACGCCAGCACGTTGTTGTCGTCGCCGGTCCAGGCCACGGTCTTGCCCTCGATCGGCCCGCGATGCTCCTCGAAGGTCATCAGGTCGGCCATCACCTGGCAGGGATGCGAGCGCCGCGTCAGCCCGTTGATCACGGGCACGGTGGCGTGCGCGGCCAGCTCCAGCAGCGCGTCGTGATTGAGGATGCGGATCATGATCGCATCGACATAGCGCGACAGCACGCGCGCGGTGTCGGCGATGGTCTCGCCGCGGCCGAGCTGCATCTCCGCACCGGTCAGCATGATCGACTCGCCGCCGAGCTGGCGCATGCCGACATCGAACGACACCCGCGTGCGGGTCGACGGACGCTCGAAGATCATCGCCAGCGTCTTGCCTTCGAGCGGCTTCTTGCCCTTCTCATGCGCCTTCAGCTTCGCCTTCATGGCGGCGCCGAGCGCCAGCATGTTGCGCAGCTCCTCCGGCGGCAGCTCGTTGATGTCGAGGAAGTGGCGGACGGACTTGCTCATCACCCCGCCGCCTTCTTCAACTGCGCGCCCGACAGCGCGACGCAGGCGCGCTCGAGCATCTGAACGGACTCGTCGATCTCGGCCTCGGTCACGATCAACGGCGGCAGGAACCGCACCACATTGTCGCCGGCGCCGACGGTGAGCAATTTCTCGTCGCGCAGCGCGTTGACGAGATCGCCTGACGGCACCACGGCCTTGACGCCGACCAGAAGCCCCTCGCCGCGCACTTCCGAGAGCACGGTGGGATAGCGATCGACCACGGAGGCGAGTTTCTGCTTCAGCAGCAGCGACATCTTCTGCACGTGGTCGAAGAAGCCGGGCTTCAGCATCACGTCGAGCACGGCATTGGCCGCCGCGATCGCCAGCGGATTGCCGCCGAAGGTCGAGCCGTGCGAGCCGGGCGTCATGCCGGCGGCGGCTTCGGCGGTGGCCAGCACCGCGCCGATCGGGAAGCCGCCGCCCAGCGCCTTGGCCAGCGACATCACATCCGGCGTGACGCCGACGCGCTTGTAGGCGAACAGATCGCCGGTGCGGCCCATGCCGGTCTGCACCTCGTCGAACGCCAGCAGCAGGCCGTCTCGTCGCAGAGCTGCGCGCAACGCCTTGAAGAACGGTTGCGGCGCGGAGCGCACGCCGCCCTCGCCCTGCACCGGCTCGATCAGGATGCCCGCGGTGTGCGGCCCGATCGCCTTTTTCACCGCCTCGAGATCGCCATGCGGGACCTGGTCGAAGCCGTCCATCGGCGGGCCGAAGCCTTCGAGATATTTGGCGGAGCCGGTGGCGGCGAGCGTCGCCGAGCGTGCGGCCGTGGAACGCGCCCTCGAAGGTGATGATGCGGTAGCGTTCCGGATGCCCCTTGGAGAACTGATAGCGGCGCGACGATCTTGATCACGCCTTCCATCGCTTCCGCGCCGGAATTGCAGAAGAACACGAGGTCGGCAAAGCTCTGCTCGCAGAGCCGCGCGGCGAGCTTGCTCGCCATCCGGGCTCTTGAACAGGTTCGACATGTGCCACAGCTTGGTCGCCTGCTCCTGCAGCGCCGCGACCAGATGCGGATGGCAGTGGCCCAGCGCATTCACCGCAACGCCCGAGGTGAAGTCGAGATAGCGATCGCCGTTGGTGGCGGTCAGCCAGCAGCCCTCGCCGCGCTCGAAGCCGAGATCGACCCTGGCGAAGACGGGGAGCAGATGCGACGTGGCGCTGTGGGTCATGGCGATCACTGAAGGTTGGAGTGACGGTACGACCGTCGCAGGGCACACGCATGGATGGGCGCGAACGCGGCAACGGCCGGTCTTGCGAAAACGAAACGTGCCGCCTCTTAAGGGCGGCACGTGAGAGGTATTCTATGTGGGCGGCGAGCGCTGTCAACACGCCACGAAGCCGCCTTTCCTGCACTGCAAGATGAGGCATCGGCGACATCCGTAAAATTCCGGTGTGGTGGAAAACACGCATTGCAATGCCTAGATGTACGGAACATGTGGACGCATGGGCTCGCGACTCTTGCGCCTGAGTCACGCCATATTGTAGCGTTTGGGCTGTCGGGTACGACATCTCGTGCGGCAGTTCTGATCCCAAGAGTCCATTTTGTACAGGCGTACACGTTCGGGCGCGGTTGTCGCGCCCGGCGAGGGCTAAGGGATTCTGACCGCAGGGATTTTTGAGACGGATGACGTCGCCAGCGCTGCCCCTGACTGGCCGGCGCGACGCGAAGGGAAGAATGCGATGACGGTATTGACCTGGTCCGACGATCGCGTCGAGCAGCTGAAAAAGCTCTGGGAAGCCGGACTTTCGGCCAGCCAGATCGCGGCGGAACTCGGAAATGTGACGCGAAACGCCGTGATCGGCAAAGTGCACCGGCTGGGCCTGTCCGGCCGCGCCAAGAGCCCCTCCTCGGCCGCCCCGCGGCAGCGCAAGGCGCGTCCGGCCCAGCAGATGATGCGGGTGTCGCGCCCGGTCTCGCGCGGCAACACCGCGCTCGCGCACGCCTTCGAGGTCGAGATCGAGCCGGATCCGATCTCCTTCGACAACGTGGTGCCGATGAGCCAGCGGCTGTCGCTGCTCGAACTGAACGAAGCCACCTGCCACTGGCCGGTCGGCGATCCCTCGAGCCCGGATTTCTTCTTCTGCGGCGGCAAGGCGCTCGCGGGCCTGCCCTATTGCGCGCACCACTCGCGCGTCGCGTATCAGCCCGCCGCCGATCGCCGCCGTGCAGGCGCCGAAGCCGACGCGGTAAGTTACGCGTTCGTCGCAGCCCGGTCGAGCGAAGCGAAGTCCGGTGACGCTCTCGCGCCGGGCTGACTTTCGTAGACCTGTACCCGCTCACCCGGATCGCACTGCACGATGCTTCGACAAACGATCGCCTCTGCGCAGGGGCGAGGTACGGAAGCGGCACCAGCGTCATTGCGAGAGTCCCGCGTTCGCGGGGACGACGGCGGAGCTACTGCTGCTCCACCTTCGCGAACCGGTCATCCAGCGCGTAGCCCGCGCCGCGCACGGTGCGGATCGGGTCCTGCTCGCGGCCGGGATTGAGCAGCTTGCGCAGGCGGCCGATATGCACGTCGACGGTGCGCTCGTCGATATAGATGTCGCGGCCCCAGACGCTGTCGAGCAACTGCTCGCGGCTGAAGACGCGGCCGGGATGTTCGAGGAAAAATTCCAGCAGGCGATACTCGGTCGGGCCGAGATCGATCGAGCGGCCCGAACGCGCGACGCGGCGCTTCTCGCGATCGAGTTCGATGTCGCCATAGGTCAGGACGGTGGCGAGCCGCTCGGGGCTCGCGCGCCGCAACAGGCCCTTCACCCGCGCCAGCAGTTCCGGCACCGAGAACGGCTTGACGATGTAATCGTCGGCGCCGGTCGCAAGCCCGCGCACCCGCTCGCTCTCCTCGCCGCGCGCGGTCAGCATGATGATCGGCAATTGCTTGGTCTCCGGCCGCGCCCGCAAGCGCCGGCACAGTTCGATGCCTGACAGCCCCGGCAGCATCCAGTCGAGCACGACGAGATCGGGCACGCGCTCCTTCAGCCGCGTATCCGCATCGTCGCCGCGGGCGACGGTTTCGACATCATAACCTTCGGCGTCGAGGTTGTAGCGCAACAGCGTGGTCAGCGCTTCCTCGTCCTCGACCACCATAATGCGCGCGCTCATTCTGCTTCCCTCAAGTATTCGGGACCGAGGTGGCAAACGTCGTCATGTCGCCCTTCGGGCGCTTGTCGAGCATCTGCTGGCCCTCGATCATGTAGAACACGGTTTCGGCGATGTTGGTGGCGTGGTCGCCGATCCGCTCGATGTTCTTGGCGCAGAACATCAGATGGATGCAGAACGAGATGTTGCGCGGATCCTCCATCATGTAGGTGAGGAGCTCGCGGAACAGCGAGGTGCAGATGGCGTCGACTTCCTCGTCGCCCTTCCAGACCGCCATCGCCGCCGGCAGATCGTGCGCCGCATAGGCGTCCAGCACCGACTTGACCTGCGACTGCACGAGGTCGGTCATGTGCTCGAGGCCGCGGATCAGCTTCAGCGGCTGGAAATCGTTCTCCAGCGCCGCAACCCGCTTGCCCATGTTCTTGGCGAGGTCGCCGATCCGCTCCAGATCGGTGGCGACGCGCATGGCGCCGACGATCTCGCGCAGATCGATCGCCATCGGCTGGCGGCGCGCAATCGTCAGCACCGCGCGCTCCTCGATCAGATGCTGCAGGCGGTCGATCTCGACGTCGGCCGCGACGACGCGCTTGCCGAGCGGGATGTCGCGGCGGACCAGCGCGTCGACGGATTCGGTGATCATGCGCTCGACCATGCCGCCCATCTCGGCGACGAGACGGGTCAATTCCTGGAGATCGCTGTCGAATGCCTTGGCGGTATGTTCAGAAGCCATGTGTTATCTCCTCAACCGAACCGGCCGGTGATGTAGTCCTGGGTGCGTCGATCGCTCGGCGAGGTGAAAATCTTGTTGGTGTCGTCGAACTCGATCAGCTCGCCGAGATACATGAAGGCGGTCTTGTCGGAGACGCGCGCCGCCTGCTGCATGTTATGGGTGACGATGGCGATGGTGTAATCCTCCGCCAGCTCCTGGATCAGTTCCTCGATCTTGGCGGTCGAGATCGGGTCCAGCGCCGAACAGGGTTCGTCGAACAGGATCACCTCGGGCCGCACCGCCACCGTGCGGGCGATGCAGAGCCGCTGCTGCTGGCCGCCGGACAGCGACAGGCCGCTGGCATTCAGCTTGTCCTTGACCTCGTTCCACAGCGCGCCGCCGCGCAGCGCCTTCTCGACCCGGCCGTCCATCTCGGACTTGGAGATCTTCTCATAGAGGCGGATGCCGAAGGCGATGTTTTCGTAGATCGTCATCGGGAACGGCGTCGGCTTCTGGAACACCATGCCGACGCGGGCCCGCAGCAGATTGAGGTCGAGCTTGGGGTCGAGGATGTTGGTCTGGTCGAGCATCAACTGGCCGGTCGCCTTCTGGCCGGGATAGAGGTCGTACATCCGGTTGAAGATCCGCAGCAGCGTGGACTTGCCGCAGCCGGACGGGCCGATGAAGGCGGTGACGCGGTTGGTGCCGAGCGTCAGGTTGATGTTCTTCAGCGCATGGTTCTCGCCATAGTAAAAATTCAGGCCGCGCGCCGTCACCTTCGGCGGCGCCTCGGGCAAGCGCCACCTGCGGGACAGGTCCGCTCGCGCTACTCACGGATACGGAGAGATCGGTCATTTGGATGTCCTCTCGGCGCCAAGAATGCGCGCGCCAATATTCAGGGCAAGTACGGTGAGCGTGATCAGGAGCGCCCCGCTCCAGGCGAGCTGCTTCCAGTAGGCATAGGGGCTCTGCACGAAGTTGTTGATGGTGACCGGCAGGTTCGCCATCGTCTTGGTCATGTCGAGGCTGAAGAACTGGTTCGACAGCGCGGTGAACAGCAGCGGCGCGGTTTCACCGGCGACGCGGGCGGTCGCGAGCAGCACGCCGGTGATCAGGCCGAGCGCGCGCGGCGCGATAGGCGATCCGGCTTGATCACCAGCGAGCGCGGCAGGCCGAGCGCGGACGCCGCCTCGCGCAGGGGATTGGGCACCAGCCCCAGCATGTCCTCGGTGGTGCGCACCACCACGGGGATCACGATCACGGCGAGCGCGAGACAGCCGGCGAAGCGCCGAGAAGCCACCCATCGGCACCACGACGGCGCCGTAGATGAACAGGCCGATGATGATCGAGGGCGCGCTCAACAGGATGTCGTTGATGAAGCGGATCACCGAGGTGAGCTTGTCGTGCTTGCCGTATTCGGCGAGGTACGTGCCGGCGAACAGGCCGAGCGGCGCGCCGATGCCGACCCCGATCACGGTCATCATGATCGAGCCGATGATGGCGTTGCGCAGGCCGCCGTCGGTCGATCCCGGCGGCGGCGTATCCTGGGTGAAGACGGCGAGATTGATGCCGGCGAGACCGTTGTAGAACAGCGTGAACAGGATCAGCGCCAGCCAGGTCACGCCGAACAGCGCAGCGCCCAGGCACAGGAACTTGATGATGATGTTGTTGCGGCGGCGGGAGACGTAAATCGGGTTCATGATCCTAGTTCCCCGCCTTCTTTTCCAGCCGCATCAGCATCAGCCTCGCGGCAGCAAGAACGAAGAACGTCAGAACGAACAGCAACAGGCCGAGCAGGATCAGGCCGGACTGGTGCAGCCCGTCGCTCTCGGCGAATTCGGAAGCGATGGCCGCCGAGATCGTGGTGCCCGGCGCGAAAATCGAGGACTGGATCTTGAACGAATTGCCGATGATGAAGGTGACCGCCATGGTCTCGCCGAGCGCGCGGCCGAGCGCCAGCATGATGCCGCCGATCACGCCGACCCTTGTGTAGGGGATGACGACGTTGCGGACGACTTCCCAGGTGGTGCAGCCGACGCCATAGGCGGCTTCCTTCAGTACCGGCGGCACCGTCTTGAAGACGTCGACCGAGATCGCGGTGATGAAGGGCAGCACCATGATCGCCAGGATCAACGCGGCGTTGAACAGGCTGAGATAGGAAGGCGGACCGGCGAAGATCGTGCCCAGCACGGGGACGCCGTCGAACACGCTGATCATGAACGGCTGGAACGTGTTGGCCAGGAACGGGCCCAGCACGAAGAAGCCCCACATGCCGTAGATGATCGAGGGAATGCCGGCGAGCAGCTCGACGGCAAGCCCGATCGGGCGGCGCAGCCAGATCGGGCAGATCTCGGTGAGGAACACCGCGATGCCGAGGCCGACCGGAATGGCGATCATCATCGCGATCACGGAGGTGATCAGCGTGCCGTAGATCGGGCCGAGCGCACCGAGCACCGGCGGATCGGCCGAAGGCGCCCAGCGCTGCGTCAACAGGAAGGCAAGGCCGTATTCTCTGATCGCGGGCCAGGCGCCGACGATCAGCGAAAGGATGATGCCGCCGAGGATGAGGAGAACCGAGATCGCGCAGGCGCGCGTGATCCAGTAGAAGGTGACGTCGCCGAGCTTGAAAGCGCTGAGGGCCCGTGCGCGATCGTAAGGTCCGGCAGCTTCCATCACGTCGCTTTGAACCGCCATCTCTGCCACGCCAGTCCCCTGTACTTATAGCCGAACTACCCGGACTCCGGCGCACGGCTTTATCAGCCGCGCATTGTTCTTGCCTCTCCGTCGGAAGAGGAGGTGCTCAACCCGGACAAGCCGGGTTGAGCTGTCTTGCTGCCAAGCGCTGCCCGCTCAGCTCTTGATCTCGGCGCGACCAGGTCTTTTCGATCAGCTTGACCACCGATTCCGGCATCGGGATGTAGTCGAGCTCTTCGGCCATCTTGCCGCCCTTCTCGAACGACCATTTGAAGAACTTGATCGCTTCCTGGGCCGCCGCCTTGTCGGTCGCAGCCTTGTGCATCAGGATGAAGGTCGCCGCCGTGATCGGCCACGAGGCCTCGCCGGGCTGATCGGTGAGGATCACGTAGTAGCCGGGCGCCTTGGCCCAGTCGGCGTTCGACGCCGCTGCCTGGAAGGATTCAATGGTCGGCTGCACGGTCTTGCCGGCCTTGTTGATCATCGCGGTATGGGTCAGCTTGTTCTGCTTGGCGTAGGCATATTCGACGTAACCGATCGCGTTCTTGGTCTGGCCGACATTGCCGGCAACGCCTTCATTGCCCTTGGCGCCGACGCCCGTCGGCCATTCGACCGCGGTGCCGGAGCCGACCTTGGCCTTCCATTCCGCGTTCGACTTCGAGAGGTAGTCGGTGAAGTTGAAGGTGGTGCCCGAACCGTCGGAACGGCGGACCACGGTGATGGCATCCGTCGGCAGCTTCAGCTTCGGATTGAGCTTGGCGATCGCGGCATCGTCCCACTTCTTGATCTTGCCGAGATAGATGTCGCCGAGCACTTCGCCCGACAGCACCAGTTCGCCCGGCTTGATGCCTTCGAGGTTCACGACCGGCACGATCGCGCCCATCACCATCGGCCACTGCACCAGGCCGTCCTTCTCGAGCGTCTCATGCTTGAGCGGCGCGTCGGTGGCGCCGAAGGTCACGGTCTTGGCCTGGATCTGCTTGATGCCGGCACCGGAACCGATCGACTGGTAGTTCAGACCGTTGCCGGTCTCCTTCTTGTAGGCATCAGCCCACTTCGAATAGATCGGGAAGGGGAAGGTCGCGCCCGCGCCGGTGATATCGGCAGCGAAGGCCGACGTCGACGCGGCGACCAGGCCGGCAGCGACGATAGCTTTCATGAAATTCATGGTTGGTCTCCATCTGGTGAGCGAAGCGCCTGTTGCGCCCGATCGCGCTCACTTGCCGCTCATCTAGGAGCGGTCGATAGAGCTTTTACGAAGGTTCGATGACAGTTGGATGACAAATACAAGCAATTGAAATTGCTTGTATTTACGGCGCTGACGGGGTCTTGGCCTGGGGAAAACAGGCGGTAAAGACAGCGCCGTTTTTCGGCACGCTTTCGATCAAAAGCCGGCCGCGATGGCGGTTAAGAATATGTTTCACCAAGGATAAACCGAGCCCGGTTCCACCCTGCGCCCGGCTGTCGCCGACATCGACCCGGTAGAAGCGTTCGGTCAGCCGCGGCAGGTGTTCCGGCGCGATGCCGGGGCCGAAATCCCGGACCATGATACGGACTTCCGGCGCGCCCTCGCCCGAGGTCGCCTGGGTCAGGGAGACGATCACCCGCCCGCCGGACGCGCCATATTTGAGCGCGTTCTCGATCAGGTTTTCGAACAGCCGCAGCAGTTCCTCGCGGTCGCCCGCGATCGTCACCGGCGTCGTCGGGCAGATCGATCTCGATTTCGACCTGGCGCTCCCCGGCCAGCGGCTCCAGCCCGTCGGCGACCTGGCGAATGATCGGCACGATATCGACGCAGGCGTCGGGCCGGACATGGGCCGACAATTCGACCCGCGACAGCGACAGCAAATCGTCGATCAGCCGCGCCATCCGCGTCGCCTGCGTATGCATGATGCCGAGAAAGCGTTCGCGCGCCTTGGTGTCGTCCTTGGCAGGACCCTGCAGCGTATCGATGAAGCCGGACAACGCCGCGAGCGGCGTCCGCAGTTCGTGGCTGGCATTGGCGACGAAATCGGCGCGCATTTCCTCGACCCGCCGCAGCGGCGTCAGGTCGTGGAAGGTCATCAGCATGCATTTCTCGGTGCCGCCGAACAGCGTCGGCACCGGCACCGGCGTGATGATCAGTTCCATCCAGCGATCGACCGGCACCTGGTCGAGATAGGTCGCTCGGCGCGGTTCGGTGGTCGCGATCGCCTCGCGCAGCGCGGTGATGATCTCCGGCGAGCGCAGCGCAAACTGCGCGAGTTCGTTCTTGCGCAGCGCAGGCGCGAGCTGGGCAGCCGCCGCATTGAGATGGATGACGCGCCCGGCGCGGTCGAGCAGCACGGCCGGATCCGGCATGCCGGCAACGACGGCGCTGACGGCGGCAGACTCGACCGGACTGACGGCGCGGACATCGTCACGGGAGGCCGCCACATGATGCAGCCGCCACGGCACCAGCGCTGCGGCGGCGATACAGGCGAAAACCGCCACGGCGCGCGCCAGCGAGAGATCGGCCAACACCACGAGCGCGCAAAGCGCGAGGCCGGCGGCAAGCAGGATGATGGCCGAATGCCGCAACCGGTCCGGCCACGGTGCAAAGAAGGAGGAAGAGCTGGAATCGTCGATCGCCATGGCGCAGGCTTTTTCCTCTATTCGCGAAGCCCCGCCCCCGTCATCAGGCGCCCGTGTCTCCACGCTCGCGCACATAGACGGCGGCCTCATGCCTCGTCGGCTCGGCGCCGGCGCCGGGTGCCAATTGGCGCAGGCGCTTCGATCGCGCGCCGAGGATAATCTCCCGAAGCGTCAGCAAGATTACAGATATGACAAAAGGTCCGATATAATAGAGGACGCGGAACAGCAGCATGCCGGCGAGCAGTTCCTCCCGGTCCATCTGCCAGAGGCCGACCAGCATGGCGGCATCGAAAACGCCGAGCCCGCCCGGCGAATGGCTGGCAAACCCCAACAGCGTGGCCGAGACGAAGATGACAGCGACGACGACAAAGCCCAGATTGGGCTCGTCCGGCACCAGCACATACATCGCCAGCGCGCAGAAGCCGAGATCGACGATGCCGATGGCGATCTGCAGCAGCGTCAGCGGCCCGCCCGGCAGCGTGACCGTCCACGGCCCGCGGCCGACGCCGCGCGGCTGAACCCAGACCCAGGCCACATAGCCGACCAATCCCATGATGATGCCGAACGCCGCCACGCGGTTGAGCCAGACCGGGAGCTGATCGATCGAGGCGGCGGCTTCCGGGTGATAGGCGATGCCCAGCCCAAGCACTGCGGCATTGCCAAGCCAGAAGGTCAGCCCGGCGAGGAAGCAGATCTTGGCGACATCGATCGCGTTCAGCCCCCAGGCCGAATAGATCCGGTAGCGCACCGCGCCGCCGGTGAAGACGCTGGCGCCGACATTGTGTCCGATCGAATAGGAGGTAAAGGCGGCCAGCGCGTTGACGCGGTAGGGAATGTGGCCATGGCCGATCGCGCGGACCGCGAACCAGTCATAGAAGGTCAGCGTGAAATAGCCCGCCGCCACGAACAGGGCCGCCAGCGCGATCTGGCGCGGCTCGGTGCTCTTGATGGCGTCGATCACCTCATCGGTGTCGATGCCGCGAAGCATGTGATAGAGCACGTAGCACGCAACGGCGATAACCGTGATGCTGATCAAGACCCCGAGCTTGTGCAGGACCTGCTTCTGGCGCAGAAACGAGATCGCCCTGCGTATTGCTTCCAGCATCTACACCTCGAATTGCGCTTCTGCGACGACGGTAGTGGCATGAACCCCGCCGACGCTACGCTGCTCCCTTGCCCCTCTGGTAGCGCGTTTTGAGCCGGAGTGGAATTCGCCTGACGACAATAAAACACGCTTCTTCAACATATTAGGCATCGTTGATGACGGCGGTAGCACAGTTTTGCTGCATTCCCGCCGCCGATGGGGGTTCCGGACCATAGAACGGACCGGTCAACAACCCGTGACAATGATGGCGGTGAAGCTGGCCGGTTCATGCTGCGGTCAGGCCGGCGGCGCACTGCGCGAGACCACCCAGCCGCGCAACCATGATCCGACCGTACAACCGCAGAGATAAAGCGCGAACATGATCAGCCCGAGATCGAGCCAATAGCCGAAACGGCCGGGCACGACCCGCGCGAGCGCGGCTCCGATCAGCGCCGCGACCAATGCCGAAAGCACCCATCGCAGCTTCCGCGAGACGCCTTCGCCGTGCTGAACCACGGATATCCAGCCCATGGCGAAGCCGAGCAGCACCGATCCCAACAGCCAGCCCCAGTAGAATGTGGTCAGATAGGCCATGCTCACTTCACCACGAAATCGATGCGGCGGTTCTGCGCCTTGCCCTGGTCGGTATCGTTAGCCGCAATCGGCTGCGTCGAACCATAGCCGACCGCGCTGAACCGGCTGGCCGGCAATCCCGCCTTGACCAAATAGTCGGCGACCGCCTGGGCACGCTTCTCGGACAGCTCCTGGTTGGCCGCCTCGTCGCCGTCGGTATCGGTATGTCCTGATATCTCGATATTGGCGGTCGGACAGCGCAACGCGGTTTCGATCAGGCGGTCGAGCAGGCCGGCGGAGTCAGCGACAATGTCGGCCTTGCCGGATTCGAAGCGGATCCGGGCCTTGCCGAGCAGTTCGGAGAATAATTGCTGGCAGACGGTCGCATCCACCGGCGCCGCGGCCGGCTTGACCGAGATTTCCGGCTTGAACTGCCAGCCCTGCGGAAAGTCCTTGCCGAGGCCGGCGCGGATCTGAGCGGCGGCGGCTTCATACAGCGCATCGCCCGACAGCTTGACCTCCCGGTCGGAGACGACGAGCGTGCCGGTCGACAGCCGCGACAGCGCGCCGAGCGCGGGCACCACCGCGTTGCCAAACCCGGCAGGGGCGCCGATGCTTTCCTTGAGGTTGTCGACGACCTTTTCGTTGAAGAACTTGCGTCCCGCCGCCGCCGCCAGCGCGGCGTGGGCGTTGTTGTCGGGCGCGTTGCCGGTCAGCGTCAGCGTCACCGCGACCGGATCCTTGTAGGCCTGGAAGATGTAAGGCGGCGCCTTGACCTCGTTGGTTCCGACCGAAAAGCCCTCGGGCAGATTTTTCAGCGCGGCGGCGATGGCTTCCCGGCCGCCGAGTTCGCGCGCCATGCCGGACAGGCTGACCTTGGTGTCCGACAGCGTGATCTTGCCGTCCTTCAGCTTGCCGACCAGGTCGAGCAGCAACAGCGCGGCATTGTCGAAACGCGGCGGCGCCCCGCGCGACAGATTGGTCCGGTCGACCACTTCGACGCTGCCGAGGTTGGCGCGGGCAGCCTCCATCAACCGGCCCTTGCTCGCCGGCAGGGGCGAACTGCCCGACAGCGTCACCCGAAGGACGTCGCGTTCGGCCGACCAGACAAACGGCTTGGCTTCGGGAACGAGCCGGGTTTCATCGTTAACCAGCCGCACGCCCGGCACCGCTTCCACCGAAGTCACCGCACTCTGCCGGCCGTCTTCCGAGAATGCGTCCGCCGCAAGGGTTACGTCGCGCCCTGCAACCAAGATCCGCCGTTTATCGAGGATGGTATCCTTGAGGGCTGCGGCCGAACGCTGCGCCAGGTCGGCTTCCAGCGGTTCGGTGCTCGTCCAGCCCGCGATAGCCCAAAAGATGACCAAAGGAATGATGCCCGGCCACCATTTGCCACTCCAACTGAAAAGTCCGTGCATTCGAGTTCCCGCAGGGTCCGGAACGGAGAGAAAACAAACCCTTGCGGGGCTGTCAAACCCGAAATGTCGTGAGGGCCGAAACGCTCTGAAATTGGTCAGGCTAACTGTTTCTTCAGCGGTCTTTCGCTAATTTCGCTCCGTAAATAACCGGGCAGCCCCGCATCTCGATGAAACTGCTTCGCAACACCGTCATCCGCGCCGGACTGGAAGCGCTGTACTTCTCCGGAGCGCATTACCTGCTGCGACCAATCTTCGCAGGCGTCGGCGTCATTTTCATGCTGCACCACGTCCGCCCGAGGCGCGACGGCGCGTTTCAGCCCAATCATCATCTCGAGGTCGAGCCGGAGTTCTTGCGGGCGATGCTGGCGCATCTTCGTAACCTCGACGTCGACATCGTCACCCTGGACGAGGTGCATCAGCGACTCCAGGAGCGCAAATTCGCGCGGCGCTTCGCCTGCTTCACCCTCGACGACGGCTATCGCGACAACCGCGATTTCGCCCTGCCGGTGATGCGTGAATTTGACGCGCCCCTCACCGTCTACGTGACGAGCGATTTCGCCGAAGGCACCGGCCGGTTGTGGTGGGTCGCGCTCGAGAAGGCGATCGCAAAGGCGTCCTCGATCGAAGTCCCGATCGGCGGCACAGCTACCCGCCTCGACGCCTCGACGCCGGCGGCGAAGCAAGTGGCTTTCGACCGCATGCACGACTGGCTGCGCACCCTGCCGACAGAACACGACATGCAGCGTGAAATCTCCGCGCTCTGCACGCGATATGAGGTGGACGAAACTCCGATCGCCCGCGAGCTCTGCATGTCCTGGGAGGAATTGAAGGCATTCGCGGATGATTCCTTGGTGACGATCGGCGCGCATACGATCACGCATTGCAATCTGGCGCGGCAGAGCGAAGAGACCGCTTCGTTCGAACTGGCCACCAGCCGCGCGCGGATCGAAGCGGCATTGCAGCGGCCGGTGCTTCATCTCGCCTATCCCTATGGCGACCGCATCGCGGCCGGCCGGCGCGAATTCGCCCTGGCGAAGTCGGCTGGATTCAAGACCGCGGTCACGACGCGGCCGGGCATGATCTTTCCGGAAAGTGCGGAGCATATGACCGCGCTGCAGCGGGTTTCGCTGAACGGCAATTACCAGGATGCGCGCATCCTCCCGGTCCTGACCTCCGGCGCCGCCACCGCCATGTGGAACGGCTTTCGCCGCATCGACGCGGCGTAGGGTTGGTCCGTAGCCCGGATGGAGCGAAGCGTAATCCGGGGTTCTCTCACAAGCCGGCAGACTTTCCCCGGATTGCGCTTCGCTCCATCCGGGCTACAGGTCCATTCCCTTCCTTGACTCGCACCGCTCCCCCGCCCAAAACCACGGGCAAAGCAATGGAGGAACGCATGTTCAAGGATCTGTTTTCGCTAAACGGCCGCGTCGCGCTGGTGACGGGCGGCTCGCGCGGTATCGGCAAGATGATCGCGGCCGGTTTTCTCGCGCAGGGCGCGGCGAAGGTTTACATCACCGCGCGCAAGGCAGGCCCTTGCGAAGCGACCGCGAAAGAACTCACCGCCGCCTATGACGGCGAATGCATCGCGCTGCCGATCGACATCTCGACGGTCGCGGGCTGCGACAAGCTCGCCGCCGAAATCATCAAGCTCGAGCCGAAGCTCGACATCCTCGTCAACAATGCAGGCGCGGCATGGGGCGCGGAGTTCGACGAATTCCCCGAAAGCGGCTGGGACAAGGTCATGGACCTCAACGTCAAGTCGCTGTTCTTCCTGACCAAGGCGCTGGCGAAGCCGCTGCGCGCGGCGGCCTCGCACGAACGGCCGGCCAAGGTGATCAACATCGCCTCCGTCGACGGCATCTTCGTCAACCCCAGCGAGACCTATTCCTACGCCGCGAGCAAGGCCGCCGTGATCCATCTGACGCGGCGCATGGCGACGAAACTGATCAAGGACAATATCAACGTCACCGCGATCGCACCGGGCGCGTTCAAGTCGGACATGAACCGCGCCGCGCGCGACCACTCGGACGAAGTCGCAAAGCGCATTCCGGCGCAGCGTATCGGTACCGACGAGGATATGGCGGGGGTGGCGATCTATCTCGCCTCGCGCGCGGGCGATTACGTGGTCGGCAACACCATCGCCGTCGATGGCGGCGTGGTCTATGCCAATGCGGGGCTTGAGATCGCGGGGTAGCTCACAGTCGTCATACCCGCGAATGCGGGTATCCAGTACGCCGCGGCTCCAATTGGTTGACCGCGGCGTTTCTGCAATAGCCGCCGGCGTTTACAGGATCTTCGGCCTTCGCGGGTGACGACGGCTTGTGTTCAAGGCGCGGACTGCGCGCCCCTCTCAGACGTCGTTTCATTCGTACTCGAAATCGGCCTTGGGCGCGTTGGGCAGTTCGCGCTCCAGCGCCTCCCGATAGCGCAAACACCCGCGCAAGAATTTCGGCCAGGGCGGCACAGCCACTTCGGGCGTGACACGCTCGGGCAACAGGCCCCAGAGATCGGGATGGTGCCAGCACAGGTCGTGACCGGTGCTGTCGCGGTGAGTGCGGATGCCCGCCCTTAGGCGCTTCACCTCCGCGACCAACTGGTCGCGGTTCAGTGCTTCAAGGTCGCGGTCGGGGTCCATGTTACTGCTCCCGATTGCGGGGCGGTTCAGGTCTCGATCTTCACGTATTCGAAATCGCCGGGCTTGTTGTCGATGCCGACTTTCGGCGGCGAGATCCAGTTGGCGTAGACGCCGGCTTCGGTGACCGGCTTCATCAGGGAAGCGATGAAGTCGCCGTCCTGCGTCGAAGGCAGCCAATCGCCCTTGCGCTGGTTCCAGGTGGCGTCGTCGATCAGCACGCCTTCGGGCGTCGCGTTGATATCCTTGAACTCGCCGATCTGGCGATGGAACGCGACGTTCGGCAGCGTCAGCTTGTACTGATAGCCGGCGAGCGAAATGATCTTGTTCCAGCGCAGCATGCCCTTGACGCAATCCTGCGTGTAGTCGTCGCGCAGCCGCATGTTGAGCGCGGTCAGCGCCGGCTCGTCGACGCGCTTGATCACGCCGTCGACCAGCTTGAGCACCGGATAGGTGGCGTTCTTGAGCTGGTGGTCGTCGTCGATCTGGGTTTCCTTGTAGCGGCCCTTGATGCCGGCGTTGAAGGCATTCGCCGCGTTGGTCGAGACTTCCGAACCGAACAGATCGAGCGACAGCGAATAATGCAAATGCAGCTTCTTCTGGATGGTCGGCAGGTCGATGACGCCGAGCGCGCGGACCTTGGCGATGTCGGTGGGATCGGTGATGCCGGCTTCCTTCATCGCCTCGCAGGTGCGCTGCACGACGCGGCTGATGCCGGTCTCGCCGACGAACATGTGATGCGCTTCTTCGGTCAGCATGAAGCGGCAGGTGCGCGACAGCGGATCGAAGCCGGACTGCGCGAGGCTGTGCAGCTGCATCTTGCCGTCGCGGTCGGTGAAGTAGGTGAACATGAAGAACGACAGCCAGTCCGGCGTCGCCTCGTTGAAGGCGCCGAGCATGCGTGGGCTATCCGCGTCGCCCGAGCGGCGGCGCAACAAATCGTCGGCCTCCTCGCGGCCGTCGCGGCCGAAATATTTCTGCAAGAGATAGACCATCGCCCAGAGGTGGCGGCCTTCCTCGACATTGACCTGGAACAGATTGCGCAGGTCATAGAGCGAGGGCGCGGTCTTGCCGAGATGGCGCTGCTGCTCGACGGAAGCGGGCTCGGTGTCGCCCTGGATCACGATCAGGCGGCGCAGCGTGGCGCGGTGTTCGCCGGGGACTTCCTGCCAGGCCGGCTTGCCGTAATTCTCGCCGAAGGGAATGACGCGGTTCTCTTCCTGCGGCGCCAGCAGAATGCCCCAGCGATATTCCGGCATCTTGACGTAGTCGAACTTGGCCCAGCCGCGCGGATCGACCGAATAGGCGGTGCGCAGATACACCAGCGACTGCTGGAAGCCTTCCGGCCCCATGTCGCCCCACCAGTCCATGTAACCGGGATGCCAGCCCTCCAGGGCTTTCAGCACCTGGCGGTCTTCGCTGAGATTCACGTTGTTGGGAATCTTGGTCGAGTAGTCGACGTTCATGAAGTTCATGGCGTGCTCCTTGTCTATCGTGTCTCGCATAGCGGCTTGCGTCCGCCGTCATCCTGAGTGAGCTCGCAGCAGCCGCGAGCCATCGTAGATGTCGGTCTTGCAAACTCTCTTTTCTGCCATCCTTCGAGCTCGCTATCGCTCGCACCTCAGGATACGCAACTCCTAAACCCTCGTCATATCGAATTGCGCCTTCTGGCCGGTGCCGTAGCGGCGCAGCGCGCCGTCTTCGCCGACCGCGTTGGGGCGCTGGAAGATCCAGTTCTGCCACGCCGTGAGGCGCGAGAAGATTTTCGATTCCATGGTCTCTGGGCCGACGAAGCGCAAATTCGCTTCCATGCCGGTGAGGCCGTCGGGCGAGAACGACGTGCGCTCCTCCAGGAACACCCGCACCTCGTCGTCCCAGTCGATGTCGTCGAGCGCGAAGGTGACGAGGCCGAGTTCTTCGGCTTCCTCCGCATCGAGGCGTCGTGCCGATGGTGGCTTCCGCGCGGTCCAGATCGGACGGGTCGGCCTGGAAGCGCGATTGCAGCCGGGTCAGGCCGTGGCACATCGGATAGGGGCCGAAATTCATCGAGGTCAACTGGATCGCGCACGGCGCGCGGTTGTCGCCCTGGCGCGAGCCGATCAGCATGTAGGAGCGGTCGGCGGCGAACACGAGTTCGGCGAGCGTGCCGGCGAAGCAGGAGCCGGGCTCGACCAGCGTCACCAGCGTGCGCGAGGTGACGTCGATGCGCTTCAACACCCGCTTCCAGTAGTGCCTGATCTCGTTGACCAGCCAGTGCGCCTTGTTGGCTTCGAGGAAGGTGTCGCAGGCCACCACATTGGCGGCATCGCCGTGGCTCTTGAACAGCAGCATCGCGGTTTCGAGTTCGTTGATGCGCAAGTGAAGGATGGCGTCATCAAGCTCGCGCGCCACCTGCAGCGGCCAGAACGACGCGCCTTGCGCGATCAGCCCGTCGATATCATCAGGCGGGGCCGCTTCGGGCGCCTTGATCGAAATGGTCGCGATCCGCGCGGCGCGGTCGATGTCGACATTGACAAAACCGTAGCGGATGCCGCTGTCGTCGATGCTGCGGTTGAGCGGCGTCAGCGTGATGCCCTGGCCTTTGCCGTTGCGCTTCGAGGCGGCGGCGAATTCCTTGGCGCGATCGGCGACTTTGCCTTCGAGCTTGCTGTTGGGCACGATCTCGTCGACCAGCCGCCATGCGACGGCGCGCTTGCCCTTGATGCCTTCCTCGATGGTGCAGAAGAAGTCGGCATGGTCGCGGCGCACCTTGCGCTTGTCGACCACGCGCGTCAGGCCGCCGGTGCCCGGCAGCACCGCGAGCAGCGGCACTTCCGGCAACGACACGGCGGCGGCGCCGTCATCGGCCAGCATGATGTGATCGGTCGCCAGCGCCAGCTCATAGCCGCCGCCGGCCGCGGTGCCGTTGACGACGGTGATGAAGCGCTGTCCGGAATTCTCCGATGAATCTTCCAGGCCGTTACGGGTCTCGTTGGTGAATTTGCAGAAATTGACCTTGTGGGCGTGGGTGGCGCCCGCCAGCATGCGGATATTGGCGCCGGCGCAGAACACGCGGTTCTTGCCCGATCGCATCACCACCGCCTTCACTTCGGGATGCTCGAAGCGCAGCCGCTGCACGGCATCCGCAAGCTCGATGTCGACGCCGAGATCGTAGGAATTCAGCTTGAGCTGATAGCCCTCGAACAGGCCGCCATTCTCGTCGACGTCCATGGTGAGCGTCGCGATGTCGCCTTCCACGCCCAGCTTCCAGTGCCGGTAGCGCTGCGGATCGGTTTGAAAATCGATGTATTTCGCGCCGCCTGCGAGGACGCGATCTTCACCGGCCATGGGCCACCCTCTGTCGTTTTCTTAAGGTTTGCTTGGTTCGTTAGATGCACAATAGTGCATGTTTTTGAGTCAGTCTACCCTAAAACGCAGGAACATGCATTTTGTTTCATGTTCGGCCGGCGACCGCGAATGCCACGCAGTCGGCCTTGGCGAGCTGAGGCCGCTCCAGTTTGGCCTTGATGAGGGCCGCCAGCGCCGCGACCGGAAACCAATCGGCAAACCCGTCGCCGCCGGCAGTTCGCATACCCAGCGCCTCGAGTTCGCCGAGCGCCTCCCCCAGCAGCCGTGCCGCGACGTGCGGCTTCTGCATGCGCAGCCGCAGATTTGCGGTCGCAATCAGGATGCAGGCGCGCAACAGAATCCGCTCGCGCCCGCCCTGCGGCGCCGCCGCCCATACCGCTTCGAGGATCTCCTGCGCTTCCCAGAAATAGCCGCGGTCGTTGAGCGTGAGGCCGTAGCGCAGCGCGGGATGGCGCGCCGGCACGTAGCCGCCAAATCGCGGCGGCACCAGAACTGCGACCTGCGACAGCGTTTCGTAATCGGCGCCGGATTTCTCGGACACGCCGGGCACATAAGCCCATCGCGGCAGCGGCAGATTGCCGATGCCTGAGGGCGCGGTCATCGGGACAACGCCAAGAGAAATGGAAAGCGAAACGGGAAGCGAGACCCGAAGCAAAACGCATGGCGAAATGCGTTACGCGGCCCGTCCATGCGAGCCGTCATTGGCGTGCAACACCGCGTTTGCGAATTCAGAAATCGCATCGAGCGTCGGCCCCGGCGCTTCGCGATGCGGCTGATGTCCCGCTCCCGGGATCACAGTCACATCGACCGGACAGTAGCACTCTTCCTGCGCAATCTCGACCTGGCGCATCGTCCCATACTGGTCGTCCACACCCTGCAGGATCGCCACCGGTACGCGGATATAGGCGAGGTATTCGGAAATGTCCCAGTTGCGGAAGCCCGGATCGAGCCAGGCGTCGTTCCAGCCATAGAAGGCGTTGTCGACATCCTTGTGCCAGCGCGCCAGTTTCTCCTTCAGGTCCGTGGTCGCGTAGGCGTTCCGGATCTGCACGATCGAGGCCACGGAAATATTCTCGACGATGAAATGCGGGGCGATCAGCGCGACGCCCTGCACGCGGTGATCCTGACGGGAGCCCGCATAGATCGCCGCGATCGAAGCGCCGTCGGAATGTCCGAGCAGGAGGCCGCGGCGAAAGCCGATCTTGGCGAGCAGCTTCGGCAAGACGTCGAGCGCCTCGACATGCATGTAGTCGAGCGGCCGCGGCAGTTTCACCGGCGTCGAATTGCCGTAACCGGCACGTGAATAGACGAACACGCCGACGCCGGTCGCGGCCTGTAGTTTTTCGGGAAAGTCGCCCCACAGTCCGGCCGATCCGAGGCCTTCATGCAGCATCACGATGGTCGGCGCGCTCTCGGGCGAAGGACCGATCATGCGGTATTCGAGATGCGAGGCGCCGACGGTAAGGAAGCCCGAGGGGGAAAGGGTTGTCATGTCGTCTGTCACTCTTGCTTCGTCATGCCCGGGCATAGCCGTCTGAAGGACGGCATCGCTTCGGTTCGCCTATGTCCCGGGTATCCACGTCCTTCTTCGTCACCAAGCAAGACGTGGATGGCCGGGTCAAGCCCGGCCATGACGACTAACTGGGCGCGCCATCCCGCAACTTGAATCGTTGAATTTTTCCCGTCGCCGTCTTCGGCAGACTATCCACCACGTCGATCCAGCGCGGATATTTCCACGGGCCGATCTTCTGCTTGACGTGCTCCTTCAGCGCCTCATGCAGGCCGTCGGTTTTGGTGTCGGCGCGCAGCACGACGAAGGCCTTCGGCTTCAGCAATCCTTCCGGATCGGCCTCGGGCACGACGGCGGCTTCGAGCACCGCCGGGTGGGTGATCAGCGCGCTCTCGACCTCGAACGGCGAGACCCAGATGCCGGAGACCTTGAACATGTCGTCGGAACGGCCGCAGAAGGTGTAGCGGCCGTCGGCGTCGCGAATGTATTTGTCGCCGGTGCGGGTCCAGTGGCCCTCAAACGTTTGCCGGCTCTTGTCTGCGCTGGTTCCAGTAGCCCTCGCCGGCCGAGGGCGCATCGACCAGCAATTCGCCGACCTCGCCATCGGCCACCTCGGCGCCAGCTTCATTGACCAGCCGCACCTTGTAGCCCGGCACGGGGCGGCCGGAGGAGCCGTATTTGATGTCGCCGGGCGCGTTGGAAAGAAAGATGTGCAGCAGTTCGGTCGAGCCGACGCCATCGAGAATATCGACGCCGAACCGCGCCTTCCACGCATTGCCGACCGATTCCGGCAGCGCCTCGCCCGCCGAGGTGCAGATGCGGAGCCGGCTGCCGGCGCGGGCATCCTTCACCGCCTCGTCGTTGAGCATCGCGGCGAACAGCGTCGGCACGCCGTAGAAGATGGTCGGGTTATATTTGTTCATCAGCGCGAACATCGCAGCCGGCGTCGGCCGGTCGGTGTGCAGAACCGTTGTGGCGCCGACCGACATCGGAAACGTCAGCGCGTTGCCGAGGCCGTAGGCGAAGAACAGCTTTGCGGCCGAAAGGCAGACATCGTCCCCGCGAATGCCGAGCACCTGTTTGGCGTAGGTATCCGCCGTCGCGGCGAGATTGGAATGCAGGTGGCGCACGCCCTTGGGCATGCCGGTCGAACCGGATGAATAAAGCCAGAACGCCGGCTCATCGGGATGCGTCGCGGCCGTTGCAAATGAATCGCTCTCGCGCGCCAGCTCGTCGGAGAGCTTCTTGTGACCGTGCGCGTCCTTGCCGGACACGATGACGTGCTCGAGATCGGGCAACCGCTCGACGATATCCTTCACCACAGGCAACAGCGCTTCTGAAATGAACAGCACGCGCGCGCGGCAATCCGCCAGCACATAGGCATATTGCTCTGACGTCAGCAGCGTGTTGAGCGGCACCGGCACGATGCCGGCGCGGATCGCGCCGAGAAAGACCGAAGGGAAGTCGACGGTGTCGAGCATGATCATCGCGACGCGCTCTTCGCGGCGGACGCCGAGGCGGCGCAGCATGTTGGCTGTGCGGCGGCTTTGCCGCTGCAGATCGCCATAGGTAAGTTCGGAGACGGTATCGGTGAAGGCGAGCTTGGCCCCGCGGCCCTCGTCGACATTACGGTCGAGCAGCCAGGTCACCGCATTGTACGAACCGGACATGCCGCTCACGACGCCTCTCCCTGAGTTTTAAGAATTATAATTCATACAAAGACACCGGCAGCGCTTGCTGTCAATCCTCATCGGCACTATGTTTCCGAAATCCGTTCACCAGCAGGTAAAGCCGAACGAGGGAAATGACCGAGGCCAGCGACCCCGAAACCGGCTTTCTCGAGCAGCTTGGCCAGCGCGTGCGCACCATGCGCGCGCTCCGCGGCATGTCGCGAAAAGTGCTCGCCAAGGTGTCGGGCATTTCCGAGCGCTATATCGCGCAGCTCGAAAGCGGCAAGGGCAATGTCTCGATCGTGCTGCTGCGGCGCGTGTCGAACGCGATGGGCGCGCATCTCGAAGACCTCATCCCCGCAACCGAGCCGGCGCCCGACTGGGCCATCATCCGCGACCTGCTGCGCAAGGCAACGCCCGCCCAGATCGCGCAGGCCAAGGACGCGCTCGCCGGCGGCGGCCCTTCGGCGCAGCGGCGGATCTCGTTCGCCGGCATCGCCTTGATCGGCCTGCGCGGCGCCGGCAAATCCACCCTCGGCAGGATGCTGGCGAAGAAAATCGGCTGGAAGTTCGTCGAGCTCAACAAGGAGGTCGAGGCGCAGAACGGATTATCCGTCGCCGAGATCATCGCGCTCTACGGCCAGGAAGGCTTTCGCCGCATGGAGCAGGCGGCGCTGAGCCAGTTGCTGGCGCGGAAAGAGTTGATGGTGCTGGCGACCGGCGGCGGCATCGTCTCCGAGCCTTTGACGTTCGACCTGATCCTGTCGTCGTTCTACACCATCTGGCTCAAGGCGGAGCCGGAAGAACACATGGCCCGCGTCCGCGGCCAGGGCGATCTGCGCCCGATGGCGGACGATCGTTCGGCGATGGCGGAGCTGCGCAACATCCTGGTCAGCCGCGAGCCGCTCTACGCCCGCGCCTCCGCCGTGGTCGACACCGCGGGGCTTTCCGTCGACGCCGCGGCGGCGCGGCTCAACGACGCGGTGGCGCCGGTGCTGCACGACAAGCACGCGTTCGGCCTGCACAGCGCAGTCTCCTGAACTCCTTACAATAGCGAACCACCCATAGGGGCGGATTTCGCCCACGCAACTGCGTGGCCGCAGTTAACCACCGCACGAGTTCCATGCAGCAGCACACCCTTTAATTGTGTTACCAAATCATTAATCGAATGGAGAGGAATTATGCTCGATCGCCGTCAATTGCCCAGAAACCGCGTCTATTACGGCGGCCGGGTCGCTTTCAACGCCCGCAACTCGACGATCGCCTGCGTCGTGCGCAACTTCAGCATGTTTGGCGCGAAGATCGAATTTGAATGCGCGGCTCTCGTGCCCGACGAGGTGGATTTCGAAATCGAGCGCAAGGCAATCTCGTGTACGGCGCGCCTCGTCTGGCGCAGCCGCGATGCGGCAGGCCTGGTGTTCGCCAATGTGCACGAGGAGAGCGGCGTCGTTCCGCTTGCGTGGGCGCGCAAGCTGCGGGCCAGCGAGCGCACCAACCGGCGGCTGAAGTCGCGCCTCGACCAGATCCTGTCCGAGCACTAGGCCGCATGAGTACGGTTGAAGGCGAAGACGCCCTCCTCCTTGCCGCCGCCAACCCGCCGAAAGTCCGGCGGCGCCGGCTGCGTTCGATATTGCTGGCGTTGATGGCGCAGTACACGATCGTCGCAATGCTCGTCGGCCTGTCGGTCGCCGGCATCCTTCGCTATGTCGTGACCCCGCAGATCGTCGCCAGGTTCGAAGCGATCGAAGCCGCCCTCAAGCGCTTGCCCACGCCGTAGCGCGCCCGATCAGATATCGGCGATGCGGCAGACTTCCTCGTGGAAGACGAGATAGCGTTTTGGCGCGATCAGATGCGGCGTGTTCTCGCGCCACCACGCGGCGGCCTCGGGATGCGCGTGCGCGAGAATGTCGACGGCGGGAAGCGCTTCCACCGCATATCCCGCAATCGGTTCGGCGCGGCCGCGAAACACCGCCAGCCACTGCGCCGGCACCGAACGCGGCAGCGACAGCACGCCCATGGTGAGAAATTTCCGGCGCCCCGAATAGCGCGCCACCGGCAAATCGAGGCCGACCCACTTCTCGCGCACCCATAGCGGAGCCTCGCCGGGCGGGACGGCGACGATGCGGATGATCCAATCGGGCTTGCTCACGTCAGCTCCTGCGGCACATGCATCGACTTTGTGCACGCCGCGGCTGACCACGTTCACGGGTCGCCCAAGAATTATTTCACGACGCCGTAATTTTCGGTTACGCGGGTCGAACTGTTCGCGATACTGATCGCGCATGAAACTGCTTTTTCTCCATGGGGCGCCCGCGGTCGGCAAGCTGACGGTCGCAAAAGCGCTGCTCCGGATCGTGCCGGGGCGGTTGATGGACAATCACGCCGCCATCGATCTGGCGCGCACGATCTTCGAGTTCGGCGCGCCCGGGTTCTGGGAGCTTGTCCATGACGTCAGATGTTCGGCGATTGATGCTGCCGCCGAACACGGCGTGCCGCTGCTGGTCACGACCTTCTGCTACGCCGAGCCTGACGACCGGGAGCAATTCGGGCATTTCGAGGAGATCGTGCAACGTCACGGCGCAAAATTGCTTCCGGTCTTCCTGCACTGTTCGCGCGAAGAAGCCTTGCGCAGGGTCGGCAATTCCGACCGGGTGGCGCGGCGCAAGATCAGTTCTGGGGAGCATCTGATCCGGGAGCTCGACCGCTACGACCTCTCCGCCGTGCCGCGGCCCGATTGCCTCAAGCTGGATACCGGGGTGAATGCGGCTGATGTGACCGCGCAGGAAATCGTGCGCCACTTCGGACTTAACGCCTAAGCCCGAGGGTACGCGCACCCTATCCCCGTCATTGCGAGGAGCAGCGCGACGAAGCAATCCATGTCTCAGCAAGCTGTGAAATGGATTGCTTCGCGCGCTCGCAATGACGGTGGAGAAAATGTTGCTTCACCAGACCCAGAGGCATAGTTCGCCTTGCCTATCCGAGTTTCGCAAAGGCGGGGGCATGCTCAATGATTCCCGTATCTGTCGGAAATTCGCCCCCTCCAAGCGAAAGAGCCATCCAATGCGGCCCGGCATAAGGTGAGATAAAGCCGCTCGCCTTGCCGACATCGAATCCAAAACGCCGATAGAAGGCGGGATCGCCGAGGACGAAAATTCCGAGCCAGCCGGCGGCTTCGCTGCGGGCGATCCCTTCGCGGATCAGCCGGCTGCCAACACCCGTCCGCTGGCGTTCAGGCCGTACCGCGACGGGTCCGAGCGCCAGCGCCGGAAACGGAGCTTGCAGCCGCGAGAACATGGCGTGGCCAATGACGGTGTGCCCTCAACAGCGACCAGCGAGAAAACCGAATCGCCTGCAGCGCGCAGATCGTCGACCAACTGAGCTTCGGCCGGCTGGACGAATGCGACTTCTTCAACGACACGGATCGCCGCAATGTCGCCGGACGTTTCAGGTCGGACAATCATTCGTCACACCAGCATCGACTTCACCGAGGCCGCCGCCTCCCGCAAACGCGGCAGGAAGCGTTCGACCATCTCGGCTGATGACACGCGGTCGACATGCGCGCCCATGTTGATGGCGGCGACGATGACGCCGTCATAGCGGCGGATCGGCACGGAGATCGAGCGGAATCCCGGCTCGGCTTCGCGATCGACCAGCGAATAGCCTTCCGCGCGATCGGCGATGATCGTCTTTTGCAACAGCTTCGTGTCGGTCACCGTGAACGGCGTCAGCGGCGCGAGGTCCATTTTGCCGAGCGCCGCGGCCAGTTCGTCGTCGGGCAGCCGCGACAGCAGCACGCGGCCAACCGAGGTGCAAAAGGCCGGCAATCGGTAGCCGATATCGATGCCTGCGGAGAATATCCGCGTCGGGCTGGCGCGGGCGATGAAGACGACGTCGTTGCCGTCGAGGATCGCCATCGAGGAGATTTCCTGCGCCTCGCCCGACAATCGATCAAGCGCAGGCTGCAGCACCGAGACGACATGGTTGGAAGCGAGATAGCTGGAGGCCAGCACCAGCACGCGCGGCATCAGGCGGAACAGCTTGCCGTCGGTGGCGACGAAGCCGGCGCGTTCGAGCGTAAAGAGAATCCGCCGCGCGGTCGCGCGCGGCAGGTCGGCGGCCTTGGCGAGGTCGCTCAACGTCATGGGCTGACGGCTACCGCCGAACACCTCCAGCACGCGCAGGCCGCGGTCGAGGCTTTCGATGAAATCGGTCGCGCCGCGGTTGTCTGCGTCGCCTGCGCGCTTAAGCTTCGGCATCGCTGCCTCCATAATCCGCTTGCCTAAGATCCAGCCTACGCTAAAATCGCACAAAAGTTCAATAGGCGAACAAATCTCACGGAGACCCTCGCCATGATGAGCCAGGAAGCGAACGACCTGATTACCCGCACCAGCCGCAAGGACCCCTGCGGCAAGCTGATGCGGATGTATTGGCAGCCGGCGGCGCTGGTGGATGAGTTGCAGGGGCCGCGGCCGGTGCGCCCGGTCAAACTGCTCGGTGAGAACCTCGTGCTGTTTCGCGACGAGGAAGGACGCTACGGCCTGATCGACCGCCACTGCGCGCATCGCGGCGCCGACCTCGCCTTCGGCCGGCTGGAGAATGGCGGGCTGCGCTGTGCCTTCCATGGCTGGCTGTTCGATGTAAGCGGCCAGTGCCTGGAGACCCCTGCCGAGCCGAAGGGCTCGAACCTGTGTCAGGGCATCAAGCAGCGCTCCTATCCGGTGGTCGAGAAGAGCGGCATCCTCTGGGCCTATCTGGGCGAAGGCGAGCCGCCGGCGTTTCCGGAGATCGACTGTTTCGTCGCGCCTGACAGCCATACGTTTGCGTTCAAGGGCCACATCAATTGCAACTGGCTGCAGGCGCTGGAAGTCGGCATCGATCCGGCGCACGCCTCGTTCCTGCATCGCTTCTTCGAGGACGAGGATACTTCCACTGCCTATGGCAAGCAGTTCCGCGGCGCCTCCGCCGGAAGCGACATGCCGATGACCAAGATTTTGCGCGAGTATGACAACCCGATCATCAATGTCGAGCACACCGAATACGGGCTTCGTTTGATCGCGCTGCGCGAGATCGATGAAGAGCGGACGCATGTGCGCGTCACCAACCAGCTTTTTCCGCACGGCTTCGTGATTCCGATGAGCCAGGAGATGACGATCACGCAGTGGCACGTGCCGATCGATGACGAGAACTGCTACTGGTACGCGATCTTCACCAGCTATTCCGCGCCGGTCGACAAGAAGAAGATGCGCGACCAGCGGCTCGAATTGTACGAGTTGCCGGATTACAAATCGCGCAAGAACAAGAGCAACGATTACGGTTTCGATCCGCACGAACAGGCGACCGAGACCTATACCGGCATGGGGGCCGACATCAACGTCCACGACCAGTGGGCGGTGGAATCGATGGGCGCGATCCAGGACCGCACCAACGAGCATCTCGGCACCTCGGACAAGGCGATCGTGCAGTATCGCCGCCTGCTGCGGCAGGAAATCGAGAAGGTGGTCGGCGGCGAGAAGCCGTTCATGTTCCTGGACGCCGCGCATGCGCGCAGCATCCAGGGTCCGGCGACCATGGACGGCATCGGGCCGACGCGCGGCTGGGAAATCTACTGGATGGAAGTCGACGTCAAGCGCCGCCGCGGCGCGCCGTGGGCAGCGCCCGTGCCGAGCGAGATCGCCGGCAAGATCCGGCATTTGTCGGCGGCGGAGTGATGATGTCTCTCACCGTCATTGCGAGCGAAGCGAAGCAATCCATCGCGCCGCAGAAAGAAAGAATGGATTGCTTCGTCGCTACCGCTCCCTTGCGCAAACGCTTCGCGTTTGTCGCAGGCAATGACGGCTACGAGGGGTCTTTCGCATGGCACCAGCGCTCTGGTCACCTCTCCCCGCTTGCGGGGAGAGGTCGGATTGCGCTTGCAATCCGGGTGAGGGGGTACAGGTCCATCAATTGGCATCAACTGCGCGGAGAGAGGCCCCTCACCCCACCCCTCTCCCCGCAAGTGCGGGGCGAGGGAGTGCTCCACCTCGCTCGCGATGACGAAGATTGTTTCAGGGGAGCCGCGCGTTGAGTTTCGTCGAACGTCACGGGCTGTGGTCGAAAGAGCAGCAGGAGGCGGCAAGCCGCCTGCGCAAGATCGTCGAGGAGCAGAAGCTCGAAGTCATCAGGCTCTCATTCCCCGATCAGCACGGCATTTTACGCGGCAAGACGCTGGTGGCCAGCGAAGCGCTGGCCTCGCTCGAAAGCGGCTGCTCCATCACCACCACGATGCTGGCCAAGGACACCTCGCACAAGACGGTGTTTCCGGTGTTCACCGCCGGCGGCGGTTTTGGCATGAAGGAGATGGAAGGCGCCGCCGACGTGCTGATGGTGGCGGACCCGACGACGTTCCGCGTGCTGCCATGGGCGCCGACGACCGGCTGGCTGCTCTGCGACCTCTATTTCAGCGACGGCCGCCCGGTGCCGTTCGCCACGCGCCATCTCTATCGCAAGGTACTCGATCAACTGGGAAGCCGCGGTTACGATTTCGTCGCGGGCCTGGAGGTCGAATTCCACCTCTTCAAGCTGGAAGATGCGCACATGGCGCCCGAAGACGCGGGCCAGCCCGGACGTCCACCATCCGTCAGCCTGCTGTCGCACGGCTACCAATATCTGACCGAACAGCGCTACGACCAGATGGAGCCGGCGCTGGAAATCATCCGCCGCGACGTGCTGGCGCTCGGCCTGCCCTTGCGGTCGGTCGAGGTCGAGTTCGGCCCGAGCCAGTGCGAATTCACCTTTGCGCCGACGAAGGGGCTGACGCCCGCCGACAACATGGTGCTGTTTCGGTCAGCCGTGAAGCAGATCGCCCGCCGCCACGGCTATCACGCCACCTTCATGTGCCGGCCGAAACTGCCGAACGTGTTCGCCTCCGGCTGGCACCTGCATCAGTCGCTGGTGTCGCGCGCCAGCGGCGAGAATGCGTTCATGACGAAAGCTGCCGGAGAGGCGCTGAGCGAGTTCGGCCGTTTCTATCTCGCAGGACTGCTGGAGCACGCGCGCGCGTCCACCGTGTTCACGACGCCGACCATCAACGGCTACAAGCGCTACCGCTCCTACTCGCTGGCGCCGGACCGCGCGATCTGGGGCCGCGACAACAGAGGCGTCATGATCCGCGTGCTCGGCGGCGCCGGCGACGCTGCGACGCGGCTGGAAAACCGCATCGGCGAGCCGGCCGCCAATCCCTATCTCTACATGGCTTCGCAAATTCTCTCAGGGCTTGACGGCGTCGACCGCAAGCTTGATCCGGGGCCGTCGGCCGATACGCCGTACGAGACAAAGGCGGCGCTGCTGCCGAAGAGCCTGCGCGAGGCGGTGTTCGCGCTGCAGGAAGATCCGTTCTTCCGCGGCGCGTTCGGGCCCGAGTTCGTGGATTATTACGTGCACATCAAGAACGCGGAGATCGAGCGGTTTCAGGCCGAAGTGTCGGACTGGGAGCACCGCGAATATTTCGAGATGTTTTGAGGGGCCGTCCCGCTCTCTCGACTCGTCATTGCGAGGAGCGCAGCGACGAAGCAATCCATGCCTCAGCGAGCGGATAGATGGATTGCTTCGCTGCGCTCGCAATGACGGCGGAAACGCCGCGCCTCAAATCCTCAGGAATCGTAGGGTGGGTAGAGCGCAGCGAAACCCACCATCTCGATCCACTGAACGAAGTTGATGGGTTTCGCTACGCTCTACCCATCCTACGCAGCTCAAATCCCGAGATACCGATGCTGCAGATCCGGCTCGGCGATCAGCTGCTCGCTCGTCCCGCTCCATACCGTCCGCCCGCGCTCGATGATGTAGTGGCGGTCGGCGATGCGGGAGAGGTTGGCGACGTTCTTGTCGATGACAAGCACCGATTGCCCGCGGCCCTTCAGCATCGACAGGCAGTTCCAGATTTCCTCGCGGATCAGGGGCGCGAGGCCTTCGGTGGCTTCGTCGAGGATCAGACAGTTTCGGATTGGTCATCAGCGCGCGGCCGATCGCCAGCATCTGCTGCTCGCCGCCCGATAGCGTCACGCCCATGTTGTTGCCGCGCTCGGCGAGCCGCGGAAACAGCGCGTGGATTTTCTCGATGGTCCAGGGATCGGGATTGCCCAGACGATTGCCGGAAGCCGCAACCAGATTTTCGTACACCGTCAGGTTCGGAAAGATCTGGCGGCCTTCCGGCACCAGGCCGATGCCGAGTTTTGCAATTTTATACGACGGCAGGCTACGCACTTCCTCGCCGGCGAAGCGGACATTGCCGGCGCGGGCCGGCGTCATGCCCATGATGGAGCGGATGGTGGTGGTCTTGCCCATGCCGTTGCGGCCCATCAGGGCAACCATCTCGCCTGATTGGACCTTCAGCGACAGGCCGAACAGCACCTGGCTGAGGCCGTAGCAGGTTTCGATGCCGTCGATTTCGAGCAGGGTTTCAGCCATTCTGGATTCAACCATGGCTGGTCACCGCATGCTGGTCGCCGAGATAAGCGCGCTTGACTTCCTCGTTGTTCCTGATGGCGTCGGGATCGCCTGATGCGATGACGCGGCCATAGACCAGCACCGTGATGCGGTCGGCGAGCGCGAACACCGCCTCCATGTCGTGTTCGACCAGCACGATGGTGACTTCCTTCCGCAATTCCTTCAATAGCGCCACCATGCGCGCGGATTCGGTGACGCCGAGGCCGGCCATCGGCTCGTCCAGCAGCAGCAATTGCGGTTTGGTGGCGAGCGCTACCGCAAGCTCCAGCTCGCGCTGCTCGCCGTGGCTCAATTCGGACACCGGCACGTCGGCGCGCTTGGCAAGCCCTACCCGCGTCAGCGCCGCCTGCGCCGCGTCGCGCAGATGCTTCTCCTTGCGGGCGGCGCCCCAGAAGCGGAACGAGTGGCCGTCATGGGCTTGCGCTGCGAGCGCGACATTGTCGGCGGCCGTGAAGTTCGGCAGCAGCGAGGTGATCTGGAACGAGCGCGCCAGACCGAGCCGGCTGCGCTGATAGGACGGCAGCCGGGTGACGTCGCGGCCGGCAAAATGAACCGCGCCGGAATTCGGCATCAACTGCCCGGTCAACTGGCTGATCAGCGTGGTCTTGCCGGCGCCGTTGGGGCCGATGATGGCGTGCAGTTCGCCCTTGGCGACATCGAGCGACAGATTGTCGGTGGCCTTGATGCCACCGAAGCTGCGGACCAGGTTTTCAACGCGGAGCAAGGGATCACCAGAGAATTAGCCACGGCTCAACCTCCCCAGCAAACCCATGATGCCGCCGCGCGCGAACAGCACGATCAGCAGCAACAGCGGGCCCATGATCAGCGCCCAGTATTCGGTGAACTGCGACAGCACTTCTTCCAGCAGGAGGAACACGATGGTGCCCAGGACGGGACCGAACAGCGAGCCCATGCCGCCGAACACCACCATCACCATGAGTTCGCCGGAGCGGGTCCAGTACATCCCGGCCGGGCTGATGAAGTCGGTATTGTTGGCGAGAAGTGCGCCGGCGAGGCCGCAGATCGTGCCTGAGATGACGAAGCAGACCAGCCGATAGCGGTTGGCATGAAAACCGATGGCCTGCATGCGCTGCTCGTTGGAACGAACGCCCTGCACCACCATGCCGAACCGGGAATTGATGATGCGCCAGATCAGATAGATGCCGCCGAACAGGCAGCCGAGGCAGAGATAATAAAACTGCACGCGGTTCGACAGGTCGATCAGGCCGCCGAAAGTGCTGCGCTTGTAGATGGTGAGACCGTCGTCGCCGCCATAACGCGACATGCCCGAGGCGATGTAATAGGCCATCTGCGCGAAGGCGAGCGTGATCATGATGAAATAGACGCCGCGGGTGCGCAAGGACAGCGCGCCGATCACGAGCGCGTACAGCGCCGACGCCGCCAGCGCCACCGGCCACTGGATGAAGCCGGAGCCGATGCCTTCGAAAGCGAGGATGCCCACCGCATAGCCGCCGATGCCGAGATAGGCGGCATGGCCGAAACTCATCATGCCGCCATAGCCCATGATGAGATTGAGGCTGGCGGCGGCGAGCGCGAAGATGACGATGCGGGTGAACAGCGTCAGGATGAAGATGTTGCCGCTCAGCGCGGAATAGACCGGCAAAAGCGTGAGGCCAAGCGCGACGAGCGCCACGACGGCGTTGCGGACGTTGATGTGAGTTTTCATCGCTTGGCGGCCGGAAACAGCCCCTCCGGCCGCACGACGAGCACAATCGCCATCAGCAGATAGATCAGCATCGACGACAAAGCAGGCGCCGCGGTGGAGGCCGCGGAAGAACTCAACACCATGCGCAGCAGATCGGGCAGGAAGGCGCGGCCGAGCGTATCGATCATGCCGACGAAGATCGCCGCCATGAACGCGCCGCGGATCGAGCCGATGCCGCCGATGACAATAATAACGAAGGCGAGAATCAGGATGTTCTCGCCCATGCCGATCTGCACGGTGAGGATCGGCGCCTGCATCAGCCCGGCAAGGCCGGCGAGCGCGGCGCCAAGCCCGAACACCAGCGTGAACAAGAGCTTGATGTTGATGCCGAGCGCGCCGATCATTTCACGGTTCGAGGCGCCGGCGCGGATCAGCATGCCGATGCGGGTCCGCATCACGACGAGATAAAGTAGGGCTGCGACCGCCAGCGCGACCACGATGATCGACAGCCGGTAAGCCGGATAGAACACGCCGGGGACGATCTGCACCGGCACGGTCAGCCAGGCCGGCAGCGGCAGCGACAGGCCGGCCGGGCCCCAGATCAACCGCACCGCGTCGTTGAAGAAAAGGATCAGCCCGAAGGTCGCCAGCACCTGGTCGAGATGGTCGCGGCCGTAGAGATGCCGGAGCGCGATGAATTCGAGCGCGATGCCCAGCAGCAACGTGGCGCCGAGCGCCAGCAAGATGCCGAGCACAAAACTGTTGGTCCAGGCCACGAAGGTCGCGGCGAAATAGGCGCCCATCATGTAGAGCGAGCCGTGCGCCAGATTGACGAAATCCATGATGCCGAACACCAGCGTCAAGCCGGCTGCCAGCAGGAACAGCAACAGGCCGAACTGCAGGCCGTTCAGCGATTGTTCTACGAGGACGAGCATGGAAGCCTTGAACTCTGGACCTAATAAAACAGCGGCAGCACATCTGCGCCGCCGCCATTTTTCTTGTTGGGCGGATGATCTGTCGCAAACTGCCCCCGGGTCAAGCCCGAGGGCGTGTCCGCGAGATCATGCACCGGCCATGCCAACCATCACTTCATCAGGCATTTGTCGTGGAAGCGGTCCTGGTCGTCCTTGACGATGGTGGCCACCGTCTTGAGCGAGAGCTGGCCGTCGGCGTCCTTGACCACGTCCTGCAGGTAGAAGTTCTGGATCGGAATGTGGTTCTTGCCGTATTTGAACGGGCCGCGCACCGACTTGAAGTTGGCCTTCTCCATCTCGGCCTTCATCTCGTCCTTCTTCGCGGTGTCGCCCTTCACGGCGATAACCGCGCTGTTGATCAGGTTTGCGGCGTCATAGGACTGCGCGCCGTAGAAGGTCGGGCGCAGGCCCGTGAACTTCTTGCGGTAATCCTCGACGAACTTCTTGTTCTCCGCGTTCGGGAGATCGTTGACCCACTGCTGCGCGCCGGGCACGCCGATCGCATTTTCCTTCTGCAGCGGCAACGACAATTCGTCGATGGTGAACGCCGTGTAGAGCGGCATTTGTCCCTTGAGCCCGGCCTGCGCGTACTGATTGAGGAACTGCACGCCGGCAGCGCCCGGATAGAACACGAAGATCGACTCGGCCTTGGAGTTCTTGGCCTTGGTGAGCTCGGCGGAGAAGTCGAGCTGGCTCGGCCACACCGTATATTCCTCGCCCACGACCTGGCCCTTGAAGGTGCTCTTGACGCCGGCCAGCATGTCCTTGCCGGCCGCGTAGTTCGGGCCGATCAGGAATACCGACTTGACGCCCTTCTGGTTCATGTAGGTGCCGACCGCCTGCGGGGTCTGGTCGTTCTGCCAGGAGGTCGAGAACACGTAAGGCGAGCAGAGCTCGCCGGCCAGCTGCGAAGGACCGGCATTGGCCGAGATCAGGAAGGTTTTTGAATCGACCGCGGTCTTCAGCGAAGCGAGCAGCACGTTCGACCAGATGTAGCCGGCGATGAAGTCGACCTTGTCGGACTGGATCAGTTTTTCGGTCTTCTGCTTGCCGACGTCGGGCTTCTGGCCATCGTCCTCATAGATCACCTCGACCGGCTTGCCGCCCATCTTTCGGCCGAGATGGTCCAGCGCCAGCTCGAACGAGTTGCGCATGTCGTTGCCGATCACAGCGGTCGGGCCGCTGAAGGTCGAGACAAAGCCGATCTTGATGGTGTCGCCTGCGGATGCGCCGGCTGCGCCAGCGCAAAAACGGCTGCGCCCGCCAGCCAGAATGCCTTTTTCATAATCACTCCCCTCCTCGTTATCGAACCAGACCCGGTCGACCGGGCGACCACGCTGTCCCGCGCACCCTCATTATCAGGTGAGGTATTTTGTGCGCGAAATGGCCAGTCAGCGGCAAGCACGAACCGCTGGCCCCGCTTTGGACCTTCGGCGCATACCCCCAGCGGCCTGAACCATAGTTCGCAGACGGCGGCGATGGCAAGAATTATAGTTCAGGTCGACGATCCCCGTTCGTTGCGGCAGATGGCCGCAATAGCCGATCAGTCTTGCTGTCGAAGCCAGTGGCCCAGGCGGATCAGCCAAGGACAGCACCAAGGTCTCGCAGGCTGGCCAAATTCCGACAACCAGCGATAATGCTCGTCTTTCAACACTCGTTTTTTGGAAAATATTTCATGGTCGAGGAAATGGCTTTTGAAACGCACGGACGCAGCAACGAACTGGTTGTCGTTCTTCACGGGATAGCAGGATCGCGAAAAACCATGGAAGGAGTTCTGACGGCAATTCGCGCCGAAAGACCCGACGCTGACATTTACTGCCCAGACCTCGCCTACGCTGGCCCGCTAGGAGCTTTTTCCCGTGCTCCAATTGAACGGATCGTCAACGATCTGATGGAAGCGATCCAAACGCATTGGCGGGATCGGCAGACCAGGGTGGGCAGTCCCGTTGCTTACACGGCGATTATCCTGGTTGGACACAGTTTAGGTGGGGTCCTCGCCCGCAAGATTGCGATCCTTGCATACGGAGAGACGCCAGGAACGCCTTTCGAAAAAGAGTTCGCGGCCTATCGTGAACCCAGTCCATTCGCCGACCGGATCAATCGCATTGTCATGCTTGCCGGCCTCAGCCGCGGATGGACGGTGTCATCCGCCGACAGCTGGATGACCGCGTTTACCTGGGGGCTTATGGAAATCTGGGGCGAAATCGCCGCATGGGTGACCGGGACTCCCTATACGGTTTTCGCCGTCCGCCGCGGCGCGCCGTTTCTGGTTCAAACGCGCCTGCAATGGCTCGCGCTCGTCATGAGACCAACGATTTTTCAAAGATGGAATCCTCCCATTTCCGAGCCGGCAAAGGTCAAGCTCCACGCCCTCTGTCAGACTCACTCTCCGGCATTTGACCTCATCCAGCTTCTCGGAACCCAGGACGATACCGTGTCGCCCGAGGATATGCTCGACAACAGTGTCGAGATGGAAAACACCAACTACTTCATCATTGAAGTTCCGAACTCGACGCATCAGCAAATCAAGCTGATGAAACGTCCCGGCGATACGGACCGCGCGATAGACCAGGACACGCCCGAGCATCAGCGATATATGCAGTTCACGCTGGCCCTGACGACAAACAGACAGGAGCTTCAGAAAATTGCCATCGAGTGGGAAGACGTTTCCGATGTATTGCCTGACGAACCCGAATGGGATGTCACCGACGTCGTCTTTGTCATTCACGGAATACGCGACAAGGGATTCTGGACCCAGAAGATCGCCCGCCGCATCAAGCAATTTGCGCGGACAAGCATCTCCGATCCGAAGCGCATAACGAACCTGCCGTATCGCTCGGTGACGGCGAGCTACGGCTATTTCGCGATGGCGCCCTTCGTGCTCCAGCCGGTCCGCATCCGCAAGGTAGCCTGGCTGATGGACCAATACACCGAAGCACGGGTCCGCTTTCCGAACGCGAAATTTTCCTATGTAGGCCATTCGAACGGAACCTATCTGGTTGCACGCGCGCTCAAGGATTATCCGGCAGCCCGGTTCGCCCGCATCCTGTTTGCGGGCAGCGTGGTACGTTCCGACTTCGACTGGAAAGCGATCGCTGAAGCGCCGTCGGGCGAACTTTGTCGGGCGCCGCGCGTCGAAAAAGTTCTCAATTACGTCGCTACAAAGGACTGGGTCGTTGCCGCCTTTCCAAAGGCAATGCAGCGATTCAAGTCAATCGACCTGGGCGGCGCGGGCCACGACGGCTTTGAAGGAGCATTTACGCTTAACAATGCAAAGAGCCTTGAAGAGGCCCAGGCAGCCATCAAGGACAGGAACGTCCTTCAACTGGCCTACGTCGAAGGTCGCCATGATGCCGCGATCCGGGAAATGCATTGGCGGGATATTGCCAGCTTTGTCGTAACGGGAACGCTGCCCTGGCTGACCAATGCAGACACGAAACAACAAAAGAAGACGCAGGACAGCTTTCTTGGGAATCTCGACGCCGGCGCCTTTGCGATTCAGCAGCCGACTTGGTCTAAACTGCTCGGCAAGCTGTCATCCGTTGCGCTTCCCGTACTCGCAATTGTTCTCGCCGGCGTTGCGTTATGGCTTTTCCTGCGAATTTTCTGGGCAGTGCCATGTTTGCCCGGCGTCGAGCCCGCAGCATGTGCAGCGCAAGTCACGAATGACGTTCTGATCCGCGCGATATGGTTTCTGGCCTATATTGCGTGCATACGAGTTATTGTTACGCGGTATTGACGGTGACGTCACGGTAGCGGGACGTCCGTTTGCCAAAGCGACGCGATATCATCGCGTCGCTTCGTTTACATCTGGTATTCCGCGCCATCGATGACGTAAGGCGCGTGGCGGAAATCCCGGATGGTCGCGACCTTGCCGGCCGACCAGCCCAGCATCATGAAGTATTTCGGCCTTGAATCCCGTTCGTTCGGATCGAACACCAGGATGGCGGGATGCCCCTCCACCAGGCCCGGGACCAGACGCCAGTCGCTCACCTTGGCGTAATTGCCGAAGTAACGGGACACTTCGGCCTTGCCGTTCATGCGGGTCCTGCTGACGAGATCGAGCCGCACGTCGTCCGAGATCATGGCGCGGATCGCGTCGAAGTCGCGCGCGTTGAAATGGGCGACATAGGCGCCGAGGCGCGCGCGATCGGCATCCGACAATCGCTGTTGCGGCGCGTCCTCCGGTTCATCGGCGATTTCCCGCAACTGCGTACGTCCGCGATGCAGCGCGGCCTTGGCCGCGGGCAGGCTGCAATCCATCACCTCGCAGATTTCCTTGAGCGAACAGCCGAGCACGTCCATCAGGATCACGCTTGCCCGCTGCGCCACCGGCAGGCGCATGAAGGTGCGCAAGGAGGCGGCGGCAATCTGGCGGCTGGCCACGGCATCGAGCTGGTCAACCATCATGTCCACCTCCTCCACCGATCGCAGCGCCTCCTGCCGGTTGCGCCGGCGCAGGAAATCCAGCGCGGTGTTGTGCGCGATCCGGAACAGCCAGCCTTCGGGATTGCCGATGTTGCCGGCGGCGGCATGCGCCTCCACCGCCTTGATCAGCGCGTCCTGCAGCACGTCCTCGCCGTCGATCACAGAGCCGACCATGCGCGCGCAATAGCGATGCAGCCTTGGCCGCATCGCGGCCAGCAGGCGTTCGATGTCGAAAGCGGAGGACGGTTCGGGCACCACGCTCATTCTGCCTCCGGCATGCGGGTTCAGTTCTCGCCCAGCATGCGATAATTGCCGACGACGGTGGCGCCTTTGGCCAGCGGCGGTTCGGCGCAACGCTCCCGAATACCGCTCTGGAATGCGGCGAACGCCGCCAGCTTCGGCAAAGGGCTGGAGCCGTCATCGGCCGCGGTCTCGACAACATGGATGAAGGTGTCGTCCTCCAGCCGCAGCGATAGATAGCGCAGGCCCTCGGGCTGCGCCGCCTTCAGTTCCGCAAACACCGCCGCGACCAGTTCGGCATTCCTGTCGGCCATATCAGGCTTTGTCTTGTACCTTATCACGGTCCGTCGCATTGCCCTCTCCTCGTTGGCGGCTGCGAAGGCAGCGCGCTTCGATCCCAAGGACGTTTAGGATTGGCCAAAGGATGCGACGCGACAAAAAATATTTTCCCGTCGTCCCTGCCTAGGGCGAATTGCGCGCGGGAGCCGGGACGACACCGTCATACGCTTTCGCTATCGGCCGATTGGCAAACGCGCCTTGGATCGGAGGAAAAAATAGCTACATAATCCAATGTGTTGAAAGATCTGAAACCGGGTTTGCATGCCATGACGACAGCGCCGAAACAGCCCCATCATGTCGTGATTGTCGGCGCCGGTTTCGGCGGGCTGGAGACCGCCTTCGGCCTCGCCGGTGCGCCGGTCAAGATCACGCTGATCGACCGCCGCAACCATCATCTGTTCCAGCCGCTGCTCTACCAGGTCGCGACCGCTTCGCTGGCGACGTCGGAAATCGCCTGGCCGATCCGCTACCTCCTGCGCGGACGCAAGGAGGTGACGACGCTGTTCGCAAATGTCAGCGGCGTCGATGCCGCGGGAAAGCGCGTGCTGCTCGAAGACGGCGATGCGCTGGCCTATGACACGCTGGTGCTCGCCACCGGCGCCCGCCACGCCTATTTCGGCCACGACGAATGGGAGCCGTTCGCGCCCGGGCCTGAAGACGCTGGAGGATGCCACCACGCTCAGACGTCGCATCCTCGTCGCCTTCGAGCGCGCCGAGCGCGAGAGCGATCCGGCGCGGCGCGCGGCGCTGCTGACCTTCGTCATCATCGGCGCCGGGCCGACCGGCGTCGAAATGGCGGGAACCATCGCCGACCTCGCCAAGGACACGCTGCCGCCGGACTTTCGCAACATCGACACCCACAAGACCCGCGTCGTGCTGGTCGAGGCCGGCCCACGCGTTCTCCCCAGCTTTCCCGAGGATCTTTCCGCCTACGCGCAGCGCTCGCTGGAAGAGATCGGCGTCGAGGTGGTGCTGGGACAGCCCGTCACCGAATGCGCCATCGATGGCGTCGTCTATGGCGGCAACAAGCTGGAGGCCAGAACCATCGTCTGGGCCGCCGGCGTGCGCGCCTCGCGCGCGGCGGAATGGCTGAACGCGCCCGCCGACCGCGCCTATCGTTTGAAGGTCGAGCCAGATCTTACCGTGCCCGGCCATCCCGACATCTTTGCCGTTGGCGACACCGTGACCATCGCCGGCCCCGACGGCAATCCCGTGCCGGGCATCGCGCCGGCCGCCAAGCAGCAGGGACGCTACGTGGCGGCGCTGATCAAGGCGCGGCTCAGCGGCGGCACGCTGCCGCCGTTCCGCTACAAGCACGCCGGAAGTCTCGCGCAGATCGGCAAGAAAAAGGCGGTGATCGATTTCGGCTGGATCAAGCTGCGCGGCAATCTCGCCTGGTGGATCTGGGGCCTCGCCCACATCTACTTCCTGATCGGCTTGCGCAACCGGCTCAGCGTTGCGCTGAGCTGGCTGTGGATTCACGCCCGCGACCAGCGCGCGGCGCGGCTGATCACGCAGGGATCGAGCAAGGTCTCGGGATAGGTTTCGCCTCTCGCGGATCGCCTTGGCGGCGATCCCTCACGGCGCGCAGGCAAAACTGGCCGCGCGATTGATCTCTCCCGATTTGAAATGCGGCCATGCCGGCCACTGGCACAAGGGCAGCGCGCGCGTCGTCTCGAACGCCGGCGCTTCGACCTTCTGCTCAGTCACCTCGAGATCGCCGGGCGCCTTTCCGTTCTCAACCCAGTCGACCAGCACAGCCAGCATGTCGACATTGGCGGGCGCGCCGGAGCCGACATGATCGACGCCGGGCGCCGTGTAGAGCCGGGCGAACTCCGCCGTCTTCTCCTTGCCCAGCTTGCGCTGCACGTTTTCGAAGTAGCGGATTCCCGCATAGGGGCTCTGGGCGTAGTCGGCCATGTTCTCGAGAATCACGAGCCTGCCGCCGCGCGCGGCAAAGCGGCTGAGGTCCGGATTGGTCGAATCCATCAATCGCGACACCTGAAGCAGGCGCTCCTTGTGATCGTCCGGCTTGTAGGTCGTGACATCGAGCTTCGGGTCGCGCGCGAAAACATATTGGATGCCGCCGGCACCGTAGATCCAGGCGATGCCGTTGGCCGGCACTGGCGGCTGCGCCGGCGCCGCCTTGCCGAGCCACCAGGCGCTCCAGCCGCCGGTCGGACCGAAGGCGGGCGTGTTTTCGCCCGAGACGCCCCAGCCCGGATAATCATCAAGGCCGTTCTCCAGCGCAAACGAGAACTTGTAGGTCGAATGTAGCGTCTTGATCGCCGCGATCTGCGCCTCGCTCAGGCACTGGTCGCCGCTCTGGCCCGCCGCACAACGCAATGACTCCGGCTGGAATTTCGCCTTGCAGCCGACCGGATCCATAACGAGCAAATCCTCGGCGCCGTCGGCCTTGTCGCAGGCCTGCAGCACCGCCTTGGCGACGAGTTCGACTTGCGCAGGACGAATCCAGCCTTCGCCCATCGTCGCGAGCCCCGATCGCGTCCCGGCGTGCTGCAAGCCGACCCAGTTGATGACGGGCACGCGGGCAAAGATGCCGTCAAAGTCCTCAGGATAGCGCTGCGCCATCGTCAGCGCCTCGCGGCCGCCTTCCGACGATCCCATGAAGTACAGCTTTGTCGGCGGGTTGCCGTAGGCGCGCACCATCAGGGCGACGGCGGCGTCCCGCACGCGCTTGTAGGAGCGATGCGCAAAATTCTCGAACGCCTCGTCGTTGAGCGCAAACACCTGCGGCGGCTCGCCCGGCTTGGTCTCGTGGCCGGAATCCGTGCCATAGGTGACAAAGCCGCGCGCCAGCGGCGACGGCGCGCCGAACGGATAGGCCGGCGGCAAGGCAAGCCCGGTGATCAGCACGCCGTTGAAACCGCCGCCGCCATATTGCAGCGAGCGGCCGTTCCACTCGACCGGGAGATTTACCTGGAATTTGATCGGCGGCGCATTGGGATCTGATGGCGCGATCTGGCCGAGCACCTTGCAGAATTCCGGATTGGCCGGCGTGACCCGCGCCGCCGGCGTCGGCCCTCTTTCAGCGACCGCGAGTGGCGTCGGCGCGATCATGGAGGCGGACTCGATCCGGACCGCATTATCGGTCGGTCGGATCAGATCGCTGCAGGTCGCCGCCGGATCGCCGGTCATTTTCGCGGCCATCGCATCCGCAGCGAAGAGCGAAGTCGCAGCGGTCAGCGCAGCCAATTGGGCCCACGCGCGCATATCGAGCTTGAAGTGTTGCATCGCTTCCCCCGCTATTGTCTTGCAGCCGCTTTTTGGCCGGCCATCAGGCTTACAATGGATCGCGCCACGCGGGCGTCAATCGAAATAAGAACACGTGGCGTCGGCGCCTACGTTTGACATCCGTTATGCGGCGACACCCCCACCCCGGCCCTCCCCCGCAAGCGCGGGAGAGGGAGAGCAGCGGAGCGTCACTTCACCAGCGAGCAACCGCCATCGGCGAGCGGGCGGAACGCCTGGTCGGCGGGCACGGTCGAAACCAGCTTGTAGTAGTCGTAAGGATATTTCGACTCTTCCGGCTTCTTCACCTCGAACAGGTACATCGGGTGAATGACGCGGCCGTCCTGGCGGATGGTGACGTCGCCGAACAGCTTGTCCTTGCCCTTGAACTTCTTCATCTGCGGCACGGCATCCTTGGCATGGTCGCTGCCGGTCGCCGCCACCGCATTGAGATAGGCCAGCGTGGAAGCGTAGACGCCGGCCTGGTTGCCGCTCGGCATCTTGCCGTTCACGCCCGGCCGCGCCGCGAAGCGTTTGGCAAACGCACGGGTGTCGTCATCCATGTCCCAGTAGAACGCCTCGAACAGCTGCAGGCCCTGGCCGACCTTCAACCCCATGCCGTGGACGTCGTTGATGAACAGCAGGAACGCCACCATGGTCTGACCGCTTTGCTGGAGGCCGAACTCGGCGGCCTGCTTCACCGCGTTGACGGTGTCGCCACCGGCATTGGCAAGCCCGATCACCTTGGCCTTTGAGTTCTGCGCCTGCAGCAGAAGCGAAGCAAAATCGGGTGTGTTCAGCGGATGCTTGGCCGAGCCCAGCACCTTGCCGCCATGCTTTTCGATGTAGTTGGTGGCCTCGGCCTCGATGCCCTGGCCGAGCGCGAAATTCACCGTGATGAAATACCATTCCTTGCCGCCGCGCGCCATCATCGCCGCCGCCGTGGAGTTGCCGGTCGCCCAGGCGTCGTTGACCCACTGGATGGTGTTCGGCGAGCAGGCCTTGCCGGTGAGGTCCGAGCTCGCGGTCGATGATGCGAGAAACGTCATGCGGCTGTCGCGCAGCAGCGAGTTGATGGTGAGGCCGACGGCCGAATTCGGCACGTCGACCACGGCATCGACGCCGTCGACATCGAGCCATTTGCGCACGATCGCAGAACCCACGTCGGCCTTGTTCTGGTGATCGGCGTAGACGATCTCGACCTTGATGCCCTTGCCGCCGCCGTTGAAATCTTCCGCGGCCATGCGCGCGGCTTCCACCGAACCCATGCCGTTGGTGTCCTGGAAGATGCCGGAGATGTCGTTGAGCACGCCGACGCGCACGACGTTGTCGGAAACTTCCGCGCGCGCCGCGCCCCACGTCGCGCATGACAAGGCAAGCGCCAGACCTAACCTGCAAACCTTCATTGTTCTCTCCCTCTGGAATTCGATTCTTTGCTTCCCGGACTTCGCCGGGTTTGATTTCACCGCCCGATATCGGGCGATGCCGCGGTTACAATTGCCGGTCCGGCAGGCTGAGAACCAAACCGTCGAGATCGGCGGCGAACTTGATCTGGCAGGACAGGCGGCTGTTGGCCTGCCGTTCGGCGGCGGCGCCGTCCAGCAGCGCGTCCTCATCGCCGCCCATCGCCGGCAGGCGGGCGAGCCAGTCCTCGTCGACATAGACATGGCAGGTGGCGCACATGGCGTTGCCGCCGCATTCCGCGAGGATGCCGCTGATATCGTGGCGCGTCGCGGCCTGCATGGCGCTTTCGCCCGCGCTCGCCTCGATGGGCTGCCGGCTTCCGTCGGGATGGATGAAGATGATGCTTGGCATACGCGGTCCGTCAGGCCGGAGAAATCGTAATGGGAAGACTTTCGAGGCCGCGCAGCGTGTTGTTGTAGCGGCGCTTCACCGGGCCGGTGATCTCGATGGACGCGACCTTGCGCGCGATCGCCGCCAGCATCACCTCGCCTTCGACGCGCGCCAGCAACTGGCCGACGCACATATGGATGCCCGAGCCGAACCCGACATGGCCTGACGTGCGGCGGGTCACGTCGTAGCTGTCGGGATTTTCCCAGCGCCGCGGATCGCGGTTGGCGGCGCCGAGGAACATCAGCACCTTCTCGCCTTCGCCGATGCGATGGCCTGCGAGTTCGACCTCCCGCGTCGTGGTACGGAAGAAGGTCTGCACCGGGCTTTCGTAGCGGATCGCCTCTTCGAACGCGTTGCGCGCCAGCGTCGGATCGCTGCGCAGCCGCGCGAGCTGATCGGGGAAGCGCGCCAGGCAATAGACCGCGGCGCCGATGCCGTTGACGGTGGTGTCGAGGCCTGCCGAAAGCAGCGAGCGCACCAATAGCGGCGCCTCTTCCGGCGTGATGTCGCCGGCGTCGGCGCGGGCATGGACGCAGGCGCCGAAACCGCCGGGCGCGAGATTTTCGCGCTGGCACTGCGCGGCGACATAGGCCTGGTGCGGCGCCGAGCGATCGATCGCCTCCTGGCGCAACTGGTTCGGCGGCCCGAAGGAGTTGAACACCAGGCTCGCATAGGGCAGCAGGTTCTCCCGCCCCTCCTGCTTCAGGCCCATCGCATCGGGAAACACCGAGAGCGGATAGGCCTCCGCGAGATCGGCGACCGCGTCGAAACTTCCGCGCGCCAGCAATTCGTCGACCTTGGCAGCGGCCATCGCGTGAAATGTTCGCGGACCCCTTTCATCGCGGTCGGCGACAGCACCTGGCTCAGCACCGCGCGCGTCCTGGTATGCGCCGGCGGGATCCGCCTCGAGGATGATGCTTTGCGGACGCCACGGCTTTTCCTTGGCGAAATCGCTCAGGCCCACGCCGCGGCTCGAACAGAACGTCAGGGGATCGTTGAGAACGGCGTGCACCTCCGCATAGCGCGCCACGCCATAGACGCCCCATTTGTCGAGCCATACCAGCGGGCCGGCCTCGCGCAGGATCTCGTGGATCGCGTGCGGATCCTCGAAAAACTCGTTCGAGAACGGGTCGACGTCGAGCCTTGGCACGCCGGCCGGCGCGCCCTGCTCAGAGGTTGCTGCATCTATCCGGGAGGTCACGCTCATGTGGGTCTCCTGCATAATGTTCTTGCAGAGCGGTATGTGCTGTCTCTATGTCTGGAATGCTGGAGCGATTTCGGAAGAACATGAGCAGGAACAGACAGGCGCGCGCCCCCCGCACGGGCGCGGCAGGCAGGAGCGGACGGGCCGAACAGGTGCTCGACCTCGACCGTTACGTTCCGGCCCTCATCACCTTCATCGCCAACAAATTGTCGCGCAGCGCGACCGTGGTCTATCAGAAGCGCTTTGGCGTCAACGTCACGGAATGGCGGATCCTGTCGCTGCTCGCGATCGAGCCGGAAATTTCGGCCGCCCGCATCTGCCACGTCATCGGTTTCGACAAGGGACCGGTCAGCCGGACGCTGGCCGCAATGGAGGAGCGCGGGCTGGTCAGCATCCGGGCCGACCGGCAGGACGGGCGCACCCATTCGATCTCGCTGACCGCGAAGGGATTTACCACCCACGACCAGGTCATCGCGGTCGCGCTCGAACGCGAACGCCGCCTGCTGTCCTGCCTGAGCAAGCCGGAGCGCGAGACCCTGATCGGGCTGCTGCTGCGGGTGCACGGCAATCTCGACGCCGTGAAAGGCGCGGGCGAAGTCGACAATCGGACCTGAACGGAACGCGCCAGCCGCAGCGCTCACGCGCGCGCGCCGATGCATCACGTCGTGACGATCCGATCGTCCGGACATCCGTTTCTCCCCTGCACGGCCTGGCAATCTCTGTGCTCTTCGATCGGCCGTTTGTCGAAAACAGGCTCGCACAAACTAGTTGCCTTGGCAACATAAATACCAAGCCTCGGCGAACGAGTTCCGCGAACGGCCACCGGCCGTTCGCGAGCGAGGTTACTTCTTGACCAGCGGGCAGTTGCCTTCGCTCTCGGGACGAAACGCCTGTCACCGGGAATGGTTGCGACGACCTTCAGCAGATCCCATTTCGACGTGGATTCGTCCGGCTTCTTGACCTCCAGCAGATAGAACGGATGAATCTTGCGCCCGTCGCTGCGGATGGTTCCCTTGCCGAACAGCGGATCGTCGGTCGGCATCGCCTTCATCGCCGCGACCACCGCCTTGCCGTCGGCGGCGCCGCCGACCTTGTCGACGGCCTTCAGATAATGCAGCACGGATGCGTAGACGCCGGCCTGCATGTCGTTCGGATAATTCTTCTGCGGATGGCGCTCGGCGAACCGCTTGGCGAAGGCGCGCGTGCCGTCGTTCAAATCCCAGTAGAACGGATTCATGATCTGCGCGCCCTGCGCCGCCTTCAGGCCGAGTGCGGGAATGCCGTTCATGCCGAGGATCAGCCCGACCAGCTTCTGCTTCCGGGTCAATCCAAATTCCGCCGCCTGCTTGATCGAGGTGATGGTGTCGTCGCCGGCATTCGCGACGCCGACGATATCGGCGCCCGAGGCCTGCGCCTGCAGCAGGAACGAGGCGTAGTCGGCGGTGCCGAGCGGATGGCGCACGGCGCCGAGCACTTCGCCGCCGGAGGCCTTGACGCCTTCCATCGCCTGCTTCTCCAGATCGTGGCCGAAGGCGTAATCGGCGGTCAGGAAGAACCATTTCTTGCCGCCCTGCGCGACCACGGCTTTGCCGAGGCCGCGGCCATAGGCGTAGGTGTCGTAGGTCCAGTGCACGGTATTCGGCGTGCATTTTTCGCCGGTCAGCAGCGCGGTGCCGGCGCCGGAGCCGATGAAGACCTTGTTCTTCTGCTCGCTCATATTGGCGACCGCGAGCGCAATCGCCGAGTTCGGCAGGTCGAAGATGGCGTCGATGCTTTCGGTGTCATACCAGCGCCGCGCGATGCCGACGCCGACGTCGGTCTTGTTCTGGTGATCGGCGGTGATGACTTCGACGGGCTTGCCGGCGGCCTTGCCGCCATAATCCTCCACCGCCATTTGCGCTGCTATCACCGAGCCGATGCCCTGATAGGTCGAAAACACGCCCGACTGGTCGTTGAGCACGCCGATCCGGACGCGGTCCTGGGCATGAGCTTGACCTTGGGCTGCGCCGACGAACATGCCGCCGAGCGCGGCAACGAGCATTCCTGTGCGAAAAACCTGTCGCATGCATTCCCTCCTGTAAAAGAAAAGGCGGGCCTTCGCGGCCGCTCCGAAATTACTTATAACTTATAAGCATTTTGAGGATTGTCAATTCAGGTGATGCCGTGCGAGCTATTGCCATGGGAAGAATCGCCAAAGTTTCGACGCGCAAGGCCAACGGGGGAGCCAGACCGGCCGAGCCGGTCGCGGGCCGCGAACTCGACCTCGCCGCGCTCCAGCAGACCCCGGGATTCCTGATCCGGATCCTGCAGTTGCAGAATTTCGAGGCGTTTTATCCGTATTTCGAATCCCTAAAACTTTCGCCGCTCGAATACGCCATCCTGGTCGCGGTGCGCGACAACAAGACGGTGACGCAGAGCGAGCTTGCCGCCGTGCTGAAAATGCAATTGCCCAATCTGGTGAAGATCCTGTCGCGGATGGAGGAGACCGGCATTCTCAAGCGCAAGCGGTCCACGCGGGATAAGCGGGCGGTCGAGCTCAGCCTCAGCGCGGCGGGCGAGCGGCGCGCCGACGAGGCCAGCCGGCTCGGCGAGCGTTTCAATGCGCAGACGCTTTCCGCGCTCAGCAAGCCCGAGCAAACCGCCTTTCTCCAGATGCTGGTGCGGCTGGTCGAAGCGCACAAGAACGGATTTTGAGGCGAACCTCTCAGCCCGCGCAGCCAATCCATTCGGTCGACGAATCGTCGTCCAGCGTGGCCACCGCGCCCGCGCGGCGCGTCAGCACCGCGCGCTGGTTGATGTAGCCCTTGTCGGTGATCTCGCCACCGTCGACCGAAGCGGGTTCAGCCAGCAGCAGCGCGCGCGTCGCGTGACCGGATGAATTGCCGCTCTGCGCCTTCAGTTTCGCAAGGCCTTGCGCGATCGCACCGCGAACCTTGTCGTGCGCAGATGACGTCTTTCACATCGGCATTGTCGGGCAGGCCGGCATGCGCCCGGCAGGCCGCGATGTTCGGGAAGATAAGGAAGCGGACCTCGTCGCCGCCATGGCCGGTCACGACGATATCCTGCGCCAGCGGCGCCAGCGCGGCGATGCCTGCGACGCGCAGGGTGCCGACATTGACCCAGGTGCCGGAATTGAGCTTGAAATCTTCCGCGACGCGGCCGTCGAAAAACAGGCCGAGTTCGGGACGCGCCGGATCGGCGAAGGTCACGGCATCGCCGATCAGATAGAAGCCTTCGCTATCGAACGCCTGCGCGGTCAATTCCGGCGCCTTCCAGTAGCCGGGCGTGACGTTCGGGCCGCGCACGCGCACCTCCAGCTTGTCGCCTGACGGCACCAGCTTCAGTTCGGTGCCGGGGATCGGCACGCCGATATTGCCGGAGCGTTTGGCCTGGAAGTGGCAATCGGTCGGCGAGCGGCGAGGTTTCGGTCGAGCCCCAGGCCGACACCATCGGCATCGCGCGGCCCACCGTCTTGATCGAGAGTTCTTCCAGCGCATCCCAGAGATTCTGCGGCAGTGCGGCGCCCGCATAGAAGGCGAATTTCACCTCGCTGAAGAATTTCTTGCGCAACTCCTCATCGCCGCGCAGCGCCGCGATCAGCATGTCGAAACCGCGCGGCACGTTGAAATAGACCGTCGGCATCACGCTGCGCAGATTGGCGAGCGAGGTCGCGAACAGTCCGGGCGCGGGCTTGCCGCCGTCGACATAGAGCGTGCCGCCATTGCGCAGCACCAGATTGAAATTGTGGTTGGCGCCGAAGGTATGGCTCCACGGCAGCCAGTCGAGGATCACCAGATTCTCGCCGATATCCTCGAGGAACGTCCAGGTCTGCGCCTTGGCCTGCTGGCTCGAGGTCAGCATGCGCTGGGTGTTGATGACGGCCTTTGGCGTGCCGGTCGAGCCCGACGTGAACAGGAATTTTGCGATCGTGTCCGGCGTGATCGCGGCGAAGGCCTTTTCGACGTCGGGCGTTTCCGGCGTGGCCGCGATGCTGCGAAACGAGATGGCGTCGGCGTCGCCGGCGCTGCCGCTGACGATCGTAGCCGAATGCAGCGGCTTGATCGCCGCCAGCGCCGCCGCGAACGGTTTTGTGCCGGAAACATAGATCGCGCCGGGCCCGAGCAGCGTGATCATGCTCTTGAGCTTGTCGAAATCTTTGGACATCAGCGAATAGGCCGGCGAGATCGCGGCCGACGGCACGCCGACATGCTGGGCGGCGAGCGCGAACAGCGCGTGCTCGACGCTGTTGTCGGACAGGATCACCAGCGGACGCTCGGCGCTCAGCCCTTGCGCGAGGATCCAGGCGGCCGCCGCGCGCACCTGCTGCAAGGCGTCCTTGTAAGTGACCGTCGACCACGGCGCATCGGCGCTGGCGCGATCGGCGAGAAAGATCCGCTCAGGCGCCTGCCGCGCCCAATGCTCCAGCCAGTCGCCGATGCAACGCGCACCCGGCTGCAGCGGCACGGTCGACCGCACCAGAATGCTGCCGTCGGCGCGGCGATCGGCGACAATCGCTGGCGTCGCGAACAGGCTGCGGGAATTGTCACCGCTTGCGGCGGCGAGGGTCATGGTTTCCTCCTGTCCCGGCTGGTCCGGGATTGCCGTGCGTCATGCCGGCGTGCAGCCTCGAGGGGCTGCTTGGCCTTAATGTTGAGCACAACAATTGTTGTCGTCAACAACAATCTTTCCCTGAAGCGCGCGAGGCGGTAGAAGGAGAGATGGCGGGAAACAGTCAAATGCCCAGAACGGCCAAATCGCGCGCGGGCGCGCGAGCCGCGTTCCGGCCGCAAGCAAGCCGGAAACGGCAGATCACAGAGCGACGTCATGGATGACGAGATCGCCCTCGACGCGCTGGCCGGCCACGCCGGTTATGCGGTGCGGCGCTTCCAGATCTGGATTTTTCAGGATTTTATTCGCACGCTCGGCGCCGTCGATATCCGCCCGACGCAGTATTCCGTCCTGACCGTCATCGGCGCCAATCCCGGCCTGAGCCAGATGGCGGTGGCCAAGCGGCTCGGGATCGAGCGCGCCAGGCTGGTGCACCTGCTGGACAGCCTCGAACAGCGCGATCTCGTCAGCCGCCTCCGATCGGCCACCGACCGGCGCTCCCACGCCCTACACCTGACCGCGCGCGGCAGAACCGCGCTGGCGCAGTTCAGGCGGCTCGCCGCCGAACATGAGCGCCATGTGGCCGATAAAATCGGCAAGGAAAACCGGGAGCGGCTGCTGCAAATCCTTTCCGCGTTCACCTGATCGCGGCCATCGCCTCGCCGCGGGTCTCGCCGCCTAAATTTTAGGCATATACTCGGCCGCGCCCGAGCCCGCAGTGCGGGTACGCTTATGCCGTAAACGACTGATATGACGTGCCTATCGCTTGGGCGTCGGCGCCCTCCAACCATTGTACACAATGGCACATCGCTTGCTTCATTCCCGGTAACCTTTGCTCGCTGGAGTTTTGCTCGCCATGGGGTCTGACGCGCCTGAAACCGTTGCCGCCATCGTCGCCGCGCACCGCGCCGCGACCATGACCCCGGCGCAAACCGTCGCGCGCAGCTATCAGCGCATCCGCGACCACAACGATCCCGCCGTGTTCATCAGCCTGCGCGACGAGAAGGATGCGCTGGCGGAGGCCGAAGCGCTGGCCTCGAAGGACGCGGCGGCGCTTCCCCTGTATGGCGTGCCGGTCGCGGTGAAGGACAATATCGACGCGCTGGGCTTAGCGACCACGGCGGCCTGCCCGGCTTTCTCCTATTCGCCCGCGCAGGATTCGACGGCGGTCGCAAAACTGCGGGCGGCCGGCGCCATCATCATCGGCAAGACCAATCTCGACCAGTTCGCGACCGGCCTGGTCGGCGTCCGCTCGCCCTACGGCATTCCCGTCAATCCGGTCCGCGCCGATCTCATTCCGGGCGGATCGAGTTCGGGATCGGCGGTCGCGGTTTCCGCCGGCCTGGTGCCGCTGGCACTCGGCACCGACACTGCGGGTTCAGGCCGCGTGCCGGCGATGCTCAACAATATCGTCGGACTTAAGCCGAGCCTCGGGCTGATCTCCAACGCTGGCCTGGTGCCGGCGTGCCGGACGCTGGACTGCATTTCGGTATTCTCGCTCACCGTCGACGACGCAATGACCGCACTGGCGGCGATGGCCGGCTCTGACGGCGCCGATCCGTTTTCGCGCGACCGGCCGCTGGAGAAGATGTCCGCGTTTCCCGAAAAACTCCGGCTCGGCGTGCCGCGCAACGGCCAATTGATCTTCTTCGGCGACCGCGCCGCGGAGAAAGCCTATGGCGAGGCGCTTGAGCGCTGGACATCGCTCGGCGCCACGCTGGTCGAATTCGATCTGGAGCCGTTTTATGAGACCGCGCGGCTGCTCTATGAGGGCCCGTGGGTCGCCGAACGATATCTTGTCATCCGCGACCTGCTGGCGTCCTCGCCGGATTCGATCCATCCGGTGACGCGCGAGATCACGGCCGCCGGCGCGCGGCTGACCGCCGCCGACACCTTTGCCTCGCTCTATCGGCTGCAGGCGCTGCGCCGCGTTGCCGAGCGCAGCTTCGCCCATTTCGACGCGATGGTGCTGCCGACGGCGCCGACCGCCTATTCGACCGCGCAGGTGCTGGCCAATCCGATCGAGCTCAACTCCAGGCTCGGCACCTACACCAATTTTGTGAATCTGCTCGACCTCTGCGGCCTGGCGCTGCCGGCCGCGATGCGCGCGGACGGCATTCCGTTCGGCATCACGCTGCTCGCGCCCGCGGGACGCGACGCAGCGCTCGCCAGCATTGGGCGCGTGTTCCATGCCGACACCAAACTGAAGATGGGCAGCCAAGGGCCTGACGCAGCCCGTGCTCGCTGCGTTGCCGGCAGCGGCTAGCGGCGATGAAATCACCATCGCCGTGGTCGGCGCGCATCTCTCCGGCATGGCGCTCAACGGCGAACTGCAGGCGCTCGGCGGACGCCTGCTCGAGGCCACCACGACCGCGCCGGACTACAAACTCTATGCGCTCGACACCACGCCGCCGAAGCCCGGCATGCTGCGCGTGGACGCCGGCGCGGGACACCCGATCAAGCTGGAGCTATGGGCGTTGTCGGCGGCAGCCTTCGGCAAATTCGTCGCCGCGATCCCGCCGCCGCTCGGGATCGGCACGATCCGGCTGGCCGATGGCCGGGGCGTGAAAGGGTTTTGTGGTCGAGCCCGTGGCGATCGACGGCGCGCGCGATATTTCGTCGTTCGGCGGCTGGCGCGCGTTCATGGCGGAGAAGGCGGGGGTGTAGCCTCATTGCGTCGAGCGAGCAATCCACTCTCACGCAGCCGAGCGTGCTCGCTCCTCGCATGAGGGATGCTTCGATCGCCGCCAGTCGCGTGGTCGAGACGACGCTGTTGCGGCCTCCTCCGACGTCGAGCCTGCTACGCGCTGCGACCTCTCCCCGCAAGCGGGGCGAGGTTAACGCACTACACCGACACCGCGTAAAGCTCGTACTCCCCGCGCACCAGTTCGATATGCGCGCGCATCGCCGCCGCCGCACCCGCCTTGTCGCCGCGCATGATCGCGACCACGACGCGGTCGTGTTCGGCATGCGATTTCGCCAGACGTCCGAGGTTGCGGAACTGGGCGCGGCGGAACGGCTGCACCCGCACCCGCGTCGCCAGCGTCATCTCGGCGATGTAGCCGTTCTGCGAGCCGGCATAGATCGCGTTGTGAAAGCGCTCGTTGACCTCGTGAAAGCGCTCGGGATTGCCGGCATGGCTCAGCACGCGCAATTCCTCGTGGATCGCTTCCAGCTTCTGGCGATCGGCCGGCGACATCCGCTCCGCGGCGAGCCCGGCGCACAACGCTTCCAGTTCCGCCATCGCCTCGAACATTTCGGTCAGCCGGTCCGAGCGAGGGCTGCGCCACGACGGCGCCGCGATGGGCGCGGGCTTCGACCAGCCCGCTCGCCACCAATTGGCGCAGCGCCTCGCGGACCGGCGTGCGCGACACGGAAAAGCGCCGCGCGATGTCGGTCTCGTCGAGCGCCGATCCCGGCGGCAGCACGCCGCGCACGATCTCGTCGGCCAGCTGCAGCCGCAATTCTTCCGCGCGCGTGACCTTGTCCCGCAGCGGCGAAGGCCGATCGACGCGCCGGACCGGCGTCTCGGCCTCCGCGCCGGATGGCGGCGTTCGCGCGCGAAGATCGTCAAGACTCATGACTTCGAATCCGCCTTGGGGGCTTCGGGATCATTGATGATGCTGACATGGGCCGCGACGATCTTCCAGCCTTCGGGAAACCGCACCCAGGTCTGCATCTGCCGCCCCACCTTGCCGGCTGCGCCGTCGCGATAGAACAGCGTCGAGGCGACGGCGGTATCCCGGCCATAGGTCGTGATCACGGTCTTGTCGGTCCGCCGCATCAGCCCGACCGGCGAGCGCGCGGCGCGGAACGCCATGATCGCGTCATAGCCGTAGAGATTTTCGCCGATGCCATAGCGCAGCGTGCGGGGATCGTTGCGGAACAGTTCGTCGAGCACCGCGACGTCGTTCGACACCAGCGCCTTTTCGTAGCGCGCGAACTGTGCGGTCACTTCGGCCAGCACGTCGGGAAGATCGATCTCCATCGCTAAAATCCTCTCGGCGGCGGCGCGGCCGCAACACCCATCCGCTCCAGCGCATGCGCAACGCGCAGCGCGATATCCTCCCGCCAGGGTGCGGCGATGATCTGCACGCCGATCGGCATCGGCTCCAGCGGCACCGGCACCGCGACCACCGGCAGGCCGATGAACGAAATCGGCTGGGTGTGGATGCCGATATTGGCGCGCACCGGCAGTTCGACGCCGTCGAGCACGAAGTTTACCTGCCCCAGCTTGGGCGCGATGCAGGGCGTGGCCGGCGCGATGATCACGTCGACCGACTTGAACAGCTCCAGCACCTTTGCGCGATACCAGCGGCGGAATTTTTGCGCGCGATCGACCAGCGGCGCCGGGACCATGGCGCCGGCGATCAGGCGGTCGCGCACCGCCGGATCGAAATCGTTCGGGCGCTTGCGCAGGCGGTCGAGATGCAGCGACGCGCCTTCGGTCGTGGAGATCACGTAAGCCGCGGCGCGGGCGCGCGCGGCCTCGGGAATTTCGATCGTTGTCGCGGCATCGAGCGCCTTGGCGACACGCGAAACGGCCTCGACCGCTTCGGGAAAGACGTTCTTCTGGAAGTAGCCGCCGGCCACCGCGACCCGCAGGCCCGAGACACCCTGCGCCAGCAGCGGCGTGACCGGTTCGACCGGCCGCGTCGTGCAGGCCGCGTCGTCCGCGTCCGGCCCCTGCATGGCGTCATAGGCCAGCGCGAGATCGGCGACATTGCGCGCGAACGGGCCGAGATGATCGAAGCTTGCGACAAAGGGAAACGATCGCGCCCGCGACAGCCGGCCGTAGGTCGGCTTCAGGCCAAAGATGCCGCAGAACGACGACGGCACCCGGATCGAGCCGTTGGTATCGGATCCCAGCGCGATCGGAACCAGCGCACCGCCGACCGCGCTGCCCGAGCCGCCGGAGGAGCCGCCGGTCATCCGCGTCGGATCATGCGGATTGCGCGACGGGCCGTCATGCACGTTCTCGCCGGTGAAATCGTAGGCGTATTCGCCCATGTTGAGCGCGCCGACCAGCACGGCGCCCTGCGCCTCCATGCGCTCGATCAGCGTGGCATCGCGCGACGACGGCGCCAGATCGCGGTTGATCTTCGATCCGGCGCGGGTGGCGAGACCTTTTACGTCGAACAGATTCTTGACCGCGAACGGCACGCCGGCGAGCGGCCCGACCTTCTGGCCGGCGGCGATCGCGGCATCGACCGCGCGGGCTTTTGCACGCGCACGGTCGGCGGTGATGTCGGTGAACGAATTCAGGACGGAATCGTGTTTGGCGATCCGCGCCAGCGCGGCTTCGGTCGCATCGAGCGCGGACAGCTTGCCGTCTGTTACGGCCTGCGCGATTTGCTGGGCTGACAGCCCGTCTGATTTCACGGTCATGGCGCTATCAGGCTGTGTAGACACTGGCCGGCTCGGTTTCATCCGGCAGCGGGAATTCATCGACCAGCCGCGCCAGCCTCAGCGACACTTCGAGGTTCGCCCGCACCGCGGGCCGCCAGGCTTCCTCGACCGGCAGCGCCAGCGCCTTGGCGACGGCGTCGATGTAATCGTCCAGGGGTTCGGCAGCCATTTCACTCCCACTCAGCTTGCTTGATGAACCGGCAACGGCGGATGCGGGATCGCCGTCAGCAATTCCTTTGTGTAGGCGTCCTGCGGATCGCCGAGCACGCGTTCGGATGAGCCCTGCTCGACGATTCGGCCCGCACGCATCACGATGACACGATCGCACAGCAAACGCACCACGTTCAAATCATGCGACACGAACAAATAGCTCATGCCCATCGACTGCCTTGAGGTCCTGCAGCAGATTGAGCACCACCGCCTGCACGGAGACGTCGAGCGCCGCGGTCGGCTCGTCGAGGATCACGAGCTTTGGATGCAGCGCGATCGCGCGCGCGATGCCGACGCGGGCCTTCTGGCCGCCGGACAATTGGTGCGGAAAGCGATCGAGCAGGTTGACGGGCAGGCCGACCAGGCCGGCGAGTTCCTCGCAGCGGGCGCGCAGCGCATCGCGTCCCCTGATGTCGCCGAGCTGCATGATCGGATCGGCGATGGCGCGCGCCGCGGTGAAGCGCGGGTTGAGGCTGTCGGTCGGGTCCTGGAACACCATCTGGATGCTCTTGCGCAGCGGCAGCCGCGCAAAGGCACTGCGGCAGGATGGCGCCGATCTCGTCGCCATCGAACACGATGCGGCCGGAGGTCTGGTCGAGGAGCCGCATCACCATCATCGACGTCGTGGACTTGCCGCAGCCGGATTCGCCGACCAGGCCGACGCTCTCGCCGTGACCGACGGTGAAGCTGATGCCGTCGACCGCGCGGAACAGTTCCTCCTCGACCGGCGGCTTGCGGGAGAACAGTTTTGCCGAGCACGGCGGTGGCGCCCTGGCGCGGATATTCCTTGACGAGCTTTTCGACCAGGAGAAGGGGTTGCTCCCTCTCCCCGCCCTTCGCGGGGTCGAGACGAGCGGAGCTCGCTCTTAGAGGGCTGGGGTGAGGGGCTGTTTCAGCGAGCGCAGTGCGTGGAGAGTCCCCTCACCCGCCGCACTTCGTGCGTCGGCCTCTCCCGCGCGCGGGGCGAGGCTGAAGAAGCGTCGCAGCGTCTTCCTCCGGCAACAGATCACGCAACGACACACCGACCCGCGGCGTCGCGCGCATCAGTTTCTTGGTGTAGGCGTGCTCAGGCCTGGCAAAAATATCCGCCGACTTCGCGGTCTCCACCACCCGGCCCTTCTCCATCACCACCACGCGGTCGCAATAGGCGGCGGCCAGCCCGAGATCATGCGTGATCAGGATCGTCGACATATTCCGGCGCTTCGTCAGCTCCACGATCAGATCCATCACCGCCTTCTGCGTGGTGACGTCGAGGCCGGTGGTCGGCTCGTCGGCGATCAGGAGCTGCGGATTGCAGGCCAGCGCCAGCGCGATCACGACGCGCTGGCACATGCCGCCCGAAAGCTCGAACGGATAGGCGTGATAGCGCTCGCGCGGGACGGGCGATCTTGACCTGCTCCAGCGCCTCGATCGCCTTCTCGCCGCGGTCGCTGGCCGCGCTCTGCACGTGCTGGCGCAGCACGTCCTCGATCTGGTCGCCGACTTTCCGGATCGGATTGAGCGCGGCGCGCGGATTCTGGAAAATCATCGAGATTTCGCGGCCGCGCAAATCGCGCATCTCGTTTTCGCTCGCGGCCTTGACGTCGATGCCGGAAAACATCACCGAGCCCTCGGCGATCCTGCCGGCGCGGTCGAGGATCCGCATCACGGCATAGGACGTCACCGACTTGCCGGAGCCGGACTCGCCGACGATGCCGAGCGTCTCGCCCTTGGCGACGGAAATACTGACATGCTGCACCGCCTTGACGATGCCGCGCCGGGTGGAGAATTCGACCGTGAGGTCGTTGACGTCGAGAAGAGGCTGGGCCGTCATGATGGCCTCCGCAAAAATATCGAAAACAACCCCATGCAAAGTAGAACGGTCAGCATTCCTGTCGCATTTCCTCCTGCCATGCGGGGGCCGAGACGAGCAAAGCTTGAATCAGCCATCACGTCCTCCGCTGCGGATCGACGATGTCGCGCAGGCCGTCGCCGAGCAGGTTGAAGCAGAACACCGCGAGCATCAGCGCCAGCCCCGGGAACAGCGCGATCCACCATTCGCCCGACACCATGAAGCCCGCGCCTTCCGCGACCATGATGCCCCATTCCGCCGTCGGCGGCCGCACGCCGAGCCCGATGAAGGAGAGCCCGGCGGCATTCAGAATCGCGTAACCCATGGTCAGCGACATCTGCACGATCATGATCGGCATGATGTTGGGCAGGATGTGCACCAGCAGAATCCGCATCTCGCCATTGCCCGACAGCCGCGCCGCCTGCACGAAGCCGGCGTTGCGGCGGACATTGGCCTCGGCCCGCGCGACGCGCGCATAGAGCGGAAAGTTCACGATCGCGGTCGCGATGATGATGTTCTGCACGGTATTGCCCAGCGCTGCGACGATGCCCATCGCCAGCACGAACAGCGGAAACGCCATGATGGTGTCGGCGACGCGCCCGACGATGCGGTCGGTCCAGCCGCCGAAATAGCCGGCGGCGATGCCGGCGAGGCCGCCCATCAGGAACACCAGCGCCACGGAGGCGACCGCGATGAACGTATCGAGCCTTGTGGCGACGATGACGCGGCTGAAGATATCGCGGCCCAATTGATCGGTGCCGAACCAGTGCGCCGCGGACGGCGGCTTCAGGGCTGCGGCGGTATCGCTGGCGAGCGGATCGTAGGGAACGATGTAGGGGCCGAAGATCGCGGCGAACAGGATGATGACCAGGAGGCCGAAAGCAAAAGCCGTGACGCGGTTCTCGCCAAGCACGTAACGGGTGTGTTCGAAGATCGCCGATAGTCCCGAGGTACGCGCGGGACCGGCGGGTTCAACGGCAGGCGCAACGCTACTCATCTTCCAACCTCACCCTTCCAGCCGCACGCGCGGATCGATCACGCCGTAGAGAATGTCGATGACCAGATTGAGCAGCACGTACATGACCGCCATGGTCAGCACGAAGCCTTGCACCGGCGCGAAGTCCGACGAGATCAGCGCTTCGACGGCGTAGGAGCCGATGCCCGGCCAGGCGAAGACTTTTTCGACCAGCACATTGGCGCCCAGCAGGAACGAGAACACCATGCTGAGCGTGGTGATGACCGGCAGCATGGCGTTGCGAAACGCGTAGGTGACGATCACGGTCGACGGCGACAGCCCGCTGGCGCGCGCGGTGCGGACGAAGTCGGACGCCAGCACCGCCAGCATCGAGGCCCGCGTCATGCGCGCAATCGGCGCCAGCGAGAAGATCGCCAGCGTCGCCGCCGGCAGGATGAGCTGGCTCAGCGCCGAACGAAACGTCTCGAAATCGCGCGCGATCAGGGCGTCGATCAAATAAAGGCCCGTCACGGTCGGCGGCGCGCTGTAGAACACGTCGAGCCGGCCGAGCGGCGCCGGCGACCAGCCGAGCCTGAAATAGAAGACGTAGACCAGCACCAGCCCGGTAAAGAACACCGGCAGCGACACGCCGGCCGTCGTGGTGATGCGACAGAGATGGTCGATCCAGGAGCCCGGCCGGGTCGCCGCCAGCACGCCGAGCGGAATCGCGATCATGACCGAAACGACGAGGCCGAGCAGCGTCAGTTCGGCGGACGCCGGCAGGCGGTTGCGGATTTCGGTCGCGACCGGCTGGCCTGTGGTCAGCGAGTTGCCGAAATCGCCATGGGCGAGATCGTTGGTGTAGCGGAAGAACTGCTCGATCAGCGGCTTGTCGAGGCCGAGTTTCTTGCGGATCTGCTCGATGGCTTCCTTGCTCGCCGCGGGCCCGGCGAAATAAGCCGCGGGATCGCCGGGCAACGCGCGCGTCAGCAGGAACGTGACGATCACGACCCCGATCAGCGACGGGATCGCAAACATCAGCCGCTTGCCGATCATGGTCAGCATGGGCAGCGCTCCGCGCTTGCGAATAGCGAATGGTGAATAGCGAATGGATGAAGTTCGACGCGCTGGGTCACCATTCGCTACTCCCTATTCGCCATTCGCCCGCATCACGCCTTCACCAGCGCGCGATAATCGAGCCTGCGATGGAACCAGTACTGATAGCCCGAGACGTTCTTCTGCATCGCGACGTTGACGTAGGGCTGGTACAGCGGAATGCGCGGGATATCCTTGAAGGCGAGGTCGACGAAGCCCTTTACGTCGGTGTCGTATTTGGCGGTGTTGCCGACCGCCGCGGCGTCGACGGCGCCGCCGATGAACTCGTCCATCGCCTTCGACTGGTAGCTCATGGTGTTGAAGATCGAATTCTTGCCGTCGTAGCACCAGATGAAGAAGTACTCGGGATAATCGAGCCAGCCGGAGAACACGTTGGTGTAGAGCGGCAGCACCTTCTTGTTGAGCTCGGTGCGCCAGTTGGCGCCGGGAATCTTGTTGATGGTGGTCTTGATGCCGATCTGTGCGAGACTCTCCTGCACCAGCACGCAGAGCGGTTCGTTGACGCCGGCAAAGCCGAGGTCGAACGACAGCGTGGTCTCGAAACCGTTGGGATGGCCGGCCTCCGCCAGCAACGCCTTGGCCCTGGCGATATCGGTGAAGTATTTGGTCGGCTGCGGCCACGCCACCTCGGTGGCCTTGTCGGCCGCGGCGCCGAACATCGGCTTGGCGAGGCCGAACAGCACCGCGTCCATGATCTTCTGGTAGGGAATCGCGCAGGCAATCGCCTCGCGAACCTTGGGGTTGTCGAACGGCGGGATCTTGACGTTCATGCCGATGTACTGGACGCCGTTGGAATACGGCACCGAAACAATATTGAGCTTGCCGCTGTCCTTCAGCTCGACGAAATCCTTGTTCGGCAGATCATAGGAGATGTCGGCATCGCCGCGTTCGAGCAGCGCGCGGCGGTTGCCGGCCTGCGGCACCATGCGCCAGATCACGCGCTTGACCTTCGGCAAGGGACCGCCGACCCACTCGTCGTTGCGCTCCATGATGACTTCGGTGCCGGCCGTCCACTTCGTCACCTTGTAGGCGCCGGAGCCCGCGGTCTGCTGCTTGGTGTATTCGAGGCCCCACGGGTCCTTCTCGCTGGCGTTCTTTTTCACCAGCTCGGAATTGACGACGCACGGCACGATGACCGCGAGATCAGGCAGCGTCAGGCGATCTTTCTTGGCAAAATCGATCCGCACCGTGTTGTCGTCGACGACGACGAACTGCTCGGTCTTGGTCAGAGAACCGGCGCTCATCTGGAACGTCGGAAAGCCGCCGACGCTCACCGCGCGATCGAGCGACCATTTGACGTCCTTGGCGGTAACCGGCGCGCCGTCGTGGAATTTGGCGCTCTTCTTCAGCTTGAAGGTGACCGACATGTCGCCGACATTCATGTCTTCGGCGAGTTCCGGCTTGAACTTGTCGCGGTCGTAATACGGGACGCCGCCGGGGCCGCTCTTCATCTCGTGGCTGATCAGGCGATCGTAGCAATTCCACGACACCTCGTAGCCGGGCACGTTGGTGCCGACGCCGTGAATGTCGAGATTGTTGGGGCCGCTTTCCGAGACGATCAACAGCGTCTCCGACCGCGCTTGCGCCTTGGCGGAGGACCAGATCGCCGGCGCCGGCGTGAGCGCGCCAGCCGCCGCCAGCCCCGACACGGATTTGAGGAAATCGCGACGCTTCATGGGTGATGCTCCAAACGCCTGAGGGGAAACGGCTTTGGAACTGGAATCGCAAGGTTTGTGCCAACCCTTAAGGAAGGGTTAGTGTTGCAATAACCGATTGATTTGGCTTGCGAATGTATCTGTCACGCGACGTCGGGTGCGGTGCGACATCCTGACAGATTGCATACAAAGAGGCTAATTTGCTCAATAAACATGCAGATATTTTGAGCGCTCTATTGCTGTGCGGCACTCAAATGGGCCAGAGCAAATCCTGCAGCTGATGGAGGTCAGCGGCCTTCTGCTGCCAGCCCTCGATGCAGATTTGCCTGGTCGGATTGCCGAAGCGATGCAGCAGCATCAGCGCCATCAGCCGTCGTTTGAGATCGGGATTGATATCGGCGCTCGAATATCCGTAGCCCTCAAACAGACTTCGGACGCGGCGCGGCATTCCGCCGGTCATGAAGGCGCTCGGACCCAGCAGGTCGTATTCGCCCCTCCCCGTCATCACGTCACCGAAATCGATCAAGGCTGCGAGCCGCCAACCCGAACCATCGCGGCTTAACAGGAAATTCTCCGGGATGTATTCGCCGGTCAGGATCACCGGCGGCCCGTCCAGCGCAATCAGCATGGGTGCTGCATCGCGCAAGAGTTCGTCCAATCCATCCAGAAATTTCTGCGGCAATCCGAGACGCTTGTGCCGGTCGCGGCATCCCGCGATCTGTCCGCGCATGAAGACGTCCCAACCCGGCTCGATCTGCGCGAGCGGCCCGGCGGGAACGCGCTGTACCTCCGCAATGGTCTCGCCTATTTCTGCGAGCACGCGCTCCTTGTCCGCTCCGGCAAGGACGGCCACGCGTCCGTGCCCAACACCCCCGACAGCCGTGTGATAACGAGATATGGCCATCCGTCGCGCTCGCCTTCGACGACGGTTTCGGGGATCGCGACACGAAGCCTTCCACGAAGCTGCGCAAGCGTGCTTCGTTCTGAGTCGAACTGGCCGCGAAGAAATGGCGGGAAGATTTTCAGGATGAACTTTTCGTCGAGGGCCACGACGAGGTTGGTGCCGGTGGAAAAAACGTGCGGTGCCGCGCATGTAAGGCCGTGGCCGCGGGCAATATCGCGCGCGATCGGCAGCCATTGCGCCGGATCGGCGCGCCAGGGGCGTAGTGCTTCATAGTCTGTGAGTGCCGGCAGCGATGCGATCATGATAGTCCCGTAGGATGGGTAGAGCGAAGCGAAACCCATCAATCACGTGCGCGGAAACATGATGGGTTTCGCTTCGCTCTACCCATCCTACGGACTTCGCTTCGCTCGCAATGACGGAATTACCTGTCAGGATTGGCCCGCTCGAACTGGCGCAGCAGGCGGTTGCCGCGCTCGACGGCGACGTCGAGAGCTGCCTGCGCAGGCTGTTTGCCCCTGAAAACCTGCTCGAGTTCTTCGTCGATCACGCCGCGGATCAGCACAAAGGACCCGAGCCGGATTCCCTTCGAATTCTCGGTCGGCGGCTTCAGGGTCAGCTGCTCGATACCGATCGCAGCCCCTGGATCGCGGTCGTAGAAGCCCTGCGCGCGGGTGAGGTCGAAGGCGGCGCGGGTGATCGGCAGATAGCCGGTGTTCTGGTGCCAGGCGGCCTGAACTTCCGGCTTCGAGAGATAGGCGAAGAACCGCGCGACGCCGGTGTATTCGGTGCGCGGCCGGTCGCGCAGCACCCATAGCGTGGCGCCGCCGATGATGGAGTTTTGCGGGGCGCCGGCGATTTCGGGCCGGTGCGGGATCATGCCGTAACCGACCTCGAACTTCGAATTGGCCTTGATGTCCGCGCGCGTCCCGGACGAGCCGATGAAGATGGCGCATTCGCCCTTCTGAAAGCGCGGCTCGGCCGATTGCCCGCGGCCGCCATAGTCGAAAACTTTCGTCGCCTGCCATTCCGCGAGTTGCGCGATGTGCCGCACCACGTCCGGATTGTTGAAGGTCAGCTCCGCGTCGAGACCGCCAAAGCCGTTGGCCCGGGTCGCCAACGGCAGATTATGGAACGCGGAAAAATTCTCGACATGGACCCAGGAAGGCCAGGATGTGGTGAGCCCGCAGGGCGAACCGGCCGCGCGCAGGCGCTTCGCCGCAGCGCCGACCTCGGCCCAGGTCTTCGGCGCCACCTCCGGATTAAGGCCCGCGGCGCGGAACAGATCCTTGTTGTAGTAGAGGATCGGCGTCGAGACATTGAACGGGAACGACAGCATGTTGCCGGCGACATCGGAATAATAGCCGGTCACGGCCGGCAGATACGCCTCCGGCGAGAACGGCTCCGACTGATCGCGCATCAATTCGAACACCGGATAGATCGCGCCCTTTGCCGCCATCATGGTGGCGGTCGCGATCTCGTTGACCTGGACGATGGCGGGCTGGCTGCGCGAACGGAATGCGAAGATCGCCGCCGTCACCGTCTCGGTGTAGTTGCCCTTGTAGGTCGGCACGATCCGGTAGTCGGACTGCGACGCATTGAAATCGGCCGCCAGCTTTTCGAGCTGCTTGCCGAGTTCCCCCGACATCGCGTGCCACCACATGATCTCGGTGGCGGCCTGCGCCGGAGACGCAAGCGCCATGGCGGCGAGCGCGGCGAATTGCAAGAATTTCAAGGCCAATTTCACTGGTGATTACCCTGCTCTGCCGCGCCGGCGATGGACCTGCCCGCCGCGCTTTCAATAAATCCCCGCGGCTGCGGTTTCAATCCGCCCGGCTTCACCGCAGCGCACAATTAAAGATTGCAGCGGGATTATCAGGATTACCCGCGGCAGGCTACCTGCCAGCCCAGCCACCAATAGCCAAGCATCGGTAAATTCTGCTAAAAATGCGTTGAACCTTTTCTCCCCCGCCGCAGACTCCATCTCTAAGGGGATTTGTCGCCTGTGTATCGCCGCGCCAACCTTTCGCGGACCTTCGTGCTTGTTGTTGCGCTGTTGCTTACGGCGGTCTCAACGGGCGCTTTTGCGCGCGAGTTTCGCATCCCCGATCCCCAAACCGAGAGCCATCCGATCGACATGTTCCATTCCCGCCGGCCCGGCGCGGAAAAGGAAGCCCTCGCGCATGTCAGGACCGGCACAATCGGCCTCCATCGTACCAACGTTGCATTGATCGGGACGATGACGCCGGTATGGATCGGGCCCCTTCGCAGAGTGGAGCAAATTTGACCGGCGGACCGCAACAGCACCGAGCATCGGAACGGCCGGCGAGCTTCGTCGCGCGCGGCCGTTTTCGCGTCGTGCAGTGGCTGCGCGCGGTACCGATCCGCTGGCGCATCCTGTCGATCGCGGGATTGAACTCCGCCGTCGTCGTGGTGCTCGCCGTATTGATCTGGAACGGCGCCAAGGTGCTGGGTTCGGCCTGGGACGACGTCCGGCAGGTGCGGGAGTCCGACAAGATCCTGGCACTGCTGGAAAGCGAAACCAGCCGGCTGCAGAACCTGATCCATCGCTACATCAACCAGCCGAGTCCCGACCTGTTCGCCGAGATCCTGCTGCTGCGGGAAGCGGTGCTCGGCACCCTCACCACGCGCGCCGCGAGCGACCCGATGCTGTCAGGATCGGTCGAGCGGCTCGAACAAGTCACCGACCGTTTCCTCAACGGCTTCGGCGAATTGCGCGCCGTGCAGGCCACCATCACCAAGACCTATGAGCAGCAGGTGCTGGGCCCGGCCCGGGAAATGGCCGGGCTGTATTCGATCATCGAGGGCGCCACCGGGCATCGCGATGCGCAGATCTGGCCGGCACTCGGGAAATCCCGCGAGGCGTTCACGGCCATGCTGGTCGCCACCAACGCCTATTATCTGTCACGCGCCTCGGCCTCCGCCGAGGACGCCCGCAGGAACACCGAGACGATCGAGAATACGATCCCAGCGATGGCCGACCTCGCCGACAATGATTTGCAGCGCATGGCGCTGACGCGGCTGAAGGCGCGGACGGTGGCGCTGCGCGAGGGAATGGCCAAGCTGACCGAGCAGCTCACGATCCGGACCGAGCTGTTGCGCAACACCATCGATGCCAGCCAGGCCGAGGCGATCGGCGTCATCGACGAGTTGTCGGTCAAGATGCGCCAGCGCGAGCAGAAGGCGCAAGAGACGTTCGACAAGACGTTGTCGGGCATCTCGCGCCGGGTGCTGTCGATCGCCGTGATGTTCCTCGGCATCATCCTGTCCGCCGGCGTCCTGATCGCGCTCTCGATCCGCCTGCCGCTGCAGCAGATCCTGGCGGCGATGCATGCGATCACCTCGGGCAATTACGATCGCCGCGTGCAGGGCACCACCGCCAGGGACGAGGTCGGCGCCATGGCGCGCGCGGTGGACGTCTTCCGCGAAAACGCCATCGCCAAGCGCAAGACCGAGGACGAGCTGCGCGCCTCGAAGGAAAAGGCCGAAAGCGCGCTGCTGGAGCTCAACACCGCGCAGCAGAACCTGATCGACGCCGAACGGCTGGCGGCGCTCGGCGGGCTGGTCGCGGGCGTCGCCCATGAGGTGAACAACCCGATCGGCATCAGCCTGACGGTGGCGTCGAGCTTTGCGCGCCGCGCCGAAATGTTCGAATCCGAATTGCGCACCGAGCCGCTGCGCCGCTCCAAGCTCGACGAATTCGTCAAGACTTCGCGCGACGCAGCAGGGCAACTGGTGGCGAACCTGCACCGCGCCGGCGAGCTGATCCAGTCGTTCAAGCAGGTGGCGGTGGACCGCTCGCACGCCGAGCGCCGCCAATTCAACCTCGGCGAGGCCACCGACCAGATCGTCGCAAGCCTGAAGCCGGTGTTGAAAAAGGCCGCGATCACGCTGTCGGTCGACGTGCCGGACGGGCTTGTCATCGACGGCTATCCCGGCTCCTACGGCCAGATATTAACCAATCTTTTCCTCAACGCCGCCAATCATGCCTTTGCCGACGGCCGGTCCGGGGCGATCACGATCTCCGCCCGGGCGCGCGGCAGCGACGATGTCGAGATCATTTTTGCCGACAATGGGGCCGGAATGACGCCGGACGTGCAGCGGCAGGCGTTCGACCCCTTCTTTACGACGCGCCGCAACGAAGGAGGTACCGGGCTGGGCTTGCATATCGTCTATAATCTTGTCACTCAACAGCTCGGCGGCCGGATGATGCTGGAGTCAAGGCTGGGACAAGGCACCACATTCCGCATTATCATGCCTAAAGTCGCCAGGGGCGAACCCACGATTACAGACCAGACAGCAGCCGACGGAACCTCTCAATGGCCGAACAGGACGATGTCCTCCACCTGATCGACGATACCGGGACCGTTCCGGAGGACTCGTCCGTCCGCAAATGGAAGATCGCCGTCATCGACGACGATGCCGCCGTGCACGAAGGCACCCGCTTTGCGCTGAGCGACTACAACCTCCACGGCGCGACGCTGGAAATCCTGTCGGCCTATTCCGCCGCCGAAGGCCGCACCTTGATGCGCAACAATCCCGACGTCGCGGCCGTGCTGCTCGACGTCATCATGGAAACCGACGTCGCAGGGCTAGACCTCGTCGAATACATCCGCAACGAGCTCAAGAACGAAACCGTCCGCATCATCCTGCGCACCGGCCAGCCGGGACAAGCGCCCGAGCGCCGCGTCATCGTCCAGTACGACATCAACGACTACAAGGCCAAGACGGAGCTGACGGCCGACAAGCTGTTCACCTCGCTGACGGCCGCGCTGCGCAGCTACCAGCAGCTCGAGCGCATGGTGCAGACCAGGCGCGGACTTGAAATCATCATCGACGCCGCCTCGACGCTCTACGACTTCAAATCGATGCAGCGGCTTGCGGAAGGCGTGCTGACCCAGCTCGCCTCATTGCTCAATGTCGACTGCGCCGGCATCCTGGTGCTGCGCGACGACGGCGCCGCGGGAAGCGAATTCTCGGTGCTGGCGGGCTCGGGCTGCTACAGCCGCTTCATCGGCACCACGAGCTCCAAGGCGCTCGATCCGGATTTGCGGCAGATGGTGGAAGCCGCCTTCCAGCGCCGCAAGAACGAATTCGCCGACCACCGCAGCGTGCTTTATTTGCGCACCGGGTCTGGCCGCGAAGTGGTGGTGCTGCTGCAGGCCGAGCGCCAGCTCTCGGATACCGACCGCGCGCTGGTCGAGATTTTCTCCAGCCGGCTGTCGATCGCGTTCGACAACGTCATCCTCTACCGGCAACTGCACGAGGCAAATACCCAGCTCGAGGACCGCGTCGCCCAGCGCACCCGCGCGCTGATGCAGGCCAACCGACGGCTGTCGGCGCAGTGGCTGCGGCTGCAGCGCGCCAACGGCTTCAAGAACGAGATTCTCGGCACCGTCGCGCACGATTTGAAAAACCCGCTCGGCGTGATCCTCGGCCGCACCGAAATGCTGACCGAGCTGATCGGCGCCGGCTCGCCCAAGGAGAACGTCACCGCCCAGGTCGAGCATATCAGGGACGCCACCAAGCGCCTGACCTCGATGGTCGACCATTTGATTTCGGATGCGATGGCGGACGCCTTCGACATCACGATCCGCCGCGAACCGGTCGATATCGCAGCCCTCGTTACCGAGGTTGCCGATTCCAACCTGCCCTCGGCCATCAACAAGCAGCAGTCCATCGCCGTGTCGGCGCCGCCGAATTTCGTCACCATGTGCGATGCCGACCGGATTCGCGAGGCGATCGACAACCTCGTCAGCAACGCCATCAAATATTCGCCGATCGGCGGCAAGATCACGGTCGGCGTCACCCATGAGGGCAGCGACACCGTCATCCGCATTACCGATCAGGGCGCCGGATTGTCCCCGGAGGATCTCGGCCGGCTGTTCGGCCGCTTCCAGCGGCTGTCGGCCAAGCCGACGGCCGGGGAAAGTTCGACCGGCCTCGGCCTGTCGATCGTCAAACGCATCATCGACATGCATGGCGGCCATGTGACTGCGGAAAGCGGCGGTCCCGGACAGGGATCGACGTTTACGGTTACACTGCCAGCGACAGAGACGACATGACCCAGAGCCCGCACATCTTCATTGTCGATGACGAGCCACCGGCCCGCGAGATGGTCGGTGATTACCTCAAGATGCACGGTTTCAGCGTCACGCTGTGCGACGGCGGCAAAAGCCTGCGCCGCGAGATCGAGACCAACGTGCCCGACCTCGTCGTGCTCGACCTCAACATGCCCGAGGAAGACGGGCTTTCGATCATTCGCGACCTGAAGAGCCGCATCAACGTTCCCGTCATCATGCTGACGGCGACCGCGAGCCCGATCGACCGCGTCGTCGGCCTCGAACTCGGCGCCGACGACTACATCGCAAAACCCTGCGAGCTGCGCGAACTGATGGCGCGCATCCGCTCGGTGCTTCGCCGCAGCACGCCGGCCAAGGCCGCTGCCGCGCCGGAGGCTGCGGCTGCAAAGGCGGAAAAGGAACAGCTGGTGCGGTTCGGCACCAAATGGCTCGACCTCGAAGCCCAGGCGCTGCGCGACGACGAAGGCAACGAGCATCCGCTGACGGCGTCCGAATTCGGCCTGTTGAAAGTGTTCGCCGCGAATCCGAAGCGGGTGTTGTCGCGCGAGCGGCTGCTGGAACTGGCCAATGCGCGCGACGCCGAAGCCTTCGACCGCGCGGTCGATCTGCGCATCATGCGCATCCGGCGCAAGATCGAGATCGACCCGACCAAGCCCGCCGTGATCCGCACGATCAGGGGCGGCGGTTACCTGTTCTCGCCGACGGGCGAGAAGGGTTAGGCTGAGCATACCGTCCTCGTCCCTGCGCCGCGGCGCTCGTATTGACACGCTGCGGTAGACGTCCCTCCCTGACAACAACGCCCTGTGGTTATGGGTCCCTGCGTTCGCAGGAACGACGATAGGCTTGTGCCATGCGGAACTAATCCGCATCCGAAATCTTCCAATTTTCCGCATATTGAAATTACTGGCCTTTCACCCCCGAATGTTTCGTCGCAGGCCCCGCGACGAAACAATTCTCTCCTGCACGAAACCATTTTACCCCTTTGGAGCAGACATCCCGAAACCGAGCCTAATTAACAATCCTCCCAACGAAACGCCTGTTGGCGTCGGAATTGGGAGCCTGTCATGTCGAACGTCATCGCCATCAACGCCGCAGCCAAACAGTCGATTGCCGCCGCCCGCGCGACATCCGATGAAATGCTGCTGCAGAGTATTGCCAAGGGCGATCGCACGGCGATGCATGTGCTTTATTCCCGCCATAGCGTCCGGGTTTACCGCTTCGTGCTGCGCATGGTGCGCGATACCACGATGGCGGAAGACCTCGTCAGCCAGGTGTTCCTCGACGTGTGGCGGACCGCCAGCCAGTTCGAGGGCCGCTCGCAGGTTTCGACCTGGCTGCTGTCGATTGCCCGCTTCAAGGCGCTGACCGCGCTGCGCCAGCGCAAGCATGAGGACATCGAGCAGGAAGACGTGCTCGAGATCGCCGATGACGCCGACACCCCGGAAGCCTCGCTCGACCGCAGCAACACCAGCGCGATCCTGCGCGCCTGCGTCGCCAAGCTGTCGCCGGCCCATCGCGAGATCATCAATCTGGTCTACTACCACGAGAAGTCGGTGGAAGAGGCCGGCGCGATCATCGGCATTCCCCAGAGCACGGTGAAGACCCGGATGTTCTACGCCCGCAAACAATTGGCCGAGTTGCTTAAGGGCGCCGGCGTGGACAGCCTCGCTGCATAAAGCGCAGCCATTTCAATTGGTTAAACTGGCATTGGGGACGAAAACCGGGCCGGTTTCGACGGACAAAGATTACCGCCGGCGAAACAAATGAAACAATTGGCGACATCACCCGGAAAAACTCAGCCCCTATACCGATCATTACCAACTCAAACACCAACGCCGAACAGGAGAGCGAACATGCTGAAGCCGTCCTTCCGCCTTTTCATCGTCCCGCTCGGCGCCGTCGCAACGCTCGCCACCCTCTCGGCCCAGAACGTCCAGCCCCGCGCCCAGCGCGACTGCGGTTCGACGTTCGTGCGTGAACAGGTGGTGGATTGCGGCACCAAGAGTCCCAAGGAGGTCTGTGTGATCTCCTACGACAGCGAGACCCCCCGCTGAATTTCTCACCTCCCAAGCTCTAGACCTCCCAAGTTCTAGACCTCCCAAGTAACCTCCAACGACCCGGCCGGGATGCCCCCCAGCCGGGTCGCTCTGCGTTTTGGGGGCCCATTTCGTGTGCGACACGACACGAAAAAGTCTCACAGCGGATAGCGAGTGCGGGAGAGAGGACGACGCAATCGTGATTCATCCGCATGCGTTGCCGCTTGACGCGATGACGCCGGTCGTGATGTCTGCCGCCGGCGATGGATGCTGCGGCAAACGAGAATGAAGTCAGGCTACGCAAGGGCACGTCGCTCAACGAGCGGCTGGTTCTCGCGGGCATTGCCATCGTGGTGTGCCTGATCGCCGTGCCCGGCCTCGCCCATCTGGCAAATGACCAATGGCTCGGCATAGCCGCGCTGTTTGCGCTGCTGTTCGGGTGCCTTTTGCTGGCCGCAGCCCTGTTCGATCGCAACGTCGTCTGGATCGTGACGTCAGGCGAAATCCTGATCGGCGAACAGCGTCCCTTCGGGAAACTGCACCGAAGATCGATCAAGGACGATGAACTATCGGGGATGCGTCTGCGAAGGAGCATCGGCAAATCAGTCGAATTCACCCTCGTATTCGAGACCGGATCGGGAGATACACTCACCTCGCCTCCACTGCCTGACGTCACCCAGGTGCAAAGAACCATCGCGCAGATTGCGCGGCTGCTTCAGTTGCCTGCGCCCGAACTGGTCGAGAATCCGCTCGACGCCGCGAATGCGGGGATACGACTGGGCAAGCCGGTCAGTTCCAAACGCGTACGCGCATACAGGGCTCTCGTCGTGCTGCTTGCCTGCTCGCTGGCCATTCCACTGATCTTCGCGCTCTGGAGCGGCAAATTGTCCGCCCTCGGAATCGCTGTCGGGTCATTCGGCGGGATCATGGCCTTTTTGCTGATCAGGCACCTCTATCGGGCGAGTGGATGCTGGATCGTCCGCAATGGCGACCTCAGGATCGAGCGGCTGTCGTTGAAGGGGACGATCGAGGTCATAACCGCCGGCGGCGACGACGTCGCGCACATCGATGTCGAAAGCGGCGGCCGGCGAGGCTCCCACTACGCGATCGCGATCCGGCTGCACTCAGGAAGAAAGATCCGCAGCCCGGTGCTGGTCGGCAAGGACCAGACCCGCGCCGTGCAGGCCGAGATCACCAGGCGACTGGGATTGACTCCAGAGGGTGCCGGATAGGCTTGCACGCCTGTCCCACGCGGCATGGACGCAATTTTCGAAAACTGTAGTTCCGTTTTTTGAAAGATATCGCGCCCAGCGAAACTTGCGGCAGCAACTCTGGCGCGTTACCGCCACAGACGTTGCCGCTTGACGTGACCCCGCCGGTCGTGATGTTTGCCGCCGACGATGGATACCGCGGCAAGCGAGAATGAAGTCAGGCTGCGCAAGGGCACGTCGCTCAATGAGCGGCTCATCCTCGCGGGCGTTGGTGTGGTTTTGTGTTTGGTTGCCATACCTGGCCTAGTTGCATTGCCGAACGTTCATTGGTCTGGCATCGGCGCGATCGTTGCGCTGCTAATCGGATGCCTCATGCTGGGTCGCGCCTTTCTTGTGCGCAATGTCGTCTGGATCATTACTCCCGGCGAAATCCTGATTGGCGAACAGCGTCCATTCGGGCAGTTGCACAGAAGATTAGTCAGGAACGACGAAATATCGGAGATGCATCTCCGAAAGGATAGCGCCAATCCGACAAGGTTCAGCCTCGCGTTCCAGGTGGAATCGGGAGATGTGCTGACCTCGCCGCCTCTGCCTGATGTCACCCAGGTGCACGAAACCACCGTCGGAATTGCCCGGCTGCTTCAGCTTCCTGCCCCCGAACCAGTCAACAACCCGCTCGATGTCGGCAACGCCGAGATCACCCTTGGCTCGCCGGTCAGCCCCGATTTCGGTCGCGTGATTCGAATGACCGTGCCAGTTGTGGCCGGCCTGTGCACTCTGCCATTCCTCATCGCATTCTGGATCGGGGAATCGGAGCTGACGCTCGGATTCCTCTTGCCGCTCGGCTTGCTCGCTGCCTTTGCACTCTATCGCTATGCGCACCGACTCACTGGCGCGTTCTGGATCATTCGACATGGCGAGATCCGTATCGAGCGGATTGCATTGAACGGTGAGCCATCCGCCGAGACGATCAGAGCAGGTGACGTCGCAGCAATCGAGGTAGGCAAGCCCGATCCCGAGGACCGAACCTGCAGCATCAGCATCCGGTTGCGCACAGGCCAGACCTTCCGCAGCCCGACAAGGCACAACGAAAGTGAGGCAGATGCCGTGTGCGCAGAAATCATCCGGCGTCTCAATGGCCCTCCGGATACCGGAACACTGACCGGATAGCGGGCCTCTGCTGCAAAAGGCGCGGTACTGTTGTCGCATCCGGCGTGATAGGCTCCACGCCGGATGCAATGATGGGTGGCGCCGATGTTCGAAGGCTGGGATGCGGTCGTATTGGCCCGGGCGCAATTCGCATTCACGATGTCGTTCCACATCATATTCCCGGCCTTCTCGATCGGGCTCGCGAGTTATCTGGCGGTGCTCGAAGCGCTGTGGCTTTGGACCGGGCGCGAGGTCTATATCAACCTGTTCAACTACTGGCTGAAGATCTTTGCCGTCGCCTTCGGCATGGGCGTGGTGTCGGGCATCGTGATGTCCTACCAGTTCGGCACCAACTGGTCGGCTTTTTCAGACAAAACCGGCCCGGTGATCGGCCCGCTGATGGCCTATGAGGTGCTCACCGCGTTCTTCCTCGAGGCCGGCTTCCTCGGCGTGATGCTGTTCGGCCTGCAGCGCGTCGGTCCAAAACTGCATTTTCTGGCGACGCTGATGGTCGCGATCGGCACGCTGATTTCGGCGTTCTGGATTCTGTCCGCCAATTCCTGGATGCAGACGCCGACGGGCCACGCCATCAATGCCGACGGGCAGTTCATCGCCGCCGACTGGCTGAAAGTGATCTTCAACCCGTCATTCCCCTACCGCCTCGTGCACATGGTGCTGGCGGCCTATCTGACCACCGCGCTGGTGGTCGGCGCGGTCGGCGCCTGGCACCTGCTGCGCGACCGCCATCTCGCCGGCCCGCGCGTGATGTTTTCGATGGCGATGTGGATGGCCACTTTGGTCGCGCCGATCCAGATCCTCGCCGGCGACCAGCACGGGCTCAACACGCTGGAGCATCAGCCGGTGAAGATCATGGCGATGGAAGGCCATTTCCAGAGCCACAAGGACGGCGCGCCCCTGATCCTGTTCGGCCTGCCCAACCAGGCCGCCGGCAGGGTCGACTATGCGATCGAAGTGCCGAAGCTGGGATCGTTGATTCTCAAGCACTCCCCGGATGCGCCGATGGCCGGCCTCGACACCGTGCCGCGCGAAAACTGGCCGCCGGTGCCGATCACGTTCTGGTCGTTCCGGATCATGGTCGGCATGGGATTGCTCATGCTGGCGCTCGGCCTGCTCAGCCTGCTGATGCGCGTGCGCGGCAAGCTGTACGATTCCCGGCTGCTGCACATGTTTGCGGTCGCGATGGCTCCCGCAGGCTTCATCGCCGTGCTCGCGGGCTGGATCACCACCGAGACCGGACGCCAGCCGTTCACGGTCTATGGATTATTGCGCACGGCTGAATCCGCCTCGCCGCTGGCGGCGCCCGCGGTCGCCTCCTCGCTGATCGCCTTCATCATCGTCTATTTCGTGGTGTTCACGGCCGGCGTGATCTACCTGCTGCGCCTGATGGCGGCGCCGCCGCATCCGGGCGAAGAGGGGCCGTCGCACGACGTCCCGATCCGCACGGCCGGCATCACGCCCGCCGCAGGTGCGGCAACCGAGGGAGCCGCCCGATGATCCCGATCGACCTTCCGACCATCTGGGCCTTCATCATCGCCTTTGCCGTGTTCGTCTATGTCGTGATGGACGGCTTCGACCTCGGCCTCGGCATCCTGTTTCCGCTGTTTCCGGAGAAGCGCGACCGCGACGTCATCATGAACAGTGTCGCGCCGGTCTGGGACGGCAACGAAACCTGGCTGGTGCTCGGCGGCGGCGGCCTGATGGCGGCATTCCCGCTGGCCTATGCGGTGCTGATGCCGGCGCTCTATACGCCGATCATCGCGATGCTGCTCGGCCTGGTGTTCCGCGGCGTCGCCTTTGAATTCCGCTGGCGCACGACAAAGGAACGGAACAAGCTGGGACATCGCCTTTGCCGGCGGGTCGCTGCTGGCCACGCTGGCGCAGGGCATTGCGCTAGGCGCGATCCTGCAAGGCATCCATGTCTCGGGCCGCCAATACGCCGGCGGCTGGTGGGACTGGCTGACGCCGTTCAGCATTCTGACCGGCGTGGCGCTGGTGATCGGCTATGCGCTGCTGGGCGCGACGTGGCTGGTGATGAAGACGGAAGGCGAATTGCGCGACCGCGCCTATCATCTGAGCTGGATATTGTTGCTCGCGATGCTCGGCGCCATCGGCGCGGTCAGCATTGCGACACCGTTCCTCCATGTGCAGTACACGCACCGCTGGTTCGCCTGGCCGAACATCCTGCTGACCGCGCCGGTGCCGGTCGCGGTGGCCGCGGTGACGGTGATGCTGCTGCGCAGTCTCGCCAACAAATACGACTACCAGCCGTTCTTCCTGACGCTGGCGCTGTTCGCGCTGTCCTATGCCGGGCTCGGCATCAGCATGTATCCCTATATCGTGCCGCAGAGCATCACGATCTGGCAGGCGGCCTCGCCCGAGAACAGCCAGCTCTTCATGCTGTTCGGCGTCGCCGTGCTGATCCCGCTGATCCTCGGCTATACCGCCTGGGCCTATTGGGTATTCCGCGGCAAGGTCAAACCCGAGAGCGGATACCATTGATCGAGATCAAACAAAATTCGCGCCCACTGGCTCAGCGTCTGCTGTGGTTCGTCGCCCTCTGGCTGGGCGGTGTCGGCACCGTGACGCTGATTTCGTTTTTGCTGAGGCTGTGGATCGCACCGAAATAAGGCCGGACCGACGGCCCCATGAATGTGGCGGAGCGCAAAATTAGAAGACATTTCAGTGACGTATTCGCCACATTCGCCCTAAACTTGCCATCAAGCTGGCCCTGAGATTTTATGGTTCCGTTGATTTGGCCAAGTCCACCGCCATTTGGCCCACCGGGTCACAAGGAGAGTTCGCGATGACGAAGTTTCGGCACCTGATCTGGATGTTGATCGCCACGGGCGGCCTGATCCTTTCGGCCTCGCAGGGCCAGGCGCAGTTGCGCCAGCCCGATGTCGGCGACCAGCCCGGGGTGCTTCCCGACGAGTCGGTTGAACTGGATCCGCAGTTCAAGAAGACGGCGGTGCTCTATCGCACCAACGAAGCGCCGGGCACCATCATCGTGGTCACGGCCGAGCGCCATCTTTATCTGGTCCAGGGCAACGGCCGCGCCTTGCGCTACGGCATCGGCGTCGGCCGCGAAGGGTTTCAGTGGCAGGGGCTCGTGAACATCACGCGCAAGGCGGAGTGGCCGGACTGGACACCGCCACCCGAGATGATCGCGCGCCAGCCCTATCTGCCGCGCTTCATGGCTGGTGGCCCCGGCAACCCGCTCGGTGCGCGGGCGATGTATCTCGGCACCACCGTCTACCGCATCCACGGCACCAACCGGCCCGACACCATCGGCACCGCCGTCTCTTCCGGCTGCTTCCGCCTGGTCAACGCCGACGTCGCCGATCTCTACGAGCGTGTCCCGGTCGGCACCAAGGTGATTATCCGGCAAAAGCCGGAACTGTAATTGCGTCGCGGTCACTCCAGCCGATCCATTTCCCTGAAATTGTGAGTTGAAAAAATGCTACGGACATTCCGAGGCGGCCTCCTCATCGGGCTGGCGGTCGCAATCGCGGTCGCGGCCGGCGCTATCACCTATGAGCGTTACGACACCAAGACCCTGAAGCGGACCCTCCGCCGCGGCGACGTGCTGTGCGGCGTCAACAAGGGGCTGCCCGGCTTCTCGATCCCCGACGACAAGGGCGACTGGACCGGCTTCGACGTCGATTTCTGCCGCGCGGTGGCCGCGGCGATCTTCGACGACCCCAAGAAGGCGAAATTCGTACCGCTCGACGCCAACGAACGCTTCAAGGAGTTGCAGAGCCGCAAGGTCGACATCCTCTCCCGCAACACGACCTGGAGCATGTCGCGCGAGAGCAACTATGCGCTCTATTTCCCGGCGGTTGCCTATTATGACGGCCAGGGCTTCATGCTGCCGCGCTCGCGCAACATCGATTCCGCGCTGGACCTCAACAACAGCAAGGTTTGCGTGCAGGAGGGGACGACGACGGTACTCAACGTCGCCGACCATTTCCGCGCCAACAACATGAAATACACCGAAGTCAAGTTTTCCAAGCTGGAAGACGTGCTCAAGGCCTATGAGGGTGGCAAGTGTGACACCTTCACCGCCGACGTCTCCCAGCTCTACGCACTCCGCTTGAACCTGATCCAGCCGAGCGACCACGTCATCCTGCCCGACGTCATCTCCAAGGAGCCGCTCGCACCCGTGGTGCGCCAGCGCGACGACGACTGGATGATGCTCGTGAAGTGGACACTGTATGCGATGATCAACGCCGAGGAACTCGGCATCACCTCGAAGAACATCGACGAGGCGCTGAAATCGAAGAAGCCCGACGTGATGCGGCTGGTCGGCACCGAGGGCGCCTACGGCGAAGACCTCGGCCTGAGCAAGGACTGGGCCGCCCGCATCATCCGCCATGTCGGCAATTACGGCGAGGTCTACGAGCGCAATGTCGGCGAAGGATCGAAGCTGAAGATCCCGCGCGGACTGAATTCGCTCTGGAGCAACGGCGGCATCCAATACGCCCCGCCGATCAGGTGACGGCCGCAAGGCCGTGCCGCGGAAGTCGCCACACAGAAACCTGTCATCACCCGCGAAGGCGGGTGATCCAGTACGCCGCGGCCTCACTGCCTAAACACTAACGTCTCTGGAATACTGGATCGCCCGGTCAAGCCGGGCGATGACGGCTGTGCGTGTGGAGCGCGCTTGCCTCAATAACTCTTCAACCGCGCCAGCTGATCGGCGTGGTAGTTGCTGTCGCCGAACAATTCCTGGCAGACCCGCGCGCGCTTCATGAAGAAGCCGATGTCGAACTGGTCGGTCATGCCCATGCCGCCGTGCATCTGCACGCCCTCCTGCACTGCCAGTGTCGCGGTGGTGCCGGCGCGGGCTTTAGCGACTGCGACCGCGGCGCCGGCGTGATCGAAATCGCCGTCCAGTGTCTGCAGCGCCTTCAACACCGCCGCGCGGGTGATCTCGATATCGATGTAGAGCTGGGCGGCGCGGTGCTGCAACGCCTGGAATTCGCCGATCAATTTGCCGAACTGCTTGCGCTCCTTCAGATACGTGACGGTGCGGCCGAACACCTCTTCGCTCAGTCCCACCATTTCGGACGCCACCGCGCCGCGGCCGATATTGAGCACGCCTTCCAGCAGCGCCCCGCCCTGATCGACCTCGCCGAGCACATGGTCCGCGTCGACCTCGACATTGGCGAATTCGATTCTGCGCGGCGTTATGCGCATCGACCATCACGGTGCGTTCGACCGCGACGCCCTTGGCCTTGGGATCGACCAGGAACAGCGTCAGCCCGTTGCGCTCGCCGGCAGCGCCACCGGTGCGGCCGGCGACGATCAGGAGATCGGCGGTGTGGCCGTCGACCACGAGGGCCTTGGCGCCGTTGAGCTTGAAACCGTTACCGGAGCGCACCGCCTGCAGGTTGATCTGCAGCGGACGATGCTTTGCGCCTTCATCGACCGCAAGCGCGGCCAGCAGCGAGCCGTCTGCAATCTTCGGCAGATGCGCCGATTTCTGCGCGTCGCTGCCGCCGCGTGAAAGCGCTGATACGGCGAGCACCGCGGTCGAAAGAAACGGCGACGGCATCAGCGTGCGGCCGATTTCCTCCATCACGACGCCGGCCTCGACACAGCCGAGTCCACTGCCGCCGAAATTCTCGGGCACGAGCAAGCCAGCGAAGCCCATTTCGGCAAACGCCTTCCAGAGGTCGCGGGAAAATCCCGTTGCGTCCTTGCTGTCGCGCAAGCCGCGCAGATGCGCCACCGGCGCCTTGTCGCTGATAAGGCCGCGCGCGCTGTCGCGCAGCATGGATTGTTCTTCGGTGAGGACGAGGGCCATTGGATGAATTCCGTATCAGAAGAGAATTAAGCTATTTCGTCGTCCCTGCGAAAGCAGGGACCCATACGCAGCGGCCTATCGAGCAGGAATGGAGCTAGCGTCACAATCAACAGTCGACAGCGGTGGTTATGGGTCCCTGCTTTCGCAGGGACGACGAGAGAGAAGGCCTGGGCGCTCACGCCCCCGGCAGATCGAGGATGCGCTTGGCGACGATGCCGAGCATCACCTCCGAGGTGCCGCCTTCAATCGAGTTCGCCTTGGTGCGCAGCCAGGCGCGGGGGCGAGCGCCGCCTCTGGAGCGCTCGCTTTCCCATTCCAGCGCATCGATGCCGCCGGCCGACATCAGGATTTCGTGGCGGCGCTTGTTGAGCTCGGTGCCGTAATATTTCATCGCCGAGGAGAACGCCGGATGCGATTGCCCGGCCTTCGCCAGATCGACGGCACGCTCGGCCACGGCTGCAAACGCCGCCTCGTCGATGTCGAACGCGGCGATCTGGCCGCGCAGCATGGCATCGTCGAGCCGACCGGAATCATCGCTTCCGACGGAGTCGGCGGCGACCTGCCCGAGCGGACGGCCGATACCACGCTCTCCAGTGCCCGAGATCATCGCCCGCTCATGCTGCAGCAGATATTTCGCGACATCCCAGCCGCGGTTGACGGTGCCGACCACATGCGATTTCGGCACGCGGACATTGTCGAAGAAGGTTTCGCAGAACGGCGAATAGCCGGAGATCAAAAGAATCGGCTTGGTCGACACGCCCTTCGAGGCCATGTCGAACAGGATGAAACTGATGCCGTCGTGCTTCTTGGCCGTGGCATCGGTCCGCACCAGGCAGAATATCCAGTCGGCATAGTTCGCGTATGAGGTCCAGATCTTCTGGCCGGTGATAACGTAATCGTCGCCGTCGCTCTCGGCGCGGGTCTGCAGCGAGGCGAGGTCCGATCCGGCGTTCGGCTCGGAATAACCCTGGCACCAGCGGATTTGCCCTGCGGCGATTTTCGGCAGATGCTCCTTCTTCTGCGCCTCGTTGCCGTACTTCAACAGCGCCGGCCCGAGCATCCAGATGCCGAAGCTCGACAGCGGGGAGCGGGCGCCCATTGCCGACATCTCCTCGCGCAGCACCTTGTGCTCGGCGCGATCGAGCCCGCCGCCGCCATATTCCTTCGGCCAGTCCGGCACGGTCCAGCCCTTGTCGCGCATCCGCTCGAACCAGACGCGCTGCGGCTCGGACGAGAACTTTGGCATTGCGCCCGCCCCAATAGGTGTCGTTCTCCGAGGTCATCGGACGCCGCATCTCCGGCGGACAATTGGCCTCCAGCCAGGCGCGGGTTTCATGGCGGAATGTTTCCAGATCGGACATGATGGCGTTTCCATGTGGGATGTTGGAGACGACCTTAGCCCCCGCGTTGCGGAATTCAATATATGTCTGACGTCAGCCCATGCCGCGCCGACGGTAGTCATGACGCGGAATCGGGTGTATGCGCAAAGCGGTAACGATTGAAAAACAAGAGGAAACGGGCATGCGGTTGAAGTTGCTTTCGCCTGGCGAAATGAGCGCCGAGCAAAAAGAAACCTACGACGAAGCGATATCAGGCAAGCGCGGCGCCCCGCCGGCGCCGATGATGGCCTGGCTCAACAGCCCGGACATGGCGCGGCATGCCACGCGGCTGGGCGAGCAACTTCGGTTCAACACGATGTTTCCGGCAAAGCTCTCCGAGATCGCAATCCTCGTCACCGCGCGGCACTGGACCTCGCATTACGAATGGTTTGCGCACAAGCGCCTGGCGCTAAAGGGCGGCATGGATCCCAAGATCATCGAGGATATCAGAGACCGCCGCACGCCTGTCTTCGATGATCCGAAGGGCCAGATGATTTACGACCTCGCCAAATCGCTGCATGAGGGCAAAGGCGTTTCGCAGGCGCTGTATGACGAGGCTGTGAAGGTGCTCACCGAACGCGGGATTGTGGAAGTGATCGGGCTGTGCGGTTATTACACGATGGTGTCGATGACGCTGAACACGTTCGAGTTCGGGCTGCCCGATGGCGAAGTGTCGGATCTTGCGTGAGCGCGGACGGTGCTTAACTCTCCCTCCGCGAATTGTGACCTCACGATAGACCGGCACCCCCTCACCCGACGCGTAGCTTCGCTACGCGCCGACCTCTCCCCGCAAGCGGGGCGAGGTTGAGATCAGCAAGCGGAGAAGCACATGCCCCAGAACCCACCCATCATTGCCGGCACCCGCATCGGGCATGTTCATCTCAAGGTCGCCGATCTCGAGCGCGCGCTCGGATTCTATTGCGGCGTGCTCGGCTTCGAGGTGATGCAGCGGATGGGCGCCAGTGCGGCGTTCATTTCGGCCGGCGGCTATCACCACCACATCGGCCTCAACACCTGGGAAAGCAAGGGCGGTCATCCACCGCCGCCTGATGCCACCGGGCTGTTTCACACCGCCATTCTCTACCCCACGCGCCCGGCGCTGGCGGATGCGCTGTACCGCGTGATCGAGGCCGGCATAGAGCTGGATGGCGCCAGCGACCACGGCGTCAGCGAGGCGCTGTATTTGCGCGATCCCGACCAGAACGGCGTCGAGCTCTACCGCGATCGGCCGAAGGAAGAATGGCCGCGCGCGCCGGACGGCTCGCTCGCGATGTTCACGAAACGGCTGGATCTGGAAGAGCTGCTGCGGCAGCGGGAAGCGTAGCTCTCACCGTCATTGCGAGCGCAGCGAAGCAATCCATCTCTCCGCTTGCCGAACCATGGATTGCGCTTCGTCGCTACGCTCCTCGCAATGACGGCGGCTTACCACGAATCATGACCAGCACCGCCGCCGTGAGCTCCACCGCGATACAGCCATAGAACGGCAGCGTATAGCTTCCCGATAGATCCCGCAGCAGGCCGACCACGCCGGGCCCGAATGCGTAGGTGATCTGGTTGATCGCCGTGATCAGACTGACGAGCACGCCGAATGAACGCGGGTCGAACTCGCGCTGCACGATCAGCGCCGGCAGCGTGATCAGATTGCCGACCGAGAAGCCGAACAGCGCGCAGGCGGCGATCAGTGCGTAATCATGATGCACGTTGATGACGATCAGAAGCGCGACCGCCTGGCTCACAAAGGAAAGCGCGGACGCCAGCCGCTGGTTCATCCGGTCGATCACGAACGAAAACAGCACGCGGCCGACCACCGCCATCGCCGTCAACAGCGCCATCGCAATCGCCGCCTGCTGCCGCCCGATCACCGAATCCAGAAACGCGATCAGGTGCACGATGAAGCCGACCTGCGCGAACAGCACCAGCGCGAACGCCGCTGACACCGAGAGGAAGCCGATATCGCGAAAGGCGCGCGCGCGAATTTGCGTCGGCGACGGCGCGTCCGCGGCCTCGACATCGCCTGCGCTGGCAAGAACCGGCGGCCGTCCGACGGACAGCAGGATCACCGGAACCATCACCACGACCATCACCACGGCCGACGCCGTCATCGCGCCGGAAAAGCCGAAATAGCCGATCGCCATGATCAGCAGCGGCACGCCGGCAATGCCGCCAAAACTCGCGCCGTTCAGCGCCAGGCTGATCGCCATGCCGCGCTTCTTGTCGAACCAGAGGCCCAGCGTATTGGTGATGATGCCGAGGCTCATCCCTGCCCAGCCAAAAGCGAGCACGGCATTGGCAAGGTAAAGCTGCCAGGGTTCGCGCACCTGACCGATCGAGATCGCGGCGGCGGCCATCGCGAGCGTTCCCGCGACCAGGCAATTGCGCGGGCCGAACGCCTTGATGCCTTCGCTGACAAACGCGACCAGCGCGGCGCCGAACAGATAGAAGAACGTGGTGCCGGACGAGATCAGCGACGCCGGCCAGCCGTGCAGCCGCTGCAGCTCGGCGACATAGACGCTCTGGCCATAGAAACCGAGCCCCCAGCCGAACGTCGCCAGCAGGAAACAGACGACGACGATGCGCCAGCCGTCGTAGCGGATCGAGGTTTCGTCGGGAGGGGTGTAGTTGCGAGCGTCCAAAAGAGGCCTCTTCGTTTCTGTCGCGTCATTGCCGTGCTTGCCCGGCACATGTCGGCAACAGCGAACAAAGCTGCAAGGGCCATCAATTCGACGGACACCGAACTGTCAGCAGATGGCAACTATACCGGTTTCGACGGATCGTAGAAGAACCGCTCGCGAAACACCCGGTCGCCGCGCCATTCCTGCAGCGCGACTTCGTCGAACCGGCCGGTCTTGCCGGAAAGATAGACGAACTCGAACACCCAGTTGATTGCGACGCGATCCCCCTCGACCACCGAGGCCACGCAGGTCGACGTCACGCTCTTGACCCGTTCCAGCACCGCGCGCTCATGCGCGACCAGGACGTCGCGGCCGACGCGCGGCGGCGCCGCGTTCTCCTGCATGCTGGCGTCCTCGGTGTAGAAGCGCTCGATCGCGCCGGCATGATCGCCGGAGACGACGGCGGCAATGAATTCATCGAGACGGGCGCGCGACGGCATGGAGCCTCCAGCAATCAAATTGAAGATCAGATGCCCGGACCGGGAATCTCGTTGACCGCCTGCAATTTCGCGCGCCGCTTGGCGAACGACGCCAACGACAGGACGGCAAGGCCGAGCAGCACCGGCGGGAACACCACCATGTTTACCATCGACCAGCCGTAATGCGCCAGCAACTGGCCGGACGAGAACGAGCCCAGCGCCATCATCCCGAACACCAGGAAATCGTTGAAGGCCTGCACCTTGTTGCGTTCCTGCGGCCGATGCGTCTCCAGCACCAGCGCAGACGCCCCGATGAAGGCAAAGTTCCAGCCCACCCCGAGCACGACCAGTGTCGCCCAGAAATGCATCGCGGTGATGCCGGAAAGGCCGATCCCCGCCGCGGCGGCTTCCAGCAGCAGGCCGAGCGCCACGATCTTTGGCGCGCCGAAACGCGCGATCAGCGAGCCCGTGAAGAAGCTCGGCCCGTACATCGCCACGATGTGCCACTGAATGCCGAAATTGGAATCGCTGACGGTCAGTCCGCACATCTTCATGGCGAGCGGCGCCGAGGTCATCACGAGATTCATCATGGGATAGGCGATCACGCCACACAGGGCGGCGGCGATGAAGCGCGGCTGCCGCGCGATCTCGAACAGCGGCCGGCCGCCATGCATATCCGACGGCGCCGGCTTCGGCGCATCGACGCCCCACAGCACCGCCATCGCCACCAGCGCGACAAACGCCTGCGTCAGGAAAGAAACGGCAAACAGATAAGGCGGCCAGATATCCATGGTCCACTGCACGAGCTGCGGACCGAGCACGCCGGCGAATACGCCGCCCGCCATCACCCACGACACGGCCTTCGGCCGGAACGCAGCGCTGGCGCCGTCGGCGGCGGCAAAACGATAGGACTGCGCGACCGCACCGTAGAGACCGCCGAGAAACGTCGCGCCGCAGAACAGCCAGAACGAAGCGTACAGGACGGCGACGGCGGCGAGCGCGCCGGTCAGCACGCCGCAGAACGTGCCGATGATGAAAGCGGTGCGGCGGCCATAGGCCCGCGAGATCGCGCCGGTCGGCAGCGTGCCGGCGGCAAGCCCCAGCACATACATCGAGAGCGGCACGGTGGCGAACGAGATGCTCGGCGCCAGCGTCGCGCCGACGATCGAGCCGGTGGCGAAGATGACAGCCGAATTGGCGCCGGTCAGCGCCTGCGCCGCGGCGAGCCGCAGCACATTGCCGCGCGCACGCGCGTCATTGGCGATCTCTTCGGTGGCAGTCGTATCCAGCATCGGCCTTCCCGCCCGGCAGGCCCCGGGGCAGGGAGCCTTATCGATTCATTGCGGGGCACTATGAAGACGCGGGGCTATGCGATCAACCGGCACAAACGGGCGCACGCTATGCGAAGCGCGCGCATTGGACAGTGCACCGGCAACAGCCTACATCGAGGGTCGCCCCGATCATGCCTGTTGCGGTACAAGCGACCGGCACCTCCTGGAGTTCAAGCCATGGCAATCGACGACAGGCCGACCATCGCCGCACCCGACGATGATCCCTATCTCTGGCTCGAGGAAGTCGAAGGCGAACGCGCGCTCGACTTCGTCGACCGGCAAAGCCGGCTGACGCTGGAAGCTTTCGGCGGCCGGCCATTCGAGACGGATCGCGATACGCTCGCGGCGATCTATGACCGAAGCGACAACATTCCCTATGTCACGCGCCACGGCGGGCTGGTCTACAATCTCTGGAAGGATGCCAAAAATCCGCGCGGCGTCTGGCGCCGCACGACGCTTGAAGATTTTCGCAACGCCGAGCCGGCCTGGGAGACGCTGCTGGACATCGACCGCCTCGCCACCGAGGAGGACAAGGATTGGCTGCTCAACTGGACGCAGCCGCGGCCGGGAAGTTCGCGCGTGATCGTCGCCCTTTCGCAAGGCGGCAGCGATGCGGTAACGCTGCGGGAATTCGATCTGGACACCAAGGCTTTCGTCGCCGACGGATTCACCTTGCCGGAAGCCAAGAGCGGGGTCGAATGGGTCGACGCCGACACGCTCCTGCTTTCGAGCGCCCTTGGTGACGGCATGGCGACAACTTCCGGCTACGCGAAAACCGTCCGGCTGTGGCGCCGCGGCAAGCCCGTGGAACAAGCGCCGGTGCTGTTCGAAGTGCCGGCCGATCGGATGGCCGCGTATTGCAGCGTCGATGACACCGGCCCAACACCGCGGATGTGGTTCATCGACCGGATCGATTTCTTCAATCTCCATCTCTGGCTCGGCACCGAGGCCGGTCCGCACACGAAACTCGACCTGCCGACCGACATCTGGCTGGAAGCGCATCAGGACTGGCTGGCCGTGAAATTGCGCGGCGCCTGGACGGTCGCGGGCAATACCTATGCGCCCGACAGCGTGCTCGGCATCTCGCTCTCGGCCTTCCTGGCCGGAGACCGCAACTTCACCACGGTGTTCGAGCCAGGGCCGCGCCGGGCGCTCCAGGGCTTTTTCTGGACGGCAGGCAAACTCGTCTTGTCGATCCTCGACGAATTGCGCCCGGTGTTCGAAATCTGCACGCCGTCGGCAAGCGGCTGGACGCGCGCGAGACTGCAGGGCCTTCCCGAAATCGGCGTGGTCGATGTCTGGCGTCTCGACCGTCACGAAGCCGAGAGCAATGGCGACCTGCTCGCCAATGTGCAGGATCCCGTGACGCCGCCATCGCTGCTGCTGATCGAAGGCGTCGCCAGCCCCGCCATCCTGAAGCAGGCGCCGAAGACCTTTTCCGCCGACGGACTCATCGTCACCCGCCATGAGGCGATTTCGGTAGACGGCGAACGCATTCCCTATGTGCAGACCGGTCCCGCCGCCGAGACCGGCGATGCACCGGTCTATATGAGCGCCTATGGCGGCTTCGGCCACGCGGTGAAGCCGTATTACAACTCCGCCCTCGGCAAGCTCTGGCTGGAGCGCGGCGGCACCACGGTGCAGGCCAATATCCGTGGCGGCGGCGAGTTCGGTACGCGCTGGCATGATGCCGGCCGTTACGCCGGAAAACGGCTGGCGCATGATGATTTCGCAGCCGTGGCCGCCGACCTCGTGAAACGCGGCGTGACGCGCGCCAGCAGAATTGCCGCCGAAGGCGGATCGAACGGCGGCATCCTGATCACCAACATGCTGGTGCGCTACCCCCAGAGATTCGGCGCGCTGTTCTGCACGATTCCCCTGATCGACATGCGCCGCTACACAAAGCTGCTCGCGGGCGCGAGCTGGATCGCGGAATATGGCGACCCCGACAAGCCCGCGGAGTGGGAGTGGCTGAAAACCTATTCCGCCTATCATGCGGCAACGCCGGGCCAGAACTACCCGCCGATCCTGATCGCCACCACGCGCCGCGACGACCGCGTGCATCCCGGCCACGCCCGCAAGATGGCGGCCAAGCTGCAAGCGATGGGATATGAGGCCTATTTCTACGAGCCGGCAGCGGGCGGTCACGGCTACGGCAAGGACAACCGCGAACGCGCCGGGTTCATCGCGCTCGGATACACATTCCTGAGGGACAAGATCGGCTGGGTCGATAACGCCGCGTAGTGTTTTGCTATCAGGCCGAAAGGCGAGCCGGCGCACCGCACCCCGCTCGCGCGCGCGCCAGCAGATTACGCCACGCAAAAACGTCCTGTTACGGCCGCTTCTTGCCCGATCTCTTCTCGGTTCGCACCGCACCGGTTTTGTGGACCTTCGAGCGAGGATCGACGATGCCGGTGTGCGGGAAACCTGGACTCCAATCGAGCGCGATCGTGGCGGCGAAGCCGAAGAAGCTGGAGCGGCTCATGCCAAGCTCCGTGGCGCGCTTGTCGATTCGCGTGATCAGGCTCTTCGGCAAATACACATTCACCCGCTCGGACGGGTCGGGCGGATCGACCCCGACAATGAAATAAGCGACGACGTCGGCGCCCTTTGGCAGCGCGATCTGCTCGATCGGGGTCGGCTCCGGCAGCGGCCTGCCCTGCTCGGCCATTCCGTCCACTGCCCGCGCCAGCGCGCCCTCCGCTTTCTCGATCGCCTCTTCCTGCGACCGCCCGCCGCCAACGCAGCCCGGAAAATCGGGAAACCACGCGCCGAGCGCGCCGCGCGGACCGCGCTCCAGCACGGCCGGATAGAGCCGCTTTTTCAATCTGGCCTCCTCATGGCTAGTATGCTATTTAACACACATAGCGGTGTGTCAAATAACACATTAACGATAGCATGGGTCAGGATGGAGGGCAAAATGGACACGCAAGCCGAACTCCGCATCGTCCGCGCCGCATACGCCAAGCAGGTGCTTGCCGCCGCAAGCGTCGACGATGCGCGGCTCGCCCAGGCGTTTGCGACCATCCCTCGCGAGGACTTTGTCGGCCCCGGTCCGTGGCTGGTGCTACGGTGGCTACGCGACTATGTGCCGACACCCGACGCCGACCCCGTCTATCTCTATACCGACGATCTGGTCGCGCTGGTGCCCGAGCGCCGCGTCAACAACGGGCAACCGTCGTTGCACGCCCATCTCATCCATCGGGCCTTGCCCGCGGTTGGCCAGCACGTGGTGCATGTCGGAACCGGCACGGGCTATTACACCGCCATCCTCGCCCATCTCGTCGGGCCGTCAGGGCGGGTTACGGGAATCGAATATGATGCGAGCCTCGCCGCGCGCGCCAGAGCCAGCCTGGCGCCCTATGCGAATGTCGCGGTGATTGAGGGCGACGGCACGCAGGTGCCGTTCGATGCCGCCGATGTCATCTATGTCAATGCCGGCTGCACGCAGCCCGCGGCACGCTGGCTCGATGGCCTTGCCGATGGCGGCCGCCTGATCATGCCGATGACGTCGGATCAGGGATTTGGCGGCATTGCGCCGGTGCACTTCGCGAGTGCCGGCGCAGTGTTCCGAATTGAGCGAAATGCCGCGAACTATCTGGCACAATGGATTTCGCCAGTTGCGATCTTCCCCTGCACCGGCGGCCGCGACGAGGCATCCGAACGCGCGCTTGCCGAAGCCTTTGCCGGTGGCGGCTGGCAAAAGGTCACACGATTGTATCGAGACCAGGACGTTCCCGACGAGCGCTGCTGGCTTCGCGGACCGGGGTGGTGCCTCGCCTATCATTGAGGCGCGGAAAGGCGCTACGCCGACGCGTCCGATCGCCCGAAGACCAAAATCATGTTGTTGGCAGGCATTGGCACGGTTTCGACCAAGGCAAGGCCCACGCCAGCGGCGAGCTTCTCGAGATCGGCGATGTCGCGCACGCCCCATTCGGCATCCTGCTCGCGCAGGCTGGTGTCGAACACGGCATTGCTCATCGCGGTATGCTTGCCCTCGCGCTTGAACGGGCCATAGAGAAACAGACGCCCGTCGCTGCGCAGATAACGGCCTGCGCCGGCGAACAAGCCCTCGGCGACGCGCCAAGGCGCGATGTGGATCACATTGGCGCAAAACACCGCCAGCAGTTCGGCCGGACCGCTGCCGTCATGCATCGGCGGGCACCACGCGGGATCGGTGAGATCGATCCGCAGCGGCGGACGGATGTTCGGCAAGGCGGCATGCGCGCGCCACGCCTCGATGCTCTTCAGGTGCCGCTCGTTGAGATCGCTCGGCCACCAAACGATGTCGGGCGTCTGTTTTGCGAAATGCACGACATGCTGGCCGGTGCCGCTGCCGGCCTCCACGACGTCACCGGATTTGCCGGCGAGGAATTTCTGCAGCACCGCCCAGATCGGCTCATGATTGCGATGGAACGCCGCCGCGTCGAGCCGGCCATCCGGTTCGACCCGCCGGCCATCCTTGCCGAATTCCACTACATATTCGGCCATCGCCGCCTCGCCTGAAAATCGTTGTGGGTCTGCAACGCGGGAAGCGTCACTTCAGTTCGCCACAATAAATCTCTTTCAGCACCTGCAGCAGGCGCAGCGCGCGCGGGTCGGCAACCCGATAATGCAACGTCTGCGACGTCCGCCGGAATTCGACGAGGCCGTCGGCGCGCAGTTTCGCCAGATGCTGCGACAATGCGGACTGGCTCAGCTTGACGATGCCGACCAGTTCTCCGACCGTCATCTCGCCGCGCACGGCCAGAAAGCAGAGGATCAGCAAACGCTTTTCGTTGGCGAGCATTTTCAGGAGTTGCGCGGCTTCGCCGGCCTGCTTCGCCAGCTTCTTCAGCGCTGCCGCATCCTCGGCGTCGGGGGCGGATTGTGTCTCTTTGGCTGCCGCCGCGGCTGCTCTCATAGGTCAAATCCGGAGTGGTTTTCCGTGCCTGCGAAGCACAGATATCATACTACCGCCCATGCCTTTCTTTAGCATTGACTAAATTAGCAAATGCCGATACCGGTTCAAAAAAGCAAGAAATGATGCGGCGATGTGGCCGCGAGGGGAAGAAAACGTGCGGTATAACCCGTTACGCAGCAAAGCTATTCTCTCCGATCTTGCCGGCTCGGACGCCCCTTTGGGGCGACGCAGCTTCCTCACCCTCGGCGCTGTCCTGACCGGCGGCCTCGCCCTTGGCGGCAAACCCGCCATGGCCGACCCCGCGCAGGAGGCTCCCCCCGCGGACGCCCCCTGGTCGCAATCGATCGGCGCGGGCGTCGTCGACCGGCCCTACGGCCGGCCTGCGGATACCGAGGCCTCCGTCATCCGGCGCAACGTGCCCTGGCTTACCGCCAGCGCGGAATCGTCTGTGAGCTTTTCGCCGTTGCAGGATCTGCACGGCATCATCACCCCCAATGGCTTGTTCTTCGAGCGCCACCATGCGGGCCGGCCCGACATCGATCCGGCGCAGCACAAGCTCATGATCCACGGGCTGGTCGAGCGCCCGCTGCTGCTCACCATGAAGGACATCCTGCGCTTCCCATCCATATCGCGCATCCATTTCATCGAATGCCCGGCCAATGGCGGCATGAACTGGCGCGCCGCGCAGATGAACTCGCTGCAGTTCAGCCACGGCATGGTCAGTTGCGCCGAATGGACCGGCGTCAGGTTGTCGACGCTGCTGGAGGAGGTGGGCGTCAAGAAGGAAGCGAAGTGGGCGATGGTCGAAGGCGCCGACGGCGCGCATATGAACCGCAGCCTGCCGCTCGACAAATGTCTCGACGATTGCCTCGTGGTCTACGCGCAAAACGGCGAGGCGCTGCGGCCCGAACAGGGCTATCCGCTGCGGCTGGTGGTGCCGGGCTGGGAAGGCAACGTCAACATCAAGTGGCTGCGCCGGATCAAGCTCGGCGACAAACCGTGGCATTCCCGCGAGGAAACCTCGAAATACACCGACCTGATGCCGGACGGCACCTCGCGCGGCTTCACCTGGCTGATCGACGCCAAATCCGTCATCACCTTCCCCTGCCCGGAAAAGCCGCTCGATGGGCCCGGCCTCTATGAAATCAGGGGACTGGCGTGGACCGGCAACGGCAAGGTCAAGCGTGTCGACGTCTCGATGGACGGCGGCGTCAACTGGCAGACCGCGCGGCTGCACGAGCCGGTGCTGTCGAAGGCGCTGACGAAATTCACCCTGCCCTGGCGCTGGGACGGCCGCCCGGCGCTGGTCGCATCCCGCGTCATCGACGAGACCGGTTACGTGCAGCCGACGATTGCGGAGCTGCGAAAGCAGCGCGGCTCGAACTCGGTCTATCACAACAATTCGATCCAGACCTGGCAGGTCAAACCGGACGGAAGCGTCTTCAATGTACAGCTCGCGTAAGATTTGCTTGGCCGTCGTGGCCATCCTGCTTGCGGCCGGAGGCCTCGCCGGCGCGGCAGAGCCCGGCTCGTTCGGTTACGGCCGCGTGGCGACGCCGGCGCAGATCGCCGGATGGGACATCGACGTGCGCGGCGAGGACGGCGCAGGCCTGCCGCCAGGCAAGGGCACGGTTGACCGGGGCGCCGACGTCTATGCCGAGCAATGCGCCGCCTGTCATGGAACCTTCGGCGAAGGCGAAGGCCGCTTCCCCAAGCTGGTGGGCGGCGTCGGATCGCTCCGGGACGAGCGCCCGGAGCCGACGGTCGGCAGCTACTGGCCGTTTGCCCCGACCCTATGGGACTATATTAACCGCGCCATGCCGATGGCCGCGCCGCACACATTGTCAGCGGATGACGTTTATGCTTTGACCGCCTATATTCTGAGCCTGAACGACCTCGTTCCCCATGATTTCGTTGCCGATCGCAACAGCTTGCCGAAAGTCAAAATGCGCAATCGCGACAATTTCATCTGGACCGATCCGCGCCCCGATACGATGGCCAAGCCCTGCATGAACAATTGCGTCAACGCCGGCGATGTCAGGATATCGTCGACGGCGGAGGGGCGGAACCTGACGCCACGCACGACCGGACCGCTCGACACGATGCAACCGAAATAGAAATTACGGAAACGCCTGTGACCGATCATTCCCTGACGAAATCCGCAAAGCTCCCGGCGTTCACGCTGGCGCTGGTGATCGGCGCTTTCGCATCCGGCGCCGCGCAGGCGCAGTCCGCCGCGGCCGAAGGCCAGAAGCTCGCCTTCGATCGCAGCAAGGGCAATTGCCTGACCTGCCATGTCATCAAGGGCGGCAACCTTCCCGGCTCGCTCGGGCCGGAGTTGATCGATATCAAGAGCAAGTATCCCAACCGCGCGGATCTCGTCGCCATCATTACCGACGAAACACTGCGCAACCCGCTGACGGTGATGCCGCCATTCGGACGGAACCGGATTTTGACCGAAAAGGAAATCGAAGCGGTGGTGGATTTCCTGCAAACGTTGTGACGCAAGACCAAGAAATTTAAGGCTGTGACGTGCGCGCGCACGCTTTAGGAGACGATGGACATGACTGACGTCGGATTTTCGGCCACGCGGCGGCTGATCCTGCAGGGTGCAGGCGCGGTCGCGCTCGTCGGCCTCGGCAATATTCCCTTTGGCCTGACGCCGGCACTCGCCGCAGCCAACGACAAGTATCCGGAAGCCGCGTTCAAGGCCAAGAGCGAAGCCGATGCGATCAAGGCGCTCTACGGCAAGACGGCGGAGCCTTCGGACAAGGTCAAGATGGACGCGCCCGAAATCGCGGAGAACGGCGCCGTGGTTCCGATATCGGTGACGACGACGCTTGCCGACGTGACCTCGATCTCGTTCCTGGTCAGCGAGAATCCGGTCGCACTGGTGGCGTCCTACAGGATTCCGGCCGGCACGCTTCCAAACGTTGCCAACCGCATCAAGATGGCGCGAACCAGCAACGTGATCGTGGTCGTGGAAGCCGGCGGCAAGCTCTACAGCGCCAACAAGGAAGTCAAAGTCACCGTCGGCGGTTGCGGCGGCTAACGGGCAGCGCGCATGATCCGGGAAAATAGACACCGGTTTTTCCTCGCGACAAACGCGGAACGCGTTTGCGCGGAGATCATGCGCAAGATATGAGCTAGGGAGTATTCAGATGGCATCGAGCATTCGCGTCCGCGCTACAGCAAGCGGCGAGACCACCGAGGTGCAGGCACTGATCCAGCACCCGATGGATTCCGGCTTCATCAAGGACGCCAAGGGCGAGATCATTCCCGCGCATTTCATCCAGCAACTCACCTTCGAGTACGACGGCAAGAACGTGTTCACGGCCGATTGGGGCGGCGGCGTTTCCAAGGACCCCTACGTCAAGTTCGCCTTCAAGGGCGGCAAGAAGGGCGACGAGCTGAAGATCAGCTGGGTCGACAACAAGGGCGCGACCGACACCACCACGGCGAAGATCCAATGAAGCTGCGATCCGCAATCTATCTGGCTTCCGCAGCCCTTGCATTCGCGGCGCTGACGCTTGCGAGCACCCTGCCCTCGGGCGCCGCCGACAAGATCGATCCCGTCGCAGACGCCAAGGCGTTCCAGAAATTCTTCACCGACAAGTTTCCCAAGGTGAAGTTCGAGGATTTCGTCAACGGTCCCTATTCGATGAACGAGGACCTGTACCGGCAGTGGCAGGAGAAGGAGCAATTCCCGCCTTACGAATTCTCGCTCGAAATGGGCAAGGAAATGTTCTCCAAGCCGTTCAAGAACGGCAAGAGCTATGAGGATTGCTTCCCCAACAAGGGCATCGGCATCCGCCAGAACTATCCCACCTTCGACGAGAAGGAAGGAAAAGTCATTACGCTCGAACTGGCTTTGAACCGCTGCCGCGAGGCCAATGGCGAGCCGCCGTTCTCCTACGTGAAGGACGAAATGGCGGCGCTGACCGCCTATATGGCCTTCACCTCGCGCGGCAAGCCGATGGACATCAAGATCCCGAACGATCCCCGCGCGCTCGAAGCCTACGAGAACGGCAAGGAATATTTCTATACGCGGCGCGGCCAGCTCAACTTCTCCTGCGCCACCTGCCACGTGCAGAGCCCGGGCGAGCGCATCCGCGCCGAAGTCCTGGCGCCCGCGCTCGGCATCGTCAACGCGATGCCGATCTACCGTTCGGAATGGAGCGGCATGGGCACGACCAGCCGGCGTTTCACCACCTGCAACAGCCAGATCCGCGGCGTGCCGCTCAACCCGCAGGACGATGAGTATCGCAACGTCGAATACTACCTGTCCTATGTCAGCAACGGGCTGCCGATTTCGGGGCCGGGAGCGCGGCCATGAGGAACAGGATGCTCAAATCCGCATTGGTTCTGGTGCTGCTGGCGGGAGGCGCGACGAGCGCGCTTGCTGCTGGCTCCGAGGACGAATTCAAGGCGGCTTACGCCGCGGCTGAAGCCGCCAACAAGGAAGCCGGCAAGCTGCGCAACCAATGGACCACCACGGCGTCGACGCTGGCGGCGGCGAAGAAGTCGGCCGATGCCGGCGAGTTCGACAAGGCCACCGCGTCCGCCAAGGAAGCCGAGGCCCTGGCCAAGGCGTCGATCTTCCAGGCCACCAGCGAGAAGACCCGCTGGAAGGAAATGGAAATACGCTAGAGCATGATCCGGAAAAGTGGAAACCGGTTTTCCGCCAAGATCATGCTCTAAAAATTGATGAGAGACCACCACGACGCGCGGAGACCCGCATGACCATCCGCCGCCGCGATTTCCTGACGCTAGCGGGCGCCGCCACCCTGTCCGGCAGCCTGCCACGGCTCCGTGCGCAGGCCGCCGATAATAATGCGGGCGTTTACGATCTCGAGCGCTTCGGCAATGCGCGCATCCTGCACATCACCGATACCCATGCGCAGCTTCGGCCGGTATTCTTCCGCGAGCCGAGCGTCAATCTCGGCGTCGGACCGATGCGGGGCAACCCGCCGCATCTGGTCGGACGCGCCTTCCTCGACCGCTTCGGCATCCGGCCCGACAGTGCCGACGCCTATGCTTTCACCTGCATCGAGTTCGAGAAGGCCGCCGGGAGATTCGGCAAGCTCGGCGGCTTTGCGCATCTGAAGACATTGGTCGACCGGATGCGCAGCGAGGCCGGCGCGGGGCGCGCGTTGCTGCTCGACGGCGGCGATCTCTGGCAGGGCACCGGCCTTTCCAACACGCTGCAGGGCGCCGACATGGTGGATGCGGCCAACCTGCTCGGCATCGAGGCGATGACCGGCCATTGGGAATTCACCTATGGCGAGAAGGCGCTGCGCGCCAACCTCGAACGCTTCAAGGGCGAATTCCTGGCGCAGAACGTCTTCCTCACCGAGGAAGCCGCGTTCAACGACGCCAAGGCGTTCGATCCGGCATCGGGGCGCGTGTTCAAGCCGTCCGTCATCAAGGAAATCGGCGGGTATCGCATCGCCGTGATCGGGCAGGCGTTCCCCTACGTGCCGATCGCGCATCCGAAGCGCTTCACGCCGGACTGGAAATTCGGCATCCGCGACGAAGAGCTGCAAAAACTCGTCGATACCCATCGCAACACCGACAAGGTCGATGCCGTCATTCTGCTCTCGCATAACGGCATGGACGTCGACCTCAAGCTCGCAAGCCGCGTCACCGGTATCGACGTCATTCTCGGCGGCCATACCCACGACGCCGTGCCGCAGCCGGTTGCCGTGACCAATCCGGGCGGTGTTACGCTCGTCACCAATGCCGGCTCGAACGGCAAGTTTCTCGCCGTGCTCGATCTCGAGATTGCCAAGGGCAAGGTCGCCAATGTGCGCTACCGGCTGCTGCCGGTGTTCTCGGAGCTGCTGAAGCCCGATACGGCGATGCAGGCGCTGATCGACAAGATACGCGCGCCACATGCGGCGGCGCTGGACGAGAAGATCGCATCCGCCGACCGCCTGCTCTATCGCCGCGGCAATTTCAGCGGCACCATGGACCAACTGATCTGCGACGCGCTGCGCGGCGAATTGAATGCCGAGATCGCGCTGTCGCCGGGCTTTCGCTGGGGCACCACGGCGCTGGCGGGCCAGCCGCTGACGATGGAGGACGTGATGGCGCAGACCGCCGTCACCTATCCGCAGACCTACATCCAGACCATGACCGGCGGCCAGATCAAGGACGTGCTGGAAGACATCTGCGACAATCTCTTCAACGCCGACCCCTATTACCAGCAGGGCGGCGACATGGTCCGCGTCGGCGGTCTCGCCTACACCTGCAGTCCGAACGAGACCGTGGGCAAGCGGATTTCCGAACTCAAGCTCGACAACGGCCACGCGCTGGAAGCCGGCAAGCGCTACAAGGTGGCGGGCTGGGCCTCCGTCAACGAACAGACCGGCGCGCCGGTCTGGGACGTGGTCGCCAAACATCTGAGATCGGGCAAGCCGCCCAACCGGGCGTTGCCGGGCGTGACGCTGAAGGGCGTGGAAGACAATCCGGGCATTGCGGGACAGGGATGAGCGGTTTTTCGACCATCCTTCGGGCGATGACCGCGGCGCTGCTGATCGCCGCCGCCGCGCCTGCCGCCCGCGCCCAGCAGGCGCCGCTGCAGGACAAGCCGTTTGCCGAACACAAGATCGTGCTGCAGCTCTCCGACAACGACCCGCGCAAACAGGGCCTCGTGCTCAGCGTCGCCAGCAATCTGATGAAGCATTACGATCCCGACAAGGTCGCGATCGAGGTCGTGGCGTTCGGTCCCGGCATCGAGCTGCTGCGCCCGGAAAATCCCAACCGCAAGATGGTCGAGAGCCTGGTGGCGCAGGGCGCGCGTTTCGACATCTGCCTCAACACCGTCGATACGCTCGAACGCGAGAACGGCAAGCGGCCGGAGTTCATCTCAGCGGCAACGCCGGTGCAGGTCGGCGTGGCGCAGATTCTGTTTTTGACCGAGAATGGCTATACGCTGGTGCGGCCGTGACAGCCGCGTACGCCGTCATTGCGAGCGAAGCGAAGCAATCCATCTATCCCTGCGCTGCGGCATGGATTGCTTCGCTTCGCTCGCAATGACAGCGGCCGGCCTCAAGGAGTAAAACTCCTTCGACAAGATCGCCTTTTATAGATGAAAGTTGTTTGAGAAGACCGCCGAAATAGAATAATATCCTGCGCTACACTCAGATTGAGAGCGCGGCAGCAGCCATGATCTTTCGTCAACTCTTCGACAGCATTTCCGGCACCTACAGCTACCTGCTGGCGAGCCGCGCCGGCGGCGAGGCGTTGATCCTCGATCCCGTGCTGGAGAAGGCCGACCGTTACTGCCAGCTGCTGCGCGAACTGGATTTGCGGCTGGTGAAGGCGGTCGACACCCATCTGCACGCCGATCACGTCACGGGCCTCGGCGAACTGCGCGACCGCACCCAGTGCATCACCATCATGGGCGAGCAGAGCAAGGCCGACGTGGTGTCGATGCGGGTCTCCGACGGCGACAAGGTGATGATCGAGGGGCTGAGCCTCGACGTCATGTACACGCCCGGCCACACCGACGATTCCTACAGCTATTTGATGGGCGATCGCGTCTTCACCGGCGATACGCTGCTGATCCGCGGCACCGGCCGCACCGATTTCCAGAACGGCTCTTCGCGCGCACAGTATGAATCGATCTTCAACCGGCTGCTGAAATTGCCTGACGAAACCATGGTATTCCCCGCCCACGACTACAAGGGCGACACGGTTTCCACCATCGGCGAGGAGCGGCGCTACAATCCGCGGCTGCAGGTGCGCTCGGTCGACGAATATATCGAGCTGATGGCCAATCTGAAGCTGCCGAACCCGAAGATGATGGATGTTGCCGTGCCCGCCAACATGCATGTCGGCCTGCATCAGGAGGAGCTTGCCAGGCAGGGGCTCGCGCTCTCCGCCCTTGATGCGATCAAGAGCCTCGGCCGGCCCGACATCCTGCTGGTCGATTTGCGGGAAACTAGCGAGCGCGCCAAGCACGGCACGATCTCGGGCGCGCTGCATGCGCCCTACCCCGGCATCGCCGAGAGCCTCAAGCCCGGCGGCATGCTGCGCGAAGTCGCCGCCGCCACCGGCCGCCGCGTGGTGTTCTTCTGCGCCTTCGGCGAACGCTCCGCGATGGCGGTAGCGGCGGCGAAGAATGCGGGACTGGCCAACACCGCGCATATTGAAGGCGGTATCGACGCGTGGAAGAAGGTCGGCGGACCGGTGGTCCACGGGTAATTCGTCGTAGCCCGGATGGAGCGAAGCGAAATCCGGGGCGCCGCGCAAAGATTCCCGGATTGCGCTTCGCTCCATCCGGGCTACGGATCTACGATATCACCGCCCCACCCGCTTCACCTCCGCCGCCAGCGCGTCGAGCGCATCCGCCAGCAACACGCCGCCGCATTCGGTCATGCGCTCCGGAATCACGATGCGCTTTTCCGGCGGATAGAAACGCTCCAGCGCCGGATGCAGCAGAAACGCCTGGCCGTCATCCTTCGCGGTATCGCCGGCCTGCGAAACCACGATGAAGTCCGGCCGCAGGTTCACGATCGCCTCCAGCGAGGCAAATCCGCCGAAGCTGAAACCGAGATCGCCGGCGGCGCTGCGCAAACCGGTTTCGCCGAGCAGCGAACCGACAAAGCTGTCGCTGCCCGCCACCCAGCCGCGCCGCGACAACGGCAGCACGCGATAATGCCGCTCCGAGACCGCGCGGCGGGCGCGCGCCAGCGCCGCATCAAGCCGCGCGATTTCCGCCGCCGCACGATCCGGATGCCCGGTGATGTCGCCGGCCTCGCGGATCTGCTGCCGCGCTTCGTCGAGCGTTCGCGGCACGGTGAGTTCGGCGAGACGAAGTCCCTTCGCCTTCAACAGCTCCCGCGTCGAACGCTTGTCGAACGCGCTGGCGACGACGATGTCGGGGCTGATGAGCAGCACGTCCTCGGCCCCTCCTGATAACACCGGATAGCGGCTGATGTCGCCCGCCTGCGATTGCCAGCCGTCGCGCGAAAACCGGCTCAATCCCAGAATCTGTTCGGGGTCGGCCAGCGTCAGCACCAATTGATCGGTGCAGACATTCATCGACACCAGGCGCGGCAGATTGGCGGCGCGACGCGGTGCTGCCCGGCAACGCGAGCGCCATCATCGCGACCAGACATGCCAGCCGGCGGTGAATCGAAATCCGCGCATCAGATATCCGCCCAGGGCACGATCACGGCCTCGCGCTGGAATTCCGCGCGATAGGCGCTGATCCGGAACACATCCGCCATCACCTGCTCGGACAGCGCCTCTGCCGGCGCGCCCTGCGACACCAGCCGGCCTTCGCGCAGCACCAGCACGTGATCGGCAAACCGCGCCGCGAGGCCGAGATCATGCGTCACCACAATGACGAGCACGCCCTTGTCGGCGGTCGCGCGCAAATTCTTCATGACATCGATCTGGTGCCGCGGGTCGAGCGAGGCGGTCGGCTCGTCGGCCAGGATGACCGGCGCCTCCACCGCCAGCGCGCGGGCCAGCGCGACACGGCTGCGCTCGCCGCCGGACAATTCGGTGACGCGGCGGTCGCTGAACTCCATCACGTCGACCGCCTGCATCGCGCGCAGCACCGCCTCCGCATCTTTCGGCGACAGCCGCGCGGGATCGGTGGCGCCATGCGGATAGCGGCCGAGCGCCACGATATCGCGCGCCGGCAGCGGCCAGTGCACCACATGCCCCTGCGGCAGATAGCCAAAGCGTTTTGCGCGCTCGCGCAGCGGCAGCGAAGCCAGCGCGTCGCCGCCGATCTCGATCTCGCCGTCGGACGGGATCAATCCCGCCAGCGCCCGCAACAGCGTGGTCTTGCCGGCGCCGTTCGGCCCGACCAGCGCCACCAGATGTCCCGGCGACAGCGCGAGCGAAACGTCTTTCAGCACGACGCGGCCGGCGAGCCGCACGCCGAGTCCCCTTGCGGTCAGCAGCGCCACCTCGCTCATGCGACGCCTCCGCCGAGCGCGCGACGTTCGCGCATGATCAGATAGAGGAAGAACGGCACGCCGATGATCGAGGTCAGCACGCCGACCTTGATGTCCGAGGTCGAGGGAATGATGCGCACCGCGATATCGGCCACCAGCAGCAGCGCGGAGCCTGCGAGCGCGCTCGGCACCAGGAGCCGTCCCGGATCGTGGCCGATCAGGGGCCGCATCAGATGCGGCGCGACGAGCCCGATGAAACCGATGGTGCCGGTGACGGCGACCGCGCCGCCGACGCCGAGCGCGACGCCCGAAATCACGAACAGCCGCAAACGTCCCACATCGACGCCGAGGCTTTGCGCGGTTTCTTCGCCCAGGCTCAGCGCGCGAAAGGCATGGCGCTGGCTGAACAGCATGATCGCGCCGGCAATGATGAACGGCAGCGCAAGGAAAACGTGCTGAAAGCTGCGGTCCTCCAGCGAGCCGAGCAGCCAGAACGCGATCTCCAGCACCAGGAAGGGATTGGTGGCGAGGTTCATCACCAGCGCGGTGGCCGCGCCCGCAAAGCTCGAAATCGCCAGTCCCGAGAGAATGAGAATCAAAAGCCCGGCATTGCGGCCGGCGATCGAGAGCAGCACGAAAACGGACGCGAACGCTGCGATGATCGCCGCGACCGGCAACGCGTAGGAGCGCACATCGGCCAGCCCCAGCGCGATCACCAGCACCGCGCCGAAGGCGGCGGATTGCGGCGCGCCGAACAGCGATCGGGCGAAGCCAGCGGATTGCGCAACAGGCCCTGCAGCGATGCGCCCGACAGCCCGAGGATGGCGCCGATCGCCAGCGCCAGCAGCGTCCGCGGCAGGCGGATTTCCCGCACGATCACCTGCGACACCTCGCTGCCGCCACCGAACAGCGCTTCCGCCACCGCCAGCGGCGACAGCCGCACCGGCCCGATGCCGAGCGAGATCAGCACCAGCAGCGCAACGAGGACGGCAAGCGCCGCGGTCGCGCCGATCCGGCGGCGCGCGGCATCCTCATTGGTCACGGGTACAGCCTCAACACTCATCGATCGTCCTAAAGCAGTTTTACCCGCCCCGGTACAGGAGCTCAGGCAGGCGTGCCTCATGCGGCAAAAATAGCGCACTCGTCCAGTGAGGATCGCGAGCGCGCCCAAGGCGGATTGACTCGAACTTTGACAAACTTCTACCATAGTTCCCGACGGTTCCCGCTTTGGGGATCAAAAGGGAATGCGGTGCGGGGAAGTCCCCCAATTCCGCGGCTGCCCCCGCAACTGTAAGCGGCGAATCCTTCGTCATATGCCACTGGGAATCTCGGTCCTGGGAAGGCGACGAAGGGTAACGACCCGCGAGCCAGGAGACCTGCCGTCAGCCGTGGTCACACGCGAAGATGTCGGTCGGGGAGTACAGACATTAGCTTCACTGGGTTCGCGCAAGCGCGATGGTGAGACTTGGTTCGCTGTGACGTGCCACTGACGTCATACCGAGGTCTCTAACCATGTCTTCCACCAGCGCCACGCGGCAGCGCCGCTTCTGGCTCACCACCAGTTTCCTGGCACCGATCGTATCGCTCGGCATTTCCGGCGCGCAGGCCCAGCAGACGCCATCGGAGCAATTGCCGCCGATCGAGGTCATCCCGCCCACCGACCCGAACCGGACCCGCGCAAAACCGGCCTACGATGAAGGATCGACCTCGCGCCGCGTCGTACCGGCGGCTGCGCCGTCGACCGGCACGCGGCCCGCAGCGGGGACCGGCTCGAACGTCGCATCGCAAAGCGCCTCGCCAAGGCGCGGGCGGAAGCGGCGCCCGGCAATTCTACGGCATCGTCGGCGCGTCGGCGACCGTGATCACCGCGGACGAGATCGCGCATTCGCCGTCGCAGACGCTGCCCGAGATCATCGCGCAGGTGCCGGGCGTGCAGTTGACCAGTCCTGTATGGCGGCGTCAACGGCGCCAAGACGTCGGTCGATCTGCGCGGCTTCGGCGCGTTCGCCACCGCCAATACCCTGGTGCTCATCAACGGCCGAAGGCTCAACGACATCGACATGGCCGGCGTCGATCTCTCGACCATCCCGCTCAATTCGATCGAGCGCATCGAAATCACGCGCGGCAATAGTGGCGCGGTGCTCTACGGCGACAATGCGGTCGGCGGCGTCGTCAACATCGTCTTGAAGAACGGCGTCAGCGGTCCCCCTGTTGCCATGCGCGCAGAGGCCGGCGTCGGCTCCTTCAACCAGCGTATGGCCTCGGTCTCGGCTGCGACGAATTCGGGACCATGGTCGACGTCATTCTACGGCAACGCCATCAAGTCCGATGGTTACCGCGTTAACAACGCGCTCGATCAGCGCAACGGCGTCGGCAATCTCAACTACACCACGCCCGACCTCAAGGCCTTCCTTACGGTGACCGGCGACGACCAGAAGCTCGGTTTCCCGGGCGGACGCACCGTCGATCCCTCAATCGGACTAAATCAACTCGTCACCGATCGCAGGGGCACCAATACGCCGTTCGATTACGGCAACCAGCAGGGCGCCAGCGCGACCGCCGGCTTCACCAAGACCATCATGAACGGCGTCGACCTGATCGTCGATGGCGGGGTGCGGAAGAAGGATACGCAAAGCGGCTTCTTCGGCGCGGTACCGTTTGCGTCGCCACTTCCGAGCTTCTCCTCCACCTATAACGACGCATCATTGCAGACATGGTCGATCACGCCGCGATTGAGCATCAAGAACGCGATCCTCGGGATGCCCTCACAGATCCTGACCGGCATCGATTATTACGATGCGGCGTTCCGCCAGGACCGCGGCGCGTTCAAGGGCCTTGCGCCGACCCACATCTACGATCTGTCGCAGCAGACGCTGGCCGGCTACTGGCAGCACACCATAGGCCTGTTGCCGACGACCGATTTCTCCTATGGCGCCAGGATTCAAAACACCAGCCTGAGTGCCCGGGATCGGTACGACGACACCGCGCCTGGTTGCGCCGTGTTTTTTAATTGCGGCGCTCAAGCCTCGCCGTTGGACAGCAACGAAACACAATACGCGCTGCATGCTGGGCTAGAGCATCGCTTCAATAACGTGTTCTCGGTATTCGGCCGCGCCGCACGCGCGTTCCGAACCCCGACCGTCGATGAGCGCGTCGCCTCGGGTCCGGCATTCGGACCGCCTCCCTTCTTCCCTGCGATCCCCGGCGACTTCAAACTGAAGACCCAGACTTCGCACGACATCGAGGGCGGATTCCGCATCAAGAGCGGTGGCTTCCAGATGCAATCGAGCATCTACACCATGGACCTCGAGAACGAGATCCATTTCAATCCGGCACTGTTTTTCAACATCAACCTCGATCCGACCCGCCGCTACGGCTCGGAGACCAGCGCCTCGCTGCGCGTCAGCGACACCGTGACGCTGCGCGGCGGCGCGGCCTACACCCGCGCCGTGTTCCGCGAAGGCCAATTCGCCGGCAATGACGTCCCGCTGGTGTCGCGCTACACCGCAAGCGGCGGCGTGACCTGGAATATCTGGCAGAACTACCTGGTGTTCGATGCCACGCTACGCGCCTGGAGCGAGCGCGTCATGGACAACGACCAGGCCAACACCCAGCGGCGTATTCCGGCGGACGCCACCGTCGACTTAAAACTGAGCGGCGCTTACGAACACTTCTTCTGGTCGCTCAGCGTGAACAACCTGTTCGATGCGCAGTACTACGACTACGCCATCGCCAGCTCGTTTACGCCGGGCCGCTTCTCGGCCTATCCGCTGCCCGGCCGAACCTACATGGTGAAGGTCGGCGCGACGTTCTGACCGGAATGGCCGGTTCGGCGCGACGCCGGACCGGCTTGCCCTGACCTGACGAGACGGTATTCTCCTTAGGCATTGCCCGGGAGAATGCCTTTTCATGTCTGAACAGCTTCCGTTCCGCAGGCGGCGATGAGCGCCGCAGCCATCGATCTCCTGCAGCGGGAAATATCCAATCCCGATACGCAATGGAGCCTCGGCACCTTCGGCGCCATCGCCGAATTTTCGCGCGACCATGGCGAGCCGGTGCGGCTCGTCCAGTCGGCTGATGCCGTTTCGGCCGTGACGGCGCGTGGCGGCGTTGCCCTCAAGCCGCATATTGCCATCCGCGCCTTCGCGTCGGAGGGCATCACCAAAACCGGGTGGAATCAAAGGGTCGCGCTTTGCCTGCCGCAAGATGATTGCGCCATGAACCAGCGCGTCGCACTGACGGAGATCGGCCCCGATCATCAGGCGCCGCGGGAGGAAGATCGCGAAGCCATCCTGTTCGATCTCGGCCTTGGCGCGCTGCAGGCGGATTTCTGCGTCCGCATCGGCGATCGCAGCCTCGCCGCACGGCTGCGCGAACACGCCGGCCGCAACCTGTTCGAGCCCGGCAATCCCGCCATGGCAATGATCCTCGCGGCCAATCCGCATCGCGTCTTCATCAGCCGGCTCGGCCGCATCGAGGTCTATCAGCCGATCCCGCCGCCCTCGGGCAAGAGCCCGGAGGGACCGCACACGCACGTGCTGCCGAGGCTATTGAAAAGCGGCCGCACCCATCCGGCGACCGAGCCGGTTCCCGAAGGTCTGGTTCCCTGCGCGCATCTCTATCCGCCGCATCCGGCGCGGGACGGCCTGGGCGAGGCCCGGCCGTTCGACGCCACGCACCATCATGCCTTTCAGCGGATGATGGCCGCGTGCGGCGATCCCGCAGCACTTGCGACCAAGCGGCGGGTGATCGATGCGGTGCTTGCCGGCGAGCCGCCCACGGCGGTGGCCGGTGACCGCCACGGCCGGATCAGCGTCCGCATTGCGCTGCGGCAGATGAAGTCGCAGGGCCATGCGTCAGCGGCGCTGAGCGCCTGGCTTGCGAGCTTCGATTCTGCGGCCCCTGACGAGGCCGACGACGAAGCGGCCCTTCATCATGAAGGCTGATTTGACAAGAAAGTGCGCCTTTTTCGACCGAAAATAACATCCTCAGCGCCCCAATCCGTGATAAACCGCCCCGAGACCGCTCGACGATATCTGTCGTGATTTCAGGGGTATGACATGAACGATGAGCCGAAGAGCGCCGCCGAACTGAAAGAAATCCGGCTGAATCGCAAGCGCACCCAGGAAGTCGAAGGCATCAAGGCGATGGCCGAGATCGCGGCCGCCGACGTCGCGATCCGGAAGCGGACCGAGAAGTTGCGTGCGCTGCGTCTGGCGAAGGAGGCGGCCGACCGTGAAAACCCGCCGGAACCGGTGGTCAAAAGCAAGGCCAGGACCAAGGCCGCGAAAAAAGGCTGACCTGAAATGACGAAAGATGATCGTGATCGCGCCCAGGCACGCGCCGACAAGGTGGCAAGGGCCGCCCAGGACGCGAGATCCGGCAAGGCCGAACGCGACGCCACCGCCAAGGCCGTGCTCGACAATATGGCGAAGCTGAAGGCATTGCGGCTCGCGCGCGAGGCAGCCGAGCCGCAGCACGCCCCCGCCGCGAAGGCCGCAAAGAAGGCGCCCTCCGGCACCAAGCGGTCGAACGAGAAGCCCGTGGCCCTGTCCGACTGGCTGGCGAACCAGCAGAACGGCGGACGGCGAACCTGAGGCAGGACTCTTCTTGGGTAGGCCTCTTGCGGGTGTCTCGTCATGCCCGGGCAAAAATGCGAAGACGCGCTTCGCGCTTTTGCGCGGCCGTGACGAAAAGTAAAGTCGGATATCCGCAGCGTTACGCCGGCCCCGGCCAATCGATCATCGAACGCGTCTTGTTCTCGGCATCGTAGACCTGAACCTGAAGCATCTGAAACCGGTTCTTCAAGGCCATGCCCGCCTCTTCGGCGGCCTCGACCGTGTCGTGATGCGATTTGAAATGACCATCCACCACCAGCGAGTAACCGGTGGTCGGCGCCTTGTCGGCGCGGATGGTTTTGCGCGGCTGCGGTTCGTCCGCCGCAGGGCGGGGCTTCTTCATGCTGGCTCCGTGTGAAAGCCCTTTTGGACTGAACGCCGCAAAAAGGGCAGGAAAGTTCTTGTGGTCAGCGCTAACATGCCGGCCAAACGCGAAAAGATTGAGATCATGCCGATACTCCGAATTGGCATGCAGCGCAAACGCCGATTGATCCGGCAAAAAAGGCATCACATGGGCGGAACAGGCAGGAAGAACGAGCCGCCGAAACCGGCGGACGACAAACCGAAGAAACCGGAACGCACTCCGGTCGAGGACGACGACGACGAGGACGGCGACATCGCCACACCGAAGCGAGATCGCCACGGCAATGATGATGAACCGTTGTAGCGCTGGCACTTCGTAGGGTGGGCAAAGCGTAGCGTGCCCACCATTCAGGTTCGCGGTCGAGGATAGATGGTGGGCACGGCGCAAGAGCGCCTTTGCCCACCCTACGAACTCCAAACCCTCAATCATCCGGATGCTCTTCAAATCGAGCAGATGCGCGCCAAATCCTCCGCGTGCGAGTTTGATCGCTGACTTCGGCGAAGCCAGCAGCAATGCCGCCGTCACCGCCAGCGGCACAGCGCTGATCCAGTCCGCCTCCACCGGCGTGAGTTCTTCGGTGCTGCCGGCATAAGGCCCGCTGGCCGCAAACAGGCGCACGCATTCCCCGGCGATATCGCGTCGCGCGCCGCCGCGCGCCCCGCACCCGAGCAGCGCCTGCATCGCCAGATGCGTGAGTACGCCCTCACGTCCCTCGGGCAATGCTGGCGGCGTCTCGCCCAGCGAGATCCGAAGCAGGAGCCCGACCAGATCGACCCCGGCGCGATACGCGTTCATTGGCTCGACCAGGCGCGGATTGCAATCGATCAGCAATGGCGCGTCACCATCATCGGGCATGATGTAGTCGATCGACAGCGCACCGTGCCAATCGAGCGCCTGTCCGATCTTTTCGAGATGCGCGCGCACGACGGGCCGCTTCACGCTCTGCTTGATCGCCTCGCCGCCGCCAACTCCGGCTGCAACCTGCCGATAGGCATGAAAGCCGACCATCTGGCCGCGGCAAAACACCGACTGCGCTTTCTCGGTCGTGCCCGCGATAAGGTCTTGCACCAGCACCTCATCGGCGAACGCATTGCCGACGCCGAGATCATGCAGCGCGCCTTCGAGATCGTCGGCGCTTCGTATGAACCAGATGCCGCGGCTCGCGGTGCCGACCGACGTCTTGACGACGGCAGGAAATCGGACGGCTTCACGCAATTGCTGCGCCGACGTCACGATGCGCGTCGGCGGCTGCGGCAGGCTCAAGCGATCGAGCAGCCGGCTGAACCCGGCCTTGCTGTGCGCGGTGCGATAATTCGCAAAACTCGGCAGCGCCAGACCGGCGCGGCCTTCCAGGCGCTGCTTCGCCCGGGCAAACAAAAATCCCTGCTCATGCGTCGGCAGCAGCACATCGAATTTCCCGTCGGCCAACCGCAGTTCGATGAAGGCCAGATAGCCGGCGGGATCATCCCGCAGTCCGGGGCAGCGGTGAAACTTCCGGACCAGCTGCGAGAACCGCGAAAGGCACCAGGGCGAGGGATCGCAGACCTCGACGTGATGGCCCGACAAGCCAAGAATTGTGATGGCCTCGCGGGCCGAGGTGGAGGAACCCTCGGAAACGAGCACGCGGAGCGATTTTGCAGGATCAGGCATGCCGGATCATTGCCGCGCCGGGCCGCCTTTGTCTCCCGATTTAATGATGCAATTGACGTGTCCCTGCCCTCCGCCGGGGCAGCCATGCAGCGGTATTCATGGACAAATAACCGCTGGACGATATTTTCCCGGTGCCTAGAGCCTTTTCCGTTCCGATGAATCGGAACGGGGCTCTAGATTTTTGATTTGACGCGTTTTCTTGACGCGAACCGGTCCCCACTTCGCTGGAAAACGCTCCAGTCGGGCCGTTATCTTTACGGGGTTTTGAGCTGACATGGTCGACATTCTAGCCGCACCGCAACAAGCCAAGGCGGACGCTTCGCAGCGTACGCTGGCTGCGATTTCGGTCGCCCATTGGGTCAGCCATTTCCATCTCTTCGTACTGCCGATGCTGTTTCCGTTCCTTAAAGAACAACTCGGCGTCGGCTATATCGAGCTCGGTTTTGCGTTGACCGTGTTCGGCGTCGTCTCCGGCCTGACCCAGGCCCCGATCGGCTATCTCGCTGACCATATCGGCGCGCGAAAAGTCCTGCTGATCGGCCTCACCGTCGGTGGTCTCGCGCTGATCATGCTCGGCCTGCATTTGAGCTACGCCTCGCTGATCGTCTGCGCCGCGCTGCTCGGCCTTGCCAACAGCGTCTATCACCCGTGCGACTATGCGATCCTGTCGACGCATATGGATGAGGCGCGGATGGGCCGCGCGTTTTCGGTCCACACCTTTGCAGGCTTCCTCGGCGGCGCGGTGGCGCCCGCGATCATGGCGGCGCTGGTGGCGATCGTCGGCGGGCTCGGCGCACTGATCGTGGCCGGTGCGGTCGGTCCCGTGGTGGCGCTGCTATTGATCGCCGTCCGCATTCCCGATGCGAGCTCGGCCGATCGCAAGACCGATGGCACGCCGGCAGCGCAGCAGAGCATCGTGACGCCGGCCATCATCGTGCTGACGATCTTCTTCATGCTGCTCGGCCTGTCCAATGCCGGCATCAGCAATTTCGGCGTCGTCGCGCTGATGAGCGGTTATGGCGTGACATTCTCGGCCGCCAATATCGCGCTGACCGCGTTTCTCGGCGCAAGTGCTGCCGGCGTGCTGGCCGGCGGTTATCTCGCCGACCGCACCCAGCGCCACGGCAATGTCGCCGCCGCGTGCTTTGCGATCAACGCCGTCATCATCACGGTCATTGCGACGATCAACCTGCCATCGGCCGTGCTGACCGCCGCGATGGGGCTGGCCGGATTCCTCGGCGGCGTCATCGCGCCCTCGCGCGACATGCTGGTCCGCAACGCCGCACCGGCCGGCGCGGCGGGCCGCGCGTTCGGCATCGTCTCCACCGGCTTCAATTTCAGCGGCATCCTCAGCCCGCTGTTGTTCGGCTGGATCATGGACCAGAACCTGCCGCACTGGGTGTTCGGCGCGTCCGTCGCCTTCATGGTGCTGACGGTCCTGCTGGCGCTGGTGACCGACCGCAAGCCGGCGGAACCCGGCAGAACGTAAACTACCTGGCTTCTATTTTTACGCGTTTTCTTCACGCGAACCGGTACCCACTTCGCTCGAAAACGCTTTGACGCATTCCTGAGCCTCATCCCCGGCGGTTGACTGTGCGGGGGGACGTCGGATGATGCGCCAACAAAACCAGAACCGGGATGGAAGCCATGACCTCGACCCCCGACCTCGTGATCCGTGGCGGCACCGTTGCCGATGGCAAGGGTGGCGAATTGTTCGAAGCCGATTTGGCTATCTCCGGCGGCCGCATCACCGAAGTCGGCAAGGTTGCCGCGAAGGGCAAGGAAGAGATCGACGCCAAGGGCAAACTGGTCGCGCCGGGCTTTGTCGACGTCCACACCCATTATGACGGCCAGGTCACCTGGAGCCAGGACATCACGCCCTCGTCGCAGAACGGCGTCACGACGGCGATCATGGGCAATTGCGGCGTCGGCTTCGCGCCCTGCCGTCCGGCCGACCACATCAGGCTGATCCAGTTGATGGAAGGCGTCGAGGACATCCCCGAGCCGGTGCTGAGCGCCGGCATTCCCTGGGCCTGGGAAAGCTTTCCGGACTACATGGAGTGGCTGTCGAAGCGGAATTTCGACATGGATATCGGCGCGCAACTGCCGCACGCGGCCTTGCGCGTTTACGTGATGGGCGAGCGCGGCGCGCGCCGCGATCCCGCAACGCCAGAGGACAACAAGGCGATGGCGGCACTCGCCGGAGACGCCGTGCGATCAGGCGCGCTGGGCTTCTCGACCTCGCGCACCCTCAACCACCGCACCTCGACGGGTGACTACACGCCGACGCTGAAAGCGGGCGAAGATGAATTGACCGCGATTGCGGCTGCGATGCACGGCGTCGGCCGCAGCGTGCTGCAATTCGTGCTCGACCAAAGCACCGCGCACGAAGATCTGCCGATGATGCTGCGGGTCGCTGAAAATACCGGATGCCCGATCTCGTTTTCCGTAGCCCAGGCCGACAAGGCGCCGCGGCGCTGGCGCCAAGCGATGGACACCATCAATGAAGCCGCCGCCCGCGGGCTGTCGATCACGACCCAGATCGCCGCGCGTCCCGTCGGGCTGCTGCTTGGGCTCGAATTGTCGCGCAACCCGTTCCAGACCCATCCGAGCTACCGCGCGATCGCCAAGCTGCCGCTGGCCGAGCGGCTCGCGCATTTGCGCCGGCCTGAAGTGCGCGCGGCCATCCTGAGCGAGACAGCGACATCGACTGACGATCCGCTGTTCTTCCGGCCGAACTACGACAAGATGTATCTGCTCGGTAATCCCCCGGACTACGAGCAGCCGCCGGAAAATGCGCTCGGCCCGCAGGCCCGCCGGCAGGGTCGACAGCCGGAAGAACTCGCCTACGAGGCGATGCTGACGGACGAAGGCCGCGGCATGCTCTATGTGCCGTTCCTCAATTATGCCGACGGCAATCTCGATGCCGTGCATGAGATGCTGCGCGAACCCAGCGCCGTGCCGGGCCTCTCCGACGGCGGCGCGCATTGCGGCATCATCTGCGACGCCAGCTTCCCGACCTATCTCCTGACGCACTGGACGCGCGACCGCACCCGCGGCGAAAAACTGTCGATCCCGTTCGTGGTGGCGGCGCAGTCGCGCAAGACCGCGCTCTCGGTCGGCCTCTACGACCGCGGCGTGATCGCGCCGGGCTTCAAGGCCGACGTCAACGTGATCGACTATGACCGGCTGCATCTGCATCCGCCAAAAGTGCATTACGACCTCCCCGTCGGCGGCCGCCGCCTGATGCAGCAGGTCGACGGCTATGAGGCCACCATCGTCTCCGGCGTGGTGACGCAGCGCGCCGGCAAGGCCACCGGCGCGCGCCCGGGCAAACTGGTGCGCGGCGCGCAGGGGACAAGGCCGCAGTTCGACGCGGCGGCGAGTTAGGCGGGAGGAGCGAAGTAGCCCGGGTGGAGCGAAGCGCAACCCGGGAATCTTGCAGGCGGATCGACCGGCCCCGGATTGCGCTTCGCTCCATCCGGGCTACGAAGCTCTGCGGGGTTTATGCGGGTCGCAGCATCGAGAGCCGCAGATCCGATCCCACCGGCATCATCTCGTAGGGCGGCTTCCAGCCCGGCAGCGCCGCGAGGCGCTCGCGCCAGGCATGGAGTGCCGGAAAATCCGCCGCAATGTCAAAGCCGGTCTCCTCCTTGGGGTAATACACATATCCCGCCAGGGAAAAATCCACGATGGTCGGCTTGTCGCCGAGCATGAAGGCGCGATCGGCGAGATGTTTTTCGGCGATCGCAAAGCTCGCCTCGGTACGCGCGCGCAGGAACGACAGGATGGCCGGATGCACCGGCTCCGGCATGAATGACTTCTGAAACCGGTGCATCGCATGGTTGTTCGTGAACTTGTGATTATCGAACATGATCCAGCGCAAGGCCTCAAAACGCTGGTCCTCGGTCGGCGCAAACTTTCCGGTGGTCTCCGCCAGCCAGATCAGGATCGCGCCCGATTGGGACATGAGCTGCCCGTCGACTTCGAGAACCGGGACCTCGCCCATCGCGTTCATGCCAACCCGCCAGTTTGGATCGCGGGTTTGGCCGCCGGCGAAATCGACCCCGACCGGCTCCCAGTCGAGGCCGGCGCAATTCAGATAGAGCGCCAGTTTATAGGAATTGCCGGAAGCGCCAATGCAATGAAGCTTGTAGCGGGCCATTCCGTTCACGCGAACTTCGGCTGCGCCGCTGCCAGCGCCATCAACCTCGCGCGCTCCGTATTCGGCCAGAGCAGCAACAGCCCGAGCAGCCCCGACGCGACCATCACCACCGCATTGATGGTGAAGCCGGTCATGTAACCGTCGAGCGGCACCGCTGCATTCTGGATCACGGCGCCCATCACGAACGGAGCGATCATGCCCGCCAGCGTGTAGATCGCGCCATAGATCGCGATCACGGCGCCGCGCTGCTGCACCGGCGTGAATTCGCCGAGCATCGGCGGGCAGACCACATAGATCGAACCGCAGAGCCCGGAGCCGACCACGAGGAACGCGATCTGCAGCCCCGCGCCGTTGACATAGGGCAGCACGGCGAGGATCAATCCGCCGACGATCAGCGGCACCGAACCGAGCACGCCGCGAGCGCCACGCGTCGTGTAATCCGCGCGTCAGCATCACCTGTGAAATCCAGCCCGTCAGCAGCACGATGGTGGCGCCGAATACCCAGGGCAGCACCGAAATCCAGCCCGCATCCTTTTGCGAGAAGCCGAGCCCCTTGACGATGAAGGGCGTGAACCAGGTCAACCCGAGCGACAGCGCCCAATAGGCGCCGAAGGTCGCGGCGCAGCAGCCGATGAACGTCCGCGAGGTCAGGAGCTGGAAATAGGGAACGCGCGGATCGGCTGCGGCCATCGCGACCGTCTGCACCAACGGTCCCTCCTTGCCCATCACCAGCCACGCCACCACCCACATCAGGCCGACCACGCCGAGCGCACCGAAGGCGTAGTGCCAGCTGTGATTGACGATGATCCAGTTCAGCGCCGGCACCGCCAGGATCACGCCGAAAGCCGAGCCCTGCGAGAGAATGGCGGTCGGCAGCGTTCGCTTCTCGTCGGGAAACCACTTGTAGAGCGCATGCGCCGCCACCGCAAATGCCGGCCCCTCGCCGGCGCCGAGGATGATGCGACAGATCAGCAGCGTGGTGAAACTGACAGTGCCAACCATCGGAAACTGCGCCACCGACCAGATCACCGCCATCGCGAGCAGCACCCAGCGGGTGGCAACGGTGTTGACGATGAAGCCGACGACGATGGCCGAGATCGAAAACAGGAAGAAGAACGAAGAGCCGAGCAGGCCGAACTGTTCCGGCGAGAGTTTCAGTTCATCCATGATCGGCGCGCCGGCGAGGCCGACCACGATCTTGTCGGCAAAGTTCACCAGCATGAACAGGAACAGCAGGAAGGTGATTTTCCAGGCGCCCTTCGGCGTCCCCTCGGGCGTCGGTTGCGCGGTCATGGCTGGTTTCCCCGTTTATCTTTGCAGGCTCTGTAAGATCGGCCGGTTCCAATGCTACAAGGGGGGTCGCGGGCAAGGCAACCGGGATTTTTCCGCGAAGCGCCCGCTTCGCAACTGCCGGCTGCTACGCCAGGCGCGCGCCACAACCGGATCACGATCACGTCGCGGCGCGATTGAGGCCGTGATCCCGGGCACGCGCCCTGATATGTTGCATGCCATCACGTCAGGGGATTTTCATGGTCAGATCGGTCCATCGTCGCGCATGACCAACGACAATCCCAGCGTGACCGGTCCGGTGCTTTACGTGACCGGCCTGACCAAGAGCTACCGCACGGCCGGCGAAGAGGTCGCGGTGCTGCGCGGGGTGAATCTCTCGGTCGCCGCGGGCGAGAGTGTCGCGCTGACGGGTGAATCCGGCAGCGGGAAGAGTACGCTCTTGCACCTGATCGCCGGCCTCGATGCGGCCGATGGCGGCGAGATCAGGCTGGCGGACGCGCAGGTTTCCGAACTCAACGATGCCGGGCGCGCGGAATTGCGCCGCGACCGGCTCGGCCTGGTGTTTCAGCAATTCAACCTGATTCCGAGTCTCACGGTGGAAGACAACCTCGTTTTCCAGTCGCGCATTGCCGGCCGTCACGACGCGGCCTGGCACCGCGAACTGGTGGAGCGGCTCGGGCTCGGCAATTTCCTCAACCGCTATCCCGAGCAATTGTCCGGCGGCCAGCAGCAGCGCGTCGCCATCGGCCGGGCACTGGCGGTAAGGCCGCTGCTGCTGCTCGCGGACGAGCCGACCGGCAATCTCGACGAGGACACCGCCGACGAGGTGCTGGCGCTGGCGCGCGATCTGGTGGCGCGTAGCGGCTGCGGCTTTCTGATGGTGACGCACAGCGAAAGGCTCGCCGCCACGCTCGACCGGCGGGTCAACCTCCATGCCGGGGTGATCGCGTGAAGCGCGCGCTGTGGACGCTGGCCGTATTGCTGAGCCATTGGCGGCGGCATCCGATGCAGCTTGCGACCCTGCTGATCGGATTGATCTCGGCGACCGCGCTGTGGAGCGGCGTGCAGGCGCTCAATCAGCAGGCGCGCACTTCCTACGATCGCGCCGCCGCCACGTTTGGCGGGACGCGCACCGCCATGCTGGCCGCCCGCAGCGGCGCAAGCTTTCCGCAACAACTGTTCGTCGACCTGCGCCGCGCCGGCTGGCCGGTCTCGCCGATGCTGGAAGGCCGGATCCAGATCGAGGGACGGTCGTTCCGGCTGTTGGGCATCGAACCGGTGACGCTGCCCGCGGAAGTCGGCAACGCGCCTGCGATCGGCAAGGCCGATCTGCAATCCTTCATGACGCCGCCGGGCGCGATGCTGGTGGCGCCGGAAACGCTTTCCGATCTCAAGCTCGCGGAGGGCGCCCGCCCCCAGGCCAATGGCGGCGCATTGCTGCCGCCGCTTCGCGTGCAGCCGAACCTGGTGCCCGGCGTATTGGTCGTCGATATCGGCATCGCGCAGAGCATCTTGAAAATGCCGGATCAACTCTCGCGCCTCCTGATCGGCAAGACGGCGGGCAGGCGCGCGCCGCTTGAAAGCATTGCCGGTGACCAGCTTCGCCTGATCGAACCCGATGCGGAGACCGACCTTGAACGCCTCACCGACAGTTTTCACCTGAACCTGACCGCGTTCGGCTTTCTGTCATTCTTTGTCGGACTCTTCATCGTCAATTCGGCGATCGGGCTTGCCTTCGAACAGCGGCTGCCGGTGCTGCGGACCTTGCGCGCCTGCGGCGTCTCGGCGCGGATGCTCAACGGCGTGCTGGTGCTTGAGCTGGTGTCGCTGGCGCTGATCGCGGGGCTGATGGGTCTCGTATGCGGTTACTTCATCGCCGGCGCGCTGCTGCCCGATGTCGCAGCCTCCCTGCGCGGGCTCTATGGCGCGCAGATTCCAGGACACCTGACGCTCAAGCCGCAATGGTGGATCGCCGGTGTCGCCATCAGCATAACAGGCGCGCTCGCCGCAGCCGCCGCCAGCCTGACCAAGGCGCTGCGGCTGCCGCTGCTCGCCACCGCCCAGCCTTTCGCCTGGCAACAGGCGCAACGGCGCTGGCTGACCTACCAGAGCGCGCTGGCGCTCGCAGCGTTCGCGGCGGCTGGCGGATTTCTGTGGTTCGGCGATTCCCTGATTTCGGGTTTTGCCGTGCTCGCGGCGCTGATGCTCGGCGCGGCGCTGATCCTGCCGATGTTTCTGGAATTCATGCTGTCGCTTGGCCAGCGCTATGCGCGGGCCCCGCTCGGCGTCTGGTTCTGGGCCGACAGCCGTCAGCAACTATCCGGGCTGTCGCTCGCCCTGATGGCGCTGTTGCTCGCACTATCAGTCAATGTCGGCGTCTCCACCATGGTCGAGAGTTTCAGCCGCACGTTTCTGGTCTGGCTCGACGGGCGGCTGGCGGCGGATGTTTATGTTAACGCGGCCAACGACGCGCAAGCACACGAGATCAGGGCATGGCTGCGCGAGCGCCCCGAGGTCGAAGCGGTCCTGCCCGGCGCCCGCGCCGATACGCAATTGGCGGGCGCGCCGATCGAAGTACTGGGCCTGCCCGATCACGCCACCTATCGCGATAACTGGCCGCTGCTGCAGTCGACTGAGGATGCCTGGATCAAGCTGCGTCCCGGCAATGCGGCCCTCGTCAGCGAACAACTGGCGCGGCGGCTGCACCTCTCTGTCGGCGACCGCATCGAGGTGCCGGCGTCAGGCGGAAACTGGACCGCTCGACGTGGTCGGCATCTATGCCGATTACGGCAACCCCAAGGGCCAGATCGCGGTGAACTACGCCGCGCTGACGCGGCGCTTTCCGGAAATCCCGCTGACGCGCATGGGATTGCGGGTCGCGCTCGCCAAAGATACCGGCGTTGATCTCCGCACTGCAGGAAAAATTCGCGCTCGACGACCGCAATGTCGCCGATCAGGCGACGATGAAGGCGGAATCGACGCGGATCTTCAACCGCACCTTTGCGGTGACCGCCGCGCTGAACGCCTTCACGCTCGGCGTCGCCGGCGTCGCGCTGTTGACGAGCCTGCTGACGCTTGCCAATTCGAGGCTGCCGCAACTGGCGCCGCTATGGGCGATCGGCATCACGCGGCGGCAGCTCGCGGTCATCGAACTTCTCAAGACGATGTCGGTGGCGCTGATCACCACCATCTTCGCGCTTCCGCTCGGTCTGCTGTCGCGTGGTGCCTGCTTGCGGTCGTCAACGTCAAGGCGTTCGGCTGGCGGCTGCCGTTTCACGTCTTCCCGACGCAACTGCTGTGGCTCACAGGCGTCGCGATGGCGGCCGCGCTTGCCGCGGCCGCGCTTCCCGTCATCAGGTTGGCGCGCATGCAGCCGGCGAGCCTGATCAGGATTTTTGCCAATGAAAGGTAGCGGCCCGATCACCCGCCGCGGCTTCGTCGGCGGCGCGCTCCTCGCAGGATTCAGGGGCTAAGGCGCTCGCGCAGGGCTTTGCCGGGCTTGGTGAAAGCGCGGATGGATTTGCGACGGTCGTGCCCGGCAGGACATTCGCATTTCCCGCCGACCACGGGCCGCATCCGGAATTTCGCATCGAGTGGTGGTATGTGACGGCCAATCTCGCCGACGCGCGCGGCACGGCCTATGGCGCCCAATGGACGCTGTTTCGCCAGGCGATCGCGGCGGGCGGCCCGCAGGAGGGCTGGGCCAACCAGCAAATCTGGATGGGCCATGCCGCCGTCACGCGCGCCGATACCCATCGCTTTGGCCAGGCGTTCGCGCGCGGCGGGATCGGCCAGGCCGGCGTCGACGCAAAGCCGTTTCACGCCTGGATCGATGCGTGGGAGATGCGCGGGCTCGATCCGGTGAACGACGACAATATCGCACCGCTTGACTGAAAGCATCGGGCGCCGATTTCAGCTATGCGCTGCGCCTCGACGCGGAGCGCCCGCTGGTGCTGCAAGGCGATGGCGGCTACAGCCGCAAATCGCTGCGCGAACAGGCCTCCTACTACTACAGCCAGCCGCATTATACGGCAAAGGGCATCCTCACCATTGACGACGCGCCTGTCGACGTCACCGGGATGGCCTGGCTCGATCGCGAGTGGAGCAGCCAGCCGCTGGCCTCCGATCAAAGCGGATGGGACTGGCTCTCGCTGCATTTCAATTCCGGCGACAAATTGATGCTGTACCGGATGCGCCAGACCGACGGCCAGCATTACGGCTCCGGCAAATGGATCGCGCCCGACGGCGCGGCCGAGATGCTCGGCTCCGAAGACATCGTCATGACCCCGCTGACCGTCACGGAGATCGAGGGACGAAAGATCCCGACGGCATGGCGCATCGCCGTTGCGAAAATGGCGCTTGCGATCGAATGCAGGCCGCTCAATCCGAGAAGCTGGATGGGCACCAGCTTTCCCTATTGGGAAGGCCCGATCCGCTTTGCCGGCAGCCATACCGGGGTGGGCTATCTGGAAATGACGGGCTATTAAGCGCCTCCACGAAACAGGGGAATTTCAGCGATGTATCACTTCACCGCGCTCGTCACCTTGCTGGCGGTCCTGGTCTACTTCTACTCGTCCATTCTGGTGTCGCGGGCGCGCGGCAAATTCGGCGTCAAGCTGCCGGCCATTTCGGGCAATCCGGATTTCGAGCGCGTGTTTCGTGCGCAGATGAACACGCTGGAATGGCTGCCGATCTTCCTGCCGTCGCTGTGGCTGTTCGCAATCTATATCGGCGATGGCATCGCGGCCGCGATCGGGCTGGTCTGGGTGATCGGCCGCATTCTCTACGTGCTCGGCTATGCCAGGGCGGTCAAGGACCGCGGCCCGGGCTTTGCGATCCAGGCGCTGGCGGCGATCGCGCTGTGGGTGGGAGCGTTCGGCGCGATCGTGTGGCGGATTGTGCAGGCGTGAGGATGCACCGTCATTGCGAGCGAAGCGAAGCAATCCATCTCACAGCGTAAAGAAAGATGGATTGCTTCGTCGCTTCGCTCCCTTGCGCAAACGCTCCGCATTTGTCGCAGGCAATGACGAAACAGGCGTGCACCTACTTCGCCAGCGGGCAGCCGGAATCCTTCGCCGCCGGAAACGCCTTGTCGCCGGGCACCACGGCAAGCTGCTTGTAGTAATCCCACGGCTTCTTCGATTCAGACGGCTTCTTGACCTCGAACAGATAGAGGTCGTGCACCATGCGGCCGTTTTCGAGCACCTTGCCGCCCTGCGCGAAGTCGTCGTCCACCGGAAGCTCTTTCAGCTTTTTGGCGACCGCCTCGGTGTCCTTGGTGCCTGCCGCCTTGACCGCCTTCAGATATTGCAGCGTCGCCGAATAGGTGCCGGCCTGGATCATGTTCGGCATCCGGCCGGTACGCTTGAAGAAGCGTTCGGCGAGGTTGCGGCTCTTGGCGTCGCGGTCCCAGTAGTAGCCTTCGGTCAGCACCAGGCCTTGCGCGGCCTCAAGCCCGAGGCCGTGCACTTCGGCGAGCGTCAGCAGCAGGCCGGCAAGCTTCTGGCCGCTCTTGACGATGCCGAATTCCGCCGCCTGCTTGATCGAGTTTGTGGTGTCGAGGCCGGCATTGGCGAGACCGATGATCTTGGCTTTCGAGCTCTGCGCCTGCAGCAGGAACGACGAGAAGTCCGACGAGTTCAGGGGAATGCGGACCGCGCCCAGCACCTTGCCGCCCTTGGCCTTGACGAAATCGCTGGTGTCCTTCTCAAGCGCATGACCGAAGGCGTAGTCGGCGGTCATGAAGAACCAGCTATCGCCGCCGGATTCCACCAATGAGCCGCCGGTGCCGAACGCCAGCGCATGCGTATCGTAGGCCCAGTGGAATCCGTAAGGCTGGCAGGCGTCGCCGGTGAGACGCGACGTCGCCGCGCCCACGACGATGTCGATTTTCTTCTTCTCCTTCGAAAGCTCGTGAATTGCGAGCGCGACCGAAGAGGTCGTCAATTCGGTGATCATGTCGACGCCTTCGACGTCGTACCAGCGCCGCGCAATCGCGCTGCCGAGATCCGGCTTGTTCTGGTGGTCGGCGGAGATGATTTCGATCTTGTGGCCCAGCACCTCGCCGCCGAAATCCTCCACCGCCATCTTGGCCGCCTCGAACGACCACTTGCCGCCGTAATCGGCGTAGACGCCGGACTGATCGTTCAGAATACCGATCTTGACGCCCTGCGCCGATGCGGGCGCGGCGAGCAAAAGACCACCCACCGCAACGGCGGCCAACAATCCCGACTTCATTTTTTTCTCCCGGAATTTTTTGTCAGAGGAACCTGACAACACTATTCAATAACCCCGCGACCTGCCCATCCATTTCGGATCAGCCAAAAGTAGTGGGGAACCAGCGATTCAGGCCGCGCGGGGCCGCGTCATGCGTCACGCCGCGGCGACATCCTTGCGGGGCTTTGGATCGGCCAGATTGCGCACGATGACATAGAAGATCGGCGTGAAGACCAGGCCGAACAGCGTCACCCCGAGCATGCCGAAGAACACGGCGACTCCCACCGCCTGGCGCATCTCCGAGCCCGAGCCCGAGGAGATCACCAGCGGCAGCACGCCGAGGATGAAGGCGAACGATGTCATCAGGATCGGCCGCAACCGCAGCCGGCAGGCTTCGACCACGGCCTCCAGCCGCGGCCGTCCCTCCAGCTCGATATCGCGCGCGAACTCGACGATCAGAATGGCGTTCTTGGCCGCCAGCCCCACCAGCACCACGAAACCGATCTGGGTCAGGATGTTGACGTCCTGCCCCATGATGCGCACGCCGATGGTGGCGGCGAGCAGGCACATCGGCACGATCAGGATGACCGCGAATGGCAGGCTCCACGAGCCATATTGCGCCGCCAGCACCAGGAACACGAACAGCACGCAGATCGGAAACACGTAGAGGCCGGTGTTGCCGCCGGTGACCTGCTGATAGGAGAGATCCGTCCATTCGAACGAGAAGCCGCTCGGCAGCGTATCATCGGCCAGCTTCTTCATGGTGTTGATGGCGGTCGCCGAACTGGTGCCCGGCAGCGTGTCGCCCTGCAACTCGGACGCCGGGTAGAGATTGTAGCGCGCGACCCGGTCGGGCCCTGAGACGTCGCGGAAACTCACGACGCTGCCGAGCATCACCATGTCGCCGGCGGCATTGCGGGTACGCAGGCGCGCGAGATCGGAGGTTTCTTTCCGGAACGGCAGGTCGGCCTGCGCCGTGACGTGGTAGGTGCGGCCGAACAAATTGAAGTCGTTGACATAGGACGAGCCGAAATAGGTCTGGATCGTGTCGGTGATACCAGCAATCGGCACGCCGAGCTTCTGCGCCTTGACGCGATCGATGTCGACGAACAGTTGCGGCGTGTTGGCGGCAAACGGCGAGAACACCTGGGTCAGGCCCGGCGCCTTGCGCGCCGCGCCGACCAGTTCGTCGGTCGCAGCCGCCAGCATTTCCGAGCCGCGGCCCTGACGGTCCTGGATCCGCATGGTGAAGCCGCCGCCGGTGCCGATGCCGGGCACCGCGGGCGGCGGGATGACGATGATGAAGGCGCCCTGGATGCTCGCCAGCCGCATGCGCAGATTGTTGGCGATCGCGTTTGCGGAAAGCCCCTTCTTGTGGCGCTCTTCCGGATCCTCGAACACCGGGAATAACGCGGCAGCATTGCTCGCCTGTGTCCGCGTCGCACCCGAAAAGCCGGCAAATGCCGCCACGCGAATGATCCCTGGCGTATCCAGCGCAATTCGCTCGATCTCACGCACGATCTCGGTGGTGCGCGCCAGCGACGCCGCACCCGGCAACTGCACCGAGACGATGACGTAACCGCGGTCCTGCGCCGGAATGAAATCCTTGCGGCGTGGTCATCAACAGCCACCCGGCACTGCCGATCAGCGCCGCGTAGAGCACCAGCATCACGAAGGAATGCCGGATCACGAAATCGGCGGCGTTGCCATAGCCATGCGCCAGCCGATCGAAGCCGCGATTGAACACGCCGGTAAACGCGTCCCAGCCGCGCGCGATGAAATTCCAGCGCGCCGGCGGCCGCTTGTCCTCATGCGGCTGCAGGATCAGCGAGGCCAGCGCCGGCGAAAGCGTCAGCGAACAGAAGCAGGAGATTGCGGTGGCCACGGCAATAGTAACGGCAAACTGCTGAAAGAATTGCCCGGAGATGCCGCCGAGAAACGCGGTCGGGACGAACACCGCGCACAGCACCAGCGCGATCGACACCAGCGCGCTGCCGACCTCTTCCATGGTGCGCAGCGCCGCGTCGCGCCGGCTCATGCCGTGCTCGAGATGGCGCTCGACATTTTCGACCACCACGATCGCGTCGTCGACCACGATTCCGACCGCGAGCACGAGACCGAACAGAGTGAGATTGTTGATCGAGAATCCCAGCGCCGCCATCACCGCGAAGGTGCCGACCAGCGACACGGGAATAGCGATGATGGGGATGATGGCCGGCCGCCAGCCCTGCAAGAACACCAGCACCACGATCACGACCAGCGCCATCGCCTCATAGATCGTCTTGATCAGTTCGCTGACGGACTGCGCGATGAATTCGGTCGGGTTGTAGCCGATATTGTAGTCGAGCCCCTTCGGGAAGCTCGTCTTCAGCTGCTCCATGGTGTTCGAAATATTCTTGGCGGTCGCCAGCGCGTTCGAGCCCGGCCGCTGGGTCACCAGCATGGCGACGGCGGATTTCCGCAGCAGGAAGCTGTTGGTCGAATAGGCCAGCGCGCCCAATTCGATCCGCGCGACGTCGCGCAGCTTGACCGTGCGCCCGTCGGCGCCGGCCTTGACCACGATCTCCTCGAACTGTTTCGGGTCCTTCAGACGGCCGGTAAAGGTGAGGTTCGGCGAGAAGGCGCGATCGGCGATCGGCGGCTCCGCGATCTGGCCGCCCGCGATCTGCACGTTTTGCGCGCGGATCGCCGCCACCACCTCGGCTGCGGTCAGACCCAGCGTGGCGATCTTGTCGGGATCGAGCCACAGCCGCATCGAATAGTCGCGCGCGCCGAAAATCTGGATGTCGCCGACGCCGTCGAGCCGGAGCAGCTGGTCGCGGACCTGCAGCAGCGCGTAGTTGCTGATATAGAGCTGGTCGAACGTGTCGTCCGGCGACAGCATGAACACGACCATCAGAATGTCGGGGCTGTTCTTGCGGGTGACGACGCCGTTGCGCTGCACCTCCTCCGGCAGCCGCGGCTGCGCGATCGCGACGCGGTTCTGGACCAGCACCTGGGCCTTGTCGAGATCGGTGCCGAGCTTGAACGTGACCGTGATCGTCAACTGCCCGTTCGAGGTCGCCTGGCTGTAGAGATACAGCATGTCCTCGACGCCGTTGATCTCCTGCTCGATCGGAGCGGCGACGGTGTCGGACACGGTTTGCGCCGAGGCGCCGGGATATTGCGTGGTGACCACCACCGTCGGCGGCACCACTTGCGGATATTCCGAGACCGGCAGCGTGGTGTAGGCGATCGCGCCGACAATCAGCAGCACGATCGACAGCACCATCGCCAGGATGGGCTGGTTGATGGAGAGCCGGCCGAGATTCATGTCTTGCCACCGGCCGGCTTGACCTCGGCCGTCTGCGGGGTGACTTTCGCCCCCACGCGCGCGCGCTGCAGGCCGTCGACGATCACGCGGTCTTCAGGCTTCAGGCCCTCGCGGATCACGCGCAGCCCCTCGTCGAGCGGCCCAAGCGTCACCGGCTTCGCCTCGACCGTATTGTCGTCCTTGACGACGAAAACGATCTTGCGCGACTGGTCGGTCGCGACAGCCGTGTCCGGCAGCAGCAACGCCTCATAAGGCGCACTGCCGATGATCCGGACCCGGCCGAACTGGCCGGGCAGGATCGAGAGATCCTTGTTCTGGATCACCGCGCGGCTGCGCAGCGTCCCGGTCGAGACGTCCAGGCGGTTGTCGAGGAAATCCATCTTGCCCTCGTGCGAGGGCTTGGTTCCGCCGGTCAGCGTCACCTCGACCGGGTTCGGCGTATCGCGCGAGCTCGGCCGCTTGCCTTCGGACCAGAGCCGGCTGTTTCGCAGGTAGGTTGCCTCATCGACGTCGAAATAGATGTAGATCGGATCGAGCGAGACGATCGAGGTGAGCAGCGTCGCGCCGCCCTCGCTGCCCTGCACGAGATTGCCGGGCGTGACCAGATGGCGGCTGACGCGGCCCGTGATCGGCGCCATCACATGGGTGAACTCGATATTGAGCTTGGCCGCCTTGAGCGCGCCTTCGGCCTGCATTTCCGCGGCGCGCGCCGCCTGCAAGGTCTGGCGGCGCTGGTCGACGATGGAATCGGACACCGCCTGGGTCTGGTTCAGGGTCAGGGCGCGGTCGAGTTCGCGCTTGGCGAGTTCTGCTTTCGCCCGCGCATCGGATAGCTGGCCATCGGCCTGCTCGGCGACCGCCTCGAACGGACGGGCGTCGATCACGTAAAGCAGATCGCCCGTGCGCACGATGGAGCCGTCGCGGAATTCGACTGATGTCACGAAACCGCCGACGCGGGCGCGAACCTGGACCTCCTGCACCGCCTCGAAACGTCCGGTGAATTCATCCCAGTCGGTCACGGTCCGCTTCACCGGCTGCGCAACGGTGACGGGCGGCGCCGCCGCGGCCGGCTGTTGCGGCGGCTTGTCGCCGCAAGCCGACAGGGCCAGCGCAAGCAGCGGGGTCAACCATTTGAGGCTATGAGGAGAGCGAATGCCGACCCCCGCCGGCAAAGCCGGACGTTTCAATTGCTCAGTTGCAGTCAAACCCCATCTCCCCTCTCGACATCCCGGATGGATGAAAGCCGCCGTGGAACTCATGGCGGAGGCCACAGATGTGATCGGTTCCCAGTCTCGTCAAGAAGTCGCGGACATCAAGCACAATCGTTATGCATTCGCATAGGCAACGCCCTGCATCATGCAAATCTCCCGTTTTCCGCACTGCGACGACAGCGGAACGCGTTGCAACGAACGCTCAGCTAATCGCCCGCTGATGACGAAAACGTGACGCGAAGGCGTCTGGCGGGTGCAGCAGTCGTAGGATGGGTGGAGCGAAGCGATACCCATCAACGCCGGTGCGCACTGGCGATGGGTATCGCTTCGCTCCACCCATCCTACGGGGGCGACTGCATCACCTTCGATGCATGACGCGCCGGATTTCCTCCGCTAACCTTGGCGCCAAAGGCCCGCAACAAGGGTCAAAAATGTCCGGGGAGGACAGCCGTGCATAAAGGTCGTGTCGTATTCGGCGCGATGGATGAGGTCGTGTTCGGGCGGCCGGCATCCGAGGCGATTGTCGAGCAGTTGGACCGGCTGGGCGTGAAACGCGCCTTCCTGATGGTCAGCGGCACGCTGAACCGCGAAACCGATGAAATCGAGAACATTCGCCGCGTGCTGGGGCCGCGCTGCGCCGGCACCTTCGATGCGATGCCGCCGCATACGCCGCGCGCGGCCGTCATTGCCGCGGCGCACCAGGCACGCACCGCCGACGCCGACATCATTGTTACCGTCGGCGGCGGTTCGATCACCGACGGCGCCAAGGCGGTGCAGCTTTGCCTCGCCAACGATATCCGCCATCCCGATGACATCGACCGGATCAGGGCCGGTCGCGGCGCTTCGCCGCAGCTCGCCGCGCCGACGGTGCGCCAGATCAGCGTGCCGACCACGATTGCCGGCGGCGACTTCTCTGCCACGGCGGGTGTCACCAACGAGAAGACCAAGGTCAAGGAAGCGCTTGCGCCATCCGCTGCTGATGCCGCGCGCGGTGATCCTCGATCCCTGGCTCGGCGCGCACACCCCGGAATGGCTGTGGCTGTCGACCGGCATCCGCGCCGTCGATCATTGCGTCGAGGGCATCTGCTCGCGCGAGGCGCACCCTTACGGCGACGCCCAGGCGCTGAAGGGTCTGTCGATGCTGGCGCAGGCGCTGCCGCGGGTGAAGGCCGACGCCCAAAGACCTCGACGCGCGGATGGATTGCCAGATCGGGACCTGGCTTTCGACCGGGCCGCTGGCTTCCGGCGTGCCGATGGGCGCCAGCCACGGCATCGGCTACGTGCTCGGCGCGGAGTTCGGCGTGCCGCACGGCTACACCTCCTGCGTGATGCTGCCGTCGGTGATGCGCTGGAACAAGTCAGCCAATGCCGAGCGGCAGGCGCTGGTCGCGGCCGCGATGGGACGTCCGAACGAGGACGCCGGCGACGTGCTCGACGAATTCATTCGAGGCCTCGGCATGCCGCGCAGCCTGCGCGAGGTCAAAGTGGGACCTGAGCATTTCGACCGCATCGCGCAACAAGCAATGGCGACGCCCTGGGTGCCGCGCAACCCGCGCAAGATCGAGGGGCCGGCGCAGGTGCGCGAGATTCTGGATATGGCCGCGTGAGGAGACCGAAACCAAGATGTACACCGGCAAGCATGCTCGTCTTCGTCCGCTGCAACCCGCCTTCATCATGGCTGATACCGGCGAGACCGTCACCTATCGCGAACTGGAGGCGCGCTCCAACCGGCTGGCGCATCTGTTTCGCAACCGCGGCCTCAAGCGGCTCGACCATTATTCGATCTTCATGGAGAACAACAGCCGCTATTTCGAAGCCTGCGGCGCCGGCGAACGCTCGGGCCTCTATTACACCTGCGTGAACTCCTATCTGACCGCGAGCGAGCTCGCCTACATCCTGACCAACAGCCAGTCGCGCATCCTCATCACGTCCCGGGAAAAACTCGATGTCGCGCGCGAGGCGTTGAAGGAATGCCCCAAGGTCGAACTCTGCATCGTCGCCGATGGCGGGGGCGAAAGCGATCGCATCGTTGGCCTGCAAGAAGTAACGGCTGATATGCCGCACACACCGATATCAGATGAGTGTGTTGGCACCGCGATGCTTTATTCCTCCGGTACCACCGGCCGCCCGAAGGGGATTCTGCGCCCGCTGCCGGAACTGCCGGCCGATCAGCAATTGCCGCTGTTCGATTTCCTGGTGAAGATCTGGCAGTACCGCGAGGGCATGATCTATTTGTCGCCCGCACCGCTCTACCACTCGGCGCCGCAGGCCGCCGTCAACCTCACCATCAAGATGGGCGGCACCGTCATCATCATGGAACGGTTCGATCCCGAACATTATCTCGCACTGATTCCGAAATGGGGCGTCACGCACACGCAACTTGTGCCGACGATGTTCTCGCGGATGCTGAAACTGCCGGAAGAGGTGCGCAAACGCCACGACTTTGTCATCCCTCGAAATCGCGATCCACGCCGCCGCGCCCTGCCCCGCGGCTGTCAAGGACGACATCATCAGATGGTGGGGACCGATCATCCATGAATATTACGGCGCCACCGAAGGGCTCGGCTTCACCGCCTGCGACAGCGAGCAATGGCTGGCCCATCGCGGCACCGTGGGCCGAGTGCTGCTCGGCGACCTGCATATTCTCGATGAGAACATGCGGCCCTGCCCGGTCGGCACATCGGGCACGGTATGGTTCAAGACCGCAACCCCGTTCGAATATTTCAACGATCCGGCCAAGACCCAGGAGGCCCGCTCGGCCGACGGCAGCATGAGCACGGTCGGCGACGTCGGCTATGTCGACGATGACGGCTATCTCTATCTGACCGACCGCGCGACGTTCATGATCATCTCCGGGGGCGTCAACATCTATCCGCAGGAATGCGAGAACCTCTTGATCACCCATCCCAAGATCGCGGATGCGGCGGTGTTCGGCGTGCCCAATCCGGATCTCGGCGAGGAAGTGAAGGCGGTGGTGCAGCCGATGCCGGGCGTTTCGCCGGGGCAGGAACTGGCTGACGAACTGATCGCCTTCTGCGGCCAGTCGCTGTCACGCCAGAAAGTGCCGCGCTCGATCGATTTCGAGGCCGAGCTACCGCGACTTCCGACCGGAAAACTCTACAAGCGGCTGTTGCGCGATCGCTATTGGGGCAACAAGACCTCGCGGATCGTCTAGCGACATGGGTCATCTTCAGGTGAAGCCATGTGGCGAGTTGCGATGCAACGACCGCGCTGCAACGAAGCGGCTGGAATCCGGCAATCGCCGGCAAATCATCGCCAGTTCCGCCACGCGGATTTCGATTAGTCCGAATTACCAAGCCTCGCATTGGCTTGGCAGGTTGCCCGAACGCTGCGCCATGGTATCCTCGATACCAATCGGCCAGTTGAGACCGAAAAATGTGGAGGGGATCATGCGGAGCGTGCAAGCGCTTGCCGTCGGGGCGTTGTTGTTGCTGCCGGCATACGATGTCGCATCGGCCGGAGAGCCGAAACAGGGCGGCATTCTCAGGATGTATCACCGCGACAGCCCGGGCAGCGCCTCGATCCACGAGGGCGCGACCTATTCGATCAACGTCCCCTTCATGCCGGTGTTCAACAATCTGGTCATGTTCAAGCAGGACGTGCCGCAGAACAGCGTCGAGTCGATCGTCCCCGATCTCGCCGAGAGCTGGGCCTGGAGCAGCGACAACAAGAAGCTGACCTTCAAGCTGCGACAGGGCGTCAAATGGCATGACGGCAAGCCGTTTACGTCGGCCGACGTCAAATGCACCTTCGACATGCTGATGGGCAAGTCGCAACAGAAGTTCCGGCAGAACCCGCGAAAGTCCTGGTACGATCAGGTCAACGACGTGACCGTCAACGGCGATTTCGAAGCGTCATTCGAACTGAAGCGGCCGCAGCCGGCTTTGCTGTCGCTGCTCGCTTCGGGCTACACGCCGGTTTACCCCTGCCACGTCTCTCCGGGGGACATGCGCACCAAGCCGATCGGCACCGGGCCGTTCAAGTTCGTCGAATTCAAGGCCAACGAATCGATCAAGCTGACCAAGAATGCCGATTACTGGAAGAAGGGCCTGCCGCACCTCGATGGCATCGAATTCACCATCATCACCAACCGCTCGACGGCGATTCTCGGACTTGTCTCCGGGAAATTCGACATGAGCTTCCCGACCGAGGTGTCGATCCCGCTGCTCAAGGAGGTCAAGTCGCAGGCGCCGAACGCGGTCTGCGTGGTCGAGCCGATCAATGTTTCGACCAACATCATCGTCAACTCGTCCTCTGCGCCGTTCGATAATCTCGACATTCGCCGCGCCCTGGCGCTGGTGTTGGATCGCAAGGCGTTCATCCAGATCATGTTCGAGGGACAGGCCGATATCGGCGGCACCATGCTGCCGGCGCCGGGCGGCTTGTGGGCGATGCCGAAGGAAATGATGGAATCGATCCCCGGCTACGGCCCCGATATCAACGCCAACCGGGAAGAGGCGCGCAAGCTGATGCAGAAGGCGGGCTACGGCCCGGACAAGCGCCTCGCCGTCAAGGTCGCCACGCGCAACATTCCGATCTATCGCGATCCCGCCGTGATCCTGATCGACCAGATGAAGAGCATCTACATCGATGGCGAACTCGATGTCGTCGATACCGCACAATGGTTCCCGAAGGTCGCGCGCAAGGATTACACGCTCGGCCTCAACCTCACCGGCAACGCGGTCGATGATCCCGACCAGTCGTTCTACGAGAACTATTCCTGCGGGTCGGAGCGCAACTACACCAACTACTGCAACAAGGAGATCGAAAAACTATTCGATCAGCAGTCGGCCGAGACCGACAAGGAGAAGCGGAAGAAGCTGGTGTGGGAAATCGACAAGAAGCTGCAGGAGGACGTGGCGCGCCCGATCATCTTCCATGGCCGCACCGGGACGTGCTGGCATCCTTACGTCAAGGGCGTCACCGTCATGGTGAACAGCTCCTATAACGGCTATCGCTACGAAGACATCTGGATGGACAAGTAACCGTTCAGCCGCAAGCATCGCGTTTTCGAGCGAAGCGGGATCCGGTTCGCGTGAAGAAAACGCGTCAGAACAAAAAGAACTGGAGTTCGGTTCTGATTTAGTCAGAATCGAACGCTAGCCAGCCTGCCAGGGAGAAACCGCCAGGTGTTTGCTTATATCGTGCGACGCCTTGCATTGATGCTCGTGACCCTTATCGGGATCTCGATCATCATCTTCGTGCTGCTGCGCGTCGTTCCCGGCAACATCGTCGATATCCTGTTCGACGCCGCCGGCTTCGTCGATCCCACCGACAAGGCCAACCTCGAAAAAGAGCTTGGCCTCGACCAGCCGATCTACGTGCAGTATCTGCACTGGATCGGCGGGCTGCTGCAGGGCGATCTCGGCTATTCCTACGTCTCGGAAAAGCCGGCGCTGCAGGAGATATTGCCGCGCATTCCGATTACCGCGCGGCTGGCGGCGCTGGCGCTGCTGTTCTCCGCTTCCATCGGCATTCCCTTGGGGGTGCTGAGCGCGGTCCACCAGGGCTCGCGGCTCGACTATGCCTTGCGCATCGTCAGCCTGAGCGGCCTGTCGCTGCCGTCCTTCTGGCTCGGCCTGTTGATTCTGATGGCGTCGGTTTCGCTGTTCGGCAGCATGCCGATCTATAATCCGAACCCGAAGACCTGGACCGAGGCTTTTGCGATCTATGCCGTTCCGGCGATGGCGGTCGGCTTTCGCAGCGCCGCGCTGACCATGCGCATCACGCGTTCCTCGATGCTGGAAATCCTGCGGCAGGACTACATCCGCACCGCGCGCGCCAAGGGCGCATCCGAGACGTCGGTCAATTATCGCCACGCGCTGAAGAACGCCATTCTCCCGGTCATTACGGTGATCGGCATCGAGGCGGCCTTCCTGATCGGCGGGCTGATCGTCACCGAAACCGTGTTCAATATTCCCGGCATCGCCCGCTTCCTGGTCGAGGCGCTGCGCTGGCGCGATTACCCGATCGTCCAGAACCTCGTGATGCTGATCGCCGTGGTCGTGGTGGTCGCAAACTTCACTGTCGACATGCTTTACGCCGCGATCGACCCGCGCATCCGGTATGGGGATTGATAGCTTGGCCACGATCAACTTCGATAGCGAGTTAAGGCGGGCCGGCGCCCATTCGACGCATGGCTGGCGCCGCCTGCTGTTTCTGGCGCAGCGCTATCTGCTCGGCACCATCGGCCTTGTCATCATGGTGATGTTCGTCTGGATGGCGATCTCGGCCGACCTGATCTGCCGCTACGATCCGCTCAGCGTCGATTCCGCGCAACGGCTGGCCTCACCCAGCGCCCGGCACTGGATGGGAACCGATTCATTCGGCCGCGACGTCTGGAGCCGGATCGTCCATGGCGCGCGGATCTCGCTGGCCGTCGGCATCGGCGCTACCGTGCTGGGATCGTCGATCGGCGTCATCGTCGGGCTCGCCTCGGGCTATCTCTCGGGCTGGGTCGATCTCTTGTTCCAGCGCATCACCGATATTCTGCAGGCCCTGCCCTTGCTGGTGCTGGCGCTGGTGATGACGGCGGCGCTCGGGCCGTCGCTGCCGAACGTGATCATCGCCATTGCGATCCCGCTGATCCCGACGGTCGCCCGCGTGATCCGCGCCAATACGCTGGCGCTGCGCGAACTGCCCTTCATCGAGGCCGCAAAATCGATCGGCATGAGCGAATACCGCATCGCATTCCGCCACGTGCTGCCTAACACGCTGGCGCCCCTGATCGTGCTGGCGACCGCGCAACTCGGCTCGACCATTCTCACTGAAGCCTCGCTGTCGTTTCTCGGCCTCGGCATTCCCGAGCCCTACCCATCCTGGGGACGCATGCTGTCGGAATCGGCGGCGGAATATGTCCGCACCGCGCCGTGGCTGGTGATCTTCCCCGGCGTCGCCATCAGCCTTGCGGTGTTCGGCACCAATTTGTTCGGCGATGCCTTGCGCGACATCCTCGACCCGAGGCAGCGCGGCTGATGACCGAGGCGCAGAAGGATGACACGGTTCTCGATGTGAAGAACCTGGAGACGGTGTTCTTCACCAATTCGGGACTGTTCCGCGCGGTCGACGACGTTTCATTCAGCGTCCGCCGCGGCGAGACGCTGGCGATCGTCGGCGAGTCCGGCTGCGGCAAGAGCGTGACCGCGCTGTCGGTGATGCGGCTGGTACCGGACCCGCCGGGGCGGGTGGTCGGCGGCTCGGTGACGCTGGAAGGCACCGATCTGCTCGGCCTCGCCGAGGCCGAGATGCGCAAGATCCGCGGCAACCGGATCTCGATGATTTTTCAGGAGCCGATGACCTCGCTCAACCCCGTGATGCGGATCGGCGACCAGATCACCGAGGTGCTCCGCCTGCACCGGGAAATGACATCCAAGGAGACGTGGGCGAAGGCGGTCGAAATGCTGCGCCTGGTCCGGATTCCCGAGCCGGAACGCCGCGCGCTGGAATATCCGCATCAGCTTTCCGGCGGCATGCGGCAGCGCGCGATGATCGCGATGGCCTTGGCGTGCCGGCCGGCGCTGTTGATCGCGGACGAGCCGACGACCGCGCTCGACGTGACGATCCAGGCGCAGATCCTGGCGCTGATCGTCGATCTGCAGAAGACGCTCGGCACCGGACTGATCCTGATCACGCACGACCTCGGCGTCGTGGCGCAGACGGCGCAACGCGTGATCGTGATGTATGCCGGCAAGAAGGTCGAGGAAGCGACCGTGGAAGACCTGTTCGAAAATCCGAGACACCCCTATACGCGCGGGCTGATGGCCTCGATGCCGGCGGTGATTTCATTCGGCGCGAAGACCGATGCGCGACTGACCGAAATCCCCGGCATGGTGCCGTCGCTGACCAACCTGCCGCCGGGCTGCGCCTTTGCGCCGCGCTGCAGCCTCGCCATCGATCGCTGCCGCGCCGAATACCCGCCGCTGCAGGAAGTCGATGGCGACCACTTCGCGGCGTGCTGGCGGGCGGCGGAACTGGTGGGCGCGCCATGACCGATCAACGTCCCCTGCTCGAGGTCACCGACCTCGTCAAGCATTACGCGGTGCGCGGCGGCGTGCTGCGTCGGCGCGTCGGCACCGTGCATGCGGTGGACGGCGTCAGCTTCTCGGTCGGCAAGGGCGAGACGCTCGGGCTGGTCGGCGAATCCGGCTGCGGCAAATCGACGGTCGCGCGCAGCGTGCTGCGGCTGGTGGAGCCGTCCTCTGGCGCCATCAAGCTCAACGGCACCGACATCATCGGTTTGAGCAAGGCCGAGATGCGGCCGCATCGGCGCTCGATGCAGATCGTGTTCCAGGACCCGTTCGCCTCGCTCAATCCGCGCATGACCGCGGGCGATATCGTCGGCGAACCGCTCAGCGTGCACGGCCTTGCAACCGGTCGCGCGCAACAGGAACGCGTTGCCGAACTGTTCGCGCAGGTGGGCCTGCGGGCCGACCAGATGAAGAACTATCCGCATCAGTTCTCCGGCGGACAGCGGCAGCGCATCTGCATTGCGCGCGCGCTCTCGCTCGGGCCGAGCCTGATCGTGTGCGACGAGCCGGTCTCGGCGCTCGACGTCTCGATCCAGGCGCAGGTGATCAATTTGTTGATCGACCTGCAGCGCAAGAATGGTTTTTCGTACCTGTTCATCGCCCACGATCTCGCCGTCGTCGCCCATATCAGCCACCGCGTCGCCGTGATGTATCTCGGGCGCATCGTCGAGATCGCGGACAAAAGCGAGTTGTTTGCGAACCCGCGTCATCCCTACACGCAGGCACTGCTGGCCTCGGTCCCGATCGCCGATCCAAAGGCAAAGACGCCTGGCGCCGATGGTCGACGGCGACGTCCCGAGCCCGATCAACCCGCCCTCGGGATGCGCCTTCCACACCCGCTGCCGCTACGCCATGGACCGCTGCAAGGTGGAACGGCCCGCGCTGGTGGAGGCCGGTGAAGGACATCAGGTGGCGTGCTGGCTGAACGACGGCACGGGGCGGCCGGAGTAGAATTCGTAGGGTGGTGCCGTAGCCCGGGCGAGCGAAGCGACCCCGGGGACCGGTCCCGCATATCGCTCCGCTCATGCGGGCTACATATCTGTTCACCCGCCCCTTGAGGGGGCGGGTCGGCTCACATGGAGCGCAGCGCAATGTGAGACGGGGTGGGGTGACGGTCTCTCCACTCGGGCGCTGTTGGACGTCGATGGACCGTCACCCCACCTCGCCGCGCGTTACACGCGCGTCGATCCTCCCCCTCCAGGGGAGGATAAGATCAGAACGCCCCCGCAATCTCCACGACGATCCTGCCTGTCGTCACCTGCTCGCCTTCGGCCACATCGATCGACGAAACCATGCCCGCAACACCCGCCGTATGCACATGCTCCATCTTCATCGCCTCCAGCGTCATCACGGGCTGGCCGAGCACCACCTGTTCGCCCGGCTTGACCAGCACGGCGACCACACGGCCGTTCATCGCCGCACGCACCTTGCCGTCGCCGCCGGCCGCCGCAGCCGACACCGGTGCGGCGAGGGTCAGGTCGCGAACGGCGATCGTGACGCCACGGTGCAAAACATACAGCCGGTCGCCATCGCGCAGGAACCTTGCCGATTCCATCATGCCGTCGGTGCGGAAGCGGATCGCGTCGCGGCCGAGTTCGTCAATCTCGAAACGAATGCTCGCCACCTTCGACGCCGGCGACATAACCGCCATCGCGTTCACGCACGATATCCACCTCGTGCACGCCATGGCCAAGATCGATCCGCATCGTCAGCGGAAACGTCGCCGCCAGACTGCGCCCGCCGCGCCAGGGCGGCGCGTGCGGATTGGTGACGTATAGCAGCAACGCCGCCAGCGCCACGCCTGCCTCGTCCGCACACGGCGCCAGCAACTCGTCGCGATGATTGCCGATGAAAGCCGTGGTCGCTTCACCCGCGGCAAAGCCGGGATGACGCAGGCAGGAAATCAGAAATCCCTGATTGGTGGTGACGCCGAACGCCGCGGTCTGCTCCAGCCCGCAGATCAACCGCCCCCGCGCCTCGTTGCGGTCGGCGCCATGGCTGATGATCTTGGCGATCATCGAATCATAGAACGGCGGAATCTCGGAACCGGATTGCAGCGCGTGCTCGACGCGGACGCCATCCGGCATCTGCCACAACGCCATCATGCCGGACTGCGGCATGAAATCATGGCCGGCATCCTCGGAGCACAGCCGCACCTCGATGGCGTGGCCGGAGAATTTGACATCTTCCTGCCTGAGCCCGAGCGGCTCGCCGGCTGGCAATGCGCAACTGCAACTCGACCAGATCGAGCCCGGTGATCGCCTCGGTGACGGGATGCTCGACCTGCAGCCGCGTGTTCATTTCCATGAAATAGAACTCGCCGCCGGGATCGAGCAGGAATTCCAGCGTGCCGGCGCCCTCATAGCCAATCGATTTGACCGCGGCGACGGCGACCGCGCCCATCCGCGCCCGCAATTCCGGCGTCACCTTCGGCGACGGCGCTTCCTCGATCAATTTCTGATGCCGGCGCTGCACCGAACAATCGCGCTCGCCGAGATGAATGGCGTTGCCGTAGCGGTCGCCGAACACCTGGATCTCGATATGGCGGGGATCGACGATGGCGCGTTCAAGGATCACGGTAGGGTCGCCGAACGCGCCCTGCGCCTCCGACCGCGCGCTGCGCAGCGCATCCGGAAATGCCGCGGCGTCCGCGACCAGCCGCATGCCGCGCCCGCCGCCGCCGGCGACCGCCTTGATCATGACGGGGAAGCCGATCTTTTTGGCCTCCGCCAGCATCACGGCATCGCTCTGGTCCGCGCCCTGATAGCCGGGCACGATAGGCACGCCCGGCCTTCTGCATGATGTCCTTGGCGCCGGCCTTGTTGCCCATCGCCCGGATCGCTTCCGGCGACGGCCCGATGAAGACCAGCCCGGCATCGCGGCAGGCTTGCGCGAAATCCTCGTTCTCGGCGAGGAAGCCGTAGCCCGGATGCACCGCGCTCGCGCCGCTGGCCTTGGCGGCGGCGATGATCGCGTCGATCTTGAGATAAGATTGCGCCGGCAGCGCCTCGCCGATCCGCACCGCCTGGTCCGCCTCGCGGACATGCAGCGCATCGCGGTCGGCATCGGAATAGACCGCGACCACGCCATAACCGAGCCGGCGCGCGGTGCGCATGACCCGCAGCGCGATCTCGCCGCGGTTGGCGACGAGAACCTTGAAGAACGGCGTCCGCTTCATTTCAGTCCCGCTCATGGCCGCGCGACCGAGAATTGCATGCGCTGGGGCGTGCGGGCCTCGGCCTCGCGGCAGATCGCCAGCACCTCGGAAAGCACGCTGCGGGTATCGCGCGGATCGATCACGCCGTCGTCGAGCACCCGCGCGCTGGTCGAGAACACGTCCATCTGGCCGTCGAACACGCCGATGATCTGCGCTTTCATCGCCTCCAGCTTTTCCTTTTCGATCGGCTTGCCGCGCCTTGCGGCTGCGGCCTCGGTCACGATCGCCATGGTTTCGGCCGCCTGCTCGCCGCCCATCACGGCGGTCTTGGCGTTCGGCCAGGAGAAGCAGAAGCGCGGATGGAAGCCGCGCCCGCACATGCCGTAATTGCCGGCGCCGAACGACGCGCCGCAGTAGATCGTGATCTGCGGCACGGTCGCCGAGGTCACCGCCTGGATCATCTTGGAGCCGTGCTTGATCATGCCGGCTTCCTCGTAGGCCTTGCCGACCATGTAGCCGGTGGTGTTGTTCATATACAGAATCGGCGTGCGCGACTGGCAGCAGGCCTGGATAAAATGCGTCGCCTTGTTGGCGCCGGGCACATCGAGCGGGCCGTTATTGGTGATGATGCCGATCGCCTGCCCCTCGATGCGGGCATGGCCGCACACGGTGGCGGGGCCGTAGTTTGCGCCGAATTCGGTGAAATCCGAAATCGTCGATGAAACGTGCGATCGCCTGGCGCATGTCGACGGGGCGCTTGTGGTCCATCGGCATGATGCCGAGCAGTTCTTCCGCATCGTAGCGCGGCGGCTTGAACGAGGCTTCCGCAGGCTTCGGCCGGTCCCATTCCAGATTGGCCATGATGTCGCGCGCGATGCGCAGCGCGTCGCGATCGTCTTCGGCCAGATAATCGCCGAGTCCGGAGATCGAGGTGTGCATCTCGGCGCCGCCGAGTTCTTCCTCGGTCGCGATCTCGCCCGTCGCCGCCTTCAACAGCGGTGGCCCGGCGAGGAATGCGCGGGTGCGGCCGCGCACCATCACGATGTAATCGGAGAGCCCTGTTTGATACGCGCCGCCCGCGGTCGACGAGCCGTGCGTCACAGTGACGACAGGCAGCCCCGCCGCCGACAGCCGCGCTAAGTTACGAAAGATATTGCCGCCGCGAATAAAATCCTCGACGCGGTAGCGCAGCAGATTGGCGCCGGCGCTTTCGACCAGTTGCACGTAAGGCAGCTTGTTTTCCAGCGCCAGTTCCTGCACCCGCAACGTCTTGTCGAGGCCGTATGGCTGCAGCGCGCCGGCATCGATGCCGGAATCATTGGCGCTGACCATGCAGCGGATGCCGGAGACGAAACCGATGCCGGCGATCGCCCCGCCACCGGGAATACTTTTGTCGGCGTCGGGCACGTCGAACATGTAGCCTGCAAGCGTTGAAAGCTCGATGAAGGGCGAGCCCGGATCGAGCACCAGCGCCACGCGCTCGCGCGGCAGCAACTGTCCGCGCTTGTGGAAGCGGTCCTTGGCCGCGGCCGAGGCCGCCCGTGTGCGATCTTCGAGGGCGCGCATGCGTGTGATCAGCGCCAGCATGCCGTCGCGATTGGCTTTGTAGGCGGCGCTGGAGGGGGCGATGGTCGATTTCGATGACGGCCATGAACTCTTCCTGCTCGTCATTGCCTGCGACAAACGCGGAGCGTTTGCGCAAGGAGCGAAGCGACGAAGCAATCCAGACTTTCTCTGCGCGCGAGTTGGATTGCTTCGCTTCGCTCGCAATGACGGCTGACAGAGCCGTCAATGCCTTGTCCCGAAAATCTGCCGCGCTTCGGCGGGGCTGGCGATCTCGCGGCCCGCGCGCCGCGCGCAGGCGGCGATCGCCTCGATCAATTGCCCGTTCGAGGTCACCTTGGTGCCGTCGCCGAGATAGAAAGTATCCTCGAGCCCGGTGCGCAGGTGCCCGCCGAGATCGGCGCAGCGCTGGTGCAGCGGCCAGATTTCGGCGCGGCCGATCGCGGTGACCTGCCAATGCGCTTCCGGCAGCTTCAGCTTCAACAGGATCGGCAGCAGGTCGGGATCGGCCGGCATGCCTGACGCGACGCCCATCACGAAATTATATTCCAGCGGGCCGGAATACATCCCGGTCTGCCGGTACATGCCGACGCAGCGCACGATGCCGACGTCAAAGCATTCGAACTCCGGGATCGTGCCCGCGTCCTTCATGACGTCGAGATAGTCCTGCACCTTCTCGACCGCGTTATCGAACATCATCGGCGGCCAGGCCCAGGTGTTGTCGGACTTCACCTTCAGATAGTTCAGCGAGCCGGCGTTGCAGGCTGCGATTTCAGGCCTCGTCTCGCGCACGCAATCGAGCGCGCCCTGATACTTCGGACCCGAGGTGCCCGTGGTGTGGTTGATGATGACGCCGGGACAGGCCTCGCGGATCGCCTGCTGAATTTCCTTGCTGACGCTGACGTCCCAGGACGGCAGATGCCCCTTGTTCGGCTCCTGCTGGCGCAGATGGACGTGCATGATGCTGGCGCCGGCGTTGAACGCGGCCTTGGCCTCGCGCGCCATCTGCTCCGGCGTCACAGGCACGTTGTGCTGCTTCGGATCGGTCAGCACGCCGTTCAGCGCGCAGGTAATGACGGCCTTGTCGCCCATGGATCAGCCTTCGAGTGCGAGACGCGAGGAGTCGCGAAAATAGCTTTCGCGATCATGCGTCGGGCATCAGCCGGCTTCTTGCGTCCACCCGCTATTGTCGGCGGCGGCATGGCGGTGGCTGTAGATCGCCAGATCGCGCGAACCTGAAAAGATCGCGCGCGGCTTCAAGCCGTAGAAGCGGCGGATCGAGTGGCTGAAATGCGTGGAGTCGGGATAGCCGATATCCTGCGCCAGATGCGCAAGGTTGATGTCCTGGTTGGCGAAATGCAGCAGATGCCGCGCGCGCTTCCAGGCGCGGAACGAGCGGAAGGAAATTCCGGTCTCTTCCTTGAACAAATGCAGGAAGCGCGACGGAGAGAGTCCGGCCTCCGCGGCGCAGCTTGCGGCCGTCACCGGCTCGCCGGAGAATTTTCCGATCTGCAGAATCGCGCGCGCCACGCGGGCATCGAGTTCGCGCCGCGGCAGCGCCTCGCCAAGGCACAGCGTATCGAATTCGGCGCTGGAGAATTTGTCGCCGGCGTGATGCTCCCGCAGTTCGCGATAGGCCGCACGGATGCGGCTGGTGAAAGCTTCGCCTTCAGGCCCGGCGAGGCGTTTGGCGAGATCTTCGAGCACGCCTGGAGGAACACTCTCCGGCTCGATCACGATGCTGAGCACCGAGCGATGGTCGCTGGCAATGGTGTGCCTGACGTTCGGGAGCACGGCGACCATCTCGCCATAGCTCTCGCGGCCATCGGCGGTCGTGAGCCAGAGTCCACCTTCGATCGAGACATAGATGTTGAACGCACCCGAGCAGCGTTGGCGCGGGCGGCCGAGGAGCCCTGCGTAAAAAACGCGCTCCGGGGTGATCAGCATCAGATGGCCGGATTTGTGGCCGATGTCGTCCATGGCTCGTCCTCCTCGCGCGGCTCTTTGGCCGCTGCGACGGGGTCAACCATAGCGGAAATTCGGTGTCTGTCACCGACAGAAGGGCGCATCCGCCGAAGGCTTCCGGGTTCGCTTCGCGCCCCGGAATGACACATCCCTTCAGGCCCGGATCCGTGGCGCCACATTCTGCTCGACGCCAGCCTTGCGTTCCGCCGCAACGGCGCGCTTGTACCCGTCGCGTTCCTGCAACCGGGCCCAATAGGCGGCGACATTGGGGCCGAAATCCTTGGCCAGCCCGATATTGCCCGCCAGCCGCAACGCATAGCCGTTCACGATGTCGGCCGCGGTGAACCGGCCGGCGCACAAGGTTTCGGCATTCGCGGTCGCTGCCTCGACAGCGCGCAGCCGGCCGAGGAACCATTTGGCGTAATCGCCGGCCACCTGCGGATTGCGCCGCTCCTCCGGCTCGAGCTGGCTGTATCTCAGCACCAGCGTTTGCGGAAAGGTCAGCGTGGCGTCGCTGAAATACATCCAGTTCAGGAAGGCGCCGTAGGCCGGATCGTCCTGCCCGACCACCAGCGGCGTCGGACCATGCTTGGTGCCAAGATAATAACAGATGCCGGAGGACTCCGTCATCTTGGTCTCGCCGTCGATCATGAACGGAATGGTGCCGAGCGGATTGATCGCGAGATATTCCTTGGCGAACACCCGCGGCGGGAACGGCAGCATTTTCAGCTCATAGGGCAAGCCCATCTCTTCCAGCATCCAGAGCGGACGGAACGAGCGTGCGCCGTCGCAGTGATAGAGCGTGATCATCAGGCGTTCCCTTCGTGGCTTCCGATCGCTTCTTATTGGTTTTTCGGCAGTGTGCCCATCATCTTGCATAGCACCGTCAGCATCACCTCGTCGGCCCCGCCGCCGATCGAGGTCAGGCGGCTGTCGCGATAGGCCCGGCTCACCGGCGTCTCGTTCATAAAGCCCATGCCGCCCCAGAACTGCAGGCAGGCATCGGTGAGTTCGCGGCCCAACCGGCCCGCCTTGAGCTTGGCCATGGTGGCGAGCCGCGTCACGTCCTCGCCCGCGACCAGCGCCTCGGCCGCGCGGTAGATCAGCGCACGCAGCAGTTCGACCTCGGTCTGCATCTCCGCCAGCTTGAAGTGGACTGTCTGGTTGTCGAGGATCGACTTTCCGAACGCTTTTCGGTTGCGGGTATATTCGATCGTCTCGCCGATGATGAACTCATGCGCCTTGAGGCAGGCCGCCGCGCCCCATAGCCGCTCCTCCTGGAACTGCACCATCTGGTAGGTAAAGCCCTTGCCTTCCTCGCCGATCCGGTTGCGCTTGGGCACCCGGACATTGTCGAAGAAAATCTGCGCGGTGTCGGAGGAGCGCATGCCCATCTTGTCGAGCTTGCGCGCGACCTGAACGCCCTTGCTCTTCATCGGCACGCAGATCAGCGACTTGTTGCGATGGACCTGCTCGTCGCTGGTATTGGCGAGCAGGCAGATCCAGTCCGCCTGCACGCCGTTGGTGATCCACATCTTGCCGCCGTTGATGACATAATCATCGCCATCGGAGCGTGCATTGGTCTTGATCGAGGCGACGTCGGAGCCGGCGCCGGGCTCGGAGACGCCGATGCAGGCCACCGCGTCTCCCGCAATAGCGGGTGCGAGAAACTCGCGGCGCACCTCATCCGAACCGAACCGCGCCAGCGCGGGCGTCGCCATGTCGGTCTGCACCCCGATCGCCATCGGCACGCCGCCGCAGGTGATGGCGCCGAGTTCTTCCGCCATCATCAGCGCGTAGGAGTAATCGAGCCCCTGGCCGCCGAATTCGACCGGCTTGTTGAGGCCGAGGAAGCCGAGATCGCCGAGCTTCTTGAACAGCTCGTGCGCGGGGAAGATGTCGTTGTTCTCCCATTCGTCGACGAAGGGATTGATCTCGGCGGCGATGAATTTTTGCAAGATACGGCGAGGTTCGTCGTGGTCGGCGGTGAACAGCATTTCTTGGTTTTCCTCGTCATTCCGGGGCGATGCGGAGCATCGAACCCGGAATCTCGAAATTGTTTGTCCCCATCTCCAGATTCCGGGTTCGCGCTGCGCGCGCCCCGGAATGACGATGCTCGCTCACAGCCCCATCTGCCTCGAGGCGAGATCCTTCATGATCTCCTCGGTACCGCCGCCGATGGCGTTGACCTTGACCTCGCGGTAGATGCGCTCGACCTTGATGCCGCGCATGAAGCCGGCGCCGCCAAAAATCTGCACGGCCTCGGAGGCGCAGAACGCCATGGTCTGGGTCGCCTGGTTCTTCATCATGCAGATTTCGGCGACCGGGCTCTCGCCCTGCCCGAGCCGCCACGCCAGCATTTCCAGCATCGCCTGCGACGCCGCGACCTTCTGCGCCATGTCGACCAGCTTGTGGCGGATCACCTGGTGTTGCGCGATCGGCTTGCCGAACGTCTTGCGCTCCTTGGCGTAGGCGATCGCCTCCTCGACGCAGACGCGGGCATAGGCCGTGCAGCTCGCCGCCATGCCCATGCGCTCGCTGTTGAAATTGTGCATGATGATCTTGAAACCCTGGCCCTCCTCGCCGATCAGGTTTTCGGCCGGCACGCGGCATTCGTCGAAATGCAGCGTGGCGGTATCGGACGCCCACCAGCCCATCTTCTTCAGCTTCGTGCGCGACAGGCCCGGCGTGTCGCCTTCGATCAGCAACATGCTGACGCCGCCCGGCCCCTCGCCGCCGGTACGCACCGCAACGGTCAGATAATCGGCGCGCATGCCCGAGGTGATGAACGTCTTTTCGCCGCTGACGACATAATGGTCGCCGTCGCGCCGCGCCTTGGTGCGGAGATTGGCGACATCGGAGCCGCCGCTGGGCTCGGTGATCGCGAGCGCGGAAATCTTCTCGCCCGACAGCACCTGCGGCAGCACCCTCGCCTTGACCTCGGGGCGTGCGGCCCGCGCGATCGGCGGCGAACCGATGGTATGGCTCATCAGGCTCGCACTGATCCCGCCCGCACCGGCGCGCGCCAGCTCCTGCGAAACCACGATTTTCATGAACTGGTCGGCGGCGACGCCGCCATATTCTTCCGGGAAGCCGAGCCCCAATAGCCCGATCTCGGAAGCTTTCCGATAAAGCTCGCGCGGAAACTCGCCGGCTTCGTCCCATTCGTGGGCATAGGGTTCGATCTCGCGCGTCACGAAGCGGCGCATCACGTCGCGGAAGGCCTCGTGTTCGGCCGTATAGAACGGGCTTTGCACCCTTGTGCGCTCCAGCATGATTTCCTCCCGAGGGATCACGATGCCCCGATTTGGCCTGCGCAAACTTGCGTTGAGCGGCTGGCATGATCGTGCAGACGCAGCCTGCCGCAGCGGCGAACCCGACGCGTGCTGGGTCCAGCAACTGAACGCAAGACCGGTTGCCCGAGCATGCCCTAGCCTTGGTTCAAAACCAATAACAACATTGTCGGCCATTCGCCGGGGAGGATGAAGCATGATCCGATCGAGCAAGTTCGCCCCGGCCTTCTTTTCCGCGCTGCTCGCTCTGCGCGCTGCGACAACCGCGAGCGCCCAGCAACCCGGCATATCAGACACCGAGATCAAGTTCGGCAACATCATGCCGTATAGCGGCCCGGCGTCGGCGCTCAGCGTCACCGGCAAGGCCTTTGCGGCCTATTTCGACCTGGTCAACGAGAAAGGCGGCGTCAACGGACGCAAGCTCAACATGATCTCGCTCGACGACGGCTTCTCGCCGCCGAAGACGGTCGAGGCGACGCGCCGATTGGTCGAGAGTGACGGCGTCGCCTTCATGTTCGGAACCATGGGCACCGCGCCGAGTTCGGCGACCGCAAAATATCTCAACGGCGCCAAGGTGCCGCATCTGTTCCTGATCAGCTCCGCGTCGAAATGGAACGATCCGGTCAATCAGCCCTGGCTGATGGCGCTGCCCTGGGCGCCCAACTATGTCGAGGAAGCCGGCATCGAGGTGCGTTTCGCCCGCGCCAAAAATCCCAATGCGCGCTTTGCGATCCTTTATCAGAATGACGACGCCGGAAAGGACTATCTGCGCGGCGTCAAGGAAGCGCTCGGGGCGGACGCCGACAAGGTGATCGCGATGGCTGCGAGTTTCGAGGTCGCCGATCCCACGGTGGATTCGCAGATCCTCACGCTCGCCAACACCAAGGCCGACGTCTTCCTGATCTACAGCGTGACGCCGCGTGCCTGCGCGCAGGCGATCCGAAAGGCCTACGAGACCGGCTGGCGCCCGATGCGCTTCATCTCCTCGGGCTGCGCCAACAAGGAAACGGTGATGGTGCCGGCCGGGCTCGAAGCCGCGACCGGCATCATGTCGGTCGGGGCGCTAAAGCCCTATTCGACAGATTCCACCGACGCGGACCTGGTCACCTACCGGGACTTCATGAAGGCGCGGCTGCCCAATGTCGATCCGGCCAACATGGCGGCGGGATATGGCTACATGGTAGCTCAAGCGCTGGTCGTGGTGCTCACGCAGTGCAAGAACGACCTCAGCCGCGAAAACATCATGGCGCAGGCGGCCAACCTCAAGGGCGTCGCGCTGCCGATGCTGATGCCAGGCGTCAAGCTCAACACCTCGCCGACGGACTACCGTCCGATCAAGGACGGCTATATGGTCGAGTTTCGCGACAACCAGTTCAACGTGATCAGTGAATTGCTGCGCGGCTCCTGAACATTGACGCGACAAACAACATGAGCCCGACGTGACCGGGATACCCGGCAGACGATCGGGCGATCTTCAGGAGGAAGCATGTCGTCGGTTCGCCATTACGACTGGATCGCGCATTTCGGCCGCCGCACGCCGGACAAGATCGCTGCCATCGACCTCGCCAGCGATCGCCGGCTTTCCTACGCGCAGTTCGATGCGCGCATCTCACGGCTTGCCACCCATCTGCGCGACACGCTCAAGGTCACGCGCGGCGACCGCGTCGCCGTGCTGGCGCTGAACACATCAGATACGCTGGAGGTGCAGTTCGCCTGCGGCCGGATCGGCGCGGTGTTCCTGCCATTGAATACGCGGCTTACGGTTCCCGAATTGCAGTTCATCGTCGGCGATTCCTCGCCGAAAGTGATGATCCACGACACCGATCTCGCCGAAGTCGCGCTGACGGTCGCAAAGCTCTGCAACGTCTCGTCCGCGCTGCTGCTCGGCGCTGATGGATCCTACGAAGCGGCGATCGCAAGCTCAAAGCCCCTCGACCGCTTTGAGGACGTCACGCATGACGACATCTCGACCATCATGTACACCTCGGGCACCACCGGCCTGCCCAAGGGCGCGATCATCACCCATGGCATGACGTTCTGGAATTGCGTCAATCTCGGCGGTCCTGCCTATATCTCGCCGTCGAGCGTGCTGCTCACCGTGCTGCCGCTGTTCCATACCGGCGGGCTCAATTGCTACACCAACCCGGTGCTGCATGCGGGCGGCACCGTTCTGATCATGCGCGCGTTCGATCCCGGCCTGGCGCTGCAACTGATCAACGATCCGGCCCAAGGCATCAACCAGTTCTTCGGCGTGCCCTCGATCTACCAGTTCATGGCCCAGCATCCCGCTTTCGCTACGTCGGACTTCAGCCGCCTCGTGATCGGCGGCGTCGGCGGCGCGCCGATGCCGGTGCCGCTGTTGAAGGTGTGGGAAGAACGCGGCGTGGCGCTGCAGCAGGGCTACGGCATGACCGAGACCAGCCCGGCCGTGCTCACGCTCGACAAGGAGGACGCCGCACGCAAGGCCGGCTCGTCCGGCAAGCCGGTGCTGCATACGGAAGTGCGGATCGTTCGTCCCGACGGAACCGACGCGGATGTCGGCGAACTCGGCGAACTCTGGGTCAAGGGGCCGAACGTGACGCCCGGCTACTGGAACAGGCCGGAGGCCAACGCGTCGTCATTCACCGATGGCTGGCTGCACACCGGCGACGCCACGCGCATCGACGAAGAGGGCTTCTACTACATCGTCGACCGCTGGAAGGACATGTACATCTCCGGCGGCGAGAACGTCTATCCGGCCGAAGTCGAGAGCGTGCTGCATCAGCTCACGGCAATCGCCGAGGCTGCCATTATCGGCGTCCAGAACGAGCAATGGGGCGAGGTCGGCATGGCGATCATTGCCGTGAAGCCCGGCCACACGCTGACACCTGCGGAAGTTCACGCGCATTGCGCGGCCAATCTGGCGCGGTTCAAGTGCCCGCGGCTGATCGAATTCGTCGACGCGCTTCCGCGCAATGCGACGGGCAAAATTCACAAGCCGACGCTGCGAAAGAATTTCGGAGCGCCGAAAGCCACCGACAAGCTTGCGTCGTAACTCGTCATGCCCCGCGAAGGCGGGGCATCCAGTAAACACCGGCGGCAGTGATTGAGCCGTGACGCTGCGGCGCACTGGATCGTCCGCCCCAGTGCGCCATTGCGCACAAGGCGGAGGGCAACAGCAAAAAGAAAAAGCCCGCTGGCTCATCGCCAGCGGGCTTGATTGTTCAGAAGCCGATCAGAGGATCCCAGTACATCCGTGGTGATCCTCCATCGATCGCCTTAACCGACGCGGAGATTTTCCGCGCTGGTCTTGCCGCGCATGCTGTCGACCTTCGCTTCATATGAAAGCTTTTGGCCTTCATTGAGCGAGCTCAGACCTGCACGTTCGACGGCGCTGATGTGAACGAAAACGTCGGTGCCGCCATCATCGGGCTGGATGAATCCGAAGCCCTTGGTTGCGTTGAACCACTTAACTGTTCCGGTAGCCATGTAACTATCTCCAAGTTGCGCGAAAGCGCTTTTGCCTGCACGACCTCCGCGCAGGCTTGATCCGATTTCAACGATGTCTTGGGGATTGGAGCCGATTTCGGCGCGGTCAACAAGGCAGGGCGACAATTCGAATAGGGCTCATATAGTCTATTCCGCCGGGAATGCAAGGCCTAAGGGCGCTACCCCGGCAGGAACATCGCAAACGGCTCTTCCGTCGTCCGACGCAAGTGCTGGCGATACTGCACGTAGTTGGGATGATCGGCCGAAACCCTGCCAAAGGCAGGATTATCGACCATTTTGATCGGCAAATAGGCGATTGGGGCTGCGATCGGCGTCAACAGCGAGCCGCGGCCTGCGAGCAGCGTCGTGATGATGCCGTACATCTCGCCCGAAATCGCCAGCCGCGCCACGGTGATCAGGCGATGCTGGCCGTGGCGGTTGGTGACGAGATAGATGTGGCCGGACTGGTTCGGCACCGCCACTTCGCCGAACTGGGTGAAGGCCGCGTCCTGCCGTTCGCTCTCGTGAAATACGAGGGAAGACGCCGCATTGTCCCAAGAGATCTCGGTGCGGTAGGCGAAGATCGCGTCCTTGTCGCCGAACGACGGACGCACCGTGACATAGGTTCCCTCGATCCACGCCACCGCGCGGCGCGAATAGGCCCCTAACCCATCAGGCGCGACGTCGCCGTTCCCATTGGGCGCGGCGGGCGCCGGTGCGTCGGGCGTCTTGCGCAGGGAAACACCGAGCGCCTGCTCGAGCCGCACGGTGGTGGCAAGCGTGAACGGGCGGCGGCCGCCGAGCACCTTCTCCAGGGTCGAGAGGCTGAGTTTTGCAAGCTCCGCCAGCGATTGCCGGGAGATGCGGCGCCGCGCAATTTCCTCACGAATGGTGTCCGCGATTTGCCGGCTTTGCTCGGCGGAAAGCTGCTTGTCCGGCGTCGGCATCGTCACCCCTGATTTTGCCGCGCCAGTGTACCAGACGCACAATCCATCACAAACCCGCACAAAGCAGCCTCAGCGGTGGCGCACCGCGCTGGCCGGCGGCTGAACAAGGCCGATCATTCCGCTCGCGCCAAATCACGGCTTTCCGCACCCTCACACCACGGCGAAATCGCCGTTCAGGAGTGAGCGACATGACGACATGCGACGAAATCGAGGCCGACAAACGCAGCGAACAGCCCAGCCTGATCGGGCTGGTGCTGTTCTTTGTGATGCAGGGCGTTGCCGTAATCCTGGTCGGGTTTGCGGCATTATTTTTGAGCTTCGAGCCGGTCTGGTCGGCGGAGCGTGTTCAGGCTGCCTTCGTCAAGCCCGGGGACGCGCGCTCCGGATCGCTGCTCCTGAAAACGGACGACGGTTACGCCGATGCATCACGGCTCGGCATCGATGTCGATCTCACCGTATCGGGCCCCACGGTCCGCGCCCGTGTCACCCAGATTTTCCGCAACCCGACGCAAGACTGGGTCGAGGCCGTCTATGTCTATCCGCTGCCAGTCGGGCGGCGCGGTCGATACGCTGAAGATGGTGATCGGCGATCGCGTCGTGGTCGGCGACATCAAGGAGCGGCAGCAGGCCAAGATCATCTACGAACAGGCGAAGCAGAACGGACAGAAGGCGGCGCTGACCGAACAGGAGCGGCCGAACATTTTTACCAACTCGGTCGCCAATATCGGCCCCGGCGAAACCGTGCTGGTGCAGATCGAATACCAGGAACCGGTTCAGCAGTCCGGCGACGCGTTCTCGCTGCGGGTGCCGATGGTGGTCGCCCCGCGCTACAATCCCGCACCCGTCGTGCAGAGCGTCGACTTCCGGCCCGATGGCGGCGGCTGGGGTTCGGCCAAATCCGATCCCGTGCCGGATCGCAACCGCATCTCGCCCGAAGTGCTCGACCCCGCAACCAACGCGCCGGTCAATCCGACCCGCATCACCGTGCGGCTGCAGGCCGGCTTCCCGCTCGGCGAAATCAAGAGCCACCACCACGCGATCAAGACCGAAAAGCCGGACGCCAACACCAGCATTCTGCGCCTTGCCGAAGGCCCGGTGCCGGCCGACCGCGATTTCGAACTGACCTGGAAGCCGGTGGCCGAGAAGGCGCCCTCGGTAGGGTTGTTCCGCGAGCGCGTCGGCGACAGCGATTACCTGCTCGCCTTCGTCACGCCGCCGTCGATCGAGCAGGCGCAGCAGAAGCCGCTGCCGCGCGAAGTCATCTTCGTGATCGACAATTCCGGCTCGATGGGCGGCGTCTCGATCATCCAGGCCAAGGCGAGCCTCATCTACGCCCTCGGCCGCCTGCAGCCGAACGACCGTTTCAACGTGATCCGCTTCGATCACACCATGGACGTGCTGTTCCCGGCGGCCGTACCGGCCGACAGGGAGCATATCGGCCAAGCCACCTCGTTTGTCGGCGCGCTGCAGGCCAATGGCGGCACGGAAATGGTGCCGGCGATGCGCGCGGCGCTGTCCGACAACGCCGGCGATGCCAATTACGTCCGGCAGGTCGTGTTCCTGACCGACGGCGCGATCGGCAACGAGCAGCAATTGTTCGAAACCATCAATGCGCTGCGCGGCCGCTCGCGCATCTTCATGGTCGGCATCGGCTCGGCACCGAACACCTACCTGATGACACGCGCCGCCGAACTCGGCCGCGGCACCTTCACCCATATCGGCTCGGTGGAACAGGTCGACGAGCGCATGCGCGGCCTGTTCGCCAAACTGGAAAATCCGGCGGTGACCAATCTCACCGCCAAATTCTCCGACGCCGCGGCCGATATCACGCCCGTCGCGATCCCCGACGTCTATCGCGATGAGCCGCTGGTTCTGGCTGCAAAACTCGACAAGCTCGCGGGCTCGGTCGAGATCAAGGGCCGTATCGGCGACCGTCCCTGGGTCGTCACCCTTCCGCTGGCGAATGCGGCCGAAGGCAAGGGCCTGTCCAAGCTCTGGGCGCGGCGCAAGATCGCCGATGCCGAAGTCGCGCGCACCACGCGGCAGGCGAGCCCGGAAGATGCCGACAAGACCATTCTGGCGCTGGCGCTCGAGCATCAGCTCGTCACGCGGCTGACCAGCCTGGTTGCGGTCGACAAGACTCCGAGCCGGCCGGAAGGCGAGCCGCTCAAGGTCTCGGAACTGCCGATCAACCTGCCGGCCGGTTGGGATTTTGAAAAGGTGTTCGGCGAACGCACACGGGTTCCGGCAACGCCGACAGAGCGGCGCGCGGATAACGAGCAGGCGCAGGTTCAGATCGCAGCACTGAAACGGGTGCAGCCCGTCGTCACCCAGGCACCCAACACGGTCACACTGCCGAGAACGGCGACGGACGCCGAACTGAAGATGATTGCGGGCGTGATCCTGCTCACGCTCAGCCTGATCCTGTTCGTGTTTAATCGACGTCAGATGTCACCGCGTTGACATCGGCTGAAAAGAGCAGGCTCCCCACCTCCTCTTTCCAGAGCGCGCGCGGCTTCCCGTCCCCCCAGGGCCGCGCGCGTCCCTTTTTTCCCCATGGACGTCATTGCGAGAAGCGAAGCGACGACGCGATCCATTCTTTCTTTTCCTGTTGAGATGGATTGCTTCGCTTCGCTCGCAATGACGGGAAGTAACAAGATGCCCCGCTTCGTCCTTCCCCTTCTTCTCGCCCTCGCCGGCCTGATCCTGTTCGGCCAGGGGGCCTACATCCACGCCAAAGCGCGGGTTGCACAGGTGCTGCTGGAGCGGGCCTTTGAAAAAACAATCGCCACCGGGCGCGAGACAAAGCCGTGGTCATGGGCGGATACATGGCCGGTCGCCCGCATCGAAGTGAAGCGGATCCAGGCCCGCGCCATCGTGCTCGCAGGCAGCAGCGGCCAGGCGCTCGCCTTCGGCCCGGGGCACGTCGAACGGACGCCCGACGCCGGCGAGCGCGGCGTAGCCGTTTATTCGGCGCATCGCGATACGCATTTCGCCTTCCTGAAGAACGTCGTCGTCGGTGACGAGATCGACGTGACGCGAAGCGACGGCAAGCAATTCCACTACCGGGTGGATGCCACCTCGGTCGTGCGCTTCGATACTTCCGGCATCGATCCGCTCGCGGATGGACATCAACTGGTGCTGTCGACCTGCTGGCCGTTCGACGCGCTGACGCAGGGGCCCGAGCGCTATCTTGTGCACGCCACGATGATCAGGGACGCGCCGGGTTCACGCTGAATTCTCCGCGAGCCGGGATATCGTGCGCGGCGCGAATGGCGCTGCGCGCGCAACGCGTGTTGCCACCCCCGCCAAGTCTCAATAGAAAGGCTTCAATCACAAGAAAATCATGACGCGGCGCTCGTCCTCGATCGCCACGGCCAAAGGAACAACAGAGTTAAGGGATACCCATGGACGCTCAGGCAAGCACCGCATCGCATCAAGCCGAAAAATGGTCGCCTTCGCCTGACGCCAGCGACATCGTCAAAAGCATCCATGCGATGCTGCACCCGCGCAACATCGTGCTGGTCGGCGCCACCGACAAGCCCGGCAACTATGCCGAGCGCATCTGGAACAATCTGATCAAGTACAAGTACGAGGGCGGGCTGTTCCCGGTCAACGCCAAGCGCGAAACGATCTGGGGCGTGCCCTGCTACAAGGATTTCGCAAGTCTCCCCGAAAAGCCCGATCATGTGCTGGTGCTGGTGCCGGCGCGTTTCGCGGTGCAGGTGATCCGCGACGCCGCAGCGGCCGGCGCGCGCTCGGCCACCATCGTCACCTCGGGCTTCAGCGAGTTGCAGGACGAGGACAGCCAGCGGCTGGCGGTTGAATTGCAGGAAGCGGTGCGCGAGACCGGCCTCGCCGTCACCGGCCCGAACTGCCTCGGCAACCTAAGCGCGGGCGAAAAGCTGTTCACCAATATCGACGACCGCATCGTCACCATGGAAGCAGGCCCTGTCGCGATTGCCGGCCAATCCGGCGCGATCGTGATGGCGATCCGCCAGACGCTGGAAGATCGCGGCGTCGGCGTCGGCTACATGGTCACGACCGGCAACGAGACCGGCCTCGAGACGCCGGACCTGATGGCCTATTTCGCGGCCGATCCCTCGATCCGCGTCATCGTGGTCTATCTCGAAGGCGTCCGGAACACGAAGGTGTTTCGCGAGGCCTGCAAGGCCGCGCGCGCCGCCGGCAAGCCCGTGATCGCGCTGAAGCTCGGCGCCTCCGAAGGCGGCCGCGCCGCCGCGATGGCGCATACCGGCGCGCTCGCCGGCTCGATCGAAACATTTGACGCGATCTCGACGCGCGAGGGCGTGATCCGCGTCCGCGGGCTCGACGAACTGATCGAGACCACCGAATGTTTCGTGCATGCCGAGCCGCCGAAGAGCAATCGGCTCGCCGCGGTGTCGCTATCCGGCGGCAAGCGTGGTCTGCTGATCGACGCGTTCTATTCGGCCGGCTTGAATTTTGCTCCGCTCAGCCCGAACGCGACCGAGCAACTGGCAAAGATGCTCGGTCCCGGCAGCATCGTCGGCAATCCCCTCGATGCCGGTTTTGCCGCGGTCGTGGATCCCTCGGTCTACATGAACTCGATCAAGATCATGATCGACGATCCCGACACCGACATCGTCATCATCGACGCCGAACTGCCGAAGGCACCGCACGAATTGCGCGAACGCAATTTGCGCATCGTCAACGAGATGGCCGGCGCCGCCTCCAAGCCCGTGGTCTATATCAGCGCAATGTCGATCGGGTTCACTGAATTCACCAAGGCCTTGCGCAAGTCGCTGCCGAACATCGCGGTGATGCAGGGGCTTGACCGCGCGGTCGGCGCGATCAAGTCGCTGATCGAATATTCCAGCTTGCGCAAGGAAGTGCCGGACATCAAATCGAGCTCGAAAGCTTCGGCGCGCGCGGTGCTGGAGAAGGCGCTCAAGAACGCCAACGGCGCCGCGGCGCTCGACGAGGTCGCATCGAAGAAGCTGCTCAAGGCCTATGGCATTCCCGTTTCAAAGGAAGAGATCGCGCAGACCGCCGCTGAAGCGGTGAAAATCGCCAAGCAGATCGGCTTCCCCGTCGTGGCCAAGGTGGTCAGCGCCGACATCCTGCACAAGTCCGACATCGGCGGCGTGGTGCTGAACCTCAACAGCGCGGCCGAGGTGAAGAAGGCGTTCAACGACATCACGGCGCGGGTGAAGAAGATCAAGAGCAAGCCGAAGCTCGAAGGCATTCTGATCGCGCAGCAGGTCAAGGCCGACCTCGAACTCGTGGTCGGCGCCTCGCTCGACGCCGAGATGGGGCCGGTGGTGCTGTTCGGCACCGGCGGCGTCGATATCGAACTGATGAAGGATGTCGCGCTGGCCGGCGCCCCGCTGGACGAGGCCGAGGCGAAGCAGCTGATCGCCAAGACCAAGGCCGGCGTGAAGATGAAGGGCTATCGCGGCAAGCCGGCGCTGCACGAGGCTTCCGCCGTGAAGGCGCTGGTCGGCCTCTCCAATCTGATGGCCGATGCCGGCAACCGCATCGCGTCGATCGACGTCAATCCGTTTTTGATCAACAGCAAGGTCGGCGTCGCCGTCGACGGCCTGATCGTGCTCAACAACGCCGCCGCGAACAAGGCGGCGAAGCATTGAGCCACGGAAGCCGTAGGGTGGGCAAAGCGTAGCGTGCCCACCATTGCGAGCGCGGTGTTGAATGGTGGGCACGGCGCAAGTGCGCCTTTGCCCACCCTACGGCTCCGAGCAAGTTACAGCCCCGCGCCCCACTTCTGCGCCGTCTGCAAAATCCAGTCGCGATAGAGCGTCAGCGGCGTAACGCCGGTCATGCCGCCGCAACCCGCCGAGCCGTTCGGCCCGGTCGACCAGCTCACCACCCCGACGATCACGGGACCGCCTGGCTTGTCCTCGAAAACAGGCGCGCCGGAATCTCCGGTGCAGGCGCCAAGCCCCTCACGCGTGCCCTGCCCGACAGGATCGACAAGCCTGATCTGCAATGTTCCCGGCTTGCCGGTCGCGACCAGGCCGGCGACGCGGATGGTGCCGCCGCTCTTGCCGTCGCCGCGCACGGTCACGCCGATGCCTGCGATGGAAAAACGGCTGCCGACGTTGATCGGGATGTTGGGCGATCCGAGCGCGGCCGGCGTCTTTCCCTTGGGCGGCGCGGCCAATTGCAGCAACGCGACATCCGCCGTCGCACGATGTCCCGACATCGCCTGCATATTGAAGCCGGGATGAATAGCGACGCTCTTCACGTCCTGCAGCGACGGCTGCCGGTCCGCGCCATATTCGACGATCTTGTACTCCGCGCCTGATGGCACGCAATGCGCCGCGGTCAGCACCAGTTTTGGCGCGATCAACGCGCCGGTGCAAAAATTACCGCGCGAGCCGACGATGGTAACGACCGCGCGGGCCACGCCTTCCGTCGACGGCGCACCGCCGCCGACGATGGCGTGCGCGGGAACGGACAGCAGCAGGGCAAGGCTGGCAATCAAGGCGAGGCAGGATGTTCATCGGCGCAGCAATAACCCGCGCGGCGCATGTCGCCAAGCGCCCGATCGCACTGGTTCCAGCTGATAATTCGTGTTAGCCGCTCGCCAACACATTTGTTTCAGGCAGGGCATGATGATCGAAGCAGTGATCTGGGATTTCGGCGGCGTGCTGACCACCTCGCCGTTCGAGGCGTTTACGCGGTATGAGACCGAGCGCGGGCTGCCCGCCGACATCATCCGGCGCACCAACGCCGCCAACCACCTGGAAAACGCCTGGGCCAAGTTCGAGCGCGCCGAAGTCGACATCGAAGCCTTCGACGAATTGTTCGCGGCCGAATCGCTGGCGCTGGGCGCTGAGGTTCGCGGCAAGGACGTGCTGCCGCTGCTGTCGGGCGATCTGCGGCCCGAGATGGTCGAGGCGCTCAAGCGCGTCAAGGCGCGGTTCAAGACCGGCTGCATCACCAACAACCTTCCCGCCAACGCCATCGGCAGCCACAGTGGCCGCAAGCTCTATGTCGCCGAAGTGATGGCGCTGTTCGACCATGTCATCGAATCCGCAAAAATCGGCCTGCGGAAACCCGACCCGCGCATCTACCGCATGATGGTCGAGACGCTGAAGGTCGACCCCAAGAACTGCGTCTATCTCGACGACCTCGGCGTCAACCTGAAGCCGGCGCGCGAGATGGGCATGACCACGATCAAAGTGGCCAATGCGGCGCAGGCGATTGAGGAACTGGAAGCCGCTACCGGGCTGGCATTGCGCTAGGCGGACAATGGCGGAATTTGCCGCCGCCCATGACTAAACGGCGCTTGTTCTTTGCCGGGAACGCAGGCAGAACATTCCGAAATTTACCGAATTCGGAGTTGAAACCCGTGGCTGATACCAAGCCCTCGGCCTCGATCGAGGCAGTGGAAAGCGGTCTTGCCGCGCAAGGCTATATTGCAAGCCGCCAGATCGCGACCGCGGTCTATCTGGCGCAGCAGATCGAAAAGCCGATCCTGGTCGAAGGCCCCGCCGGCGTCGGCAAGACGGAACTTGCGAAAGCGATCGCCGCATGGCGCGGCCTGAAAATGATCCGCCTGCAATGCTATGAGGGGCTCGACGAGGCCAAGGCGCTGTACGAGTGGAAGTACGCCAAGCAGCTTCTCTACACCCAGATCCTGAAGGACAAGCTCGGCGAAGTCCTCGGCGGCGCGCCGACGCTGGAAGCGGCGCTCAATCAACTTGCATGATTTCGGCGACGTGTTCTTTTCCAAGGAATTCGTCGAGCCGCGGCCGCTGCTGCAGGCGCTGGAACAGCCCGCCGGCTGCGTGCTGCTGATCGACGAAATCGACAAATCGGACGCCGAATTCGAATCGCTGCTGCTGGAAATTCTCAGCGATTTCCAGGTGACGATTCCGGAACTCGGCACCATTGTCGCGGTCGCGCCGCCGACCGTGATCCTGACCTCGAACAGCGAACGCGATCTCGGCGACGCGCTGAAGCGGCGCTGCCTGCATCTTCACATCGGCTTCCCCGAACAGAGACTGGAAGAGCGGATCGTCGAGAGCCGGGTGCCCGGCATTTCGCAGACGCTGCGCAAGCAGATGGTGAGCTTCATCCACGAGGTCCGCACGCTCGATCTGAAGAAGCTGCCGTCGGTCAGCGAAACCATCGACTGGGCGCGCGTGCTGGTGCTGCTGCAGGCGCCCGAGCTTGGTCACGAGGTGGTCAAGGACACGCTGAACGTTCTCCTGAAATACGAGGCCGATATCGAGGCCACCATGCCTCAGGTCTCCACCTTCATCGCCAAGGCCTCGCGTCAGAACGTCTTCGGATAGACAGGGGATGAGAGAGAACCTGCATCGCTTCTTTCGTGCGGCGCGGGGCGCAGGCGTGAGGCTCTCGCCGGCCGAAAGCATCGACGCGATGCGGGCCGTCTCCAAGGTCGGCTTTGCCGACCGCACCATCCTGCGCGACACTTTTCTGCTGACGCTCGCCAAGACGCAGGACGAGAAGAAGGCGCTCGGCGATTGTTTCGATCTGTTCTTCGATCAGCCCGAGCCGCAGTCACCGCCCGAGGACGGCAAGGCCGACGAGCAGGATCCGATCCGGGTCCAATCCAGCCTCCGATTCGCCCGGCGATGCAAGCGGCGGCGACGAGCAGGCCGAGGGGCTCGGCCAGCTCGCCCAGATGCTGCTGGCGCAGGACCGCAACCAGATTTCGGCGGCCATCGCCAACGCGGCGAGCGCGGCCTCGCTGTCCGACATCCGCTACTTCACGCAGCGCGGCATCTTCTCCGGCCGCATCCTCGACCAGATGGGCATCCAGCGCCTGCGCGACGATCTCGACAATCTCGCCGCCACCAACCCTGCCCTGGCGGAGCGGCTGACCAATGCGCTGGACGGGCTGCGCGGCACGGTCCGCGAGACCGTCTCGCAGGCGCTGATGCTGTACGGGCGCGAGGAAGCCGAAAACCTGCGCAACGAGATTTTGCGCAATGCGCCGCTGTCGCGGATCGAGCCGCGGCAGGTCGAGCAGATGCGGCATCTGATCCGCCAGATCGCGCGCCGCCTGCGCGAGCGCTACTCCAAGCCGCGCAAACGCCAGCGCCGCGGCCATCTCGACGTGCGCCGCACCATCCGCCGCAACGCCGCCTGGGGCGGCGTGCCGTTCCTCACCGCCTGGAAACGCCGGCACCGCGACAAGCCGAAGATCATCGCAATCTGCGACGTCTCGGGCTCGGTGGCGCGGGTGTCCGATTTCTTCCTGCTGCTGATCCACAGCCTGCATGAGGTCGTGGACGACGTCCGCTCGTTTGCGTTCTCCGGACATCTGATCGAAGTCAGCGACATCCTGGAATCGAAATCGCCGGAAGAGGCGATGGCCGAGATCATGTCCAAGGTCAGGCTTCGGCTCGTCCGACTACGGCAACTCCTTTGCCGATTTCGAGCACGGCTGGATGAGCGCGATCACGCCGCGAGACCACCGTGATCGTGCTCGGCGACGCCCGCAGCAACAACCTCGATCCCGCGCGCCGACATCCTGCGCCGCATCGCCGAGCGGTCGAAGCGGGTGGTCTGGCTCAATCCGGAGGGCCGCATGGCCTGGGGCTGGGGCGATTCCGAAATGCCGCGCTATTCGACCTTCTGCACCGTCGTCCGCCAATGCGCCACCGCGAAACAGCTCGAACGCGCGGTGTCGGATATCGTGGCGAGCTATCAGTAGGTCCGCCGTCCCGCGAACGAGCGACGACACGCGTCGATCGCTCCTTGATGCGCTTGCGCGTCAGCGGCAGGTTGCGCAGCCGCTTTCCCGTGGCGTTGGCGATGGCGTTTGCAATCGATGCCGCCGCCGGTCCCTGCCCGGTTTCGCCGCTGCCGAGGAACGGCAGGCCGGGCCGGTTGATGATGTGGACCTCGATGCTGTCAGGCACCGCATCGAAACGCAGGATCGGATAGGTCTGCCAGTCGATGCTGGTGATCCTGGTGTCGTCGAAGGTCACGCTTTCGTACAACGTCCAGCTCATCGACTGCATGATCGCGCCTTCGATCTGGTTGATCAGCCCGTCCGGATTGACCACCTGGCCGCTGTCGACGGCCGCCACCGCGCGGACCAGACGCGGACGGCCGGTCTCCCGTTGACCTCAACCTCGGAAGCAATGGCGCAATAGGCCGCCAGATTCTTGTAGCGCGCAAAGGCAAAGCCGTAAGCCGCGATCCTGCGGCGCCTTCTGGCCGCTTCTTCCATCCGAAAGCCTCAGCGCCGCCTTTTCGATCACGTCGCGGCCGCGCTGATCCTCCAGATGCTTCAACCTGAATTCGACGGGATCGGCGTCGGCGAGATCGGCGAGTTCGTCCATGAAGCTCTCGATCGAGAACACGTTGTGATAGGCGCCGAGCGCCCGCATCGCCGAAATCCGCAGCGGCATCGCCGGAATGAAGTGGTGCACGACATGGGCGTTGGGAAATTTGTAGATCGGGATCGCGTTGCGGTCGCCGCCGCCTTCCGGCAGCGGCAGCGGCTTTGGCGCAGGCACGGCGAAGGGTTGCGCCATGTGCTGCGCCGCCAGCATCGATCCGGCGCCGCCCGGCCGCATCGAATGGGTATTGCTCCAGACCTCGAAATTCCAGTCGGCGATCTTGCCATTGCCGTCGAGCGAGGCCTTGAGTTTCGTCACCATCGCCGGGCCGAACGGCTCCCAGGCATGTTCCTGTTCGCGCATCCATTGCACGCGAACCGGGCGGCCGGGCAATGCACGGGCGATCAGCGCGGCATCGGCCGCGGCATCGTCGGCGCCGTTATGGCCATAGCAGCCGGAGCCTTCGACATGGATCAGGCGAACGCTGGCCGGCGGCATGCGCAGCATTTCCGCGATGCCCTGACGATCGGGATAGACGCCTTGCGTATGCGTCCATACCGTCATCGCACCGTCGATCAATTGCGCCACCGCGCAAGACGGACCGATCGATCCGTGCGCCTGATAGGGCCGCGTATAGGTCGCTTCGAGGGTCTTCTGGCACCGAATTCAGCCCTGACGGATTGCTGCGCTCGAAAATCGTCGAGTTCTGCGACAGGCAGGCTGGTCAACACCGTTAAGCAGGTCGTCCTGCTTTGGCAGGCGTCGCGGTCTCCTGCCACTTCGCGGCGGCGGCAAGCGCATTCATCGCCTTGATCGACTGGAATTCCTTTTCCGCGACCACCGCAAGAAAATTGCCGTCACGCACGACCTTGACGACGCCGGGCAGCTTCTCGACAGCGGCGGTATCGCATTCGGTCAGTTGCGCGCCGTAGCTCGGCGGCCGCACGATGCGGGCATGCACCATCCCGGGAAGCCGCATGTCCTGAACATAGGCCGCACCGCCGGTGACCTTGGCCGGAATATCGACGCGCGGCACAGGCCGGCCAATGATCTTGAATGTCGCCGGGTCCTTCAGTTTCGACTTCGGCTGCGCCTGGACATGCAGCATGTCGGCGCGCGACGAGTTCACCATACGACAGCCGCTTGCCATCGGGCGCGATCACCGCACCGTCTGCCGTCCGCAGATTCTCGGCCGGCAGACCAAGCCGCCTTGCTGCTTCCGCGACCAGCAGTGCGCGCCCTGCGCCGCCGCATTCTGGATCGCGGTGCCGCTGTCCTTCATGGAGTTGCTGCCTGCCGTATAGCCCTCGTTCGCGGTCAGGCTGCGTGTCCGCCGTCGATCACCTTGAGGGATTCAAAGGCAACATCCAGTTCCTCAGCCGCGATCTGCTGAAACGCCGTCTTGAAGCCCTGACCGAGTTCGGCCTTGCCCGTGAACACCGTCAATATTGCCGTTGGCGTCGATGCGGATCCACGCGTCGAGATAGGGCGAATTTTTCAAACTGCCGGGCGGGCTCGGTGCGGGAGCAGCCGTGGGCGCGTCTTGATGCTGCGCCAAAGCGCCTGACAGCGAGAAGCTGACGATCAGCGCGCCGCCGCCGGCCAGCACGCGACGGCGATCGATCATCGACGGGGGCGTTCATTGGACTCTCCCGTCGGCTGTTGACGACGCATCCGCGGTGTCCATCAGCCTCGCAGCACGGTGCACCGCGCGCAGGATGCGCATGTGGGTGCCGCAACGACACAGATGGGGTTCGAGCTCGGAACGGATCTGCTCATTGGTCGGCCTGGAATTTCTCTGCAGAAGCGCCTGCGCCCGCATCATGATTCCGGCGATGCAGTAACCGCATTGCGCCGCCTGCTCCTCCATGAAGGCGCGCTGGATCGGCGCCGGTTCCGACGCCGTGCCGAGGCCCTCAAGCGTCGTTACCTGCTTGCCTTCCAGCAAGATCATCGGCGTCACGCAGGAGAGCACGGCCTTGCCGTCGACGATCACCGTACACGCGCCGCATTGGCCCAAGCCGCAGCCGAATTTGGCGGCGTTGAGCTTGATGTCTTCGCGCAGCACATAGAGCAGCGGCGTATCCGGATCGGCATCCACCTGATGCTCCCGGCCGTTGACCTTCAATGTCATCATGGCTTTTCTCGCTGCGGAGGATCGACGGGTACGTTACGCGGCCTGGGCGATGTCTGGAGAAATGCGGTCTGCGTGCGGCGTGCATCCTGCACTGTCTTTTCAACGCCAGACCAGGGCGGTTGGTTGCTGAAGCGCGCGCGCAGATAGTTCAACAAGGCCGAAACCTGCTCGTCGGTCATGCTGGCGGCAAATCCGGGCATGATCGGGCTGCGTTCGCCTTCGATGCCTTGGACGCCAGACAGCACGATATTGGCGAGATTGCGCGGATCGGGACTGGTGATCGCGGTACTAAGAGCCAAGATTGACCCCGCCATAAGGCAGTGGCCGTCCGCTCGCGTGGCATGACGCGCAGGCAGCAGCGTAGATCGCACGCACCGGTCGCGTTGGCTCTGGGAAGCCTGAACTGAGCGATGATTTGGCTTGCTCCAGCGCGGCCTCGCCCTGACGTTTGCGATCCGGCGTCGGCACTCCGGATACGCCGGCCATGTAGACCGCGATCGCGCGGACGTCGCTTGACGGGACCGAGGACAGATTACTGACCACCTCCGCCATCGGCCCGCGCGCCGTGCCGTGGTCGGGGTGCCAGCCGTCGCGCAAATAGGCGAACAAAGCATCGGCATCCCAGGGCACCGGCGCGTGGGACTGATCGTTGAGCGCATAGGCGTGCCAGTTGTCGACATCGCCGCCGGCAAACTGCGCGCTGTTGCGTTCCGCGCCCAGCGCATTGCGGGGCGTGTGGCAGGCGCCGCAATGCGCCAATCCTTCGACCAGATAGGCACCGCGGTTCCACTCGGCGCTTTGCTTCGGATCGGGCTGATAGGTGTCGTGACGAAGGAAAAGCAATTTCCATCCGGCAATGGCGAAACGCTGGTTGAACGGGAAGGAAAGCTGGTTTTCGCGCGCCGGCGCGCGAACCGGCTGCCGCGTCATCAGGAAGGCATAGAGTGCCCGGTCGTCCTCGTCGCTGACATTGGTGAAGTGGTCGTAGGGGAAGGTCGGATAGAGGTGCTGGCCTTCACGATTGACGCCAGAGCGCATCGCGCGCCGAAACGCGTCTTCCGACCATCGCCCGATTCCCGGTCTCGGCATCCGGCGTGATGTTCGAGGAGTAGATCGTGCCGAACGGGGTCGGCACCGGCAGACCGCCGGCAAAGTTCTTGCCGCCGCGCACGGTATGGCAATCATTGCAATTGCCGATCGCCGCCAGGTCGCGGCCTCGTTTGACCAGGGCGGCATCGAAGGCCAGCGGCCGCGGGCGGCTCGATCGCCGCAATCGCCGGCCGCCACACAACTGCAAAGGCCGCGGCCGCGCCACCAAGCAGCACGACGGCAATGACGCCAGCGACAATTCGGGACGGTCCCGTCATCCGCTCCCTTTGCGTTTATTGCTGTTGGGTTGTATTTAACATAGATCACTCCCGTCGTTCACCCGCGAAGACATTAATTACCGCAGGTCTGCCCTGCAGGGAGCCCGCACGGCCGCGGCACTGGTGGTAGTGTCGAATCTTGGTTGGACGTGGCATGATCGATGTTAATCTCGACTTCCTGTCTCAAAAGCCTGCGCACGAACCCGATCGGACGACACAATCCCCATGCCTGCCCCCGCCGCCCTTCACCGCGACAGTGGTCCCGACGCGCTGTCCGTGCTGAACTCCGTATTCGGCCTGCCGGCTTTTCGCGGCGCGCAGGAGGAAATCGTCCGCCACGTGACCGACGGCGGCAACTGCCTGGTGCTGATGCCGACCGGCGGCGGCAAGTCGCTGTGCTACCAGTTGCCGTCCTTGTTGCGCGAAGGCTGCGGCATCGTGGTGTCGCCGCTGATCGCGCTGATGCGCGACCAGGTCGCGGGACTGCTGGAGGCCGGCGTCAATGCGGCGGTGCTGAACTCGACGCTGTCGTTTGACGAAGCCTCGGAAGTCGAGCGGCGGCTGCTCGCCGGCGACCTCGACCTGCTCTACGTCGCGCCGGAACGGCTGCTGACGCCGCGCTGCCTGTCCTTGCTGGGACAAGCCAACATCGCGCTGTTCGCGATCGACGAGGCGCATTGCGTGTCGCAATGGGGGCACGATTTCCGCCCCGAATATATCGGGCTGTCGGTGATCGCCGAACGCTTTCCGGACGTGCCGCGCATCGCGCTGACCGCGACCGCCGACGAGATGACGCGCAAGGAGATCGTGACCCGGCTCGGGCTTGCCGGCGCGCCGAGCTTTGTCGCGAGTTTCGACCGCCCGAACATCCGCTACGAGATCGTCGAGAAGCAGAACGCCCCGGCCCAGCTCAAGGCCTTCATCAGCGAGCGCCACGCCGGCGACGCCGGCATCGTCTATTGCCTGTCGCGCGCCAAGGTCGAGGACACCGCGGCAGCCCTGACCGACGCCGGCATCCCGGCGCTGCCCTATCATGCCGGGCTCGACGCAAGCTTGCGCGCCCGCAACCAGGACCGCTTCATCAACGAGGACGGCGTCGTCATCGTCGCCACCATCGCGTTCGGCATGGGCATCGACAAGCCGGACGTGCGCTTCGTCGCGCATCTCGATCTGCCGAAGAGCATCGAGGCCTATTACCAGGAGACCGGCCGCGCCGGGCGCGACGGCAAGCCTTCCAGCGCCTGGATGGCCTATGGCCTGTCCGACATCGTGCAGCAGCGCCGCATGATCGACGAATCCACCGGCGCCGAAGCGTTCAAGCGCGTGTCGATCGGCAAGCTCGATGCGCTGGTGGCGCTGGCGGAAACCGCGGGCTGCCGGCGCAGCCGCCTGCTCGGCTATTTCGGCGAGGAAGTCACCGGCGACAACAATTGCGGCAATTGCGACAACTGCCTGTCGCCGCCGCAGCTTCGCGACGGCAAGGTCGCCGCGCAAAAGCTGCTGTCCTGCGCCTATCGCACCGGGCAGCGTTTTGGCGCCATGCACCTGATCGACGTGCTGGTCGGCCGGCTGACCGAGAAGGTCACGCAATTCGGCCACGACAAGCTGTCCGTGTTCGGCATCGGCGTTGATCTCAACGAGAAGCAATGGCGCGCCGTGATCCGCCAACTGGTCGCCATGGGCCATCTGCGGGCCGACAGCGAAGCCTTTGGCGCGCTGAAACTGACCGAGACCGCGCGCGGCGTCCTGAAAGGCGAGACCGAGGTGATGCTGCGCGAGGCGGCGCCCGGCACACGCGTTCGCGCCAGCCGCGCCAAATCAAGGCGCGGCGATCTGGCGCCGCGCGCCGAGACCAAGCCTGCGGACGCCGGCCTGCAGGCGGCGCTGCGGGCATGGCGCGCCGACATCGCGCGCCAGCGCAGCGTGCCGGCCTATGTCGTGCTGCATGATTCCACCATCGACGGCATCGCCGCCGCACGGCCTTCGACGCTCGACGCGCTCCGCAACATCCCCGGCATCGGCGACAAGAAGCTCGAGCATTACGGCGACGAGTTGCTCGCGCTGGTGCGGGCGGCGGACGTCTAGGCTGCTAGAGCGCGATGAATTTAGGACGACGCGGAGGTGCCAACTTCTCCCTCTCCCCGCTCTTGCGGGGTCGAGACGAGCGAAGCTCGCTCTTAGAGGGTCGGGGTGAGGGGCTGCCTCAACGAGTACCGGAGGCGGTTAGACCTGTACCCCCTCACCCGGATCGCAAGGGCGATCCGACCTCTCCCCGCAGGCGGGGCGAGGTTAGGAGCGCCCGTCTCCGCCCCTCGAACTAGAATCAACACGCAGGTCGCCGCCTCATCCGTTGCGGAACGTGTAGGCGTATCCGTTGATCGCCGGCGCACCGCCGAGATGGGCGTAGAGCACCTTCGATCCCTTCGGGAAATAGCCCTTGTTCACGAGGTCGATCATGCCCTGCATGGATTTTCCCTCGTAGACGGGATCGGTGATCATGCCTTCGAGGCGCGCGCACAGCCGGATGGCTTCCTTGGTCTCCTCTGACGGAACGCCGTAGGCCGGATAGGCGTAGTCCTCGATCAGGACGACATCGTCCTCGACGATCCCCTGGCCCAATTCAACGAGGCCGGCGGTGCCACGGGCGATATCGAGCACCTGGGCCTTGGTCTGGGCCGGCGTGAAGGAAGCGTCGATGCCGATCACCTTGCGGGCGCGGCCGTCCTTGGCAAATCCCACCAGCATGCCGGCATGGGTCGAACCGGTAACGGTGCAGACCACGATGTAGTCGAAGGCGAAGCCGAGTTCCTTCTCCTGCGCCCTCACCTCCTCGGCGAAACCGACATAGCCGAGCCCGCCATATTTATGCACGGAGGCGCCGGCCGGGATCGCATAGGGCTTGCCGCCCTTGGCCTTCACATCCGCAATCGCCTCTTCCCAGCTTTGGCGAATGCCGATGTCGAAACCTTCATCGACCATCTGCACATCGGCGCCCATGACGCGGCTGAGCAGGATATTGCCGACGCGGTCGTAGACCGCGTCCTCGTGCGGCACCCAGCTTTCCTGCACCAGGCGGCACTTCATGCCGATCTTGGCGGCCACCGCTGCGACCATGCGGGTGTGGTTGGACTGCACGCCGCCGATCGAGACCAGCGTGTCCGCATTGGAAGCGATCGCATCGGGGATGATGTATTCGAGCTTGCGCAGCTTGTTGCCGCCGAAGGCCAGCCCCGAATTGCAGTCCTCCCGCTTGGCGTAGAGCTCGACCTTGCCGCCGAGATGCTGCGACAGCCGCTCCAGCTTCTCGATATGGGTGGGCCCGAAGGTGAGCGGATAGCGTTCGAATTTCTCCAGCATCGTCGTCCCCGTTGATGGTCTGATGTCCGGGAAACGCCCTACCATCGGGCCTTGGAAAAGTGCTCTCCAAGTTATCGATAATCTTGCAGAAATATTGCGCTATGACCGGACTTTGCTATCTTTTCATCCGCTAAATTAGCATATTTCTGGAAGATTCTTTCATGGCCGGCAGGCTCGACCGCATCGACCTTAAGATATTGCGTTTGCTGCAGAATAGCGGCCGGCTGACCAATGCCGAACTGGCCGAAACGGCCGGCGTCAGCGCCGCGACCTGTCACCGCCGGACCCAGCGCCTGTTCGACGAGGGGTTCATCGCCCAGGTCAGGGCGATGGTGGCGCCGCGCAAGGTCGGCAAGGGGGCGCTGGTCATGGTCGGCGTCGTGCTCGACCGCTCCACGCCGGAAAGCTTTGCCACCTTCGAGCGGGCGATCGCGCAACTGAAATTCGTGCTCGATTGCCACCTGGTGGCCGGCGATTTCGACTACTTCCTCAAGATCCGCGTCGGCGACATGGAGGATTTCAACCGCATCCATGGCGAACAATTGATCGCGCTGCCGGGCGTCCGCCAGACCCGGACCTTCTTCGTCATGAAGGAAGTGGTCGACAACGCGCCGCTCGATTTCTGATGGCCGTTCGGCGCCGCAAAACCGGACTATCTTACCCTGCGTGTTCCGGAACCTTGGCGAGACTCTGGTCACACAGCGCGCCATGTCCTATCAACCGGGCATGACCATGAAATTCTTCCGGCAGGCTTTCGCCCTTGCCATCATTTTCATTGCAATGCCGGCCCGCGCCTCGGACGAACTTCAGCGGCAACAGCCCGATACCGTCATCTTCGCGATGATGTCCGGCAAGTGCAGCACGCTCAAGGTCGCGGGACGGGACTTTGCCTGCCGGGCCGTTGCCTTCTTCCAGACCGAGGAAGGCCGGGCGAATTTTACCGTGGCGCTCGACGATCCCGACGACGACAGCCACATCATCACGTTCTCCGGCGACAACGGGCGAAGGCCGGACGCCAATCTGTACGAATTGCCGATCGACCGGATGCTGCTGAAATCCAAGGACAGGCCGAAGGCCGATGGCCTGCCGGTGCCGTCGGTCGAATCGACCGCCGGCCTCTGCAAGCAGGTCGGCAACTTCGTGACGCTGGAACTTTCCAGCATCTCCTGCACCGCCGTCGACAAGAACGGCAAGAAATACGAACTGCAGTACCAGTCCGACGGCGCGCCGATGGCGGTGCGCCGCATCAAGCGGATGCGCGTCGGCAGCCCGGCGGTGTCGCCGTTCGACGATGTGAAATGAAACGCCGGACGTGAAATGAAAGGCCGCCGGCGGAAAACCGACGGCGGCCAGTGTCGATCCGCGCATGGCTCGCGACTTGCGCGGACAAGCTCATGCTAGTTTGAAATTCCTCCCCGGGAGTGGAGGCTATCCGTCAAAGTCGAGCGATTGCCTTCACGCGGGCTTTACCGTGGCCGCCCGCTCGATCCCGCTCGTCATTGGCAGGATGGCGGCCGCGATTTCAAACGCGACGGCCCATCGCGGCTTTTCTTCCTCCGCGCCGGGCACGTTGATCTGCACGCCGCCGCCGTCGCTGACCGTATAGGACGCGGCCAGTGCGGCGGCTTCGAGCGCGGCGCCCCGCGAATCGTAGACGCCGCCGATCTTGACGTTGTCGGCAAATACCGACCAGCCCAGCGGCGCCTTCACGATTTCGAACACTGATCGTTCCATCAGCTCACCCTGTACCGTTTCACCTGTATCGCTTGCGTCCCTCGCCCACGCGGCGAATCCTGGCCATCGGAGCGTCGCGTCGGGACGTTGGCTTGTCGCCGGCGGCCTTCGCTCGCCAGTCGGAAGCCCGCAACGCGGTCAACGAATGCAACGCCGGTGCAAGCGCGATTTCCTTCCGCACGGCATCGACAATCCGATCGAACTCAACTTCGCTCATCGCACGCTCCATTGCGCCAGGCCGGCATTCTGCCGCCAGGACGATAAGAGGGACCGCGCTGAGCACAGATCGCCATGCAAGTTTGTTGTTTGAAGGCTCGCCCGCGGTCGCTTCGATGGCAAAAAAGGGTCGAAATCGGGAACGCCCGAACCGTACTTGCGAAACCGGTGGCCGCCGATCCCCCGCCGGCGCCCTCCCTTGGCCCAACTTGCCCGATGCGTGCTAGATTTCGGCCGCGAATCAGGAGGGTTTGCATGCCGGTAGACAGTGACAGCGCCATTGCGTGGCACCGCGCCCAGCTCAAGAAGCTTCGCGAGACCTTGAAGAACATCGAGACCGCGAGGTTCACGGTGGGCGAGCCCGCGCAGTCGAGCAGGACCGGCAAGACGCAGAAGGCGATTGCCGAACTCGAGCAGAAAATCCGGCAGTCGCAGCACATCATCGCCGCCTATGAGCGGCAGACCCGGCGGCCGCTTGCGACCGACCAGCGAAGCCTCGCCAGCGTGAGCTGGAGCAGCTGGAATGCCCGGGCAGCCCGCAGCTAGTTCGCGGTAAGCCTTCACCGGCCTGAACGCCGCCGGGCCTCCCCGGCGGGTTTCGCACAGAGGTTTTGAGCTAACGGATCACGCTCTTGGTGGGCAACGGATGCGTGCGTTCATTGGTGACCACCGACGCGATCGCGCCGGCCTCCATTCAGCGATGGCGCTTAAGGATGGCGCCTTCCCTTCGGCGGGCGCGGGCCACCGAGGCGCGTGCAGTAGAGAAGATACTCCCCGTCGTCGTCCCAGGCGTTGGTCTTGAGGATATCTTTCCAATCAAGTTTCGTTGCGTCGCGCTCCAGCACGCCTGGCTTGACCTCGATAAGCGGTGCGGTTTGCACCTCGATCCTCTCGATCTTCCAATCGTAGACCAGTGCGGGCGCGCCCGGCTGATGGGCCAGCTGTTCGAAATAGAAGAACGGGTCGATCCCAATAGAGATTTGCCCACGCAACCAACTTCCCGGCCGCAAAGTTGCAGGGCGGTCCCCTTTCCAAAAGACGAGCACACCGACGTCAACTACCCACCAGTCGTGCACGACATGGGTAACTTGGCCGATAACCTCGTAATCAGCATCTCGGATGCGAGTTAGAGTTGGGGCCGCGCTGGAATTCAACTCGAACACTTCCAGCGGTGCCGAGGCGTAAAACTCGAGCGCAAAAGCTGCGTTCGTATCCCGTGCAAAATCGCCGTAGTTGCCGTCCTGGATGATCCATGAATGGAGCCCCACAACAAGGGTATCAGCCATCTGCCACTCCGGCCTCGTTTTGCGAAGATGAGTTTTCCTTGGGCTCCTAAAGCCAAGTGCCGGCCAGGGGCTCCCAAGAGCGCCGCGGCCTCCGTCGCTAGTTCTTTGCGGTCTCTTTTTCCCTCGCCTTTGCCTTGCACGAAATGAGAAACGTAAACGCCCTCGCATTGCGCGCGATGTCCGCCGTCTTCAATTCGGCCTTGGCGTCGGAGATCTGATACGGCACCACGCTGTTGTCGAGAAAATCCCGCAGCGCCCCGGTCTTGATGGCGAAATTGATGTTCTCGGGAATGTTGCCCGTCGCCCTCACGAACTTGATGGCGTTCAGTTTCGCCGCGACCACGCCGACCACGTCGCCGCTCGAGGCCAATAGCGGCCCGCCGCTGTTGCCGGGTTGAACGGCCGCGCTGATCTGCAGGAAGCGCGTGTCGTTGAAGATGCCGCTGAGCGAACTCACGATCCCGGTCGTCACCGTGAAATCGGATGTCAGCAATCCATGGAAGGGATAGCCGATCGCCACCACGCTGTCGCCGGACTGGATCGCCTTGTCCCTGATTTTGGCGACGTCCTTGAACGAGCCCGTGGCCTGCAGCAGCGCCAGATCGTTGGTCTCGTCGCTCGACACCAGACGCAGCTTGGCGGGCGCCTCGCCGGACGGATTGCCCAGGATATCGCCGACGCAGCCCTGCACCACGTGCGCATTGGTGACGAGGTGTCCATTCGAACTCACCAGGAAGCCGGTGCCCTTCTGGTCGAACAGTCTGTCGGGCTTGGCCGGCGCAGAATCCGGCGCCGCCGCCGCCGCGACCGCCTTGGCTGCGGGAAGGACCGAGAAATCGCCGGCACTGGCCAATCCCGATTGCCTGATCTTGGCGACGCAATTCGCCAATACCGGCAATAGCTGCCCGGTCTGGTCGAGGTTGAACTGGAAGAGCTGCCCCTGCGTATAGGCGGTCATGGCCTTTGCCCTTCGGAACTGGGCGATGAGCGAGGAATTGCTCGGCATCGGGACGCGAACCAGCTTGTCGGCGATCGGAACGCCGTGAACGCTGAACGGTTGCTGGCCGTCGAATGTCAGGGTCAGCGGAAACGCCTCCCCGGTCGCCAGCTTCCATTGTTCGTGCATGAAGCCGAGGCTCCAGCCACCGCTGTGGTCGATCATCACGAGAAAAAAGACGCCGCTGGCGTATCGGGCACCGGCTGCACAGTGCGTGAAAGACCCGGTCTGGTCGTTGGTATAGGCCCCGCCCTTCCAGTTGCCGACGCTGATCGAACCGTAGGGCCCGCGCGCCTCCGCACTCGAACCGGCAAAAATCGTACACAACAAAGCTGCGACCGCAGCAGCACGGCATTTCATAAGCGTATTCCCCACAGACCCAAGGGCGAGCATATTTATCTTTGCAACCGATGTCTATTTGGCGCGGCGCAGGGAAGGCCGAAATTTCGTCGTGCAGAGAAAAATCAGGTTCGCGAGCGGCGTTTGCGCGCGCCATATCGCAAGGGAGAAACCACTTTGCCGCGCTCCTTGCCGGACCCATTCGGTACATCGCCTCGATCGTCGTAAGATCGACGGCGATTCGCCCCTACAAGGGCAGCTCATCGCTTGGGGGGAGAACGCATGGACTTGGCAGACGGCGGAGGCAACTTCGAGCAGCAGGCCGTGCTGCGCCCACCCGCGGTCGTGCTGATCCCCGCCCTGGCGATGTCGTTCTACGTCTGGCTGGTTCTGGTCACGACGATTCCATATCCAGGCAAGATCGGGCTCGACTACAATACCCTCGGCACCGACTGGATGGTCTTCTACGGCGCGATCCGCTCGGTCCTCGATGGCAACGCGCCGCTGATCTTCGACGGCGATCGCTTCACCAGCTTCCTCAACACGAATTTTGCAGGCTGGCTCTCCACGCCGCTGGAATTTCGGCCATGGGCCTATCCACCGAGCTTTCTGCTGATTCTGCTGCCGTTCGCGCCCCTGGGTTTCTTCGGCTCCTATGTGGCGTTTCAGATCGTGACCGGCGCCCTGCTGGCGCTGGCGCTGCGATCGAGTGCGGGAGCCGCCCTGCCATCGGGCGTCCTGCTCGCGGCCGTGCTGGTTTGCCCGGCGTCGGCCATCAATACGATCAACGGTCAGGCCGTCTTTCTGGTCGCTGCCCTGATCGTCGGCGGGTTTGGCCTTCTCGAGCGGCGTCCTTATCTTGGCGGCCTGGTGCTGGGACTGTTGACGTTCAAACCCCAGTTCTGCGTCCTGGTCCCGATCGCCCTGATCGCGGCCGGGCAGTGGCGCGCGCTCCTGGCGTCGGGCGTGTCCGCGCTGGCCATGATGATCGCGAGCGGACTGATTTTCGGATGGGACCTGTGGCTGCGCTGGTTTCCGCTCATCCTCGAGAATCTCAGCAGCCCGAACCAGAAGTGGATCGAGTACGGCCGCATGTGGGGCCACAGCGTCTACACCTGCGCGGTTCTGCTCGGCGCGCCGGAGCGGCTGGCGTCGTGGATTCAACTGCTCGCCACGCTCGGCGCAGCGGCATCCGTCGTCATCGCGTTCCGATCGCGGTTGGGGACCAGGGAAAAGACGGCGATCTTTCTCGCCGCCACGGTCCTCGCGGCACCGCATTCCGGACCCTATGATATGACGCTGCTGGTGATCGCAGCGGCGTTCTGGCTGATGGCGCGCGGCGCGCCACTGCCGCTGTGGTGCTGGACCCTGGCGTTCATGATCTGGCTGATGCCGATGCTGAGCCCGCCTTTGCTGTTTCCCGTGGCCAGGATCGCCCCGCTTTTGCCGGTGCTGCTGATCGTGTTGCTGCTTCGTCCCGGAGTTCCGGCCTCGCCACTAGCGCGGTAAGCGCGTGCGCGCCACCCTCCTGCCGGATAGCTGGGGCGTGCCATACCGGAAAAACTAGCCCCGAGGCCCATCAGCGACCAAACGCCCCGGTGCCGCCTTGTTTCCGACCGATCATTTTGATGGATCATGCGTGGCATCTTGCATACGGTAAGGCCCCGCTGCCCCCTGTCCATTCCGGCTAAGCGCTGGAACCTGCGAGGCAAAAACGACAATCGCGCCGCCTGACAGCGGCCGCCCAATCTGCACAATCGGAGGAAAATACCGTGAAACCAAGAGTTGTCCGGTGCGCCCTGTTTACACTTCTGGCGGTCGTATCCGTCGTGGCCGGCCAGGCCCAAGCCCAGACATGGCCGGACAAGCCGATTACCGTCATCGTGCCGTTCGCGGCCGGCGGCGGCACCGATGCCTTTGCCCGTCCGCTGGCGGCCCAGCTCGATGCACAATTGGGCAAGCGCGTGCTGATCGAAAACCGCGCCGGCGCCGGCGGCACTGTCGGCGCCTCGGCGGCGTCGAAGGCAGCTCCCGACGGCTACACCTTCTTCATGGGCGCGGCGCATCACGCCATTGCCCCCTCGCTCTATCCCAACCTCGACTACAGCATCGAGAAGGATTTCATCGCGGTGGCGCTGATCGCGCGGCCGCCGCAGGTGATCGTCGTCAATCCGGACAAGGTCGCCGCCAAGACGCTCGCCGAGTTCATCGCCTACGCCAAAGCCAATCCGGGCAAACTGAACTACGGCTCTGCCGGCGCCGGCACCACGCATCATCTCGCGGGCGAACTGTTCAAGATCCTGACCAAGACCGACATCCAGCACGTCCCCTATCGCGGGGCCGGCCCTGCGATGCAGGATCTCATCGCCGGCCATGTCCCGGTCGTGTTCGACGGGCTCGGCTCGTCGGCAGCGCCCGTCAGGGCCGGACAGTTGCGCGCACTTGCCGTCGCCGCGCCGAAACGCGTGCCGGCATTCCCCGATCTTCCGACCGCCGCGGAAGCGGGCCTGCCCGGATATGAAGTGTCGACCTGGTACGGCTTGTTCGCGCCAAAGAACACGCCACCGGCGATCGTCGATCAGATGGTCAAGGAATTGCAGAAGGCCATGCAGACGCCCGCCATCAAGGAAGCCTGGGAACGCAACGGCTCCGATGTCCCCGACGTCACGGGTCCCGCGTTCGCGAAAATGGTGTCCGCGGAAATCGAGCGCTGGCGCAAGGTCGTGACGGAAGCGAACGTGAAGCTGGATTAGCCTCGGAAGGCCGGCTCGCAATTACATTAAGACGGGAAGCCAGCACGGCGGAGGGCTTGAAAGCCCCCCGCCGTAGCTGTTTGCGCACTTTGCGCCCGATCAGGTGCGTTGCGGCGCATATCTGAGCTGTTCGCCGGCACGAAAATTCCCAATCCCGGTTGCTGCGAATGCATGGCGGCGGCCTTTTTATGTGCAGTCTCTATACTCGATGCACAGGCAGCGATCAGGATTCAGCTACTCCTGCTCCTGGCAGACCGAGGCCGCCCTTCGAGGCGAAAGCCGAACCCGCATAGTGTGTTAGCCCATAACAAGACAGGGCTCAGACACGCCGCCTGACGTCGCGATGTTGACCCAGATCAAATCATCGACGTCCGTCCTCTGTACACTATCATCCATGCGAATTGCTCTTGCGCTCCAATACATCGGGTTGGCATGGTTGGCCAAAACTAGAGGCGTCACGTTGCTTCAAAGGGGCTGCAGCTCATGATCGCTCAATTGACAAAGAACGAGCGGCAACTTGCGCTCATTCTCCTGCTGGCGCTTTCCTTGTGCGGACTTGCCATGGCGGTCGCCGGACAAGGTGATCCTTTCGGCGTTCACGGGGCGATCATATTGTTGGCGGGGATTGCCGGAACCTTCGGCGTCATCTCCGGATACTACGCACCGGAGCCTGGCGAAGACCGCCTCGATCGATACTTCGACGATCCCAGCCGGATGGGCATTGTCCTGGCCATGATCTGGGTCGTCGCCGGACTTTTCGTCGGCGACTGGATCGCATGGCAACTCGTCAATCCGAACCTCACGTTTGATGCAGCCTGGTCGAGCTTCGGACGCCTCCGTCCGGTACACACCTCCGGGGTGATCTTCGGCTTCGGCGGCAACGCGCTGATCGCGACGTCATTCTATGTCGTGCAGCGCACATGCCGAGCGCGCCTGCCGGACCAGTTAAGCCCGTGGTTCGTGCTGCTTGGCTACAACCTGTTCTGCGTCATCGCCGCAACCGGCTACCTGATGGGCGTTACGCAGTCGAAGGAGTATGCCGAGCCGGAATGGTATGCCGATATCTGGCTGGACATCGTGTGGGTGACCTATTTCATCCTTTATCTGCGCACGGTGGCTCGCCGGAAGGAGCCGCATATCTACGTGTCGAACTGGTACTACATGGCCTTCATCGTGGTCGTGGCGATTCTCCACATCGTCAACAGCCTCGCGATTCCGGTGTCGCTCGGCCACGCCAAGAGCTACTCGGCATTCTCCGGCGTGCAGGATGCGATGACGCAGTGGTGGTATGGGCACAACGCGGTCGCGTTCTTCCTGACCTCCGGCTTCCTCGGCATGATGTACTACTACCTGCCGGTTCGCGCCGGCCGCCCGATCTTCTCCTATCGGCTGTCGATCATCAGCTTCTGGGGAATCACCTTCATGTATATGTGGGCGGGCTCGCATCATCTGCACTACACGGCGCTGCCACACTGGGTGCAGACCCTCGGCATGACGTTCTCGATCATGCTGCTGGTGCCGTCATGGGCGTCCGCCGGCAATGCGCTCCTCACGTTGAACGGCGCCTGGCACAAGGTTCGTGACGACGCCACCCTGCGCTTCATGATGGTGGCGGCGGTGTTCTACGGCCTTTCCACCTTTGAAGGGTCGTTCATGGCCATCCGATCGGTGAACTCCCTGTCGCATTATACCGACTGGACTGTCGGTCACGTCCATGCAGGCGCACTCGGCTGGGTCGCGATGATTACCTTTGGGGCGATTTACGCGTCGGTGCCGTGGCTTTGGAAACGCGAACGGATGTATTCCGGCAGGCTGGTCGAAGTTCACTTCTGGCTCGCCCTGTCCGGCACGGTCATCTACGTTTTTGCGATGTGGAATTCCGGCATCATCCAGGGATTGATGTGGCGCACCTACAACGAAAGCGGAACGCTCGCCTATTCCTTCATCGAAACGGTCGTTGCGATGCATCCCTACTACATTGCCCGCGCCGTCGGCGGCCTGTTGTTCCTGATCGGCGCGCTGGTCGCCTGCTACAATATCTGGATGACGATACGAACGGCCGATCAGCCGGCCGACCAACGGATTGCCGATCGTCCCGTTCCCGCGCTCGCAGGCGTTACCGCGCCTCAACCGGCGGAGTGACGCGCATGTTCAACCTGCATTACCAGCTCGAGCGCAAGACGATCGGCTTTCTGCTCGCCATCATCGGCGTGGCCAGCATCGGCGGTGCGGTCGAGATTATTCCTCTCTTCACAATCCACCAGACCGTCGAGGACGCCCCGAACATGCGGGTTTACACGCCCCTCGAGATCGCGGGCCGCAACATCTACATCCGCGAAGGCTGCTACGCCTGCCATTCGCAGATGATCCGGACGCTGCGCGATGAGGTTGAACGCTATGGCCCGTATTCGCTCGCCGTCGAATCCAAATACGATCATCCGATGCTCTGGGGATCGAAGCGGACCGGGCCGGACCTCGCGCGCATGGGCAACAAATATTCGGACGAATGGCATGTGCGGCACCTCAACAACCCTCGGGACGTCGTCCCGGAATCAGTGATGCCGCATTATTCGTGGCTCGGTCGCACCGAACTGCGCCATGACGACCTCGGCTCGCATCTGGCTGCGCTTCGCAAGGTCGGCGTGCCCTACACCGACGACATGATTGCTAACGCGAAGTCCGATGCCTACGGACAGGCGGCGCCCGATACGCCCTACGCCGAAGGCGTTACCAAGCGTTACGGCGCGGAGACGAATGTGCGCGCCTTCGACGGCAAGCCGGGCGAGCTGACCGAACTCGATGCTCTGGTCGCTTACCTGCAAATTCTCGGCAAGCTGACCGACGCCGCGCACAAACCGGTCGCCGCGGCGGGAGGTTGATCATGGACAACGATTTTGTGGTCTGGTTCTCGAAGTCATTCGGCCTGTTCTATCTGATCGCGCTTTCGATCATCATCGTCGCCTATGCGTACTGGCCGTCGAACAAGAAGCGGTTCGACGAAGCGGCGCAATCAATTCTCGACCATGAGGACAAGCCGTACAGGGATCAGCCATGGCGGTAGAAGAACGCGATCCATACACCGGCTACATGACCACCGGTCACGAATGGAACGGCATCAAGGAATTGAACACGCCGGTGCCCCGACCGGTCTATTTCTTCCTGATCGTGACGGCCTTGTTCGCCGTCGTCTACTGGGTGCTGATGCCCGCGTGGCCGCTCGGCGTGAGCTATACCAAGGGCCTGCTCGGCATCGATCAGCGAGCCACCGTCGCCGAAAGCCTGAAACAGGCGACTATCGAACGGAACGTCTGGGCCAAACGCATCGAGGCTGAAAGCTTCAAGGAGATCCAGGCCGATCCCCGATTGATGGACACGGTGCGGCAGACCGGCAGAACGCTGTTCGGCGACAATTGCGCGGCGTGTCATGGATCGAACGCGCAGGGCGGCATCGGGTTTCCAAACCTGACGACGGCGTCATGGCTCTGGGGCGGTGACCCCGAAAGCATCGCTGAGACGATCCGCGTCGGCATCAATTCGGCCCACCCGCAAAGCCGGACCTCGCAAATGATGGCTTTCGGGCGCGATCAGATGCTCAAGAAGGGCGAAATCGACGACGTCGTGACTTACGTGCGCAGCCTTTCCGACCCCGCTGTCGCGAAAGATGCGCCCGCGGCGAAAATCGAGGCCGGCAAGGCCGTTTTCGCCGCCAATTGCGTCACCTGCCATGGCGACGACGGCAAGGGCAAAACCGATCTCGGTGGCCCGGACCTGACGGACCGATCCTGGATTTACGGCGGCGACGCCGAGTCGGTCCACGAGACCGTGTGGGGCGGCCGGCAAGGCCACATGCCAAGCTGGGACGGAAGACTCTCTCCGCTCGACCGCAAAATTCTGGCGCTCTATCTGTTTGACCTCCGCCGGAGGGAACGATGAGCGCGGCCGGCGCAACGACCAGGTCGACCAGAACAAGGGCCATTCTCTGGCTCGCGATCGGCGCCGGGCTGTTGCTGGTACTGATCGCCAATTCGCACCTCGTCTATACCGCCATCACGTCGCAACCGGACTGCGTCGCGCATGTGCGTCAGGGCGAAGGCTCTGCGAAGGACGGAAGGTTCAGCGCGGCAAGGTCGTCATGCACACCGCGATGAGATAACAGGGAGACAATGATGATGCCGATACCGGCCGTTGTTCCACCTCTCCCGCGAGAGTGGACCTGGAAACGAAACGTCGCTCCCGCGGCCGCTTTTGACTGGCTCTCGGCCGGCTGGCGCGACTTCACGATCGATCCGGCAGCCAGCATCAGTTACGGGCTGCTGGTGTTTCTGGTTTCCGTCGTCACCACCGTCGGCCTGTTCGCGCTTCGCCTCGACTACATCCTGCTCCCGGCGTTTGCCGGTTTCATGGTCGTCGGTCCGATAATCGGAATCGGACTGTACGAAAAAAGCCGGCGCATTGCAGAAGGTAGATCGGTCAGCCTGTGGCAGATGGTCTTCGTCAGGCCGGAGTTTGGTGGCCAGGTTCTGTTCGCAGGCGTGCTGCTTTTCCTGCTGACGCTGTTGTGGATGCGTGCCGCCGTTATTGTCTACGCGCTGTTCTTTGGCCTGCGGCCGTTTCCCGGTCTCGACCACATCATTCCCATGCTGTTCACGACAACGATCGGTTGGGCGATGCTGGTGGTGGGCAGCGCCATCGGAGGCTTGTTTGCGGCGTTTGCATTTGCGATCAGCGCCTTCTCCATCCCGATGCTGCTGTCGGAGCGCACGGACGCATTGACCGCCATGGGCACCAGCATGGCCCTGGTCTGGAACAATCTACCCGTCATGTTGACCTGGGCGGCAATCATGCTGGTGCTGATTGTTATCAGCATCGCGACCGGACTGCTGGGAATGATCGTCATTTTTCCGGTTCTGGGACACGGAAGCTGGCACGCGTACCGGACGATACGGCCTCAAGCTTGACGCGCGGCATCTGGAGTTGTTCCCGATGAGTTGTTGCGGCTCGGAAGCTGGATTGATTGCGCTGCTGCCGGATGCGCGCGCAGCCGGCGAGGAAGTGCTGCTCGCCAGCCGCATCGTCGCCGATGGTGTGCGCCAAACCGACTTGTCCGTGCCCGCGATCCACTGCGGAGCATGTATTCGGACGGTCGAGAAGGCGCTTGGCGGGCTGGCCGGCGTGGAAAGCGCCCGCGTCAATCTTTCGACCAAGCGTGTAACCGTCCGATGGCGAGCCGACGGCGCTCCGCCGCCGCTCATCGCGACGCTCGAACAGGCCGGCTTCCAGGCGCATCTGTTCGATTTCGAGCCCGACAGCAAGGATGGCGCACGATCGGAATTGGTCCGCGCGCTCGCTGTCGCGGGCTTCGCTGCAAGCAACATCATGCTGCTTTCAGTGTCGATCTGGGCGGGCGCCGAAGCCGAGACCCGCAACCTGTTTCATTGGCTCTCGGCAATCATCGCGCTGCCGGCGCTGGCATATTCCGGCCGGGTATTTTTCCGGTCGGCCTGGCAGGCCGTGAGGCACGGACGCACCAATATGGATGTGCCGATCTCCGCTTGGTGTGCTGCTGGCCTTCGGCATGAGTTTCTACGAAACGGTGGTGGGCGGCCCGCACGCCTATTTCGACGCGGCTGTCTCCCTGCTGTTCGTTCTACTGGTGGGACGCACGCTCGACCACATGGTGCGCGAGCGCGCCCGGCTTGCGGTAAAGGGGCTGGCGCAGCTTTCTGCGCGTGGCGCGTTCGTACTGCAGGAGGATGGCACGCAGCGTTATCTTCCGACGAACGAGATTCAGTCCGGAATGGCGATTTTGCTGGCGGCCGGCGAACGCGTGCCCGTCGATGCGACCGTGACCAGGGGGGCATCGGAAATGGACGTCTCGCTGGTGTCGGGAGAGCACGCGCCGGTCCCGGTGGCCGCCGGCTCGGTCCTGCGGGCAGGAACGCTGAATTTGACGGGACCTCTCACCATTACCGCGACCGCGACGGCCAAGGATTCGTTCCTCGGCGAGATGGTGCGGATGATGGAAGCCGCCGAGCAGGGACGCTCCGGCTACCGCCGTATTGCGGACCGCGCCGCGAGCCTCTATGCGCCGGCGGTCCACCTGACGGCATTCATGACGTTTGTCGGCTGGCTTTTCGCCACCGCCGACGTGCATCATGCGATGACGACAGCCATTGCAGTGCTGATCATCACATGCCCTTGCGCGCTCGGTCTCGCGGTGCCGATGGTTCAGGTGGTCGCGGCCCGCAGGCTGTTCGATGCCGGCGTCATGGTGAAGGACGGCGGCGCTCTTGAGCGTCTCGCCGAGGCCGACACGGTCGTGTTCGACAAGACCGGGACGCTGACGGTCGGCATCCCTCGCCTGGTCGGCCCGTGTGATGCAAGCCGTGAGACAACCGCGATCGCAGTTGGACTGGCTTCGCATTCGCGCCACCCTTATTCGCGCGCGCTGGTCGCGGTTGGCGCCGGCCTTCCCGCACCTCATATCGCGTTCGATGAGATATCCGAGCATCCTGGATACGGACTTGAGGCGCGCTCGGGAGCCGCAGTCTACCGGCTGGGCCGGCCGGACTGGGCGCTCGCCGGTACGGCCGAAGCAGGCTCGATGTCAGGCAACGAAACCGTCGTGCTCACAAAGGACGGCAGCCGCCTGTCGGATTTTCGCTTCGAGGACCGGCTCCGGGCGGACGCGGCAACGGCGGTCGCGGAGCTGAAGGATATGGGATTTCGGGTTCAGGTGATTTCCGGCGATCGCGAAATCGCGGTACGGCCGATCGCAGCCGAGCTCGATGTCCCCTACCTTGCCGCCGCGTTGCCCGGCGACAAGACCGCGCACATTGCAGCGCTCGAAGCATCCGGCCGCAAGGTCCTGATGGTCGGCGACGGATTGAACGACGCGCCGGCACTGGCGGCCGCGCATGCATCGATGGCGCCGGCTTCGGCGGCGGACGTCGGACGCAACGCCGCCGATCTGGTTTTCCTGCATGAGAGCCTGACCGCGATCCCACTGGCGATCTCGATCGCACGAAGCGCCGGCCGGCTCGTTCGCCAGAACCTCGCCCTTGCGACCGCCTACAATGTAATTGCCGTGCCGATTGCAATCCTTGGCCATGTGACGCCGCTGGTCGCGGCGGTGGCGATGTCCGGATCGTCCATTCTGGTGGTCGCAAACGCGCTTCGCCTCGAGAGCCGGCGAAGGACCGCGCCGGGCGCTGCCGATGTTGCGCATCTTCCGACCAAAGCCGTGATGGAGGCTGCCGAATGAAGGATTACTTTTACCTGATACCCATCGCGCTCGGGCTCGGCCTCTCCGCCCTCGCGGCATTCATGTGGTCGCTCAAAACCAGGCAATATGACGATCTGGAAGGAGCAGCCGTGCGAATTCTGGAGGAAGAAGACGTTCCGATCCGAACGAAGTCCGAGCGATGACAGCTCGAACCGTCGGCCGGACGCCCAATGTTCTCGCTGATCAGTTACTGGCTCGCACGCCATAGCGCGCAAAGTCGTCATCGATCCCGGCCTGGATCGTCTTTGCCGCGGAGATATCGGCATCGCCGCCGGCCTTGTCGCCGCTCTTGAGCCTGGCAAGCCCGCGCCCATAGAGCGCACTCGCCAGTTTCGGATCGACCCGCAGCGCGGAACTGAAATCATCGATCGCCGCGTCGGCTTGTCCCATCTTCAGGCGGATCAGTCCACGCGAGTTGTACGTGGCGGCGTCGTTCGGCCACGACTGAAGCACCTTGTTGCAGTCCTCAAGTGCAGCTTGCAACGAGCCGAGGATGGCCCGGGTCCAGCAGCGTCCGCTCCACGCGGCTTCCAGATCGGGCTCAAGGCGGATTGCCTCGTCGTAGCGAACAGCCTGGAACGGCGACCACTTCGACTTTTCCCGCTTTGACGAATTGCGGGCGCAATCAACCGAATCGACCAATGATGACGGGGCTATTGCTCTGACAAGCGGACCGTCAGTCGAGGTCCAGCGCGTTCACGTTACGGCGCAGGCGGACAGTGGCCACGCGCTGGATCAGAGCTCGACGCACGATGTCGTCATCCACAATGCGTCCATCACGGCGCCGAACGACGACAGAGACGCGTCACGGCGAATTGAACAACACCGAACGCTGGATGGCGATGACTTGTTCGCACGATCTCACAACGATTGGTCGTTCAATTCTGTGGCGCATTCCAGCATCCGGTGGAGCAACGACGATCATGGGCGATCGGACGATCACAGGTCGCCGACCGTGAAACACGCCGGGAACGCTGATGATGATCATGTCCACGCGCACGGTCACCATTGGAGTTCAAGCGAACCGAACAAGCACGGCACTGCTTCCCAGCATGGAGCCCATAATTCCCAGCCGTCAAATTTCGATGTGGCATTTGGCTCAGCGGCTGCCTGGACGAATGGGCATGGAGCCTCATTCCACTTCAAGGACAAGATTTCAGTTCCTGAAGCTCCAGACGCCGCAGAGGAGGACCATGGGCCGGCGTCGATCGGTCACCGCGGATACACTGCAAGAACCAGCGACCCGCTGGCGATTTCAGAGCCCGCACAAACGATCGAGATGGCTTCATCAGGACATCACGCGTCCGGCAATTCGAAGCATCACTGGTTTGACAGTTTCAGTAACGGTCCGGACCATGCGTGGAGCAGCGTCAGCATCCATGCGCCGCACCACGATCTGATCGTGTGATGGAGCTGCGCCGAGTTCAGCGCAGCCATTTCCGCATCGCGAGCCGCCTCACTTCGCTTCGCTCGCCTTGATCCCCGAGCTTTCGATGAGCTTTGCCACGCGTGGCAGGTCGGCGGCGAACAGGCTGGCATGCGCCTCAGGCGTCAACTCCTTGTCAGGGAATGGCAGGGTTCCGAGCTGCTTGAGCTTCTCCAGGAGCTCCGGCTCGGACAGCGCCGCGCGGAGCGCCGAATTCAGTGCATTGATGGTCTCCTTGGGCGTGCCCTTCGCCACGTAGAGCCCATGCCACATCGAGTAGCTGACCTCGGGCATGCCGAGCTCGGCGGTGGTCGGCACGTCCTTCAACTGTTCCAGACGTTTCGGCGACGTAATGGCGATGCCGTGAAGCGTTCCGGCCTGAATTTGCGGCAGCGCGTTGGTCACCTGATCCCACAGAAGATCGATCTGCCCCGCCAGGAGATCGCCGATGGCGGGGGCTGACCCGCGATATGCCACGACCGTCGGTTTGAAGCCGAGCACATTGCCCATCATCACGGCGCACAAATGACTGTTTGTCCCGAGACCGCCATGCGCGAAGTTCGCCTTGTCGCCCTGCGCCTTGATCCAGGCGACATGGTCCTTCGATCCCTCGCCGGGGATCGACTTGCGGCCAATCAGGACCATCGGCGCGTTGTTGACGAGGCCGACCGGCTCGAACGCGGTTTTGGTATCATACCGCAGGTTGATGAACAGGCTGGGCGCCGCGAGCAGCGCCACGTGGTTGATCAGGATTGTCGAACCGTCAGGCGCCGATCGGGCGACACGATCATTGGCCAGCGTGCTGCCGCCTCCGGTCACGTTCTCGATGATGACGGTCTGGCCGAGCGTGCGCGACATCCGTTCGCCAATGAGGCGAGCGACGGTATCGGTACCGCCGCCGGCCGCAAAAGGCACCACCAGCGTCACGGTCTTGGGGTTGGATTGCGCATGGGCCTGCGGCGCAAGCGCCGCAATCAGCAGACCAAAGCCCATGACGGCGCTTTTAAAGGGAAGATTGATCACGATGGCGTCCTCCAAAGTCTTTGTTTTTTGTTGTTGTGCCGCATTCATGCGGACGTGCGCTCGTTGGCGAAGCCACGCCGCTGAAGACAGCGTGGCACCGCATGACTTCGGATCATGCTGATTGCGCTTGCGCAAATCAATTACAAAGCGAGCGTAGCTCGCAGGCAGACCGGCGTGATACCATCTCCCCGAGGCGCTGATGGCATCGGGACGGAGTTGAAATGAGCCAGGCTGCATATGTCGCGGTCGATTGGGGCACGAGCAGTTTCCGGCTTTGGCTGGTCGACCGGGCCGGCAACGTCCTGGGGGAACGGCGCAGCCACGAGGGCATGATGGCGGCGGGCAAGCTTGGCTTTCCGACCGTGCTGCAATCGCATCTGGAAGCCGTCGGCGCCGCGCCTTCGCTGCCCGTTATCGTCTGCGGCATGGCCGGCGCCCGGCAGGGCTGGGTTGAAGCCGGATATGTCGACACGCCGGCGCGGCTCGCATCGATCCTGGAGCATGCCGTCCCGGTGCCGGGACAGGAGCGTGACATCCGCATCCTCCCGGGCATCGCGCAACGCGACCCCAAGGCGCCGGATGTCATGCGGGGCGAGGAGACGCAGTTGCTCGGCGCGCTTGGGCGTGGACGCGGCTGACGATGCGGTCGTCTGCATGCCGGGCACCCATTCGAAGTGGGTCAGGGCGCGTGGAGCGACCGTCGAACGCTTCGCCACGTTCATGACGGGGGAGCTGTTCGACGTGGTGTCGCGAGAGACGATCCTGTCCCACGCGGTGACCGGCGCCGATGAAGCGGAAGATCTCGACGCATTCAGGTCGGCGGTCATTGCCGCCTTTGAGACGCCTGCGTTCGCCGCCAATCTGCTGTTCCAGGTGCGATCGGGTCAGCTCCTTTACGGCGGCAAGCCAGCCGCGGCCCGCGAAAAAATATCCGGCACCCTGATTGGTCTCGAATTGGCGGCGGGGCTCGCCGGAGACGTACCCAAGACCGGCATCACGCTGGTGGCGTCAGGGCGGCTTCAGAAGCTTTACCAGTTGGCGTTTGACACGGTTTCCGTTTCTGTCAGATCAATCGGGGCCGAGGATGCGGTCCGTCGCGGCCTTTCGATGGCCGCTAAATCGATTTGGAGTGTATGAATGAGCGTTGTCCCATTTCCCCCGATGAAGCGTCCGCTGGTCGCGATCCTGCGCGGCGTGAGGCCCGAGGAAGCGGAAGATATCGTCAGCGTGCTGATCGACAGCGGCATGACGGCGATCGAGATCCCGCTCAACTCGCCGGATCCGTTCCGCTCCATCGAGATCGCCGTCAGGAAGGCCCCCGCCGGGATCCTGGTGGGTGCGGGCACTGTGCTAACGCTGGAAGCCGTCGAGCGACTGCATGACGTTGGCGGCCGGCTCATGGTCTCTCCCAACGTCGATCCCGAAATCATTGCCCGGGCCCGGGCCCACGGCATGGTCACGATGCCCGGCGTCTTTACCCCGACGGAGGCGCTGCTCGCCGCCAAGGCAGGAGCCTCCAGCCTCAAATTCTTTCCGGCGAGCGTGCTCGGCGCCGCGGGGATCACCGCCATTCGCGCCGTTCTTCCGCCAGACCTGATGATCGCCGCCGTGGGCGGTGTCTCCGACGCGAACTTTGTGGACTACACGAAGGCCGGCATTCTCGCGTTCGGCCTCGGCAGCAGCCTCTACAAACCCGGCATGACGGCGGCGGAAGTAGCCGGTCGCGCCAAGGCCACGATCGACGCGTACGACATCGCGATTCAACAGACAGGGTAACACCGGCCGCGGCCGAAGCGTTCGCGAATGAGCGGCCCGAGACATAGGTGACGTTTCGTACCGGATATATGGGTTACACTTTTCGCTTTTTTGCAAGCGGGAGGTGTCGATGCCGTGGAAAGCGAGTTCGGTCATGGAAGAACGCCTTCGCTTTGTCGCACGTCTGCTGGACGGCGAGGCCATGACGGATGTCTGCCAAGAGTTCTGGGCGCGACCCGACTGAAACCAGCGCAGGGAAACTAGTCAGTCGATTGGCACGAGCCGTTCGTCCCACTGCGCCGCAAGGTTCTTGATCTGATCGAAATTCAGGATCGCCGGTTCACCCTCGCGGACGATTGTTGTCCGCTTCCGCTCCTTGGGCAGCAACGTCATCGCGCGCAATACGGCCGCGCGCAGTTTCATCGAGCCGTGATCTGTCAGGGTGACGAACTCTTCGGGGTCAAGGGCCATGGGTCCACGCCTACACTACCGGCTGGCCCGCAAGCCAGCACACGCGCCCCTAATGCCCAACTCTCCAGATAATCCAACTTGGTTAATAACTAGTTATCGTTCGGTTCTGTCATTTTGAATTGGCGCGCGCGGTGCACTCGTACTTGAACCTCGACCCATGCGCCGCCCGATTTCAAATGGTTGGAAGGAGGCGGCTGCCGTCAAGCTCACAGCAGGGGTGTTCGCTCGTGCCGCACCTGCCACGGTAGCACTCAGTGAGCCATGGCAATGGTTCAGGCTACCGCTGTCAACCTGCCATCAGCATCCGGGTTTGCGCAAAGCAGACGCTTGCGAATGGCCTCTTCAACGAGCGCGAGCACCTTCTTGGCTTGTCGCGCTTCAGCTTCAGCAACTTCGGCACGAAGCTCTACGGCCGTCAACTTATCCTCCTGAGCTTCAATAAAGGACTGGGCTTGTTCCAGCGCTCGGCACGCATGTTGCAGCTTACGTTCGGCGGTGACGATGAGTTCCCGTTGTGCCTGCTCGGCGGCCTCCGCTCGCATTTCGGCAAGCCGCAATCTTTCTAAGGCGCTTGTGCAAAGCGACTGGGCACGGGCTTCGGTATCGCGTGCGTGCCTCTCCATACCGCGGAAGACATCGGCCGCCTGATATACCAGATCGAGGGCTGTTGCTCCCTCGTCTGGTGCTGGCGGTGAGGGAAAGGTCAGGACGTCTTCATCCCCTCCAACTGACGCTCTGGAATTACGCTGCGCCATGTAGTTCAAGCTCATCGCGAACACACGAGTCGCATCATGAATAGCTATGGTTAACGGATGGTTAACGGTTGTATGCCGGGAGTCGTCGCGACGGCGCCGGCGGGCAGTGGCACGCGAAGTCTATCAGCAACGTCCTTGAACGCGCTTAGAGTGCGAAGAGTAGAGCAACCTCGATACGGACAGGCCCGGGCGGTGGCGATTTCCGCTATTGAGGGGTAGAGCGGACTTGGCTCGGGCGCGGCCCGAGGTCCGAGTTTGACCAGAACGGACCTCGCCTCAGCGGGTGACGCCATGGCGGAGAGAGCGTCAGTCAATCCACATTGACTGATCAACAATTTTCGATCTTCCCAGACCAAAACCCACGATTTGAGCAACAGCCTGAAAAGGCCTATGCGCCTTCAGGAGGGTGCCGTCGCGCCGGGTCGCCGCGGCTCCCACCAAAAATATCGAAAACAACCCCATGCAAAGTAGCCGGCGGCCGCCGCAACCGACGGTTTGGGCCGAAAACTTGACACGTCGGGCAAATCAGCGGCACAACTTCATCATCCCGGAATTCGCTAAACGACTGCGTGCGCGCAACATCGATGCGATCATGTTCCGCGTGGCTGGACCGTCGAGGACACGCCGCCGCCGCTTGCGCTGACGTGCGGAAACCGCGAAAATCCAGGCTGTTTCAGAACTTGTCAGGGGAATCCGGCACAGATGCAGTTTGATGATGTTATTCTCGGTCGCCGGAGTATCCGCGGCTACAAACCCGATCCGGTACCCAAGGCGCTGATTGCGGAAATCATTGGTTTGGCGATGCGCGCGCCGTCGTCGATGAACACCCAGCCCTGGAATTTCTACGTCATTTCAGGCGAACCGCTGGATCGAATCCGCGCCGGCAACACCGAGCGGATGGTGGCGGGCATCCCGCAGTCGCGCGAGTTCCGCACGGGCCAGGCCTTTGCAGGCAAGCACCGCGACCGGCAGGTCGGCGTCGCCAAGCAACTATTCTCCGCGATGGGAATCGAGCGCGACAACAAGGACAAGCGCCAGGACTGGGTGCTGCGCGGCTTCCGTCAATTCGACGCGCCCGTCTGCGTGATCATCACCTATGACCGCGTGCTTGACGGCAGCGACGATACGCCGTTCGATTGCGGCGCCGTGGCGACCGCCCTGGTCAATGCCGCCTGGTCTCGCGGGCTGGGCGCCGTGATCAACAGCCAGGGCATCATGCAATCACCCGTGGTGCGCGAGCACGCAGGGATCGCCGACGATCAGGTCATCATGAAAAGCATCGCGCTGGGCTGGCCGGATGAAACTTTTCCGGCGAATGCGGTCGTGTCGGAGCGGAAGTCTGTCGAGGAAGCGACGGTGTTCGTCGGGTTCGAGAAGTAGCGGCGCGCGGGCGGAAGGGCTGGAGGTACAGCAGTGATCCGCGCCATGGTCCGACGTGCACTAGAGCGTTTTCCAGCGAAGTGGGTACCGGTTCGCGTCAAGAAAACGCGTCAAAACAAGAAGCGAGAGCCCCGTTCCGATTCAATCGGAACGGCTAAGGCTCTTGTGCTGGCGGCGGCTTTTGCCGCGGCCTTGACGCCGGTCACGTGCCTTGGCGAAAGCAGCAAGCCGTTGCCGGCCAAGGCAACACAGGAACTACCGCCCGAGCTGCTCGCGCTGCTCGAACAGAAGAAGATGCCAAAATATTCACCTATCGTTGTGCGTCTTTTCAAGGAAGAGGCGGAGCTCGAAGTCTGGAAGCAGGACACGACCGGCCGTTTCCAGATCCTCAAGACCTATCCGATCTGCCGGTGGTCGGGCGATCTCGGGCCGAAGTTGTACGAGGGCGACCGACAGGCTCCGGAAGGGTTTTATACGATTACACCTGAGTTGATGAATCCCAACTCCAACTTCTATCTTTCGATCAACCTCGGCTACCCCAACAGCTTCGACAAGGCGAACAAGCGCAACGGCAGCTTCCTCATGATCCACGGCGACTGCTGGTCGAGCGGTTGCTATGCCATGACCGACGAACAGATCAGCGAAATCTATTCGCTGGCGCGCGACTCGCTCAGCGGCCGGCCGTCGTTCCAGGTCCAGGCCTATCCGTTCCGCCTGACGCCGGCGAACCTGGCGCGGCATCGAAACAGTCCGAACCTGGCCTTCTGGAAAATGCTCAAGGTCGGCAACGATCATTTCGAGACGACGCAACGCGAACCCAAGGTGGATGTGTGCAACCGCCGCTATGTATTCGATGCGCAACCTCCGCCAAATTCGCCGCACCCTCTCGTGTTCAACGCGAACGAAAAATGTCCGCCCTTTGTCGTCAATCCGGAAATCGCGCGGCGGGCGCTGGAAAAAAAGCGCGCCGACGAGCGCGCATACGCGCAATTGCTTGAAGACAATTTGCCGGCTGCCCCGATCTACAGCGGACTTGACGGCGGAATGAACAAGGCTTTCCTCGCACGGTTTCCGGGCAGAGTGACGCTTGCGAAAGTGATGCCGTATGCATCTTACCTGCCGCAATTGCCACCGATCCCCTGGATCGACAATGATGGCTCGTTGACGAGCAAATGGTTTGGCACCTCGTTCTCCAAACCGGTTGTGTGTGATGCGGCCCGTGCCGGCTTCCCATCGATCCGGTGCTAAACACTTGTCCGACGTCAGCGATTGGTCACAGCAGACCACGCCCGGCATCGGCATTCCGTCTGTTCACTGTCAGACAGCAGCGCAAGGCGTCGCCAGGCAATTATTCTCCGCGATGGGGATCGAGCGCGATAACAAGGACAAGCGCCAGGACTGGGTGCTGCGCGGCTTCCGTCAATTCGACGCGCCCGTCTGCGTGATCATTACCTATGACCGCGTGCTTGATGGCAGCGACGATACGCCCTTCGATTGCGGCGCCGTGGCGACCGCCCTGGTCAATGCCGCCTGGTCTCGCGGGCTGGGCGCCGTGATCAACAGCCAGGGCATCATGCAATCACCCGTGGTGCGCGAGCACGCGGGAATAGCCGACGATCAGGTCATCATGAAAAGTATCGCGCTGGGCTGGCCGGATGAAACTTTTCCGGCGAATGCGGTGGTGTCGGAGCGAAAGTCTGTCGAGGAAGCTACGGTATTTGTCGGGTTCGAGAATTAGACGGGCGCAGGCGCGCAACGGAACCCAGGAGCAACGGTGCTATTTCTCTTTGGGCTTCGCGGCTTCCCTAGCTAATCGCTCAGCCCGCAATCGTTCGTAGTTCTTTTGGAAGGCTTCCTGCGCTTTTTCGTATTCAGTTACCACCCTTCGCTTATGTGCTTGTAGAAAAGCTTTTTCCGCCGGTCGTCGCGCGGGGTCTTTCGTCATTTTATCGATCATGGAATCCTCGGCTGCATTATCGACGCCGCTGCCCGCGGCTAGCAGATGCCCGAACGTCTTTGATTTTGACCGTGCGCTGCGACGCTGGCCGCGTTCTGCGGGATTTCGTTTTACGTTTCCGCTCGGGTTGCGGGTCGTGGCCAGGCTCGGGTTGCGTGTTACCGACCGGCTGGGGTTGCGTATTGCGGACCGCCTCGGCCAGCATCTCGAGCAGCTCGGCCTTCGTCTTCTTATCGCTCATAGATCACCTCCGTGACCGATGAGACGACGGTAGCGCGGCTACAGTGCCCCGCAAGAAAAACCGCTGATTAAGATTGCTGGTTAAGTTTAATGGCGGTGAATTCGACAGGGAAGAGCACACGTCGACCAGTCGCTGCTTGAGGTGTGCTTTTTGACGCGGTTCGGACATTCGGGAAGAAGTCAGAAAGTTCAGTCGCAACTAGGATCGCGCCGCGGAGAATCCCGTAATTCTCCGTGCTGGTCGTGATCTCGAAGAACTTCCACGGCGCACCCGAGAGCCCGCCGAAGCCTCTTCTCCGTACGGAACAAGTTGCCGAGAAGCCACACGACTCGATGGGAATCCGATGCGTGCGATCATTATGTGGCGATGCTGGCTTCTCGCGCTTAATGATGTTGTAAGCAGCGAAGACGGCGCGAAGCGCGCCGCAGGGACTAGAACGCTCAAGTAATTTGCCGCGTAATTGGCGATCAGTCGGTACAACACCCGAAGGAGTTGAACCGCGACATGAGCTTGGACGATCAGAAAGCGAAATCCGGTCGTTACCTGGAGGCGCCGGACGCCGCCTCGGCGCCTCCAGGTGCGCGCGAAAACGGGAAGATTTGCTTTGAATTCAAGGCGACGGACTTCGTCGTCTATCCGGCGCACGGCGTTGGACAGATTCTGTCGATTGAAGAGCAGACCGTTGCAGGAGCGAGCCTGGAGTTCTTCGTGATCTTTTTCACAAAAAGCAAAATGACCGTCCGCGTTCCCGTCCGGAAAGCCGCGAACGTCGGAATGCGCAAGCCATCAGATCTTTCCTCGGTCCAAGGAGTGAAACAGATTCTGAGCGAAACTCCCCGGAAAGGCCGCGGCAACTGGTCTCGGCTTGCTCAGGAATACGAAGGCAAAATCAAATCCGGAGATATCGTCGCGGTCGCGGAGGTCGCTCGCGATCTTTTCCGACCGGGCGATTCCGGCCAGAGTTTCAGCGAACGGCAGTTGTACGTGTCGGCGCTCGATCGCCTCTGCGGAGAAATCGCGCTGGTAGACGGAATCTCCGAGGAACAGGCCGGCAAGGAACTCGAGGGCCTGTTGAAGACCGGCAAGCTCAAGCGTAGCGCCTGACTGCCTAGGTTCAGGCGACGAAGCGGACACCAATGATCCGGCGAATGTCCGCCTCCCTTCAACAGCAGACATTCGCAAATCGAATGTTATGGAACGACGCGCTGGCAAAGTAATCTGGCGCATCGTTTTCAAAACGGCGCTGCGCGCGGCCTTAACTTAGCAAAGCGACGACCTTACCTGGCAGGTCTGAAGCCCCAACCCGTCGCCTTAAAACCAAGGGTTGAGGTCATTTGGCTTTTAGAAATTACTACGGCTGTTGGGCTCAACCGTGAACGAGCCGACTCGGAGAACACACGGCCTTAAGCACGGTGGCGGAGAGAGTGTCAGTCAATCCCCCTTGAAAAACAAAGTGTTTTCCACCTTCTTAGATCGAAACCCACCATTCGACCTACGGCCGAAAATGGGGTTTGGCCTCCTGTCATCGACAACAGGGCTATCAAGCCTAGCGGAGGGCAACTTAACTCGGGACATTGCTTGCTAAGAGCTGCTGCTTGCGCGAGATCCATCGCCAACAAAATTGTTGCCGGATAGGTCCAAATGGGATTTGAACCTATGACCTTGGTTATGAGGAAGACGTTTGAGCTAGGTCCAGCAAAGCGCGCCAAACAAAAAGTCAATCTTGCCATTGGGAATGTCACGGTGCGAACCAAACTCAGTGCTGATCGCACCAGTCTCCAGGCCAAATTCCCTGCAAACAGGGAATTTTTCGTTTTAATCCCTAGCCGCAGTGGTCTCCACGGCGAGAAACCCCGACGCTGAAGGCCTTTCTTGCAAGATTCCCTACCGATCGTAACAGGGAAAACTTTCGAGAAACAGGCAATCGAATACCGAAGAACAGGGAAAACCTTATTGCTCTATTGGGGTTGATGCGGCTCAAGGATAGCGAAGTTCGAACGGGCTACTGCCGCTGAACCTGCGTCCAATGGGCCAGTGTGCCCATCTAGATGGCCTGCATCCTTGGTGGCCTATCGCATTGGCGGCGTTCCTGGGCACGACCTTCTCGGCTTGGACGCAGTTCCTCGCAGTAGGCGTTTCGCGGTATGATCTGTTTGGAAATGGGCGGCGGCCGAGAGAGACTTCGCGGATTAGAGGCCCGGGGCCCGCTCTACCCCCACTAGCGGACACGGCAGAGCGCCGGCGCAACGTCCGCTTGAGCGGACATCCGTCAGCAACGCGAGAGCCCGCAATCTGTGCGCCGATCCGGCACGCTTGGAAATACAAGCATTGACAGTGTGACAATTCCGGAGAGTGTGGGCCTGCTGCCTGCCCGCTGAGAAAGGGCACTCGCCCTGCGCAGCCTGAAAACTTCCACGAGTTTTCCAGACTCATAGAAGGGGACACGCCATGGATATTAAGCGCAGGGACTTGTTCACCGGTGGGTTGGCCGGTGCGGCGCTCGTCGCACTGCCGCAACGTGCTGCAGCGGCGGTTGACACTGGGATGAACTATCCTGTCGGCGACTTCGTTCTAAGTCGGACTGAGAAAGGGCTGAGCGTCACGCACAAGCAGACTCCAGATCGCGTCCTCTGGGCGACGCAGTCGAGGGGAAATTTCCTCGCTGCCGAGGAAGCGTCGGCGGCAGTGACAGAGGTCGGTTCGCCAGAAGGCACCTTCAAAATCAACGACACGGTGACGACCCGGTATAAATCCCCGACGATCGATGACATTCAGGTCGCGGGAAGCGCGGCGACGGTCTCTGGGACGATATCGGGCCCGGCCGATAGCGTCGCATATACGCTCGTCTTCAGTGCGGTTTCGCCGACCCACCTGCAGTTCGCGATCAAGCTCACGGGCGACAAATCGTCTTCACTGAACAGGGTCGTCTTGGCTATCGACTCATCGAAGGATGAGGCCATTTTCGGCTGCGGGTCCCAGCTGACTTACTTCAATCAAAAAGGAAAGCTCGTCCCGATCCTTGTGCAGGAGCATGGCATCGGGAGAGGCAAACCCATTGTGACCGAACTGGTCAACCTATTGGACTACGACAGCGGTGGAACGCCCTTCCACACGGGGAAGCCGGTCCCGTACATCATGACAAGCCGGCTTCGCTGCATATTTCTGGAGGACTACGAATACAGTGAGTTCGACATGCGCAAGGCGGACGCCATCCAGATCAAGATCTGGTCTGGCAAGATGTCTGGTCGCATCCTCTACGGCAAGACACCAGTCGACCTACTCGAAGCGTACACCGAATACACGGGCCGCATGCGCAAGCTGCCGGAGTGGGTCCACAGCGGCATTATCCTCGGCATCATGGGCGGCACCGACAAAGTGCGCGAGCGGATCCAGCGCACGAAGGATGCTGGTGTTCCGGTCGCTGGCCTTTGGCTTCAGGATTGGGTTGGAACGCATCCGACGAGTGCGGGAACGCAGCTCTTCTGGAACTGGTTTCTGGATGAAGCCTACTACCCTGGTTGGCGGCAGCTAGTCGACGACATCGCCAAGGACGGAGGCAAGATTCTCACCTACATCAACCCGTTCCTTGCAACCATCGAAGGTCACGACCAGCTTTTCCAAGAGGGTAAGGCGAAGGGGTATCTGGTCCAGCACGCGGATGGATCTCCATACCTCATCAAGAATGCCAATTTCATGGTCGGGATGATCGATCTGAGTAATCCGGCAACACGCTCCTGGATCAAAAATGTCATGAAGACGAACATGGTTGGGACTGGCGCCGGCGGATGGATGAATGACTTCGGCGAGGCCCTGCCTCTGGATGCAAAGCTGTACGGCGGTGCGGATCCCTGGGTCTGGCACAATAAATTTCCAGAAGAGTGGCAACGCCTAAGCCGAGAGGTCATCGAGGAGACCGGTCACGGCGACGAGATGGTTTTCTTTTCTCGCTCCGGTTACACGCGAAGCCCGGGCATCTCGACGCTGTTTTGGCTCGGTGATCAGCTAATGACCTGGGACGAGTATGACGGCATCAAAACGGCACTGGTCGGAATATTGTCAGGCGGCATATCGGGCTTCAGCATGATGCACAGCGACATCGGCGGATACGTGGCCCTGAAGCTGGACATCGCCGGGAAAGAGATACCGATCATCAATCGGACGCCAGAATTGATGATGCGGTGGATGGAGCTCAATGCATTCACCGCGGTGATGCGCACGCAGGAAGGGATAACACCGAACCTTTCGATAGAGGCGGATAGCACGCCAGAGATGCTGGAGCATCTCCGCCTTTGCGGGTCGATCTATCGTGCTCTCACCCCCTATCGAAAGTCTCTCGTGGATGAGGCCAACGGGCGGGGCCTTCCATTGGTCCGCCACCTCTTCCTGCATTATCCAGATGATCCCAACACGCATGACATTCGCTACCAGTTTCTCCTTGGCGAAGACCTCATGGTGGCGCCGGTTCTCGACAAGGGCGCCGATTCCGTTGAGGTCTACTTTCCGACAGGAAGTGCTTGGAACGATGCATGGACAGGGAAAGACGCGGGTCAGCCAGGAGAGTGGGCTCGCATGCCTGCGCCGCTCGGGAAGCCCGCCGTGTTCATACGGAAGGGTTCTCCCGACGCTACGGCTCTCGCGACGTACCTTAAGGACGCAACCGCCGCGAACTGATATTGGGAAGGCAAGCGCGGCGGCACCTAGGCCCGGCCAATCGCCGGGGCTTATTCTTTCCATCCGTCCTCTGAATCCGCCGCTCGTGCGGAGCTGGAGCGTCAGGGCGCGAAGGCGTGGCACGACCTACGGACTGCCATACGATCCGAACGCTCTGTCGGAAGAGGATGATGAAGTGCCGCGCGGCGCGATCGTCCAGTTCGTCAGCGCCAGGGCCATGGCGACGCTCGAATTCCTCCAGCAAGAGTGAAATCAACGATGGCAATTTCATCGGCGCCGGCCGCGAGCGTGACCGGATCATCGGGCGGCACGAGGAAGGGGCGCCTTCACCATTCCGAGGGAGCCGGTTAGACGGCGCATCCACGGCATCCAGACGTTCAATGTGCTTTGCGGCGGCGAGTACTTCTTCATGCCGAGCATATCTGCATTGAAGTGGCTCACGAACCTGAACGGATGAAGGAGGCTAACGATATCCGATCACGTTGACGGTCCGCGGTCGATTGGCGAGGTTGCGGCCGACGGATCCGTTCTATCTTCGATGCAATCAGTTGGGCGCAATCCGCTTTTGGCGCTCAACGGAAGTGCTCTCGGCTTGCGGCGGCTTCCGGAGACAATCAGGAAGCGGACTCTCGGCCGGCCGATGGCCAGCGAACTTAATGAGTTCACGGCCTAGTTTCGCCGGCTCGTCATAGCCTGCGCGACTGCTATAGGAGACGAGCGCCATCAACCCAATTCCGACGACGAGCGATAGCAATACCCCGAAAGCCATTACAACATAGCCGGCGGGCGAGACATTGGCTTCCGCCGTCGAGTTCCAAGCCTCATCGACGATCACCATCGTCCAGACCAACATGCCGAGCAACACCGCGATCATGGCATACGATCCACGGCACATAGTCTTGGCGCTGTAGAGCAGATAGCGCCAACGAAAGTGACAGGCCAGTTTCATGATCATGTCTCGCTCTTCTGGTCTTCGGTGTGGTACCAGAAGACCGGAATCCGATCTTTCGAGGTTCTTGGCACTTTTCGTTGTTGCACGCTTCAATGGCCCGGAAGTCTTCGGGCCGAGCGCCTACTGACGATCCGGAGTTGCTCCAGCGAGCGCGGTTGGCAATGGGAAGAAACACTGGTCGTCGGCACACTTCTTCCATAAGGCCTGTTGGGCGATTGCCGGCTTCGTTCCATAACCGCTCATTACGAGCGGTCCGGGGCGTACCTCGGTTGTGCGGTTTTTGGAGCTTGGCGCGTTGCCCGCGGCCAGCGTTGTTGGAAGAGCGCCGTCCGCCTGCGCCAAGCGAAGTCCGGCACCCGAGCATCATCCATCTCTCAAAGACGGGGCGAGTTGATCGTATCAAGACCTTCAAACAAGAGCGGACCAACCTAGCGGGCTACTGGTGAGCCGCGCGGGCTCACATTCCGTACAGGATCTTCAGCTCGCCGTTGGCGCGAAGCGCAATCACGATGCCGTCGGCAGGCAAGTACAGCTTCTCGAGCTTGGCCGACGCGAGATGCCCCTCATGCGGAAGCCGTCTTTCAATGGTCGGGTAAGCTTTGCATTGGCGGCGTTGAGAACGTTCTCATAGGCGACGCCATAGTCGACGCTCATCTTGTCGCGCAGCTC
>CAWBQP010000054.1:0-669499 GCA_963790735.1 uncultured Alphaproteobacteria bacterium | reverse complement strand
ATGCGTCGGAGTTCAGAATGGATATCACCACGCTCATTGGCCTGGTCGTCGGCGGCATCGTCTTGTCGACGCTGATCTTGATGGGCGGTGACTTTCGGATGTTCTACGACATCCATGCCGTCATCATCATCTTCGGCGGTTCGTTCGCCGCGACCCTCATCCGGTTTCCGCTCAGCGCGATCCTGCACGGCATGCCGCTGGGTGCAAAATTCGCCTTCACGATGAGCCGTCTTTCGGCGCGCGATCTGGTCGACGAACTGGCGCGCATCGCGGAAATCGCACGCAAGCAGGGCCCGGTCGGACTGGAAAAGGTCGAGACCGACGAGCCGTTTCTCGCCAAGGGCATCCGTTACGTCGCCGACGGCTACGATCTCGAATTCATCCGCGACAACATGGAGCGCGACCGCGACAACTTCCTGATGCACCTGAACGAGGGTTCGAAGATCTACCGCGCCATCGGCGACTGCGCCCCGGCGTTCGGCATGATCGGCACCTTGCTCGGCATGGTGCAGATGTTCTCGAACATGTCGGACCCTTCGAAACTCGGCCCCTTCATGGCGGTCGCCTTGCTGGCGACGCTCTACGGTGCGCTGGTGGCAAACCTGATCTGTCTGCCGATCGCCGACAAGCTGCACGGCAAGCTCCTGGACGAGGAAACCAACCGCACGCTGATTATCGACGGCATCCTGATGATCCGGGATTCGAAGAGCCCGGCGCTCGTGCGTGAAATGCTGCTGGCCTATCTGCCCGAGAAGCATCGCCACGAGGAAGGCGAACTGGCTCCGGCTTGATCGGCACCGGCGTCCAGTCGCGGAAATAGAGAATATGGCCAAGAAAAAGCGCGAAGAGGCACATGGCGGTCACGGCTGGTTCGTGACGTTCGCCGATCTGATGGCGCTCTTGCTGGCATTTTTCGTGATGCTGGTCGCGTTCTCCACGCAGGATTCGGCCAAGCTGAAAATCGTCGCGGGTTCGATGCGCGATGCGTTCGGCGTGCAGACCGAGTCCCGATATTCGGGGATCGTCGAAGCCGACGGCCTGCCGACGCGGCCGAAGCTGAAGAATGTCGAGCATATTTCGCCCGAGGATTCCTCCAATACCCCGACGCCCGACGAGAAGGACCGTCAGCGCGAATCCGGCGCCCGCCTGAAGGTCGATCGCGAGTTCGCGCTCGCTTCGGCCTCGTTGCGCCAGGCGCTGCAGGACATGCCGGAACTGACCGAAATGTCCAAGCACATCATGTTCGAGGAAACCAAAGAGGGTCTCAATCTCGAAATCGTCGACCAGGATGGCCGCTCGATGTTCGCCGACGGCTCCAAGGTTCCCACCGACCGCACCCGCCGGCTGATCCAGAAACTGGCCGTGCCGTTGAAGGCGACACCGCTGCGGGTCAACATTGTCGGCCACACCTCGGCCGGCTTCGTGCCGGCGCGCGGTGAATATGGCGCGTTCGATCTGTCGGCGGACCGCGCCAACGTCGTGCGCCAGATCCTCGAACGCGAGGGGCTGCCGTCATCCCACATCTTCGCCGTCGGCGGCAGGGCCGACAGCCAGCCATTATTTCCCGACGATCCGACATTGCCGGCAAACCGTCGCGTCACCATCACATTGATGCGCGAAAATCCGCCGCTTCCGCCTAACCTGAAGCCGTAAGACGACGGGACTACCATAATACCTCTCCATCGATTCGATCTGCTTTGCGTGAGCTCCGCATCGCATGCGGTGTTATGCTTGTCCGATGATTGACAGGCGGCGCGGAAGCGTCGATAGCCGCCCGGATCAATTCAACGACGAGAACGTTCCTCTCCATCATGACTGTCAGCGTCACATCTACCGAAGCCCACGAGGGGCAGGCCACCTCTGGCTTTTGGGCCCTGACGCTGGGAAGTATTGGCGTTGTTTTCGGCGATATCGGCACCTCGCCACTGTACGCATTTCGCGAGGCCGTCACCCACGCCGCGAATGGGGCGCCGGTGTCGCGCGCCATCGTGCTTGGCGTGCTCTCGCTGATCCTGTGGTCGCTGTTCATCGTCGTGACCGCCAAATATGTGCTGCTGCTGTTGCGCGCCGACAACAACGGCGAGGGCGGTACGCTGTCCCTGATGGCGCTGGGGCAGCGGGCGTTGGGCCGGCGGAGCCTGCCGTTGCTGGCGCTCGGCGTCGTCGGCGCCTCGATGTTCATCGGCGATTCCATGATCACGCCGGCGATTTCGGTGCTGTCGGCGGTCGAAGGTCTCAAGCTCGTCACGCCGGCGTTCGAGCACTACGTGGTGCCGCTGACGATCTTCATTCTGGTCGTTCTGTTCTCGGTGCAGAGCAGCGGCACCGCGCGCGTCGCCTCGCTTTTCGGGCCGGTTATGGTGGTCTGGTTCGCGACGCTGGCTACCCTGGGCCTCGTTCACATCTCGGACGATCCCACCGTCATGGCGGCGATCAATCCCTGGTATGCGATCCAGTTCATGCTTTCCCACGGCACCATCGGGCTGGTGACGATGGGCCTGGTGTTTCTGGCCGTGACCGGCGGCGAGGCGCTCTACGCCGACCTCGGCCATTTCGGACGCAAGCCGATCCAGACCGGCTGGTTCTATTTCGTGATGCCGGCGCTGTTGATCAATTATTTCGGGCAGGGCGCGCTGGTGTTGTCCGATCCGGCGGCGATCGAAAATCCGTTCTACCGGCTGGTTCCCGAAATCCTGCTCTTGCCGATGGTCGTGCTGGCGACCGCGGCGACGGTCATCGCGAGCCAGGCGGTGATCACGGGCGCGTTCTCGTTGATCCGTCAGGCGGTGCAGCTCGGCCTCTTGCCGCGGTTCGAGGTGCGCTACACCTCGGAGACGCATGCCGGCCAGATCTACCTGCCGCGCGTCAACCGGCTGCTGTTGGTCGGGGTCGTGCTGCTGGTGCTGTTGTTCCGCACCTCGAGCGGTCTCGCGTCGGCCTATGGCATCGCCGTCTCCACGACCATGGTGGTCGACGGCATCATGGGTTTTGTCGTCATCTGGAAATTGTGGAACTGGCGCGCGGCGACGGCGGCGGCCGTCATCCTGCCCCTCGTGATCGTCGACATGAGCTTCTTTGCCGCCAACCTCCTGAAGCTGCTCGAAGGCGCCTGGGTGCCGCTGCTGTTCGGCGTTGCCGTGGCGGTGATGATCTGGACCTGGCGGCGGGGTGCCGCGATCCTGACTGCGAAGACGCGGCGCATCGAGGTGCCGCTGGCGGACCTGATCAAGAGCCTGGAAAAGCGTCCGCCCCACATCGTCAAGGGCACGGCGGTGTTTCTGACCTCCGACCCAAGCTTTGTGCCGACCGCGCTGATGCACAATCTCAAGCACAACAAGGTGCTGCACGAGCACAATGTGATCCTGACCATCGAAACCGCCCAGACGCCGCGCGTCGATCTGTCCGAGCGCGTCAAGATGGAGGCCATCAGCGAGAAGTTCTCCACCGTGCGGCTGCGCTTCGGCTTCATGGAATCGCCGAACGTGCCGAAGGCGCTGGTGATCGCGCGCAAGCTCGGCTGGCAGTTCGACATCATGGCGACGTCGTTCTTCGTGTCGCGGCGGTCGCTCAAGCCCTCGGCGCAGTCGGGCATGCCGCTATGGCAGGACCATCTGTTCATCGCGATGAGCCGGTCGGCGAACGACGCCACCGACTATTTCCAGATCCCGACGGGACGGGTGGTGGAAGTCGGAACTCAGGTAACTATCTGATAATTATTGAATATTTTTCGCAAAGCCAGTTCCGCGACCCATGCTTGTGGCGCATACCGGAGGCCTGAATTCCGGCTAACCGATGCGGGCGCACCGGGAGTATAGGGCTGCCCTCCTGCATTGTGCAGTGCGGCAAACGACCGAGGCCCCGTCTCATGTCAGTCCAGTTTGCGATCCCCGCGGCGGCAACGCCCGCGGCCATTGGGCGTGGCGAAGCGCATTCCACCGCTACCTTCAGGGCGCTGATGCTCGGCAGCATCGGCGTGGTCTATGGCGACATCGGCACCAGCCCCTTATACGCGCTGCGCGAAGCGGTGGTTGCCGCCAGCGGGACGTCGGCCGAAGCCGCGCCGCAGGCCGTGCTCGGCGTGCTCTCGCTGATCCTGTGGGCGCTGATCGTGGTGGTGACGCTGAAATACGTCGTCATCCTGCTGCGCGCCGACAATAACGGCGAGGGCGGAACGCTGGCGCTGATGGCGCTGGCGCAGCGTGCGGTGGGCAAGGGCGGGGGCGCGATCGTGCTGCTCGGCATCATTTCCGGCGCGCTGTTTTACGGCGACGCGGTCATTACGCCGGCGCTGTCGGTGTTGTCGGCGATCGAGGGCATCAAGCTCGTCACCGCAACTTTCGAACATTACGTCGTGCCGCTGACGGTGATCATCCTGGTGGCGCTGTTTGCCGTGCAATCCCGCGGCACCGCGCGCGTCGCCGCGTTGTTCGGACCGGTCATGTGCGTCTGGTTCGCCGTCATCGCGGTCGCGGCCGTGCCGCAGATCATGCAGCACCCCGAGGTGCTGCTGGCGCTCAACCCGCTCTATGCCGTTTCCTTCATGCTCCATCACGGCATGATCGGCTTCGTGACGCTGGGCGCGGTGTTTCTCGCCGTCACCGGCGCGGAGGCGCTCTATGCCGACCTCGGCCATTTCGGCAAGCGGCCGATCCAGACCGCGTGGCTCATCATGGTGCTGCCCTCGCTGGCGGTGAACTATCTGGGGCAGGGCGCGCTGCTGATCGCCGATCCAAAGGCGATCGAGAACCCGTTCTTCCTGATGTTCCCGGACTGGGCGCTGATCCCGATGGTGGCGCTGGCGACGGCGGCGACCGTGATCGCGAGCCAGGCCGTCATCACCGGCGCCTATTCGCTGACGCGCCAGGCGATCCAGCTCGGCCTGATGCCGCGGTTCGAAATTCGTCATACCTCGGAAGCCCATTCCGGCCAGATCTACATTCCCCGCATCAACATGCTGCTGTTGCTGGCGGTGATCCTGCTGGTGGTCCTGTTCCGCTCGTCGAGCGCGCTGGCCTCGGCCTACGGCATCTCCGTGACCGGGACCATGGTGGTCACGGCCATGATGGGCTTTGTCGTGATCTGGCGGGTCTGGAAATGGTCGCCCTTCGCGGCCGCAGCCCTGATCGCGCCGTTTTTGTTTCTCGACATCACCTTCCTTGCGGCCAACCTGTTGAAGGTGTTCGAGGGCGGCTGGGTGCCGCTGGCGCTGGGCGGCGTCGTGATGCTGTTGATGTACACGTGGCGCCGCGGCAGCCGGCTGCTGTTCGAGAAATCGCGCAAGCTGGAATTCCCGCTGGCCGAGCTGGTGGCGATGCTGGAAAAGCGTCCGCCGCAGCGTGTCTCCGGCACCGCGGTGTTCCTGACCTCAGATCCCGACAGCGCGCCGACGGCGCTGATGCACAGCCTGAAGCACTACAAGGTGCTGCACGAGAAGAACGTCATTCTCACCATCGAAACCGCGCCGACGCCGCGGATCGACCCGGCCGAGCGGGTAAGGATGGAGCAGCTCAGCGAGACCTTCTCGCGGGTGACGCTGAAGTTCGGCTTCATGGAATCGCCCAACGTGCCGAAGACGCTGGCGATCGCCCGCAAGCTCGGCTGGCAGTTCGACATCATGTCGACGTCGTTCTTCCTGTCCCGCCGCGCGCTGAAGCCCGCCGCGCATTCCGGCATGCCGCGCTGGCAGGACCTGCTGTTCATCCGCCTCAGCCGCTCCGCCAACGACGCCACGGATTATTTCCAGATTCCGACCGGCCGCGTGGTGGAAGTGGGAACGCAGGTCTCGATCTAGTCTAGTCGGCAAAGAGAGGACCGACTGACGCGGCCTCCACATTCATCAGCAAGCCATTTGAGGATTGCCGGCTGTATCTCGAGTGCCCGTCGCAAAGCACCCGCGCTTCGGCCGATACTTCTCGGCGTTGTTCGAAGCCGTGGCGGGTCGGGACTTGATGACATCGTTTGATCGGCCGCGCGCAGAATTGTCACCAGCGCTGACGCTGAAGCTGGTTGCGGCGAGTACGACCGCAACAATCCCCAAAAACCCTACCAGCGATTTCACGCTCATCGTCAAACCTCCTTCGGTTGCGTCCGCACGCTATCACGCCAGCCGCGAAATTGGGACACCCTAAAACATCAAACCAGGACACCGGGGCGCGAATGCGAACAGTACCCGGCCGCGAATGAGAACAAATTGGTAATCCAGAACCAAAGGTGACGCCGACCGACTTGGTCAGCAACGGACCTAAACTCATCCGAAAACGAAGTCGGCTGTGCGTCCGTAAACTGGCATCGTCAACCGGCCGCGTGGTGGAAGTGGGAACGCTGGTCACGATCTTGGGGGCGTGAACCCATACATTCCGATTGTCAGCCGATGTCCGCCTTGAAGCGCATGACGGACTCAAGCCTGACATGGTGCCATGTCTGAAAGTGCCAGCGGGCGACATCACGCCTTTGCTCGACAACCACGGCGGCGCGTTGCGCTCGCTCCGGCAAACCTGCCAATAGGGCGCTTTGGACAGTGTGACTGTCGGATAACATCGCTTGCACCAATGGAAGTTTGAGCATTGAATTCGGCGAAGATGCGCCACCACCGTAAGTAGCTTGTTCAAGTGTGTCTGTACTCTCGCAGTATGAACTGACGAAGAGACGCGCCTAGCGTGAGGCGAGTGTGATGGCCTCATGCGTAGCTGAACAGGAGGGTAGGCCTGTTTTGTCCCCTGACTAATCGGGAGTGGCCAAACGCGCAGCCTCATGCGCGCAGCGACCGGCACCGTCGATGGCCCAACCAAAGGGAGGAGAACAATGAGCACCTGGCTTAGTGAGCGAGAGCAACGTCTTGTCGCGGGCGCGGAGGCGGCATCGGCGCCAACGCCTATTCCCACCCAGATTGTTTCCAACGGCGAGTATCTACCGCCCCCGCAGAGCGCTACGCAAAAGAAGGTCGAGGCACGGATTAACGAGCTCGCCGACGTGAACGGCGAGCACCTCGGCTTGAGCCGCAGGCAGTTCCTGCACACGAGCTGCGGCATGGCAGCGGCATTCCTCGCAATGAACGACATCTACGGCAATGTTTTCCAGGTCGCGCCTGCAGAGGCCCGCGAGCCCGAATTGATGCTGGCGCGCGCGCAAGGCCTGGCCGGTCAGTTCATCTTCGACGTCCAGACCCATTTCGTGCGCGACGACTTCGATCACAAGGAGCTCTTGGGTCTGGCGGATTTTGCGAGCCAGCACTGGAACCCGAAGATGAAGGAGGAGGGCGTCTCCTCGCTCGCCCGCTACAAGTTCCAGAACTATGTAAAAGAGATCTACTACGACAGCGACACCAACATGGCGCTCTTGAGCGGCGCGCCGTTCGACGATCCGAGCTGGTGGCTTCTGTCCAACGAGCAGATCGTCAAGGCGCGTGAACTCATCAACGACTTCGCGGGCTCGCGCCGCCTGCTGGCGCACAGCGTCATCACCCCCAAGCAGCCCGGCTGGATGGAGGAGGTCGACAAGGCAATCGAGGTTTACAAGCCCGATTCCTGGAAGTCCTACACGATCGGCGATCCGCTGGCCCCCTCCAAGTTCCCATGGCGGCTCGACGACGAGCAGGTGATGTATCCATTTTACGAAAAAGCGGTGAAGGCTGGCATCAACACGCTGTGCATCCACAAGGGGCTGCTGCCGCCCGATTACGAGAAGTCGTTCGCCGGCGTGTGGGAGTACGCAACCGCGTGGGACATCGGAAAGGCGGCCAAGGACTGGCCGCAGATGAATTTCGTGATCTATCACTCGGCGCTGCGAGCGTTCCTCGAGCTGCCGGACAAGGCGTGGGCGGAGTTCGAACAGACCGGCCGCATCCAGTGGGCCACGGATCTTGCGGAAATCCCGCAGAAGTTCGGCGTCACCAATGTCTATGCCGAGATCGGCACGTCCTTTGCCAACTCGGCGGTGGCGCATCCGAAGTTCTGCGCCGCGCTGGTCGGCACGTTGATCAAGGGCATGGGCGTTGATCACGTGATGTGGGGTACTGACTCGGTCTGGTACGGCTCACCGCAGTGGCAGATCGAGGCGCTGCGCCGCCTCGAAATCCCGGAGGATATGCAGAAGAAATACGGGTTTGCGCCGCTCGGCGACGCCAATAGCGCCACCAAGCAGCTGATCTTCGGCGGCAACGCCACTAAGTTCTATAAAATCAGGCTGAAAGCGGCCGACAACACCAGGATGCCGGCCTTTTCCGAGGACCGTCTCGCTTCGCTCAAGAACGAGTATGCGCTGGCGGCCAAGGAGCCTTCGAACTTGCGCTACGGCTACGTTCGCGCCGCGTAAGTCCCAACGGCTGCGGCGGCGGAGCGACCAAGCTTCGCCGGCGTAGATCACTTGCTGCCCACAGACCAGCCAGCGGCTACACTTAGGTCAAGGCATAGACCTTGGCCTCCCACGGGAAGATCGGCTCCCGGCCGACCCATTCCGACGGCACGTCGCGATCCTGCGTGATCTCGCGCCAGTGCATGCCCGTCGGGGTTGCTGGCCAGTTCGGCACGCGGTATTCGGAAGCGGGGGCGAACGGCAGCGCGGTTTCAAAATCCGAAAAGTTGGCGACGACGACCACGGGGCGGTCGATGCCCGGTCGGCCCCGCCGCCAGACGAGCACGCGTTTGCCCTCCTCGAAATCGATGTGGATGAACGTCGTGTCGTTGACGGCAAGTGCATCAGACCTCGTGCGAAAACGGACGAGGCGGGCGCAATATTCGAATACGCGCCGGCGCCAGGGGTCCTGCAGACGATCGAAGTTCACTGGATCGATCTGCTTTTGCGGATGGACGATCGCGAGGTCATGCTGGTCGGCGAACTCTTCTCCGGCGAAAATCATGGGGATGCCAACTGCCGTCATCAGACAGACGAAGGCGAGCTTGATTCGCCGCTCCGTGTTCCAAACACCATTGTTGTTGAGAAGATTGTACAGACGCTCGTTCCTGACGCCCTCGACATCGTGCGAGGTCACGTAGTTGATCGCTTGAGACCCGTCGGCAAAGCCAAGCAGACGACAGTCGATCAGTTTGCGCACCGTCCACTCGAAACTCGGCTCCTTCTCATCATTTTGTCCCATGATGGCATACCGAACCATCCGCTTGAACTCTTCGTTCCACAGGCCGTCGAGACGGTTCTGGCGTAGAAGATCAATCGGCACCGCCAGATCCTCCCCGACGACGAGGAAGCGTTCGTCGGCATCAGGTGCAGGCAGGTCCTGCGCCAGCCACCGCGAGCGCCATATGGTTCGGGCAAGGTCCTTGTACTCTTGCACGAAGTCCCAGTTCATGATGTTGGGCACGCTGTCTATTCGAATACCATCGATCCGAAAGTCGAGCATCCAGCGCGCAAGGCAGGTCAGCATAAGGCGCCGCGCCGGCACGAGGCGCGCGGTTCCGCCGGCGATCGGATCGTAGGCGGCGGTCATGAAATTGTACTTGAAGAGGTCACCGCCAAAGTCATCCCGGGCGTCTTCCTCCGGGTCATCAGTGCCACGGTGGACGTGGAAGTCGAGAAAATTGATGTACCGATAAGCGTACCGTGTTGCGAAGGCCATCACGACGTCGGTGAAGAACCGAAGGCGGTGCCGATGGCACGCGGTCACAAGCGCCGCAAGATCGGCGGACGCCGTCGGCGAGGCATGGCCTCTCGGAAATCCCAGATCAAAATCGGCGGCGAAATAGTTGCTTGTTGCGTAGCCCCACTCGCGGTTGACGAAGCTGTCGGCCGGAGGTAACAGCTCGAGCGCGTTGACGCCGAGGTCTTCGAGATGTGCCTCGCCGGGGGCGAGCGCAGCTACGCCCGCGAAATTGGTCGGTGCTGCAGCCCGCTCTACGAGCGCAAGTACGTCACGGAAAGTCCCGCCGGCGATGCTGACGGTGCCCTCTGACTCAATCCGGCTCCACCGCGTTGGCAGCTCGTAGATGACGAGACGGTTGTTGCCGGGGAGCCCGTCGAGAAGTGGATCGTTCTGCCAGTCCGGTTCGCCGCCGGCGGGATCGCAGGGCACCAGTTCGTTGTCTCGCCACTTCACGACAGCCGCCGGCCCGCGGTCGTCGTCGGTGAACGGGAGCGGCAGCGCCGGTGCGCGCAGCCGCCAATCCACCGTCCAGGCGGTCGGGTCCGTGCACAGGATCCGCGCCCACACCGGCGTCTTCGGGTTCACGTTGGTGACTTCGAACCAATAGTGATAGACGCGGTTGTTCGCCAGCCCGCAGGTTGCGGCCGCTACTTCCCAGAGGTCGGTCGAGACCGGTGAAACGGCCAAATCGAACTTGTTCAGCTGCTGAAAGCTCGGTGGGTTTCCTTCGAGGAACGTGCCGACGACAAGGGCGGGTGCCGGGTTCACGCTGCCCGGGCGCCAGAGCACGAAATGGGTTCGCTTCCTCTGGAGAAGATCAAAGGGCATTGGACTCTCCCTTTGGATGTCTGCGGCACCGGACCACCCGCGTTACGCGATTGCCAATGCGCCGTGATCGGAAATCATCCCGCGCAAGTATGTTGCCCTGATGAATATAGCCTCACCGCGGCGCTCGCAGCTCGATGCCGTAGCGCGCATAGATCCGCGCGATGGTGCCATCGGCCAACAGGGCCTCGATCGCCGCATCGACACGCGCTTGCAGCTTGTCGTCGGGGCGAAGTAGCCCGGCCGCAATATTCCAGTTCAAATCCTGATCGCTGTCGAACGCCGGAATCAGGCGCAACGGCTTGTCGGCATGCTGCAGATTGAACCAGCCGACCGTCATCGGCGTGACGGCGGCGGCCTCGATCTCGCGATTGGCCAACGCCGCAACAATATCGTCCTCGAATGCGAACGGAGACGTGGCGGTGCCGCCCTTGGCGAGCGTCATGGAGACCAGCGAGCCGACCGGTACCCCGACGCGCTGATCGGAGCCGAGACCGGCCAGCGACGAGGCGGGCGAGTCGCCCCGCACCGCGAGCACGACGCCGCTGCGATGGTAGGGGCGCGAAACCCGCACCCCGCCCGCGGGCGGCGTATCCTTGCGGGCGATGACGTCGAGCACGAGGTCGCAATCGGCGCGGCGATACTGGATCGCACTGATCACCCATTCGCGCGTCAGCTTGACACCGAGCTGCTCGGCAATTTTCTGGCCGAGTTCGATCTGGAATCCGGGAACCGGTCCGCTCTTGCTTGCAAAGGGCAGCGCGTTAGGGCTGGCGCAGAGCGTCAACGCGCCGCGCTCGAGGATGGTTTCCAGCGAGCGGGCATCCGCCGATGCGTTCCAGAGCATCAGCAGCGAGAGGCTTGCCGCGTACCGCGCTCTAGTCATCGAGCCCTCGAATGTAGGCCAATATCGCGATGATCTGGCCGTCGCTGAACACCGAACCATAGGCGGGCATGGCGCCGACCTTGCCCTTCTTGATACGCTCGACGATGTATTCGTCGCTGCGCTCGGACTTCGAGAGCTTCGGACCTCTGCCCGCATGACGGCCGCCCTCCTGGTGGCAAAAGCCGCAGGTGGTTGCGAACATTTTCCCGCCTTCAATGTCGTCCGGCGAGGCTTCGGCTTGCGGCAGCGGATTTGCAGCGCCCGCTGGGGTGGACTGTTGGGCAAACGAGGGGGTCGACAGCCCTGGCCAGATGATGGCCAGGGAAGCAACAATCACAAACGGTATTCGCATTCCGGCATCCGTATTCACCGCGACGTATTGACCGGCAAGGGCGGCAACGTCTTGACCGCAAAGGCGGCAACGTCTTGACCGCAAGGGCGGCAAGGAGATCGATCCCTGCCGCCCACGCCATCGTCATTGCCTGAGCGCGAAGACAACCAGGGCACCGGTATTCTTCGGCATGCTCTTGAAGGGCTCGCCATAGAGCGCGACATATTCGTCGGCCACCAGGCTGCCCCAGCCCGCCGGTACGGCGACGTACTGCTTGCCGCCGGCCATGTAGCTGATGATGCCGGCATTATGCCCCATGCCGTTGTTGCGCGACCAGAGCTCTTCGCCGGTGTCCGCATTGTAGGCGTGCACGACGCCTTCGGCGTCCGGCACGAATACCAGATTGCCCGCGGTGGCGAGAACGCTGGCGAGCGGCGGCTGCTTGTAGTTGACCTCCCACTTCTTGGCGCCGGTGACCGGATCGCGGGCGCTGAGATGACCACGGGCCGGTCCATCCGGAGGCGCCACAATCTTGAACGTGGCGCCGATGTTGAGCTGGGCCATCGGCTCCAGGATCGGTGTGGTCTTCTCGACGGTCAACTCCATGCACCACTCCTGCCCGATCCGGTAGAACAGCCCGTTCTTGGGGCTGTAGGCGCCGGAGTTCCAGCTGATGCCGCCGGGAATGGCCGGGCACAATGGCGGGTCCACCTTGCCTTCCACGAGGTCGCGGCGACCGATCAGTTCGCCGGTCTTCGGATCGATGCTCTTGACGAAGTTGATGTTCTTTACCAGCGGCCAGACGTTCTCGACCTTGGCGTTGGAACGATCATAGACGAAGACGTATCCGCTCTTGTTGGCGTGCACCACGAGCTTCTTGCCGCCACGGTCGAGCATGACGAACTCGCCCACGGAGGAGTTGAAGTCCCAGGCATCGTGCGGCAGCTCCTGATGGTGGAATTTGAGCTTGCCGGTATCGGGATCGAGCGCGATGACCGATGTCGTGTAGAGATTGGTGCCCGGCCGCGGTCCGCTCTTCTTCCAGTCCGCGCCCGACCAGTCGTAGAGCGGCGCCGGGTTGGCGGTGCCCCACCACACCGAATTGGTTTCCGGGTCATAGGTTCCGGGCATCCAGCCGCCGCCGCCGCCGGTCCGCCAGGAGTCGCCACCCCAGGTCGCCATGGCCTCTTCGGTACCGGCGACCGTGAAGAATTCCCATTTCTTCTGTCCGGTCTTGCCGTCGACGCCGAAGATCGGTCCGCGACCGGTCCATTCACCGCCCTGGGCGCCAATGATCACCTTGTCCTTGACCACCAGCGGCGCGCCGGTGAAGCCGACCGTCACCTTCTTGGAATCCAGCAGCTTGGTGTCCCACACCTGCTTGCCGGTCTTCAGATCGAGCGCGATCAGGCGCCCATCGACCGTGCCGACATAGAGATTGCCGTGTCCGATGGCGATACCGCGGTTGTAGGGTGAGTGCGTCTGCTTGGCGACCAGTTCCTCGTCGAGCTCCGGCGCGTAGGCCCAGATTGTCTTGCCGGTCGCGCCGTCCAGCGCGTAGACCCGGCTGTAGGAGCCCGAATAGTACAGCACGCCGTCAACGGCCAGCGGCGTTGACTGAATGCCGCGGGTGGCGCGCTCCGGAAAATGCATCCACGCGACTTCGAGATTCTTGACGTTGCCGGCATTGATCTGGTCGAGGCCGCTGTAATGGTAGGACTTGTAGGTGCCGTGATAGGTCGGCCAGTCGTTCTGGGCCGCCTCGGCATTCAACGCCGCGGCGTCCTGAGCGCGCGTCGGCGAGACAGTGACCAGGGCAGCCACCGCCAGCGCGGCGCAGCCGACGAGATATCGTTCCTGGAAAGTCATCTGTATCCTCCCGTTGTAGTTTGTTTGTTGGGCCGAATTTTCGTCGCGACCCTTGCAGGATGCTCTGGCGTCAAAGCCTCATAGGGTCAGGAGTTCGAGGTAGATGGCATGGAGCGGCGGCACGGCCGTCGTGAGGAGACGGCAGCACTTCTTGTCGGCTGAGTGAGAAGTTGTTTCCGAGGAGGGCGCCATTCCGGCAGAGCGGCGTACGCCGTGGCCAAGACTTGCTTGCCCCACGCTGCGTCCGGTGATGTCGGTGCGGTGCACCATGACACGTCCCCTCGATGCACGCCCATTAGTTGACCGGATTGTTGTTTTTTTGTGGAGCGCCAGCCGGCAGTGGCAACCTTGATCTGAAATCCCAGTCACTCCGGCCACGGAGCGCCGGCGGTAGTGCCTGAGCAAGCCCGTTGAGCCGCGCATCACCCGATCCGCGAGCATTCGATACCGCATTCCGCCGCGACCTCGGCTGGCAGGTCGTCAGCTGATGTCCGCCTTGAAGCGCATGACGGACTCAGGCCGGACATGGCGCGGTGTTTGAAAAGGAAGAGCAGAAAGGCACCGAAGAAAAAGCCGCCCGAAGGCGGCTGTTCAATTCAAGCGCGATGATCATGCAGCCATCAATGATGGCTTCGACTTGCGGCGATAGGCCATGAATCCGACGCCCGCAAATCCCAGAACCATCAGTGCCCAGGTCGCACGACAAGGTGCTGCACGAGAAGAAGGACCGGTGACGCGCACGCGTGGTGTGGCGAACCTGGCAACAGTCACTGCTTCTTGCGCCAGATATCGAGCAGCGCTCCGACCTTCGTTCGCAGCGGCAGTCGCTCATTGGTCAGCGCATCGAGGAAACCCGCAATTCGTTGCGACTTTGCCAACGTATAGAGCGTGAGCAACGCAAAGAAGGTTGCCGTCACGACAATGTAAAACGCCTTCATCCCGAGATGGTGATCGGTTGCGGCGATCAGGCTGCTCATGCCGAGGAAGCCAGTGGTGGTGGTGCCGATCAGGCCAATCATGGTCACGACGGTAAGCCTGAGGAAAATATAGGATTGGCGACGCAGCAGATCGCTGTCGAGATAGGCGCCCATATCCTTCAGCTCTTCCCGAATCTCGACGTACAGGCGATCCGTGCCGAGCTGTTTGACCAGCCCATGGAACATGTCGCGCGTCTGCACGTGATCCGATACGTCGTGAAACCAGTAGCGGTGCGTGAAGCGAAGGAATATTTCAAGCAGGCTCCTGATCTCGACGCGGAATCGCCGCACGGTTTCCTGCTGGTCGATGTTGAGACGCGTCACCGCCTGCACCAGGCGGTCGGACATCATCAGCAAGGCGCCCTTGTGCATGTGCGCGATGAGCGCCAGCAGAAAAAACTGATGACGGAACTGGCCGAGAAGACCGCGCTCCGCATCCGTGAATACGGACCTGGCAGCGTCGCCGACGAAGAGGAAAGCGTGATCGCAACACATCACGCGTGTGCTCAGTCCGCTACCGGATCGGGCCTCGTCATAGTATCTGTCGTAGCAATGGTTTTCTTCAAAGCGCGCCAGATATTCCTCGGAGAAAGGCAGCGCATGCCGGTCGCCGGGCGCGGTCGCATAGGCAAGCCGGGCGAAGTCTCCCCGCGTCAGCTGCTCCGGATGTTCGACGGCGAGATATGCCATCAACGGCATGCGATAATATTCGAGTTGGCGGAACCGCAGCGTTCCCGCCTGATCGCTGTGATAGGCCGCCATGGGGTTGAGCAGGTATTGCCAGTGCGCGGCGAGCGGCGGCGCCCGCTCGCGACACACCGATGCCAGATACTGCTTTCTGTCCTCGTAGTCCGACACCGCGAGCACGCGCCCGTCTGCCGCCAGCCATTCCACTTTGCGGGGGCAGTTGATGCCATCTCCCTCTGCGGTCCAGCCCGCAGGATAGGCGCGGCCGAACCGATGCAGGGAGTCCTGCACCACGTCGAGCGGCACGTTGGCGCCGGACACTTCGACAGCAAGAATGACAAGGTCGACGTCATAGAAAAAGTAAAGATCGACATGCCGGACGTCGAAGACGACCGGCGCGTTCCGCCCGGGGAAGAGGATCCGCGCCGCTGCCACGTCCGTCCGGCGATAAACCTTGATCGCGGATTTGCCGTAAGCGGCCATTGATCGGCGCTTGGCGCCTTCGCCGTAGATAAGGCGCTGCACGTAGGGCAGGAAAGTCACGAACTCGCGATAATGCCGCTCTCGGAAGGCCTCGGGATCGGCGCAGAATTCATCGTCCACTTCCTTCCAGACCCGGCCAGGATCCTTCTCGAGGAGCTCCCAGTGATGATGGATTTGCGAACCTTCCTTCAGCGGCATCAGTTGAAGCGGCCAGAGGAGGATCTGGTGGAACGTACGCACCAACGGTGTGGCTTCGATTGGGTCCGACGCTGAGCGCGCTTTGGAGTCCAGCCCGCCGATCGTTTGCGACACCATGGCATGTCCTCGACATTCGGTTGGGATGCCTGAATGCTGAACTATACCGCAAAAACACCGGCGTTGTCCGCGTTGGGTCGATGAGCGGACTCAAAAGCCCTCATAAAGCAGGTCCTCAGCCAAGGAGCGATCGATACAGCTCCAGATATCGATCGGCCATCCGGTCTACCGTAAAACGCGCGGACACCGCCGCCCGGCATGCCGCGCGATCAATTTCGCCGATACGGCTGATCGCGTTTACGGCTTCATCGACGTTGTTGACCAGGAAGCCGGTCACGCCATCGTCGATCAGCTCGGGCATCGATCCGCGGTTGCAGGCGATCACCGGCGTACCGCAGGCGAGCGCCTCCACGACCGATAGTCCGAACGGCTCGTCGAAATTGATAAGGTGGAGCAGGGCGCGCGCGGAGCCCAGGGCGTTGGTGCGGGCCGCGCCGCCCACCGGGCCGCGATAGACCACGGAACGCTCGTCCAGCGCGGGCACGACCTGCGCGTTATGATACTCCTGATCCTGGACGATACCGGCCATGATCAGCCGCCGACCCGCGCGACCCGCCGCCGCAATCGCCTCGGCCGCCCCCTTGTCCGGGTGGATGCGGCCGAAGAACAGCAGGTCTTCGCTGCCGTGCGGGTCGAAGGGAAAATCCTCCAGCCGAATACCGTGGTGGATTGTTGCTGCATAGCGCAGGTCCGGATGGCGATCGGCATCGCTGATCGCGACATAATGGACGCGATCCTCGTAGGCCTTGAAGGCGGGCAGGATGCGTTCCGAGGAGAAGCCGTGGATCGTCGTCACCACCGGTGTCTCCACCAACCGCGAGAATGCGAGCGGCACGAAGTCGGCCTGGTTATGAATGAGGTCGAACTCACTCGCGCGCTCGAATACATGGGCGACGTGGAGCATCTCCCATACCTTGGCGTCGATCGTCGGGTCCTCGGAATAGGGCGCCGGGCAAACACCGGCCAGTTTGCCGGCCGTCCGGCTATCCTTGGTGGCGAACAAGGTGACGTCGATGCCGCGCGCCACCAGCGCCTCGGTCAGCAGGCTCGTCACCAGCTCCCATGGACCATAATGGCGCGGCGGCGTGCGCCAGGAGATCGGAGCCAGCATGGCAATACGCACGCGATTGTCCTTCGTTGCTGTTCGTTAGTCGGACCGTCAGGATCAGGCCCTCGTCCGCCCGTAGCAGCACGGCGCCGTCTCCGGCCAGCGCGGTGTCGGCGACAGTGGACAAGAGTACCCGGCAACCGTTCGCCCAGCCCGGTAGCTCCAGGCGATGCGAATGTTCGCCGAGATTGAGTGCCACGATCAATCGCTCGGCGCCGTGCCGACGCTCATAGGCGAGTACATCGCCCTCCGCGTCCAGCAGCGCAAAGTCGCCGATCGCCAACGCCGGATGGGCGCGCCTGGCGGCCAGTAATCGGCGATAAAGCGCCAGGATTGAATGAGGCTCCTGCGCCATCCGCGCAACGTTGCGAACAGGCCAGTCGGCATTGAGCGGCAGCCACGGTCTCGCCGTGGTGAAGCCGGCATTCTCGCTTCCGTCCCACGGCATCGGCGTGCGGACCGGATCGCGGCCCAAGGCGAGGGCGGGCTCGCGCAGCCCGCGCGGATCCTGAACCTGGGCAGGCGGGATCGCGACATCGCTCAAGCCCAACTCGTCTCCGTAATAGAGGGTGGGCGTGCCGCGGAGCGTCAGCAGCAGCATCGCTGCGACGCGGGCCTGGGCCTGGCCACGCTTGGCTGCGACGCGTGGCCGGTCATGGTTGCCGAGCACCCAATTCGGCCAGGCGCCTGGCGGAAGCGCCGCCTCATAGCTGGCGATCAGCGTCGCCAGCGAGCGCGCCTCCCACGGTGCATCGATGAGCTGGAAGTTGAAGGGCAGGTGCACCTCGGCCCGTTCCCGGCCGTAATAGTCCAGCAGCCGATCGACCGGCAGGTAGATCTCGCCGATCAGCACGCGTTCGCCCCGTCCACTGGCGCCATAACGATCGGCGATGGCGCGCATCTCGGCGGCGATCTCGTGCACCTCGGGCTGGTCGGTCGAATGGAGCTGGAGCACGCGGTGCATATCGCCCATCGCCGGCTGATAGGCAGGGTTGGGCGGATTGTCCGGGAAGTCTGCCGCCTTGACCAGGTGCCACAGCACGTCGATGCGGAAGCCGTCCACGCCGCGGTCGAACCAGAAGCGCATCACGTCGTACATCGCCGCCTGCACGGCCGGATGACGCCAGTTGAGGTCCGGCTGCTCCTTCAGGAAGGCGTGGTAGTAATATTGGCTGGTGGCCTGGTCCCACGCCCATGCCGAGCCGCCGAAATCGCTGATCCAGTTGTTCGGCGGCCCGCCATCCGGCGCGGGATCGCGCCAGATGTACCAGTCCCGTTTCGGATTGTCGCGCGAGGCGCGGCTCTCGACGAACCAGGGATGCCGGTCGGATGTGTGGTTGGGCACGAAGTCGAGCAGAATCTTGAGCCCGCGCGCATGGGCTTGTGCAAGCAGACTGTCAAAATCGGCGAGCACGCCGAAGCGCGAATCGACGTCGCAATAATCGGCGACGTCATAGCCGAAATCAGCCATCGGCGAGGGGTAGATGGGTGAGATCCAGATCGCGTCGACGCCAAGGCTGGCGAGATAGTCGAGCCGCCGCTCGATCCCCTTGAGGTCGCCGATGCCGTCGGCGTTGGTATCTTGAAAGGAGCGCGGGTAGATCTGGTAGATCACACCCGTCTGCCACCAGAGGGCGGTCATGCGAACAAGACCTCAGGCATCTGGATGCGGCAGGCGAGGTCTGTCTCGCTGCGCGCCACGACGCAATGATCGCCTGCATCAGCCACGTTCACCTGGAACTCCGGGAAATTTCCGCCACCTCATGTCCGCCCCAACGTTGGCTTCAAATGAAAGAGGCCGCCAACTGAGGCGGCCTTACTGCGGCGCTTGCAGCCCGGGAGACGAAAGCCACTCATTCACATGGGAAGCGGTTACAGCCTGGCGAGCTTTTCTGATCCTGGCGTCGCGCAACGGACCCGGCGGGAGTTCGTTCGCCTCGTCCTTGAGGCGCACGGCGTCCAGCATCAGACGGTCTTGTAACGGCGCTTCGGGTTGGTTGTGTTGGATGCGAGACATGGTGGCGCTCCGAAACGGGCGGGAGCACAACACTCTCAGTCACCGATGGAAGCCGAAGACGGGGCGGTGATGGGACCAGTAGATTCCCTTTATTCTCGGTTGCCAACTTAAGAAACATCAACGCTCCGAACCCTTGTCCAAAATGAGTCTGACCGAAAAAAGCGGCCAGCATTTTCAGGCCTTTCCTAACGTCTTGAAAATAAGTCATTTTCCGTCATGGCCGGGCTTGCCTGCCCGGCGAAGCCTTGGCGTGGACGGGTCCCGCCATCCACGTTTTTCTTGGGCAGAGAAGCCAGGACGTGGCCACTCATGCAAACAGCGCCCCCAAGCCGAATAATGCTTGGTGGCGCTGTGCTAAATCCGGACAGTGAAATCCCCCGGCAATTATCTGTCTGCGGAGGCGCAATAAGGTTCAACGGCCGGAGGCAACTGAGGCGGCCTTACTCGTCGGTTCCCGATGCGCCTTGGAAACTCCTCGTCCGCGGTCCGGTCCACCCCCAACTGGCGGTACCAGATGATCTTCATTTCGAGTTCAACACGCTCGTTTTTCGAAGGCATTTGCGCATTCCCGGCGTCGTCTTGCTCACCATCGAGACCGCGCCGACGCCGCGGATCGACCGGCCGAGCAGGTGCGGATGGAGCAGCTCAGCGGGGGGTGGAAGTGGGACCGCAGGTCACGATTGGGGGGCGTGAACCCCACAAGTTCCGCCTAGATTGTCGCAGGACGGCAACAGCTTCATTGTTTTTTGGGCGGAACAGAACATCTGACTCCACACGCATCCCGGTTTGGATCAGTCTCCTGAAGCCGGGGGTCGGCGGATCGAAGTTTTACCCCGCTGGCCGCAGGGCGCGAATGCCTGTGGCATTTCATGTGCGACCGTGGGACTGTGCTCGGAAGCCACCGTGCTGGGAAGCATTTGCTGAAGCCTTGAGTGGCAAAATATTCCGATGCGATGGTTTGATATTGTGAGGAGTAGCGCAAATGCGTTTCGTCGGCGCGAACGACCATCCCAACCCCGATAATCCGGAAGATCCGCTGTACTACGCACCGCGCTCGGCGCGCAGCGTCGCGGACCCGCGATCTACCGCGACACCGAAGACCAGCTCAGGCCATTTGCCTCCCGATCCTCCTTTGTCGCGTTTTGATGAGATGCGCGAGGAAGCCTTCGCCAAATTTGCCCGTCCGTTGGAGTCCCAGTTCGTTTACGAACGCCGTTCACCACGCGGACTGCTCGCCACTGCGGGCGCAATTGCCGTAGCGATCGGCGCCACGGTGATCTTGGCGCTGGTTTTGTTTAACGTGTTTCCAAGGTCAAAAAGTGATCCCACGGAACTCGCCGTTTCCATTTCGACTCCTGCATCGGCTACGCCGGCCCAGGCTACGTCCGAAGACTCCCAGGCACTGCTTCAAGGATTCAAGCAGTTTCAAAGGATGCAAGGAGGCGAAGACCCGGCTGCTTCCGAGCCCGCCTTAGCTCGAACGGCAAAAGAAGCGCCCGAAAAACCCCAGGCTCTGCTTGAAAAGTTCATGCAGTGGCAAAGGAAATAGCGTCGAGAACAGGACACACGGGGCCGGCGATTTCAGAAAGCGGTCTCCTAACCGCGTTCCAAAATTAGCCGGGAGCGATACAAGCTTGACGTCCGTACTTGCTCCAAGAGCAGACATTCGCCCGCGTGGCCGGCATGTCAGTTAAGTGCCTTCAACCAGGACCGCTGGCCGCGTTGCACGCCGGGCAAACTTTGGTGAAGGTATCCGCTCGGATTCTCTATCCTAACACTCCGTAGCACGAACTCTTTTTTTCGTCGTCGGGACGCGCGTTCATAAGTCTGCCTCGGGAACGATTCGCAGAGAATCGCGAAGCGGCTTGCTGCGAGCAACGTTACATCCCCTCGGGGGACTTTCTTGTAGGGGGATATTTGAGAGCAGGTGCTCAATGATATTGAGCCGCGCTTGCCTCTTGTTGTCGGATCGGGCGATGAACCATGGCGCCCGTACCACTCAATCCCGGTGTGCCGCTTCCCAATCTTTTGCAGCCTTCACCATCTCTTCGAAAGCTGCGCCGCCTTCGAGCAGCGCACGTTTGAGCGCGGGCTCGAGCGGCTGTTCGTTGCCTGCATCGTCGAGCGGCATCCTGTCCGCACGCACTGCCGTCATCAACCGGGCAATCTCGCCTGCTGCGTGGGCCGGTGTGTGCAGCAGTACCAGCCGGCGCATCGGCATGGGGTTGTTCGGCACGTGACAGTTATCGCATTGCGCGTCGCGCATCCGCAGCGCCATCGTCCTGTAGGTGGAGTCGAGCTCTGCCAGATAGGGATTGTCTTGCCGGAACAAGCCGTCGAAGAGCGTTACGCGCGGCTGGATGCGTCCCTCCTTGTCCATCCACATCCATTTGCCATCGAACTTCGGCCATATCGGGTGCGTGGAGACGACAGGGCTGTCGCTGCCCCGCTCGGTAAATTGCCCGATGATGATCTTCGCGGTCTTTGGATTGACCCAGAGCAGAACCGAATTCGCGGCCTGATAAACACCCCACTTCGCCTCCAGGTGCCAGAACGGATATGGAAACTGCCCGGGCGGCAACAGGTTGCGGAATCCTGCCCGCAGACGGATCAGGTACAATCGCTCGCGCTCGACGTACTCGGTGCTGTACTCGCCGCTGTACATGAACAGCGAGAGGTAGAGGCCGGTAATCACATCGGGCGCAAACTGCGTGAGATTGGTGTCACTGAGCGCTGCCCCGGCGTCCTGATTCCGGCGCCCCCACAGGAGCCTCGGCGCGAGGCTGCGCCGCAGCGCGGAATCGCCGAACAGGCTGCGCCGGCATCGGTCGAAGGCTGCCTGGTCCGAGGGTGAAGCAGGCGGACAGACCTGCTGCAACTCGAGTGCGACCTCGGAAGCCATCTGCGCGATCTTGTCAGCAAGGTCGGGCAGATCGTCGTCGATGTCAGCGGCGTCCGCGCCCAGGAAGGCGGCGAGCAGCAGCGCGCCGCCGGTTACCAGGCGCCTTGAGATGGCGCCGAACATGGGCCTACGGCGCCGGCTTCATGTAATTTGCCACGAGATGGTTGGCGACCTTGCGACCCATCGCATCTCCGACCTCCAGCGAATTGCGGAAATGAATGCCGCCCCAGATGCGCACCTCTTCGTGCTCCTGAGCCATCTGCGCAAAGCTGGTGAATTTGCGTGAAAGGCGCGCGTCGGAAGTATCGGTCGCGACGAAGTCTTCCGTCCCGCTGCCGAAAACAGCTTCCAGAACGCCTCGCGCCGCACCCGCGTTGATCCCCGCCTGTGACGGGTATTCCGGATGCATCGGCGTTGTGTTCAGAGGCTGCCAGCCTGCGTCGCGTTCAGTCGCATCGTTGCCGTCCTGGTCGCCGTTACGGATCGCGGTGATCGGGCGCCAGAAATTGTATTGAAATTTGGCGTCCCAATCGACGATGAAGCAATTGGCGAGAGCCATGGACATCAGTGCAAACACGCGGGCGCTTTCTGCCACAGGGAGGTTATGACGAGCGGAAGCCTGCCTGGCCGCCTGGAACCATGCGGGCCCAAGGTTGGCCTGTGTCCAGAAGCGCACGACGTCGGACTGCGCGTCGGTCCGCTTCGTGCTTTTCACTCCGCCCATTTCCTTGGTTTCGTTGTAGTCGCGCGCGTAAAGAGCGCTGTTGAGGGCCGGGGGCGGCGCCGGGCGGAACTGGCTCGCGCTGTCCATGCCCCACGGCTTGGCCATCGCGTATTGAGGGAACAGCGGCGGCGTGGTCGGCACCCATACGCCAGGCGTGGTAAGCGGGCGGTATGTGTCGGGCGTGTTGGTCGCGTCGCTCTGCCGTTCCGTGAAAACGGCGTCCGCAACTTTTACGCCTAAATCAATACCCGCAGCCCGTGCGGGGTTGTCCGGAACGGATTTCATCGTCTCTGCGAAGGCTGCATCAATCCGCTCCTTCTGGCCAGGATACTGGCGCATGAGAATTTCGCGGGCAGCCGCCGCGGCCGCGGCCTCGGCCGAGGCCTTCGGATCAGTTGGAAGCTCCGGTATGTAACGCGAATATCGGCTCTGCACCGAGTTGACCGCGTCAGACATGGACACGTTCACCAGGGCCATGCTGCGCGTCCACGGGTTACCGGCCACGTTGACCGCCTTCATCACATCCATTGCGGTGTTGTTCCAGTCGGCGATGACGTCGGCGCGGACCGGTGTATTGGCTGAAATGAGAGCCAGGCCGACGATTGCAGCTTTCAGTACGTTCATCGTTGCCTCCTTCGAAAAGTTGAATTTCCGAACGACTGCCAATGTGGTGTGAATGTACCTCCGTAATCATCTTGTCGTGCGCGCAGCAGCATCCGCGCCCCGTCACGCGAAAGCGTCGCCCAACTACCAAGGGTTCATTACAATTTTCGCCAGGTAGTCCGATCGCGGCGTTACCTGGCGAACGTCGAGCCTATTGCTCAGGCGTGTCCGTTTTCGACGCTGATATCGCAGACCAGCGGTCGTCAAAACTCGCGGTCGGGAACTCGTTTGCGTCAACCGTGACGCCTTTCAATGCAGTGGTGCCGGCGGAGACGACAATGCCGTCTGTCGAAGGCGAATGCGATCTGATGTTGGCGGCGGTTGCGGCAACGGCGAGCAGAGCGACAGCCACGAACCCAGTAATCGTTCGATGTCTCGTCACGAGGACCTCCTACTACTACTACTGTGGTCCCTACGCCCCTTAGTGTGGGTCACGGGAACTTCGCGAAGGTTCAACAGCAACGCGACAAAGTATGGATTGTGCGAATCCGCAGACGGACAACGAAGCTGTCTCAAATTCAAATCGCTGCTCAGGCTGGGCTTGGGGCACGTACCCACAAATTCAAAGTGGTCGGCCAACGTCTGCGTTGGTGCACATTCCGGACTCAGGCCGGACATCGCGTGAGGTTCGCAAAATACCAATGACAGACATCGCCCATCATCCGACCACCTTATCAGCGCGCAATAGTATTGATGTCAGAACTTCAATACCTGCCATTTTCGCGGTCTTCAGAGTCACCGTTGCTGAAAATTTATTGCATGGCCGCGGTAGACACTCTTAGCGCTCAAGCAATGTTCGTGTTTCTCAAAGTTTGAGCACATGATGCTTAAGCAATAGGCGAGCGTCTATTTGTCCCTCGGCTTCGTTATGCGGCGACGCGGCCTTCGTCGACCAGAAGTCAAACTGAACATGACGCACAAGTTTGACTGTTCCGATGAACTGCGATGGGATGAAGGTACGCGTAAAATGCACGTTCAAACCAGGAGAGATCCGATGTGCGCGGGTGACGACAAGAACTGTCCGGAATTCGAATTGCATCACCGTAACTTCAAGGAAACGCTCGATCGGGAACGCCGGTCGTTCTTGAGGTCCAGCTTCGCCGCGGCCGGGGGCGCGGCGGCGATGACCGCGGGCGGCATTTCTCTGGTGACGCCGCAGATGGCGGCTGCCGCCGAGAAGAACCAACCAGCCAAGCGGTCCTATCACCATTTGCCGGCGAATGCCGACACAGTGCATTGGGGCTATTTCAGCAAGAAATTGAAACCGCAGGTCGAGATCGATTCCGGCGACTTCATCACCATCGAGGCGTTAACCCACCATGCCAACGACGACGCCGAGCGCATGGTGAAGGGCGATCCCGGCGCCGAAAGCGTGTTCCTGTGGACCAAGGAGAAGAAGGGCGTAAACCGACGCGGCGCAGGACCGATGGATGCCTCGCTGTTCGGGCGTGGCGCCGGCGAGGGCCTTGGCGTGCACATCTGCACCGGCCCGGTCTACGTACGCGGCGCCCAGGAGGGTGACGTGATCGAGTTGCGCATTATCGACGTCACACCCCGGCCTTGCGCCAATCCGCAATATCCCGGAAAGGCTTTCGGCAGCAACGCGGCCGCATGGTGGGGCTTTCACTACAAGGACCTGCTCACCGAGCCAAAGCCGCGCGAAGTGGTCACGATCTACGAAGTCGACGCCACCGGCGAACGCAACTGGGCGAAAGCCGTGTATAATTTCCGATGGACTCCACAGACGGACCCCTCCGGCGTCGTTCACAAAACCATCGATTACCCTGGCGTTCCAGTCGATCACTCTACGATCAAGGAGAACCACGGCATCCTGAAGAATGTGCGCATTCCGATCCGCCCACATTTCGGCGTAATAGGCTTGGCGCCCAAGGAGGCCGATATCGTCGACTCGATTCCGCCGAGCTATACCGGCGGCAACATCGATAATTGGCGGATCGGCAAGGGCGCGACGATGTATTATCCGGTTGCGGTCGAAGGTGGCCTGCTATCGGTGGGCGACTCGCACGCTTCTCAGGGAGATTCCGAGCTGTGCGGTACGGCAATCGAATGCTCGCTGAACGGCACCTTCCAGATCATCCTGCACAAGAAGAACGATCTCGTCGGTACGGCTCTCGAAGCTCTGGACTACCCGATGCTGGAAACCAAGGACGAGTGGCTGGTGCACGGCTTCAGCTTCGCCAATTATCTCACCGAATTAGGGGACAAGGCACAGTCGGAGATTTACTCGAAATCGTCGGTTGACCTTGCCTTGCGCGATGCGTTCCGCAAGATGCGCAAATTTCTGATGACAACCAAGAAGCTGACCGAGGATGAGGCGATCTCTTTGATTACGATTGGCGTCGACTTCGGCATCACCCAAGTGGTGGATGGAAATTGGGGCGTTCACGCGGTCATCAAGAAGGATATCTTCGCCGGCGGCGAGACCTGATCCGTAACACCGACGCGGTCGGCTTCGGCGGGAGCTGGTCGCGTCGCATTGCATTTCGGGGCAACCGCGCTGAGGTCCGTCTCGGGCCATTCTCAGGCGTCGGCGTCCGCAGTCACCAAGTCCGCTCAGCTCTCAATAGCGGATATTGCTACGCTGGTTCGGCAGGGTCGATTGACTCGGGGCAGGTGACAATGGGCGCCGTTTACCGTCGGGCGATGCGCAAGGACGCGAGCCGTCTATACGACGTGCGGCGGCGATCGATCCTTGAGCTTGCGCCGCCAACGATGCCGAAGGCCGAAGCGCAGACGTGGGCGTCGCAGCTCACGCCCTCCGGGATGGAGCGCAAGCTGCGTGAGCTGGAAGTATGGGTTGCCGAGCTCGACGGCGTTGTCGTCGGATGGGGGGCCATTCGCGGCGACATGCTGGAGGGCCTGTATACGGCGCCAGAATTTGCCGGGCAGGGCGTAGGCGCCGGATTGCTCGATATGATCGAAGGGCTGATGCGAGACCGCAAGTTCCCTTCGGTGCGCCTTGAGGCAAGCTCAAACGCCCGCGATTTCTACCTGCGTCGCGGCTACCGGCCGACCGGTCCTCAAACGTCGAAAGGCGCCTGGCCCATGTTGAAAGGACATCTCGCCTGAAAACGGCGGCGGGAGGAGAATAAATGCGTTGGACGGCGGCCTGGTTTTGGCGGTCGTTTAAACCGTTCGCGGCGCTTGATTTTCGTCCCGCGAGGGGCGACTTTGGCGCCCGCTTGGCCGGGCTGATCTGAGCCCTCGCGGCGGGTTGTCAGGAGGATATTGCGTGGCGGACCATCAGGTGCACGATTTAACGCCGGAAGACGTCTCGAAGGGGATGGCGGAAGGGCGCTATCTTCTGGTCGACGTCCGCGAACCCAACGAGGTCGCGGTGGAAGCCTATCCGGATAGCGTGGTCGTTCCTCTCCAGACCTTCGATCCGGCAGCCATTCCGGACCCGCAGGGCAAGCAGGTGGTTTTCGCCTGCCGTTCGGGCAAGCGCTCGGTGACGGCCTCGCTGGCGGCCCAGGCGGCGGGCCTTCCCTATGACAAGCATCTTGCCGGTGGCATCATCGGCTGGAAGGCTGCGGGTTTGCCGACCAGAACCGGCGGCTGATTTCCACCATGACATCCATGAATAAGGTCTTTGCCGACCTTCCGGTCACCGTGTTCGAGGCGATGTCGCAGGCCGCCCGCGACAACAACGCCATCAATCTCGGCCAGGGCTTTCCCGACGATCCCGGGCCGGAGGACATCCGCCGCGCCGCGGCCGACGCGACCGTGAACGGCTACAACCAATACCCGTCGATGATGGGCATCCCCGAACTGCGGCAGGCGATCGCGGCCCATTACGGCCGCTGGCACAAGCTCTCGCTCGATCCGATGACGGAAGTGATGGTGACCTCGGGCGGCACCGAGGCACTGACGTCGTCCATCCTCGCCGTCGTCGAACCCGGCGACGAGGTCGTCTGCTTCCAGCCGGTCTATGACAGCTACCTGCCGATCATCCGCCAGGCCGGCGGCATTCCGCGCCTGTTGCGGTTGGAGCCGCCGGGCTGGCGGCTGACGGAAGAGATGCTGGCCAGCGTCTTCAATCACAAGACCAAGGCGGTGCTGTTCAACAATCCGCTCAATCCGGCCGCGGTGGTCTATCCCCGCGAGGACCTCGAATTGCTGGCGCGGTTCTGCCAGCAGTTCGATACGATCGCGATCTGCGACGAGGTCTGGGAGCACGTCATCTTCGACGGCCGCGAGCATATCCCGCTGATCACGATTCCGGGCATGCGCGACCGCACCATCAAGGTCGGCAGCGCCGGCAAGATCTTTTCGCTGACGGGATGGAAGGTCGGCTTCGTCTGCGCCGCGCCGCCGCTGTTGCGCGTGGCTGCAAAAGTGCACCAGTTCCTGACCTTCACCACCGCGCCGAACCTGCAGGCCGCGGTCGCCTACGGCCTCGGCAAACCAGATGAATATTTCTACGACATGCGCAAGGAACTGGCGCGGAGCAGGGACCGTTTGACGAAGGGACTCGAGAGCATCGGCTTTCCCGTGCTGAAGTCGCAGGGCACGTATTTTCTCACCGTCGACCTGTCGCCGCTCGGTCTCAACGAAACCGACGTCGAGTTCTGCAATCGCATCGTGACCGATTACAAAGTCGCCGCGATCCCGGTGTCGGCGTTCTACGAGCAGGACGCGGTGACGTCGGTGGTGCGGTTCTGTTTTTCCAAGAAGGACGAAACGCTGGACACCGCGCTGGAGCGCCTGTCGGACGCAGTGCACGGCCGCCGCAAGAGGTAGAAGATGCGCGATTCAATCCGAGGCTCGCTTCGCCTGATCGGTGTGATGACGGTCGCGCTGTCGCTCTCGCCCGCGCAGGCGCAGGAGCGCACCGTGAACTTCTACAACTGGTCGAACTACATGGCCCCGGGGGTGCTGGAGGACTTCACCAAGGAGACCGGCATCAAGGTGGTCTACGACACGTTCGACGCCAACGAGACGCTGGAGACGCGGCTCCTGGCGGGCAAGTCGGGCTACGACGTCGTGGTGCCAACCGGCTATTTCCTGCAGCGCCAGATCACGGCAAAAGTCTTCATCAAGCTCGACAAGTCGAAGCTGCCGAACCTCGCCAACGCCTGGCCTGTCGTGACCGGCCAGCTTGCCACCTACGATCCCGGCAACAACTACGCCGCCAACTATATGTGGGGCACCACGGGCATCGGCTACAACGTCAAGACCGCGCAGAAAATCCTCGGGCCCGACGCGAAGATCGACAGCTGGGACATCGTGTTCAAGCCGGAGAATCTCGCAAAGTTCAAAGACTGCGGCATCCACATGCTGGATTCTGCCGACGACATCCTGCCCGCGGCGCTGAGCTATCTCGGGATCGATCCGAACTCGACCAGGCAGGCCGACCTGGAAAAGGCCGCCGAGCTGGTCAGCAAGATCAGGCCCAATGTGCGCAAGTTTCATTCCTCGGAATATCTGGGCGCGCTGGCGTCAGGCGAAATCTGCTTCGTGGTCGGATGGTCCGGCGACGTCATGCAGGCGCGCAGCCGCGCGGCGGAAGCCAAGAACGGCATCGAGATCGGCTACACCATCCCGAAAGAGGGCGCGCAGATGTTCTTCGACAATCTCGCGATCCCGGCCGACGCGAAGAACGTCGCGGAAGCCTACGAGCTGATCAACTATCTCTACCGCCCGGACGTCGCCGCCAAGAATTCCGACTTCCTGTCCTACGCCAACGGCAATCTGGCGAGCCAGAAGCTGGTGGACCCGAAGATCCTCAACGACAGGAATATCTATCCGGACGAGGCGATGCAGAAAAAGCTGTTCGTCATCCAGGCCCGCGACCCCGCCACCCAGCGCATCATCAACCGGCTCTGGACCAAGGTGAAGACGGGGAAGTGACGTGGTGAAGCAGCTACGGGCTTATTGCCACCTTCGGTGCAGCCTGCCGCCTGGATGAGCCAACGGGTTGCGCGAATGTGCTCCGTTGGCTCATCCAGGCTACGCTCGCCCCCAACAAACTCCTGTTGCCGGAACCCGAGCGAGAACCTATAGCTCCCTCCGGGAGCATCACATGACCAACATTCTCACGTTCTTTTCAACGCGCACGCTGCTGCAGATCGTCTTCATCCTGGGATCGGCCGTCGCGATGAAGGCGTGGAGCCTCGGCTTGCTGTTCGGCGGATAGGTCGGCACCTGTAGCCCGGATGAGCGCAGCGACATCCGGGAACAGAGGCGAGAGCGGCCCCGGTTATCGCTGCGCTCATCCGGGCTACAAGAACGCCGCTACCGCCACCTTCTGTGCAGCCACAGCCACTGGTCCGGATATTCCCGCACCCAGCCTTCGACCACTGACGTCACCGCCTGCATCGTGCCCTGGATGTCGATCTGGCCCGAGGCGTCGCGCACCGGCTTGACCTCTTCGGACAGTTCGGCGCGGAAGCGGTGGTTGGGCAGGCGGATGATGCGCACGCCGTGCACGGGGCAATCGACCTGCCGCAACAGCCGCGCCAGGGTCGGGTTGGCCTTGGTCTTGCGGCCGAAGAACGTCACCTCGACGCCGTTGCCCATGTACTGATCGACCAGCATCGCGACGTGCTGGCCCCTTTGCAGGGCTTCCGCAAGCTTGAGCGGCGCCTCGCGGCCGGCCGGCACCAGCGTGCCCATCTTGACGGCGCGGATCCGTTCGATGGCGCGGTCGGCGGACTCGATGTTGGGCCGGCGGAACAGGATCGCGCAATCCAGCCCATGGGCGACCGCGCCGAGCGCCGGGATCTCCCAATTGCCGAGATGGCTCGCGAAGATGATCGCCGGCTTGCCGTCGTCGCGCAGGTGGTCGAAGATCTGCTTGGTCCGCGCCCCGAACTCGACGCGGCTCGGTTTGTCCGGATGATCGACATCGTAGTCCCAGATGTGATCGAGATGGGCGAACTCGGCGCCGATGCGGCCGAGATTGTCCCAGACGCCGGCCAGAATGGTCTCGATCTCTTCGGATGATTTCTCGGGAAAAGCTGCCGTGAGATTGTCGCGCCCGATGCGGTCCTCGCGCAGCCGCCGGCCGATGAAGCGGGTGGCGCGGCCGAAGAAATTGGCGGTCTTGTCCGGATCGAAATAGCGCGTGGTGCGCAACAGCGCGATCGTCAGCGCGCCGACGGCGGCTTCCGCCACCGGCTTGGCGGCGTCGCGCAGGCGCGCCTTGGTGCGTAGGAGCAGGCGGTTCATTTTGTGAAACAGGTTATAGCGTTTTCAAGAGAAGTGGGCACCGGTTCGCGTCAAGAAAACGCGTCAAAACAAAAGGCTGGAGGCCGGCGCTGATGCAATCAGGGCCGGCCTTCAGCCTGCTAAACCGGTTCGCGGGTCAGGATCAGCGAGGCGTTTTGCCCGCCGAAACCGAACGAGTTCGACATCACGGCGGTCACCTTGGCGTCGCGCGCGGTGTTGCCGACCACGTCGAACAGGATCGCCGGATCCGGAATTTCGTAATTGATGGTCGGCGGAATCCGCTGGTGCTCCAGCGTCAGCAGCGAGAACACCGCCTCGACCGCGCCGGCCGCCGAGATCGTATGCCCGACCATCGACTTGTTCGACGACACCGGAATCTTCGGCAAATGCTCGCCGAACACGACCGCGGTCGTGTTGTATTCCATCTTGTCGTTTTCCGGCGTCGCGGTGCCGTGCGCGTTGATGTGGTCGATCTGCTCGGGTTCGAGGCCGGCGTCGGCCAGCGTCTTGCGCATGCAGCCGATGATCGGCTTGCCGTCCGGGCTGGAGCGGGTGCGGTGGAACGAGTTGGTCAGCTCGCCGCAGCCGGCCACCACGCCGAGAATTTTCGCGCCGCGCGCCATGGCGGAATCATAGCTTTCCAGCACCATCGCGCCGGCGCCTTCCGCCATCACGAAACCATCGCGGTTCTTCGAGAACGGTTTTGAGGCGGCCTGCGGCGGATCGTTCTGCGTCGACAATGCCGACAGCAGCGAGAACCGCACCAGCGCTTCCGGATTGACCGAGCCGTCGGTCGCCACGCACAGCGCCGCGTCGGCGTCGCCGCGGCGGATCGCCTCGACGCCGAGCTGGATCGCGGTCGCGCCGGAGGCGCAGGCCGTGGAGAGCGAGATCGGCGAGCCCTTGGTGCCGAAGGTTTCGGCCAGATGGCTCGCCACCGAGCCGAACATGAAACGGTGATGGTAGGGCGCGAACCGGCCGCCGCCGCTGACGCGCAGCATGTCGTCATAGCCGAATTCGGTCTTTCCGATCGCGCGTCCGAGCTCGAGCCGCTGCGGCCATTCGACCTCGACCGGCGCCACCGCCAGGAACAGCGGTCCGGGAAAATCGGCTTTGCTGCCGATCGCCGCCTGTTCGAGCGCTTCTTCGGTCGCCATTTCGGCCAGCCGCTCGGTCAATCCCGTCGAGGTGACGGGATCGACGGTGACGAAATCGACCGTGCCCGCCATGGTCGATTTCAGGCCCTCGATCGGAAAGCGCGTCACGGTGCGGATGCCGGATTCGCCCGCAGTCAGCTTGCGCCAGTTGTCCTCCTTGCCGGCGCCGAGCGACGTCACCACGCCCATGCCGGTGACGACGACGATCGGCCTGCCGAATTTATCTGATGGTGCTGACATGGTTCCCCCGATGTTGCGCCGTAACGGAAAGCGCTCTCGCGCCGATTACTTGACCGCCTCGACCAGGGCCATGCCTTCGCCCTGCCAGTGACCGGCCCCCACCACCACAATCTGGTCCGGGTGACCTGCCTTTTCAACCTCAAGCCCGGTCGGATCGTTGGGCGGAAACAGCGCGCCGCGGGAGAGCGAAAGCGCGGCCAGCGCCAGGCCCAGCGGAAACTGGGTCTCCAGCGTGTGGCCGAACATCGTGCCGGTGGCGCGCACCGCAAATCCCGGATGCTGGCGCAGGAAGGCTTTCTCTTCCGACGTCACCGGCTCGACGCCGGTCGCGCCCGTGATCAGATTGCCGCTGTCGCCGGCTACGCCGAGTTTCGGCCACAGCGCTTCCAGCGATTTGGTCACCGCGCCCGGCTGCTTGCGCTGCGCGAGGTCGGCGACCACCTTGGTCAGTTTTGCATACGGCTTGGCGCCGCGCGCTTCGGCATGCTCGCGGGATTCCAGCACCAGGAAACAGCCGGCGGAGCCGAGCGCAAAACCGCTGTTGGCGTCGCGCTGCCAGACCGGCGCGTACTTCTCTTTCAGATTGAAGTCGCCGAATTCATAGAGGACGAGCAGATCGGAGCGTTCGCCATTATGGGCGGCGCCGACCAGCGCGATCTCGCTCTGTCCGGACTCGATGCGGGCCAGCGCGATCCGCGCCGCGTCGATGGAGGCGGCTTCCTCGCCCATGAAGGTGCGCGACGTTCCGCACACGCCATGGACGATGGCGATGTTGCCGGCGAGCAGGTTGGAGAGCTGGGCCAGAAACAGCGTCGGCCGCAGATCGTTCATCAGCCGTTCGTTGAGAAAGGCGGGGCTCGAATTGCCCTTGGCGTCGGCGTTCATGATGGCGAGGTCGACCGCGAGGTCGCGCTCGCCGCCGCCGGCGGCGACGATCATGTCCATCCGGCCGAGAATTTCCTTGTTGCCCTTGACGCCCGCCGAATCCAGCGCCAGCCCCGCGGCATAGGTGCCGATGCGCTGCCACGCTTCCATCTGGCGCTGGTCGCCCTTTTTCGGGATCTGGGCGTCGAAGGAGACCGGCGCCAGCGGATGCACGATGTAGGGCGCGAAGCGCTTGTCGTCGACATTGATCGTCCTGGCGTTCAGCGCATCCCAATGCGCGTCCAGCCCCTCGCCGAGCGAGGAGACGATGCCGATGCCGGTGATCCAGACTTCCTTGGCGCCCACGGATTTTGGCTCAGTCATGCGGTATCGCCTGCAGTGGGAAGCCGATCTCGTTGGCCTTCGCGTCCATGTGCACGCGCAGGGCCGGGTCGGGGAAGGGGGCAAGGCCGAAGGTCAGTTCAGCGCTGCACTTCAGTTCCTTGCCGACGCGTCCCTTGACCTTCGTGACGGCATAACCGGAACCTTCGTGCTCGAGCTTCGCCTCGATCGTCAGCAACTGACCGGGACTGACGAAACCCCGCATCTTGGCTTCCTTCACGATGGCCAGGAACGGCATGCGCTCGAACTTCAGGACGCCGAGTATCAGCCAGCCGGAGCTCTGCGCCATCGCTTCGGTCAGCAGCACGCCGGGCATGATCGGGAAACCCGGAAAATGCCCTTCGAAGATGGTATGCGACGCAGGAACCTGGGCCTCGACCGTAATCGTCTTCGCCTCGAGATTGAGGTCGACGATGCGGTCGATCAGCGTGAAGTAATCAAGGTTCATGGCGGGCGACTAGGCGCCCGGCGCTGCATTCTTGGCGGCGACCAGTTCGTCGATGCGATCGGCGAGATTTTGCAGCACGAAATACTGCTCGGTCGTGGCCTTGCCGTCGTTGACTTCCTGGGTCCATTTTTCGAGCGGCATCTTGATCCCGAACGCCTTGTCGATGGCAAAGGCGATGTCGAGGAAGTCCAGGCTGTCGATTCCCAGATCGTCGATGGCGTGGCTCTCCGGCTTGATCGTGTCGCGCGGAATGTCGCAGGTTTCCGCGATAATGTTGGCGATCTGATCGAATGTGGAAGACATCATTAAGCCTTTGATATATTGGAGATAATCCGGAACGGCTTGAGGAGGCGGGGCGCAGCGCCCCGGAAGGCCCTGATTTCCTCGGCCGGAGTCGAGTGCCCGTATATCGGAGCGGGGCCCTGAGTTCAATGGAGGCGGGCCGTTCAGGTGACATTGGATTTGGCGGCAAAAATGGCGGAATTCGGGGATCTGCCCGGGCACTCACTGAAAGCCTAGTCCTCGCAGAGTGTGGCCCGGATGAGCGCCGCGATATCCGGGACTCTCCCGCACATCGCTGCGCTCATGCGGGCTACATTCTATTCCGCCGGCAACATGAACCCATCGAAGTATGCCGCAAGCTCCGCGTAACCATCGAGCGGCAGCATATGCGCGACATACTGGTCCGGCCGCACCACGACCATGCAGCCTTTTCCCGATCGATGCCGCGCATCGCAAAGATGTCGTGGCCGCCCTTCAGATCGGGGCAGAACATCTTTTCGTAGTCGCGAAGCCCGTAACGTCCTTTCGGCGGAAGAAGCAGCGGGGGCATCGCCTCGATGGCGAGTTCCGGATGCGCCTGCTGGAACACCGCGCGGACATCGATCACTGAATCGATATCGGCGTCCGCGCGGCGTGTACCTTCGGACCGGAGACTTGGGACTCTCGCGCAGGAAGTCGCACAGCGCGCGAACAGGGGAGTTCGAAGCCGCGAGATCGCCTGCGCCGGCAAACACAAAAATCCGGAAGCGCCCGTCCGCCTTGGCGACGTGGCCAAGATGAACCGGCTTGGCGTCCGCGAGCCGAATGACCGGTGCGGAGTGAAAGCGCGTGCCGATCGCAAGCCCTTGGCGAGATGCTGGTGATCCGGCTCGGCGGTGAGGAGAGACGGGCGGTAGTGCGTCGCCGTTCCCGCGGTATAGCGGCCGTGCCGGACGAAATAGTTTCTGGGTTTCGGCTGCGTCCGCGCCCTTGTTGTCCTGTCGCCCTTGGCGGAGCGAGGATCTCGGCCCATTCGCGGTCGAAGTCGATCAGCTCCTTCGCCACCGCCTGCCGTTCCGCCGAGTAGCTGTGCAGGAGATGCGGCGCGCTGCGCCGGCGCAGGACGGCGGCGAGCTTCCAGCCGAGATTGAAGGCGTCCTGCATCGAGACGTTCATGCCCTGGCCCGCTTTCGGGCTGTGGGTATGGCAGGCGTCGCCGGCGATGAACACGCGGGGCAGGCGCGTTGCGACCTCTTCCGCCGGCACGTCGTCGAACTTGTCGGTCAGCCGCTGGCCGATCTCGTAGACCGACCACCAGGCGATCTCCTTCACGTCAAGCGTATGCGGATGGAGAATCCGCCGCGCCTTCGCGATCAGGTCGTCCGACGTGATGTTGCGGCTGGCGACCCGCTCGCCGGCGTCGAGGTTGGTCGAGTTCGACATAGAGCCGGACCAGATAGCCGCCTTCGCGCGGGATGACGATGATGCTGCCGTCGCTGGCCGACTGGATCAGCGACTTGAAGCGGATGTCGGGGAAGTCGGTGACGGCCAGGACGTCCATGACGCCCCAGGCATGGTTGGCGGAATCGCCGCGCAGCTCGCGCCCGATCGACTTGCGCACCGTGCTGCGCGCCCCGTCGCAGCCCACGACGTAGCGGGCCCTGACGGTCTCGACCTCGCCCTCATGCCCGGCATCGAGCCGCTCGAGGCTGACGGTCACCGCATGATCTTCAATGCGCGCCGCTGGCGAAGATCTTGAGGTCGAGCAGGCGCCGCGAATAGTACGGTTCGAGCTTTGACGGCGATTTGCGCATGACGTCGAGATAGCAATCATGCACGCGCGCCTGGTTCAGAATGACATGCGGGAATTCCGACAGCCCGTCCTCGACGTCCTGAACCCGGCCGCTGCGGACGATATTTTCGGTCCTGCTATCGTCCGGCTTCCAGAACGTCGTTTCGGTGATCCAGCACGCCTCCTTCAGCACGCGTTCGCTGAAGCCGAAGGCATGAAACATCTCCATGGTGCGGCAGGCGACGCCGTCGGCCTGGCCGAGCAGCAGCCGGCTCGGCTTCTGCTCGACGATGCAGGTCTTGATGTCGGGAAAGGCCGCAAGCTGCGCCGCCAGCGTCAAGCCGGCCGGTCCGCAGCCGACGATCAGCACGTCGACTTCCTCCGGAACCGATCCTGACGTGCCCGAGGCCAAAACCCGCTCGGCGGAATCGGCGATTTCAGGGTCGCCCGGCTCGAAGCCGTTCAGGTGAAACTGCATGAGACCTGCTCCTCCCGTTCCCGGCCATTTGGATATTGCTCAGCATGCTGATTATCAGTATACTTGTCAATTCCAGATCCAGCGGAGAATTTCTGTGCGAGACAACAACGAGATGCCCGGCCATCTGGCGCGCCGCTTCCAGCAGATTGCGGTGGCGGTGTTCCTGGCCGAGGTCGGGGAGGCGGGTTTTGATCTCACGCCCGTTCAATACGCGGCGCTGGCAGCCATCAAGATCAACCCGGGCATCGATCAGGTCACGCTGGCCGGCCTGATCGCCTATGACCGAACCACCATCACCGGCGTGGTCGATCGTCTCGCGCAGAAGGGCTTGCTGGTGCGCAACCCCTCCAGCCGCGACCGTCGCGCGCGCGAACTGCAGATCACGGACGCGGGAAAGCGAACGCTGCGCGGCATCACGCCGGCCGTCGAGGCAGCCCAGCGGACCATGCTGCGCGGGCTCACTGCGAAGGAGGGAGCGGACTTGACGCGGCTGTTGCGCAAAGCGATCGCCGCCGGCAACGAACTGAGCCGCGCGCCGCTGCGGGAGGTGGAGTTGCGGTGACTTGGAAGGACGGGAATTACATGCGGCGGTTGTCATCGCGGCTTGAAATTTGATCAGCGATTGCAGAAAGTTCCAACTGAACAGAATCTTTACCATAATACCCCATTCCTGATTGAGGAATGATTGCCTCTCTCGCCGCATGGGCGCGGCAGCAGGCGTGGCAATCGCAGTTGGGAAGGGGTGTCGGCGTGGGTTTCAAACATGCGCGGGCAATCCATTTCCATTCACGCACAACACAGCTTTGGTCTCGGCGCACTACGCTGTTCGCAAGCACCGGCCTGACTGCGCTCGCCATCGCAGCCGCCGTGACACCGGCGCGCGCCGGCGAGTTCGACGTGTTGACCGGGCTCGGCACGCTCGGCGGCACGACGAGCTTTGCCAATGGCCTGTCCGCCAACGGCGCGGTCGCGGTTGGATACTCCTACACTGCCGGCAACGCGCAGCGTGCTTTCCGCTGGAGCGGCGGCGTCATGACCAATCTCGGCACGCTCGGCGGCACGTCGAGCTTTGCCACTCAAACATCCGCCGATGGCGCTGTCGTGGTTCGACGATCCGGCACGGCGGGCGGTGTGAACCACGCCTTCCGCTGGAGTGGCGGCATCATGACTGATCTCGGGACGATCGGCGGCACGACCAGCGCCGCCTACGGCGTGTCCGCCGACGGCGCCGTGGTCGTTGGAAGCGCCAGGATTGCCGGCGACTCCGAGACCCATGCCTTCCGCTGGAGTGGCGGCGTCATGGCCGATCTCGGCACGCTTGGCGGAACCTTCAGCACCGCCTACGGCGTATCCGCCGACGGCGCCGTCGTGATCGGACGAGCCACCGCCGCCGGTGACGTCGAACACCATCCCTTCCGCTGGAGCGGCGGCGTCATGACCAATCTCGGCACGTTCGGTGGCACTTACGGCAACGCCCTTGGCGTGTCGGCCAATGGCGCTGTCGTGGTTGGATATTCCAACCTCCCCGGCGATGCCTTCTCTCATGCGTTCCGCTGGAGCGGCGGCACGATGACCGATCTCGGCACGCTCGGCGGGATTGATAGCTATGCCACCGCCGTGTCGGCCGACGGTTCGGTCGTGGTTGGAGGCTCGCTCATCACTGGCAGCCCCGGGTACCGGGCCTTCCGCTGGAAGGCGGCCACCGGAATGCAATCGATCTCGTCGCTGCTGACCGCCTCCGGCGTCAACATCACGGGCTGGACACTCAGTTTGGCAAACGGCGTCTCCGCGGACGGCACGGTGATCCTCGGCACCGGCACCAATCCCTCCGGAAACACCGAAGCCTGGATCACGCGATGCTCGCCCGGTTGCGCCTTGCTGTCGTCCGGCACGGTGTCGCGCTCCTTCTCCGGCCAGTCCGCGATCGGGCAGACTGCATCGGCCGCGATCGGCTTTACGCTCGGCACCATGACCGAGGTGGCGACCCAGACCGGCGTCGGTGCAGATGACGGCAAGTCGCGCTACCGGGTATTCGGCTATGGCGGCTACGACACCGATCCGGCCGCGTCGGGCACGCTCGGCATGACCGCCAGTCTCTCCGACAAGATCGTCGCCGGCGCCCTGGTCAGCGCCAACGCCGTGCGCACCGACATGGTCTATGACGGCAAGGCCAAAATGGCCGGCGCCTCGGCCGGCGCGTTCGTCGCGCGGACGCCGGACGCGGGGTTGCAGTGGCTGTTCAGCATCGCCGGCATTACGCTCGAGGGTGACGTCACACGCGGCTACCTCAACGGCAATACGCCCGCGTTCTCGCAAGGCAGTACCGGTGGCAACGGCTATGGCGCCACGGCCCGCGTCGGCTGGACTTTCGAGCCGATGCTGCGCGGGACACAAATGACGCCGTTCGCGTCCTACACCTGGACGCGCATGAATTTTGGCGGCTACACCGAAACCGGCGGCCCGTTCCCGGCGCTGTTTAAGGGTTTCAGCGACGCCGCCCAGATCGCCCGTGCTGGCGTCGACACGCGCTACACCTTTGCGTCAGGCACGTGGGTCTGGGGCACGCTCGCCTATGCACACAGGCTGGCCGGCTCTGCACCCAGCAGCATCAACGGCACAATCATCGGCCTGTTCGACCAGACAGCCCCGGCCGCGCCGGTGGCGAAGGAGTGGGCCGAAAGCCACCGCCGGCCTGCGCTGGCAGACCTGGCGCGACGGCGCAATCAACGCCTCGGTCACCGCGGTGATCCCGGCGAATTATACCGTGACCTATCAGCTGCGCGTCGGCTTCAGCCAAAGGCTCTAACACCGGTCGGAGGTCCTACGACCGCTTCGCCTCATCCAGAAACGCCTGCACCGCCTCGAACAGCTTCAGTAGGTAGGATGGGTAGAGCGCAGCGAAACCCATCGCCGTCTCCGGCCGCAATTGATTGATATCGTTGCGCTCTACCCATCCTGCGAACTACGCTATCGCTATTCCGCCCCGGGCGCTTTCATCAACTTGAACTCGATCCTCGAACCGTCCGGTAGGGCATGAATTTGGTGCGCAAGATTTCCAAGGGTTTTCATTAGCTGCAGAGAATCCAGTGCAGCCAAATTTGCCAGAGAAAATTCTCCACCCAACACGAAAGGTGTCTTAGCCAATAACCGGTGGCGCGGATGAAGAGGACCGTGCCGAACTTGCCATTCGTGTGCGAGGCTGAAGCCGGTCATTTGATTGTAATCGAGGAGCATCATTGAAGCCCATTCCTCTAAGGAAAGAGCGACAATCGTGAAGTCTCCAGTCTCGACCTCGAATGTTCCAATCTTTCCCTCATGGACAACAAATTGCTGCCCGAATACATCTTCGGCAAAGCAAAAAATATTATCCGCAAGGCCACGGTAATCCGCCTTCCAAAGGTCAGACGAATTCCATTCGGCAAGTCCCCGTGATGCCTCGACGGTAACTGAAGGAAAGAATTGAAGCGCGGACTCGAAGCAAAAGAAGCCGTTCTTCTTCGCAAGGACGTCTCGTATCGATGTTCCGATTTCGCCAAGATGGTCGAGGACATCGATTGAAGACCCGATGCCCCCAGCGAACGGCACGCCTCCAATTTCCAATAGCTTGCGCAGCGAAGTGTCCATATCGTAACTCTAGCTCGTACGGTGGATTAGCCGCAGGCGTAATCCGCCGCCACTCCTGCGCCAGCATCATCATCAACTCGAACCGGTCAAAACGGCGGATTACGCTATCGCTAATCCGCCCTACGCATTTGCCCTCACGACCGCTTCGCCTCATCGAGAAACGCCTGCACCGCTTCGAACAGCTTCAGGCGATTGCGCTCCATGATGATGGTGTGCGTTCCCTCGGCCAGCGCGACGTAGCGCTTTCCCGGCGAATTCACCAGCAGCGGAAACAGCGTCTGCGCCATGTAGGGCGGCGTGTCGCGATCCCATTCGGCGCCGACCAACAAGGTCGGCACCGTGATCTTCGCGGGATCGTAGTAGGGCTTTGCCGGCGCCGAAGAATTCGGCGCCGTCCTGCACGACGCCGTTGGGCGCGCGAACGACCGGCGGATTCATCTGGGCGCCGACCGGATCGGTTGCGAATGTCGCATCGGCCCAGGCGTCGAACCAGCCGGCGGGAATGAGATTGGCTTTCTTGTCTTCCGGCACGCCGGTGTACCAGCGCTCCTTGGCCTGATCGCGATTGACCATTCGGTAGGCGCCGAGCTTGCCCGGACCGGCCTGCACCAGCGAGGCCGTCTGCCGGATCCAGGAGGCGCATAGAGCACGAGACGTTCGACCTTCGCGGCGTTCTGCGTGGTGTAGGTCGCCATCAGCGTCGTGCCCCACGACCAGCCCAGAAGGTTGAGGCGCGGGATGTTGCGGCGCTGCAGGATGAAGTCGACGGCGGTGCCGATGTCCTTGACCGCGGTCTGGCCGGTGACGATCGGCGCATTGGCTTCGGGCTTGTCGGCCATCTCGGCGGCCGCGTGGATTTGCCGTAGCCGCGCAGGTCCAGCAGCCAGACGTCGTAGCCGCGCGAGGCGATGTACTCCATCCAGGACATGCCATCGAGCTTGAGGTCGAACGCCGTCTCGGACGGGTAGGTCGCGCCGTGAACGTAGAGCACGGTCTGCTCCGGCCGGAACGAGGTCATGTCCGCCGGACGCTTGTTGCGGACATAGATTTCGATGCCGGGATCGGCCGTCTTGACCATCATCTCTTCGGTCACCAGAGCCCTCGTCTGTGCCAGCGCGGGAATCGAAAGGAGCGTTGCGAGAAAAATGCCTGCGGCGCGATTGAAAGTCTCAACGGTGCCTCCCTCGTATTCTTCGTGTTGCTTCCGACCTAACGTAGCGGGATTTCCGCAACCGTGCATCTTGTTCTCGTCAGGGGCGATGTGTGCACTTGCGAACGGACGCGCTGCGAGCGCACGCGTCGCCGCGGAAGCACGATCTCGTAGGGTGGGCAAAGGCGTGTCAGCGCCGATGCCCATCCTCTATCGCCGGCCGCAAGCTTCGCAAATGGTGGGCACGTCGCTTCGCTCCTTTGCCCACCCTGCCAATTGTTTCGTGGGATAACGTCAAGAGCCTGGCTACCCCTGCGGCGTCACCGAAATCCTGGCGCAGTCGCGGCGGCCCATCAGCACGCAGTCCTGGGTCTTGCGGAGATCGGCGATGCTGACCGCAAGCCAGATGCCGATCGCGGTCAGCGCCACGGTGAACGCGAGCGCTGCGACATTGGCCAGCATGCGATGACGGAAATCGTCGCCCTCGTCGCGCGGCCGTTCGTAGCGGGACAGATCGTTCGCCGCCGGCGGTGCGTGTTCGGCGACTTGGTTGTAGGAGTCTTGGCCTGGCTCGGGTTCTTCCCGTCCGCCCGGCGGCTGGGCGGAGGTGCGCGGCCGGAACTTGAGCACGACGTGCTCATCGTCCGAAATAATGGGCCGCTGGGTTTTCACTGCCGCCGATCCGCGAAAAATCCTGCGCCTTTCTTAGCACGGCGGCAGCACTTCCAACATGAAATGTTGCCGGACGCGGGACAGCCATCCCGTCCTGCCATGCCTGGAACCGGGCGCCGGCAAGCCGGCTCAGCCCTGCTTCGGCAGCCGCCCCATCATGTAGAACTCGTCATTCGGGCGCATCGCGGTGACGTTGGCCAGCCGGTTCGACAGCGCAAAGAAGGCCGCGATCGCCGTGATGTCCCAGATGTCGTCGTCGGAAAAGCCGTGGCCGGCCATTTCCGCAAAATCCGCCTCCGAAACCGTGTTGGCCTGCTGGCTCACCTTCATGGCGAAGTCGAGCATGGCGCGCTGCCGCGGCGTGATGTCGGCCTTGCGGTAGTTGACGGCGATCTGGTCGGCGATGACGCGGGTTCTTGGCCCGGATGCGCAGGATCGCGCCATGGGCAATCACGCAGTAATGGCACTGGTTGGCGGCGGACGTCGCCACCACGATCATCTCGCGCTCGGCCTTGGTCAGCCCGCTGTCCTTTTCCATCAGCGCGTCGTGATAGGCAAAGAAGGCGCGGAATTCGTCCGGGCGGTACGCCAGCGTCAGGAAGACGTTCGGGACGAAGCCGGATTTTTCCTGCACCGCGAGCATCCGGGTGCGGATATCCTCCGGCAGCTCTGTCGATGGCGGGCGGTCTGGAAATCGGCTGGGTCGCGGGCGGTCGGCTCATGATGCATGGTCCGTCCGAAGCGAGCTGAAGAGGCGCGGGCGACAGGCGGCAGTTGTCCGTCGGAACCGATATGCTATGCCGCTGATTTGCCGACGTGCAATGTTTGCGGGGTCATTCAGCTTCCGGCGCCCAGCCTACTGTGCATGGGGGTTTTCTATATTTTAGTTGGAGGGCACCGGTCGTCGAACGCATCTCCCCGTGGCGCGAACGCTTGCCGCCTCAGCGCAGCGGCTTCTTCAGCAGCGAGAACCGGTCGGGGTCCAGCCCCATCGAGGGCTGCAGCATCGGCGCTTCCACCGGCGTCATGACGCGGGCGGCAGGCCGGTCGCCGGTGCCGGGATCGTTCGGCACGTCGCGATGCGAGGTGGCGCCGCGCCAGCGGTCCAGCACGGCGGAGACGAAATGCATGTCGTGGCCGGCGGACGACCGACGGCACGGACGCGATGGTGGCTTCGCTGCGCGGCAATTGGTGGACCGGAACCTCCTTGAAGCGCAGGCGGGTCGGCAGCGCCACGCCTTCGCCGAAGGCCAGCACTTCGCGGGTGCCGAGCGAGGGCACGAACGACAACAGGTTCGCGGCGGCGTCCGAGACCGCCGAGCGCAACAGCGCCTGGTCGCGGTCGTTGGCAAGCCGCATCGCAAACAGCGTGTTGCACTGGGAGATGATGGTGGCGTCGAGTTCGGCCGGACGCTGGGTGACGAGGCCGAGAAAGACGCCGTATTTGCGGCCTTCCTTGGCGATGCGCGAAACCGCCTTCCGGGTCGGGCCGAAGCCGATGTTGCGGTCGGCCGAGGCGTAGCGGTGCGCCTCTTCGCAGACGAACAGCAGCGGCGAGACGCCGTCGCTCCACAGGCCGAAATCGAACGCCATGCGGCACAGCACCGACACCACGGAATCGACGACTTCGGCGGGGAAGCCGGCGAGCTGCATGATGGTCATCGGCCGGCCGTTGGCGGGCAGGCGGAACAGATGGCTGATCACTTCCGCCATGGTGTCGCCGCCGACATTGGCGTTGTCGAACATGAAGGTGTAGCGCGGATCGTTGCGCACGGTCTCGATGCGCGAAATCAGCTTGTGATAGATGATGCGCGAGGAGCGGTTCTCCAGCTTGCCCATCCGTTCGTCGATCAGCGAGATCAGATCGACCAGCCGGTAGGGCACCGGCGTATCGACGGTATAGCCGCCCGACTTCGGGTCCATGCGCTTGAGCCCGAGCCGATCGGAATTCTGGTACTGGGTGTAGAGGCCCTTCGCCATCGGAATGACTTCGGCGAGAACGTCGAGTTCTTCCGGCACGCCGGGACGGCCGCCGAACAGGACGTCGACGATCTCCTCGAAATTGAACAGCCAGAACGGCAGTTTCAGGTTGCGCGGGTTGAGCACCAGCGCGCGATCGCCGAAGCAGCGGCCATACTCGTTGTGGACGTCGAGCAGGAATACCCGCAGGTTCGGCCGCGCCTTGAGAATCTCGTTGAGCAGCAGCGAAACGCTGGTCGATTTGCCGACGCCGGTGGAGCCGAGCACCGCGAAGTGCTTGGAAAGCATCTCCTCGACATCGACATAGGCGATGACGGAGCGGTCCTGCTGCAGGGTGCCGATATTGATCTGGTCCGACCCGCTCGGCGCATAGACGGTGCGAAGGTCCTGGGCGGTGATGAGGTCGACGGCATCGCCGATGGTCGGATAATTGGTGACGCCGCGCTGAAATTTGGGGCGCTCGCCGCCGGAAATTTCGCCGAGCAGGTCGACCGACGCGGTCGCGATGTAGTTGTCGGAGGTCGGCTGGTCCTCGCACGACACCTCGGTGATCATCGCGATGATGGTGGAATCGTCGCGCAGCGGATACTGATGAAGCGGCCGACGGTGGCGCGCACTTCGGAGACGGGCACCTGGCCCGCCGCCAGCAGTCCGACCCGGGCGAGGGAGCCGCGCACGGAAATCACACGTCCGAAGGATGTCACAGTGTGAACCTGGATCTCATGAATTGGGTCTGACTCCCATTATGGGCAGCCCCGGCTAGCGAAACGGTTAAACAGGTGAGGTTTCGTATCAGCTAAATCTGCGGCATCTCGGTCAGGATTCGTTTTTGCGGCAGCGCCCCGTCAGCGCCGCCGGGTGTCAGTTGCGCTGGAAAATAAGGGCTTTCTCGCATTTCCGGACGCGCGCGACGCCGGCTTCGGATTAATCATTCGTTTACCACCTCGCACGAGAGCAGCCGCCCGACGGGCGCGTCCCGGTAACCTCCGATGCCGGATCGCGGATTGGAGCCAGCACGTGTGCAAGGTAACCGATCGCTAACCGCAAGTTGTAACGCGCCTTCCATCAGTGCCGCGTAACAATATCGCGGGGCGCGCGATCAGCGGTCTGAGTTCCATTGCTTACGGACGCTTGTCGCATTCCAAGGGCATGTCGGGTGAGCAACGAGGGCGGTCATCAAATGTCGGGCGGTTCGGTCGGTTCTGCGCAAGGAAGCAGAACGGTCAAACTGCTTGTGGTGTGCGGGGTCCTGCTCGCGGCGGTGATTGCGGCCGACCCGGCGGCGTGGAGTCTTCGCGAACGCGTGCTGCTTGCGCTCGTCGCCGTCCTGGCCGTGATCGCCGGTCTGCTGGTGAGGCGCGATCGCTTGACCGACCAGCGGCTGGCGGCCGAGCGGCGCCAGCTCTCGATTGCCGTGAACAACATCCCGCAAGGCCTTGTTCTCTATGATGCATCCGCGCGGATCATCATTTGCAACCAGCCCTATCTCGACATGTTCGGACTGTCGCCTGACGTGGCCAAGCCCGGCTGCACGATGCAGCGGCTGATCGCCCACCGGAAGGAAACCGGATCGTTCGATGGCGACGTCGATGAATTCTGCAACGCGATCATCCACAACGGTGTCGCTCGGCAAGGCGACGCGGCAGCTTACGGAAGCGCCGGGTGGCCGGGCGATCGAGATCATCAACCGGCCGCTGAAGAGCGGCGGATGGGTCGCGACCATCGAGGACATCACCGAGCGCAGGCGCGCGGACGAGAAGATCGCGCATCTGGCGCATTACGACGGGCTGACCGACCTGCCGAACCGGATCCTGTTCCGCGAGCGGCTGGAACAGTCGCTCAAGGCGATACGGCCGGGCGAGCAGCTGGCGGTGCTCTATATCGACATCGACGAGTTCAAGAGCGTCAACGACGCGCTCGGCCATCCGGTCGGCGATGAGCTGCTCAAGGGCGTCGCCGAGCGCCTGCGCGGTTGCCTTGAAGAGACCGATGTGGCGGCCCGGCTCGGCGGCGACGAGTTCGCCGTCATTCAGACCGCTATCAAGGACCGGTCGGAAACCACTCGGCTGGTTGATGAAATCCATTCGGCGATCAGGCAGCCCCTTGAATGCATGGGGCATCTGATCACCACCGATGCCAGCATCGGCATCGCGCTTGCCCCTGGCGACGGGGTGGACCTCGACCAGTTGCTGAAGAATGCGGACCTCGCGCTCTACGGCGCCAAGGGCGACGGACGGCGGACCTACCGCTTCTTCGAGGCCGGCATGGATCAGCGCGCCAGGGCGCGGCGAAGCCTGGAGCTCGAGCTGCGTCAGGCGATCAGCGACGGCAGCCTCGAGACCTACTATCAGCCGGTGGTCAATATCGAGGACGGCAAGATCTCATCCTGCGAGGCGCTGCTGCGGTGGCGGCATCCCGAACGCGGCATGATCTCGCCGGCGGAATTCATCCCGATCGCGGAAGACAGCGGCCTGATCAATCAGCTCGGCCTGTGGGTGCTCAATACCGCCTGCGCCGAGGCCGCCACCTGGCCGGATCATGTCCGCGTCGCGGTCAACGTCTCGCCGGTGCAGTTCAGGAGCCAGTCGCTGGCGTTGAACGTGGCGGCGGCGCTCGCGGCTTGCGGCCTTCCCGCCAGCAGGCTGGAGCTCGAGATCACCGAGGCCGTGCTCATTCGCGACGACGAGGCGGCGCTCGACATGCTGCACCAGTTGCGCAAGCTCGGCGTCCGGATCGCGCTGGACGATTTCGGCACCGGCTATTCCTCGCTCAGCTATCTGCAGCGTTTCCCGTTCGACAAGATCAAGATCGACCGCTCCTTCATCAAGGATATCGCCGGTCCCGGCGCATCCTCGTCCATCGTCCAGGCCGTGGTGAACATCGCGGCCGCCAGCGACATGACGACGACGGCGGAAGGTGTCGAAACCGAGCAGCAGCGGAACCTGCTCTACATCCTCGGCTGCACCGAGATGCAGGGCTATCTGTTCAGCCCCGCGATACCGGCCGCCGAGGTGAGGCGGCTGCTGGTCTCGCATCGCAGCAGGGCCATGTCGGCTGCTTGATACGCCGGGCGCGGCTTGCTATCCAGTTCTGCATAACAAGAAACAGGGCAGGGTGGACCGCGATGAATCGCGACAACGCATCTTGAGCGACCCGGCGCCGCCTTCCGCGCTCGCACCATTCCGCGTCAGGAACTACCGCTTTCAATGGCCGGCCGATCTGCTCACCTCGTGGGCGTTCGAGATGGAAACGCTGATTCTCGGCTGGTACGTGCTGGTCGAGACCGGGTCGGTCCTGCTGCTGACCTTGTTCGCCTCGCTCGGCTATGTCGGTACGCTGGTAGCGCCGATGTTCGGCGTCGTCGGCGACCGGATCGGTCACCGCCATCTGCTGGCGATGATGCGCGCGACCTACGCGGTGCTGGCGGCCGTGCTGATGACGCTGGCGCTGTCCGGCCACCTCGCGCCGCTCTATGTCTTCATTATCGCGGCCGTGATGGGCATCGTCCGCCCATCGGACCTCGGCGTGCGCGGCGCGTTGGTCGCGACCATCATGCCGCATGGCCAGTTGATCGGGGCGATCAGCATCTCGCGCACGACGATGGATACCGCGCGCATCGCCGGCGCGCTGAGCGGCGCCGGATTGTTTGCCGCGCTCGGCATGGGCCCGGCCTATGTGGCGATCGTCTGCCTTTATATTATGGCTACCGCGCTGACGCTGTGCATCGTGGCGCCGGCAAAGCCGCACGCGGCGGGCGAGGCCGCCAGCGAGGCGTTGCAGCGTTCGCCGCTGCGCGACCTCAAGGAGGGCGTCGCCTATGTCTGGACCACGCCGCGGATGCAGGCCGCGCTGTGGGTCGCATTCCTGGCCAATCTGACGGCCTATCCGCTGTCCAATGGCCTGCTGCCGTATATCGCCAAGACGATCTACGGCACCAACCAGACCGGGCTTGGATATCTGTCGGCGAGTTTCGCGATCGGCTCGCTGGCCGGCTCGATCGTGTTGAGCCTGATCCGCGATATCCGGGTGGCGCGGCTGATGATCGGCGCCACCGTGGTCTGGTACGCGACCTTGCTGATCTTCGTGCAGATGCAGACGGTGCCGACCGCGATCGTATGCCTGGTGGTGGCGGGCTTTTCGCAAAGCCTCGCCATGATCTCGATCGCCGTCATCCTGATGCGGACCGCGAGCGAGAATTTCCGCGGCCGGGTGATGGGGGTGCGCATGATGGTGATCTATGGCCTGCCGATCGGCCTCTTGGCCGCCGGCAGCCTGATCGACGAGATCGGATTTGCGGCGACCGGAACACTCTATGCGGTGGCCGGCCTCGCGCTGATGCTGGCGGTCATCCTGCACTGGCGCGCCGATCTGTGGCACGTGCATCCACCAGCGGCGTCTTGGCCAGCGCGCCTGTGACCGACACAATCACTTCGACGAGCTTGCCTCCGACCCACAGAAACGGGTTTGCCGCGCCGGCGAGACTGCGCGGTTACCTCCGCGCATGAGCCGTGTTGGAAATCAGGCTCATGGCGTCCTGAAGTCTTGTCAGGCGCCGCGAGCGAGGTTCCGTGCAGCGGTGAGCCGGCAAAGACGACGCGCACCGGCTCCCCCTTCGCGCAAGCTGCAGCGAGCTTCCGAATGCCTCAAGCCACCAACGTACGATCAGACCGCCCCGGCTATGGGCGATGACGTCGATGGCGCCGGTCGAGCCTGCGAAGGCCCTTCCCGAGTTCGAGGGCGTTGATCGACCGTGCTGACCGACAGCGTCGGCGTGCTCGAAGAAGATCACGCGGTCATATTTCTTCGCGCCGCTCCATCGCGTCCGTCGAGAAACTGCTGGCCGGCCGGCGTCGCCTTGAACTCGGCGCGCATGAAGGCGGCGTTCGAGAATGTGCCTTGGGCGAATAGCAGCGTACGACCGGCGTAGGGCCCGGTAATCTCGATGCTTCCGAGCGCGAAATCGCCGTTGGCTGCCGCTGCAGTGCCTCAACCGCGAGCGCAGCGAATTGTGATCGCTGCATTCAGCCGCTGATCGATCTTGCCGAGCGCCGCAATGACCTGTTGGCGCCAGCGCCGGAAATTCCTTCGCCAGCACGACAGCGATCCGTCGTCTCGCGGGCGGTTCGCCGCGGCGCTCGCGCCCGGCGTCGGCGGCGGGCGGCAAGCCGGTCCGAGCGCTGGAATGCCGTCGCGCCAGTACAGGACGCCGTCTTCCTCGACGAGCGAAACGAGTTTGATCGGGCTATCGGGGCTGTTGGCGACCCGCCGTCGCCGCCGCCGCAATCCAGCGACGAACTCGCTGTCCGGATCGAACTCGACATGAAGCCCGCTGAACATGTCGTCGGTGCGGTCGGCGGCATCGATGTGTGACAGGAACCGCAGCGAGGTTTCGCTGTGTCCTGATCTTGGGCCATGTCGGTTCCGTCACTCGTTGATCACCGCAAGGGGCGTCACTGGCAGGATCCGCCTTGCCTTCGAGCTGGATGTCCGACAGACTTCGAATCCTTGCGGCTGCGCAGGTTGGCCCGGCCTTCCTTCATGGCATCATGGAAACCGTTGGCGCCCGTCAAGAAGGTGGCTTCCAGCATGAGAGCGTCGCCCGATGCCACGTATTCCTTGATCTCGTCCAGATTCAGCCGGGTCAGACGCCACCCATAGGGATCGACATACGGCAACCCGCCTTCGCGGGAGGATTTGTCTCCGACGACCGGGACTTTCGGTGGGATGGTTTCAATGGAAACGAGACTGTCGTGAGCTTCCTCGGATCTCCAGTAGCCCACGAAGGCGTGACCAGTCAGCAGGACCAGCACCGGATAGACACCGATATATTCCAGGCAGGACGCGATCAGAAGCGCCAGGTCGATGCAGGTGCCCGATTTGGATGCGAGTATCTCGCTTGGCGTCCGCAGGCGCTGGGATTCGCTGGGAATAGGCCGGGGGAGGGTTGATATATTGCAGCCTGTACTCGTTGACGAGCGCCGTCCAGATAGCTTGCACCTGCTGGTCGACCACGCTGGCCTCTCGACTGATATCCATCAAAACCTGCGGCCGGATCGTCGGTAATTCCGATGAGATATCTTCGCGACGCATTGATGATCTCCAGGATCGCCGGATCCTTCGGCAATACAAACGACGGAAGCCACGGGTTATTGTTGGTGTCGTCGATCCATTCGTCGACGGGTATCAGGGTTACACGCCTGGTTTCCTCCCACGCCGTGCGTCCGCAGCAGGTTCTTTCCATAGACGGTCGATTGCACACGTTCACGCAGCGAGCGTTGAAGGTTGGCGGTCAAGGGAATCTTTGATCTGAGGCGCCAGCGCCAGTTGGACCTCGTCCAGGACAAGATGCCTGTATCGATAGTGATAGTTCAGCGCGCCGACGCAAAGTTCCACCTGCACCCAATTCTTCCAGCTACCTTCGCACTGCTTGGTCAAGTAGCTTGCACACCAGCTCTCGATTGCTGTGCAGCGGCGAATAGGCGACTTCGTCGCCGATCGCTGAAATCGACTTGAAGCACCTTGTTGATCGGCATCGCAGCCAGTCGTTCCAGCTTGTCTTCCCGGCTCTCCGTCTCGTCTGCTGTCGTCCAATTCTGCCGTTTGCTCTTTGCCGGCAACCATGGGACTTCCTCGAACACGCTGTTGCCCCATCCAGATCGCGATGGATGTGCCATGCAATCCTTCGTCCTTCATCGCCTCCCAGGCTTCGAGGAAAGAATTGGAAATGGTCCTCCTGTCGCCAGGGCGGCACCATTGCCAATAGAATGCCTGGAAGAAGCGTTCGGCCGATCGTCCTTTATCATCGAGGAAACAAGAGCCGCATGCGCCCCTCGATTGACCAGTTCGCGGGCGGTGCGGGCGCCGGAGTAGTCAGTTGAGGGTGATAGCGGGGCGGGGCGTCCGTATTCACCAGCGCATCGGCGAGATCGCCGAAACAGACCGGCTTTATGATCTCGCGGCCCTCACAGCACCATTCCATCGCAAAGTCTGTCGGAGGAAATCGACGATGCCCCGCAGGCGATCGGGATGATGCTCCCGCAAGTCCTTGTAGAAGTCGGGAGGAACCACCCGACCTGCTGCGTGTCGATGCCGGTGTCGTAGGGCTTCCAGTTTTGGCCGGGCATAGAAGGCAACGTTCAGTTGATGGCCGCTAGCGACCAGTATCAGCGTGTAGCCGTCCGGCGCCGATTGCGTGAGCGCGCGGCGCGATGCGATCCTCCTCGCCGGCGACTCGGACACGTTCTCGAGCCGCCCCGGCGCGCTTTCGACAACGATGCCCGAGCTGCGCGCCAGCACGTCGACGGCGCCGCCGGCGGCAGAGCCTTGTGATGAGCAGCGGTTGAAAGCGTCCCTCCGCACGCGTGGCAGCGCTGATCAGATATTCCCCAGGGGTTTCCGATGCGGCCTCGCCAATTCGAGCGGCTTCCGCGTCCTGGGCGTTCCAAGGATGCAGCTCTACCTCGATATGAATGACCGTCGATAACCTCTCGATGAACTCGGGCTTGCGCCCATATCTTTCAGTAGCTCCACCGCCTGGCTGCCGAAATATTTGCGCTGCTCCAGGTCGTGAGCCCAGCGTGAACGCGCGCGCCGCATGTACGTCCATGCTTCGGCGAGTTGTTCCAGCTTTGCGGTGCGCGGAAGGCTTGCTGCGAATATCTCCTTGTTCTGCGTGTCCTGCGCATGGATCGTAATGACGTGGCCCGAATGCTTGCCCGGCGATTTGGGGGCTGCAGCCGCGTTTGCCGCAGCTTTCGATTTGGCTTTTTTGGTGGAGGGCTTCCGTCCCGGTTGTTTCGCCATGCAGATGGCTCCCGCTGGGAAATGACGGACTGCGTTGCGAGCCCGTGAAATGTGATAAAAAATGAATGCACGTTAAAGTAGTTGCTGTTTATGTAGCAAAGATTTTGCATCTCGCAAAGAGGCTTGCGTCGCAACGGCGATCATTTGCATGGCATCACGGGAGTTCCTGACAACCCGTCGTCAGCGGAAGAAATCCCGTCGGTCGTCGCACTCGTTCAGGCAAGGTGCGCCTCGTTCGTGACGAGGCCGCGCGGCATCGCTACTCGCACGGCCGAATCATGGCGCCGCGCAATCCGGCGCGTGCGATCGCGGCTGCCACCACCCCTTCGGACTTCACCTCCTTGGTGAACTGCCGCATGAATGCCATTGCCTGCTCGCGTCCCTTGGGGATGGCGATGGCATGTCGCTCGATCCCCCAGCGGCCGTCGAGCACTTTCGATCCCGGCAATTTCTCCGCCATTTCGAACAGCGTGGCCTTGTTGGTCGCGTAGGCATTGATCGCGCCGGTCGACATCATCTCGATCGCGACATCGAAGGTGGCGGCGCGAACGATCTGGGCATGTTTGAAGTCGCGCGACAGGGTGGCGTCGGAGGAGCTGCCCGCGGTCACGCCGACACGCAGCCCCGGTGCATCCACCTCCGCCGGCGTTGTCAGCGCGGAGCCGCGCGGGACGAGATAGCCGAGCTCGATTTCGAGAAAGGCCGGGCCGAAGTCCATGTCCCGCGCCCGCACCGCCGTCGCATTGGTGAAGGCGACATCGACCTCTCCGCTTTTGACGGCGGCGAGGACTTCGGCGTTCTTGGCGAACACGACCGGCTCATAGGGGACGCCGAGCCGCCGCGCGAGCTCCTTGCCGAGTTCGTAGCCGACGCCGCGCGGCTCGCCCGATCCGGCATCCGGCAGGATCGAGGTCGGCGTGCCCGGATAGAGTCCGGCCCGCAATACGCCCGTTGGCGCCAGTATCAGGCGCGGTTCCTGATCGAGCGCGACGGCAGGGCCGACGCCGCGCCAGGCCAGTGCGCCGGCAACGATCAGACACGCAACGATGATCCGGCGCATCCGGCGACTCTCCCTTGTTATTCCGTCCAGTCGCGGTGGCTGCTCGCCACCCAGATGTTTGTTGACTGGACCTGATATTTTGTACAAACGTACAAAACTCGAGAGCGGAAAGCAAATGCCATGACGCGAAACCCCAACATGCGGGAAGCCATCCTGAGCGCGGCCGAACTGCTGTTCTCGACGCGCGGCTTCAATGCCGTGTCGATCCGCGACATCGCGCTGGAAGCGGGCGCCAATCCGGGCAGCATCACCTATCACTTCAAGAGCAAGGACGGGCTGCTGCTGGAAATCTACAAGCGCCATTGCGGGCCGATGAACAAGCGCCGCATCGAGTTGCTGGTGGCGGCAAGGCGCGTGCGCGACGTTCAGGACCGGCTGGAAGCGATCGTGCGGGCCTATGTGCAGCCGGCGTTTTCATCCAGCAGCGACCTTGCCGGCGGCGGGGCGCGCTTCACGCGGCTGCGGGCCGTGATGTCGGCCGAAGGCAACGCCGTGGTGGGGCGCATCATCGCGGAGATCTTCGACGACACCACCAACGCCTTCATCGAGGCCATCGAGGAAAGCCTGCCGCATCTGCCGCGGACGACGATCGTGTGGCGGTCGCAATTCCTGCTCGGCGCACTCTATTATACCCTCGTCAGCCCGGAGCGGGTCACGCGGCTGTCGCGCGGCGAAGCCGACGGCGCCGACATGGCGGAAGCGATCGAGCAACTCGTCTCGGCGACGGTCGCCTCGTTGCAGGCGTCCGATGTCGATCACATCGACAGCGGCCGCGTCCCCGCCGGACGAAGCCGGCCCAGCCTCCGCAAAAGGCGCCGCCGGCAAGCGGAAAGAAAATCCGGCTTCATGAAGTTCGAGGCGCCGTGAAGCGCAACAAAAACACTGCAGAAGGCACCATGCACAAGCCGACGATCCCCGGACCCGATCCCGATACGCGAACGCCGAAATTCAAACTTCCGGCGCTGGCGTGTGACGCGCATACCCACATCTTCGGCCCCGGTGACAAATACCCCTACGCGCCGGGACGGCCCTATACGCCGCCCGATGCGCCGCTGGAGGATTTCCGGGCGCTGCACAAGAAGCTCGGGATCGGCCGCGCCGTCATCGTCAATGCCAGCGTGCACGGCACCGACAACCGCGTGGCGCTGGATGCCATCGCCGTGAGCAACGGCACCTTTCGCGCCGTCGCCAATATCGACGATACCATTACCGAGCGCGGCCTTCGCGAGCTGCATGAAGGCGGCTTCCGCGGCTGCCGCTTCAACTTCGTGCGCCATCTCGGCGGCGTGCCCGACATGGCGGTCTTCCACCGCATCGTCGCGATGGTCGCGCCGCTCGGCTGGCATATCGACCTGCATTTCGATGCGATCGATCTGCCCGAATATGCCGAGATGCTGGCAAAATTGCCGGTGCGCTACACCATCGATCACATGGGGCGCGTCAAGGCCTCCGACGGCCTCGACCAGCTTCCGTTCCGGACGCTGATTGACCTGATGACGCGGGACGAGAAATGCTGGGTCAAGGTGTGCGGCTGCGAGCGGGTATCGTCGGGCGGACCGCCGTTCCATGACGCGGTGCCGTTCGCGCGCCGTATCATCGAGACCGCGCCGGACCGCGTGATCTGGGGGACCGACTGGCCGCACCCGAATGTCAAGGTGATGCCGAACGACGGCGATCTGGTCGACCTCATTCCGCTGTTTGCGCCGGAGCCGGAGCTGCAGCAGAAGATCCTGGTCGACAATCCGGCGCGGCTGTTCGAGTTTTGAAGGAGCGCGTGCGATGGCGGACAAACACGAGCGATACACAATGAGCCGGCGCCGCGCGTCGTTCGCCGGGATGGCTGCGCTGGCGGCGGCATTGTTGCTGCCGCAAATCGCCCACGCGCAAAACTATCCGAACCGGCCGGTGCGGCTGATCCTGCCGTTCGGCGCGGGCGGGGTCGCCGACGTCACGGCGCGGCTCGTTACCGAAAAACTCGGCGAAAAGCTCGGCCAGCGCTTCGTCATCGAGAACATGGCGGGCGCCGGCGGCATCAACTGCCGCGCGCGCCGTGCTGTCCGCACCTCGCGGACGGCTATACGCTGGCGCTGCTGAGCAACGGCACCGCCATCTCGGTATCGTTGTTCAAGAGCCTTGGCTTCAATCCGGTGACCGATTTCGTTCCGGTTTCGAGCATGGGCTATTTCGACTTCATCTTCGTGACGCAAGCCGGCTCGCCATATCCGACGCTGGCTGAATTCATCAAGGCGGCCAAGGCAAAACCCGGCACGCTCAATGTCGGCACCATCAATGTCGGGTCGACCCAGAACCTTGCGGCGCAATTGTTCAAATCGACCGCCGGCGTCGATGTCACCATCGTGCCGTTCCGCAGTTCGCCCGATGTGCTGATCGCGCTGCTGCGCGGCGATATCCAGATGGCGATCGAGAACTACAGCGCGGTGCAGTCGCATGTTGCCGACAAGGCGGCCATTGCGGTGTCGTCTTCGGGCACGATCCGCACCTCGTTCCTGCCTGATGTGCCGACGGTGAAGGAAGCGGGCGGCGGCGATTTCGAGGCGCGGTCCTGGAACGCGATCTTTGCGCCCAAGGGCACGCCGCCGGAGGTGATCAAGACGCTGAACGCCGCGCTGCGCGAGGTGCTCGAGATGCCGGACTTGAAGAAGCGCGCACTCGATCTCGGCATCGAGGCCAAGGCCTCTTCGCCCGAGGAAATCCGCGACCGGCTGAAAGCCGATATCGACAAATGGGCGCAGGTGATCGAGCGGGCAGGAATTGCCAAACAATAGTCACGCGGCCGGTGCGGCCGGCCACGTGCAACAAGCGAAGGAGGAAATCCCGATCATGAGCAATGCTGGCAAAACGGGCCTGGTGGTCACGGCGCATCCCGGCGATTTCGTCTGGCGCGCGGGCGGCGCGATCGCGCTGCATGTGAAGAAAGGCTATCGCGTCAAGATTGCCTGCCTGTCGTTCGGCGAGCGCGGCGAAAGCCAGTTCGCCTGGAAGGAGGCGGGCGCGACGATGGAGAAGGTCAAGGCGGGCCGGCGCGACGAGGCGCAGCGCGCGGCGGAGATGCTGGGCGCGGAGATCGAATTCTTCGACGCCGGCGATTATCCGCTGCGGCTGACGGAGGCGCATTTCGACCGCATGGTCGATATCTACCGCGAGCTCAACCCGTCCTTCGTGCTGACCCACGCGCTGGAGGATCCCTATAATTTCGATCATCCGAACGCGGCGCACTTCGCCCAGGAAACCCGCGTGGTCGCGCAGGCGATGGGCCACAAGCCCGGCGCCAAATACACCTATTCCGCGCCGCCGGTGTTCCTGTTCGAGCCGCATCAGCCGGAGATGTGCAATTTCAAGCCGCAGGTGATCCTCAACATCGACGAGGTCTGGGAGATCAAGCGCAAGACGTTCGAGATTCTCGCCGCGCAAAAGCATCTGTGGGCCTACTATGAGCGGGTCGCGCTGCAGCGGGGCGTGCAGGGCGGCCGCAATACCGGCAAGCCGATGACCTATGGCGAGGCCTATCAGCGGCTGTTCCCGATGGCGATGGAGGAACTGGCATGAAGACGGTCGTCGTCCGCAACATCAAGCGCACCGATGCTGACCTCGTCAAACGGCTCGGCGCGCTCGGCGTCGCCACCGCGCACGAGGCCTATGGCCGCTTCGGGCTGATGAAGCCCTATCTGCGCCCGGTCTGGAGCGGGGCCGAGGCATCGGGCACCGCCGTGACCGTGCTGGCGCAGCCCGGCGACAACTGGATGATCCATGTCGCGGTCGAGCAGTGCCAGCCCGGCGACATCCTGGTGGTCGGCTGCACCACCGATAATACCGACGGCATGTTCGGTGATCTGCTCGCGACCTCGCTGATGGCGCGCGGCGTTCAGCGGCCTCGTCATCGATGCCGGCGTTCGCGACGCCAAATCGCTTCGTGAAATGGGCTTTCCGGTGTGGTCGAAGGCGATCTCGGCCAAGGGCACGGTGAAGGCGACGCTCGGCGCGGTCAACGTGCCCGTGGTCTGCGCCGGGATCAATGTCGTACCCGGGCGATGCCGTCGTCGCCGATGATGACGGCGTCGTGGTGATCGGGCGCAAGGACGCCGCCGACGTGGTCGCCAAGGGCGAGAAGCGCGTCGCCGACGAAGACGGCAAGCGCCAGAAGCTCGCCGCCGGCGTGCTCGGCCTCGACATGTACAATATGCGCGAGCCGCTGGCGAAGGCCGGGCTCGTCTATGTCGACGAGCTGGAGGAAGACTGAGGTGGCGATGCGCCTGCGCACCCTGCTCGGCGACCATCCCGGCACGGCAGCGCTGAAGAACGGATCGATCAGATCGGATCTGGTCGAGTTCGATTTCGCCGACGTATTCGCCGACCAACAAGGGCTTCAAGCCGATGGTCCGCGAAGGGGCGTTCGACGTCTCGGAGATGGCGATCGTCACCTATCTGATGGCGAAGTCTTTTGAGAAGCCGATGGTGCTGCTGCCGGATGTCGTGCTGGCGCGGTTCCAGCATGGGCACGCGCTCTACAATGCGAAGGCGGGAAAGCTCGGGCCACGCGACCTCAACGGCAAGCGCGTCGGCATCCGCTCCTTCACCACCACGACCGGCGCATGGCTGCGCGGCATTCTTGCCAATGACTATGGCGTCGATCTCGATTCGATCGACTGGGTGACGTTCGAGGACGCGCATGTCGCCGAATTCGTCGATACGACCAAGCGGGCGGGCGCGGGCAAGCAGATCGTGCAGATGCTGATCGACGGCGAGCTCGATGCGGTGCTCGGCGAGAAATCGGACCATCCGGATTTGAAGCCGCTGTTTGCCGATGTTGCGGCCGAAGAGAAGGCCTGGTTCGAGAAACACAAGGTGGTGCCGATCAACCACATGGTGGTGGTGAGCCGGACTTTGTCCGACCAGCACCCGGATGTGGTGCGGGAGGTCCATCGGCTGCTTGCCGAATCTGCTGCCGCTTCATCCGCAGCACCGCGTTTTGACCGGGGCGAGATGCAGCGTTCGCTGGAACTGATTATCGATTACTCCGCGCAGCAAAAACTCATTCCGCGCGCGTTCACGGTGGACGAGTTGTTCGACGACGTAACGCGGGCGCTCTGGTAGCACCCGCACGGTGTCATCATCCGCGAAGGCGGATGATCCAGTACGCCGAGGCCTCGTCATTCTCGAGCACGGCGTACTGGATACGGCCCGCCTTCGCGGGGTATGACGACCGATAGAACTTAACGATCAGGAGCAAGCTAACATGACCCCCGAGCCGATTTTCGATCTCGCCCATCTCGGCCACATGGAATTGCTGACGCCGAAGCCGGACGAGAGCCTGAAATTCTTCGTCGACGTCATGGGCATGACGGTCAGCGGCCAGAAGGGCGAGTCGGTCTATCTGCGCGGCTGGGACGATTACGAGCGCTATTCGCTCAAGCTGACGGCCTCGAAAACATCAGGCATGGAGCACATGGCGCTGCGCGCCCGCAGCCCGCAGGCGCTGGAGCGCCGCGTCGCCGCGCTGAAGGGCTCCGGCTTCGACATCGGCTGGATTGACGGCGACATGGGGCAGGGGCCGGCGTTCCGCTGCCGCGACCCCGACGGCCATATCGTCGAACTCTATTACGAGACCGAATGGTATCAGGCGCCGCCCGAGCTCAAGCCGGCGCTGAAGAACCAGGCGCAGCGGTTTCCGGCGCGCGGCGTCAATGTCCGCCGGCTCGATCACCTCAATTGCCTTGCGGTGGACATCAAGGCCAACCGTCTCTTCTTCGAAAACTATCTCGGCCTGCGCACCACCGAACAGATCGTGCTCAACGACGGCACGGAAGCCGCGATGTGGATGACGATGTCGAACAAGAGCTACGACTTCGCCTATACCCGCGATCACTACGGCAAGGCCGGCCGCTTCCATCACGTCACCTACGCGCTCGACAGCCGCGAGGAAATCCTGCGCGCCGCCGATATCTTTCTCGAAAACGGCATCCACATCGAGACCGGCCCGCACAAGCACGCGATCCAGCAGACGTTCTTCCTCTATGTCTACGAGCCCGGCGGCAACCGCGTCGAGGTCGCCAACGCCGGCGCCCGCCTGATCCTCGCGCCCGACTGGAAGCCGATCGTCTGGACCGAGGAAGAGCGCAAGAAGGGCCAGGCCTGGGGGCTGAAGACGATCGAGTTGTTCCATACGCACGGCACGCCGCCGGTGTGAGATCAAGGCTCGTCGCCAAAGGCGGGCCGCTGCCAGCAACGTCGGTATTGCGCGCGAGACGCAGGCGGCAGGTATGCGCGCCGGCGACTGTCAGGTCATCGTCACGGCCCGGAGGCGTCTGCGGTAAGTTGTCCGACCGCCTGTCCCAAAGCTCGCCGGCATTGACACATACGGCAGCAGGATACATCCTATAGTGGTATTGTTACTGACCTGAAGATTGCCCGCGAAATTTTCGCGCGCGGATTGAATTTTATTTCATCATGGAGGTCGTGATGGACGACAAAATCATCGTTAGCAACCGTGCTGCGTTGACGGCCAAGTATGGCAGCGCCGGTGTTGGGAAAATCAAGCAGGCCGTCACCGCCCTGATCGCGGCCGATGCAAAACGCGGCATCAAGAGCCGTTTGGTGTATCTGGATGACGCGGTCTCGATGAAGAGCTTCAAGGGCAAGGCGGTGACCAATCCCGTCGACCCGCGCCAGAACAAGGAAGCCATCGACGCGATTTTCAAGAGCGGCGATCCGGATTATCTGATGATTTTGGGCTCCATCGACGTGGTGCCTCATCAGGACATGGCCAACCCCGTCTTCGACCCGCCCGATGATCCGGACAAGTTTGCGTATGGCGACTTGCCCTATGCCTGCGATACGCCGTATTCGCGGGACATTGCCACATTCAAGGGGCCGACCCGCGTCGTGGGGCGGTTGCCGGACCTGACGAACCGGACGAAAGAAATTGCGTCGCCTTCACATCTGATTTCGCTGCTTCGGTTTGCGGAGACGTTCAAATCGCGCCCCGCCGCCGACTACGCCAAGTACTTTGGCATGTCGACATTCTCCTGGCGCAAGTCCTCCGAGTTGAGCCTCACCAACATCTTCGGCAACTCATGCCGCGCTGACGATCGCGCCGCCCGGCAAGCCGCCCCATCCAAAAGCGCGCTTCGCGCCGCTCGCCCATTTCATCAACTGCCACGGAGGCTGAGGCGGCCCCGGAGTTCTTCGGCGAGAAGGGCAACTCTCAACCGGTCTCGTTCACCAGCGACGACATCGCCAAGAAGATCAGCACCGGGACCGTGGCCGCGGTCGAATGCTGCTATGGCGCCGAGCTTTACGACTCGGTCTTCTCTGGGGCTGCCGTTGCCGATCTGCCAGCGATATCTCATCCAGGGGGCCCACGGATACTTCGGCAGCAGCACGATCGCCTATGGCCCGGCGGACGGCAATGGCGCAGCCGATCTCATCACCCAGTACTTCCTGCTGGCGGTGCTTGACGGAGCATCGATCGGGCGTGCGGCGCTGATGGCGCGCCAGCAGTTCGTTTCACAGGTAGGTGAACTCGACCCGATGGATCTCAAGACGCTTGCGCAGTTCAACCTGCTCGGCGATCCGGCGGTCGTTCCGGCGATCGTTCCCAGTGCGACCAGCGTCCCGAAGGGCGCCGATACCGAAAAAAGCGAGCGCGAAAGCCGGCACCAACGCCGCGCCAAGTCCCGCGCCCTGGGCCAGATGCTGCAGGAAACCAAGCCCACGGCGTCGAAAAAGGCCAGCAAGGTTCGCAAATCCGCGACGGTTAGCACAGGCGCTTCGCAACATCGCGAAGGAAGCCGGCATCGGAACCAAACGGGACTTTATGGCGTTCAACGTCAAGACGCCGAAAGGGGCCCGTCCGCGCGGCAGCAAGGCAGTTGTCGGCAGCGTCGCGTTATTATGTTGCTGTATACAGGCCGGAAAAGGAGTAGTCTCCAGCGTGGCGGCCGTGGCGAAGGAAGTCAGTGGCCGGATCGTTGGGTATCGAATTTATACGGAAAAATAGTGGAAAGCAGCGACAATCCCGAGAAAGTTGATGGTCTGACCGGCACCGTGGTCCGCGGATCGTTCGGCAAAGGCAGCAAGAGTGAACGAGAGGCGATCTGGCTGGAGGCGGACGGCCGCCGCCTGGTGCTGAGGCGCAAGGACGGCCCAAGCTATGGACTGACCACGTCGCTCGAAAAATATGTCGGCAAGCGGGTGAAGTGCGATGGCTTTGTCGTCGGCTACTCGCTGCTCGCCGAGCGGATCGAAACGCTGCGCTAGACAAAACAGCTCTGCCGGATTGGTTCTGACGCGATGAGTGGGGAGGCACATGGCGCGCGGGGTAAAACGCAAGAAGGCCGGGAAGGCATCTTCGGCCAAGGCGCGGGCAAGAAAGCCAGCGACAAGACCGCTGCAAAAGCCAAAGCCGCTCCGAGTACGGGACCCGTTACCCTTGACGAGGCCAGGGCGCTGGCCCAGGCAAAGCAGCCGAAGTTGGCAATGCGGGCCGTGCGCAAAACGGCGGCCCCGCCGGCATCGCCTGCAGCTGTTGGCGCTGAGCGCGAGAAACTAAGGAAGGAACAGCGCGAGGAACGGGCGCGGCGCGTTCGCGAATACAAGGCGACGATGGAGATCATGAAGCGCCGCGGTGCGCGGCGCTCTCGTCCTAAAGCAAGCAAGGCGGCAGATGGAGAACCGACGGCGAAAGGTGGCGGATCGTTTGAGCCGCTGCAGATATTCGCCGAGGGAGACTCCTGGTTCGATTATCCCGTGCCGTTCTTTGGCGGCGGCATCATCCCGCGTCTGGAAGACCGGCTGGGCGTACCTATTCTGAATCTTGCGAAGGCGGGCGATGAGGTTCGCTATATGCTCGGCGTAGAGGAGCGCGAAGTCCTTACGAAGTACTTGACCGACGGCAGCCCGGCGGGCGGTCCTTGGGACGTGCTGCTGTTTTCGGGCGGCGGCAACGACATCGTGGACAACCCGATGGCGCTGTGGGTCAAGGACTGGAATCCGGCGATGCCCCCGGCTGCACACATCCACAAGGCGCGCTTCGACGCTGCTTTGGCGCTGGTGCAGGCCGGGTATGAAGATCTGATCGAACTGCGGGACCAACTCAGTCCCACCACGCAACTGGTCTTTCACGGCTACGACTTCGCGATCCCGGACGGCCGCGGAATCTGCGGGTTCGGTCCGTGGCTGCAACCCACGTTCCAACTACGGAAATTTCCAACGCGCGCGGCGATGGAGGCGGTCGTCAAGGCCATGCTTCAGCAATTTGCGGCGATGTTGACCTGCCCTCTCCAGTCCGACGGTCACCTTCATCAACGGGCAGGGGACGTTGGTTCCGCAGCCCAGCTCCTGGCACAACGAACTTCATCCCGCGCGCGCAGGATTTGGAAAGTTTGCCGACATTTTTCACGTCAAGCTGAAGGCGCTTTTTCCGGATCGCGTCGCATAGCACCCTGATGTGATCGTCGGGACCTTGCCATCTGGCCCGTCTGCACCATCTTGATGCGATGTCGTGAGCGACATTGTGGGGTGGTCGATGGCAGAGCCTGTTGATTTCACCAGCGAGGCTTTTTTTCGTGATCCGCAGGCCGGCGTCGCGCAACTGCGCTCGATCGGTCCTGCCGTCGCGACGAAATTCCCGATCGTCGGCCGGGTCTGGGTCACCACGACCTACGAGGCGGCCGCGCGGGTGCTGAAGGACAGCACGCTCTTCACGCTGCGCAAGGAGGGTGGGTCGCTCGTGAGCCTGCCCTGGTGGATGCCGAAATTCATCGCGACATTCGCCAACAACATGCTGACGATGGACGAGCCGGATCACACGCGGCTGCGAAATATCGTCGACGAGGCGTTCCGCCGCCGCGCGGTCCTCGACATGGAGCCGCATATTCGCGCCATCGCCGATCGTCTCGCCGATGAACTGTTCAGCGCAGGCAGCCCGGCCGACCTGGTGCAGCGCTATGCGCGGATACTGCCGCTTGCGGTGATTTGCGAGCTGCTCGGCCTGCCGCCGGCCGACCGGCCGAAATTCATCGCCTGGGCCAATTCGATGGCGCATCTCACCAATGCATTCGGCTTTCTGCGGTTGATCGGCGGCCTCATCAAGATGCGGCGCTATCTGAAAGAACGCCTGCGGCTCGCCCGTGAGGAGGGCGGCGAAGGGTTGATCGCGGAACTCGTGCGCGTCGAGCAGGAGGGCGGACGCATTACGCCGGACGAGATGGTCTCGATGGTGTTTCTGCTGCTCAACGCCGGCTCCGAGACCACGACCCATCTGATCAGCGGATCGGTGTTCGAACTGCTGAAGGATCCGGCCAGGCGCGAATGGCTCGCGGCGGACTGGAGCCGCGCCGGGCTTGCCGTGGAGGAATTCCTGCGCTTCGTCTCGCCGGTGCAATTCTCCAAGCCGCGCTACGTGCGCCAGGACGTCGATCTCGAAGGCGTGAAACTGAAGAAGGGCGACCGGGTGATGGCGATGATCGTCGCCGCCAATCTGGACTCCGACGCCAATGAGCGTCCCGAACAGCTTGATCTCGAGCGGCGGCCGAACCGGCATCTGTCGTTCGGGACGGGAATCCATTTCTGCCTCGGCCACCAGCTCGCGCGGATCGAAGGGATTTGCGCGCTGCAGGCGCTGTTCACGCGCTGGCCCGCACTCAAGCTGGCGGTCGAGCCGTCGCACATTCATTGGCGAAGGCGGCCAGGCATTCGCATGATCGCGGAGCTGCCGGTTGTTGCCGGTGCCTGAGGACGCGGCTATGGGGAGGCCGGGAAGATGGTGGCTGGGGTTGTTCAATACGTATCGAACTCTTTGCATTGCGCCGAATCCGAAAATTCTCGCTATATTTGAGCGGGTTAGATCGAATGACCCATTCCCGTGACGCAGAGGCAAGGCCGCAATAACGTCGGCGCTCGGCACGCGACGCGTGCCTGCTACGAAAAGCGCTCCAAGGGAGGGCTCGGTTCGCTGCGCTGATCGTTTGGTGAGCGCGCAAACTGCCGCCCGATGTTATCAACGCCTGACGTATCCGATGTCTCACGATCGCTGCGATTTCCATGCGCTCAGTACCGTCAGGAGAGCGAGCGCCGGGTCGATCGGCCCGTGCTCCTGCTTCGAGAAATAGGCGACCGTCAGATTTAGGTCGCGGGCAATAACCTGAAGGTCATAGGTTCAAATCCTATCCCCGCAACCACTTTTATTATAACTCACTCTCCGTCCCGATCTAACTACCGGGACGGATTTAGTTTTCGGGAATCAGGGGACCGGGCGGCGGAACAGGTCCGGTTGCGTGCGTTCCGGGGTGAGTTCAAATCTCTTCAGGCACGCCAAGCCACGATGTTCTACGACATTGTACGATGCAGCCCCGGGTTCGGGAGCGAATGTCGCTCGATCGCGGGTTGATTGCCCAGACTTTTTCTGCGGAATTTTGTTGCCAGGAGAGGCTCAATTCGCTGGATGAGCAGTTATGGAATGTGGAACATAGAGTTGGGTTTATACCACACCTCAGCGAACGAGCGTTGAGGGTTCGATCCTAGCCTGCGAGTCCTCGACGATGTCCCGAGACAGTAAGGGGATCAATGGGCTCAAGAGACAATTTTCCTGCCAGGGATTGAAGGCGGCATGATCCTGCAGGTTCTTTCCGCACGCGTCTGTCGACCTCGAGATCAACTGCACCACACGCAGGGTCCATGAGAGTGCCATGTGGACCTTTCAAGAGCGGCTTCGCGCGCCAACTTCGTTCCTCCAATGAACTCATAGACGCTACGGGCCTCCGTATCGCTCCATCGAGCGGCGAGCCTTCGTCCACCTGACAGGATCAACCACCAAACACTTGGTGAGGAGGAGCCAGATGATCCCAGCTCACCATTACCTTGCTATGAAGAGGCGCGGCGTTCAACCGATCCGGCGCTATTGACTGCTGCCTCCGCTCTTCTTGAGCTTGGCTTTTCCTTTTGAACTGGGGGCGGGTTGCGCAGGCTGCTCGGCGCCCAGGGGATGCGAGGGAACCTGAAGGCGATTCGTACGGACATCGTCTCGCAGGGCATTGGTGTCCATCCTCGTGCCCCGCTCGACGGAATCGCGCTGCGCCGAGGCTGCGGACGCCGCGCACAAGAACACTATTGCCGCACTCGCCCCTGCAATGAACCGATTCATGAGCAATTCCCGTTGCTGGTCATTCAAAAGGCGAAGTCGAGCCTCGGGCCTATCTGCACATCCGTGTAGTGACGCAAGGGAACATTCGATGTTCGCGCTTCGTAAATGACGTTGGTGGTGAGCGATATATTGCTGGCGATATTGTATTTCAATCCAAGAGACACCGAGTAGATTTGATCTTGCCGGCCGGCATTGAGGCCGTCAGTGAACCAAAATGCCTCGATGAATGGTGTGCTGACGATCGACCATTTCGGATCGAGCTTGACTTCAATCCCCAGCAACGCATCGAAACGCCAGCGGCGGGCTTCGGCAAGGTCGGAGAATCGGTAAGTGAGCAGCGCGAGCGGGGAGAGCGTCACGTTGCCGAACTGAAAGTCGCGGCCAACTGAACCCATTATATCGTTTGAGGTGAAGGCCAGATCTCGGTAGATGCCGTCGAAATCATATCTGTTTTCGTACTGACCGGTTATTCTCCAACCGTAAAGATTTTGCGTCAGTCGCGCTCCCAAGCGGGCGATCGCGGCGTTGCCGAGGTGCTCGGTTGCAAACGATTCGAATTGTGCTCGGGCGAAGATGCGATAGGTCAGATCAGGCGACAAATTGCCATCCAACCTCAAACTGACATCAGGCTCATAGAAGAAATCGCGGCGTCGGTTGTCCCGGCTGAACAGCGCGTTCTCGGTGTATGTTGGCGACAAGGATCCGACCAGGCTCCAGGAAGGAGACATCGACGTGTACTCGATTTTCGAGTACTCGATTTTCTTGGGCTCGATTAGATCCAACTCGGCGGCGAATGCCCCACTCGCGCTGAAGAGTCCCAAAACCTGCAGCAGAATTTTAAAACTGCGCATTCGGAATCTCCCGACGAATCATCCACTGGTTGCCGGAGATCGTTGAGGCTATTCTCCGGTTGTTGATTGTCAAGACCGGCCCCGGGCGAAATCACAATAATCGGGCGGCGTGGCAGACAAACCACCTGCGGTTCGAACGACCGGAGACAAAGCGCGAAGCGCCTTGCGATCAGGCGCTTCTCATCTACGACGAGTGCTTGCCATCGCATCTGCCGGCAGCCGATAAGTATCGGCGGCAAAATCTGACCAGCGACCGACACGCAAGCTCTGGTTAAACGCCTCCAAGCCAGGCTCTTGGACGGCTTCCCATGCGTGTCCTGAAGTGGCTGATGTCGCCGAGAGGATGAGAACTAGGCAGCTAAGAACTCTGAGCTTGGTCATTGCGGGCTCCTTTCAGCTTGTGACGTCGGAGTGTCAGCCATATCGGCTGCCAAGGGAGTATCGACCGGCATTAGTAGTCCACTGCATCGCGGGTAACCGGGCAGGTCATGCAGTGACCTCCGCCGCGCCCACGTCCCAGCTCGGCACCGACGATGGTAATGACTTCGATGCCTTCCTTGCGCAGCAGGGTATTGGTATAGGTGTTGCGATCGTAGGCGTAGACGACACCCGGCGATGCACAAACGAGGTTGGCGCCGCTGTCCCATTGCGTACGCTCGCGCTGGTAGTCGCTGCCGCCGGCCTCGACGACGCGAAGTTTCTTGAGGCCAAGCGCTTCCTCGACCACGCCGACAAACGACTTCTTTTCCGCACGCAACTCGATGCCGCTCGGCCCGTTGCTTGGACGATAGGAATAGGTGCGGGTCTGGTTCATGAAATCGGGAGCGAGCAGCACGCAGTCGCGGTCGGCGAAAGTGAACACAGTATCGAGATGCATGGCGGCCCGTATCTTGGGCATTGCGGCGACAATGACGCGTTCTGCTGCGCCTTTCTTGAACAGCGTCGCCGCGAGTTGACTGATCGCCTGGCGGGACGTGCGCTCGCTCATGCCGATCAGGACCACTCCCTTGCCAATAGGCATGACGTCGCCGCCCTCAAGCGTCGCCAGCCCGTGGTCCTGGGTGGGGTCGCCCCACCAGACATTGACCTTGCCCGCAAAGTCGGGATGAAACTTGTAAATCGCCGCGGTGAGGATCGTTTCCTCGTGTCGCGCCGGCCAGTAGAGGGCGTTTAGCGTCACCCCTCCATAGATCCAGCAGGTGGTATCGCGCGTGTACAGCGTGTTCGGCAGCGGCGGCAGCAGGTACTCGGTGGCACCCGCTGCCTCCTTGACCATTTTGAGCGCGTCGCCGCCGTGTGTTTCAGGAAAGTCATGGGTCGACAGACCGCCGATCAGCGTTTCTGCGAGCTTGCGATTGTCCAGGCCCGAAAGGTAGCTTTTCAGTTCATCGATGAAGCCCAGGCCCACCTGATTGGGGACCACCTGATTGTCGAGGATCCACTTCTTTCCTTCCGGCACCGCCACCGTCTCGGCAAGCAGATTGTGCATGTCCAGCACTTCGATACCCCGGTCGCGCATTTTGGTGACGAAATCGAAGTGGTCGCGCTTCGCGTTATCCACCCACAGCACGTCGTCGAACAGCAATTGATCGCAATTGGATGGAGTTAGACGCGTGATGGGCGAGGCCGGGCGCGCAGACAATCACCTTGCGCAGCTGTCCAACCTCCGAGTGGACGCCAAACTGCGCTTCTTTTCCTTTTGCCATGATGTACTCCCATGCGTCTAAATAGTGATGTAGCCGGTGACGAGGCCGTGAATCCCGACAACGCATCCGATGACGGCTACACCGAACAACATCCACTCCGCGGGGGTGAAGAGTTGCTTTCCCATCTCTCTTCGCGTGATGTAGTAGAGGATTGTTCCCGGGGCGTAGATGATGAATCCGAGCAGCAGGAACTTCGTTCCGCCGGCAAACAGCAGGAAGATCGTGTAGATCGTCGCCAGGACCGCAATGATTGTGTCCTTGCCGATGTCGCCGGGATCCTTCTCGTAAGTCTCCCTCCGAAACACCAGCATCAATGCAAAGGCCGCCGAGAGGAAATAAGGGATCAGCGACAGGTGGCTGCACAGCGACAAAGCGAAAGTGAAGGCGTCGTCGGAGAACAGCGTAGCGATGAGCACTATTTGAATCAGCAGGGTGGTCATCAGCAGCGCTGAGGATGGCACCTGGTTGGCGTTCTCGCGCGCCAGGAAAGCCGGCATGTCCTGCCGCTTTGCCGCGACGGATAGCACCTCGGAGGCCATCAGGGTCCAGGCCAGGTAGGCACCCAGTACGGAGACGATGACACCAGCGCCGATGAACACGGCACCCCAATAGCCGACGGCGGCCTCGAGAACGCCACCGACCGACGGCTGTCGAAGTTGCGCGAGCTCCGTTCGCGGCAGGATACCGTAGGACAAGATCGATACGGACGCGAATAGCGCAAGGACACCCAGGAAGCCAGTTACTGTGGCGATACCGACGTCTTCGCGTCTTTGCGCGAGCCGTGAATAATTACTTGCGCCCTCGATGCCAAGAAACACGAAAACTGTCACGAGCATCGTCGACTTCACCTGCTCGAAGAGATTTCCATAGTCTCCAGCCGCCCCTCCCCAGAGATTGGCCGCGAACACGTCAGGCTTAAGGAAGAAGATCGCCAGCACCAGGAACAACAGCAGCGGAATGACCTTGGCGATGGTCACGATCTTGTTGATTGCTGCTGCTTCCTTGACCCCGCGCAAAACGAGAAAATGAAATGCCCAGATACCTACTGAAGAGATTGCGACCGCGATCATCGTGTTGCCCTGGCCCAAGGCGGGGAAGAGTGCGCCGAGCGTGGACTTGATCAGGATCCAGTAGGATACGTTGCCGACACAAGCGCTGGCCCAGTACCCAAAGGCGGAGAAGAACCCCACGTAAGGTCCGAACCCGGCTCGGGCATATGCGTAAACCCCCGCATCGAGATCAGGCTTGCGATTGGCGAGGGTCTGGAATACGAGCCCCAGCATGAGCATGCCGGCGCCGGCTATGGTCCAGGCAATGAGCGCCCCGTAGATGCCGGTGGCCTGCGCAAAGTTGCGCGGTATCGAGAACACACCAGCTCCGACCATGCCGCCGACTACCATGGCCGTTAAGGTCCACAACGGCAGTTTTTGTTGGCCTACATCGGTGCTCATAGTGGAGCCTATCGATTCACGGCTTACAGCGACTCCACTCACTCGCGGGCAGCGAACGTTGCGCGCGAGCGGGCAGGTTTCGGCACGATGCACCTCCAGAATGTTCCGTGATATCAGGTGATCACCCCAGTTGCAGAGGAGGAATCACCCTTGCGGGAAACGGGAAAGCTTGCCCGGCTTTGATGGAGTAACGCAGCCGATGAGCCGGTCTCCTTGTCTTGGAGTTTTCCGGATCGGGCTTCGCTGACGCAGTGACGCACGCGAACAGGAGGCTGCGTCGCGGCTGGGGATCCGGTGCAATGAACCGACAGGCGGCTCATTTGGTCGGCGGCGATGCCGTCTCTTTGGACGGTTGGGCACGAACTCGCCGACTGCCATAGTGCGGATGCCTTCCACCGCTATGACGCCAATAGCGATGCTTGCGCGGGGTCGTATTCATATTCGGTGTCGTACTCGTTGGCGCAGACGCCTTTTGGTCATTCGATTGGGCCACCGACAGATTTTGAGGCACTGCAACTGCCGTCAATGCGCCGATGATCAGGGCGCTGCATACAAGTCGGATATTCATGCTCGCCTCCGTGTGCTGCGGCAATCTTCCAAAGTGGCGATAATCTCCATCATCAAAACGATCCGAACACCGTGCCCAGAATCAGGACAGCTGCAAGTCCAATGATGCAGGTGACGATCACGGTCATCACCATATCGAAGTAGCTCTCGCGGTGGGTCAGCCCGCTGATCTGAAACAGCAACAGGACTGTGCCATTGTGTGGCAGCGCATCGAGCGTGCCAGCGCCAATCGTGGTCACCCGATGCATCAGCGCGGGATCGATGCCGTGCTCAGCGGCGAGCTTCATGTAGGTCTCGCCGAGTATACCAAGTACGATCGCCATTCCCCCGGATGCGGTACCGGTAAGCCCGGCGAGTACGTTCATGGCGACTGTAAGGGAGATCAGGGGGCCTCCGCCAATCGAGAGTAGCGCGTCACGTACGTCCGCGAACGCCGGCAGAGCTGCAACCACAGCACCGAAGCCAACAAGGCTGGAGATCGTCAGGATCGGTAACACGGAGGAAATGGCGCCAGCATCCAGGCTTTCTCGCAACGCCGGGAAACGCCTGAAGTTGAGGACAATGACAGTCAGGGTCGCAGTCGCGAGCGCAATGACAACCGACCAGACGCCGGCGACCGCTCCGATCGTGGTCTCGCCCCACACCTCTTTGGCCAAGAACGAGAAATCCAGTCGCGGGAGGACAACCAGCGACATCAGGAAGTTGGTACAGATGACCACGACGAGCGGCAACGCAGCGATGACAACGGGCGGCAGGCTGGCGCTGTGCCCGCCATGCTGAATTTCCGCTGGATCAAAATCACCGGCCGCGGTCGCCCGCACACGAACTGTCTCGTCGATGGCGGGAGACACCTCCGAACCAACACCATAACCCTCGCCGGCCTTTCGCGCGGCCGCCTCTGCGCGGCGCAGCCACCACATGCCGATAACCATAATGATGATCGAGGCGATGATGCCCAGACCCGGGGCCGCGAAGGTGGTTGTGCCGAAGTACGGCATCGGAATGGCATTGTTGACAGACGGTGTTCCCGGCAATGCCGACATGGTGAACGTGAACGCCCCGAGACCGATGGTCGCCGGCATCAAGCGACGGGGGATATCCGCGGCTTGGAACATCTCCTTCGCCATGGGGACCAGCACGAAAAAGGCAACAAAGACGCTGACGCCGCCATAGGTAACCACGGCCGAAGCCAGCACCACCGAGAGTATCGTGCGGCGTGTTCCCAGCCGTTCCGTCAGGAAGCGCGCGATAGAGGTGATCGACCCGCTGTCGTCCATCAGCTTGCCGAACAACCCGCCAAGCAGGAACATGGGAAACCACTGCGTAACGAATCGACCTGCAGCGCCCATGAAGGTCTGGGTCCAATGAGCGAGAAGCGGTTCACCCGAAATCGCAGCCGCCAGGAGGGCAGCCACCGGCGCCACGATGAGTACGGTCCACCCTCGATAGGCAAGCCACATCATCAGAGCGAGCCCGAGCAGTATCCCGATGAGTCCCATGGTTCAGTCCTCCACCAGCAACAGCTTGTAATCCACGCGATGACGTCCGAGTTGGTCCGGGAGTACTAGGAGACTTAGGTCAGACATGTGGGCTTCCAAAAAAGCAAAGATCTAGGTTGTGCGCGCTGTCGCGGTATCGTCCGTTGCAGCCGACGCTGGCTCGAAACACTGGCGTGGAAGAAGGAAGATCCATGTGACGAGCACAAAAGGTGCGGTAAGCGCAGGGATGGCGAGCGGCGCCAAGGCAACGTTCAGTGCTGCTTGCGCGATGACCGTAAACAGCGTGCCCAGCATGGCGTAGATCGCGACCCGCCAGCTCGGCCGGTAGAACACGGCACCGAGCGCGATCGCCGTCAGAACCGGGCTGAAACCGAGAAGACCGCCGGTGATCAGCTCGCTTTCGGCGCCGAAAAGATGGGCCGTCAGAACTGCCAGTATCGCGCCGGCGAGAGCGAATGCGGCGGCAGTCCAATGAGTTCACGGCCAGGCCAGCGAGCAGCAGAAGGGCGGCCACGCCGTTCGCCTTCAGGAACACCTGTGAGATGCTTTGAAGCACACCCTGGAGGAGGTCGATCAGCTTGAGTGGGCTGGCCTCGTAGGGTTGAAACGCAATGACAACGTCGCCAGCCGGTAGTGCAGCCCCGACGAGGCCGGAAAATCCATACGTGGCCAACAGAAGGAGCCACGTCGTGAGCACGAACGGAAACGTGAGGCTGGATACGCCCCAGGGCTTGAGGGCGTTGACCGTCCCAAGCATCGCGATGACCGAAACCGACGCCCCCAACACCACATAGACCCACATGAGGGCGTTCGGAGATAGAAATGTCGCCAATGCAAGTCCGACAAGGACGCCGTTGTATCCATAGAGCCCGGCATGGAGCGACTCGCTATCAGCGTTAAGCCATTGGGCCGTCAAGTTTGCCACGACGACAGCGAGGACGCCGGCAATTGCCACTCGGGGGACGCCGGCCGCGTATGAACCCCAGGCGATCGCGGCCAGAAAGAGAAGCCCGGTTAGTGGGTTGTCCTGAAGCATAACTTGCCCGATGCTGCGCAAATTGATGTCCAGGAACCGCACGATGCCTGACGACGCAGAGAGGCTTTCCCACTTTGCCAAGATCTTTTCCACTACTGCCTCCTCGAACGTGTCGACGTCAGCCGTTGGAGATCACCTGTTGGCACCGTCGATCCGCTAGCGCCATAGATAGGGCGGAGGTAGCGCGGCGCCGATGATCTCCTGACGTACCACGCTCCAGAACTCGCGCACTTTGGCTTTCACTTGCGCGGTTTCGCGGCCCAACACCTTGAAGATCAGGCCGGCATCATTGGGCAAACGACAAGCGCCGAACGCCACGCCCTCCGCAAGGTTGATATCGGCCCCCGTACGCTCGTGGATACGGTCTGCCTTGTCCTTGGGCGTGCACAAGATCACGTTGGCGAACACATCAAAGGAATCCATCACGCCGGTCTGCCGCATCGTATATCGCCGCGGCTCGATGACCAGCTTCTCCGCGAACAAGGAGCGACCATCGGGCCGCACTGCTGCCGTTGATATCGACAGCACGGTTGCCCCGAAGCACTCGTCGGGATGATGGTGCTTTCGGCCCGGTTGAATAATTTCCGAAAGGAGCAATGTGGCCGACGGAGCGACGGAGATTTGCGTGTCGCTGATAAACCGTGAGTGCCGGTGCGGGATCACGGGATCGGGAAGAAACTCCAGGTACGCGTCATCGGCAAGCGCAATAGTTTGGCTTTGCACCGCATAATTGGCGTCCATCGCATGGATCTTGGTTGCCGATTGGGAGGTGAGGTGAGCTTGCGCGCGCGGACGAAGGGTGATGTCCAGAGCGAGCCTGTCTCCCTGCAGCAAGCAGCCCGTGGTGGTGATCAAGAACACGTAGGCCAAACCTGGCATTTGTTCGTCGCAATGCAACGCGCGCTGCACCATGTAGGGAACGCGGCGTTCCAGGTTTGCCAGGATCGTTTTGCCAGAGCGGTGCTCGAAACCCAGACGGAGGAAACCCGTCTTGCCCACTGTGCCGCTGCTCATCTGCGGCGGCTCATCCTGGAACGAGGCGAATTCCGGCATTGATGCGCCGAGCGCTTCAGCGCGTGCCCAGGGAGGGAAGGCCGCCGGTATCATGCTGAACGCCGTGCGCGCGGATTGATATCGAACAAAAACTCCCGCTCGATCAACGCGACCAACTCCGGAATACCTTCCCCCGTCTTGCAGTTCGTGAACAGGAACGGCTTGCTGCCGCGCATCATCTGTGAATCCTGCTTCATCACCTCAAGGCTGGCCCCGACATGGGGGGCAAGATCTGTCTTGTTGATCACCAGGATGTCGGAATAGGTGATCCCGGGTCCGTTCTTGCGAGGGATCTTATCGCCCGCGGCGACGTCGATTACATAAATGAAGTAGTCCACCAGCGCCGGCGAAAAGGTTAGCGTCAGATTATCGCCCCCGCTTTCGATCAGCACGACGTCGCTATCCGGAAAGCGCCGTTCCATATCCTCGACCGCAGCGAGGTTCATGCTTGGGTCTTCGCGCACCGCGGTATGAGGGCAGGCACCTGTCTCCACTCCGAGAATGCGTTCCTGGAGCAGAACACCCTTGAGGGTGCGCTGAACGTGCTTGGCGTCTTCGGTCGTCACCACGTCATTGGTGATGATAAGCACCTTGATGCCGAGGTCGAGCAAGCGCGGTGTAATGGCTTCCACGATCGCGGTCTTGCCTGACCCGACCGGGCCGCCGATGCCGATGCGCGTGATATTCTTCGACATCCGAAGCTCCCTTCAACGTCAGTTCATGAACAGGCGCACATGCGCTCTGGTATGGACAGCGGCCAGAATGTCCGTCAACGGCGCAAAACCAGCCATGTCCGACAGCCGCGCCGCCGCGGCAGCCTCGTACACCCCTGCTGCCTGTCCGGTGAGCTCGTAGAGAATCTTCTGCGTCTCGATGTGGCTGACTTTCATCAGCCGCAAGGCCGCGCCGAGGATCGTTGTCGCGACGCCATACTGGTGCACGACAAACGCCTGGCTGGCAGGCAGATCCTGTACGGCAAAATTGATAGCCAGGGCTATCGGGTAGCAACCGGGGGTAACAGACTTTTCAATGCATTCACGCCAGGTGCGAAGCAGCGGCGCGCCCACCACCTCCACACCCATCTCCGTGAACTTCTTGCCCATGCGAACCGACATTGTCCGCGCTTCGTCTGAAAGCTTGCGCGCGTATACCTGCGCATCGATCCGGGCGAGGGTATCGACGTCGCCGGCAGTTGCCGCGCGATGCGCGGCGATCAGCGCGATGCAATCACCGCGCGCCGCCTGCTCCAACGCGGTGCGCGCGAACGCTCGAAGCGTCGCCGCGTTGGTGACGACACCTTGCTGAATGGCGGATTCCAGGCCGGAAGAAAACGCGAACGCGCCAATGGGAAACATCGAGTCGCCAAACTGCAGCATCCGCGACAGAAATGCGATGCTGCTCGACGCATCGACGCCGTCATTCTCGATGGTCATGTGCAGAACCGGCCTTTGCCGGCGATGTTTGTCCCGGAGCGGCGGCTCCCGGATGGGCGTGGACGTGCGTCGGTGGATGTCCGTACGCGCGTCCCGTCTCGGCCTCGACACCGGCATAGCTCTCATGCGCGTGTGAATGTATCGGCCCCTCCGCGCCACCGAAAAGCCGACGTGATTCATGCGGAGCGAGGTAGGGAACGACCTCGCGGCCGGGTACGAATTCGTAGCGGATTCCTTCAAAGCGGTGGGTATTCATGACGGACGCCATCACCTTGCGATCGACGGTGAGCGGGACATAGACGGAGTTGTCCTTGACCAATGCCGGCCAATGCTGATTGCCCATCGCGTGTCCCAGTTCAACGCATGTGCGCATTGCCACTTCGGGCACGAGGCTCGTCAACTCGTCCAGATGCACGATCATCACGTCACGCAGCTCGATTCGCGCGACAAGTGCCGAGAGCGCCTGGGCATCCCAGAGCAGCACGTCGCCATCGCGGATATGGGTGCCGCGGTCGATTGAGACGGCGATCTCCACACCCTTTGCAGTCGCCTTGCGGAAGCGGCTCTTCTGCGCTTCCCACTGGTCGATCTCCAGCAAGTCCGTGTTCGCCGCAGACAAGCGCTCAGCCCATTCGCGATCGCCGATGTTGCCCAGAACGGTCTGGATGAGAATCATGGAGAGCCCTCAACTGAAGAAATACTTCTGGTTTAGCGAGACCGTCGTCAGGGGCTGCACCGTCGCGTGCTTGCCGTCGACGGTCACGGCGAAAGTTTCCGGACTGACTTCAATTTTCGGCGTTCCGGCATTTCTGACCATGTCGCGCTTGCCGATGTTGCGGACGTTTCGCACCGGCATCACCTGCCGGCGAAGCCCCAGTCGCTCCTTGATTCCGGCAGCATGAGCGACGCCGGAGACGAACGTGATGCAGTTGGCCGCCAACGCATCGCCGTAGGCACCGAACATGGGCCGATAGTAGGTGGGCTGTGGCGTCGGCAGCGAGGCGTTTGGATCGCCCATCACCGCCCAGCTTATAAAGCCGTTCTTGATGATGAGCTTGGGCTTGGCGCCGAAGAACGCTGGCTCCCAGAGGACGAGGTCGGCCATCTTGCCGACCTCGACCGAGCCCAGCACGTCGGCAATACCGTGCGTGATCGCCGGGTTGATCGTGATCTTCGCCACGTAGCGCAGCACCCGGAAATTGTCGTTGCCGGGTGCGTCCTCCGGCAGCTTGCCGCGCCCGGTCTTCATCGCATCGGCGGTCTGGATGCAACGCAGCCAGCATTCCCCGATGCGTCCCATGGCCTGCGAGTCGCTTGAGAACATCGAGATGACGCCGAGATCCTGAAGGACGTTTTCCGCAGCGATGGTTTCGGCGCGGATGCGGCTCTCAGTGAATGCAACATCTGACGGGATGTCGGGGCTGAGGTGGTGACACACCATGATCATGTCATAGAGCTCGGCCTGCGAATTGATGCCGTAGGGGAGCGTGGGGTTGGTCGAAGAGGGCAAGACGTTGGGAAGGCCCGCGATCTTGATGATGTCAGGCGCGTGGCCGCCGCCGGACCCTTCGGTATGAAACGAATGGACCGTCCGACCCTCAAACGCCTCGATCGAATCGTCGACGAAGCCGGATTCGTTCAGCGTGTCGGTATGGATGCACACTTGAGTGTCGGTCTCGTCTGCGACGGTTAGCGCGGACCGAAGCACCGCGGGGGTGGTGCCCCAGTCCTCGTGACATTTCACGCCGACCGCGCCCGCCTCGATCTGTTCGACCAGAGCCGCCTTGCCGTGTCCGTGCCCCTTGCCGAGAATGCCGACGTTGAGCGGCCAGTTTTCGAACGCGCGCAACATCATGCTGATGTTTCCGGGACCCGACGTGACCGTCGTCGCGTAGGAGCCGTCCGAAGGGCCGGTGCCGCCACCGATCAATGTCGTGGTGCCGTTTGAGAGCGCCGCCTGCGCCTGCTGCGGAGAAATGAAATGAATGTGTGTGTCGATCCCGGCGGCCGTCAGGATCAGATGTGAGCCCGAGATAGCATCGGTGGCCAGGCCGATCTCCAGGCCAGGTGTAACGCGATCCATCGTCTGCGGATTGCCGGCCTTGCCGATCGCACTGATGCGGCCGTCTCTGATCCCCACATCCGCTTTCACCACGCCCAGCACCGCGTCGATTACGGTCACGTTGGTGATCACGAGGTCAGGAGCACCGCCCGCCCGCGTCACCTGATTGTCCATGCCCATGCCTTCACGCATGCTCTTGCCGCCACCGAAGACGAGCTCGTCGCCGTAGCCGCCGCGCAAATCGCGCTCTATTTCGACGAACAGGTCCGTATCGCCCAAGCGGATGCGGTCGCCTGTCGTCGGACCGAAGAGGCCGACATATTCTTGCCGAGACATGGTAGGCATAGCGGCCCTCGTTCAAGATTTGCCTTTCGACGCGACCTCACGTCTTATATCGAGCGGAAGCCTCGCTTCGCCGCCTGCGCCACCGCCCTGGATTTGACCGTGGCGGCGTCCTGGCCCGCGGTGGGACCGTCGACGAGATTGTTGAAACCGTAGACGGCGCGTTTGCCGCCGTAGGGAACGAGTTGAACCTCACGTTCGTCACCGGGCTCGAACCGCGTTGCCGTCGATGACGGAATGTTCAGGCGCAGCCCGAAGGCCGCTGCGCGATCGAATTCCAGCGCACGATTGACTTCGAAAAAATGGAAGTGCGATCCGACTTGTATCGGGCGGTCACCGGCGTTGCGCACCTTAAGCGTCGTCACCGGACGATCGGCATCGAATGTGATCGCCGCTGAACTGCACACGTAACCGCCGACCGGCACGCCCTTTGTCGCCGGGTCGACATTTGCGGCAACGGCAGGGCCCACTTTTGGTCCAGCCATGTTAGCCTCCTGTCAGGCATTCACTGGATCGGCGTGTGCACCGTCACCAGGCGGCTGCCGTCAGTGAACACCGCCTCGATCTGCACCATTGGAACGAGATCAGCGACGCCGTCCATCACATCAGCCTTGGTCAGGGCGGTACGCGCCTCCTTGGTTACGTCTTCGATTGTTTTCCCGGCACGTGCGCCATCAAGGGCGACTGCCGAGATGACAGCGACGGCTTCGGGATAATTGAGCTTGAGGCCCTTGGCTCTTCGCTTCGACGCGACATCTGCCATCATGTAGACGAGCAGCTTGTCGAACTCTCTCGGAGTGAGCTGCATGCAATCCTCCGGGCCCTGCCTGGCTTGCTTTACCTAGGGAAAAGCAGGGGCACGATTCAGCTAATTGGCTGTCGGTTCCATGAACGGTCGTCAGAAGCTCCGTGCAACGACAGCTACCCGACATTAGGTGGACCACAACTAGACGTGTCAATCAGGGTTCTCCCCAGCCTTGTATCGGAATCGCCCTGATGGACTAACGATCACGGGCGGACGTACCGTTTTGGGGTATCCGCGCGAAGGTTCCTTGGCTCCGATGCCATCTTGAAAAGTGCGCAATGACTGGAGCCGCCCTGAACGTCGTGTCCTTCCTGTTTCTCGGCTTCTTCCTCGGGATGCGGCATGCGACCGACGCCGACCACGTGGTCGCCATTGCGACAATCGTCAGTCGCGAGCGCAGCGTGGCGGGCTCGGCGCTGATCGGCGCCGCCTGGGGCGTCGGGCACACCGTCACGGTCATGGCGGTCGGCGCGGCTATCATCGTGTTCGGGGTCGTCATTCCGCCGCGGCTCGGCATGTCGATGGAATTTGCCGTCGGCATCATGCTCGTCCTGCTCGGCGTTCTCACCTTGGCAGGGATGGGCCGTGCGGGCGGCGCGGCCCATCCGCATGCAGGCGTTGCCGGCGCACGTGAGCTCGATGTCCACGATCACCTCCATGCGCACGGCGACTACCTGCACCAGCACCCGCACGGTCACGGCCCCGGCGCGCACGGGCACGCCGACGAGCAGACGCCGCTGGCGCGGCTCGATCGTAGTGGGCTCGGCCGGATCGCGCTCTATCACTGGCTGCGACCCTTCGTGGTCGGCCTCGTGCACGGCCTGGCAGGGTCGGTCGCCGTCGCCCTGATGATCCTGTCGATCATCCGCGAACCGTTGGCCGCGCTCGGCTATCTGCTGCTGTTCGGGCTCGGGACGATCGTCGGAATGATGCTAATCACACTGATCCTGTCGGCGCCGTTTACGTTCACGGCTGTCAATCTGCCCAAATTCAATTGGCGGCTCCGCGTGGCATCAGGCCTGGTCAGCTTCGCCTTCGGGGCGGTCCTGATCTACGGCATCGGTTTCGCCGAGGGCGGCCTGTTCACCGACGCGCCGATCTGGCAACCTCACTGACCTAGCGCGCGGCTTGGGGTTAGCGGCAAGCCACGAGTGTGCAGATCGGCTTCGTTGCCCACACCGGTTGGTTGACCGCTAGGAACCAAAGGCGCAGCATATGCCTTTCAGGGTAATTCCCGGTCTCCAATAAGGTGATCATCTGATGTCGCGCGATGCGGTAGTGGCGCAGTTTCGCGGAAACATCGTCCTCGGTGCGGCGTGGAGACACGCGTGCAGGTCTACCACTGCGATAAATCTCTCGTTGGCAAGAACGCCGACGCGATCGCGCGCTAGCTGAGCGACCTACTAATCTCAATTGCATCTCCGGCGCAAATCGGCGGAGTTGAAACATGTTGGAGGGCGGGATAGCCACTGGCAGATGCCGCAATTGTAATGCTCATGACTGAACTTGATGCGTCGTCAGGTCATAATACTGAGGATCATCGCGCCAGTACGATCAGCCTGGTTCGCCGGCAGCTGCCGTTCCTGGCCATACTCGCGCTGGCAATCGGGGGCGTGGCTTATACCAACATTTCGCAGCGGCCTCTCGTCGGTTATTGGGAGTTTCTGGCCATCGTGATGGGCCTCGTATGCGTCGTTACCCAATGGTCGGAGCTCGAGGACAAGCAGGCTCGCTTTCGACTGATGTGGACTCAGGCGCTGCATTGGCTGGCTGTTCTCGTGACGATGAACATCATGCTGTTTTCGGGCGTGCAGCAGGTGCTGCCTACGCTGGCCACCGGTCTCGTCCTTCTCATATTGCTGGCGCTAGGTACGTTCCTCGCCGGTGTCCACCTGCTGTCGCTTCAAATCGGCTTCCTCGGGCTCGCATTGGCGCTGGCCGTTCCGGCGATCTCGTGGGTCAAGCAATCCGCACTGTTTTTGATTCTGGCTGTGGTGTTCCTTGTCGGGCTCGCCATGGCGTTCTGGTCATATTGGGGCGATACGCATCCAGTGAACTCTGAGCGGCGGACGGCCGCATTTCCCGATCAGGCAAAGGCCATGACGGGAGGGAGCCCCAATGATTGATCGGTAGATCAGGCTCTTGGGCTTCGGTGAGAAGCGCCCCGGCGGGTCGTCGGGGATGAGGGAGGAGCAAGACCATGTCGGATTATGATCGAAATGCAGGCGCGCCCGGTCTTCCCGCCGACAGTGCCATCGCGATAGACGCCGGCCTGCGCGCTTACATGCTGCGCGTGTACAACTACATGGCCGCGGGTGTTGGTCTCACCGGCGTTGTCGCGTTTTTTACCTATCAGTTCACCGGCCCTGAATTACTTCAGAGCCCGCTGATGTGGGTGTTCATCCTGGCCCCGCTGGGGCTGGTGTTTTTTATCAGCGCCCGGATCAACAAATTGTCAGCGGAAGCTGCGCGAGCATTGTTCTTCCTCTATGCGGCCCTGGTCGGGGTTTCATTGTCGACCATTTTTCACGTCTACACGCAGTCCTCGATCACGCGGGTGTTCTTTATCTCGGCGGCGGCCTTCGGTGCGCTCAGCATCTGGGGCTACACCACCCAGCGAAACCTGTCGGGATTCGGAACTTTCCTGTTCATGGGTCTGATCGGCATCATTATCGCAAGCCTGGTCAATCTGTTCCTGAGATCGAGCGGGCTGGACTGGATGATTTCCATCATCGGCGTCGGCGTCTTTGCGGGCCTTACGGCCTACGACACCCAGCGGATCAAGAGCATGTACGACCGCGGCGATGACGCCACTTCGGCGGGCCGCAAGTCCGTGATGGGCGCGCTTTCGCTCTACCTCAACTTCATCAATTTGTTCATGATGCTGCTGCGTCTGATGGGGGGACGACGCTAGAGCATACCGTTTCAGAAGCGCGGAGCGAGTGGGGACGGGGAGAGAGATGGGATTAATGAAAACAGTGAAGGAGAAATCTCATGTGCGATTCTTGTTCGCAAGCAAGTCCCAGCCGTCGGTCGCTGTTGCTAGGGGGCGCTGCATTCGCAGCGATTCCTCTCGTCGGGCGTGCCGCTCAAGCTCAGCCCGTGTCGGCCGCCGACACGCCGGATGCGGCGTTGAAACTAATGACTGAGGGCAATGAGCGTTACGTGGCGAACCAGCCGCGCGAACGGGATTTCTCTGCTGGACGCGCGAGCCGAGCGCTTGGTCAGGCTCCCTTTGCAGCAATTTTAAGCTGCGCAGATTCTCGGGTCGCACCCGAGCTGGCATTTGATCAAGGACCAGGCGATTTGTTTGTCGTTCGCGTTGCGGGCAATTTCGTAACGACCGAGGGCCTTGCGAGTTTGGAATTTGGCGCTGCAGTGCTGGGCACCAAGTTGATCATGGTGCTCGGCCACAGCAGTTGTGGCGCGGTCAATGCCACCGTAGCGGCACTTCAGAAAGGCAACGATTTGCCCGGGCATATCGCGGATCTGGTGCGGGCCATGAAGCCGGGTATTGAAGGGGAAATGAAGCAAGCCGGTCCGGATCTTGAGCAGCGCGCGGTTGTCGCGAATGTACGCCATAATGTGAAGCAACTGGAACAGGCAACCCCGATTCTGGCGGAGATGGTCGCCAAGAAGAAGCTTCGCGTGGTCGGTGCAGTATATGATCTTCCCACGGGGAAGGTCGCCTTGGTTTAGTTTCGGATACCGAACGGGTTGAATGAAAGCGCCCGCGCCGGTCACCACAAGATCAGCGGCGGCCTGCCAGCTGTAGCGCTCGCAATAGGCCGCCGTCGTCCCTGGGAATCGAACTCGAAAAAAGCGGGAATTTTCAACGAGGATAGATACATTTGATTCTTACTTACTTGTCACTGGACACCCGCGCCGTCTGAATTATTGGAAGGCGATGCGATACTTCTTCCATATCTTTCACGGTCCGAAGGTGTTCCCCGATGAGGACGGAAACAGGCTGTCGAGCCCTGAACTTGCGATACGGCAGGCCAGGGTCCTTGCTGTCGAATTGAGCAAGGCGGGCGAGTTCTGTCGGTCGAATTTGGTGCTCGTTTTGGATGAGAATGGCAAAGACATTTTCGGATGCCGGGCCGCATGACAAGAGGACCGGCAGGCGCAGATACTTGACGCACGTGATCGGCAGCCATGGTTAGTTGGCGAGAGCCAAGGGTAAAACCCGATGGTGATGAGGGTTTGTTCCGCTAGGTTTTAGCACCTGCAGCAATCCACGAGGGTGTGATGGAAACCGCTCCTTCCGATCCTTCGGCGAGCTCTGGCCGTGAGACGGTTCTGGTCGATCTCGCGCTGCAGGGTGGCGGCTCGCACGGCGCCTTTACGTGGGGCGTGCTCGACCGACTCCTCGAGGAACCATGGCTGCGGATCGATGGTATCTCGGGTACCTCCGCGGGTGCGATGAATGCTGTGGTGTTGGTCGATGGCTATGAAAAAGACGGGCCTGAGGGAGCACGGGCTGCTCTTGAAGAGTTCTGGCGGCGCGTCTCGCATTCCGCCCGGTTCAGCCCGATCCGGCGGAGCCCCATGGACGTTCTGTTGGGCCGGTGGACCTTGGACAACTCGCCGTTTTTCGTTGCGTTCGACCTGGCAGCGCGTTTGTTCTCGCCTTACGATCTGAACCCGCGAGGCGCCAATCCGTTACGCGATATACTTGCCGACTGCGTTGACTTTGAGCGGGCCGCGAAATCTCCAATCCGTATGTTCGTGACCGCCACCAACGTTCGCACTGGCCGCGGGCGCGTATTCCGAAACAATGAGCTTACGCCGGATGTGCTGCTGGCGTCCGCCTGCCTGCCGACGCTGTTTCAGGCCATAGAGATCGACGGCGAGGCCTATTGGGACGGCGGCTATTCGGGCAATCCGACCATCACCCCATTGGTACGCGAATGCACATCTCGCGATACATTGCTCGTTGCGGTCAATCCTGTCGAACGCCGAGGCACGCCGCGTTCGGCGCGCGAGATCCTCGATCGTTTGAACGAGGTTTCCTTCAACGCCACGCTGCTGAAGGAGCTACGCATGATTGCGCTGTTGCGCCAGGTCGCCGACGTCGGCAGCGGCGAGGGGGCTCAATGGGCAGGGATGCGCATTCATCTGATCTCCAGTGCAACCATCGACGAGCTTGGAGCTTCGTCCAAGTTCAATGCGGAATGGGACTTTCTGACAATGCTGAAGGTCGAAGGCCGTCGCTGCGCGGAATCCTTTCTGGCGGCGCATGGTGGGAATGTTGGTAAACATTCCACCCTCAATCTGGATGTTCTTCTGGAACAGGTCTGATGCCATGGGCCTTCTGGGCATTCATCGAAGAGTGAGATTCGCTACACCCAACGCCAGATTAATTCCGATCTGGCCTTCGACCGACAACGGCTGCAACGTTATCGTGCGGCGGGATCCGCCGATCAGCACCTTGGCGCCCAGACCCAGGCCTACGGCAACGTTGCCGCTGGCGCCTACGTAACTTCCTCTTAGCGTGCCTCGGCCGATTTGGCTGTTTCGGGCGAAAACAGCCCAGAATAGCCTTCCCCCTCTTGTCACACCAATATCGACGCCAAGGCGCCTGATCGTGCCTGTGTAGACGTATTGTTGTCCCGTTGCGCTCGCAACGAAAACACATCGCATATCCTGTCGCGAGCCAAGGACAAGTCCGACCCTTGGACCGGTGCTGCATGTCAACCCGCCGACTTGAAAAGGCGGCCGCGCTTGCGCAGTTGCCGCGCCGAAAAGAACGGCCAGGAATACGCATACGATCGTCCGCACGCGAATGCTGGACATTGCTGCCCCTGCCGACAAAACCAGGCGAGTGATTACGGAGATGAACTGGAAAGTGAAACCGCGCGCGGTGTGCCGCCGTCGTGCGCAATTAATCCGCATGATAGTGTACTCACCGGAACCGCAATCAGGAACTGCCGAAGGCGACCGGCCATATGATGCCGATGTCTTGCGCGCGAGTTGATAGGAAAAAACCCTGATCTCCCGGGATGAATACCCCGATTGATCGGCAAGGCGATTTGAATTTAGATGAGTGCAGGTTTGATGCGCCTCAAACGGTGTTGGATAACTTGAAGCGTTGCAAAGAGGCGAGCGACTTCACTGACAAATGTTGTGGCTTCCTGCAGCGCTCGAAACAAGCATTCGGACAAGGGAGAAAATTCATGGCTGCAATGAGTTGCCGTGCCATTCTCACGAATATCCTGCCTGGTGCCGTCGTTGCTGTTGCCGGCGTCGGGACGATCGGTTGGGCTGTCGCGCCGGAAGTCGCGGATGCTATGCCATTGGCCATGGCCAAGGGAAATCACGTCAAGGTCGATGATCTGGTAGAGAAGGCCCAGGTAGTCGTTGTTCATCCGGGCCGTCGTCGCGGTCGCCGTGGCCGGCGATGGGTTTGCTGGTGGCACAGGGGACGTCGCCGCTGCGGCTGGCGGTGGTAGTCGCCTTCTTCCTCGCGGTAGTTTTCGTCACGTCGGGCGGTTCGAATCGCCGGCAGGGTCGCGAAGCGGGCGCGCGGCGGCGCGTCTGCTCGTTGCCGTCTGCCCGCCATTTTTACCGCGCGAATACCGCTGCACCTAGCGCGATGGTCAGCATAAGCAACGATACGCTGGCCGTCGGCCACTGACGAAGAACCCTGTCCATTCGTTCCAGCGCCTTGCCCCACGTGACAGCCGCCTGCACTCCGCCATCGAGTGCCACAATGATGTCTCCCTTGGGAATGCGTGGCAACGAACGCCACCAACGCCACAGCGCAATTGCCAGTACGGCACCTAGCAGAACGGGCCAAAGCGCTTTCCATAGCACCGCGGGAGAAAGTGGGTCAGGCAGCGTTCCGCTCGGGACCGTCAGATACAGCGTCCACGGCACGACGAGCGAAACCACTGCGGTCGCCAGCCACGGCCAGACAAGTCCTGCGGCTGCCGTCGCTTGCGGCTCCTGCGATGCCGATTTCGCAAGGCCGCGCAAGAATTGCAACATCAGCAGCGTCGTGCCGACCGCAGACAGCGTTGCAATCGTGCTCGCGGTGCCGTCTCCCAGTAGCTCGTCGGCAACGAATTTCGCCAATGCGCCTCCCGTGAGCGGGAGTCCGCCGAGGCCCACCGCAATGATTGCCACGGGCAGCAGCATCGGCCATAGCCGTCGGCTGCCGGTCGCGGCGATCACGCCCACGGACAGGAACAGCGCGCCTTTCACCAGGACATGGTGCGCGGCATAGAAGGCCGCGGCCAGTGCAGCGCGGCCGTCCCCTGCGAGCATTCCCATGCCAATGACCGCGACGATGAATCCCATCTGGCTCACGCTTGAATACGCCAACACGACCCTGGGATTGCGTTGCGTGATTCCAATCACGACGCCGTAGAGCGCGGCAAAAAGTCCGGCGGCTGCGAGTGCCGTGCCCCAATCGGGCAGCGCGGTTTCGAGGGGTAAAAACCGGATCATTCCAAGGATGCTTGCCTTGACGGCCGCGCCGCTCAGCACAGCGGAAGCCGGCGTCGGCGCCGCCGAATATGCCAGTGGCATCCAGAAGTGAAATGGTACGAGGCCGGCCTTCATGCCCAGGCCGGCAATCAACAGTGCAAGTATCAGATCGCGCTGAGGCGATGTCGGCAGCGCTGCGGCGGCGTCGCGGATCAACAGGCTATCACCCGGGATTTGCGCGGCCAGCAGCACGAAGGCCATTAGCAGGAGGGCTTCGGCCAGCAGGGCGAGCCCGATATAAACCGCGCCGGCGCGCCATGCGCGGGATGTTTCGTGGTGGATGACGAGGCCGCAGGCTCCGAGCGTGAGCAGCGCGAGAAGAAAATAGAAGCCCACCATGTCGGCGGCCAGAAATACGCCGAGGCAGCCGGTCAGCGTCATCAACCAGCACACCACGAATCGCCCGCGGTTCGGCCGGCCCTGCAGATACTGCGAAGCGTAAGCACCTGATGCGATCCACAACAGCGCCGAAACGCCCAGCAGCATGGCTCCAGGCCGGTCCAGGGCGAAGGTCAAATGGAAGCGTGTCGAACCTATTGCCAGCGAGGAATCAGAGGCGACAAGCAACACCGCGGCCAGCGCCGGGATCGGGGCGAACGCCAGCAGCGAAGGCATCCGGTTCAGCGCCTGCGGCCAGAGGCATGCCAGGAGCATGCCGAGCGGCACGACGAAGGCGCTGGCCAGCAATGTACTTTCCCCAGTCATCGCGACCCAACCATCGTTGATTCCGGGCGGCCAATTTGGAGGATATCGATAGGGCCGAGCGCGACCAGACCCAGCAACAGCGACGTCAGCGCCAGCGCCAGCGCCGCTGCTTCCTGATATCTCGGCACAGCGACGCGGAGCTTGAGAGGCTCACTCGACGGCGCAGCTGCGCTCGATAGCACGATGAACATGTAGCCGCTTGTGAAGAGGCCTCCCGCGAGCATCACAATCGCCCACCACCATTGACCGGTCGCGACCGCCGCCTCGAGCAGCAGCCATTTCGCCAGAAAGCCGCCACTTGGCGGCAGCCCGATCAGGGACACTCCACCGAGTGCGAATGCGAAGATCGTCATGGGAATCGCCCGTGCGACCCCTCCAAGCTCGGCGATGCGATCATGTCCAAGCACCGCGTAGATAAGCCCAGCGGCCATGAACATGGCCGCCTTCGCTGTCGCGTGCGATATCGCCTGAAGCATGCCGCCGGTCAAAGCGCCGCTGCCCTGGAGCTGCGCCGACGCCGTGTCGAGGGCGAGCGGAAACATCAGGAACAGGTAGCCGATCTGCGCGACCGTCGAATAGGCGATCAGGAGCTTGAGTCGCTGCTGTCGCAGTGCGACGACGCTGCCGAATACAATTGCCGCCGCCCCCAGCGCACCGAACAGTTGCGCGCCGGCTGGACCGAGCAATCCCTGGCATGACGTCGAACCAGAGCCGCACAACGATGAAGAACGACCCTTTCACCACCACCGCCGACAGAATCGCGCTGGCGGCCGCCGGCGCACCGGCATGGGCGGGCGGAAGCCATAGATGCAGTGGAAAGAGCGCGGTCTTGGCGAAGAGTCCGATGGTCATCAGCGTGGCGGCAACAAGTGTTGCGGGTTCCATATGAACCTGGCGGGAGAGCAAGGACGATGTCGAGCGTTGCATAGCTGCCGTAGAGCAGGGCTGTTCCGACCAGGTAGAGAATCGAACCGAGCAGGGCGAAGAGCAGGTATCGCAGCGCGGCCTGCAATGTCTCCGCTCGGCCATCGAGACAGACCAGCGGTACCGCGGCGAAGGTGAGGAGCTCGATTGCGACGTATAACGTGAACAGATCTCCGCCCAGGAAGACCATATTCATTGCGCCCCAGATCGCCATCAGCAGGATCCAGAACGCGAACGGTGCGCGGGCTTCGACGGACCCTGCACGCGTACCGAAGTCCGCGTGTGCAAAGACGGCGACCGCGCAGATCACGACGGCCATTGCTACCATCATCGCGGCCGAAAGTCCGTCGGCGCGCAACGCAATCCCGAGCGGGGGCTTCCAATCCCCGACGATGTAGATCAGCCGGTGGCCGCTTTGCCACACGTCGGCGAAAATGATCGTTGCAAGGAAGAAACCGGAGGGCAGCAGAACGAAGGCAATCCTTTCAGCGTACCGCCCGCCGAGGACGAACGACAACAGAACGCCCGCGGCCGGCAATACGATTGCCAGAACAAGGAGAGCCCCATCTGTCGTTGTCACGTCGGGCAAGACGTTTGCCTCCGGCATCAGGAGTTGCCTCTGACCGTATCTGTGCCTCCGGGATCATCGGCGCTGAGCGTGGATCGGCCGGTTTCCTGCAAAAGTCGCAGCACCAGGGCGATAGCCATGGCGGTAGCCGCGAAGGCAACAACGATCGCGGTAATGACCATCGCCTGAGGGACTGGATCGCCCCCGAGACCGGAAGCTGCAGCCCTCCTGGACACGACGCCGAACACCAGAAACACGCCGCTTCCCAGCAGGTTGAATGCCAGTATCTTGCGCAGCGGCTCGGGATTCGTGACGAGCCCGTACAATCCGAAGCCCACCAGCGCTGCGCCACATAGCCCGAACAACGTTGCAGCGTTCATTGCTGTTGCACCCGTTCCGGCGGGCCTGCGGCCAGCAGGCCCAGCGCCACACCGATCGAAAGTGTCAAGGCGACCTCCACCGCGACAATCAGCGGTTTGGCGTAGCCCGATGGATAAGCAAGAAAGGCATTCGCCAGCACCATCCCGGCGAGCCCGATGGCAAGGAAAATCACCGGTCCGACGACGAGCAGCAGGCGTAACCAGGGCTGGCTGATCGAAGGTACACTCTTCAGGCCTGCGATCATGACAAGGAGCCACATCGCGGCCAGGACCGTGCCGCCTTGAAAGGCGCCGCCCGGTTCTTTCGCGCCGACCCAGCACATATAGATCGCCACCACGATTCCCACCGGGGGCAGAAGCTGGGCAAGAAAAGTCAGCGTGCTGCCTGGTTGTGCATAGACACGCAACCCCGGTATTCCGCCCCACACGCTGTCCGGCGCCAACGACCAGACGCCGAGCAAAGCGAGTATCAGGACCACTTTCTCAAGCAGTGTGTCGAGCGCACGGTAAACGAACAGAACGCCGGCGACAGGATTGCCGAGGCCGCTCTGCGCCAGGTTGTCCATCACCATCGGGGCGAGGGTGGGAATAGCCTCGGGCGGGGACAGGATGGCGGTTGCGAGGCCTGCCGCGATCAGCTGCGCACAATACTCCCGTCACAAGACGAACTGGCAGACTGGTCCGGGTGTCGTTGCCTTTGGCAAGGCGCAGGCGTGCGACCGCACCGAGCATCAACATGCCGGTCATTCCACCGCCGATCGCCGCCTCGGTCAGCGCGACATCGACCGCAGAGAGCCTGACCCAGGCGATGGACAACAGCAACCCGTAGACGACGAAGCCGATAACGGCTGCGAACGCTTCGCGCACGGCGATGGTCGATGCCCCGATCCCGAGGATCAGGACGACAAGACCGATGTCGAAAACAGACAAGATGGTCATTCATGTGATCCGTGTTGTCGAACCACGCCTGCAATGAGCTGTGTAACAATCGCGCCGGACAATTGGACCAGCAGCCAGATGCTCACCAACTTCAACGCGCTGAACAGTCCGTTCGCCTGTGGCAACAGGCCCAGAACGACAAGGCCAAGGCCAAGATTATCCACCTTGGTCAGGGCATGCAGGCGCGTCAGCGAGTCCGGGAAGCGGAGCAAACCGACCGTCCCCGCCAAAAAGAAGAACGCACCCGCCGAGACCGCGGAAACGGTGAAGATGTCAAGCGCGAGGTTCATCCGCCGCTCGTCGCTTTGGAGACCTCGCTCTGCCGGTCGGACGCACTTCTAACGAACGCGACGGCCGCGAACGCAGCAAACAGCGCCAACAGCAATGCAACGTCCACGATCGGCGGCGTCTCGGTCGCCGCGGCCAGCAAAAGAAGTATGGTGACGCCGCCTGTGCCCAGCAGCTGCGCCGCCATCATGTGGTCAACCTCGGCTGGGCGCCGAAGAATCACGATCAAACCAAGCGCCACCATCGTCAGCACGAAGCCCGCGGCTCCGAACAGGAAGCTAGCCATTGCGCTGCGCTCCTCCGAGTGTCTGCATGCACAGGGCTTCCTCCGCAGCCAGCTGCTCGACCACCGGCTGCGTCACATCGAGACAATGAATGGTCAGGCCATTGCCTTCCGCGGGCCCGCACGGAAGCGTGCCTGGCAGCAAACTCATGATTGCGCAGAACGCATTTCTCTTCGTGCCCGGCGGGAGGTGCGCTTGATAGACCACGAAGCCCGGCCGGAGCGACAGCCGAGGATCAAGCGCGCGCAACGCGACGTCTGTTCCGGCGACAATCGATTGACGCAGAAAGTGCAGTACGAATCCCGCAAGCTTGATGGGATTTAGGTCCCATTGCTCGGCCGGCATGAGGCGCAGACTTGCCCAAGTTGCGGTAACAGCAGCCACCAACCCGGCCGCAAGATCGCCAGAGTCGGCGTCAGTCAGCACCAGCCAGAAGCCAAAAAGTCCAACGGCGCGATAAGTCGCGCTTCCAAGTGTACTGCCCGGACCGTTCACGAGCGGCCCCGCGTGCCCACCTCGTTCGTCCAATGAACTCATAGACCTTACTGACCTCCATGTCGCAAGGGCCAGCAGCGAGCCTCCACCCCCTGACAGGATCAACACCAGCTCACGTGGTGAAGATCGTAAGGCGGACCTCAAGCTGCCGCTGCCTTCCTGTGAAGAGGTATAGCGGCTCATTGCAAATGCATCCCGCCGCGGGCAGCGAGAACATCGCGAGCGAGTGGAAGATTTGGCTGGAGAAACCAGATCGACTTGATCCGCGCGCCCTCTAGCGAGGAGAGCGCGTCATGGTCGGATTCCCTTTCGCCTGGCGCAATCACGGTAGGCCGCCGTACCTCTGGAATTTCTCTCGGCAGTCGCGGCGGGGTTAGCGGTAACCACCATGTCAGCCGCTGCGTTGGCCTGCCTGAAACATTCCGCCCGCAACTCGGCCACCGACTGTCCCTGCGCACGTTGTGCCGACGCTGCCGAAATTGACAACGCAAACGCGGAAACAAGCAGGGCAATTGCAAATCGCGTCTTCGAAATCGTCATCATCATCTCCCTTTTCGGTTTTCGGGATGATGCCCCTCCAGAATGCCCCGCGATATCAGGTGATCACCTGGTTTAAAGAAGAGGAATCACCCTTACCGAGAATGGAAAAGCCTGCCTCGGCTTTCGCATGGAGTATCGCAAGCTGAACGCGATGAAGAGCCGGTCTCCTTGTTCTTGGATTCTTTCGGATCTGGCTTCGCCGACGCAGTCGCATGCGCGAATAGGAGAGCTGCGTCGCGGCTTGAGATCTGGCGTCCGGGAGACGAGGCGCCTTCAAGATAAAATAAACGTCGTGCGTCGATCGGCGCTCTAACGACGCCTGCGTTGGACGCAAGTGCCGCCTCTTCCGCTCATGGCCGCCTGACACTGCTCTCGAGTTTGGAACGCACAATTCGTGTTTCCCTTCCTTCTGGAGCACCACTCTGCGCCTTGCGCGTCTGCCGGCGTAGCGAGGGGTATCATGCCCGCCGTCATCGCGATTAAAGTTGCTGCGAGAATAGATGTGCGCATTGGCGCCGGGACTAGCAGTGAAAATGCAAATGACGCTTTCGAGTTCAGCATGACTGCCTCCGTTTTTGGGTATTGTCACGATGCACACTCATAACCCACCACGATATCAGGTGGATCACCGAGTCGAAGATGGGGAATCACCTTACCGAAAACGCTGAGACCGCCACGGCGTGGGATTTGAAGGAGTAGTTTCCTGTATCGAGATCTTACGATCTGGATGCAATGAAGACGTGAACCTGCGCGCAATCTACAATTTGTGTGACTGTGCGGGAATCGAAGAAGCCTCTGGCGATCCCGTTCTCTGGAACCAGGCCACATACAATGTAGGCAGAAAGATCAGCGTTAGAATGGTTGCGACAAGCAAGCCTCCCATGATCGCAAAGGCCATCGGCCCCCAAAAAACTGTCGGAGCGATCGGGATCATACCGAGGACGGTCGATACGGCGGTCAGCATGATTGGACGGAAACGGGCGCTGCTGGCATCGATGGCGGCTTCCCAGACATTTTTTCCCTGAGAACGCTCCGCTTCGATCTGGCCGATCAAGATCACCGCATTCTTGGTGATCATGCCCAGCAGCGCCAGGATGCCGAGAATAGCAACGAAGCCCAGCGGCCTGCCAGACAGCAGGAGCGCCGCGACAACACCGATCAGGCCGAGCGGCGCTACGCTAAGGACCAGGAACAACCGCTGGAAGCTCTGTAGCTGCACCATGAGGACGGTGAGCATGATGAGCAACATGACCGGCACGACGGCGATGACGGAGGCCTGTGATTTCTGGCTTTCTTCGACAGTCCCGCCGACAACGATATGATACGATGCAGGGAGAGTCTTTGTCAGGGCCTCCACATCGGGCGAAAGTGAGCTCACGACCGTCTCCGGCAGAGCCCCGGCGACGATGTCGGCTTGCACCGTTAGCGTCGGAACGCGGTCGCGCCGCCAGATCAAAGGATATTCCTGCCCGTATTCGAAGGTCGCAAACTGACTGAGCGGAACGGTTCGCCCACCCGGCAGCGGCACTTGCACGGTGCGCAGGGTAGCAAGCGAGACACGCTGTTCATCGGTCGCACGCGCGATGACATCGACCAGATAGATATCGTCGCGCACCTGGGTAACGGAGGTGCCGGATATGACGGTATTGAGAACACTGGCCAGTGCCTGCGAGCTGAGGCCCAGCAGGCGCGCCTCATCCTGGTCGACACGAATGCGCACCTGGCGGGCGGGCTCTATCCAGTCGAAATTGACCTTCTCGGCTTTGGGATTGGTCGCGATGATCTGGGCGAGCTTGAGAGAAATCTCGCGGACCTGACCTATGTCGGGTCCGCTGACGCGATACTGCACAGGCCATCCGACCGGAGGCCCAAGTTCAAGCGGGTAGACCCGCGAAATCGCGCTTGGAAATTCATCAGACAGGATCTTTTCCAGCCTCAGCCGAAGACGTTCGCGTGCCGCAACGTCCTTTGCAACAATTACCGCCTGGGTGAAGAAGTTGTTCGGTAACTGCACATTGAGTGGCAGATAGAAGCGAATGGCGCCGCGACCGACATAGGTGCTCCAGCGCGCGACATCCGGATCGCCCTTCAGAGCAGCATCGAGGCGTTGCGCTGCGGTTTCGCTGGCATAGATCGACGCATTCTGCGGCAGACTGAGGTCAACGAGCAATTCAGGACGATCCGAGGACGGAAAGAACTGCCGGGGGATGAGCGGAAGCGCGAGAAAGGATGCTACGAAGAGCGCCAGCGAAACGAAGATCGTCAGCCATTTCGCTCGCATGGCGAAGGTGAGGAAATTGCGGTACCATCGGAAAATCCTGCCGGGATCGGCGGTCGCCGCGGCCCTCGGTGGCTTGAGAATGATGACACCCAGCAGCGGCGCAAAGATCACCGCAACGAACCAGGACACGATCAGCGCGATGCTGACCACCGCGAAGAGCGAGAATGTGTACTCTCCCGCCGAGCTGGCCGCAAAGCCGACGGGGACGAAGCCGGCAATCGTCACCAGCGTTCCCGCGAGCATGGCAAATGCATAGGTCCGGAACGCGTATGTCGCGGCCTCGACCTTGTCGTCGCCTTCCGCCAGTCGATTGAGCGTGGCGTCGGTCGTCGTCATCGCGTCGTCGACGAGCAATGCGAGGGCGATGATCAGCGCGCCGAGGGATATGCGCTGCATATCGATGCCCGCCATTTGCATGATCGGAAAGACGATGGCCAGCGTCAACGGAATGGAAAGCGCGATGATCAAGCCGGGTCGGACGCCGAGGCTGATGAAGCTCACGACGAGAATGATGGCGATCGCCTGTAGCAGCGACGTCATGAATTCCGAGATGGCGCCGTCGACGGTGACGGCTTGGTCCGCAATGAGCTTCGGCTCGATGCCGACAGGCAAGTCTGCGGTGACCCGCGCCATCAGTTGCTTGATGTTTGCGCCGAGAGCAAGAATGTCACCGCCGTCCCGCATCGCGATCGCAAGCCCGATGGCCGGTTCGCCATTTACACGAAATTGCGGCTGCGGCGGGTCGGAATAATCACGCCGTATTTGCGCGATATCGCTAAGGCGGAGCACGCGTCCGCCGGCGACGAAATTGGTGTTCGCGACATCCTGTTCCGATGCAAATGCGCCTGAAACCCGCAGCGAAAGACTTTCATAACCGGTTTGAATCGTGCCGGCGGGCTGCACGATGTTCTGCGCTTGCAGCGCAGCGATCAGTGCAGACCGGTCAATCCCGAGGCTGGCGAGTTCCTTCATCGAGAATTCGACGAAGATCCTCTCGTCTTGTGCCCCCAACAATTCGATCTTTGATACGTCAGGCACCAGGAGCAGCTTCGAGCGGATATCCTCGACACGATCACGCAGTTCGCGATGCGTGAATCCGTCGCTCGTAAAGCCATAGATAATCCCGAACGTATCACCGAAATCGTCATTGAAGCCGGGCCCGACAATTCCTGCCGGGAGCGTGTGGCGGATATCACCGACATTCTTGCGAACCTGATACCAGGTGTCAGAAACTTCTTTTGCGCTCGCGCTGCCCTTCAGGTTGACAAAGATTGTCGTAACGCCGGCACGCGTGAAGCTGCGCAGAAAATCCAGGTGAGGCGTTTCTTGCAGCTTGCGCTCAAGCCGCTCGGTTACCTGCTTGAGCGTCTCTTCGACGGTCGCTCCCGGCCAGGCGGCCTGTACGACCATGGTCTTGATGATGAAGGTAGGATCTTCGCTGCGGCCAAGTCGGAAATAGGACAAGACGCCGGCGATGACGGCGACAATCATGATGTAGGCGACGAGCGAGCGGTGTTTGAGCGCCCATTCGGAGAGATTGATCATGGCTCGGACCCGAGCAGACGGATCTTCTGGCCCGGGTGAAGGGCCTGAACGCCCGCGGTGACCACGACTTCGCCGGTGTCCAGCCCCTGGGAAACGACCACCCGCGCCTGGTCAAAGCGCAGGACGTCGACGTTTCGGATTGAAACCGTTTTGGTCGATGGATCGACAATCCACACCGCAGGTCGCTGATTGATCTTCGTTAATGCCGTTGCCGGGATGTCGATGATCGGCACGGCATCGGTTTGCATGCGCCCGACGACGGTTGCCCCAAGCCGCATGGCTGGTGGAGGGTCAGTCAAGCCGACTTTGACCTCGAAGGTCCGGGTTACAGGATTGGCTTGAGCGGCGACCTCGCGGATTCGTCCGGGCGCAGTCACTGCCGGATCGTCCGTCAGGCTGACGGTGATCTGGGGATTGCTGGGTGCTGATCGAAGCAACTGGGCCGGAACGTCAAAAACCGCGTCGCGACCGTCTTTCCGTGCAAGCCTGGCGATCATCTGCCCCGCCTGAACAACTTCCCCCGCGCCGGGGCCTGTCGCGGTTATTGTCCCCGGCGCATCCGCCTTGAGTTCGGTGAAGCTCACCAAATCGTGTGCGGTACGGAGCTGGGCTTCGGCGGCATCCACTTGCGATTGAGCGGTTTGTTGCGCTTGCGTCGCGACATCGAAATTGGCCCGCGTCGTCCATCCCTGCGCAAGAAGCGTCTCCTGGCGTTCGAAATGATTGCGCGCCTGCGTCAATTGCCCCTGGGCGGCCGCGAGACCTGCCTTTGCCTGCCGCAGCGTGTTCAACTCGTTTTGTGGTTCAAGTCGTGCCATTATTTGCCCGGCTTCCACCCGGTCTCCGAGCTTGCCGCTGTTTTCCAACAGCCGCCCGGAAATTCGAAACGCCAAGCTCACTTCATCCTCGGCCTCGATGCGGCCAGTAAATGTAAGCGCCTCGCCAGCCTCGCGCTTCTCAACGGTTATGGTCCGAACTGGACGGGCTGCCGGAGCTGCGGTGTCTGTCTCTCTCTGACAGGCCGCGAGCGACAATGCCGGCGCTATCGCAATAAGCGCCGTCATCAGCAATCGACACAATTTCGTCCTGCCGGAGCGTGAAGGCATAGCCAACCCCGTGACGGGAACTGCAGATCGATCCCGATAAGTATTTTCGGTCGGGCGAAGACCCTTCGCTATCGGCAAATATACTGAGCGTTCCCGCTGATTGCCCGGGCCTTGGGTAAGGGTGCCGCGGGTTGACGGCTACGCCGCGCCGGCTAGCGCTGTCTTCCTTTAACGTTTTGAGTCTTGTCTGGCCTGCGTCCCTGTTGTTGGCCTGCGAAACAGGACTATGAAACCGCTTCGCTATCGAGAGCAACATCTGCCGAAGAAAGTCCGTCGAACAGCTTTCTGCGGCGGCCGCTCGTAAAGAAAGAATGTCGGACGAACGTGTCGCAGTTCCACATCGCGTTTCCGTCGAGGACATAGGGCCGGCGGATAGATGCCCGCGTATCGGAAAATGTACTGGGCATGCGCAGTACTTGTTGGGAGTTTTTCCCGAACTTCGGCCGCAGCAGCTCAGAAATACGTGGTGGTTCGACGCCGGAGGAATTTGGATGTTTTGGGAGGGGGCCTGCGCTGTCGTCGCTAAGTAACTGAAATCGAGCTCAATCTTTAATTGTGACAGCGCAAAACTGAAAAATTAGAATAAAAATGAAATGTGCAAATTGTGCCAAGTAGGATTACGCTATTCAGATATCAAAACAGGTACTTGACGGGTGTTTTCCGGAGGGTATTTACTTAAGCTAAGCCCGGAGTGCGACGTAGACCTAACGTTGCTCAAGGAAAGCGAGCAGTTCGATTGGCCGCGCGATCTGGGGAATATCAGGTGCAAGAGTACGATGCGTACCCGACCGGCGTACCACAAGCTCCACTGGATATATGCTCCGGAATATCTCTTCGGAATGCAGATTTCGGATGCCGGACAGTTCTTCTACGAGAGCATGAACCCGGCGTTCGAACGCTCGCTCGGAATTTCAATCGAAGGCAGCGAACGAGCAGTTCATGACTGCATGAGCGAAGAGGACGCGAAGTCCATTTGCGCTTCCTGCGATGCATGTCTGGCCGCGGGAAGGTCGGTTTGTTATCGGCACCGCCTTACCCTCGGCGGACGCCGACGCGAGTTTGATACAACGATCAATCCCGTCCGTGATTCCGAAAGCGGGAATATAGTGAAGCTAGTCGGTAGCCACCGGGCGATCGAAGAGCGGACCACCGTCGATTTTGTCGACAAGATGGGCAAAAGGCAGGCTGCAGCAGAACTCGACCTCCGGCTGTTGTCGCTTCAGGAGGAGGTGCAGCAGCGGATTGCATCCGATCTACATGATTCGACTTGCCAGCATTTGATTGCCGCCAGCTTGAATGTAATGCGTTTGAGACGCGTGATGAGGGATAACGGTAGTGCAGAGAAACTCTTCGATGATATCGATGCGTCGATCGATCAGGCGCAGAGGGAAATCCGTGCCTTTACCTACCTGCTGCATCCTCAGAACCTGCTAACCGATGGGCTGAAAATTACGATCGAGCAATTCGTAAACGGATTTTCGGCGCGCACGTCACTGAAGACCAGGGTCGAGATCGCTCCTGAAGTTGATCAATTATCCTACGAGCGACAGCGCGCTGTGCTGAGAGTTATTCAAGAAGCCCTCATGAACGTCTTCCGTCATGCCCAGGCGACACAGGTGAAGGTCGTAATGGAGACTATGGATACGCATTTCAAGCTTCGGGTTACTGACGATGGCCGTGGCATGCCAATCAATCAAGCGAGATCGGGCCCTAAGGCGATTTCATTTGGTGTCGGAATTCCGGCTATGAGAGCCAGATTACGGCAGCTGGGCGGTACTCTCGAAATCCATTCTTCATCAGCGACAAGGGCCCGAGGTACGACGTTGTGTGCAGAACTTCCGCACTCGCTCCCGCTCAAGAGAGCGCGACAGCGGGTAGGGCGTCATAGCCATCTGGGACATCACAGATCCATTGCAGAGCAGCATTAGAAGCGCCAGCTGCTTGGAATGTTGGAGGAAGAAGAAAGTTCAAGGGAGTGTTGGGGGACGAACGACAGGATGTCGAAGCCTGAGCCGCGCATTGGAGTTCTTCCATCATGAAACGGATTCTTATAGCTGACGATCACGAAACGGTACGATCCGGACTACGTGCCGTGTTGGAAGGGCACGCCGGCTGGGAGGTCGTTGCTGAGGCACGCGATGGCAAGGAGGCGGTCGCTGGAGCTGTAGAAAAAAGACCTGACGTTGCCGTTGTTGACTACGCGATGCCCTTCATGACCGGGATAGAAGTTGCACGGCGCATCCGGGAACATCAGCAAATAACGGAAATACTCATTTTCACAATGCATGACTCAGAGGTGATTGCGTTGCAGGCGTTCCAGGCAGGTGCCCGTGCATTTTTGCTGAAGGCTGATGCGAACAAGATGCTCTTGGCGGCCGTCGAGTCATTGATAGTTCATAAGCCGTTCTACGCGGGCTCCTTCACGAGCGAACTAAAGGGCATGACGACTGGGAAAGGCAATCCGAACCAGGTGCTTTCGCCTCGAGAAAAGACGATCGTTAAACTGGTTGCGGAAGGGCACAGCAATAAGGGCGTGAGCGCGATCTTGAATCTCAGCATAAAGACGACGGAGACGCATCGAGCAGCGGCTATGCGCAAGCTGAACATAAATTCGACGGCGGGCCTGGTTCGATACGCGGTTCGCAGCAAGCTCGTGGAGGCATGAGAACGGTTCGTTCATGCGAGAAAAGCCAGTTCGCGCTAAAATCTGGGCAAATTCGAATACATTGGTCCGGACGATAAATAAGTGCTGGTTTTCCAATCGTCTCGTGAGATTGCGCTTCACCCTGTGTGCGGATTCCGGGAGGGCAGACCAACCAGATAGTGAGCAGCGGCGCCTATGAGATGTCGAAGGGTATTCAAGCGATAAACCCGAATACTCATCCCCACCGAGTTTCAGGGTTTTGTGGGATTAACGCCAAGCAAGCCGACCAGTATGATGAGTCAGTCCTACTGTCGCATTGCTATCGCCGATCGCCTAGCCAGTGGCTCCAACCGACAGGAACGTCACTGTGAAGCAGATCCTGATTGCGGATGACCATGAAGTCGTTCGGTCCGGTCTTCGCGCGATCATCGAAACTCGCGCCGACTGGACCGTGAGCGGGGAGGCGATCGATGGCAGGGAAGCCGTTGCGCTAGCTTTGAAAATGAAGCCGGATGTCGCAATCATCGATTACTCAATGCCCGTCATGAACGGGTTGGAGGTTAGCCGTCGAATTAAATTGCATCATCTGCACACAGAAGTGCTCATCCTCACGATGCATGAACGCGAAGAGATTCTGACGGAAGCCCTTCTGGCAGGCGTGCGGGGATTCTTACTAAAGTCAGATGCGAGGAGCCACCTTATTACGGCTATTGAAGCACTGCTTGAACACCGACCTTACTTCACCAGTGTTTTGCTGGAGAAGTTGCTTCATGAGTATCAGTCAAATAAGAAGGACAAACCGGAGATCTTACTATCTTCGCGAGAACAGAGCGTTGTTCAATTGATCGCGGAAGGACACACCAACAAGTCGGTGGGCGCGGTTTTGAATCTCAGCGTGAAGACGGTCGAGACCCATCGCGCATCGGCAATGCGCAAGCTCAACGTTTCATCGACTGCCGAGTTGGTCCGGTATGCAATTCGCACAAAATTGATCGGACCTTGAAAGGAAGCTTTTGGCCAGTGGAACCTGCTCTTCCGGTGAAGAAAGCGGTTCCTCGCGTACAGAAGCGCCGACAGTTGCAGAAATTTTACGTCGCCTGCGTACGGCATGCCAGCCGCGTAAATCGGTGCACCGCGCACGGTTGATCCAAAAATGGCGCAAGGCCATCCTCACTGGCCGATCGCATATCTCTCATTTGCTTGCGCCGTGCTGTGATGCGTGTTCGTAGTCTCCAGCCGGGCCGATGTGCAGCACGCCGCTGTCATGCGCTACGGCGGCCTGCATATAACCGCACAACGTGCCCACGCTCGGGCAGTTGCAAAAGTTCTGTGCGGCAAAAGTCCACGGTCGTGAGGACAGTGTCCGTCCACAACGTTGTGCGTCCTGAGGCGGATATCATGCGCTACGACGCAGAGGTTCACGCCCGCAGCGCTGCCAATCCCATGACCGATGTATCTTACTTTGTCCGCGCTGGGTTTCGAGGCTGGAGGAGAGCCAGCCCACGAGCTATTGGCGGAAGTATTGGCAACCAAATTGACCCGGGCGCAAGCCCGCTGCCCAATACCTGGCGTAACGTTGCGTAAACATTGCGGTGCAATAGCATTGCTCGCATTGTCTCTGGCCCGATCTCTTGCTTTGGCCTTTATATTTGAAGAATGACTTCCGGCGCAGGCATTATCATCCCCCCGTCGCTCGGCCTTGTGGTTGAATTCAGTGGCAGTGAGTTCGATGCAAAAGTCGGTCGCGAATGCAGACCCAATCCCGTAGCTGACAGCGGGCGCATAAAGCGCAACAGCAGCGAGCGCAAGCGGTCCGACTTTCATGGTTTCCCCCGTGTCCTCGCTCTGACGTCGTATACCGCTTCTGCGGTTTACTTGGCGAAGGCAACGCTAAGCTCAGAACTCCTTTTAAGCGAGATATGCAGAAAAGCGGTCGGCGACAAGAGCGCGGACCCGTCAAGGAACTGTAGCGCAACGCTCAACGACTTCGACGAATCATATACCGCGAAGCGAGACGGGCGCCATTGTCAAGTCACCTCGTTTGTGTATCACTCGATAGAAGCCCTGTAGGAGTCCTCTGCTGCAGACAGCCACGGCTTGATACGTGGTATTTTCTGATTGCACCCCTGTTCGCTGAGGAGCAGGGCGATCTGGAAGAAGAACCCCTGGACGCGATGTTTGAATTGATGGAAGCGGGGTTCTGGAAGAAATCCAGCGGTGGAATGTGGCCGGAGCTGGTTCGCGGCCTGATGGCGCGTTCACCGTCGCGGATGATTGCGGCCCTGCGCGAGTCCGGCGCGCTACAGATGTGCGGCCTGAGGTCGCTGGCCTGTTCGGTGTTCCCCAGATCGGCGGCAATACGACCGCATCCAAACGCGCCTTCACGCCATGTACCTGGATAAGCTCGATGGGAAGATCGAGGGACCGTTGTTCGACAGTTTGTCGGTGGACTGGCGCAAGCAGCAGGATCGGTGCCTGCGCGAGATCGAGCGCCTCCAGTCAGCAGATCAATCTTATCTTGAGGAAGGCATCACGATTTTCGAAATGGCGCAAAATGCACAACGCCTGTTCGAGAACGAGCAGCCGATGGAGAAGAGGCGGCTCCTGAATTTTGTTGTTTCAGAACTCGACGTGGGCCGACGGAGAGCTGAAAGCTACACTCCGCGAACCATTTGGATTTATTGCAAAAATGGCGAAGGTCACTTCGGGCGGCGGTTCCGAAAACGGAGCAAGCTTTGCTGATCGTTCAGGTTGGCTGGGGAACTAGGATTTGAACCTAGACAAACAGAGTCAGAGTTTGTTGTGCTACCGTTACACCATTCCCCAATAATTGCTCAATGACATCAATATGTTAGTGCGTCATTTGGGCAATGCTCGCGGCGGGATCCGGGAATCCCGCGAACTGGCGCCGTTCTACCCGCTACCTCCCGCCCTTGGCAAGCGCGAGGAGATAGCGTTGTTGCAGTGGGGCCCGGCAAATCCAGGGTCATTTGTGGCGGTTGCGCCGCAGTCAGGGTCGGGGCGTATGAGCCTTTCTTTCGAAGAGCTTGATTTCCGCCCGACGCCGATGGGCGTGCTGAGCCTGAGGCGCCGCAGGCGGCCGATGTCCGATGTCGATGTTTACGAAATCAAGCTCGGCGACGAGTTCCTGATGTCGAGCCAGTTCACCGCAGCCGAGATCGAACTGGCTCGGCTCGGGCTGGCGGCGCTCGGTCGCGGGGATCTCGACGTGGTGGTCGGCGGCCTGGGGCTCGGCTACACCGCGCGCGCGGTGCTCGAAAACCCGGACGTGCGATCCTTGATTGTGGTGGATGCGCTTGCCGAGGTCATCGAATGGCACGAGCAAGGATTGCTTCCGCTCGGAAGGGAGTTGACCGCCGATCCGCGCTGCCGCCTCGTCAATGGCGACTTCTTCGCGATGTCGTCCTCCGTCGAAGGGTTCGATCATCGTTCGCAGGGGCGGCGGTTCGATGCCGTGCTGGTGGATATCGATCATTCGCCACGCAAATTGCTGCATCCGCGCCACGCCGCGCTGTACGAGCCGGAGGGGCTGGCCCGGCTCGCCGGCCATCTGCACCCGGGGGGCGTCTTCGCGCTCTGGTCGAACGATGCTCCCGATGACGGGTTTGAACGCGTCCTGGCCGAAGCCTTTGCAACCCAAACATCCCATGTCGTGACCTTCGACAATTTGCGCGGGGATCACGAAGCCAGCAACACCGTTTATGTGGCCGTGAAAGCCGAACTGCCTGGCCCGAGGGCAGTGGCCGAAGCGATGCCAGCCGAGCGATTGATGCTCTGGCCTGTCCCGGCGCTTGATGAAGGCTTACTTCCTGCGCTTGCGCGCGTGACGCGCCGGGCCGTTCGCCGGCGCGGCCGTCATCTGATTACGAGGCGCCGTTCGAATTCACCGGCCAATTGCTGCGGGTGACGGTCGACATGCACGACGACCAGAAGTCGGATGGCGAGGGCGTAGGTGCCGCGGAGATGGCAAGGCAGTGACATAGTCGTCACTGCCTCCACCGTCATTGCGAGGAGCGAAGCGACGAAGCAATCCATCTATCCCCGTGTGGAGACGTGGATTGCTTCGCTTCGCTCGCAATGACGTGGAGAGAGCCCTACTTGATCTTCTCATACGCCGTGGCGAAGTCGGCCAGCGGCATCGGGATGGAGATGGTTTCCTTGGCCAGATTCTGAAACGACACTTTCAGCTGCTTGCCGGATTTCAACGCGGCCAGCACGTCGGGCGAAATCTGCAAGTTGGCGTAGCAGCCGCGCGCCTCGCAGGTCTGGATCTGCAGTTCGGATGCCTTGCCGTCGTCGACCTGGAGTTTGGCGCCGGCCGGCAGATTGAGCCCGAGCGGCAACTGCACCAGCGCGACCGGCGCGCGGGTTTCGGCTGATACTCGGATATTGATCAGCACGATCAGCTGGCCGGTCTTGGTTAGAACCGCGCTTTGCTCGATCGCGCATTCGAGCGGCGCGCTGCGGCTTGCGCTGCTGCACCGTGTCACCCAGCCGGGAGGGGGAGGCGCTGATGTATTCGCTCCCTCGGCTGCAGCAGCGGCGGGAGCCGGCGTTGCCTGCGCCATGGGCGCGGGGTTATTTTTGGCCTTGGGCGCCTGGGCGTGGCTATGGCCGCACCAACCCGACATCGCCGCGGCAGCGATCGCAAATTTTACTAAAATTTTCACTGAACCGGCTCCGAAATGCACTACCTTCGGATGTGTCGGCTGCCGCGCAAAGTCAAGTCATTCGGCCGCTTGCTTGACCGGGCCTTGAGCGTCCATATGCGCATCATGGTTAGGATTGGACGAACGGCCCCAGCGCGCGAACGTGTTCGAGAGCCGGTCGAGATAGAGATAGACCACCGGCGTCGTGAACAGCGTCAGCGCCTGGCTGACGATCAGGCCGCCGACCATGGCATAGCCCAGCGGCTGGCGGATTTCCGATCCGGTCCCGGTACCCAGCATCAGCGGCACCCCGCCGAGCAGCGCCGCCATCGTCGTCATCATGATCGGGCGGAAGCGCAATAGCGCCGCCTTGCGGATCGCGGCCTCGGGCTCGAGCTGCTCGTCGCGCTCGGCCGTGATGGCGAAGTCGACCATCATGATGCCGTTCTTCTTCACGATGCCGATCAGCAATATGATGCCGATCAATGCGATCAGGCTGAAGTCGAACCCGAAGAACATCAGGATCGCCAACGCGCCGACGCCGGCGGAGGGCAGCGTGGACAGGATGGTGATCGGGTGGATGTAGCTTTCGTAGAGAATACCCAGGATCAGGTACACGACCACGAGTGCGGCGAGGATCAACAGCGGTACGGTGCCGAGCGATTGCTGGAACGCCTGCGCGGTGCCCTGGAAGCTTGAATTGAGCGTCGAGGGCGCACCGAGTTCGACCATCGCCTTCTGCACGGCGTCGGTGGCCTGACCCAGTGCTACGCCCTGGGCGAGGTTGAAGCTGATCGTGATCGCAGGAAACTGGCCCTGATGGCTGATCGACAATGGCCGCACCGGCACGCTGGTCCAGGTCGCGAACGTTGACAGCGGCACCTGGTCGCCCGTGGTCGGCGACTTCACGTAGATCTTGTTCAGGGTATCGAGATTGCCCTGCAATTCCGGCAGCACCTCGAGGATCACGTGATAGCTGTTGAGCTGCGTGAAATACTGCGTCACCTGGCGCTGGCCGAAGGCGTCGTACAGCGTGTCGTCGATCAGTTGCGGCTGGATGCCATAGCGCGAGGCGGTGTCGCGATTGATCTTCAGCTCCAGCGTGGTGCCTTTGGTCTGCTGGTCGGTCGCGACGTCGCGCAGCTCCGGCAGCGTCTGCATCTTCGCCAGGATCTTTGGAGCCCATTGGTTCAGTTCACCAAGGTCGGCGTCCTGAAGCGTGAACTCGAACTGGGTGCGAGTCGGCCGGCCGCCAAGCCGCACGTCCTGTGCCGCCTGCATGAACAGCCGGGCGCCCTCGACCTTCTCGAGTTTGGGACGCAGCCGGGCAATGATCTGCTGGGCGGTTGCTTTGCGCTCGTTGCGCGGCTTGAGCGTGATGAACATATTGCCGTTGTTAACGGCCCTGCCGCTGCCGCCGATATTCATGGCGATCGTTGCCACATCAGGGTCGGCCATGACGATCTTGCCGAGTTCCTCCTGATGCCGCTTCATGTCGGCAAAGGAAATATCCTGATTGGCCTCCGATGTCGCGCTGATCAGGCCGACGTCCTGCTGTGGGAAGAAGCCTTTCGGGATGATCACGAACAGATAGACGGACAATCCGAGTGTCGCGAAGAAGATCATCAGCGTCGTGAATTTCCAGCGCAGCGCCAGATCGAGACCGCGCTCATAGGCGCGAAGCATGGCATCGAACGCGCTTTCGCTCCATTGATAGAAGCGGCCGTGCTTGGTCTCATGATGGGCCCGCAGGAAGCGCGAGGCCATCATCGGCGTCAGCGTCAGCGAAACCACCATCGAAACGAAGATCGTCATCGCCAGCGTGACGGCGAATTCGCGGAACAAGCGGCCGATGATTCCGCCCATCAAAAGTAGCGGGATCAGCACGGCAACCAGCGAAATCGAGATCGAGACAATCGTGAAGCCGATTTCGCTGGCGCCCTTGAAGGCTGCGGCCATCGGCTTTTCGCCTTCCTCGATATAGCGGGTGATGTTTTCCAGCATCACGATGGCGTCGTCGACGACGAAGCCGACGGCGATCGTCAAGGCCATCAGCGACAGATTGTCGAGCGAATAGCCGAACACCCACATCAGCGCGCAGGCACCGAGCAAAGCGAGCGGTACCGTGATGGTCGGGATTACGGTTGCCCAGAAACTGCGCAGGAAGACGAAGATTACCATCACGACCAGCGCGATGGTCAGGAGCAAAGTGAACTGTACGTCTTCGACGGCGGCCCGGATGGTCTGGGTGCGGTCGCTGATGACCTCAATCTTTATCGCAGGCGGGATCGCGGCGACCAGCCGCGGCAGCGTCGCCTTGATCTTGTCGACGGTCTCGATGACGTTGGCACCGGGCTGTTTGAACACCACCAGGAACACGCCGCGCTTGCCGTTGGCCCACGCCGCCTGCTTGGCGTCTTCCGGGCCGGTGACGGCCTGACCGATATCGCGGATCCGCAAGGGGCCGCCGTTGCGGTAGGCGACAATGACGTCGTTCCAGTCCTTGGAATCCAGTAACTGGTCGTTGGCGTAGATGGTGTAGGCGCGGGTGTCGCCGTCGATATTGCCCTTCGGGCTGTCGACGGTGGTGATCGCGATCTGAGCGCGCACGTCCTCCAGCGACAGACCCTTGGCGACGAGCTTGGCCGGGTCGATCTGGACCCGGATCGCGGGCTTCTGTTGTCCACCGATCGTGACCTGGGCAACGCCGGAGATCTGGCTGATCTGTTGGGCAAGCTGGGCATCGACGGCGTCGCTGACGGTGGTCAGCGGCAGCGTGTCTGAAGTCGCCGACAGCAGCAGGATCGGCGAATCCGCCGGGTTGACCTTGCGATAGGTCGGCGGCGAGGGAAGGTTTTTCGGCAACTGGCCGCCGGCGGCGTTGATCGCGGCCTGCACATCGTTGGCGGCGCCATCGATGGAGCGGTTCAGGTCGAATTGAATCGTTACCGCCGCGGTGCCGAGATAGCTGGTCGAGGTCATCTGTGCGATGCCAGGAATTTGCGCGAGCTGACGCTCCAGCGGCTGTGCTACCGACGAGGCCATGGTTTCCGGGCTGCCGCCGGGCAGGGAGGCGGAGACCTGAATGGTTGGGAAGTCGACTTGCGGCAGGGGCGCCACCGGCAGCAGCGGATAGGCGACGAGGCCGACAAACAGAATGCCGGCCATCATCAGCGAGGTGCCGATCGGATAGCGAATGAAGGGCGCGGAGATACCGTCGCTCATTGCTGGCTGGCCTTCGGTGAGCCTGCATCCGAACTCGCAACCGCCGTGCTCACTAGCGCGCCGGGCTGCACTTTATATTGGCCGGACGTGATCACCTGCTGCCCCGGCGACAGACCCTCATCGACCACCGAGCGGCCGTCGATCGAATTCGTCACCTTGATCTTGCGCAGCTCGGCCTTGTTTTCCGTATTGACGGCATACGCATAAAGGCCGTCCGGCCCATGCTGGACCGCATCGTCGGCAACGACGGTCGCGTCCTTCAGGGTCTTGATCAGCAGGCGCGTGGAAACCGATTGACCTGGCCACAGCGCATGGTCCTTGTTGTCGAACACCGCCTTCAGCCGGATCGTGCCACTCGTGGTGTCGACCTGGTTGTTGATCAGCGCCAGCGTGCCTGTCGACAGCACGCGCTTGCCGTCGGTGGAAAGCGCGATCACCTTTGGCGGGGAGGCCTTGAGCGCCGCCTTGATCTCCGGCAACTGGTCTTCCGGCGCGGTGAAGATCACCGCGATCGGCTCGATCTGGGCGATAGTTACGATGCCGGTCTGCGTCGCGGCATTGACGATATTGCCGACGTCGACCAGGCGCAGGCCGGCGACGCCCGAGATCGGCGCCTTAACGGTGGCGTAATCGAGCTGGGTCTGGGCGTTTTCGATCAGCGCCGTGTCGGCCTGAATTTGCGCCGTCAACTGCGCGACGGTCGAGCGCTGCGTATCGGTTTGTTGCCGGGTCGCGAATTCGCCGAGCTTGGTAAAGCGCTGCAGGTCGAGATTGGCATTGGCGAGATTGGCTTCGTCCTGGGCCTTCTTGGCCTTGGCCTGATCAAGGGCCGCCTGGAACGGCCGCGGATCGATCTCGACCAGTGTATCGCCCTCTTTGACGAATTTGCCTTCCTGGAAGGCGATCCGGTTGATCTGGCCATCGACGCGGGTCCGGACCACGACGGTGTTGAAGCCTTGTACCGTGCCAAGGCCGGTCAGATAGACCGGAAAATCGGCTTTTTCGACCGAGGCGATTTTTACGGGGACGGCAATCTGGGCCGGTGCACGCTTCTCGGCCAGTGCGGGGCCGTCGCCGTGGAAGCGCAGCCACCCGAAATAACCCAGCCCCGCAACCAATGCGGCCAGCAACACCCAACGGATTGTGCGCGACTTCGACATGCAAGCTTCTTGGGTTCCGAAGACAAGTAATAGGTGATCAAAACAGTTCCCTGCGAAGCCCGATATAATATGCGTGCACTTAATGTGTAAACACACTATAACTTGAGGAATCCTAAACAATTGGAAAGGTTTGGGCCGTCACTTAGCGGACCATCTTATTCGAATGTCGCTCGATTTGAAACGCAGCTTGATCGCCCAACTCGTCGAGAGTTCGCGCCTGCTGCGCAATTACATTGACAACCGCGCCAAGGAACGCGGCACCACGCGCGCGCAGTGGATTGTGCTGTTTCGCCTTCGGCAGCAGGAGGGGCTTTCACAGGTCGATCTCGCCGATGTGCTGGAGCTGCAGCCGATTTCGCTTGTGCGTTTGCTCGATCGCCTGGTCGAACATGGACTGCTGGAGCGTCAGCCCGATCCTAAAGACCGTCGCGCCAACCGCCTGTTCCTGACCAGGAGCGGCCGTCAGCTCGTCGACGACCTCGACAGTCTGCGTGACGCGATTGCATCGGATGTGCTCCGCGACATTCCAGACGAAGCGATCCAGGCGAGCCTCGACACGCTGGTCGACGTCAAGGAACGCCTCAAGGGTCTCGGTCAGGCCTCGGATACGATCGTCGCCAAATAGCGTGAGGCGATCGCCTCTCGACGGCAGCCTGACCTCGTCCAGTTTGAGCAGCCCAATTCGAAACCGTTGAAACGCGATTGGATGTCGTCCATATCGCGCGCGTCAGGCGGCAAGCAATCGGGGGTGCAGGATGGATGAACTGAACGGACGCATGATGGCGTGCCAGATTCTGATCACGGGGCTGATTGCGCGCGTCGCGAACGATTCGCCCGACCCCTTGCGATTCCTCAGCGACTTTCGCGACGAGATCAAAGCGGTCGTGAAGGGCGTCAACATTGCCGGCATGGACAACACCGATCGCGTCCGTCAGGTCGCGCAATCGACGGTCGACGAATTGTTTTCGCTGATGAAGCCGCCGAGCACTGATGAATTATCGCAAGGCTAGTCGATGCAAGTGTGGAGGTTTGCGCGGTAGTTCTAGGTATTGTTTAGAACGATTATTAGAACGGTTACAAACTGTAGATTAGAATCTCTTTCAACTCGCTGGATTCAAAGCGGGTGTTGCTGCAATCGCATTGACCCGAATTTCTTCGCTCGATAGCACCGCAATGGGACGGTTTGTCGCGCGACAAAAAGCGCGGGCAAGCCCGGATTCATTCAGGGGCGCGCAGCATGAGCAAAGTAAAGGCACCGAAGTCGCTACGTTTCGAAGTGGCGATCAACTCGGTCGGCCAGGTCATTGAAGGCAATTCCGGCAAGACGGTTTCGGCGGTCGCAGGCCTGATCGCCGTTGCATCGTTCTCCGGCGCCGAAGCCCAGCAACCCAACCTCCCGCCGGTGACGGTCGATGCCCCGGTCGCTCGCCCGCGTCCTGCCGCGTCGAGGCCTTCGCCGGACCAGGTCCGCGCCCGGACCGCGCTGCGCCGCGCCGCGCGCCGCACGCAGCCGGCGCAGGTCGCCGCCGTGCCGTTCCCCAATGCAGGCGGTCTTCCCGCCGACCGCAATCCCTACGCAAACCCGGCAGCACCCTACATGGCCACCCGGGTGCAGGCGTCTGGCAAATTTCCCGAGCCGATCCTCAACACGCCCAAATCGATCACCGTGCTGACAAAGGACGTGCTGGCGGACCAGAACTCGACCACGCTGAAATCGGCCGTGCTGAACACGGCCGGCGTGACGCTCGGCACCGGCGAGGGTGGCAACGCATTCGGCGACCGGTTCTTCATCCGCGGCTTCGACGCCCGCAACGACATCTTCCTCGACGGCATGCGCGATGCCGGCGTCAGCGTTCGCGAAAATTTCTTCACCGAGCAGGTCGAAATCCTGCGTGGCCCGGGCTCGTCATTTGCAGGCCGCGGCACCACCGGCGGCGCGATCAACATCGTCACGAAGCAGGCGACGGCCGAGAAGAGCTTCTACAACATGGACACCACGTTCGGCACCGACCACACCAAGCGGGTCGTGCTCGACGTCAACCAGGTGATCAGCCCGACACTGGCGGTTCGTGCGGGCGGCCTGTTCCAGGACGCCGGCGTCGCCGGCCGAGACTACATCAAGGACGACCGCGACGGCGGCTTCGTTGCGGCGAAATGGACCCCGCTCGACACCGTGAAGCTCTACGCGAACTACATTCACACCAATCTGCACGGACTGCCTGATTTTGGTGTGCCGTACTACCGGCCGGGGTCTCCCGTGCCTGGAAACTTTTACTCCACCAAGGCAGGTGGGCCTTATCCCGATTTCGGAGCCAACCGAAACAATTTCTACGGCTTCGTCAACCGCGACTATTACAGCATCAAGCAAGACATCGGAACGGTCGGCGGGGAGGTTTCGATCACCCCGGATCTGACGCTGAGCAACAAGACCAGATTTCAGCGTTCTGTTCTCGACTACATTGGCACGCTGCCGGAAGCCCCGATTGATGCAACCAAGACCATCAGCGCCAATCCGCAGAGCCGCTACCAAGTCACCGAGAACATCGCCAACCAGACCGAGGCCATCTACAAATCCTACATTGCCGGCTGGAAGAATACGACGACGGGCGGCGTCGAAGTTTCGCGCGAGATCGCCAGCATCGACAGATATACCGGCTTGAGTTCGGAAGCACTGCCCGGTGGTTTCAGCGGCACCGGCTCGCTGCCCGGCGTGAGCATCTTCAACCCTCAATTCACGTTCCTGCCGTTCAATACCGCGACATCGCTGACCGGCCTGCCGACTAAAATCGCCGTCGATACCACCAGCGCCTATCTGATCAACACCGCCAATTATAACGACTTCGTCATCCTCAACGGCGGCATTCGCTACGATGACTACAACATCAAGGCGAGCGGTTTCGGTACCGTGAACAATCGTCCGAATACGTTCAATTCGCAGGAGCAGCAGCACGGCATGCCGAACTTCAACCTCGGCCTGACGCTGAAGCCGCTGCCGAACGGCAGCGTCTATGCTGCCTATGCGACGTCGTCGAACCCAGTCGGCGCCGAATTCGACGGCACCAGCGCGCAATATGGTGGCCTGGCGCCTGCGCTGAACGGGAGTCCCAACCAGATCTTCGGGCCCGAGAAGAACAAGGCGATCGAAATCGGCACCAAATGGGAGCTGTTCGACCGGCGCTTGCTGTTGACCGCGGCGCTATTCCAGACGGAGAAGGAAAACGCGCGCGAATCGCAGAACGTGAACAGCGTTGCGGCTGCGAACGCGATTCCGGGGTGCTCGTATAATCTGCCGGCGGGATCGGGCAACGTGTCCTGCATCACCGCGGGCGCGGCCTATCGTATCCGGGGCATCGATCTCGGCGTCGGTGGCAAGATCACCGACAAATGGAGCGTGTTCGGCGGCCTGGTGCTGATGCAGTCCGAGGTGACTAAATCACTTGTTCCGTCACCGCAGCCGCTGCTGTTTCCGACCAATGTCGGGTTGAAGCTGGCCAACGTTGCGCATCAATCGTTCAGCCTGTTGAGCAAATATCAGCTCACCGACGTCTGGGAGCTCGGCGGTCAGGCGGTCTACCGGTCGGAGATGTTCGGCGGAACGTTCCTCGCCGCAAACCAGGGCACGTCGATCCCGAGCTACTGGCGGTTCGATACCTTCGTCGAAGCGAAGCTCAACCAGAACTGGAAGGCCAAGCTGTTCGTCGCCAACATCACCAACAAGCTCTACTACGATGCGCTCTATCAGAGCGCGACCCCGTTCGTGTTCGTGGCGCCGGGCCGCAGTGTGAGCATGGTGATCTCGGCGCGGTTTTAGACAAATTCCAGGGGTGCAGGTGGAATGCTGATTTGCATCCCTGAGGTACTAAGCAAGGATGATGTGGCGGATTTCCGCCGCATCATGGACGCCTCCCCCTGGGAGGACGGCCGCTCTACCGCGGGGGCGCAATCGGCCCTGGTCAAGCGCAATGAGCAGCTTCCGCCGGACAGCGAGGTCGCGCGTACGCTGGGTAATCGTGTGCTGTCGGCGCTGACCGCCAGTCCGAGATTCATCTCGGCGGCGATCCCGCTGCAGATCTTTCCGCCGCTATTTAATCGCTACGTGGCCTCCGGCGGGCACCATTTCGGCCTCCATGTCGACAACGCGGTGAGGGGAGATCGTCTCACCGGTCAGCGGATCCGGACCGACCTGTCGGTGACGCTGTTTCTGTCGGAGCCTGACGAGTATGACGGGGGCGAGCTGGTGGTTGAAGATCTCTATGGTTCCCACGAAATCAAGCTCGCGGCCGGGGACCTCGTGCTTTATCCTGCGTCTAGTTTGCATCTGGTCACGCCCGTCACACGAGGTATGCGGGTGGCGTCTTTTTTCTGGCTGCAGAGCATGGTACGGGATGCTCACGCCCGCAGCCTGATCTTCGATCTCGATACCTCGATCCAGGCCCTGGTGGAGCGGCTTGGGCGAGACGACCCTGAAACGGTCAAATTGACCGGTATCTATCACAACCTGATCCGCTACTGGGCCGAAGTATGAAGAACATGTCTCTTTCTCGCGTGACGACATTTGCGGTGATCTCGGCGCTGGCGATGCTGTCGCTGGCGGCGCCGTTGTCCGCCCAGCAGGGCGCATCTCCCGCCGCGCCGACCGCGGTCCAGCAGGCGCCTGCCGTTTCCCAGGTCCCGACCGCGCCGGCCGAAACAACCGCGACACAGCCTGAGCGCGAGAAATTCCTGAAGGCCGCGGCGGCCGAACTCAAGGAATTGTCGCCGTGGACGATGTTCAAGTCGGCCGACGTGGTGGTCAAGGCGGTCATGATCGGCCTTGCCTTTGCGTCGCTGGTGACCTGGACCATCTTCATCGCCAAGATGCTCGAACTGGCCGTGGTTCAGCGCAAGGTGCGTTCGGCGCTGACCAAGATCGCCGACGCGCGGTCGCTGGCGGAAGCGCAATTCGCGCTCGGCGCGAAGGGCAGCGTGCTGGCGTCCTTCCTTGCGGCGGCGATGCGCGAGGCGCGGCTGTCGGCGGGCATTTCCAGCGACGCCGGCATCAAGGAGCGCGCCGCGTCGAGCTTTGGCGAAATCGTGCGCGCCGAGGCGCGGCGGATCCGGCTCGGCATGGGTCTCTTGGCAACCATTGGCGCGACGTCGCCCTTCGTCGGCCTGTTCGGCACCGTCTGGGGCATCATGAACAGCTTCATCGGCATTTCGAAATCGCAGACCACGAACCTTGCCGTGGTGGCGCCCGGCATCGCCGAAGCGCTGCTGGCCACCGCCATCGGTCTGGTCGCCGCGATCCCCGCCGTCATCATCTACAATCACTTCGCGCGGGTGACCAAAGGCTACCTGGAACTGGTCAACCGGGCGTCAGGCGCCGCAGGGCGGCTATTGTCGCGCGATCTCGATCGTACCCATGTCAGCGGCGGGCAGCGCGCCCGTGGAGCAGCGGAGTAGGCAATGGGCGCCTCGATCGCAGACACCGACGTCGATGACGACAGCGATTTCGCGGAATCGCACGAGATCAACGTCACGCCGTTCATCGACGTCATTCTGGTTCTCCTGATCATCTTCATGGTCGCGGCGCCGCTATCGACCGTCGACCTGCCGATCGATCTGCCGACCTCGACCGCGAGCCCGCAGAAGAAGCCGGACAAGCCGACCTATGTCAGCATCAAACCGGATCTCTCCGTTGCGATCGGGGAAAACATGGTCAAGCGTGTCGACCTGGTGCGCTCGCTCGATACGATGGCCGATGCCAGCAAGGAGCGCCACATCTTCCTGCGCGCCGATCGCGCCGTGCCCTATGGCGAGTTGATGGACGTTCTCGAAATCCTGCGCGCCGGCGGATACTCGAAGATCAAGCTGGTGGCGCTCGAAGGCGTTCCAGATGGAGTGGCGTCGCAAGCTGCGGCGCCGGCAAAGCCTTGACCGGTCTCGACGAGCAAAAGCCATCCCGGCGGCTCTGGATTTCCGCCGCGGTGATCGCACTCGCGCTCCACGTTGGCGGCGCGGCGCTGGCGATTGTGCATTTGCAGACCGAAGAAGCCGACGACGCGCTTGGCGCGTCGGCGATCGAGATCGGGCTCGAAATGGCCTCCGTGCGCCGTGAAGTGACCGACCTGCCGCCGGGCCCGGACACCGATGCTTCCGCGGCTTCGCCTCAGCTCTCCGAACAGAAGGCCGAGGTCAAGGAAACCGAACTGCCGCAGGACAGGCCGACCGAGACCGAAGAAGCCGATCGGGTGGTGACGGAGAACGAGTCGAAAAAGCCGAAAGAGGACGATCCGAAGATCGCGGCGGTGCAGACCTCGGCTTCCACCGAGTCGATCGCCGCCGAAGCCACCGCGACGCCGAGCTCGGAGGCTATTCCGGAAGGGCAGCGTTCTGTCGCGCCGGTGATCGGCACCGGCGAGAGCGCGCGGCGTGCACGCGCGACCTGGCAGAAGGAACTGGTCGCACATCTCGACAAGCACAAGCGCTATCCGAAGGAACGGCAGCAAAAATCCGCCGAGATCCAGATTTGCTTCACGCTCGACCGCTTGGGCCACGTGCTCTCGACCGATATCGAAAAGGGCTCGGGCGATACGGCCTTCGACGAGGCGGCGCTGGCGATGGTGCGGCGCTCCGATCCGGTGCCGATGCCACCGCCTGTCATCGCCGACGAAGGTCTGACCTTCACCTTGCCGGTGATCTTCCGCGTCAAGACCAAGAGCTGACGCCTCGCATTCCCCGCGATAACGTTAGATCGGATAATGCTGTGGTCCCGTCTCGATCGTGATCCAGCGCAGCTCGGTGAATTCGGCGATGCCGGCCTTGCCGCCGAAGCGGCCATAGCCTGACGCCTTGACGCCGCCGAACGGCATTTGCGCCTCGTCGTGAACGGTGGGGCCGTTGACATGGCAGATGCCGGAATCGATGCGTTTGGCGACCTCGAATGCGCGGGCGATATCGCGGCCGAAGACGGCGGCTGATAGCCCGTATTCGGTGTCATTGGCGACGCGCACGGCTTCGTCCACACCGTTGACCCGCACGACGCAGACCACCGGCCCGAACAACTCCTCGCCGTAAATGCGCATCGACGAGTTGACGCCGTCGATGACCGTTGCCGACATCAGCGTGCCCTCGCTGCGCCCGCCCGCGACCACCTTGGCGCCCTTGCTGACGGCGTCGTTGATCAGGGCCTGGATGCGGGCCGCGGCATCGGTGCCGATCAAGGATCCCAGCGGCGTATTGCCCTTGCGGGGATCGCCGGCGACCAGCGATCCGGCTTTCGCCGCGAGTTTTGTCACGAAGGCGTCGGCGATCTTCTCGTCGACGACGAGGCGTTCGGTCGACATGCAGATCTGGCCCTGGTTCATGAAGGCGCCGAACGCGGCAGCGGCCACCGCTGCGTCGATATCGGCATCGTCGAGCACGATCATCGGCGCCTTGCCGCCGAGTTCGAGCAACGCCGGCTTAAGGTATTTCGCCGCGACCTGCGCGATGATGCGTCCGACCCGCGTCGAGCCGGTGAAATTGACCCGGCGCACCGCGGGATGGCCGATCAGCATTTCGATCAGGGCCGGCGCATCTTCCGGCGCGTTGGTGATGACGTTGAGCACACCCGGCGGCAGACCGGCGTCGCGCAGGCATTCGGCGATCAGCCGATGCGTGCCCGGGCAGATTTCGGAGGCCTTCAGCACCACGGTGTTGCCGCAGGCCAGCGGCAACGCGATGGCGCGTACGCCGAGAATGACCGGCGCGTTCCATGGCGCCATGCTCAGCACCACGCCCGCGGGCTGGCGCACCGCCATCGCGATGCAGCCCGGCTTGTCCGAGGGGATGACCTCGCCGGAAATCTGCGTGGTCATGGATGCCGCTTCGCGCAGCATGCTGGCGGCGAGGTGGACGTTGAAGCCGGCCCAGCCGGCGGTCGCGCCGGTCTCCGCCGCCATCAGTTCGATAAATTGCGGGGCCTTCGACGCCAGCAGATCCGCGGCCTTCAGCAGGATCGCGCGCCGGGCATTCGGGCCGGTGGCGGACCAGGCCGGGAAGGCGGCTGCGGCGGTGTCGGCCGCCCGCTTCGCATCCGCGATCTGGGCTGCCGCGGCGCGGCTTGCCACGTCACCGGTGACCGGGTTCAGGCGGTCGAACGTTGCCCCGTTCGACGCCGGGACATCCTTGCTCTCGAGCAGAAGCGAGATTTCGTACATGGCTTTCTCCCTGGGGCAGTGGTGTTACGACGGTGAGGTGATGGCGGCCGGCAGAGCGCCACCGAGATAGGCGCGCTGGACCGCTGGATCGGCCTTCAACTGATCGGCGGTGCCGTGCCCGACGATGATGCCGTTTTCGAGCACATAGCCGCGGTCGGCGATCCGCAGGCTCTCCTGCGCGTTCTGCTCCACGAGCAGGAGCCCAACGCCGGCCTCGCGCACCCGCCGCAGTGTGGTGAACAACTCCTGAACCATGGCGGGCGAGAGCCCGAGCGACGGCTCGTCAAGCAAAAGGATATCCGGATTGGACATCAGCGCGCGGCCGATGGCGAGCATCTGCTGTTCGCCGCCGCTCATGGTGCGTGCGATCTGGGCGGCGCGTTCGCGCAGGCGCGGAAACAGCCCGAGCACCTGTTCGCGCCGCGCCGCTTCGCCGTCACGGGCGCGCTTCGGGTTGGCGCCGAGCAGGAGATTTTCCTTCACCGTCAGGTCGCCGAAGATGCCGCGCCCTTCGGGCACCAGCGCCAGTCCGTTTTCGACGATCTCATGTGCCGGGAGCGCGGAAATATCGCGGCCGGCAAGGCGCACCTGCTTGCCCGGAAGCGTTCGCACCACGCCGGCGATGGCTTTCAGAAGCGAGGTCTTGCCCGCGCCGTTGGCGCCGAGGATCGTCACGATCTCGCCGCGCCCGACGTTAAGTGCGACGCCGTCGAGCGCGCGATGCAGGCCATAGGCCAGGCTGAGATTGGCGACCTCAAGCATCGGCGGCCACCCCGCCAAGATAGGCCTTCACGACGGCCGCATCGTTGAGAACATCGGCGGTCGCGCCTTCGGCGATCTTGCGGCCGCTGCTCATCACGACACAGCGATCGCACAGCGCGCGCACCGCGTTCATCACATGCTCGACCAGCACGATGGTGATCCCATCCGCCTTCAGCGACCGGATCAGGTCGATGCCGATCATGAGTTCGGATGGATTGAGCCCGGCGAGCCATTCGTCGAGCAGCAGCAAGCGCGGGTTCGCGGCAAGGGCGCGGGCGAGCTCGAGCCGTTTGCGGTCGATATAGGTGAGGTCGGCCGCCGGCCGGCGGGCGTGCCCGGCAAGGCCGACGCGATCGAGGAGCGTGTCGATCCGAACCTCGGCCTCAGCGGCGGGCAGATGCGGTTTCTGGAATGCCAGCCCCGCCTTGATGTTCTCGCGGCAATCCATGCCGTCGAGCACGCGGACGAGCTGGAAGGTCCGCGCCAGGCCAAGCCGCGCGATCCGGTACGAGGCAAGGCCGGCGATGTCCCGGCCCATCAGGCGGATGGTGCCGGCATCGGGAGCCAGCACGCCCGACATCAAATTGAGCGCCGTCGTCTTGCCGGACCCGTTGGGGCCGAGCAGGCCCATGATCTCACCGTGCCCGACCGCAAAGCCGAGATCGTTGACCGCGACCAGCCCGCCGAAGGCGCGTCGCAGGCCGTCGACTTCGAGTACCGGTGCTCCGCTTTCCCGGCTCATGCGGCTACCCGTTGCGCGGTTTTGCCGCCCGGTGCTCGCCAGCTTCTCGAGCAATCCCGCGACGCCCCGCGGCAGCATGTAGACGATCAGCAGGAAGATGCAGCCGAGGATGATCGTGAACGTATTCGGAAAGCGCGCGCTCAGCAGCTCGAACAGCAGCGTCAGCGGCACCGCGCCGAGCACCGGCCCCCACAGCCGGTGCGCGCCGCCGAGCAGCGCCATGATCAGCACCTGAAACGAGATCATCGAATTGAAGGCGATCGATGGTTCGATGTAGGTCCATCGCGGCGCCATGATCGCGCCGACCAGCGTCATGACGGTGGCGCTGATCGTGAACAGCGCAACCTTGGCGAAGGTGGTGTCGATCCCGCAATGCTTGGCGACGGTCTCGTCCTCGCCGATCACGCGCAGCGCAAAGCCGAGCCGTGAGCGCGCGATCAGCCAGCCCAGCAGGAACACGGCGGCGGTCAGCGCCAGCAACTGCCAGTAAATATCGGCCTGGGTGATATCGACGAAGACATAGCGCCCGAGCACGCGCGATTTGTTGACCTCGAACCAGACCACGAGCTGGCGGATCAGTTCGGTCAGCCCGAACGTGAAGATGACGAAATACACGCCGCTCAGGCGCAGCGTCGAGAGCCCGACAATGGCAGCCACGACGGCGCCGAGCGCTGCGGCGATCAGCAGCACCAGCGGCCAGGGCAATATCTCGCCGAGCACGGCGACGGTATAGGCGCCGACGCCGAAGAAGGCGGTCGTTGCCAGCGAGACGTAGCGCGTGGGCCCGGAGAACATACCCCAGGCCGTTGCCAGCACGGTGTACTGCAAGAGGCTGATGGCGAGCGCGAGATAATAGGCGTTGCCAAGACGCGGCACGAAGGCCAGCAGCACAAAGGCCGCCAGGGCGAGGGCGCCAAGGCCTGCGGTTCGCGCGGTCATCGTGTCGCCCTGCCGAACAGGCCGGCCGGCTTCACCAGCAGCACGGCGAGAAACAGGGCGAAATTGACCGCCAGCGTAAGTCCGGGGTCGACATAGGAGGCAACCAGCGCCTCGCTGAGGCCAAGTGCCAGGCCCGCGACCAGGCAGCCCAGCATGTTGCCGACGCCGCCCATCACGACGACGATCAACGCCTTCATGGTGAAGACCACGCCGGAGGATGCGCTGAAGGTAAGGAAGGTGCTGACCAGCACGCCGGCCGCGGCGACCAGCGCGCCGCCGAGCGCAAATGTCAGCGCGGAAGCCTGCGGCACGTTGATGGCGACAAGCTGCGCGGCGAAAGGATCGACGGCGACGGCGCGGATGGCCGTGCCGGCGCGGGTCCGTGTCAGCGCCAGATAGAGCGCCAGCCCCAGCAGGATGGTGATGCCGAGCGCGGCGAGGCGGTTGGCCGCGACGGTCTCGCCGACAAACTGCACCGGGAAGGCGAGGAACGAGTAGCTGTAATAGGCGCCGCCGAACAGCGCGACCATCGAGCCCTGAATGACGAAGGTGAGCCCGAAGGTCGCGAGAATGCTGTCGACCTCAAGTGCGTCGCGGTTCGGCGCGCGGCGCACCAGCGGCGTCAGCAGCAGCTTGTAGATCGCAAAGTTCAGCACGAAGGCGAGGGGGACGACCAGCGCCAGTCCGGCAAACGGACTGATCGCCCAGCCCGTGAACAGCCAGTGCGATGCAAAGGCCGCCGCAATCAGAAACTCGCCGTAGGAGAGGTTCATGATGCGCGCAACGCCGTACTGGAGCGTAAGCCCCATGGCGATGAGCGCATACATGCCGCCCAGCATCAGGCCGGTCAGGATAGCGTTCGTCATGACTGGACCGGCCGCGTTGGCGTGACGTTACGGCGCCACCCACGCCGGTTTCGGTACGATCGCGGTGCGCGCACCTTCGTTCCCCGCCGGCGCGATGCCGTAGAACTCGCCGTCCTGCCACTGGCCGACCCACCAGTAACGGGTCGGCATGTTGTTCTCGAGCTTGACCTTGCCGATCACGGTATCGAACGAACCGGTCTGCAGGTCCTTGATGACGGCGGCGCGGTCGATCTTGCCGACGCGTTCGATCGCCTGCTGCAGCATCTGCAGGCTGGCGTAGGTGACAGCGCTCGCCCAGCGGTCCGGCTCGGCGCCGTTGGCGGCGGAGGCCTTGTGGCGGGCGAGATAGTCCTTGATCGCCGGACTGTCGCCGCTCCAGCCGCCGATGCCCATGACGCCTTCGGTGTTCTTGCCGAACTTCCCGCGATAGAGCGGGAAGGCGGTGCCGACGCCGGTATAGAACATTTTTGGATTGAAGCCGGCGATGCGCGATTGCTCGGTCAGCGCCAGCGTATCCGGCGGATAGCTGAAGGCGATGAAGACATCCGGATTGAGCGCCTTCACCTCGTTGATGATGGGCGCGAGATCCTGCGTGCCGATCGGATAGCTCTTGTCATAGGCGAGCTTGAATTTTGCGTTGGTGAGCGCCGGCCGCGCCGCCGCTGACAGATCGATACCAAAACCGTCGGCAATGCTGACCATCGCGACCGTGTCGCCGATCTTCTTTTCATCGCGCAATTTGTTCAGGAGTTCGACCAGCGTCTTGGCGGCATCGGCGCTGGTGCCGAGCATCCAGAAACTGTTGGGCCAGCGCTTTGCGAGTTCCGGCGCGCGGTCGGTCACGGCGGTCGCGGCGAGGTGCGGATAGCCTTCGCGGTTGAGCGTCGGTCCAACCGCCAGATTGAGGCCGGTGCCCCATGGCGGCAGGATGAAATCGACCTTGTCCTGGTTGATCAGCCGTTCCAGCGCGCGCACGGCCTCTTCGGCGTTGGAGCGGTCGTCATACTGCACGACCTCGATCGGGACGCGCTTGTCGCCGAGCTTGATGCCACCGGCGGCATTCACTTCCTTCACCCACAATTCGTAGTTGGGGATCGTGGTGACGGCGGCGCCTCCGGTGTTGGGGCCGGTGCGCGAAATGGCGTAGCCGATCTTGATCGAGGTTTGGGCTTGCGCGATGGCGGCCAGGCCGAGCGTGGCGGCGCAGGTGGCGGCCACGAGCAGTGCCGTGCGTCGCGTCAGGAATGTCGTCATGTTGTCCTCCCCAGGGTGCATCTCGCGGCGCCATTGAACTGGCGCTCATGATCGCCCTGACGTTAGGGGAGGTCCCGGGATGCTTGGAATTGGACGAAACCGGGGAAAGATTGTACTTTTCTGGCAAATCCCGCCGGTTTACTGGCGGCGGATTGTCTCAGGAGGCGGGAGCATGTCGGTATCACCAGGGCTGAACGGGCTGCCGGTCGGCATCGCGCTGGCGGTGCGTGCGGAGGTGTTTTCGGCATCGCTGGCGGCGCGATCGTGGGTGATCCGCCAGAAGGCCGGGCGCCGGGCGCATCTGTTGCTGCTGCAATCGGATCGCGGTCATGCGTCATGGCACGGGACCGGCGTTGCGCTCCAAGCGCCGGCGCTGCTTTGGCTGCCGGGGAGCATCGATGCGACGGTGGAAGTGGGGCCGGGCGCGCACGGGTTCCTGCTGTCGGTGGACGATGATTTCCTGATCAAGATCGTCGCCGGCAATGCCGAGGCGCTGCATCTGCGCAGGACCACCGAGCGCGTTGCATTGATCGCCGGCGAGGCGCTTCCGCCAACTCTCGACACGATCGCTGCAATCATGCCGCGCCATCGTGGCGGAGCTGCGTACCCCCGGCTACGGCGGCGCGACGCTGATCTCCTCGCATTTGCTGTTGCTGTGTTTGCAGCTCTGGCGGCTCAGCGCCTCGCATGATGAGCGTCACGAGGTGGCGGCGCGTGGCGGCGGTCCGGCGCTGGTCGGCAATTTCCTGCAAATGGTCGAGCTGCATTATCGCGATGGCTGGCCGGTGGCGCGCTATGCGGACGCGCTTGGCGTCACCTCCGACAAGCTGCACGCCCATTGCCAGCGCGAGAAGAGCTGCGGCCCGCGCGCGATCATCCACGAGCGGCTGGTTCGCGAAGCCTGCACGCGGCTGCAGCAACTCGACCTTCCCGTCGAGCAGATCGGATACGGTCTGGGTTTCCGCGATCCGGCCTATTTCAATCGCTTCTTCCGCAAGTACCGCGGCGCGTCACCGGGGAACTATCGCCGGCAGATCCGGCTGGAGCATGCGCGCAGCGGCCCTTCCTACGCGGCGTGGCCGTGACGCGATGGTTTGCAGAATTCAACCGGTGCGGGAAGACGCCTGCGTCAGCGCCAGTAGTAGCGGATGCCGACATAGACCACGGCGAGGCACGCAAAGATCAGCGCCACCGGAAGCCTTGGTTTGGTCGCCGGACCGGATGCGGCAGCCGGCCGCGGGGACGGCCGTCGGAACGCGGTGACGTTGCCGGTATCGGTGACCGGCTCGCTCGCGCGCGAGGGAATTTCGGGTGGCGTTCCGGAGCCGCCCATCTCGGCATAATAGCTCTTGTACATGAGCTGGATGGTGGCCTCGGAGGCGTCCGCCTCGGTCATCCTCGCCAGTAGCTGCCGGTAGCCTTCCAGAAAGCTCTGCGCCTCGGTGGGCAGGGCGGAAAACCCGTTGAGCTTGGCCAACATTTTCCAGGTTGCAAAATCTGCCCTTGCGCGCGTATCGGCGCGGCGTGCAATCAACATATCGGCAGCTTTTATCGCCATGGCCCGAGTCGGTTCTTCCCTGTCCTCTGTTTTCTACCTGAAGTTAGGCATTGCCGGTGATGAAGAGAAGCGCGCTGATCACATATCCGGTCAGTGTCCGCAGTATCGTCGAAATAACATCAAGATTTAGGCCGAGTTGCGCACCGATGACCGGGAGCAGGATCAAAAGGCCGATCAGGATCAGCATGCCGTAGGGTTCCAGCCGTGACAGCGGGTAAGCCAGCACCCGCGGCAGCAGCCCGACGGCGACCCGGCCGCCATCCAGCGGCGGGATCGGCATCATGTTGAAGATCGCCAGCACGATATTGATCAGGAAAGCATTTTTGAGGTTGTCCGCCGTCCATTTGGCGGCATCTGCCGGCACCAAAGGCAGGGCATGGAAGGCAAACGCCACGATCGTCGCCAGGATGATGTTGGTGACGGGGCCGGCCAGCGCCACCCAGACCATGTCGAGCCGGGGATGGTTCAGTTTCCCAAAATTGACCGGGACCGGCTTGGCATAGCCGAACAGGAACGGAGAGTGCGACAGCAGCAGCAGGCCCGGCAGAATCACGGTCCCGAACGGATCGATATGCTTGAGAGGGTTGAAGCTGACCCGGCCAAGCTGCCAGGCGGTATCGTCGCCGAGCTTGTATGCCACAAAGGCGTGCGCGGCCTCGTGGAAGGTGATGGCGATGAGGAGCGGGAGAACCCAGATCGAGATGTCGTACAATGAAATATTCACGTGATCCCGCTCAGTTGAAGGCGATCGGGATAGCGTCGCGGGTTGCGCGCCTCACCGAAATTTCATCAAGATGGTTTGAGATGGTGGAGCGCAAGTGATTTGCGAGTAGCGCGCCCGCCTGTGACAGATTCGCGGTGCGATGCAGGCAAATGTCCGCAGCCGGTAGTCGCGGCATGCCGTCGCGCTCCGACAGGGGGCGCAGCTTCGGCGGAAATGTACCTGCCTTTACGACAGTCACCGCAAGCCCCTGCGCCGCAACCGCCTCGACGGCTGCAAGGCTTTGGCTGACGAAAGCCAACCGCCACGGTCGCTTGACGGCATCGAGTGCCTCGATCGCCCATTTTCGGAACAGGCAGCCCTGCGGATAAAGCGCAAGCGGCAGCGGGCTCTGCTGCTCGACGGGATGAAATGCGCCGGTTGCCCATGCAGCCTGTTCGCGCCGCAGGAATTCACCCTCGCCACTTCCCTCCGGGTGCATCGCAATGACGAGGTCATAGGTATTGCCGAGGCGCGAGGGCATGGAAGAGGTGAGTCCTGTTTCCATCTCGACATGGACCAGCGGATAACAGGCGACGAAGCTTGCCAGCAAGGGCGGAACGATCAAGGTGCCGTAGTCGTCCATCACGCCCAGGCGTACAACGCCTTCAATCTTGCGTTCTCGCAGCTTGCCGACGGCCTCGTCGTTCAGCGTCAGGATGCGCCGCGCGTATCCGAGCAGCCCTTCGCCCGCGGAGCTCAAGTCGACATTGGCCTTGGTGCGGTTGAACAGCTCCACGCCAAGGCGCTCCTCGAGGCGCTTGATCTGCATGCTTACGGCTGACTGGGTCCGGTTAAGCTGACTGGCGGCGCGGGTGAAGGAGCGGCTGTCGGCCACCGCCACAAAAGCCTTCAACAGCTCCGGATCGAGGAGGGGTACGCTCATAACGAAACGTTATTTCCCCTATGATGAAAATTCCATTTCTTGATTATTAGTCCCTCCCTACCTTGTCTGCAAGTCGGAAGGGGAAAATGCATGAACGAGGCGTGGGGCGTGCTTGCGGCGGTGCTGTCGAGCGGCCTGGGCGGAACGTCGGTTGCGGCAACCCGCTATCTGGTGACTGCGATTGATCCGTTGGCGATCGGTTCGTTCCGGTTCGGCATCGGGTTTCTGCTGTTGTTGCCGGCGGCGCTTCTGCAAGGCGGCCGCTGGCCGCCGCGCCGCGATTGGTCGGGTGTCGCCGGATTGGGCGTACTGTACTTCGCCCTGTTCCCGATCCTGTTCAATGCCTCTCTGATTTTCACGACGGCGGCGCGGGGGGCGCTCGCCTTGTCGACGCTTCCGCTGCTGACCATGGTCGTGGGAGCGCTGCTCGGCAGCGAGGCCCTTACGGCGCGCAAATCGATCGGTGTCGTGACCGCAACGCTCGGAGTTGCCCTGGCTCTTCTGTCGGGCCTTGCTTCCGCCCCGCCGGGCGCCTGGCGCGGCGATCTCCTGATGATCGCGGCAGCGCTGTGCATGGCGCTCTACAGCATCTGGTCCAAGCCATTCATCGCCCGCTCCGGGGCTATTACCTTCACGACGGTGTCCATGGGAGTTGGGGCGTTATGCCTTGTCCTGATCTCGCACTGGCGCGGCAGCTTTGCGCCCGTTGCGGCTTTCGAGGTCCCGCATTGGCTGGCGGCGCTCTATCTCGGTGCCTTCGGCAGCGCGCTGACGTTTTATCTGTGGGCCTTCGCGCTGGAGCGCACGACGCCGACCCGCGTCGCGATCTCGGTCACCGTCAATCCGATCACCGCGTCGCTCGTTGGCGCGGCATTGCTGGATGAACCGCTCCGCTGGAATCTCGTTGGCGGCATCGTGACGGTCTTCGCCGGCATCTGGATCGCGACCACCGCAGGCCGGCGTCCTGCGCCGGCAACGCCATTGTCACGAGCGCCGATCGACTAACGTCCCGGATTACGCTGACGCTCCATCCGGGCTACGGAACCGTCTCCTGATATTGCGGCAGGCCGTCATCGAGCCTCACCCAGGCCATCTTTTCCGAGACCCAGATGTGCTCGGTCGGCGCAAAGGCGTTGCGGTCGTCGAAGACGGCGAGCGCGACGCCGACCACGGTACCGTTGGTCCGCCGGGAAAACAGCCGCGTGCCGCAAATCTTGCAGAACACCCGGTCGAGCGCCTCCGATGACGGGTAGCGCGCGGTGTCGCCCTCGACGATAAGCGCCCGCTGGTCGAACAGCGCGCGGGCAAAGAACGGCGAGCCCATCGCCTTCTGGCAGTTGCGGCAATGGCAGATGCGGACGTTGACCGGCTCGCCCTCGGTCTTGAACCGGACCGCGCCGCAGAGGCATCCGCCTTCCCGGATCAGTGCCCATTTCAGTACGTCGCCCGGCCGCCGGAAATGTCGAACACGGCGCCGGTCGAGAACGCGCAATCCTCCGACGCCAGCCACGCCACCATCGCCGCGAGTTCTTCCACCAGCACGAAGCGGCCCTTCGGAATTTTCGACAGCATGAAGTCGATGTGCTGCTGCGTCAGCTGGTCGAAGATCGCGGTTTTCGCCGCCGCCGGCGTCACCGCGTTGACGAGGATGTCGTGCTGCGGCGAGTTCCTTGCCGAGCGACTTGGTCAGCGCGATCAGGCCGGCCTTCGAGGCCGAATAATGCGCGGCGTTGGGGTTGCCTTCCTTGCCGGCGATCGAGGCGATGTTGACGATGCGGCCGTATTTTTGCTGCAGCATCGCCGGCACCACCGCCTTGCAGCAGATGAAGGGACCGTCGAGATTGATGCGCAGCACCTTGCGCCATTCCTCGAGGTCGGTTTCCCACACCGTCTTGTTGACGCCGGCGATGCCGGCATTGTTGACGAGGATGTCGATCTTGCCGAGCGCCTTCAGCGTCTCGTCGCGGGTCTTCTCGACCGCGGCGAGATCGGACACGTCGACCTTGAAGGCCGAGACGGCCGGGCCGATTTCCTTCGCGGTCTTTTCCGCAAACGGCAGGTCGTGATCCCAGATCGCGACCTTGGCGCCGGATGCGACGAAGCGCTCGGCGATGGCGCGGCCAAACCCCTGCGCGCCGCCGGTGACGACGGCGCAGCGGCCGTTCAGATCGATCTTGTTCATTGGAATCTTTCTGCAGTCACAGCGTCCAGCCGCCGTCGATGACGATGCGCGACGCCGGTGGTGAACGCGCTTTCGTCGCTGGCGAGATAGACGGCGAGCGAAGCGATTTCCTCGGCGGTGCCGAGCCGTCCCATCGGCTGCCGTGCGATGAACATCTCGCGGCCGTTGGGGCCTGCGGCGGCGGCGCGGTCCAGCATCGAGGGCGTTTCGATGGTGCCGGGGCAGATGCAGTTGCAGCGGATGCCCTTGGTGATGAAGTCGACCGCGACCGACGCGGTCAGCGCCGCGACCGCGGCCTTGGTCGCGCCGTAGACGTAGCGATTGGGCGCGGCCTTCACCACGCCGGCGGCCGAGGAGATGTTGACGATTGTGCCGCCGCCGCTTTCCAGCATGCCCGGCAGGAACGCGCGGATGGTGCGGTGCATCGACTTGACGTTGAGGTCGAACGAAAAATCCCAGTCCTCGTCGCGAGCAATCCAGCACGGTGCCGTGATGCACGAAGCCGGCGGCATTGAGCAGGATGTCGGTCTTGCCGGCGCGCTTGGCCATGGCGGCGACGGCGGCGCTGTCGCGCACATCGAGCCTGGCCACTTCGGCGATGCCTTCGCTCTTGCAGCGCGGCGAGCTTGGCCTCGTCGATGTCGGTGGCGAACACGGTTGCGCCTTCGCGCGCAAAAGCCATCGCGCAGGCGCGGCCGATTCCGACGGCGGCGGCGGTGACGAAGGCGCGCTTGCCTTTCAGGCGGTCTGACATGTTTTTCTTCTCCTTGTTTCCTCTTTCGTCATTGCGAGGAGCGAAGCGACGAAGCAATCCATCTATTCCCGTGCAGAGGGATGGATTGCTTCGCTTCGCTCGCAATGACGGCGAATCGGCTAATGATTATCCCGCGCCACGCCGACCGTGCCCGCAATATTCTGATAGCGCGTGGCGAGCTCCATGCAGGCGCCGGTGGCCTGCTGGCCGACGGTCGAGCGATAGAGCTCCTGCCACGGCGTCTGGTTGGCCGGGTAGGCGAAGCCGCCCTTCGTCCTTCAGCTCGGCGTGACGCTTCTTCAATTCCTCGCTCGAGATCAGGATGTTGGCGTCGCCCTTGTTGAGGTCGATGCGAACCTTGTCGCCGGTCCGCAAGATCGCAAGCCCGCCATCGGCGGCGGCCTCCGGCGAGGCGTTGAGGATCGACGGCGAGCCCGAGGTGCCGGACTGCCTGCCGTCGCCGATGCAGGGCAGCGAGAGGATGCCGCGTTTGATCAGCGCCGCCGGCGGCTGCATGTTGACGACCTCGGCGCCGCCGGGATAGCCGATCGGCCCGGCGCCGCGGATGAACAGCACGCAGTGCTCGTCGATGTTGAGCGAGGGATCGTCGATGCGGTCGTGATAATCCTCAGGCCCCTCGAACACGATGGCGCGGCCTTCGAACGCATTCAGGTCCTTGGGATTGATCAGATAGCGGTCGCGGAATTCCTTCGAGATCACGCTGGTCTTCATGATCGCGGAATCGAACAGATTGCCGCGCAGCACCAGGAAGCCGGCGTCCTTCACCAGCGGCTTGTCGTAGCTCCAGATCACGTCGCCGTCGGGCTTGGGGGCCTCGCGGCAGTTCTCGCCCATGGTGCGGCCGTTGACGGTGACGGCGTCCTCATGGATGCGCTTGTGCGCCATCAATTCGCGCACCACCGCCGGCACGCCGCCGGCGCGATGATATTCCTCGCCGAGATAGAAGCCGGCCGGCTGCATGTTCACCAGCAGCGGGATGTCGTGGCCGTGCTTCTGCCAGTCGTCGATCGAGAGCTCGACGCCGATATGCCGCGCCAGCGCGTTGATGTGGATCGGCGCGTTGGTCGAGCCGCCGATCGCCGAATTCACCACGATGCAGTTCTCGAACGCCTTGCGGGTCAGGATGTCGGAAGGCTTGAGGTCCTCCCAGACCATCTCGACGATCCGCTTGCCGGTCTCATAGGCGATCTGGCCGCGCTCGCGATAGGGCGCGGGGATCGCCGCGCAGCCCGGCAGCGACATGCCGAGCGCTTCCGCAAGCGAGTTCATCGTCGAGGCGGTGCCCATGGTGTTGCAGTGGCCGACCGACGGGGCCGAGGACGCCACGATTTCGATGAATTCGTTGTAGTCGATCTCGCCGGCGGCAAGCCGTTCGCGCTGCTTCCAGACGATGGTGCCGGAGCCGGTGCGCTCGCCGTTGAACCAGCCGTTCAGCATCGGACCGCCCGAGAGCACGATCGCGGGCAGATTGACGGTCGCCGCCGCCATCAGGCAGGCCGGCGTGGTCTTGTCGCAGCCGGTGGTCAGCACCACGCCATCGAGCGGATAGCCGAACAGGATTTCGACCAGGCCGAGATAGGCGAGGTTGCGGTCGAGCGCCGCGGTCGGCCGCTTGCCGGTCTCCTGGATCGGATGCATCGGAAATTCCATCGCGATGCCGCCGGCGGCGCGGATGCCTTCGCGCACCCGGTGCGCCAGTTCGAGATGGTGGCGGTTGCACGGCGACAGGTCGTTGCCGGTCTGGGCGATGCCGATGATCGGCTTGCCGGACTGCAATTCCTCCCGGGTCAGGCCGTAATTGAGGTAGCGCTCGAGATAGAGCGCGGTCATTCCCGGGTTATGCGGGTTGTTGAACCACTCGAGGGAACGTAGTTTCCGGCCCTTGCCATTGGTGGCAGTCTTGTTGTCGTTGTTTTTCATTGGTTCCTCCCGCACTGCAAACTCGTGGACGGCTTAAATCACGGCAGCGATGCACCATGCCAAGAATTTCATCCGCTGCAACGCGCTTGCCTTCTCCCGTCTGAGCGATTCGATCCTAGTTCGGCCCAAAAGATAGCGCTACCATTTTCTGTCCTGCGCGCGATCGCATGCCGGAGACGGCGGTCATCACGTGCTTTGCGGCATCGAGCTTTCGCGGACCATCAACTGAAAGCCGAGGTCGATAACCGGCTCCTGCGGGCGGCGGCCCTCGATCGCGTCGATCACCATGGTGACGGCGTGCCGGCCCATTTCATAGCGATTGGTGCGCACGCTGGTCAGCGAGGGGACGGCGGAGGCCATGAATTCCAGGTCGTTGAAGCCGACAATGGCCAGATCGCGGGGAACCGACATCTGCCGGCGCTGGCATTCGAACAGGACGCCGAGCGCGAGGTCGTCGTTGACGCAGAACACCGCGTCGATGTCGGGCGCCTGGGCGAGGAGGTCGGCGAACAGCGTGCCGCCGAGCGTGACGGTGGTCGGCACCGACGTGGTGACGACGAGGTTCGGGTCGAACAGCGAGGCCGCTTTCATGGCATCACGATACCCTTCGAACCGCCGCTGCACGCGAGGATCCATTCGCGCGCCGAGAAATCCGATCCGGCGGCACCCTTGCTCGAGGATGTGCGAAATGGCCGCAAAAGCCGCATCGTAGTGCGAGAAGCCGACCATCATGTCGACCGGACTGTCGCCGATCTCCATGATCTGCGTGACCGGGCAATTCATCGAACTCCAGGATCGTGCGCGATTCCGCGGTCTGGTTGATGCCGGTGACGATCAATCCCGCCGGCTTCTGCGCCCGAAACAGGCGCAGCAGCTTTTCCTCCTGCAGGATGCTGTAGCGGGTATTGGCAAGCTGGATGGTGTAGCGGCTGCCTTCGGAAGAATCGTAGATGCCGCGCAACACGTCGGCGAACACGTTGTTGGTGAGGGAAGGGATCACGACGCCGATGACTTCGGTGCGGTGCGAGGCCAGCGCGCGCGCGGCGAGATTGGGTACGTAACCCAGTTCCTTCACGGCGCTGTCGACGCGTTCGCGCTTGCTCAACGACAGCGCTTCGGGGTTCCTGAAAAAACGCGATGCCGTGATCGGGCTGACGCCAGCAAGCTTGGCGACCTCGGTGAGGCGGATTTTGCCAGACTTTGTCTGTTTTCGTCCCATCTTGCGCTCATATCACAACGGATTAGACGTTTGAACAATTATTGACAGCGCTACCATCGGATTGCTAAAAACCGCCAAACTGCGGATGATGATGACGGTTGAATTCGGCTTCCGGCATTAGAGTCGAAAAGACAGCAGGGCGCCGCCGTCCATCCGTGGCGCCACAAAACAGAAAATGAGGGGAGAGAGTCCGATGTCGTCGGTACAGATTCGCGACGTGCGAAAGTCGTTCGGCAATTTTGAAGTTTTGCACGGCGTGTCGATTCCGATCGAGGATGGCGAGTTCGTCGTGCTGGTCGGCCCCTCCGGTTGCGGCAAGTCGACCTTGCTGCGGATGCTCGCCGGCCTCGAAAACATCACCTCGGGAACGATTTCGATCGGCGATCGCGTCGTCAACAATGTCCAGCCGAAAGAGCGCGACATTGCGATGGTGTTCCAGAACTACGCGCTCTATCCGCATATGACCGTCGCCGACAATATGGGCTTCTCGCTCAAGCTGCGCGGCGCGAGTGCCGATGAAATCTCCAACGGCGTCAAGCGCGCCGCGGAAATCCTGGCGCTGACGCCGCTGCTCGAGCGCTATCCCCGGCAATTGTCGGGCGGCCAGCGCCAGCGCGTCGCCATGGGCCGCGCCATCGTGCGCGATCCGCAGGTGTTCCTGTTCGACGAGCCGCTTGTCCAACCTCGACGCCAAGCTGCGCGTCGCGATGCGCACCGAAATCAAGGAACTGCATCAGCGGCTGAAGACCACGACGGTCTACGTCACCCACGACCAGATCGAGGCCATGACCATGGCCGACAAGATCGTGGTGATGCATGACGGCATCGTCGAGCAGATGGGCACCCCGCTCGAACTCTACGACAGCCCGGCCAACCAGTTCGTCGCGGGCTTCATCGGCTCGCCGGCGATGAACTTCCTCAAGGGCAAGGTGAAGTCGAACGGCAGCGCCGGCTTTGAGGGGCCGAACGGCGTCAAGCTGCCGCTGGCGTCGGCGCCGGCCAATTCCGAAGGGCAGCCCGCGGTCTATGGCGTGCGGCCCGAACATTTCACCATCGCCGATGACGGCGCCGAAGCCGAGATCGTCGTGGTCGAGCCGACCGGCTCGGAAACCCAGGTGTTCGCCAAGCTCGGCGGCGAGCAGGTCGTCGCCGTGTTCCGCGAGCGTCATCAATTCAATCCGGGCGACAAGGTCCGGCTGAAGCCGGATCCGGCGCTCGTGCATCTGTTCGACGAGCAGACCGGGAAGCGACTGAACGCCTAAAAACAATAAAGTCAAAATTATAAATCAACGGGAGGATGGACTATGCAGGATTTTACCCGCCGCTCTCTGCTTCAGGGCGGCACCGCGCTTGCGGCAGCCGGTGCGCTGACGGGGCCGGCGCTGCTCGACTTTGCCAAGGCCTGGGCGCAAGCCGCGCCGTGGAAAGCCGAGAAGGGCGCCAAGCTCACGGTGATGCGCTGGAAGCGCTTCGTGCCGGCGGAAGACGACGCGTTCAACGCCATGGTCGCGGCATTCAAGGCCGCGACCGGCACCGAAATGAACGTGTTCAGCGAGTCCTTCGAGGACGTGCAGCCGAAGGCTTCGGTCGCCGCCAACACCGGCTCGGGTCTCGATCTCGCCTGGGGCCTGCATACGCTGCCGCAGCTGTTCCCGACCAAAGTGCTGAAGATGAACGACGTCGCCGACTATCTCGGCAAGAAGTATGGCGGCTGGACCGACGCGGCCGCGATGACCTGCAAGCAGGGCAACGACTGGCTCGGCATTCCCGTCGCGACCATCGGCGGCTACATGACCTACCGCAAGTCGGCCGTGGAAAAGGCCGGCTTCAAGGAATTCCCGAAGGACTTCCCGGGCTTCCTTGAAATGTGCAAGGCGCTGAAGAAGAACAACACGCCGGCCGGCTTCCCGCTCGGCCACGCCACCGGCGACGCCAATGGCTGGCTGCACTGGATCCTCTGGGGTCACGGCGCCTACACCGTCGACAAGGACAACAAGGTCATCATCAACTCGCCGGAGACCGTGAAGGCGCTGGAATACTGCAAGGCGCTGTCCGACACCTTCATTCCCGGCGTCGCGTCCTGGAACGATTCGTCCAACAACAAGGCGTACCTGTCGGGCGAACTGCATTGCACCGCCAACGGCATCTCGATCTATGTCGCGGCCAAGGACGATCCGACCAAGAAGGAACTCACCGAGGACACCTATCACGCGCTGTGGCCGGTCGGTCCGATCGGCAAGCCGACCGAACTGCAGCTCTGCGGTTCCGATCCTGGCGTTCAACTTCACCAAATATCCGAACGCCGCGAAGGCCTTCATCGCCTTCATGCTGGAGAAGGAAAACTACGACAAGTGGCTGACCGGCGCGCGGGGCTATCTCACCCACACGCTCAACGCCTATGACAGCTCGCCGGTCTGGACCGCCGATCCGAAGAACCAGGTGTTCAGCCAGGCCAGCAAGCGCGCGCTTCCGGCTTCCGGCATCGGCACGCCCGGCGAGAAGGCGGCGACCGCGATCGCCGACTTCCTGGTGGTCGACATGTTCGCCAACTACTGCACCGGACGCGAGGACGCCAAGGGCGCGATCGCGGTGACCGAACGGCAGTTGAAGCGCATCTATCGCTGACGACAACTGAGGCGAGCCGCAAGCGATTGCGGCTCGCCTCAACAAGCATAGATACGGACGACGGTAACGCCGCTCGATGACATTGCGGGATTTCGCCAATGGCTGACATCGCACTGCAACCCCGGACGGCCAAGCGGCAGATCCGCGAGGCCACCGCGTGGGATCAGCTCAAGACCAACCGCAACTGGCTCGGCTTCTGGTTCATGCTGCCGGCGATGGCGTTCCTGATCTTCTTCCTGGCCTATCCGCTGGGCCTCGGCATCTGGATTTCGTTCACCGACGCCAAGATCGGCCGGCCCGGCGAATTCATCGGGGTCGAGAATTATGAGTGGCTGTGGGGCGACAGCATCTTCTGGCTGTCGGTATTCAATACGCTGCTCTACACCTCAGTCGCGAGCGCGATCAAATTCGCGATCGGGCTCTATCTGGCGCTGCTGCTGAACGAGAACATGCCGTTCAAGGCGATGCTGCGGGCGCTGGTGCTGATCCCCTTCATCGTGCCGACCGTGCTGTCGGCGCTGGCGTTCTGGTGGATCTTCGATTCGCAATTCTCGATCATCTCCTGGTCGCTGAAGCAGATGGGCCTGATCACCGAGAACATCAATTTCCTCGGCGATGTCACCTGGGCGCGGATCTGCGTGATCTTCGCCAATATCTGGCGCGGCGTTCCCTTTGTCGCGATCACGCTGCTGGCCGGCCTGCAGACGGTGCAGCCCTCGCTCTACGAGGCGGCGACGCTCGATGGCGCGTCGAAGTGGGAAATGTTCCGCTTCATCACCTATCCGCTGCTGACGCCGATCATCGCGGTGGTGATGACGTTCTCGGTGCTGTTCACCTTCACCGACTTCCAGCTGATCTGGGCGATGACGCGGGGCGGCCCGGTCAATGCCACGCACCTGATGGCGACGTTGTCGTATCAGCGCGCCATCATCGCCGGCCAGCTCGGCGAGGGCGCTGCGATCTCGAGCGCGATGATCCCGTTCCTGCTCGCCGCGATCATGGTCTCCTGGTTCGGGCTGCAGCGCCGCAAGTGGCAGCAGGGTGAAAACAATGACTGATCTTCCCACCTCGCGGATCGATCTCAAGGCCGTACTGTCATGGCTCGTCGCCGACAGTCGCGAAGGACGATCACAGCGAGGGCATGAGCTATCTGCAGTCGGTGCCGCGCCGGCTGGTGACGCTCTATATGCCGCTGGCGATCATCGTGTTCGTGCTGCTGTTTCCGTTCTACTGGATGGGGCTGACGGCGATCAAACCGGACGAGCAACTGCTCGATCTCGACAAGTACAATCCGTTCTGGACCTGGAATCCGACCTTCAAGCACTTCCACAAGCTGCTGTTCGAAAGCCACTATCCGCTGTGGCTCTGGAACACGATGTATGTGGCGGTCTGCGCCACCATCCTGTCGATCATCGCCAGCGTGCTGGCGGCCTATGCCATCGTGCGGCTGCGCTATCGCGGCGCGCAATGGGTCGGCGGGCTGATCTTCCTGTCCTATCTGGTGCCGCCGTCGATCCTGTTCATCCCGCTCGCCACCGTCGTGTTCCAGTACGGCCTGTTCGACTCGCCGATGGCGCTGATCCTGACCTATCCGACCATCCTGATCCCGTTCTCGACCTGGCTGCTGATGGGTTATTTCAAGACCATCCCGTTCGAGCTGGAAGAATGCGCGCTGATCGATGGCGCCAGCCGCTGGCAGATCCTGATCAAGATCGTGCTGCCGCTGGCGATCCCCGGGCTGATCTCGGCGTTCATCTTCTGCTTCACGCTGTGCTGGAACGAGTTCATCTACGCGCTGACCTTCCTGCAATCGACCTCCAACAAGACGGTGCCGGTCGCGATCGTCAACGAATTCGTCGACGGCGACGTCTATCGCTGGGGTTCGCTGATGGCGGGCGCGCTGGCGGGCTCGCTGCCGCTGGTTATCCTTTACGCCTTCTTCGTCGAGCATTATGTGTCGGCCATGACGGGAGCCGTGAAAGAGTGAGCGCTTGAGGCCCGTGTCGGACATTATCTCTTGACGCGTTTTCTTCACGCGAACCGGTTCCCACTTCGCTTGAAAACGCTATAGAAGAGTTCAAAAAGGAGACGGGTCTTGCACATTCTGATTCTCGGCGCCGCCGGCATGGTCGGCCGCAAGCTGACCGAGCGGCTGCTGCGCGACGGCCGCCTCGGCAAGCACGACATCACCCGCATGACGCTGCAGGACGTGGTGGCGCCCACCAAGCCCGCCAATGCCTCGATCCCGATCAAGTCGTGGCTTCCGATTTCGCCGATGCCGGCGCGGCCGAACCGCTGATCGCCCATCGGCCGGACGTGATCTTTCATCTCGCCGCGATCGTCTCCGGCGAGGCCGAGGCCGAATTCGACAAGGGCTACCGGATCAATCTCGACGGCACGCGCTATCTGATCGACGCCATCCGCCACGCCGGCGGCGGCTACAAGCCGCGGCTGGTGTTCACGTCCTCGATCGCGGTGTTCGGCGCGCCGTTCCCGGAAAAGATCGGCGACGAATTCTTCCATACGCCGCTGACGAGCTACGGCACGCAGAAATCGATCTGCGAACTCCTGATCAACGACTACACCCGCAAGGGCCTGCTCGACGGCATCTCGATCCGCCTGCCGACGATCTGCGTGCGGCCGGGCAAGCCGAACAAGGCGGCTTCCGGCTTCTTCTCCAACATCATCCGCGAGCCGCTGGCGGGCGAGGAGGCGGTGCTGCCGGTCTCCGAGGACGTGCGGCACTGGCACGCCTCGCCGAAATCGGCGGTGGGCTTTCTGATCCACGCCGGCACCATGGACCTCAACGCGATGGGGCCGCGGCGCAACCTCAGCATGCCCGGCATGTCGGTGACCGTCGGCGAACAGATCGCAGCGCTCGACCGCGTCGCCGGCAAGAACGTCACCGCGCGCATCAAGCGCGTGCCCGATCCGACCATCATCGGCATCGTCTCCGGCTGGCCGCGCGATTTCGTCACCGACCGCGCGCTCAAGCTCGGCTTCACCACCGCCGAGAAGACGTTCGACGACATCATCCGGATTCACATCGAGGATGAGCTCGGCGGCAAGTTCGCAGGCTGACGTGACTTCACGTTTCGTCAGCGCGGATGCGGTCATGACCAGGGTAGCCTGCATCGGCGAATGCATGGTCGAGCTGAAGCAGGCGGACGGCGGCCTGTTTTCGCGCGGCTATGGCGGCGACACGCTCAATACCGCCGTCTATCTCGCCCGGCTCGGCGTCGGCGCCGATTACATCACCGCGCTCGGCGACGACAGCCTCAGCGACGAAATGATCGCGGGCTGGGCGGCGGAGGGCGTCGGGCACCGAAGCGGGTGGCGCGGCTGCCGGGCAAGCTGCCGGGCCTCTACATGATCCAGACCGACGACAAGGGCGAGCGCCGGTTCTTTCACTGGCGCGACAGCGCGGCGGCGCGCAGCCTGATGGATTTGCCGCAGACGCCGGAGATCCTGAATTCGCTGGCCGGCTATGACGTGATCTATCTCTCGGCGATCACGCTGTCGCTTTATGGCGGAGAGGGCCGGGCGCGGCTGTTTGCGGCGCTCGAGGCGCGCGCGCGAAAGCGGGGCGCGGTTTGCCTTCGATACCAATTTCCGTGCCCGCGGCTGGCCCGATCTCGACGTCGCGCGCGCCGTTTTCCGGGAGGCCTTTGCGTCGGCCGATATCGTGCTGGCCTCCACCGAGGATTTGCTGCCGCTCTATCCCGGCGAAAGCAATGAAGCCTTGCTGGCGCGGATTCCGGGCGCGCGAGGTGGTGCTGAAGCTTTCGGAGCCGGCGAGCATCGTTCGCTTCGAGGGCGTTCTTCATCCGATCAAGGCCGAGCCGGTCGAAGGCGCCCGTTGTCGATACCACGGCGGCCGGCGACAGTTTTGCCGCCGCCTATGTTGCCGCGCGCCTCGCGGGCGCGGAGCCGATCGAAGCCGCGCGTGCCGGGCACCGCCTCGCCGGCGTTGTGGTATGCCATCCCGGCGCGATCATCCCGCGCGCGGCGATGCCGCCCGGACTGATTCCCGAACCACGCCAATTCTCGCAAGGCATCGCCATGACCGCAGCCACAAGGCAGGAACAACTCGCCGCCATCTTCAAGTCCGCCACGGTGATCCCCGTGCTCACCATCGAGCGGCTGGAAGATGCGGTGCCGCTGGCGCGTGCGCTGGTTGCAGGCGGGGTGCGCGTGCTGGAAGTCACCCTGCGAACGCCGGTCGCCATGGAGGCCGCCAAGGCCATGATCGCGGAGGTGCCGGACGCCATTGTCGGCATCGGCACGATCCTGAACGCCGACGATCTGGCGCGGGCCAGGGCGCTCGGCGCCAAATTCGGCATCAGCCCCGGCGCGACGCCGGAGCTGTTGAAGGCCGCCGCCGCCAGCGACCTGCCGTTTGCGCCGGGGATCGCGACGGCTTCCGAGCTGATGCAGGCGCTGGCGGCCGGCTTCGATCTCGTCAAATTCTTTCCCGCCGAGCAGGCCGGCGGTATCAAGGCACTTCGGGCGCTGGCCGGGCCGTTTCCGAACATCCGGGTATGCCCGACCGGCGGCATCGGGGAGGCCAATGCGGCGACCTGGCTGGCCGAGCCGAATGTGGTGGCGGTGGGCGGTTCCTGGCTCTGCCCGGCGGCCGATATCCGGTCCGGCAACTGGGCCGGCATAACCGCCATGTGCGAGCGGGCGATGAAATCGCTGAAACCGGCGTGAAGTCTTTTCCCGATAGGTTACAAACGCCCTCAGAACCGAAACAGGGAGAACGACCATGACAGCCAGCATCGTCGGATGGGCGCACACGCCATTCGGCAAGTTCGACGCGGAAACCGTCGAGAGCCTCGTGGTGAAGGTTGCGACCGATGCGCTGGCCGACGCCGGCATATCCGCCGAAGACGTCGACGAGATCGTGCTCGGGCATTTCAATGCCGGCTTCTCGCCGCAGGATTTTACGGCCTCGCTGGTGCTGCAGGCCGACCCCAAACTGCGCTTCAAGCCGGCCACGCGGGTCGAAAACGCCTGCGCCACCGGTTCGGCGGCGGTGCATCAGGGCATCCGGGCGATTGCTGCGGGCGCGGCCAAGATCGTGCTGGTGGTCGGCGTCGAGCAGATGACGCGGACGCCGGGCCCGGAGATCGGGAAGTACCTGCTGAAGGCGTCCTATCTGCCTGAGGACGGCGACACCGTCGGCGGCTTTGCCGGCGTGTTCGGCAAGATCGCGCAGAGCTATTTCCAGAAATATGGCGACCAGTCGGACGCGCTGGCGATGATCGCGGCCAAGAACCACAAGAACGGCGTCGCCAACCCCTATGCGCAGATGCGCAAGGATTTTGGCTTCGAGTTCTGCCGCTCCGAGAGCGAGAAGAACCCGTACGTCGCGGGCCCCCTGAAGCGCACCGACTGCTCGCTGGTGTCGGATGGCGCGGCGGCGCTGGTGCTGACGGATTCGGAGACCGCGAAGACCATGGGCAAGGCGGTGAACTTCCGCGCCACCGCGCATGCGCAGGATTTCCTGCCGATGTCCAAGCGCGACATCCTGCAATTCGAAGGCTGCACGGTCGCCTGGCAGCGCGCGCTGGCGCAGGCCGGCATACAGCTCTCCGATCTGTCCTTTGTCGAAACCCATGACTGCTTCACGGTCGCCGAACTGATCGAATATGAAGCGATGGGCCTGACGCCGCGCGGGCAGGGCGCCCGCGCCATCAAGGAAGGCTGGACCCAGAAGGACGGCAAGCTGCCGGTCAATCCGTCCGGCGGCCTGAAGGCCAAGGGCCACCCGATCGGCGCCACCGGCGTCTCCATGCATGTGATGAGCGCGATGCAGCTCGTCGGCCAGGCGCCCGAGGGCATGCAGCTCAAGAACCCCAAGCTCGCCGGCATCTTCAACATGGGCGGCGCGGCGGTGGCGAACTACGTCTCCGTGCTGGAGCCTGCGAAGTAACCGCAAACGTGCTACCGTAGGGTGGGCAAAGGCGCTTGCGCCGTGCCCACCATGCAGCATGTCGATGCTGATCAGACGGTGGGCACGCTTCGCTTTGCCCACCCTACAAATCGATCCGGAGCGTGCATCATGAGCAACGAGAGTTCGTTGTCATTGGCAGAACTCAACGATCGGATCAGGATTCTGGAAGACAACATCCGGCAGTTGATCGAACAGGCTGCCGCCGCTTCCGGCGAACGGAACGAATCCCGCATCGCCGACCGCCTCAGCCAGCAGAATGAAGAGCTGGATCGCCTGACCCGGGAGCGCGACGCCAGGTCGAAGAAGTAGCCGCCATCGCGCGCATACGGCCATACGCCGGGCGCGCCTTGATCTTCGCAAGTGCCTGCCGTTACTTGGTCCGCACAACAATGCAGGCCGGATGGCCGCATATCGGGGAGCGAGGCTGATCCATGGGACCATTGGAAGGCATCAAGGTCATCGACATGACGACCGTGCTGATGGGGCCCTATGCCACCCAGATGCTCGGCGATTACGGCGCCGACGTCATCAAGGTGGAATCGCTCGATGGCGACGTGACGCGGCAGATCGGGCCGACCCGCCATCCCGGCATGGGGCCGGTGTTCCTCAACACCAACCGCAGCAAGCGCTCGATCTGCCTCGATCTGAAGAAGCCCGCCGGGCGCGACGCCGTGCTGCGGCTGATCAAATCCGCCGACGTGCTGGTCTACAATGTGCGCCCGCAGGCGATGGCGCGGCTGCAATCTCGGCTACGACGTGGTGTCGGAAATCAACCCGCGCCTGATCTATGCCGGCGTGTTCGGCTTCGGCCAGGACGGGCCCTATGCGGCAAAGCCCGCCTATGACGATCTGATCCAGGGCGCGACGGCTTTGCCGGCGCTGATGGCGCAGACCGCCGACGGCGTGCCGCGCTATGTCCCGAATGCGCTGGTCGACCGTATCGTCGGGCTCACGGCGGTGGGCGCGATCTGCGCCAGCCTGGTCGATCGTAACCGCACCGGCCGCGGCCAGCGCGTCGATATCCCGATGTTCGAAACCATGGCCGGCTTCGTGATGGGCGACCACATGGGCGGTCTCACCTATGAGCCGCCGCTCGACAAGGGCGGCTATGCGCGGCACCTGTCGCCGGACCGGCGGCCCTACAAGACCTCCGACGGCTATATCTGCGTGATCGTCTACAACGACAAGCAGTGGCAGAATTTCTTCGATGCCACCGGGCGCGACGATCTTCGCGTCCAATCCGAAATTTGCGACCTTCGCCGGCCGCGCCGTCAATATCGACGTGGTCTATGCCGAACTGGCGCGCATCCTCGAGACCAAGACCACCGCCGAGTGGACCGCTATCCTGGAAAAGGCCGACGTGCCGGTCATGCCGATGCACGACCTCGAAAGCCTGCTGCAGGATCCCCACATCGTCGCGACCGATTTCTTCCCGGTCGTCGATCATCCGACCGAGGGCCGCATTCGCAACATGCGGCCTTCGGCGCGATTTTCGCGAAACGCCGGTCGAGACGAAGCGGCTGGCGCCGCGCCTGAGCGAGCACAGCGCGGAAATCCTGCGCGAAGCCGGCTTTTCGCCGGATGAGATCGCAGCGCTGGTGCGCGACGGCGTCACCAAGGCCGCGTCAAACACGTAAGGACGAGATAGATGGATTTTGCGCTGTCGGCCAACCAGGAATTGATCCGCGACGCGGTCGGAAAAATCTGTTCGCGCTTCGACGATGCCTATTGGCTGAAGAAGGACAAGGAGGGCGGCTATCCCGCCGACTTCCACCGCGCGCTGGCGGATGCCGGCTGGCTCGGCATCTGTATCCCCGAGGAGTATGGCGGGTCGGGGCTCGGCATCACCGACGCCGCGATCATGATGCGGACGATTTCGGAATCGGGCGCCGGCATGTCCGGCGCCTCCGCCGTGCATATGAACGTGTTCGGGCTCAATCCCGTGGTCGTGTTCGGCACCAAGGAACAGTGCACGCGCATGCTGCCGCCGATCATCGACGGCCGGGACAAGTCGTGTTTTGCGGTGACCGAACCCAATACCGGGCTCAACACCACGCAGCTGAAGACCCGCGCCGTGCGCAAGGGCGACAAGTACATCGTCAACGGCCAGAAGGTCTGGATTTCCACCGCGCAGGTCGCCAACAAGATCCTGCTGCTGGCGCGCACCACGCCGCTGGAAGAGGTGAAGACGCCGACGCAGGGCTTGAGCCTGTTCTACACCGACTTCGACAAGAAGCGCGTCACCGTGCACGAGATCGAGAAGATGGGCCGCAAGCCCGTCGATTCCAACGAATTGTTCTTCGAGAATTTCGAGATCCCGGTCGAGGATCGCCTCGGCGAAGAAGGCCGCGGCTTCGAATATATCCTGCACGGCATGAATCCCGAGCGCATCCTGATCGCGGCGGAAGCGGTGGGGCTCGGCCAGATCGCGCTGTCGCGGGCTTCGGCCTATGCGAAGAGCCGCATCGTGTTCAACCGCCCGATCGGCATGAATCAGGGCATCCAGCATCCGCTGGCGAAGAACTGGATGGAGCTGGAAGCCGCGTGGCTGATGGTGCTCTCGGCCGGCTGGCAATACGACCAGGGCATGCCATGCGGCCCGGCCGCCAATGCCGCGAAATATCTCGCAGCGGAAGCCGGCTTCCACGCCTGCGAGCAGGCGGTCATGACGCATGGCGGCTTCGGTTACGCCAAGGAATATCACGTCGAGCGCTACCTGCGGGAATCCCTGATCCCGCGCATCGCGCCGATCAGCCCGCAGCTCATTCTCAGCTTTATCGCCGAGAAGGTGCTCGGTCTGCCGAAGTCGTATTGAGAAACGAGACAATCATGAGCTTCATCACCGGCGTCGGGCTGACGTCCTATGGCAAGCACGAAGGCTCGTCCTCGCTCGATCTCATGAGCAAGGCGGCCGAGCTTGCCATTGCCGATGCCGGGCTGAAGCGGTCCGAGATCGACGGCATTCTCTGCGGCTATTCGACGGTTTCGCCGCACATCATGCTGGCGACCGTGTTCGCCGAGCACTTTGGCATTCAGCCATCCTACGCGCACGCCGTGCAGGTCGGCGGCGCCACCGGGTCTCGCCATGACCATGCTGGCGCATCATCTGGTCGACGCCGGCGTTGCAAAGCATGTGCTGGTGGTCGGCGGCGAAAACCGTCTCACCGGGCAGAGCCGCGACGCCTCGATCCAGGCGCTGGCGCAGGTCGGCCATCCCGATTACGAGGTGACGCTGGGGCCGACGATCCCCGCCTATTACGGCCTCGTCGCCTCGCGCTACATGCACGAATATGGCGTCACCCAGGAAGACCTCGCCGAATTCGCGGTGCTGATGCGCGCCCACGCCTTGACCTCATCCCGGCGCGCAGTTCCACGAACCGATCACGGTCGCCGACGTGATGGCCTCAAAGCCGGTGGCGATGCCGCTCAAACTGCTGGATTGCTGCCCGGTGTCCGACGGCGGCGCGGCGTTCGTGGTCAGCCGCGAGCCGACCTCCGAGACCGGCATTCGCGTGCGCGGCTGCGCACAGGCGCATACCCATCAGCACGTCACGGCGGCGCCCGCGCTTGAGCGAACTCGGCGCCGAGATTGCGGTTGCCAAGGCAAAGGCCGCATCCGGCCTCGCGATCTCGGATGTGCGCTACGCCGCGGTCTATGACAGCTTCACCATCACGCTGGCGATGCTGCTGGAAGACCTCGGCCTTGCCGGGCGCGGCGAGGCGGCGGCGCGGGTGCGGGCAGGGCATTTCGGCCGCGACGGCGCCATGCCGCTCAACACCCATGGCGGGCTCCTGAGCTACGGCCATTGCGGCGTCGGCGGCGCGATGGCGCATCTGGTCGAGACGCATTTGCAGATGACGGAGCGCGCCGGCGCCCGGCAAGTCCGCGATGCCTCGATCGCGCTGCTGCATGGCGACGGCGGCGTGCTGTCGTCGCATGTCAGCATGTTCCTGGAGCGGGTGCGATGAGCGACAAACTCGCCGACTGGACCAAGGGCGCCGAGGCCATCGTCTATCAATCCTGCGGTGCTTGCGATGCCGTGCAGTATTTCCACCGCACGCTTCTGCGCCGCCTGTGGTGCGCCGGATCCGGTCGAGAAGCGCGCCAGCGGCGCAGGGACGGTCTATGCGACCTCGCTGGTGTGCCGCGCCGCGACGCCGGAAACGCGTGCGCACGTTCCCTACAATATCGTGCTGGTCGATACGGCTGAGGGCTTTCGCATGATGGCCCATGGCGACAACGATCTCGCCATCGGCGACGTCGTCACCGCGCACTATCGGCCATTTGCGGGAAGGCTGGTCCCGTATTTCGAGAAAGCGTGAACCACAGGCATAAATGCTCACGCTACGAAGCAACTCAGAACTACGCGGAACGGGTGAAAATCTGAGTGCTTCGACGCGTCAACATTCAATGCCAGTAGAACACGACGCCGGCGATGACGAGCATTGCTGTCACTGCCATTGTCTGCGCAAGCGCTTCCGAGGCTGCCTTCTTGGTGGCTTCCTTCATGCCTAACTCCCTAGACTTGGGCATGAGTCATCAATGCCCGCGAAGGCCTGATGGCTCAGTTGGTTTTTTACTCGGAACACCCCGCGACGAGTATTCGCTTCCTTGAGTCCCCACTCAGCGAATATCGACAGTCTCAGAATCGACCAGCAATGAGGCGGCAATTTGGCTCGCTCGCAGCCGGTTTGTGCACGAGAGAGGGAGTTTTTTGGCGCGAGTCTCACGGCTTGGGCGCAGGCCACGGACCCGTGGTGGCGGCGTTTCGACGGTTGATCGGCTTCCTGCTGCGGTGCATGATCCCGCTGTCAACAAATCAGAAAATCCCCAAACCCCAAGGTGATCAATGGCACGCGTCGAATACAGCGATCCCGCCAAGCACAACGAGCGCACCCACGAATTGCTGGGCAAAAACCGCAATGCCAACATCTTTCGGATGATGGCGCATTCGCCGAGCTACCTCGAACAATACTGCCGGCTGGGCGGGGCGATCAGGCACAAGGGCGAACTGGACCCGATCGTGCGCGAGCTCGCCATCACCCGTACCGGCATCCTGTGCGAGGCGCCCTATGAAATCGTCGCCCACAAGCGGATCGGCAAGAACGTCGGCGTCACCGACGAGCAGAACGAGGCATTGGAGAATTGGGAATCGGCGACATGCTTCAACGAAGTGCAGCGCGCGGCGCTCGCCTTCACCGATGAAATCGTCAGGCGTCACAAGCCGACGGACGCGACCTTCAACGCGATTGCCTCGAAACTGACGCCGGCTGCATTGGTCGAACTGCAGCTCTCGGTCGGCTTCTACATCATGACGTCAAAATTCCTGGAAACGTTTGCCATCGATCTGCAACCGGTGACGGAAGTCGTGGGCTGACGGATTTGTCGCGTAGGTCAGAGTGATATCGTGATCAACGAGGAACTCGAATCTTCGGTACGTGCAGCCATCGCTCGATTGCATGCTGCGATGGCCATGGTTGCGAACGGTGACGTCTCGGCAATCAAGGATCTCTATTCGCGCACGTCCGAGGCAACCAGCTTCTATGGGTGGGGCGGTTACGAAAAGGGATGGGAGGCGGTTTCGCTCCGTTGGGACTGGGCCGGCGCCCAGTTCAAAGGTGGAAGCGTACGTCACGAGAATATCTCGACGATCATCACGCCGGAGATGTTCTATATTACCGACATCGAGACCTTCGAGGGGCAGCGCGTCGCAAGCGTAGACGGCACAACAGGGTGGTCCAACCGGGTTACGCATGTTTTCCGCCGCGAAGCAGGCGAGTGGCGTCTTGTTCACCGCCACGCTAACCGGCTGGAATCGCAACACGAGCCGTCTACCAGACTTACAACAATGCCTGTGAGATAATCTCAGTCTCGCGGCCCGTATCGTCGTAGCGCCTCCAGCGTCAATCCCTTGCCGACGGCGCCGAAGATGTCACCTTCGACGATCCGGGCCGACGGCACGGCTTTGGTGATCGCCTTGTGGACGTGAGCGAGTTTCACCGAGCCACCGGTCAGGAACACGGCGTCGATGTCACCGGGAGCCAATCCCGCCTGGACAAGGCAGTTGTTGATTCGCGCCGCGATGCGATCGGCCAGCTGCTTTGTATGGCTGACGAGATCGGGGCGGCCGATATCAGCGCCAAGACCGGGGGTAACCCACTCCAGCGGGATGTCCGCCCGACGCTTCTCGGAGAGGGCGATCTTGGCGTCTTCGACTTCCATCGCCAGCGTATGGCCGCGCTGTTCGTGCACCACGCGTATCAGCCGGTCGAGAAGTTCCGGCTCGGCGGCCTCCTGCCGCACCTGGCGGATATCGGACATCACGCGCGGCTCATACATGCGGTTGATGCTCGACCAGGTCGCGAGGTCGTGGAAGTAGCTCGACGGCACGTCAAGCCCGGGACGCTTCATGGCGCTGCGGAATCCGAACAGCGGCATGATCACGCCGAGGCTGAGCTGACGGTCGAAATCGGTGCCGCCGATGCGCACGCCGTCATTGGCGAGAATATCGGCCGCGCGATCGGCCTTGCCGTGGCGCCCGGGCCCCAGACGCACGATCGAAAAGTCGGAGGTGCCGCCGCCGATATCGGCGATCAGCGCGACTTCCTCGGATGTGATCTGTCGCTCATACTCCAGCGCCGCGGCGATCGGTTCGAACTGAAACGTGACCTCGTCAAAGCCGATCCCCCGGGCAATGATCCGCAGGGTCTCCTCCGCCTTGCGATCGGCGTCCGGCGCATTGTCGACGAAGTGAACCGGCCGGCCGTGGACGACATGACGCAGTTCATGGCCAGTGGCCTGTTCCGCGCGGCGTTTGACCGCACCGAGGTAATAGGCGATCACTTCGTGAAAGCTGACCCGTTCGCGCCCCAACCGGGTGGTTTCGTCGATCAGCGCGGTTCCAAGCACCGACTTGAGGCTCCGCATCAGGCGGCCGGGTGCGCCTTCGACATAGGCTTCCACGGCCCTGCGGCCGATCAAAATGGCGCCATCCGTCTCATAGAACATCGCGCTGGGTATAGTGGTCTGGGCCGCCTCCAGCGCCACCAGAACCGGCGCTCGGCCCTCAATGGTGCCAAGCGTCGTATTCGACGTTCCGAAATCAAGGCCGCAGATCGACATGGACACTCCGGGAGGGAGCGTCCGTTTACACATAACAGCGCCATCGATCCACCTTTATCTCGCCTTCTCGTCCCAATGGGTGCTTCATATTTGTCGCGTTGCCCGGGTGATCCCATCCACAGATCAATTTGTTTCTGCGGACGCCTTGATGAAATAATCCGCGATGGTCCATAAGCGTCCTCCCGGCGGCGGCCGGCGATTCACCAGCCCTGATGGTTTTGAGGAAGGTTTGGCGTGGCAAATATCAATCGACAGATCGCGCAAGAGCTTGGTGTTCGCGAAGAGCAGATCTCGGCGACAGTCGAATTGCTCGACGGCGGCGCCACCGTGCCGTTCGTGGCGCGCTATCGCAAGGAAGCCACCGGTGGGCTCGATGACGCGCAATTGCGCACGCTGGAGGAGCGGCTGACGTATTTGCGCGAACTCGAGGAGCGCCGGGTCGCGATCCTCAACTCGGTCCGCGAGCAGGGCAAGCTCGACGCCGCGCTGGAAGCGGCGATCATGGCGGCCGACAGCAAGGGGCGTCTGGAAGATATCTACCTGCCGTTCAAGCCGAAGCGCCGCACCAAGGCCGAGATCGCCAAGGAGGCCGGGCTCGAACCATTGTCCGAACTGTTGCTGAGGCAGCCGCAGAACGATCCGCAGGCCGTGGCCGCGAATTTCGTGGACGCCGAGAAGCAGGTGGCGGACGTCGCCGCGGCGCTTGAAGGCGCGCGTGCGATCCTGGTGGAGCGCTTTGCCGAGGATGCCGACCTGATCGGGCGCTTGCGCGAGGAAATGTGGTCGAACGGGGTGATGACATCCACCGTGCGCAAGGGCAAGAAGACCGAAGGCGAGAAGTTCAAGGACTATTTCGACTACAACGGAGCCCTCCACAAGCTGCCGTCGCACCGCATTCTCGCGCTGTTCCGTGGCGAGAAGGAAGAAATCCTCGAGTTGCAGATGATGCCCGAGGCGAATGTTCCGGTGGCCGGCGTCCCCAGCACGTATGAACTGAAGATCATGCAGCGCTTTGCGATTACCGATCAGGGCCGCCCGGGCGACCGCTGGCTGATCGAGACCGCGCGCTGGGCCTGGCGCACCAAGATCCAGGTGCATCTCAACATCGACCTGCGGATGCGGCTGTGGACGGCGGCGGAAGCCGAGGGCGTGCGCGTCTTCGCCTCGAATTTGCGCGACCTGCTGCTGGCGGCGCCGGCCGGCGCGCGCGTGACCATGGGGCTCGATCCCGGCTTTCGCTCCGGCGTCAAGGTTGCCGTCGTCGATGCGACGGGGAAGGTGGTGGCGACCACCGCGGTCTATCCGCACGAGCCGCAAAGGCAATGGGATGCGGCGCTGGCGACGCTGGGCAAGCTCGCGGTCGCGCACCGCGTCGACCTGATCGCGATCGGCAACGGCACCGCCTCGCGCGAGACCGACAAGCTGGCGACCGAACTGGTCAAGCTGCTGCCGGATCTGAAAATGTCGAAGATCGTGGTGTCGGAAGCGGGCGCATCGGTCTACTCCGCCTCGGCTTTTGCGTCCGAGGAATTGCCGGAGCTCGACGTCACCTTGCGCGGCGCGGTGTCGATCGCGCGGCGCCTGCAGGATCCGCTGGCCGAACTCGTCAAGATCGACCCGAAGGCGATCGGCGTCGGGCAGTATCAGCATGACCTCGGCGAAACCAAACTGGCGCGCTCGCTCGATGCCGTGGTCGAAGACTGCGTCAACGCCGTCGGCGTCGATGCCAACACGGCTTCCGCGCCGCTGCTGGCGCGGGTGTCGGGCATCGGCGCGGGGCTGGCGCAAAGCATCGTGCAGCATCGCGACGCCAACGGCCCGTTCAAATCGCGCAAGGCGCTGAAGGAAGTGCCGCGGCTGGGACCGAAAGCGTTCGAGCAATGCGCCGGCTTCCTGCGCATCAATGATGGCGAGGATCCGCTCGATGCGTCCGGCGTGCACCCCGAGGCCTATCCGGTGGTGCGGCGGATCATTGCCGCGTCCAAGAGCGACATCAAGGCGCTGCTCGGCAATGCCGAGATCGTACGCCAGTTGAAGCCGCAGGCCTTCGTCGACGAAACGTTCGGTCTGCCCACGGTCACCGACATCCTGCGGGAGCTGGAAAAGCCCGGCCGCGACCCGCGACCCGCCTTCAAGGCCGCGGTGTTCAAGGAGGGCGTCGAGGAGATCAAGGACCTCAAGCGCGGCATGATCCTGGAAGGCACGGTGACGAACGTCGCGGCGTTCGGCGCCTTCGTCGATATCGGCGTGCACCAGGACGGTCTGGTGCACATCTCGGCGATGTCAAAGACCTTCATCAAGGACCCGCGCGAGGTGGTGAAGCCGGGCGACATCGTCAAGGTCAAGGTGCTGGAGGTCGAGGTCGCCCGCAAGCGCATCGCACTGACGCTGCGGCTCGATGACGAAGTCGGCGAGAAGGGCCCCAAGCTGTCGGAAAACAAGATGCGCGAATATTCCAAGGCGTCGATGACGTCATCCGCGCCGCGCAAGCCGCAGGAGCAGGGCGGCGCACTGGCCGAAGCCCTGCGGCGCGCGGCCGAGAAGAATGGACGAGGCAAGGTGGGGTAGGCAGAGCGCCTTGCCGCGGGTGGCTTCATCCTTCGAGACGCCGCTGCACCGGCTCTTCGTAGGGTGGGCAAAGGAGCGAAGCGACGTGCCTACCATCTCTCACCGAGCGCGGTGCGAAATGGTGGGCACGCTGCGCTTTGCCCACCCTACGAATCGAACCATGTGGCCCAAGATCAGCCCGACGTCAGCAGGTTCAGTTTGGCATTCGCCAGGATCAGGCGATCGGCCAGCAATTGTGCGAGGTTGCGCATGATCCGCTCGCCGGCGCGCGGATGCTGCTTTCGGAAACGTTCGAAATCGCGCAGCGGGATTTCGTAAGCCGTCGCGGCCATGTCGGCGAAGACGTCGGCGGAGCGGCGTGGCTCCAATAGCGCCATCTCGCCGAACGGCATTCCCGCCGTCAGCGTCGCCAGGCGGATGCCGTCGGGCAGGGTGACATGCACCACGCCGCTCCTGAGAAAGAACAGGGAATCAGCGGGATCGCCGGCGGCGATGATCTTTTCGCTCGCCTGATAGGTCCGGATCGAAGCGAGCGAGGCGAGATCGGTTAGTTCCTCGTCCGTCAGTCCCGCCAGCAGCGACTGTTCGGAGATTTCAGTCGCTTCGAAGAAGTCGATCGCGCCGCCGTAACGATAGACCACCTGATCTTCCGCCCATTCGATCGCGGCATCGAGCAGGTAGTAGTTGCGGATGTTGCTGAGGCCTTCCGTCCATTCCCCGATCATCTTCCATTCCGGCGACGACCGCCTGATACCGGACAGGACCACGGTGACGTGATACGCGGCGAGTTCGCGGAACTCCTCGGCGAGCAGGCGGGTGCCGGCGCGGGTCATGGCCGTGACGCGGCGCAGGTCGAAGATGACGAGCTGCGGCCGCGGCTTGGCCGCAAGCTGCCGCGAGACGTAATCGACATTGGAGAACGACAGCGTGCCCACCAGTTCGATGACGCGAACGTCCTGGTGGTGCGCGGCCAGGATGTTCTGTTCCTGCGCGCGCCTGACGCGCCGGGAGGGGCTGTTGCCAATATCGTAATCGGCGATGATGCTGTTGCGGGCGTCGTCGCTGCGGTTGAGCATATGCAGGTCGTAATGCGCCGACAGCGCCTCGCAAACCTTGATGCCGCGCACGCTGTTGCCGTGCTTGTCGAGTTTCGGCGAATAGCTGCCGAGCCCGAGCCGCGCCGGTAGCGCCGCAAGAATGCCGCCGCCGACGCCGCTCTTGGCGGGGATGCCGATCCGGTAGATCCATTCCCCGGCGTAATCATACATGCCGGAGCTGGTCATGACGGAGAGCGTCCGCGAGATGGCATAAGCGCTCAGCACCTGTTCGCCGGTCACGGGATTGATGCCGCGGTTGGCGAGGGTGGCCGCCATGACGGCGATATCGCGCGCCGTCACCAGGATGGCGCATTGCCGGAAATACACCTCCAGCACCGCCGCCACGTTGTCCCTGATTACGGCGTTGGTGCGCAGGAGATAGCCGATCGCGCGGTTGCGGTCGCCGGTTAAGCTTTCGGAAGAATAGACGGCGTCGTCGACGTCGAGATCGCGCCCGGCAAATTTCCCCAACGCCTGCCTGATATAGTCGAATGCGGCGTCGCCCTTGGCCTCGTGGATCAGGCCGGAGCAGGCGATCGCGCCGGCATTGACCATCGGGTTGAAGGGATGGTTTTCGGCATTGAGGCGGATCGAGTTGAAGGGATCGCCCGACGGTTCGACGCCGATCACGCTCTCGACCCGCGCCGCACCCAGCGTGTCCAGCGCCAGCGCGAACACGAACGGTTTCGACATCGACTGGATGGTGAAGGGGATTTGGGTGTCGCCGACCTCGTAGACATGGCCGTCGAGGGTGGCGAGGCTGATGCCGAAATGGGCAGGATCGGCCTTGCCGAGTTCAGGGATGTAGTTGGCGACCGCGCCGCTGGTTTCGCCAGCGAAATCCGCGTGGCAAGCGTTCAGGAACCGCAGCAAGGGCGGTTTCGAGCTGGTCCAGGCAGCGGGGCCGGCGTTAAGCGGAGGAGGCGATTGTTTCATCGCCTCCTCTTGTGCAACGCAATCAGGGTGCGCGCAACTGGTCCGGCACCAGGGTCTGGCGCCGTATCAGGAAGAGCGCGATCAGGACGGTCGGGATCAGGATCGCCAATCCGAGCGAGGTGATCTGCAATTGCGAGAGCGGCATGATGCCGCCGCCGGGCGTGGCGATCACGAAGCCACCGATCACCAGCAGCACCCTTAGCGGCCATTCCATGCAGGCCGGCGCCTCTGAGGTCGCCGACATAGGCCTGATAGCCCTGGACGCCGCCGCAGATGAATACGATGCCGAAACAGGCCAGCCCGGTAAGCCCGAGCGCTTCGAGATAGGGATTATCCCCCTGCAGCAGCAGCGCGGGGTTCAACACGAAGAAGAACGGGATGAAATAGATGATGCTGCCGACCCACATGCTCTCCCATCCGGTCTTCATGGCGGGCGCGCCGGCGATACCGGCCGCCGCAAAGGAGGCGATGGCGACCGGCGGCGTGATCGCCGACAGCATGCCCCAATAGAAGATGAACATGTGCACGGCCATCTTGTTGAGGCCGAGCTTTTCCAGCGCCGGTGCGACCAGGATGGCGAGGAAGATGTAGCAGGACGTAGTGGTCAGCCCCAATCCCAGAACCATGCTGGTGACGGCGCACATGATGAGCAGCAGGAAGGCGTTGCCGCCGGCGATGCTGAGAAGATCGTTGGCGAGGCTGGAAATCACGCCGGTCAGCGAGAACGCGCCGATCAGGAGGCCGCAGCCGGCGAGAATGGCGATCAGTTCGACAAACGTCTTGCCGTTCAGTTCGAGGAAATGCAGCCAGCGCGCGCCGCCCCAGTTCTTGCCCGGAAAGAATTCGTTGAGCGCGGCAAGCAGGCACATGCCCCACAGAAACGCGTTGAGCACGCCGAACCAGAGCATCAGACCGGTGGCGGCGATTGAAAACACCAGGACCGCGGTGTTGCCGCGCTTCCACGGCGCCGGTCCCGACCACTGGTGCAGGATCACCAGCAGCGCCGAGGCATAAAACGGCGCGTGGCTCTCGCGCTTGAAGTAGAGCAGCATGACCACGAGGACCACGATCACGAACAGATAGTACCACCCCTCCTTGAAGGCATCCATGAAGCGCGGAAGCTCCGCGCGCGGGAGCCCTTGCAGCTTGTGGCGGGCGGCGTAGCTGTCGACCTGGGCGAACAGGCCGACATAGTACAGAATCGACGGGATGGTCGCGGCCAGCGCGACATCGGCGTAGCCGGTGTTCATGAACTGCGCCATCACGAACGCGGTGGCGCCCAGCACCGGCGGTGCCAACACCGCGCCGGTGGATGCGCAGGCTTCGATCGCGGCGGAATAGGACGGCGTGAAGCCGGTCTTCTTCATCGCGGGGATGGTCATGGTGCCCGCGGTCAGCACGTTGGAGACGATGCTGCCGCCGACGGTGCCGAGCAAACCGCTGGCGAAGACGCAAACCTTCGCGGCGCCGCCGCGGAACGTCCCGCACATCGCGAAGGCGATGTTGATGAAGAATTTTCCGGCGCCCGTCATCATCAGCGCGGTGCCGAACACCAGAAAGCCGATCACGGTGTCGGCGAAGGCCTGAACCGGAATGCCGAGCAGGCTCTCGCCCGACAGCATGTGATAGGCGGTGGTCTGCTCGAGGGTCGATTGCGTGCCGCGGAACGGCCCGAGCCATTTGGAGTCGGCGAACATCGGATAGAGCGTGAACGGGAGCACGCTCAGCAACAGGCTCCAGCCGCCGGTGCGCCGCAGCGCTTCCATCAGCACGACCCACATGACGAGGCCGGCCGCGATCACGTTCTTCGGGGCGCCCTCGAATTCCCAGCCCAACTGCGCCGCCTTGCGGACGTTCATCATCAGCCAGATCGCCGAGCCGAGCGTCAGCAGGAAGAAGGCGACGTCGTACCAGGGAATGCGGTCGAGGCTCGCCTTGCTGGATCCTGGAAAGATCAGGAAGGTGAACGGCAGCATCAATGCGATCAGCAGATAGAAATATTCGGTATTGAGCTGGGTAAAGCCGAGAAAGAACTGCAGCGAGAACTGCTGGTTGACGCACAACAGGATCGTCGCCGCGGCCGCGACGATCAGCGTCCAGCGCCAGCCGCCTTGCAGGGTGCGGACGCGCGAAACCTCCGCTTCCTGCATGTCGGCCGCCGCTGCGAGATGCGGATCGGCGAACTCGATCTTGACGGGCTCCCTCGGATCACCGCCGAGCAACGGCGCTGGATCTGACGGCTGCGAGCTATCGGACGGACGAGACGGCATTCAACTATTCCAATAACTGCTTGCAACTGATCCTGGGGAATTCCGAAAACGGTCTATTCAAAGCCGTTCGGCATGCTGGCTTTGGTCAGCGCCGCAGCGCGCGCCTTCATCCAGCCGTCGAGAAACGCCTTGTCGTCCGACGGCGGACTGGACTTGCCATAGTCCGCCCATGCCGCCGCCAATACCTGCTGGCGCTTGAACAGGGCGTTATTATGGGTGTCCTGTTCGGCGGACCAATGCCCGGCTTCCTTCAGCGCCTTCACGGCGCCCGGATGCACCGGGACCACCCAGTTCTTGGTCTGGCGGTCGGCCGCAAGGCCACCCGCGCCCGGCGCGGCATCCTTGTAGGCGTCGTAGCCCGTGATCATCGCCTTGGTGATGGCATAGACCTCGTCGGCGGCCAGCGATCCGTAGGATACGAAGATCGGGTAGGGGTAGTTGCCGAGCTCGATCGGCTTGTCCTTGGTGATGCCGGCGCCGCAGGTTGCGACGTGCGGGAAGAAGAACGAGCCGACCTTTTTCACGCGCTCCCAGCCGGCCTTGTCGCCGGGGGGCAAAGGCGGCCAGACGATGCCGCGCGGCGATGTCTCGAGTTCCTTCGCCGGGCCGGTGATGGTGGTGGCGAAAGCGGCATCGACGTCGTTGTTGACCATGCCCTTCCACATCGCGCCATAGCTCGAGAACTCGACGATCTTGACGTCGCTTTGCTTGAGGTCACCGAACGCCAGGACCGCGAGCGCGTTCTGGTTCAGCGCCGGCGAGCCGACCACGAAGCCGACGCGCTTGCCCTTGAGCTGCTTGATCTCGGTCACGCCGCTATCCTTGGCGACCCCGAGCGAAGCGCCGTTGCAATCAACGGTAGAAAGCACCAGTTGCAGGGCTTGCGGACCCCATTCCTTGGTACCGAATTCGAACACGCCTTCCTGGGCGAAATAGCTGCCGGAGCCCATCGCGGACATGGCCGCGCGCTTGGCGCGCAGCGGCGCCAGTCGCGCCACGTCGTTGCCGGCGGGCAGCACGCGGACATCGGTGCCGTGTTTGTCCTTCATCATCTTGCCGACACCGACAGCGATGTTGAAGCCTGCGGTGCCGGTGTCATAGGCGGTGACGACCATGGTCGGCGGCAGCTTGACGTCTTGGGAATAGGCCGGCGAGGCCAGCGAGATGCCTGCAAGGGCAATTGGCGCGAGCGCCTTCAACCGATGAATCATTATTTTCCCCTCAGATAGTTTTCGCTTTGCGAAGATCACTCGTCAGCGTTGATCATGTCATCGGCTGCTGGCGATGGCAACGTTAGGTGCGCAGACGTCAACAACCGAGCTGGACAGATTGTCGCGGAATCGTCGCAAGCACGTCGCAAGCATGTCTATGCCGTGAACCGGTTAAGCTTCGATGATTGCGACGACCTGTCCTTCAGCGATGACGTCGTCGAGTTTGACCAGGATAGCCTTGATTTTTCCCGCCGTCGTCGACGTGACCGGAATTTCCATCTTCATGGCTTCGACGAAAGCAATCTCGTCGCCGTCGCCGACATTTCCGCCGGTTGTGACGGGAAGCGCGCACACGCGGCCGGCGACTTCGGTGACGATCTTGATCTCTGGCATTGCCGTTCTCCGGGGACCGTCTGACGGACTGGTGGTCCTCGTGAACGGCTTTTTGTTGTGGCCGCAGATTGCCTGAGGTAGTTTGTTCTGCAAGTGGAATTTTATTCCGCAGGGCGGAATGGAGCCAAAAAAATGGGACGACGCTCGGAACGGCTTAGCAAGCAGGGAATGCTCGCCAGCGATCTCGCAGGCGAGGGTGATGTGATCCAGGTGGTGTCGCGGGCGTTCGACGTCCTGCGCTGCTTCGAGGGTCAAGACGCCAGACTGGGCAATCTGGAGATTTCCAGCCGCTGTGGTCTGCCGCGCTCAACGGTATCGCGGCTCACCCACACGCTGACGCGGATGGGCCAGCTGGTTTATCTGCCGCGCGACCAGAAATACCGTATCGGTCCAAGCGCGGTGGCGATGAGCACCTCGATGATGAAGGGGTTGCAGCTTCGCAACCTGATCCGGCTGCGGCTGCAGGACGTCGCCGATCAATTGCCCGGCACCGTCGGCTTCGTGATTCCCGATCGCTTCCATCTGGTCTATCTCGAATTCGCGCGGGCCGCGAACGCGCTCGGCCTGCACGAAGGCACCGGCAGCCGCATCTCGATGACGAACACCGCGGCCGGCTTTGCCTACACCGCCGCGCTCGATGCCGATGTCGGCAACGCCTTGATCGCCGAAATGGAGCGCGAGATTCCGGGTAACTCGGGGTTGTTGAAGTCGCGCATCGAAGACAACCGCCGCCATTTGCGCGAGCACGGCTATGTCGTGGGCTGCGGCACCTGGAGCCCGCATATCAACGGTTGCGCGGTGCCGGTGTGGTCGCCGCAATATCAAACCTTCGTCGTCGCGACCATCGGCCTGCTCTCGGCGATGTTCGATGAGAAGCGGCTGCACAGGGAAGCGGCGCCGCAGATGCTCCAGCTCGGTGCTGCGCTCGGCAGCCTGCTGGAAGGCGCCGAAGGCGACATCTTCACCAACCGTATCGAAAGAAAGCCGCTTCCGGTACCGACCCATAATAACAACAAGATCATCAAGACGGAGGATACGAATGAACTGGAAGCCGGAGCTCGACGACCTCGCTCGGCGCGAAGCGTTCGCGCGCGAGATGGGAGGCGTTGACAAGGTCAAGCGCCAGCATGACCAGGGCCGGCTCACGGTTCGTGAGCGCATCGACAGACTGATCGACAAGAATTCCTTCCACGAGATCGGCGCGATTTCCGGCATCGCCGAATACGACGAAAACAGCGAACTCAAGCACCTGACGCCGGCCAACTGCGTGTTCGGCCGCGGCAAGGTCGACGGCCGCACCGTGGTCGTGGTCGGCGACGATTTCACCGTGCGCGGCGGTTCGGCCGACGCCTCGATTTCCGCCAAGCCGCTGATGGCCGAGGAGATGGCGCACGATTTTCGCCTGCCGATCATTCGCGTGATCGAAGGCTCGGGCGGCGGCGGCTCGGTGAAGACGATTGAAACGCGCGGGGCCGCCAATCTGCCCGGCGGGGTCGGCGGCACGCGCTGGTACTGGTTCACGACCGCGAACATGGCGCGCGTGCCCGTGGTGGCCCTCGGACTTGGTTCGGTCGCGGGCCTTGGCGCGGCGCGGCTTGCCGCCAGCCATTATTCGGTCATGACCAGGAATTCCGCGATGTTCGTCGCAGGTCCCCCGGTCGTGAAGCGCCTCGGCCAGGACCTGACCAAGCAGGAACTTGGCGGCGCCGAGATCCAGACCCGCGCCGGCGGCGTCGACGATGCCGTCGACACCGAGGAGGAGGCGTTCGAACGCGCCAGGCGCTTTCTGTCCTATCTGCCGTCATCGGTGTATGACCTGCCGCCGACAACGCCCTGCACGGACGATCCGGAGCGCGCGGAAGAATCGCTGTTGAAGGCGGTGCCGCGCAATCGCCGCCAGGTCTACAAGATGCGCCCGGTCATCGACGCCGTCGTCGACAAGGGCTCGTTCTTCGAGGTCAACGCCAATTTCGGCCGCCCGGTCATCACCGGGCTCGCGCGGCTCGAAGGCCGCGCGGTGCTGCTGCTGGCCAGCGATCCCTTTCACTATGGCGGGTCGTGGACGGCGGAGGCATGCCAGAAGGTGGTGCGCTGGGTCGATTTCGCGGAGACCTTTCATCTGCCGGTGGTCTATCTGATGGATTGCCCCGGCTTCATGATCGGGCTCGAGGCCGAGAAGTCGGCGACCATCCGTCACGGCGTGCGCGCGATGGCGGCGGTCAACCAGAGCACGGTGCCCTGGTGCACCATCATCGTGCGCAACGCCTTTGGTGTTGCCGGCGTCGTGCACCAGCCGGCCAACCGCTATTCGATGCGCTATGCCTGGCCGTCGGCCTATTGGGGCTCGCTGCCGCTGGAAGGCGGCATCGAGGCGGCCTACCGCGCCGACATCGATGCTTCAGATGATCCGGCCGCGAAGCTGAAGGAGATCGAGGATCGTCTCAACAAGCTGCGCTCGCCGTTCCGCTCCGCCGAGAAATTCTGGGTCGAGGAGGTGATCGATCCCCGCAAGACGCGCTCGCTGTTGTGCGAATTCGCGCGGCTGGCGGAGCCGATCCGCAACGTAGGGCCGGCGACGAACATGGCGATCCGGCCGTAGCTGGACGCGAGAATTGTAGGGTGGGCAAAGCGAAGCGTGCCCACCATCCTACAGCGAAGAGGATAAATGGTGGGCACGGCGCAAGTGCGCCTTTGCCCACCCTACGAAATACTCACGCCGCCGCTACCACTGGCTTCGGCCGCGCAGATCGCCAGCGTAATCAGCGCTGCGACGATGCAGAGCGCGCCGGCGACGAAGAAGGCCGGCAGGTAAGTGTCGAGAATGGTCCGCGACAGTCCCGCGCCGAAAGCCGCTACCCCCGCGCCCAACTGATGGCCCGCAAAAATCCAGCCGAACACGAGGTTGGCGCGTTCGGGGCCGAAGCGCTGGGCGGTGAGCCGGACCGTCGGTGGCACGGTCGCGATCCAGTCGAGCCCGTAGAACATCGCAAACAACGACAGGCCGTAGAGCGTGAAATCCGAGAAGGGCAGGAACAACAGCGACAGGCCGCGCAGCCCGTAATACCAGAACAACAGCTTCCGATTGTCGTAGCGATCCGACAGCCAGCCCGAGGCGATGGTGCCGACGAAATCGAAGATGCCCATCGCCGCGAGCAGGCTTGCCGCCTGTACCTGCGGAATGCCGAAATCGAGGCACATCGGAATCAGATGCACCTGGACCAGGCCGTTGGTCGAGGCGCCGCAGATGAAGAAGGTGGCGAACAGGATCCAGAACACGCTCGACTTCGAGGCGTCGCGCAGGGTGCCGAGCGCTGCCGCCATGATCGGCGTGTTGTTCGGCGGTGGCGCCGGCAGCGGCTCCGTGCCTTCGTCGCCGAACGGCCGCAAGCCGACGTCGCTTGGCCGGTCACGCATGACCATCAGCACGGCGAACGCGGCCACACCCAGCATCACGCAGACCAGCGTCAGCGCGATCCGCCAGCCATAGGCATCGGTCAGGCTCGCCAATAGCGGCAGGAAGACAAGCTGCCCGGTCGCGACGCTCGCGGTGAGGATGCCGACCACCAGCCCGCGCCGCGCCGCAAACCAGCGCGCGGCAATCGTCGCGCCCAGCACCAGCGCAGTCATGCCGGTGCCGAGCCCGATCACCACGCCCCACAGCAGCATCAGCTGCCAGACCTGCGTCATCGCCAGCGACGCGACGAGGCCTGATACGACGATCAGTTGCGCCAACAGCGTCACATTGCGCAGGCCATAGCGGTTCATCAGCGCGGCGGCGAACGGCGCCATCAGCCCGAACAGAATGAAGCGGATCGACAGCGCCGAGGAAATCTCCGCGGTGGTCCAGCCGAACTCCTTCTGCAAGGGCACGATGAAAACACCGGGCGCGCCGACCGTGCCGGCCGAAATCAGGGCGGTGAAGAAGGTCACGCCGACCATCACCCAGCCGTAATGGATGTTGCGGCGGGCGAGGGCGGCTGACAGCCAGTTCGAGATCATTGAGCCTCGGAGAATTCTATCCGGAAGGATTGCAGGATTTTTCGCATTCTGACGTATCGGCCGCGTAACTCAAATGCCTAAGTTCCCTCGTTTCAGGGCATTGGCCATCTAGTGTCCGATCCGCTCGACCGCGATCGCGGTAGCTTCACCGCCACCGATGCACAGCGCAGCCACGCCGCGCTTGAGGTTGCGGGCTTCGAGCGCGTGCAACAGCGTCACGATCAATCGCGCGCCGGTGGCGCCGATGGGGTGGCCGAGCGCGCAGGCGCCGCCGTTGACGTTCAGTTTCTCTCTGGGAATGCCGAGATCCCTCTGAGCCGCCATCGCCACCACGGCAAAGGCCTCGTTGATCTCGAACAGATCGACATCGCCGACGCTCCAGCCGACCTTGTCCAACAGCTTGCGGATGGCAGGGATCGGCGCGGTGGTGAACCATTGCGGCTCCTGGCTGTGGGTGGCGTGGCCCTTGATCTCGGCGAGCGCCGGAAGCCCGTCGCGATCGGCGAGGGAGCGTTTTGCGAGGATGAGAGCTGCGGCGCCGTCGGCATTCGCCGAGGAGGCGGCCGGCGTAATGGTGCCGTTGGCGCGGAACGCGGCTTTCAATCCGGGGATCTTGGCGGGGTCTACTTTCAGCGGATGCTCGTCATTGGCGATAATCCGCGGTCCGGATTTCTCCGTCAGCGTGATCGGCGCAATCTCGGCCTTGAACGCGCCGCCTTCGACCGCCTTGCGCGCGCGGGTCAGCGTCTCCATCGCGTAGGCGTCCTGGTCCCCGCGGGTGAACTGATAGGCTTCCGCGGTGGCCTCGCCGAAATCGCCCATCGAGCGGCCGGTCTCGTACGCGTCCTCCAGCCCGTCCATCATCATGTGGTCGATGATCCGGTCGTGGCCGGCGCGATAGCCGCCGCGCGCCTTCACCAGCAAATAGGGCGCATTGCTCATGCTCTCCATGCCGCCGGACAGCACGATCTCGGCCGAACCCGCATGGATGATGTCGTGGGCGAGCATGGTAGCCTTCATGCCGGAGCCGCAGACCTTGTTGATGGTGGTGGCGCCGGTGGCGTCGGGCAATTTGGCGCCGCGCGCGGCCTGGCGCGCAGGGGCCTGGCCCTGTCCGGCCGGCAGCACGTTGCCCATGAACACCTCGTCGATCCGCTCGGGCGCCAGTCTGGCCCGTTCCAGCGCGGCGCCGATCACGTGGGAGCCGAGCTTGTGGGCGCTGAAGGGCGACAACTCGCCCATGAAACGGCCGAGCGGTGTGCGGGCGGCGGAGAGGATGACGACGGGATCGGAAGCGGTGGCCATGGCGGGTGCTCCTCAATTGCGGGCATCTATTGTTAGATTATGAACATCATATGATGCATCGCAAAAATTGCAACGCGCCATCCCATGAAAGAACGGGATGGCCCCATGACAAAATTTCGCGATTCGCATGAGCGAAATTGATCGATCCGCGAGGCTGGAACGATCGGGAAGATAGCGTCGGGCTATTCCAGGTCTTCAAGGGCCGTCTTGATGGCCTTCCTGAATGCCGTGACGTCGCCGAGTTCATGTCCCAGCACCAGCGCAAGTCGGGTCAGGAACAGCGCTTCACGCTCAGGCCCGGCCGAATCGATCGCCATCGCAAGTGCTTCATAGGCGGTTTCGAAATCCTCGAAGGGCATGGCGCTCATGGCGTCTCGCTTCCCAGGCAAAGGCCAGCGGTTTTCAGGATCTCGCCGGGAACGACGGCCTTCCATCGTCCGGCAATGTGCAGGTCGGGCCGCAGCAGATAGAGCGTACCGGGCACGGCAGCGAACAGGCGGGCGATTTCACCGTCGCTATCCGTAATGGTTTTCGCTTCGGTAGCCGAGCCGCTCGACGTGACCAGCACCGCAACGAAACGCTTGTCGATCCGGCCGAGTTGCCCGAGCAGCGCCGCCTGTTCGCGGGTGGGTTGCCCCTCGCAGAACAGGATCGCCGTCATGCCGTTGCCGGCGCGATCCAACAGATGGCTCCCGTCGTTGAGCCTGGCGTTCGGCGCGACGCTGCCGCAAGGAGCGCCGCCGGCAAATTCAGCATTGCGTTCGGCGTAGGGCGTCAATGGACTTTCCGCATAGGTATAAGGCTGCATCTGCCGCGGGTTGGCGAGCCCTCGCGGAAATTCGTGGCGAAGACTGAGCGACAGCGCCGCCTCGCGCGCCAGCCGCCAGCCGCGCGTCGGCGGCGTCATGAAGCGCGTGCTCTTGGTGGCATTGGCAAAGACATCAAGCGTGGCGCCGCGCCGCTCCGGCGAATAGCTGTCGAGCAGCCGCTCGTCCGCCTCGCCATGGAGCACGAGCGCCAGCTTCCAGCCGATGTTCTCGGCATCCGCCAGGCCATTGTTCAGCCCGCGCACGCCGAAGATCGGCACGATATGCGCGGCATCGCCGATGAAGAAGACGCGGCCGTGCCGGTAGTCATCGAGGCACAAGGTGTTGGCGGAATAGACGCTCCACCATTCCAGCTCCCACGGTTTGGCGTGACCGATGTCGGCAAGGATGGCGCCGACGCGGGCGCGGATGTTTTCCTCTTTCAGGGCATCTGCCTCGCTCTCGCCTTCGCGGAGTTGGTAATCCACGCGCCAGATATCGTCCGGCTGCTTGTGAATCAGCACCGTGCCGCCGGGATTTCCGGCCGGTTCGAAAAAGGCGCGGCGCTCGGTCGGAAAATCGTGGTCCATGCGGATATCCGCGATCACATACCGGCCTTCGTAATTGTCACCCTTCAGCCGCAAGCCGAGCATCGATCTGACCGGCGAGCGCGCTCCGTCGGCGGCCAGCACATAATCGGCATCGAGCCGATAATCGCCGGCCGGCGATGAAATCCGGACCGATACGCCGTCGTTGTGGGGCTCGATATCAGACAATTCGCTTTGCCAGCGCATGTCGATGAGGTCGCTCGCCGCGACCGCATCGTGCAGGAATTTCTCGATGTACTGCTGCTGCAGATTGTACATCGGCAGATATTTTTCGCCCGGCGGTTGCGGCATCTCCAGCCGGAAAATCTGTTCGCCGCGATAATAGCTGCGGCCGAATCGCCAGCCGAGCGCCTTTTCGACAAACGGCGCGACCGCGCCGATCCGCTCCAGAATATGCATGCTGGGCCGCGCGATGCAGATCGCGCGGCTGCCGTCATTAAATGTGTCCTTGCGATCGATCAGCACGCTCCTGATGCCGTAGCGCGCCAGCACCAGCGCCGCCGTCATGCCGATCGGGCCGGCACCCACGATCAATACCGGATGCCTTGCCGTGGCGCCGTCAAGCTCGGGAACGCGCCGCGCAGCGAACCGCGGATAGTCGAAGTAGAGCGACTCCAGCGCTCCCTTGCCGTCAGGTCTCATTCGCCCCTCCGTCTATTTCTTGCGGTCGAGAAATCCCTGCATCAGCCGTTGCGGCTCGCCGGTCAGGAAGGACTTTCCGAATACGCCGACGCTGAGATTGACCGACTCCGTCAGCGGCAGTTCCTCCCATTGCCGCATCAATGCCTTCTGTGAGCGGAGCGCTTCGGGACCGCATTCGAGCAGCGCCTTCACTGTATGCTCGACCGCAGCGTCGAGGTCGCCTTCCTTCGCGACCACGTCGACCAGACCCCAGGCGAGCGCGGTGGGCGCGTCGATGTTCTCCGCGGTCATCACCAGCCAGCGGGCGCGGCCCCAGCCGATCAGCCGCGGCAACAAAGCGGCGTGGATCACCGAGGGGATACCGACGCGCACTTCCGGCATGCCGAATTTGGCGTCGTGGGCCGCAATCCGGAAATCGCAGGCGGCGGCGACTTCGAGCCCGCCACCGAGGCACCAGCCGGGAAGCCGCGCGATGACGGGCGCCGGAAAGTGGCGCACGGCCTCGCAGAGGTCGCGCAGCCGCGTGATGAAGGCTTCCGCGGATTTCTGGTCGAGCTTCGCCATCTCCTTGATGTCGGCGCCGCCGATCATGCTCTTCTCGCTCTGGCCGGCCAGGATGACCGCGCGAATATCCGGCTCGCCGGCGAGCTTCTCAAATCCTTCGCGAACCCCGTTGGTGACGGCGGAGGAGAGGATGTTGAGGGAGCCTGCGTTGCAGATCGAGAGGCGAACGACGCCTCGGCTGTCGCGGTCGACCCCGCAATGGGGATTGAGCATTTCCATTTTGTTTTTCCCGGACTTGTTCTGGCGGTTGACGCCACTTCCAAGACATTGCGCCGGCTTGTCAAGGGCAGGCGGGCGGGTGTTGCGCGGCGGCACACGCCGATATAGAATTACGATCATCATTCAAAAGGAGCCGCCATGACCGCGACCGAGACCGTCGATCTGTTTTCGTTCGATACCCGCAGGCACCGGGTGGTGGAGTGGCAGGCGCCGGGGCCGGTGGCGAAGGCGGCTTCCGGGATGTCCGGGCTGGAGACGATGTGCGCGATCCGCGACGGCATCCTGCCACCGCCGCCGATGGCCCGATTGATCGGCTTCAAAATGCGCGTCGCAGAACCCGGCCGGATCGTGATGGAACTGGATCCGGACGAAAGCCTCGAAAATACCATCGGACTGCTCCACGGCGCGACCGCCGCGGCGCTGCTGGATACCGCCATGGGTTGCGCCATCGCCACCATGCAGCCGGCGGGGCAGACCTCGGTCACGCTGGACCTCAAGCTGACCTATCTGCGGCCGTTGTCGGTGCGATCAGGCACCATCTCGGCGGAAGGCAAAGTGGTAAAACTCGGCCGCCAGACCAGCTATGCCGAAGGCTTCGTCCGCGACGGCGCGGGCAATCTTGCAGTGCACGCGACCGCGACATTCACGATGATCGGCGGTGAAAAAGCGAAATAGATGCAGCTTTCCCCGCGCACAACTGCTATTATATGACTGCAAACATTTCATGGGACGGTCGATGCGTTATTCGAAAGAGCACAAGCAGGAGACCCACGCGCGGATCGTGAAGAAGGCCTCGGTGCGGCTTCGCGAAAAGGGCGCGCATGGCATCGGCGTCGCCGACCTGATGAAGGAGGCCGGCCTGACCCATGGCGGCTTCTACGCGCATTTCGATTCCCGCGAGGCGCTGGTGATCGAGGCCTTTGCCTATGCGATGGACCGCTCGGTCGAGCATTGGCGCGAGATCGCCGCTGAAACGCCGCCGGAGAAGCGGCTCGCGACGATCGTCGATTCCTACGTCTCGACGCTGCATCGCGACGATCCCGGCCGCGGTTGCGCGGTCCCGACGCTCGGCGCCGAGATCGCCCGCGAAAGCGCCAAGACCCGCAAGGCCTTTAGCGCCAAGCTCGAACAGTTGATCGATGTGATGGCCGAACAGATTCTCGATGTGCCGCGAAAGACGGCGCGCAAGCAGGCCATGGGCACGCTGGCGACCATGATGGGCGCGCTGGTGATGTCCCGCGTCGCGGGCAGCGGTGAATTGTCCGACGAAATTCTCGTCGCCGGCCGCGAGGCGGCGCTGGCCCGCGCCGAGGCGACGAAGCCGGCCGCCAAGAAAGCGCGGGCGAAGGTGAATTAGAATCGACGGCCTCTCCACGTCGTCCCGGCAAAGCCGGGACCCATACGCCGCGGCCCATGAGGGACACAAGGGGGACGGCTTTCGTCGCCACTCACATTGGTGGCTATGGGTCGCGCTGCGCTTTGCGCACTAGGCAGGGACGACGAGAATTGTGTGCAAGCCCTCACCGCCCGCCAAACAGCGCGCGTTCGCTCTCCACCGTCTCGTAGATGTAATCGGCCACCGCCCTGATCCGCGCCAGATCCTTGCTGTCGGCGTGCATCAGCATCCAGAAGCTGCGCGAAATCCTGATCTCGTCCGGCAATACCGGCCGCAATTCCGGATGCGCCGTCGCCATGAAGTGCGGCAGCACGGCGATGCCGAAGCCTGCGATGGTGGCGTTGAGCTGCGCGATCAGGTTGGCGCTGCGGAATTTGGCGGAAATTTTTGGCGAGACCTGCGGCAGGTAGTCCAGTTCCGGCGTGAACAGCAGTTCCTCGATGTAGCCGACGAAACGATGCCCAGGCAGGTCGCCGCGGCCTGTAATTTTCGGCGCGCGGTCGAGATAGGCGGGGGCGGCATAGAGCCCGAGGCTGTAGTCGAGCAGCTTGCGCCCGACGATGCGGCCTTCCTTGGGCATCGTCAGGCTGATCGCGATGTCGGCCTCGCGCTTCGACAGGCTGAACAGCCGCGCGGTGGCGACGAGCTGCAAATCGAGATCGGGATACCGCTCGGTGAACTTCACCAGCCGCGAGGCCAGGAAGTGGCTGCCGAAACCGTCGGGCGCGCCGATCCGCACGGTGCCGGTAAGCTGGGCGCGCGAGCCGCCGACCGCCTCCTGGTTGGCGACGATGGTGGATTCCATCGCTTCCGCGCTGTCGGCGACGCGCTGGCCGGCTTCGGTCAGGAGATAGCCGGTCTTGCGGCGATCAAACAGTTTTGCGGAGAGATGCCGTTCCAGCCGGTCGACACGGCGGATCACTGTGGCATGATCGACGGCAAGCTGCTTGGCGGCAGCGGAAACCGATCCGCCGCGGACGATCGCCAGCACGAAACGGAAGTCATCCCAGTCGATGTCGTCCTTGCGTCGCCTTGATCCAGCATTTCCGCACATCTATGGTGCAATATATCGGACTTGTATCCTAAGAAATGCAGGTCAAAAAGGGTCCCGAAGCGGACCATTGGCGTTTTCGAGCGAAGTGGATACCGGTTCGCGTGAAGAAAACGCGTCAGAACAAGTTGGAGCCCGGTTCAATGAGAACCGAGGCTCCGCGGGCTCAGGGAGATTATTCATGCGCTCAATCGGACATTTCATCGGCGGCAAAGAGGTCAAGGGCACGTCCGGACGGACGGCCGACGTTTTCGAGCCGATGACCGGCGACGTCCAGGCCAAGGTCGCGCTGGCCTCCAAGGCCGAGGTTCGCGCGGCCGTCGAGAACGCCAGGGACGCCCAGGTCGAATGGGCCAACACCAATCCGCAGCGCCGCGCGCGCGTGATGATGAAATTCCTCGAACTGGCGCAGCGCGATTACGACAAGCTCGCAGATGCTTCTGGCGCGCGAGCACGGCAAGACCGTTCCCGACGCCAAGGGCGATATCCAGCGCGGCCTCGAAGTCGTCGAATTCGCCTGCGGCGTTCCGCATTTGATGAAGGGCGAATACACCGAAGGCGCCGGCCCCGGCATCGACATCTATTCGATGCGGCAGCCGCTGGGCGTGGTCGCCGGCATCACGCCGTTCAATTTCCCGGCGATGATCCCGATGTGGAAATTCGCGCCCGCGATCGCCTGCGGCAACGCCTTCATCCTGAAGCCTTCGGAGCGCGATCCCGGCGTGCCGATGATGCTGGCCGCGCTGATGATCGAGGCGGGGCTGCCGCCCGGCATCCTCAATGTCGTCAACGGCGACAAGGAAGCGGTCGACGCCATCCTCGACGATCCCGATATCAAGGCGATCGGCTTTGTCGGCTCGACGCCGATTGCGCAGTACATCTACGAGCGCGCCGCGCAGACCGGCAAGCGCTGCCAGTGTTTTGGCGGCGCCAAGAACCACGCCATCGTCATGCCCGACGCCGACATGGACCAGACCGTCGATGCGCTGATCGGCGCCGGCTATGGCTCGGCGGGCGAGCGCTGCATGGCGATTTCGGTCGCGGTGCCCGTCGGCAAGACCGCCGCCGACCGCCTGATGGAAAAGCTGATCCCGCGCGTGGAGTCGCTCAAGATCGGCACCTCGGTCGATCCGTCCGCCGATTACGGCCCGCTGGTGACGCGCGAAGCGGTCGAGAAGGTGAAGAGCTACATCGATATCGGCGTCAAGGAAGGCGCGACGCTCGCCGTCGACGGCCGCGGCTTCAAGATGCAGGGCTACGAGAAGGGCTTCTATCTCGGCGGTTCGCTGTTCGACAACGTCACCAAGGACATGCGGATCTACAAGGAAGAGATCTTCGGCCCGGTGCTCTCGGTGGTGCGCGCCCACGACTACAAGGAAGCGCTGGCGCTGCCGTCGGACCACGACTACGGCAACGGCGTTGCGATCTTCACCCGCGACGGCGACGCCGCGCGCGACTTCGCCGCCAAGGTCAATGTCGGCATGGTCGGCATCAACGTGCCGATCCCGGTGCCGATCGCGTACTACACCTTCGGCGGCTGGAAGAAGTCCGGCTTCGGCGATCTCAACCAGCACGGTCCGGATTCGATCCGCTTCTACACCAAGACCAAGACGATCACCTCGCGCTGGCCGTCCGGCGTCAAGGAGGGCGCGGAGTTCTCGATCCCGACGATGAACTGACGGTATAGCCCAGGCCGTCATTGCGAGCGTAGCGAAGCAATCCATATTGCCGCGAAAAGGAACAATGGATTGCTTCGTCGCTTCGCTCCTCGCAATGACGACAGGAATGAGCAGCCCAGAATGCAGTTCGCTCTCAACGAGGACCAGATTGCGGTTCGCGACATGGCGCGGGAATTTGCCGCGGAAAAAATCGCGCCGCATGCGCTGCGCTGGGACGAGGAGAAGCATTTCCCGGTCGATGTGATGCGGGAGGCCGCCAGCGCTCGGCATCGGCGGCATCTACATCAAGGACGACGTCGGCGGCTCGGCGATGACGCGGTTCGACGCCGCGCTGATCTTCGAGGCGCTGGCGACCGGGCTGTCCGACGGTGTCGGCCTTCATCTCGATCCACAACATGGCGTCCTGGATGATCGATGCCTATGGCAACGACACCCAGCGCCAGAAGTGGTTGCCGAAGCTCTGCACCATGGAGCTTCTGGCGAGCTATTGCCTGACCGAGCCGGGCTCCGGCTCGGATGCGGCGGCGCTGCGCACCCGCGCGGTGCGCGACGGCGACCATTACGTGCTCAACGGCCAGAAGCAGTTCATCTCCGGCGCCGGCAAGGGCGATCTCTATGTCGTGATGGTGCGGACCGGCGGCGACGGACCCGGCGGCATCTCGACGCTGGTCATCGAAGGCGACACGCCCGGGCTCTCGTTCGGCGCCAACGAGCGCAAGATGGGCTGGAACGCGCAGCCGACCCGCGCGGTGATTTTCGAGAACGCCCGCGTGCCGGTCGACAACCGGCTCGGCGAGGAGGGCATCGGCTTCAAGATCGCGATGGCCGGCCTCGACGGCGGCCGCATCAATATCGCGGCCTGTTCGCTCGGCGGCGCGCAATGCGCGCTCGACAAGTCGCTGGCCTACATGAAGGAGCGCAAGGCGTTCGGAAAACGCCTCGACGAATTCCAGGCGCTGCAGTTCCGTCTCGCCGACATGGCGACCGAACTGGAGGCGGCGCGGACCTTCGTCTGGCGCGCCGCGGCAGCGCTCGACCGCAAGGATGCCGACGCGACCATGCTGTGCGCGATGGCCAAGCGCTTCGGCACCGATGTCGGCTTCGAGGTCGCCAACCAGGCGCTGCAACTGCATGGCGGCTACGGCTATCTCAGCGAATACGGCATCGAGAAGATCGTGCGCGATCTGCGCGTGCACCAGATTCTGGAAGGGACCAACGAAATCATGCGGCTGATCGTGTCGCGCAAACTGATCGAGGGCGCGCGATGACGGCGACGCGCCGCGGCCACGCGATGCGAAGGCGATCTGATCGCGCGCACGCGAAGGCTCTGCCGGCATCATCCGGCTGAACCGGCCGAAGGCGATCAATGCCGTGACGCTGGAGATGTTTCGCGACATCGACAAGGCGCTCGATGCGTTCGAGGCCGATCCTGCTGTTGCGGTGATCGTGCTGGAAGGCGCCGGCGAGCGCGGCCTGTGCGCCGGCGGCGACATCCGCGCGCTCTGGGAAAGCTCGAAGGTCGAGGGGCGATCTCGGCAAGATCCTGTGGCGCGAGGAATACATCCTCAACGCCCGCATCAAGAAATTCCCGAAGCCCTATGTGGCCTTCATGGACGGCATCGTGATGGGCGGCGGCGTCGGCCTGTCGGCGCACTGCAGCCATCGCGTCGTGACCGACAAGACGAAGCTGGCGATGCCCGAAGTCGGCCTCGGCTTCTTTCCCGATGTCGGCGGCACCTGGCTGCTGTCGCGTTCGCCGGGAGAGATCGGCACCTATTTTGGATTGACCGGGCAGACCATGAACGGTCCGGACGCGATCCATGCGCGGCTTTGCCGATGCGGTCGTGCCGTCGGCCAAGCTTGCCGCCTTGCGCGAGGCTCTGACCAAGGTTCGGCCGGGCGTGACCTCGGCAGAAGTCAAGCGCCTGATCGCTGGCTTCGCGACCGGCGAGACCGCGGGCCCGTCGCGGCGATGCAGGCAAGATCGATCGCTGGTTCGCCCATGACCGCATGGAAGACATCGTCGCGGCGCTGCAGCGCGACGGCTCGGAGCTGGCGCTTGCGACGCTGAAGACGCTGAACGAGAAATCGCCGCGCGGCATGGTGGTGACGCTGAAGCTGCTGCGGCTGGCGCGGCACCTCGTCGCTCGCTGGAGGAATGCCTGGTGCGGGAATATCGCGCCGCGCTGGAAGTGTTCGCCAGCGACGATTTCCGCGAGGGCGTGCGCGCCGCCGTGATCGACAAGGACCGCAATCCAAAATGGTCGCCGCCGCGCATTGAAGACGTGACGCCGGAAATGGTTGCGCCTTATTTCGCCGAGATCGGCGCCGATGAGCTGAAGTTCAGCTGAAGCAAAACAGAAACGTCTCAAGCGGAGGAATTCGAGATGGCAAATATCGCATTCATTGGCCTCGGCAACATGGGCGGGCCGATGGCGGCCAATCTGGTCAAGGCCGGCCACAAGGTGACGGCGTTCGATCTGGTCGGCAGCCTCGCGCGATCAGGCCAAGGCCGACGGCGCCGCCATCGCCGAGAGCTCGGTCGGCTTCCGTCAAGGGCGCCGACGTCGTCATCACCATGCTGCCCGCGGGCAAGCATGTGCTGTCGGTCTGGAACGAAGTGATCCCGGCGATGGCCAAGGGCACGCTGATCATCGATTGCTCGACCATCGACGTCGAAAGCGCCAAGCAGGCGCATGCGCTGGCCGCCAAGCACGGCGTCGCTCTCGGTCGACGCGCCGGTGTCGGGCGGAACCGGCGGCGCCAAGGGCGCGACGCTGACCTTCATGTGCGGCGGCGAGGACAAGGCGTTTGCGGCGGCCAAGCCCGTGCTGGAGAACATGGGCAAGAAGATCGTGCATTGCGGCGGCGCCGGCGCGGGGCAGGCGGCCAAGATCTGCAACAACATGATCCTCGGCATTTCCATGATCGGGGTCGGCGAGGCCTTTGCGCTCGCCGGAAAAGCTCGGCCTGTCGCATCAGGCGCTGTTCGACGTCGCCTCGACCTCCTCGGGCCAATGCTGGGCGCTGACGTCCTATTGCCCGGTGCCGGGCCCGGTGCCGGCCTCGCCGGCGAACAACGGCTACAAGCCCGGATTTGCCTCGGCGCTGATGGTGAAGGACCTGACGCTGGCGCAGGATGCGGCCAACGCCGCCGGCGCCGCGACGCCGCTGGGCAAGCACGCGCAGGAGATCTACAAGGCGTTCGACGCCGCCGGCCATGGCGGGGTGGATTTTTCCGGGATTATCCAGCACGTTAGGAGCCTCGCCGGGAAATAACGGAGACGGGATGACGACCTTCCAGGAAGCACGCGCCTTTCTGCTCAAGCATCGCACCGATTACGATGCGGCCGTGAAGGGGTTTCGCTGGCCCGATCCGGTTCCGTTCAACTGGGCGCTGGACTGGTTCGATGCGGAACTTGCCCGCAATGCCGACAGCCGGGACCGTGCCGCGCTCTGGATCGTCGATGCCGGCCGACAAGGAAACAAAACTTTCCTTTGCGGCACTCTCGGCGCCGTTCCAACCAGGTGGCGAACTTCCTGCGCGCGCAGGGCGTGAAGCGCGGCGATCATCTGTTGCTGCTGCTCGGCAATGTCGTGCCGCTGTGGGAGACCATGCTGGCGGCGATGAAGCTCGGCGTCGTGGTGATCCCTGCGACCACGCTTCTCACCCCGGACGAACTGCGCGACCGGCTCGATCGCGGCCGGGCGAGGGTGGTGGTGGCTTCGCAGGATCAGGTGGCGAAGTTCGCGGGCCTCGGCATCGAAAATCTGGTGCGGATCGTGGTCGGCGCCACGTCGACAGCATGACGGCTGGCTGCCGTTCGAGCAGGCGGCGAGCGCGTCGGAAGCCTTTGCGCCTGATGGCCCGACCAACGCCGACGATCCGATGCTGCTCTATTTCACCTCGGGCACGACCGCAAAACCAAAACTGGTGCGGCACAGCCAGCGCAGCTATCCGGTCGGCGCGCTGTCGACGATGTTCTGGCTCGGCCTGCAGCCGGGCGACGTGCATCTGAACATTTCCTCGCCGGGCTGGGCCAAGCACGCCTGGAGCTGTTTCTTCGCGCCGTGGAATGCCGGGGCCACCGTGTTCGTGGTCAACCAGCCGCGCTTCGACGCAAAAGCGCTTGCTCGCGACCGTCGGCCGCTGCGGCGTCACCACGCTGTGCGCGCCGCCGACGGTGTGGCGGCTGTTCATCCAGGAGCGGCTTGCGGACTTCAAGGTGAGCCTGCGCGAGGTCTGCGGCGCGGGCGAGCCGCTCAACCCCGAAGTGATCGATCAGGTGAAGGCGGCATGGGGCCTGACCATCCGCGACGGCTACGGCCAGACCGAAACCACCGCGCTCGCGGGCAACTCGCCGGGCCAGAAGGTCAAGGTCGGCTCGATGGGCCGGCCGCTGCCCGGCTACCGCGTGCAGATCACCGACAATGACGGCCACGTCACCAAGGAGGGCGAGGTGACGCTGGTGCTCGGCGACGAGCCGCCCGGCCGGCCTGATGCAGGGCTATCAGGGCGAGGACGGCAAACTGAGCGGCGCTGACGGCGACCTCTACCGCAGCGGCGACGTCGTGTTTGCCGACGACGAGGGCTATCTCACTTTCGTCGGCCGCTCCGACGACGTCTTCAAGTCGTCCGACTACCGCATCAGCCCGTTCGAGCTGGAAAGCGTGCTGCTGGAACATGAATCGGTCGCGGAAGCCGCGGTCGTTCCGAGCCCCGATCCGATCCGGCTGGCGATCCCGAAGGCCTATGTGCTGCTGGTATCGGGCGTGGAACGTTCGCCGGAAACCGCGCTGTCGATCTTCAAGCACCTGCACACCCGGCTCGCGCCGTTCAAGCGCATCCGGAAGATCGAGCTGGTGACGGAGCTGCCGAAGACGATTTCCGGCAAAATCCGCCGCGTGCAGTTGCGCCGGCTCGAACATGATAATGTCCGCGGCGATGCGCTGCGCGGCGCGGAATTCCGCGAAGACGAATTCCCGGAGCTGCAGAAGGTGCGGACCGCCGGGCTGGAGAGTTGATCAATGAATGAAGTCTGGAAGAAGCCGCCGGTCTCGTTTGAGGCCTATCAGGCCATGGTCGGCAAGGAGATCGGGGTGTCGTCCTGGCACCTGATCGACCAGAGCCGGATCAACGTCTATGCCGACGTGATCGAGGACCATCAGTTCATCCATGTCGATCCGGAACGCGCGAAAAAGGAAACCGCGTTCGGCAACACCATCGCGCATGGCTTTCTGACGATGTCGCTGATGAGCATCATGTCCTACGAGGTGATGCCGGTCATCGAAGGCACCGCGATGGGCGTCAATTACGGTTTCGACAAGCTGCGCTTCCTCTCGCCGGTGCGCGCCGGCTCGCGCGTCCGCGGCCGCTTCACGCTGATGGAAGCCAAGCTGCGCAAGCCGAAAGAGCTGCAATCGCGCACCAATGTCACCGTCGAGATCGAGGGCGAGGAAAAGCCCGCGCTGGTCGCCGACTGGATCGGGCTGATTTATTTCGACTAGGTTTTCCCCGTCATGGGCGGGCTTGACCCGGCCATCCATCCTTGTTCAAAAGCTGTCAGCGCTTGCTGAGCGTTCCCTCTCCCCTTGTGGGAGAGGGTGGCTTCGCGAAGCGAAGACGGGTGAGGGGTTCTCTCCGCGAGCTCACCTTTGGAGCGAACCCCTCATCCGGCGCCGTAGCCGACGCTACGCGTCGGCGTTGTACTAAAGGACGGCGGCCGTAGGCCGCCTATGCCACCTTCTCCACAAGGGGAGAAGGGAAGAAAAACAGGAATTCACTCATGGCAATCAGGTTTGACGGACGCGTCGCTATCGTCACCGGCGCGGGCAATGGTCTGGGACGGGCGCATGCGCTGGGGCTGGCGAGCCGCGGCGCCAAGGTGGTGGTCAACGATTTCGGCGGCGCGCGCGACGGCACCGGCGGGTCGCTGACGCCTGCCGAAACTGTGGTCGAGGAAATCCGCAAGGCGGGCGGCACGGCGATGGCCGATGGTGCCGACGTCTCGAAGTTCGGACAAGTCACGGCGATGGTCGAGCGGGCTACGAAGGAGTGGGGCAGCGTCGATCTCCTGTGCGCCAATGCTGGCATTCTTCGCGACAAGTCGTTCGCAAAAATGGACATAGCCGACTTTGCCAAAGTACTCGATGTCCATCTCGTCGGTACGTTTTACTGCTGCAAGGCGGTGTGGGATGGCATGCGCGAGCGCAACTATGGGCGCATCGTGCTGACCACCTCGTCGTCGGGCCTGTTCGGCAATTTCGGCCAGGCCAATTACGGCGCGGCCAAAGCCGGCATGGTCGGCCTGATGAACGTGCTGGCCGAGGAAGGCCGCAAGAACAATATCCGCGTCAACACGATCTCGCCGACCGCGGCAACCCGGATGACCGAAGAGCTGCTGCCGCCGCAGGCGCTGGCCCTGATGCGCCCCGAGGCAATTACGCCGGCGGTGGAATTTCTGCTCAGCGAGGATGCGCCCACCCGCACCATCATGGGCGCGGGCGCGGGCTCGTTTGCGGTGATCAAGATCATCGAGACCGAAGGCATCAATCTGGCCCAGTCCGACTGGACGCCGGATGCGATCGCGGCCCATTTTGCCGAGATCGACGATGTCTCGAAGGCGAAGGCGCTGCAAGGCGCGTTCGAGCAGACGCAGAAGTACGTCGCGCAGGCTGCCGCACGGGCCGGGATCAAGCTGTAGCGTCGGGCAGTCCGTAGGGTGGGCAAAGGCGCACAGCGCCGTGCCCACCATTCCAGCCGGTGCAAGCGATGGTGGGCACGCTTCGCTTTGCCCACCCTACAAACCGTCGATCCGGCTACACTCCCGCCATGTCTTCACCCTCACAACACGTCGCCATCATCGGCGCCGGCCCCGCCGGCCTGATGGCGGCCGAAGCGCTCGCGCAAGGCGGCGCCGAGGTCACCGTCTATGACGCGATGCCGTCCGCCGGCCGCAAGTTCCTGATGGCCGGACGCGGCGGGCTCAACCTCACGCATAGCGAACCGTTGCCGCAATTCCTCGTCCGCTACCGCGAGGCGATGCCGCACCTGAAAGCCGCTATCGAAGCGTTCTCGCCGCAGGCGTTGCGCGACTGGAGCGAAGCGTTGGGGCAGGAGACGTTTGTCGGCTCCAGCGGCCGGGTCTTTCCAAAGGCCTTCAAGGCATCGCCCTTGCTGCGGGCCTGGCTGCGGCGGCTGGACTCGCAGGGTGTAAAACTGGCGCTGCGTCACCGCTGGACCGGCTGGGACGAGCAGGGCCGCCTGCGCTTTCAAACGCCGGATGGACCGCAATTCGTCGAGACGGGCGCGACGGTACTGGCGCTCGGCGGCGCAAGCTGGCCGCGGCTGGGCTCCGACGGCACATGGGCCGAAACGCTCGCAGCCAAAGGCGTGCAGATATCGCCGCTGCGCCCGGCCAATTCCGGCTTCACCGTCGCCTGGTCGGACATCTTTCGCGACCGCTTCGAGGGCCAGCCGCTCAAGGGCGTGGCGCTGATATCAGGTGCGCATCGCGTCCGCGGCGAGGCCGTCGTCACCCGAACCGGTATCGAAGGCGGCGCGGTCTATGCGTTGTCGGCCGAGTTGCGTGAAACCATTATCCGTTCAGGTCAGGTGACGCTGCGTGTGGCGCTGCGGCCCGATCTCGATATGAAAGACCTGATCGCGAAGGTCTCGGCGCCGAAAGGCAAACAGTCCCTGTCGAATTTCCTGCGCAAGGCCGTCGGCCTATCACCCGTTGCGATCGGATTGCTGCAGGAAGCGGCCAAGGTATCCGGCACTTCGCTCGCGTCGCTGTCGCCGCCCGACCTTGCCGGCCTGATCAACACCGTCCCGATCGAACTCACCGGCATAGCCCCGATCGCGCGCGCTATTTCGACCGCGGGCGGCATCGCATTCGACGAACTCGATTCCGATTTCATGCTCCGCCGCGTGCCGGGCGTGTTTGCGGCCGGCGAGATGCTCGATTGGGAAGCGCCGACCGGCGGCTATCTGCTGCAGGCGTCGTTTGCGACGGGCGCCGCAGCCGGGCGGGGTGCGTTGAAGTGGCTTAATCCGTAGGATGGGTAGAGCGCAGCGAAACCCATCGGGACTTGTCGAACTGATGGAAGATGGGTTTCGCTGCGCTCTACCCATCCTACGGGGGGCGTCTACCGCAGCTTCCCCCGTGCCGCCACCGGCAGCGTGCCGATGATCTCGTCGCCGCGCACCATCACCACTTCGTCCATCATGTTGACGACGACGCAGACATGGTTCGGCACGATCCGCACGACGTCGCCGACGACAGGCCTTGTGTTGCTCCGCGCCAGATCGAGAAAGCCATGCTCTTCCGCAAAGCGCGCGATCTTCGCCTCCGGGTGCTCCAAAATCAGCCCGTGACCCTCGAGCCCGCCGCCGGTATCCGAGGTCAGCGTCTTCGAGCCGGCATCGAGAATACCGCGGTCCGGGCCGGCACGGCTGACCACGGTGGCATAGATGTTGAGCGCGCAATCGTCCCATTCGGCGACGCCGGCGGCGACCTGCATGCGGTCGTTGTAGATATAGGTGCCCGGACGATGCTCGGTCGCGCCCTTGAGTTTTCCAAGATTTTTCAGGTTCGGCGAGCCGCCGGTGGAAACCATCGATGCATCGAGCCCGTGCGCGCGGACACCGGCCAGCGCCTCGTCAAAGAATTTCTGCGCCTCCGTCCAGCCGGTCTCGGTCGGATACAGCATGAAGCCCGCAAACTTTAGTCCCTTCGAGGCTGCGATCTCACGGGCGAGGGCAATGGCCTCGCCCGGCGTCTCGACGCCGGCGCGCTTGCGCCCCGTATCGCATTCGACCACCACCGAGAGCGGGCGGCCCGAAGCGGCTGCCGCCTGCGGCAGGCCCGCGATCACGGTCGAATTGTCGGCGGCGACCGTCATGTTGGCCTTGGCCTGCAGCGCGGCGAGGCGGGCCATCTTCTCCTCGCCGATCAGATTGTAGCTGATCAGGATATCGTCGATCCCGGCTTCCGCCATTACCTCGGCCTCGCCGAGCTTCTGGCAAGTGATGCCCTTCGCGCCGGCCGCAACCTGCATCTGCGCCAGCAAGGGGCTCTTGTGCGTCTTGATATGCGGGCGGTTGGCGACGCCGGCTGCGTCGCATGCCGCCTGGATCCGCGCGATGTTGCGCTCGACGCGGTCCATGTCGATCACGGCGCAGGGCGTGCCGTATTCACGGGCGATTTTTGTGGCGAGGGGCGTTGTCATGCTCTTCTCTCTGTTGAATTCGTAGGATGGGTAGAGCGCAGCGAAACCCATCAATCTTGTCGAAGCAACGTGATGGGTATCGCTTCGCTCCACCCATCCTACGCTCTTTTCGTCATTGCGAGCGAAGCGAAGCAATCCATGCTTGGGCAGAACGGATGGATTGCTTCGTCGCTTCGCTCCTCGCAATGACGGTACCTAGGCCTGTTCTATCTCTTCCCGCAGAACCTCAAGCTCCAGCCATCGATCCTCGGCCGCCGCCAGCTCTTCCTGCGCCTTTGCAATCGCCGCGGAGGCCGCGTCGAATTTCTTGCGATCCTTGGCGTAGAGGTCGGGATCGTGAAGCAGCTTTTGCTGTTTGGCAATCTCGGCCTGCAGTTTCGCGATCGCTTTCGGCAGGGTTTCCAGCGCGTGCTTTTCGTTGAAGTTCAACCGGCGCTTGGATGCCGCGGAAGGCGCGGCCGTCCTGGCTTCCTTCTTTTCCTCGACGACAGCCTTCGCCGCCTCGCGCGCGAGGTCCTCGCCGCGCTGCGCCAGCATGTCGCTGTAACCGCCGGCATATTCGATCCAGCGGCCATCGCCCTCGGGCACGATCACGGAAGTGACGACGCGGTCGAGGAAGTCGCGGTCATGGCTGATCAGGATCACCGTGCCCTCGTAGTCGCCGAGCATTTCCTCCAGCACGTCGAGGGTTTCGAGATCGAGATCGTTGGTCGGTTCGTCCAGCACGAGAAGATTGGACGGCTTTGCCAGCGCGCGCGCCAGCATCAGCCGGCCGCGCTCGCCGCCGGAGAGCACCTCCAGCGGCGTGCGCATCTGTTCCTGCGCGAACAGAAAGTCCTTCATGTAGCTGACGACGTGCTTCGGCTTGCCGCCGACCATGACATGGTCGCCGCGTCCGCCGGTCAGCGCTTCGGCCAGCGTCGACTTGGGGTCGAGGCTTTCGCGGTGCTGGTCGAGCGTCGCCATCTCGATATTGGCGCCGAGCCGGATCGTGCCGCTGTCGGGCGGGCTGCCGCCGGTCAGCATCTCGATCAGCGTGGTCTTGCCGGCGCCGTTCGGGCCGACGATGCCGATGCGGTCGCCGCGCTGGACGCGGATCGAGAAGTCCTCGACGATCGTGCGGTCGCCATAGGCCTTACTGATGTTCTTGGCCTCGATGACGAGCTTGCCGGATTTGTCGGCTTCCGCCGCGGCGAGGTTGGCATTCCCGGTCGCACCACGGTAATCGCGCCGCTGGTCGCGCAGCGCATGCAGATTGCCGAGCCGCTTGACGTTGCGCTTGCGGCGGCCGGAGACGCCGTAGCGCAGCCAGTGTTCCTCGTTGACGATCTTGCGGTCGAGCTTGTGCTGGTCGCGTTCCTCTTCCGCCAGCACCTCGTCGCGCCAGGCCTCGAACGCCGAGAAGCCGCGGTCGATCTGCCGGATCTGGCCGCGGTCGAGCCAGGCGGTCGCGCGCGAAAGATTGGAGAGGAAGCGCCGGTCGTGGCTGATGATGACCAGCGCACAGCGGCGGCTTTCCAGTTCGGCTTCCAGCCATTCGATGGTCGGCAGATCGAGATGGTTGGTCGGTTCGTCCAGCAGCAATATGTCGGGCGAGGGCGCCAGCACCCGCGCCAGCGCCGCGCGGCGGGCCTCGCCGCCGGAGACATGCGCAGGGTCTTCGTCGCCGGAGAGCCCGAGCTGTTCGACAAGATAGCGCGCCTGATAATGATCGTCGCCGGGGCCGAGGCCAGCCTCGACATAGGCCAGCGTCGTCTTGTGGTCGCCGAAGTCAGGCTCCTGCGGCAGATAACGGATCGTCGCGCCCGGCTGCACGAAGCGGCTGCCGCCGTCGGACTCGACGAGGCCGGCGGCAATCTTCAGAAGCGTCGATTTGCCCGAGCCGTTACGGCCGATCAGGCAGACGCGCTCGCCCGACGACACCGATAGTTCCACGCCCGACAACAGCGGCGTGCCGCCAAAGGTCAGCCTTATATCTTTCAACTGGATCAGCGGCGGCGCCATCGTTTAATCCTGGTTCGGCGCAGGCTGCTGCGCCCGTTGGCGCTGGATGCGGCGGATGGTTTGGTCGAGCGCCGACAAAAATGCCGAGCGGTCGCGCGGGGAGTAGGATTTTGGGCCGCCGGTGACTTCACCCGATGAGCGCAGATCGGTCATCAAATTGCGCACCGCCAGCGTCATGCCGATCGATTGTTCGGTGAACGGCTTGCCGTTCGGCGCAATCACCTCGGCGCCTGATTTCACGCAGCGGCTGGCGAGCGGGATATCCGATGTGATGACGATATCGCCTTTTCCCGCGCGCTCGGCGATCCAGTCGTCGGCGGCATCCATCCCGGAACCGGCGGCGATGCGCTCGATCAGCGGATCCTGCGGCACGCGGATGAAATTCCCCGCGACCACGCTGACCGGCAGGCCGTGCCGGATCGCGACGCGATAGATCTCGTCCTTCACCGGGCAGGCGTCGGCATCGACATAGATGCGGGGTGGATTCACGTCAGGCAGCATAAGGTGGATTCGTTCCGTATTCTTGCCCGCGGGTGGTACTCCATCGGATGCCAAAATGCGAGGGAAACAGGGGTGGGAACACGCTTGCCACGGCACATTCTTTGCGTACGATAAATGGCTGAAAACAACCAAGAATAAGAGGAAACCGGCATGACCATCGCGCCGTATCGCGTCCAGGCCTACAACACCGCCAAGCAATCCGAAAACAAGATGCATGACGACACCGTGGCAAAGCGGTTCGGATTCTCGGGTGGGTTGGTCCCGGGCGTGGACGTGATGGCCTACATGATGCACCAGCCGGTCGCAAAATGGGGCCAGCCCTTTCTCGAACGCGGCCTGATCGACGCCCGTTTCCTCAAGCCGGTCTATGACGGCGAGATGGCCGAACTTAACGCAGACGAAAGCAACGGCGTGCTTTCCATTGAGGTCCATAGCCGCGGCCAGCTTTGCGCGACCGGCACGGCGTCATTGCCGGCATCCGCGCCGGAAGTTTCGATCGCCAACTACAGGGAAGTCGCCGCCGTAGCGGAGCGCCAGCCGGTCAATGCTGCTTCCTACGAAGTCGGCAAATGGCTCGGCACCACGCCGCGCGACTGGGCGGGCGAAGCGGCCACGGGATATCTGGCTGATATCAGGGAAGCCGATCCGATCTACGCGAAGGAAGGCCTGGGTCATCCTGGCCTGCTGCAACGGGTGATGAACCGGGCGCTGGTCGACAACGCCATTTTGGGGCCTTGGATTTACGTCGGCAGCCGCATGCAGCTGCTGTCGGCTGCGAAGGTCGGCGACGTCATCACGGCCCGTGCCAAGGTCATCGGCAATTACGACAAGAAGGGCCACCGCTTCGTCGAGCTCGACGCGCTGGTGGTCGCCAACGGCCAGACGCCGCTGGCGCATTGCCACCACATCGCGATCTACCAGCCGCGCGAGCAGGCGGCGGCGTAACACGATGCGTCATTGCCGGGCTTGACCCGGCAATCCATCCGCGGCGAGAGGCTGTTCCTCTCTGGCTTGCCGCCATGTCGCGGGCGGCGAGCCGACCACTCGCCGGAACGCCCGATTGAACGCCGCGTCGGAGTCATATCCGACGCGTCCGGCGATCTCGGCGACGCCAAGCGTGCTGTCCTGCAACAGATGTTGCGCCAAATGCATCCGCCAGCCCGCGAGATACTGGATCGGCGACTTGCCGACCAGTTCGACGAAGCGTTTGGCGAGCGCTGCCCGTGAGACGCCGACTTGTTTTGCAAGCGCTTCGACGGTCCACGACCGTTCCGGCTGCGCATGAAGCAGGGTGAGCGCGGGACCCACCTGGGGATCGTGCAGGCCCGCCAGCCAACCGCCGCCATGGCCCTGCGCCGCAAACTGCAACTGCCACCGCAGTAGTTCGAGGAAAAGCGATTCGGCCAATCGCGCCAGCACGGCGCGATTTCCAGGTCCGGGCGTCGCGGTTTCGCTCATCAGGTAGCGCACCGACGCCCGCCACCACTCCTTCTCCTGCGGATGCGTGATCGTCTGCACACGCTTTCCGGTGCCGTCCAGCGTCTCGAGCGTAAGGGTGTCTTCGCGCGAGCGGACGCAAAGAATCGCCGGCAGCGATTTCAGCAGCGGATCGAAGCGCTGATCGGCGTGCAGAAAGCCGCAGATGAAGCGCGCCGCCGGGCCGCCCCCGCCGTGATGCACGACCGTGATCTGCTCTGCGGACGGTCGCGAATAGATGTCCTGTATCGGGACAGGCGCCAGCTCAGGGTCGCTGGCCATCACATGCTGATCGCCGCGCGGAAACACGATCACGTCGCCGCTTTCGATGTGGATTGGCGGCAATGCCCCTGATGTCACCAGGCAATTGCCCTCGGTGACCACATGAAACGGCGTCACCGATCCTTCGGAGGATTGCAGGCGCGCCGCAAGCAGCGCCGGCGGGGATGAAAGGATGGCCCACGGATGCGTGAACTCTGCGCGAAAATGAATAGTTCCGGACAAACGCACGACGCGCAGGACTTCCGACAATACGTCCACAATCTGATCCTGAATTCCTGCTGTCGGCGCGCCTGCGGACTGGGCGAAAGCTTTTCAGAATGCACGCTCCAGTCAAGCGCTATAGCGTCGCGGCAAAGCTTCTTGGAGCCGCGGTCATTGCGCTATTGGCCAAGCTTCGCCACAAACTGCGCCATTATCTGTACCTAACGATAAAACAGCATACGGGAGAATACGATGCCGAGTTCCGTGAAGGATTTACTTGCAGCGGCAAACAGCTCCGTTCCAGCCATCAGCCCACAAGACGCGAAAGCCCTGATCGAGCGCGGCCAGGTCCTGGTGGTCGATGTGCGCGACGGGCTTGAATTACAAAGCACCGGCAAGGTCCAGGGCGCGAAGCACATTGCGCGCGGCATGCTCGAGTTCAAGGCGGATCCTGACAGCCCCTATTATGACAATGCATTCGATCGGGAAAAAACCGTAATCGTCTACTGCGCCTCCGGCGGCCGGTCCGCGCTTGCCGGCAAGACGCTGCAGGATATGGGCTACAAGGACGTCCGCAATCTCGGCGGTTTCAAGGGCTGGGCCGAAAGCGGCGGCGCGGTCGAGAAGGTCTGACGCGCGCGCGTCTCGACATACCTATCTCGTCATGCCTCGCGAAGGCGGGGCATCCAGTACGCCGCGGCCTGGCGGTTCTATCGTTGACGTCTCTGGAATACTGGGTCACCCGCCCCAGTGCGCAATTGCGCACAAGGCGGGTGACGACAGCTCGCTTCTGGAAGCGAGGGTGTTCACGCCGCCTTGTTCGCCTTCGCGTCCTGGATCGCCCGCCACACCCGCTCCGGCGTCAGCGGCATGTCGATATGGGTGATCCCATACTCCGACAGCGCGTCGACCACCGCGTTGACGATGCAGACGAGGCTGCCGGCGCAGCCGGCTTCGCCGCAGCCTTTGGTGCCCAGCGGATTGGACTTTGCGGGCGAGGGATGGTCGCCGACTTCCATCGGAGGGATGTCCTCCGCACGCGGCAAGGCATAGTCCATGAACGAGCCGGTGATCGGCTGGCCGCTTGAATCGTAGCTGACTTCCTCCATCAGCGCCTGGCCGATGCCTTGCGCCACGCCGCCATGCAACTGGCCGGCGACGATCATCGGATTGACCACGGTGCCGAAATCATTGACGGCGAAATAGCGCACGATTTGCACGACGCCGGTTTCGGGATCGATTTCCACTTCCGCGACATGGCAGCCATTGGGGAAGGTGGACGGCGTGTCCTTGGTGGCGTGGTCGACGTCGAGCGACAGCGGCACGCCCTCGGGCATCCGGCCTTCGCGCACACGCTGCGCCAGCTCCATGATGCCGATCGAGCGGTCGGTGCCGGCGATGGTGAAGCGGCCTTGTGCGAATTCGATATCGCCTTCGGACGCCTCCATCAGATGCGCGGCGGCCTGCTTGCCCTTTGCGACCACGAGCGCGGAAGCCTCCACGATCGCCTGACCCGTCGCCGTGATCGAGCGCGAGCCGCCGGTGCCGTTGCCGAAGCGGACGAGATCGCTGTCGTTCTGCTCCATCGTGATCTTGTCGAAGGGAACGCCGAGCTGCGCCGACAGCACCTGCGCGAACGGCGTGGCGTGGCCCTGGCCGTAATCGAGCGTGCCGGTGGTCAGCTTCACCGAACCATCCGGCTCGAAGGTGATCTTGCCGAGTTCGCCGCTCGGCGGCGCGGTCACTTCCAGATACGAGCCGACCGCGATGCCGCGCAGTCTGCCGCTCTTCTTGCTCTCCTTCTTGCGCTTGGCAAAATTGGCGTGATCGGAAATCTCCAGCGCCTTGTTGAAGACGCCGGCGAAATCGCCGCTGTCATAGGTGACGCCGGAGGCCGCCGCGAACGGCAGTTGCGACGGCTTGATGAAGTTGCGCTTGCGCAAGGTCAGCCGGTTGATGCCCATTTCGTCGGCGGCGCGGTCGATCAGCCGCTCCATGTAGTAGTTGGCCTCGGGCCGGCCGGCGCCGCGATAGGCGCCCATCAGCGTCGTATTGGTCAGAACCGTCTTGATGTCGACGCCGAGCAGCGGCGTGCGGTAGACGCTCGCAAGGTTCTTGCCGGTGTTGAGCGACAAGGGGCCGGGCGCGACGCCGGTGATGTAGGCGCCGAGATTGCCGTAGCCCTGCAGGCGCACCGCCAAAAACTTGCCTTCGGCGTCGAGCGCCAGTTCGGCATGCATGAGCTGCGCGCGGCCATGGCTGTCGGAGAGGAAGCTGGTCGAGCGCTCGTCGGTCCACTTCACGGGGCGGCCCAGCGCCTTCGCCGCGTGCAGGATGCAGGTGTATTCGGGATAGCTGACGTTCTTCATGCCGAAGGAGCCGCCGACATTGGCGGTCAGGATGCGAACCTTGTCGTTCGGCACGTTGAGGATTTTCGCCAGCGTCACCTTGTTGCCGGAGACGCCCTGCGTCGGCACCTGCAGCGTGAAACGCTCGGCCGCCTTGTCAAAAGCCGCAAGCGCCACGCGCGGCTCCATCGACACGACGGCGACGCGGGTGTTGACGATGTCGAGTTTTGTCACATGCGCTGCTGTGGCGAACGCCGCGTCGATCTTGGCGCTGTCGCCATAGTGATAATCGAGCGCAACGTTGTTCGGGATGTGATCGTAGAGCAGCGGCGCGCCGTGCTTGGCGGCTTCCGCGGCATCGGTCACGGCGGGCAGCGGCTCGATGTCGAGTTCGACGGCCTCCGCCGCATCGCGCGCCTGCGCCAGCGTTTCCGCGACCACAAAGGCGATGGGGTCGCCGACAAAGCGCACCTTGTCGGTCGCCAGCGCCGGTCGGTTGGTCTGCAACAGCGGCGAGCCGTCCCGGCTCTTCAGGGGCAGGCCGCAGGTGAAGGGGCTGTAACCGGCCGCTTCAAGGTCCTTGCCGGTCCAGACGCCGAGCACGCCCGGCATCGCCTTGGCGGCGGCCGTGCCAATCCCCTTGATGATCCCGTGGGCATGGCTGGAGCGCACCATCCAGCAATAGGCCTGGCCGGGCAGGGTGAAATCGTCGGTGTATTTGCCCTTGCCACGCACCAGCGTGTCGTCTTCCTTGCGGCGCACCGGCTGCCCCACCCCGTATTTTTGCAGTGCGATAGCGTTGTCCAGGGAGGCGGCCGGCGTGTGATCTTGCATCGAAAAACACCTGAAATGCTTGGAATTTGCCCGGATTTTCTTGGATTTTCCCGGTTCTGCGGGTTCCCGCTCAGATAACGCACTGCATCACGCCCGACAACGCCTGATTGGGCATAGTCCTATGTGATGGGTTGTTGCGTAGCCCCTTGGCGCTGCTAAAGTTTCCGTGAACGGTAATTTTCTTCGGCGGCCCGGAAGCGGCCGCGGAAAGACTTTTGATGAATGACGATACGCGGCTGCGCGAAGGTCTTGAGGCCTGCGCAAGCCCGTCAGGGTCGATTGCGGCGGCCACGGCAAACGGTGTTTATGCCGCGCTCGACCTTGGCACCAATAATTGCCGGCTTTTGATCGCCAGTCCGGCCGGCGACAGTTTTCGCGTGGTGGATTTGTTTTCGCGGATCATCCGGCTCGGCGAAGGCATTTCTGCGACCGGTTCCATCAGCGAGGCGGCGATCGACCGCGCCGTCGCGGCGCTCAGCATCTGCAGCGACAAGATCCGCTACCGCAAGGCCCGCCGCCTGCGGCTGATCGCAACCGAAGCCTGCCGCGCCGCCGCCAATGCCGAGAGCTTTCGCGCCCGCGTCGCGAGCGAGACCGGCATCCGGCTGGAGGTGATCGATCGCGAGACCGAAGCGACGCTGGCGGTGATCGGCTGCTCGCCGCTGCTCGATGCAAAAGGGCGGGGCGCAATCCTGTTCGATATCGGCGGCGGCTCGACCGAGCTGGTCCGGATCGAGCGCGATCCCGCCGAGCAGAATGCGCCGCCGCGGATCAAGGCGTGGATGTCGATCCCGCTCGGCGTCGTCACGCTCGCCGAGCATTTCGGCGGACGTGATGTCACGGCCGAATCCTACGCGCGGATGGTGCGCGAAGTCGCGCAATATGTGGCGCCGTTCGCCGCCGAGCACGGCTCGGATCTGCGCGACATGCACCTGCTGGGCACCTCCGGCACCGTGACGACGCTTGCCGGCGTCCATCTCAATCTGGCGCGCTACGACCGCCGCCGCATCGATGGCATCTGGATGAACGGTTCCGACGTCACCACGGTGATCCAGCGGCTGCGCGGCATGAGCTATCAGGAGCGCGCCAACAACAATTGCATCAGCGTCGAGCGCGCCGATCTGGTGCTGGCCGGCTGCGCCATTCTCGATGCGATCCGCGATGCCTTCCCGCTGCCGCGGCTGCGCGTCGCCGACCGGGGCCTGCGCGAGGGCATGCTGGTCGAGATGATGCGCGAGGACGGCGCGCTCAACATACGATAAACGTCATTCCGGGATGCGAAGCGCAGACCCGGAATCTGAGATTCTCGGATGTGCGATAGCACATCGCCGTTCGCATCTTCGATGCGCCCCGGAATGACAACAGGGATCGACATGGCGAAAGACACCACCGGACGGCTGCACGTCACGGTCAAGAGCGGTGGCAAGCGCAAGCTGTCGTCAAAGCTCTGGCTGGAGCGGCAGCTCAACGATCCCTATGTGGCGCAGGCCAAGCGGGACGGCTATCGCTCGCGCGCGGCCTACAAGCTGATCGAGATCGACGACAAGCATCGTTTTCTCAAGCATGGCATCGCGGTGGTCGATCTCGGCGCCGCCCCCGGCGGCTGGAGCCAGATCGCCGCCAAGCGCGTCGGCGCGGTCAGCGGCAAGGGCAAGGTGGTGGCGATCGATCTGCTGGAGATGCCGGAAGTCCCCGGCGTCAACTTCGCGCAGCTCGATTTTCTCAGCGAGGACGCGCCGGAAAAACTGATCGCCATGATGGGCGGCGGCGCCGACGTCGTGATGTCCGACATGGCGCCCAACACCACCGGCCACCGCAAGACCGACCAGTTGCGCATCGTCGGCCTGATCGAAACGGCGGCAGCGTTTGCCACCGACGTGCTCAATCCCGGCGGCACGTTCCTGGCCAAGGCCTTTCAGAGCGGCGCCGACGCCGAACTGGTCGCGCAATTGAAGCGCGATTTTGCCAGCGTGCGTCACGTCAAGCCGGCGTCGAGCCGGCAGGATTTGTCGGAGCGCTACGTGCTGGCGATGGGATTTCGCGGGCTCCGCAATCAGTCTTGAAGCGCACCTTTATGGTGCAGCGACTGAGACAGCATATCCAAGGATTGTGGATCTGAGGGATGGCAGGCGCCGAGCCCTGAGCGAATCCCGTTGGAACTTTCCCCCTTAGGGCGTATTCTCTGAGTCAGGCGCGGTCTGTTTATCCGCATGCAGCCCTGACGCCACCGGGAATTCTGCAGCGAGCCGCGCCTCCGTCTGGGAAGGAGTATTCCCGTGATGGAGCAGAGGACCAGGGTTGGTAATCGACTGTTAGCTGCGTTGCCGCCAGCAGACCTCGATTTGCTTGTGCGTCATTTCCGACTGGTTGAGCTTGAACGGGACGCCGTGCTGGTGCGGTCGGGCGATCCAATAGAACGGATCTATTTCCCCCTCAGCGGCTTGATCGCCTTCATCATGGATATGCCGAGCGGACAAACGGTCGCGACCGCCGTCGTCGGCAATGAGGCAGCCGTGGGCGTCCTGTCGACATTGGGGCCCACCCGCTCTCCGATGACGGCGGTGGTGCGGGTAGCAGGGCTGGCATTGCAAATTTCGCCGACACGATTTCATGCGGCGCTCGGCCGCAGCAGAGCCTTGAACGGAGCGGTTCAGACCCTCAACAGGGCACTGATGGCGCAATTCCAGCACGTCGCGGCCTGCAATGCGCTGCACTCGGTCGAGGCGCGTCTGGCGAGGTGGTTGCTGCAAGTGCATGATCGGGCTGACGGGGACGTCCTGCCGCTGACCCAGGAGACGCTTGCGGAATTTCTCGGCGTGCGGCGGACGACGGTGACGCAGGTCATTTCCAAGCTTCGCGAGTCCGGCGCCATCCGATCCAATGCGCGCAGCTCGATCGAGATTGACAGGCCGCGGCTCGAAGCGGCGGCATGCGAATGCTACCAGCTCATGCGCCGCAGAATCGATCGTATCGTCCTGACGGAGGAGATGAAGCCGCCACCGCTTGGGGCTGAAATCCCGCTGTTTGCCGAGCGCGGACGAAGTGCGGCGGCGCACACCGACGCAAGGAGTGACCGGCCAACGGCCACGGGGCCATTGACCGGATTGCAGCGCCTCGACAGCTCTACGCGGATTGCAGGGCGAAAGCCGCCTCGTGCATGCGCCATTTCTGTTCCGGCTCGTGAACCCAGGCCTCCCGGGCAAACCATTCGTGATTGGCCTGGCAGATCGATGCAGAAGGTGCGCGCGAAAAACACCGGGCTGCATCGAAAGCTCTCCCGGTCCGCTTTCATGCCTGTCGGGATAGCTCGCCCCGTCCCGGGGCATTTGATCATGACCACGCCCATTGATTCCTCCGTTGCTGGATTTTTGTGCCGACGGCAAGTTGCTTCGCCACCGGCTGGAATGCGCCCTTCTCACGGGGAGCGCTTGTTCCAGCCGATCCTGGCGGGCTGCAAAAGGCTTCGACTAGGAACTAGGCCGCCTTCTGCAGCACGCTGGCAAAGCTCTTCTTGATCGGATCGGCGGTCTCGCTCGCGACCTTGCGCGTGAGCTCCCAAAGCTCCCGGCTCTGCGCGGCCGTGGCTGCGAAGTTCTTGCTGCCTTGCGCGGCGGAGAGCTGCAGGATTTCCGAGGGCGACTTCATGCCCAGGAGATGGGTGAGAAAATCAAAGGCGGAGCTGGTATTGGCGCCGGAGAACTCGATGACCTTGGCGGCGTAGTCCGCAGCGCCCTTTGCGTTGGCGGAATAGGCTTGCAGGAGAGCGTCGTTGATCGCTCCCGAAGCCGTCTTCATCTTCTCGATGTTTTCCTTTGCCCGGGTCATGTTCTGTTCGGCGAGCCCGTCAAAAATGCCCGGCACCGCTGAGGAATGACATGCCTGAGTGCTTCTCGTCGGTGCCGGCTTTCGGATCGGCGCTCGTTTCCTTCGTATTGGCTTGATTCACGCGTCTTCGTCCTTTCAATCGAAACTGAAACTACTCCGCACCCGGGTTTTGCCGAGATGCATGCACGGACAAATGGAACCGAGTGAGGTCGCTCCCATCGTGGTCGGCTTGATACGGATGACCGCCTGCCGTCTCCCGTCCGACCAGATATGGCCGAACGGCGCGGGCGTTTCCGTTCGCTTTCTGACTCTCACGTCGGATTTTTTTGGCCGTCGTGCAGCCGGGAATTTCTGACCGTTGTCAGGTTGGCCGTGTGCCTACACGGGCGCCGTCAGCCCAGCCGCTGATCCCGCGCGTCGCCGGTGCCTTCGCTGGCGGCCTTGGTCGCCGCCTTTTCCGCGCCCTTGCGGCTGGAAATCTCGACCGCCTTGCGGCCTGAGATTTCGTGGCCGGCGTCGTCGGGCATCTGCCAGAAGAAATACGCCGACACCGCCGAGATGACCGCGACCACGAGGAACGCCGGCGGGAATACGCCGGCGCTCAGTTCGGTGACGTGCTGATAGAGCATGGTCGATTCCACCGAGAACGCACCGACCGCGACGCCTGCCGAAATCGCCAGTTGCTGGTTGACGCTGACCAGCGTGGTGGCGCGGCTCATCTGCGCCGGCTCGACCTCGGCATAGGCCACCGTATTGATCGCGGTGAACTGCAGCGAGCGGAAGAAGCCGCCGACCACCAGGATGATGAAGATCAGCAATAATGGCGTCGTCACCGTGAACAGCGCGCAGGCGGCGAGGAAGACCGCGCTGACGACGGCGTTGACCGTCATCATGTAGCGGAAGCCGAAGGCGCGGATGATGCGCGCGGCCAGCGTCTTCATCCCCATGGCGCCGACGGCCGAGGCAAACGTCACCAGGCCGGACTGGAACGGCGTCAGCCCAAAGCCTTCCTGCATCAATAGCGGCAGCAGGAACGGCAGCGCGCCGATGCCGAGCCGGAACAGGAAGCCGCCGATGATGCTGGCGCGCATGGTCGAAAGCCGCAGCAGCGAGAAATCCAGCACCGGCGATCCGGTCCGCCTCGCGTGCATCACATAGAGCGTCATCGAGATCGTGCCGACCGCGACGAGGCCGGCAACAACAGGCCAGGGCAACAGGCCGAGGCCGGCGACCGAGAGGCCGAAGGCGATGCCGGCAATCCGATGCCGGCCAGCACCAGCCCGTAGAGATCGAAGCGCTCGGGATCCTCGCTCTTGATCGGGTCGATGTACTTCAGCGCCATGAAGATGCCGAGCAGCCCGATCGGAATGTTGATCAGAAAAATCCAGTGCCAGGAGAAATAGGTGGTGATGAAGCCGCCGAGCGGCGGCCCGATCACAGGTCCGATCAGCGCCGGCACCGTCACCCATGTCATCGCGTTGACGAGCGCGCTCTTGTCGATCGAGCGCAACAGCACCAGCCGCCCGACCGGCGTCATCATCGCGCCGCCCATGCCCTGCAGGATACGGGCGATGACGAAATGGGTCACGTTCTGCGACAGCGCGCAGCCGATCGACCCGATCATGAACACGCCGATGGCGATCGAGAACACCATGCGCGCGCCGAAGCGGTCGGCGGTCCAGCCGCTGGCCGGAATGAACACGGCGAGCGACAGCAGATAGGACGTGATCGCCAGCTTCAGCGTCAGCGGGCTGGTGCCGATGTCAGCCGCGATCGCCGGCAGCGAGGTCGCAATGACCGTCGAGTCCATGTTCTCCATGAACAGGGCGGTGGCGACGATCAGCGGGATCAGGCGTTCTTTGGTCATCGGAATCGGGGGACTGAAGAAAAAGGCAGGCGAGGGGCCTGTATCATCCCGCTGTCACACAGGCCATTGCGGAACGGGGCAAACCACCTAAATCCTGCGTGACGCTGGTATGCACCGCGCCAGCCGCTGGAGGTCCGCATGATCTACGTGCTTGCTGCCTTGTTGCCGCCGCTCGGGCTGCTGCTGAACGGGCAGCCGTTTTCGGCGATCTTCAACCTGGTCCTGATCGTGTTTTGCCTGGTTTTCGGGCTGATTTTCCACGTCCTGCTGCTGGTGCCCTCGGCGCATGCGCTGATCGCGGTTCACATGAAGCGGGAGGACCGCCGGCACCGCGAGGTGGTGGAGGCGATCCGCCAGCACGGCCCGCCGCCGGGATATCGGTCCTAAGGCCGTCGCTAACCCCTTGGGATTGCGGCTTTTCCCGAAAAGCCTGTGCATAGCTGGCAAACCCTTTGATTCGGCGTCCTGCCATGCTATCGACCACCGTCAACCCCACCGATGGGCTTCGATTCGACGGTGATGCCGATAGCATCGCCGGAGGCGGCGTTCATCCATAAAGCTGATCGCGGCGGTGAGCCGCCGAAAGGAGTTGGCAATGGCGCAGGGACTTCAGGGTATCCGTGAAGCCTTCACGTTCGACGATGTGCTTCTGAAACCCGGTCTCTCGGATATCCTGCCGTCTGAGGCCGATATCCGCTCCCGCGTAACCCGCGCGATCCCGCTCAACATCCCGATCATCGCGTCCGCGATGGACACGGTCACCGAAGCGCGCATGGCGATCGCGATGGCGCAGGCGGGCGGCATCGGCGTCATCCACCGCAATTTCGATCCGGAGGGGCAGGCCGCCCAGGTGCGGCAGGTCAAGAAGTATGAATCCGGAATGGTGGTCAATCCGCTGACCATCGGTCCCGACGCGATGCTGTCGGACGCGATGGCGCTGATGAAGGATCACGGCTTCTCCGGCATTCCCGTGGTTACCGGCGCTTCCAAGGGTGTACCGGGAAAACTGGTCGGCATCCTCACCAACCGCGACGTGCGGTTTGCGACCGATCCGCGCCAGAAAATCTCCGAATTGATGACGCATGAAAACCTCGTCACGGTGCGCGAAGGCGTCAGCCAGGACGAGGCGAAGCGGATGCTGCACAAGCATCGCATCGAAAAGCTGCTGGTCGTCGACGATCAATATCGCTGCGTGGGTCTGATCACCGTCAAGGACATGGAGAAGGCGGTTGCGCATCCGCTGGCCTGCAAGGACGCGCAGGGCCGACTGCGCGCCGCGGCCGCGACCACCGTCGGCGAGGGCGGCTTTGAGCGTACCGAACTGCTAATCGATGCCGGCGTCGATTTGATCGTGGTCGACACCGCGCACGGTCATTCCTCCCGCGTGCTGGAGGCGGTCAACCGCATCAAGCGGCTTTCGAACGCCGTGCAGGTCATCGCCGGCAACATCGCGACCAAAGAGGGCGCGCAGGCGCTGATCGATGCGGGCGCGGACGCGATCAAGGTCGGCATCGGCCCGGGCTCGATCTGCACCACGCGTATCGTCGCCGGCGTCGGCGTGCCGCAGCTCACCGCGATCATGGATGCGGTCGAAGCGGCGAAGAAGGCCGACGTTCCGGTGATCGCCGACGGCGGCATCAAATATTCCGGCGATCTGGCCAAGGCGCTCGCCGCCGGCGCCGACATCGCCATGGTCGGTTCGCTGCTCGCCGGCACCGACGAGACGCCGGGCGAAGTGTTCCTGTGGCAGGGCCGTTCCTACAAGGCCTATCGCGGTATGGGCTCGGTCGGCGCGATGGCGCGCGGCTCGGCCGACCGCTACTTCCAGCAGGACATCAAGGACACGCTCAAGCTGGTGCCGGAAGGCATCGAGGGCCAGGTGCCGTATAAAGGCCCGGTCGGCAACGTCATGCACCAGCTCGCCGGCGGCCTGCGCGCCGCGATGGGCTATGTTGGCGCGCGCAACCTCGCCGAATTTCACGAGAAGGCGCAGTTCGTGCGCATCACCGGCGCGGGCCTGCGCGAAAGCCACGTCCACGACGTGACGATTACGCGCGAAAGCCCGAATTATCCGGGCGGAGTGTAGTATTATGGTCGATTGGTCGGACGACAGGATTGCTGCGCTTTCAAAGCAGGATTTGAAGAATCTGCTCGCCAATGCCGAGCGGAAATCCGCCGCCGAGATCGTCGCGCGATGCAAGGCCGAGATGGATAAGCGGGATACGTCAAGGCCCCGCAAGGCATCGAAGTCGCGCACCGAGCTGAAGGAGTTCGAGCACGGCATGTCGGAGCGCCTCGCCGAGATCGGCAAGGCGATGGCCGCGAAATACGATCTGTCGGCGGAGACCGCGAAAGCAAATTCGGCGGGCGTGAAGGGCTTCAAGGCGCACAAACTGCTGGACTCAAGTGGCTTTGCAAAACTGGGCGGGATGCAACGCGACGGCTCGGTCGCGGTCGATCGCTATATTTCATACCGGCGTGGCACGGATATCGTCTCGATCGGGGTCTTCCTGCTGAAAGACCAGCCCGTCGAAGCCCATGAGTTTCATGTAATCGCGCCGTCGGCTTTGCTTGACGGAGGAAAGCCGATCGCGGAGATTCGCCCCACCGCAACGGAAGCGCAGAAGCAGACCGCGGATAGCGGGCTGGTCTTCACGGATTTGGAGAGCGCGACCGCCGCGTTCGAGGCGGCGCTCTCCAAAATCGCGGCCTGATATTTTGGAGTTCAGGCGGTAATTGCGATCAAGACCGTCATTGCCTGCGGCAAACGCGAAACGTCCGCGCAAGGGATCAAATCGGCGAAGCGATCCAGCCTTTGTTTGGCAAGAATGGATTGCTTCCGCCTTCGCTCGTTGAGCTTCGGCGGACAACTCGCTACGCTCGCAATGACGAAAAACAACAAGCAAAAATCTGGAGGAACCCCATGTCCCAAGGCAAACGCATCGTTCTGGCCTCCCGTCCCGTCGGCGAACCCAAGCCATCTGATTTCCGCCTCGAGGAATGCCCGGTGCCGACGCCGGGCGCGGGCGAGGTGCTGTTGCGCACGGTCTGGCTGTCGCTCGATCCCTATATGCGCGGGCGCATGAGCGACGGGCCGTCCTATGCCCAGCCGGTGCCGATCGGCGGCGTGATGGAGGGCGGCACGGTCAGTGAGGTGATCGCGTCGAACAATCCCGCCTTCGCCAAGGGCGATATCGTGCTGTCCCGCGCCGGCTGGCAGACGCATGCGATCTCCGACGGCAAGGGCCTGGCCAAGATCGATCCGAAGATCGCGCCGATCTCGACCGCCGTTGGCGTGCTCGGCATGCCCGGGATGACCGCGTATACGGGCCTGCTCGACATCGGCAAGCCGCAGGCCGGTGAGACCGTCGTCGTTGCCGCCGCTTCCGGCGCCGTCGGTTCGGCGGTCGGCCAGATCGCAAAAATCAAGGGCGCCCGCGCGGTCGGCATCGCCGGCGGCAAGGACAAGTGCGCCTACGTCAAGAATGAACTCGGCTTCGACGATTGCCTCGATCACCGCGATCCCGATCTGGCGGCGAAGCTGAAGGACGCCTGCCCGAAGGGCATCGACGTCTATTTCGAGAACGTCGGCGGCGCGGTGTTCGAAGCGGTGTTTCCGCTGCTCAATGCGTTTGCGCGCATGCCGGTCTGCGGCCTGATCGCGCATTACAACGATACGCAGGCGGTGGCGCCGAAATGGGCGGCGGCGATGATGCGCAACGTGCTGACCAAGCGCCTGACCATCCGCGGCTTCATCGTCAGCGATTTTGCCGCGCGTCACGGCGATTTCCTGCGCGACATGTCGGGCTGGGTGCGCGAGGGCAAGGTCAAGCACAAGGAGTTCGTCACCGAAGGCCTCGACAGCGCGCCCGCCGCGTTCATGGGGCTTCTGAAGGGCGCCAATTTCGGCAAGCAACTCGTGCGCGTGGGGCCGGACAAGGCGTAAGCCGTCATAACATCTCGGAGAAGATGAAACATGGCAGGCATTCTTGACGGCAAGGTAGCGCTCGTCACCGGCGGCGCTTCGGGCATCGGCCAGGCGACCGCGGTGGTGATGGCGCGCGAAGGTGCGCGCGTGGCGGTCGCGGACCGCGCCGAGGCTGACGCCGCGGCGACGGTCGCGCTGATCAATGCGGCCGGCGGCCAGGCGATCGCCATCGGCGGTGATGTGACGCGCGAAGCCGATGTCGCCGCGATGGTTGCCCGCACGGTCTCGGCGTTCGGGCGGATCGATTGCGCGTTCAACAATGCCGGTATCGCCGGACGCGCCGTCGGCCCCGCGGGCCAGCGTTCACATGAACTCAGCCAGGAGGCGTTCGACACCATGCTGGCGGTGAACCTGAGGGGCGTCTTCCTCTGCCTCAAGCACGAAGTCGCGCAGATGCTGGCGCAGGGCGGCGGTGGCGCGATCGTCAACACCGCCTCGATCGCCGGCCTGATCGGCCTTGCCACCTCGGCCCATTACGTCGCGGCCAAGCACGGCGTGGTGGGACTGACCAAGAGCGCGGCGATCGAATATGCCCAGGACGGCATCCGTGTGAACTGCGTCAATCCCGGCTATGTCGCAACCCCGATGACCAAGGAGACGATCGAGGAGCGCGGCCAGGAAATTCTGGCCAAGGTGCCGATGCGGCGCTTCGGCGTTCCCGGCGAGATCGCGGAAGCCGTGGCCTGGATGTGCTCGGACAAGGCGTCGTTCATGACCGGCGCATCGCATGTAATCGACGGCGGCTACCACGCGGCATGAGGCGAAGTGAACTGCGGTGGCCGTGGGGGGCACGCAAAGCTAACCTCACAGTCACTTGATGGCGGAACGTCCTTCCGAAGGCGTCGTTTGGCTCTGACATCCAATGTTGGCTCTGACATCCAATGGAGAAGCCAAATGATTAACTGCAAAAAGCTATCCCTCGGACTGGTTGCCGCCACGATACTGACCGCTCCTGCGATGGCTCAAGGAGTCAAGCAAGAACTCGGCGCGCCAGGTGTTCATCATCAGAACTCACGGTACCTCACAGGAGGCCATGGTGTGAGAGCGACGCCCCGGCCTGGCTACTATTACGGACACCGGTTTCACCCGGCGCCACGCGTCGGCGCGTTTGCGGCAGCGCCGTGGAATGATGGCTCGTACGGTTATTATGGTTCCCTCGGACTCGTTGAGCGCCAATGGTGATCCGCTCCGACGCGCGCATGATCCGGATATCTAAGAGGATCATGCGCAAGTCAAAGCTGTGAAGCGGGTGGCGGTCTGACGTTTGCCCGCTTCATCACTTCCTGCCAATCAGTGAATCCAGCCCCACGTCGATTTGGCCCGTCGCCCTGACGTGGCGAACCTCAAAAGCGTCGGGCTGAAAACGATATTCCACCAGCCCGCATTCCTTCGCGCCGATCAGGGGCTGAATTCGTTCGGGCATGATGAAGCCCGCGGACGGCGCCCAGATATGGCGGGTGTGGCCGTAGGTGAAGTCGCGGCGCTGATGGACGTGGCCGCTCGCAACCAGCCGCACGTCATGCGCGCCGAGCATCTCTATCAAGCCTGGAGCGCACCGGCTGCGGAACGTAGCGGATCGCGGTGCCGGATTCCTCGGGATCATCAGGGGTCATCAGAAATAGCGGCTTGTGCAGAAACAGTGCGATCGGCTTGCCGTTCGCACCGGAGAGCTGCGACTGCAGCCACTCGTCCTGCTCGGCTCGCTCGGAATTCCCGTGTTCATGATCAGCGAATTGAGCCCAATGAAGCGCCAGCCTGCGGCTTCGAACTGCCAGCGGTCCTCGCCGAACACTTCGATGAAGGCGGCACAATCCTTTTCGTTTGCCATATGCTATGGCGCGGCGCCGAGCGCCGTCGGGTTGTCGCCGACGTCGTGATTGCCTGGCAGGTAGCGGCAATCCACCGGCAGCGCCGTCGTGCAGTTCTTTGGCGAATTCCAGATCGCTGCGATTGGTCGGCCCGTCCCAGGACACATCGCCGCTGTTGACGACGAGATCCGGCCGCGCCGCGTCGATATGCGCGCTGATGCGGTGAAAATTCTCGGTCAGGCTGGCGAAGCGGTCGGCGCGAGAAAGATGCGTATCGGAAATTTGCGTCAGACGAAATTCGGTCATGCATTACTCCTTTCGCCGCGAGCATAGCCGGACCCGAAGTCGGAACGATGACGACCTCCTGTCGTCATCGTCGTACCCCGCGCAGGCGGGGGTACCCAGTACGCCGCGGCTTCTCGGTTCAGACACTGACGTCTCTGGGATAGCTGGATCACCCGCATGCGCGAGGCGTGATGGAAGGCGTCATTCAAGCGTCTCACCCCAGCGTCCGCCGCCAGAACGCCAGCATGTCCGCCTTAAACAGCTCGGCGTCGCCATCGCGGCTTCCGATCCGCGCGCCCTTGCGGCCGTAGCCGGCCTTCAGCGCGTAGATCATCAGGTCGCGGTCGACGAGCTTGCTGTCCGCGACACCGGTGAGCGGATGGATGAAGGCGCCGTCATTGGCGATATAGGCCGTCGGCGCGGCGGGGGAGACGGATGCGTCGGGAACGTTCTCGATATCGGTGCCGCGGTCAAAGCTGTGCTGCGCGCCGCCGATCAGCCGCATCGTCGCCTTGCCGCCGGAGAGGCGGATGGCCTGGCAATGGCCCTGCACCTGCATCGGCGAGCACCATTCATCGGCATCGCCCATGATGACGCGGATTTCGGTTTCATCGACGGAGGGATCGAGGAACTGGTGGCCGCTCCAGGGATAGGCGGCGAGCACGCTGCGAAAACCGGCGCCGGCGCCGACCACCGCATCGGCAAAGCGCCGCGTCGCCGCCGTCAGCACCGCCGAGCCGCCGCGGCTGTGGCCTTGCGCGCCGATCCGGGAAGCGTCGATTTCGGGATGATGAGACAGCACCTGCCAGGCCGCCAGCACGTCATAGGCGCTGGCGGCAAACGAGAACTGGGTCTGGTTGGCGACCGTCGAGGTCACGTCGCGCGCGCCAAAACTGTCGAGCACAAAGGCGGCAAAGCCGTCGCCGACCACCGTTTCGGCATGTTTGAGGTGCGAGGGCGCGACGCCGAGGCTGCCCGGCACCACCATCACCAGCGGCAGCTTTCCGTGGCGCTTGCGATGATCGGAAGCCGGCAGGAACAGCTTGCCGTCGATCGCAAGTTTCGGCAGCTCGGCGGAATTGCTGATGACGTGGAAATAGTTGGCAGGATTGGCGGTAGGAATTTCGAAATTCTGCCCCTTGCTCGGTCCGTTGCCTTGTTCCTTGGCCCCGTCGGCGAAAACAATGTCTTGGTCGCGAAATCGCAAGTTGTAACCCTCCCGCGGCCGCTCTTTTTTGGCGACCGTCAACGGATAGAGTAAAGCGCTGGTTGTTCCCGTCAAAGCAAATGTGCCCCCGGTCCTGCCGTTGTTTGTTTCTCGATGTGAACGGGCCACGCCATCTGCATGTTGGCGGGCACACCGACGCGGCGGGGCGGCGATCGCCATGATTGTGGCGAGACCGGTCGGCGCGGCCAACACCGGCGCCGCAGTTGCGCGAGCGCCCGCGCGCCTGCGTCAGTGCACGCGGTAGCGGATCGCGAAGGCGTTATGAAGCTCTGACGTCACCGTGCCGCCGTTGGCGGGGACGATGCCGTCCGCGAGGTGCCACGGTCCGAACTGGTCGGAATGCGAGGGGCTTGCGGGCAGCCGCAGCCGGAACGTGCTCTGGCCCTGGCCCGGCAGGTTCAACACCATCATGCGCTCCGTGGTGCGGTAATCGAGCGTCACGGTGCCCCGCAAAACGCTGCGGCCGTCGGCGGTGGAGGCCAGCGCCTCCTGAACCTTTGCCAGTTTCTGGTTTCGATCGGTCAGCAATTCGACCTGGGTATCGGTGGCGGCCGTGAGCGCCGTCTTCGGCAGGCGGATTTCAAATTCGACGGCGGGCTTTGCCGGATTGAGGCCGAGATAGGCCCGCGCCGCGTTCCGCATGTCCGAGATCACGAAGGCGAGCAGCACGAGCACGGCGGAGGCGGCCAGCCCGTGCTTCACCAGATCGCGCCGGCTGCGGTAGCCGCTGCGGAAATAGACCGACAACATGATCGCGACCGCCAGCGCCGCGGCGACGCCGGCCAGCGCCGACATGATCACGCCAAGTCCGCCGTCCGGGCTGCCGGCCCCGAATGCCCTGAGAAAGGAGGTCACGGTGTCGCCGGGCAGCTCGGTGGCGTTGGCTGCGCCGGTCAGGATCGGGGAGGTGATGTTCATCGCCTGCTCGCGGGTTGCTTCAGGGCCGGTTCGAGCCCAGAACCATCGGAATTCTCGATAGTTGGTCGCCAAGCCTTGTGCTGTGGTTCAAAAGGCTCGGGCGATGGTTCAAGCGGGCCCGGACAAGCGGATTTGTCAGGCGAGGGGTGGCTCGTTATTGCTTTAAGGCTGGTGCAGGTTTCGGGGGAGATTCTCATGTCGTTACAAATGGTTTTGCTGCCGGTCTTCGTTCTGGTCGGGCTCACTTTCTTCCTGATGCTATGGATGGTGACCGCCCGCACGAAGGCGGTGAAGGCCCGGGAAACCAGCATCAAGGACATCGCGGCGGGACAGCCGAAATATCCGGCCCGGGTGGCCCAGATCGGCAATTGCTTCAGCAATCAGTTCGAAGTACCCCTCCTGTTCTACATCCTGATCGCGCTGGCGCTGCCGCTGCGCCATGCCGATCTCTTCATCGTGCTGATGTCCTGGGTGTTCGTGGTGACACGATTTGCCCATGCCGGCATTTTCGTCACGTCCAACAACATCCAGCAGCGCAGCCTGGCGTGGTTTGCCGGCGCGCTGGTGCTGCTGGCGATGTGGATCTACTTCGCGCTGAAGATGCTGCTCCTGATCTAGTCTTGTTTTGACGCGTTTTCTTCACGCGAACCGGTGCCCACTTCGCTCGAAAACGCTAACGGAAAGTTTTTGATGACTCCCGCTGCCCGGCTGTCCGCAGCCATCGAACTGATCGAGACCATCGACGCCCAGCGCGTTCCGGCCGCCAAGGCGCTGAAGGAGTGGGGCACCGCGCATCGCTATGCCGGCTCGGGCGACCGCGCGGCGATTGCAGGCCTGATCTGGGACGTGCTGCGGCGGCGGGCGTCCAGCGCCTGGCTGATGGACGCGGATACGCCGCGCGCGCGCGTGCTCGGCATGCTCAGGCTCGAGCGCGGCATGACGACCGAGGCGATCTCCAATTTGTGCCATGGCGAGCGATTTGCGCCGGAGCCGCTGAGCGGGCCCGAGCGCGCGGCGCTGACCTCGCGCTCACTCGACGATGCACCGCCGCACATTGCCGGCGATTATCCGGAATGGCTGGACGCGCATCTGGCAAAAGTGTTCGGCGATGACAGGGTGGCCGAAGCAACGGCGATGGCGAGCCGCGCGCCGCTGGATCTGCGCGTCAACACGCTGAAGGCCAATCGCGAAAAGGTTCTGCCGCGGCTGTCGCATCTCGGCGCGGAGCCGACGCCGTGGTCGGCGATCGGCCTGCGCATCGAACTCGGCGCCGACGCGCGCAATCCCGGCATTCACGCCGAGGAGGATTTTATAAAAGGCGCCATCGAAGTCCAGGACGAGGGCTCGCAACTGGCGGCGCTGCTGTCGGCCGCAAAACCCGGCGAGCAGGTGATCGACCTCTGCGCCGGCGCCGGCGGCAAGACGCTGGCGCTCGCCGCGATGATGCAGGGCAAGGGCCGGCTGATCGCGACCGACCACGACAAGCGCCAGCTCGCGCCGATCTACGAGCGGCTCTCCCGCGCCGGCGTCCACAACGCCGATATCCGCGCGCCGAAGGGCGACGCTGATCCATTGGCCGACATCAGGGCCTCCGCCGATCTCGTCCTGATCGACGCGCCCTGCACCGGCACCGGCACCTGGCGCCGCAACCCCGACGCCAAATGGCGCATGCGCCCCGGCGCGCTGGAAATACGGTTGAAGGATCAGGCCGAAGCGCTTGATCGCGCGAGCGGTCTGGTCAAGCCCGGCGGCCGCATCGCCTATGTCACATGCTCGGTGCTCCCTGCGGAAAACGGCGAACAGGTGCGCAGCTTTCTGGCGCGCCATGAAGGGTTTTCGATTGTGCCGCCGCACGAGACCGCAAGCGTGCTCTGGGACAAGGCCGAGGATTTTGAGAAGGCCGCGCTGAAGTCTGCCGAAGGCTGGCTGATGACGCCGCGGCGCACGGGCACGGACGGTTTTTTTGTATCGATACTGAGAAGGAACTTGTCGTGAGGCGACATCATTGGATCGGCTTTTTGAGCGCCGCAACAATTTTTGTTGGCGCGACCGGTTCGGCGTTTGCCGATGAAACTGTCAACATCGGCGGCTCCCGCGCCGTGCTGATCAAGCCGGGCGCGCCGCGGGCGAGCGTGATCCTGATCCCGGGCGGCGACGGCGTCATCAATGCGGGCGACAATGGCGATATCCGCGCGCTCAAGTTCAACCAGCTGGTTCGTACCCGGCATGCCTATGCGGCGCGGGGGCTCGCGGTGCTCGTGGTCGACGCAAATACCCCGCTCGACGGCGCCATTCAGTATATGGCCGCGATCAAGCGGCCGGTGACCATCGTCGCCACCAGCCGCGGCACGATCCGCGCCGCGCAGTGGATTGCGCGCGGGGCCCGGCCGGACGCGCTGGTGCTGACGTCAGGATTTCTCAGCGCCGAATCCGGCAGCGGTCAAAATGTGATGTCGATCCTGGGCTCGCCGGCATCGCTGCCGCGCACGCTGGTCATCCATCACAGCCAGGATAGTTGTCGGGTGACCTTGCCGGCCGGAGTCGAGCCGTTCGTCAAGTGGTCAGCCGGCCGGGCACGGGTGACCTGGCTCAGTGGTGGCGTCAACGAAGGCGACCCCTGTCAGGCCCGGGGCCATCACGGTTTTAACGGCATTGACGGTCGGGTGGTCGGCCTTGCGGCGAGCTTCCACTAACTTTCGGGGGTGGCTCCTCAATCCACGATGAACAGCTTCACCCCCGTCTTCGTCGATGACCGATGCGCGGCGTCGCCGAAATCCGACACCTGATAGCTCATGCCCGGCTTGAGCTTGAATTTGCGCCCGTCGCGCAGTTCGGAATCGAGTTCTCCTTCCAGCACGTAGAGCACATGGCCGCGATCGCACCAGTGATCGGCGAGGTAACCCGGCGAATACTCGACCATCCGCACGCGCAGATCGCCGATGTTGAGCGTGCGCCACAGCGCTTCGCCGGTTTCGCCGGGATGTTTCGTCGCGGCGACCTCGCTCCAGTCGGTGACGGTGAAGGGCAGTGTCGGAATCTTCATGCGGGAATATCCTTGCGGTAAGGGGCTGGGTCTTTCGGTCGTCATTGCGAGCGTAGCGAAGCAATCCATCGTGCCACAAGCGGAGGAATGGATTGCTTCGTCGCTAACGCTCCTCGCAATGACGGGGTTAGATTGTCGATCAACATTGCATTGGAAGGGCGTTGCGCAGGCGCCGTTCAATGCGCCAGATGATTGGCCGAACCCTGCCGGATCTTGCCTCCGGCATCGAGCCGCAGATATTCGCAGATCTGCGCGCCGCGCTCGTTCTGGTAAAACACGACCACGCTGTCGGGGCTGACATAGGTGTCGATCAGGTCGAAATGCAGATTGGGCAACAGCTGGAACGCCTTGCCCCAGTACATCCGCAAGCTCTCCTTGCCGCGCAGCGTGCCGCTGGCCTCAAGCCCGAGCGCCTGAATGCGGTCGGAGGTCATCTCGGCATCCTCGGCATAGAGCGCGAGGATGCGTTCGAGGTCGTGCGAGTTCCAGGCGGCGATCCACTCCCGGCCGAGCGCGGCGAGGTCGGCCGCCGTGGTGGGCTGGCTTTGCATGGGTCCTCCGTTTCTCCCGATTTGCTCTATGCAAATCGCCTGATCGATAGCGTCGGAACAAACTAGGTCAATAATACTGACCTATATGGATTTGTCCATGCCCCAGAAAGAATGTGGGTCAGCCGTTTCTCGCGGTTGCGAGGCCGCGCCCCGTCGCGTATTTGCTGGCCATGACAGCAGCACAGAAAGCCCGCGAGTCGACGCCCACCATGGCCTCGGCGCATGACAAGATTCTGATTGTCGATTTCGGCAGTCAGGTGACGCAACTGATCGCGCGCCGGGTGCGCGAGGAGGGCGTCTATTCCGAAATCGTGCCGTTCCAGAAGGCCGAAGCCGCCTTCAAGGAGATGAAGCCGAAAGCGGTGATCCTCTCCGGCGGCCCGGAGTCAGTGCACGAGGAAGGCTCGCCCCGCGCGCCGCAACTGATCTTCGATTCCGGCGTTCCCGTGCTCGGCATCTGCTACGGCCAGATGACCATGGCCGCCCAGCTCGGCGGCGAGGTCGAGGGCGGCCACCACCGCGAATTCGGCCGCGCCGATGTCGAGGTGAAGGCGGCAAGCAACCTGTTCGAGGCCACCTGGTCGATGGGCGAAAAGCATCCGGTGTGGATGAGCCATGGCGACCGCATCACCAAGATGCCGCCGGGCTTCAGCGTGGCCGGCGTCTCGCCGAACGCGCCGTTCGCGGTGATCCAGGACGAGAAGCGCAAATATTACGGCCTGATGTTCCACCCCGAAGTGGTGCACACGCCCGACGGCGCCAAACTGATCCGCAATTTCGTCCGCAAGGTCGCCGGCCTCACCGGCGACTGGACCATGCGCGCCTTCCGCGAGGAGGCGATCGAAAAGATCCGCGCCCAGGTAGGCAAGGGCAGGGTGATCTGCGGCCTCTCCGGCGGCGTCGATTCTGCGGTGGCCGCGGTGCTGATCCATGAAGCGATCGGCCACCAGCTCACCTGCGTGTTCGTCGATCACGGCATGCTGCGGCTCGACGAAGCCAAGACCGTCGTCGACCTGTTCCGGCATCACTACAACATCCCGCTGGTGCATGTTGATGCGTCGAAGCAATTCCTCGGCGAGCTCGAAGGCGTCACCGACCCCGAAATGAAGCGCAAGACCATCGGCCGCCTGTTCATCGACGTGTTCGACGCGGAAGCGAAAAAGATCGGCGGCGCGGATTTCCTCGCGCAAGGCACGCTCTATCCCGACGTGATCGAGAGCGTCTCCTTCACCGGCGGCCCCTCGGTGACCATCAAGTCGCACCACAATGTCGGCGGTCTGCCTGAGCGCATGAACATGAAGCTGGTCGAGCCCTTGCGCGAACTGTTCAAGGACGAGGTCCGCGTGCTCGGCCGCGAACTCGGCCTGCCCGAAATTTTCGTCGGCCGCCACCCGTTCCCGGGCCCCGGCCTCGCCATCCGCTGCCCCGGCGACATCACGAAGGAAAAGCTCGACATCCTGCGCAACGCCGATGCCGTCTATATCGACCAGATCCGCAAAGCCGGCCTCTACGACAGATCTGGCAGGCCTTTGCCGTGCTGCTGCCGGTGAAGACCGTCGGCGTGATGGGCGACGGCCGAACCTACGAATACGTCGTGGGCCTGCGCGCGGTGACCTCGACCGACGGCATGACCGCCGACTTCTATCCCTTCGACATGAAATTCCTCGGCGAGACCGCGACGCGGATCATCAACGAGGTGAAGGGCGTGAACCGGGTGGTGTATGACGTGACGAGCAAGCCGCCGGGGACGATTGAGTGGGAGTAGAAGGAATTCCACGCTCAACGGCAACTGACGCGCCCATGCTTTCGTAACCAACTTGAATAGATCTTTTTATCGACTGGAGGTCGTGCATGCCAGCGCCCCCATCATGGCGGAGGGCGTGCGCGCCTATCCACGAATTTAAGGACACATCGTTCGTCGCGTCAGAGGCCGACGTGTGCTTGTTCGCAAGCGGAGAAACAGACTTCCCGTTTGCAACAGTTGTCGCAAAAGATACTGATCTTGATAATCTATCAAAGCTAAATCGAGATGGCGTCTTTCGTCTAAACATCGGAGTGTAACTAGCGACATTGCTTAAACTGTTTCCACAGATGGCGCTCCAGAGTAATCAGCTCGATTTTTCTGTCATCGACAGGGTCATGCGCTGATCCGATGTGTGTGGGCGCATGTACTGGCTGTGTGTCTCAAATCCTTCATGGGAGCGAATGGAAGAGCTGAGGGAGTTTTTGCAGGAAGCGCACGACCTTCAACTTTCGCGGACGATCCGTCGCCGATCTGCCGAAAAACACGCGTAGATGGGTTGAGCCGCTCGCGAACCCATCACCCTTCAATTGGCGCTTGATGGGTATCGCTTCGCGCCACCCATCCTACCGGGCTGCTTGCTACGCTCTCCCGTGGTACGAAATCCCATCGCCCCTTCGGGCCCTCTCTCATGTCCGTCGCGACCGCATCCAGCCAAACCGCCACTCCGACCGCCGCCGAGACCGACCGCAACGCTCGGCTGGATGCAGGGCTTTCCGCCGCCGCCGGACAAAACCATCACCTTCCATAACGGCTCGTTCCGCAGCTTCCCCGAACTGCGCTGGGCCTGGAGCAATATCCGCCAGCTGGTGCCGACGGTGAATGTCTGGCGCGGGGCAGGGCCCGCGTCGGTGTTGCCGCGCGAGGAGCACGATATCGGCGCGTCCGCGTCCGTCACCATGGACGGGCGGCCGATGACGTTTGCGCGCATGCTCGAGGAGACCTATGCCGACGGCATCGCCGTGCTGCACCGGGGCAAGCTGATCTACGAGCGCTATTTCGGCGCGCTGAAGCCGCACAAGCCGCATATCGCGATGTCGGTGACGAAATCGTTCACCGGCACGCTCGCCGGCATTCTGGTGGCGGAGGGCAAGATCGATCCGCAGGCGCCGGTCACGGACTATGTGCCGGAGCTGAAGGCCAGCGCGTTCGGCGACGCGCGCGTGCACGAGGCGATGGATATGACCACGGGCCTCGAATACACCGAGGTCTATACCGACAAGAATTCCGGCGTGTTGGGGCTGCGGCGCGCGAACGGCATGGCGCCGATCGAGCCGGGCTATGAAGGCGCGACCAACATTTTCGATTTCCTGTGCGCGCAGAAGAAGCAGGGCGAGCACGGCAAGGCGTTTGCCTACAAGACCGTCAATTCCGACGTGCTGGCCTGGATCTGCCGGCGGGCGAGCGGCATGACGCTGTCCGATCTGCTCTCCGAGCGCATCTGGATTCCGATGGGCGCGGAGGAGGACGCGCATTATCACGTCGACCGCATCGGCACCGAAAGCGGCGGCGGCGGGCTTTCGACCACGCTGCGCGATCTCGCCCGCTTCGGCGAGACGATCCGCAATCACGGCCGCTTCAACGGCCGCCAGATCGTGCCGTCGCATGTGGTCGAGGACATCGCCCGCGGCGGCGATCCCGCAAAATTCAAGCCGGCCGGCTACACCACGTTGCCCGGCGCGTCGTACCGCAATCAATGGTGGGTGACGCACAATGCGCACGGCGCCTACATGGCGCGCGGCGTTCACGGGCAGGGCATCTATATCGATCCGAAGGCCGAGATGGTGATCGCCCGCTATGCCTCGCACCCGGCCGCCGGCAACGCCGCCAACGATCCGGTGACGCTGCCGGCCTACATGGCGCTGGCGAAGGATTTGATGGCGGGCGGGTGAGGCCGCCGCCGACGAGTCGCCTATCCGCGCACCGCGGCCTCGATCTTCGCGACGTCGATCTTCCCCATCGTCATCATCGCCTCGAACGCGCGCTTCGCCACGTCGCCGCCCTTGGCCATCGCGTCGGTCAGCACGCGCGGGGTGATCTGCCACGAAAGGCCCCACTTGTCCTTGCACCAGCCGCAGGCGCTCTCGACGCCGCCATTGCCGACGATCGCGTTCCAGTAACGGTCGGTTTCGGCCTGGTCGTCGGTCGCGATCTGAAACGAGAACGCCTCGCTTTGCTTGAACATGTCGCCGCCGTTGAGGCCGATGCACGGCACGCCGCACACGGTGAACTGCACGGTCAGCACCTGGCCGGCCTTGCCGCCGGGAAAGTCGGAGGGCGCCTTATGAACAGCGTCGACGCTGCTGTTCGGAAACGTCTTTGCGTAAAACCGTGCGGCCTCTTCGGCGTCATGGTTGTACCACAGGCAGATCGTGTTCTTGCTCATCGTTGCTCTCCTTGATTTGCCGCAGGCCACCGCGGCGACGTGTGAGGTCGGCCATTCCCAAAGGACGATCGGACCAGCTCGCGTCCCGACATCACCGAGAACTTTTTTTTCGTCCGTGGGGCAGGAATAGCGAAGCGTATTCAGGCGATCCATTCACCCTAGCGACATCTTCTCAAACCGCCTGACCAGCCGCTCGCAAGGCGCGCTATGGACTGCTTCGCTTCGCTCGCAAGGACGAGGTAGGCTCATCCAGTGCGACAAACCGGCATGACGGGCAAATCACTTCGGATTATCCGAAATCGTGTCAACCCCGCAAATCAAAAATATTCCGCTTTCGTTCTCGCCCAAATCAGTCCCATAACTCCGCCCGTCTCACGGCAGATGAGGGGCGCTCGCGATCGTCACGAACGCGCGGTGAGATGCGGTGGACGCTGAGGGCGCGCTAGACGTACGCGCCGGAAGCGTACGGCGAAGTCGTGTGGTTCGGGCGTCGCGGTGCTGGCGCTAAGCTTGGCGAGGAAGAAGTGTCTCGCCGGCGACGGAGGCAAAAGAGCCGTTCTCCGGGAAGAGCACGAAATAAGCCGTAAAGCCATTGCGCAGGGAAGGCCGGAATGCTCCCGCTGCCCTGTATGCTCGTGTGCCGTTTTGTTTGCGCAAATCGCACGCGGGACCGCGGGTGCAGCAAGCACCCGGTCTTCCCTGCGCCCTCTGTCTTTCGGGAGGGTAAAATCAAAACAATAGCTCGGGCATTTCGTGCCGCGAGAACGTGGGTCCGTACCCACGCTGTTTGACAGTTAAATCAGAAGAACCGCATTGCGTTCACGGACGAGCAAGCCGCCGGGGACGATTGAGTGGGAGTAGGGGGCAAGTGGGCCCGGGCCGAAAGGGCCTGAACTCTGGCAGGGCCTCCGGAAGGTCGAGGGCCGGTGGCGACGACAGAAGGGTACGCGTCAAAAAAACTATCGCGTGCTGTCGGATCTTGTCGATCTGGCTCGTCCTCAGGTTTGGACCGTCACAAGGAGACAGACGATGCGGGTTATGGTGTTCGGAAAAGCCACTGACGGCAGCGAAAAAAGCGCGCCCCCCACGAAAGAGGCGTTCGCGGCGATGGACCAGTTCACCGAGGAACTGGTCAAGGCCGGAATCATGGTGGCCGGCGCCGGCCTCCAAAACAACGCCCAGGCCAAGCGCATCACCTCCGATGGTTCAAGCAGCAAGGTCATCGACGGGCCGTTCGCCGAGACCCGCGAGCTGGTCGCCGGCTTCATGATCTGGCAGGTCAAGGACATGGACGAGGCCGTGGCCTGGGCGAAGCGCAATCCCATGTTAGGCCCGAGCGGGGTCGAAATCCGCCCGTTCTACGAGGCGGCGGATCTGGCCGAGTTTCTGACGCCCGAAGAGCTTTCGGAGCCCCACGACGGGACGCGCGGGAAGCTCGGCGTCGCCTGATACCATCGGCTGGAGCCGGCTTGTCTCCCTGCGGTCCCGCCTTCAGGCTTCTACTGTCATCCGGATTTCGATTTTCTGTGCATATGCTAGAAGCCGGCGCATAGGGGGCGCTGATGTTTTGTATCGCAAATGATGCGCAGTTCTGGGACCGCATCGCGCGCAAATATGCCACCGACCCGATCGCCGATATCGCGGGCTATGAGCGCACGCTCGAGCGGACGCGACATTATCTCAAGGGGGATGAGACGGCGTTCGAGTTCGGATGCGGGACGGGAACGAGCGCGCTAAAACTTGCGCCATCCGTCGGACGCATCATGGCGACCGACATATCCGACGAAATGATCGCGATCGCGCGCGAGAAGGCGAAGGCCGAAGGCTGCACCAACGCCACGTTCGAGGTGGCACGGCCCGAGGCGGCGCCGTGGCCGGACGGGACCTTCGACGTCGCTTTCGGCTTCAACGTTCTGCATCTGGTGACTGACCGCGAGGCGGCCTTGAGAGGCGTCCATCGGCTGCTGCGGCCTGGCGGGCTGTTCATTTCCAAGACGCCATGTCTGAAGGAAATGAACCCGCTGATACGCATAGCCTGATGCCGTTGATGCAGCTCATCGGCAAGGCGCCACATGTGGCGTTCTTGTCCGCGGAGGATCTGGAACACGAGATGGCGGCGGCGGGATTTGAAATCATTGAGATTGCCCGCCATGCCTCGCGCGGCAAGGACGTGCGGCCGTTCGTTGTGGCAAGGAAGGCGATGGCGACTCCGGCGTAATCCACCGCATCGTCTCATCGAGTCGTGTCAATGATGGTGGGTTACTCTTTGGCTAACCCGCCTACGTGTTCTTCGTCGGTCACCCGCTCAGCGTGCCTGCGCGGGAGAAAGGCGCCTGCCGGTCGACCAGAAACAGCACCAGGTCCGCCTCCCGGCTTGCCGTCACGTCAAGCGCAGTCGTGCCGGCGCCGATCGCCAACGCCGTATGCTGGCAGAGCAGGCGGTTGCCGAGGTATGGGATGACCGTGTCGCATTGTCGGGCTCGGTTCGCCTGTCGCTTCCCCCTGATATCGCAACCGCGGTGCTCGCTCCCGCTCTGATCGGTTTCAAGACCAGATATCCCGATGTCACCATCGAGATGACGCTGGGGGATCGCAGGGTCTCGCTCATCGAAGAAGGATACGATCTCGTCGTTCGGATGGGACCGGTTGCGGATTCCGAACTGATGTTCAGGAAAATCGCCGATCTGCCGCGCGCCCTGGTCGCGAGCCCCGCCTTCCTCGCCGCACATTCCGACCTGAAAACGCCACAGGATCTGGAAGTGCTGCCGGCTCTCGCGATCCGCAGCGACCTCGTCGAATGGGATCTGAAAAATGCGGAAGGCGCATACGCAACCGTGCGCCCCAGGATCGGCTTTGCCGCAAACCGCCAGACCATTCTTGTCGACGCTGCCCGCGCCGGTCTTGGCATCGCCAATCTGCCCGAATTCCTGATCGAGGAGGCGGTCGCAACCGGCGCACTCGTTCCCGTCCTGCCAGCTTGGGTGCCGTCTCCCGTCGAGATGACCGCGTTGTGGCAGAAGGACAGGATCACGGGGCGCCTGATCAAGGCCATCGTCGGAGCGTTTGAGCAAGCGTTGAGGGTCAAGCCGGCCGAGGTCTAGCTTTGGTACTTACGAATATGTCGTGGGCCTCCGCGCCGTCAGCTCCACCGACGGCATGACCGCCGACTTCTATTCCTTCGACATGAAATTCCTCGGCGAGACCGCGACGCGGATCATCAATGAGGTGAAGGGCGTGAACTGGGGGGCGTACGACGTGACGAGCAAGCCGCCGAGGACGAGGCGATCAAGGTCCTGGAGCCGCTCTCGAACCAACGTACAGCGAAATAAGAAACCATCTCGGCGATGCGCACTGGCGGACGGGACGCCAGGACGAGGCGCGCAAATCCTGGGAGCAGGCGTTGTCGCTCAAGCCCGATCCAGCCGACGCGGAGAAGATCAAGGGCAAGATAGCCCGAGGGCTGGAAAAATGAGGCGGCTGGCGGCGCAAGTGGCGACACGACCGGCCACGTCCGCCACTGGCAGCACTTGGCTGACATGGCCAGTTTGACGAATGTCCGCTGCGCCGGAAGCGGTCCTACAGCAACTGACAAGCCTTCAATCGCTGCTTATCATCTGGCCGCCCGCAGATCAGCCGCCGCCGAACTTGGATGGATCATCGTAGGCAGGAGGGTCGTCGTGGTCGGTCCGCAGACCTCCCGGAACGGAGTCGTCGCGATAGATCCGCACCCCGCCGGGAGTGGCGTAGTCTGGGATCACAGCATGGCTGGGACGAACGACGACATGTCCCGTTCTGGCATGATGCGCTCCTGCAGCGCCGTTCGCCGAAGCGCAGAGAGCCATCAAAAGGCATAATGCCAGGACAGAACGCACCGCATTCCTCCAGTTTATCCGCCCCATTCTCACCGCTCAGTCGGGGTTGACCACATCCTGCGCAAAACCCCATCCTCGATCACATGGTGATGGAAAAGCGCGGCCGCGGAATGAAACAGCGCCACAGTGACAATGATATTTGCGATCAATCCGTGCCATGCATTGACGCTACGCTTGAATTCGTCACCGCCGAATTTCGGAAAGTGCCAGAGGTTGAACAGCGGGAAACCATGCGCAAACACATTGGTGATGCCCAGCGCGATCATGATCAGCAGCAACAGATCGAGCAACCGGTGCGTCGCCACCGCGGTCACGTGGAGGACGCCGCGGTTGAGCGGCGGCAATCTGCGGCCGAGCGTGGCGCGCCAAAGCACCCCCAAAACCACCACGCAGGCGAGCGCAAATCCGAACAGGACATGCACGGACCAGATGTCGACCCGAAGCGGGCCTCGTGGCAGCAGGTTGGTCGTCCTGCCGATCAGAAACTCGATCGCAACGAGGATTGCGGCCGCCCAGTGCAGCGTGATCGTCGTGCGGTCATAGACCGCCGGCAGACTTTCAGCCGGCAGGCTTCAGAGTGATCAGTCATGCCGCGGTTCAATTCGCTTCCAGCGAGGCGTACTTCTTCTCGAAATCCCACACTTCCTGAAAGCCAATTAACGAGCTGAACTCGTTGAAGTCATAGAGCGGCACCTGCACCGGCTTGTCATCGGCCAGCGAACCATAGACGTTGCTCAGTGCATAAGCGGTGGCGAGCAGGCCCGCCGTCGGATAAATCGCCATCCGGTAACCGATTTCCCTGAGTTTATCCTGGCTGAGGATGGGGGTCCGGCCCCCGTGAAGCTGGTTTGACACCAGCGGCACGTCCAGGGACGATCCGATCTTTCGCATCTCCGCTTCCGATTCCGGACTCTCGATGAAAATAATGTCCGCCCCGGCTTTGGCATATGCCTCGCCACGGCGGATCGCCTCGTCGAGGCCAAGCGCCGTGCGTGCATCGGTGCGCGCGATGATCAGGAAGTCTTTTGAAGAGCGCGCATCGCTTGCGACCGTCAGCTTGTTGATCATTTCCTTGACGGGGATCACGTGGCGGTTCGGCGTGTGGCCGCATTTCTTGGGACTCTGCTGATCTTCAAGCTGGATCGCTGCGGCTCCCGCCTTCTCGTAGCCGCGAACCGTATGATGAACGTTCAGCAGGCCACCGTAACCAGTATCGCCATCGGCGATCAGCGGCTTGCGCACGGTTTGGACGATAGCCTGCACGCGATCGAGCATCTGTGAGTAGGTCGCCAGACCGGCATCGGGCAGTCCGAGATAGGACGCCACGACCCCATAGCCTGTCATGTATAGCGCGTCGGCCTTGGTAAGATCGGCGAGCTTGGCGGAGACCAGGTCGAAGACCCCGGGACAGGTCACAAACGATTTTTCTTCAATCAATGTTCTTAAGGCGTTAGATTTCATCGTGATCTCCTCAACGCATTTTGGCCGCAGCCTCTCTCCTGGATTTGACGCTCGTTCCGCGTGATCAGCAGCGGCAACTGTTCAGCTTCCTGTCGAGCTCCTGATCAAGCTTGTTCTGTTCGGCATCGAAGGCCGACATCCGATCCTGCTCGACGTGCTCCGCACTGGAACGTGGCGAAAAATGCGGCGCACGCGGCTGCAGGTGACCGATCGGCGCCTGCGGTATCGACGCGCTCGGCTGACCGTATTGTGCAGCCGTGGCGTCGACACTCGCGAATACGGCTGCTGCGATCATCGTCGTGGCAAGCAACCGTGAGTACATGGATCACTCCATCGCATAAGTGCGCGGTCTGCCTTCGGGCGCAGTCGGCGCTTTCCGTGCTGGACCTTATTCGGTCCTCTCGAAAGATATGCACGAGGGCACCCCACACCAATTAAATACAAATTCATTTGCAGGGTCGGTCGATCACGACTCGCTGACCTGTCATCGCATCCACGACGCCGGCAAGCAGAATGAATTTTTTTATAATCGACTTCATCGACATCGGACCCCATCTCAGGATTGGGGCAGACCCTGGATGGACAACGACCATGAGAACGATTCAGAAGATTGCGATTGCCTCGACAATCGCTTTTTCCGCACTTGCATTCTTTCCGGTGACGGCTTCCACGGCGCAGGCCGGACCGATTGTGCCGCTGGGTCACTATTGCCTGACATATGACGAGGGTGGCACCGACTGCAGTTTCACAAGCTATGCGCAATGTCAGGCCACCGCGTCAGGAGTTGGCGCCGAATGCTACGGCAAGACCGTTCGCGATGACGAGCACCACGAGCACGAAATACGGTGACGCTGAATTGCGTGATGGGCGACGGCCGCACCTACGAGTACGTCGTGGGCCTGCGCGCGGTGACGTCCACCGACGGCATGACCGCCGACTTCCATTCCTTCGACACGAATTCCTCGGCGAAACGGCGACGCGGATCATCAACGAGGTGAAGGAGGGGGAACCGGGTGGTGTACGGCGTGACGAGCAAGCCACCGGGGACGATTGAGTGGGAATGATTCAGGCCCATCCGGGCGTATCCGAGAATACGTTTTGGTGCGCCACAAGACATTGAAAACAAAAGTAAATTTTTTTGGAAATCGACAATTATTGGTGCGCAGAGTTTGGCTGCTGTCTTCCGGGATTGACGATCTACCAACTAGAAGGTAGGTAGAGAGCCATGAGTAACCTACCCGCCACCGCAGACGACATCCTTGCTTGCGCGCGTACCCTGATCATAGCCGGTGGCTACAACGGCTTCAGCTACGCCGACATTGCGGACGTTGTCGGTATCCGCAAGCCAAGTATCCATCACCATTTCCCGACCAAAGCGGATTTGGTGCGAACGCTGGTCTTTCGATATCGGGAGGAGGCGGCAGCCGGTATGGCGCACCTGGAACGACAGACTTCCGATCCGCTCGAACAGCTTCGGAGCTATACGGGTTATTGGGCAGCCTGCATCAGAGACGCCAGCGCGCCATTCTGTGTGTGCGCTCTTTTGGCGAGCGAGCTTCCTGTTATCCCGGCGGAAGTAGCCCTCGAGGTAAGAGCCCATTTCCGCGCGCTCTCGGCTTGGCTGACGTCGGTCCTGGAGCGTGGCCAGCGAGAGGGAAGGCTTGCACTAACAGATACGCCCCGCATTGAAGCAGAAGCCTTCATGGCGACCGTTCACGGAGCAATGCTATCGGCGCGTGCCTATGACGACCCTGAAATATTCGGCGCTGTCACCGCTCGGCTGATCGATCGACTTTGCAGCCAGCAGTGAGCGCCCGTTTGCGTTGGCAAACTGACGCTGAAACATCCAGGCAAACCCCTTAGCCGCGACCACGCGCGTCAACCAGTTCGCCCTCTTGGGCTACCTGCTAGTCGAAAGGAAAACTCATGATGGATAGCCACACGGATTTCGTTCGTTCCAGCCAAGAGCGATGGCTGAAGCTTTACTACTTTACTCGGACGGCGTTTTCAGCCGTGTGGGTGGCTGCTGCGTTTACGGTGGGTCAGCATTCCCTGACCATCGCGGCCGTTTTGCTCATCATCTATCCCGCGTGGGATGCCGCTGCCAATTACTTCGATGCGTCGCGAAGCGGTGGATTGGCGCAGAATCGCACTCAGGCCATCAATGTCGTCGTCAGCCTCGCGACGACACTTGCGGTCGTCGTGGCGCTGCAGATGAGCATGAATTGGGTGCTCGCAGTGTTCGGTGCCTGGGCCATCCTCTCAGGCTTACTTCAACTCGGTACCGCTGTCCGCCGTTGGAAAAGCTACGGTGCGCAGTGGGCTATGATCCTGAGCGGCGGGCAGTCGGCGTTGGCGGGCGTCTTCTTCATTGTGCAGGCCCGCATGCCGATGCCGCCATCGATCACAAACGTGGCCGGCTATGCCGCGATAGGCGCCTTTTATTTCCTGGTTTCCGCGGTGTGGCTATCCGTGAGCGAACTGCGCCGCAAGGCCGCTCGGGCCGCCTAGGGCGCGGCCGCGTCGCGGTCGCACGTTTGTTCAACGCGAAAACCCGCACACGCGCTAGTTTTCTTCCCCACCAAAGGGAGGAAGACCAATGACAGCCGCAGCACTTGCAAAACACGCAACGCCGCTTCGCGATGTGTTCGAACGCTATCATGTCGGCTGGGAGACCAGGAACCCGGACCTGATCGCCTCGCTCCATTCGGAAGACACGGTCTTCCATATCCATGACGGCTCCGACGCCGTCCACGGGCGGCAGGCCTTGCGGCGGCGCTGCGTTGAGACGTTCGAAAAGTTCGACTTTTCGTTCGAGATGGGCCGCAGACTCTACGGCGACGATCACTGGGTCTTCGAATACACAATGGTCCTTGCGCTCAAGGAGCCGGGCGGCGCGCCGTTCACGGCCAGGGTCGAGATGCTCGATGTCGTGACGGTCAATTCCCGCGGCGAGGTGGCGCGCAAGGACGTCTACATGAACGGTGGTGAAGCGCAGGCCGCGTTCGCCCGGGCCGGGATCCAGCGCTAGCAAGCGCTGGATGCATCCGACGCCGGCCATATCGTGCCGCCATGAGGATTTGCGCCAAACGCCAGAGTTGCCGATAGTAGGGAACCATGCTGTTTGCGGAAACGCCTTTCACCAGCACGATATTGCCCATCCCGGTCACGCGCCTCGGGGCGCATCCGAATGTTGTCATGGCCGTGCTGGCGGGGCGGGCGGGGCCGATCACGGTCGAGCATGCCGGCGTGAGCGTCACGGGTGACGTCCTGCTCGTCCGGCCGGGGATCGTGCACAGCGTTTGGCTCGGCAGGCGAGGTGCTGATGTCGTCTACCTCAACGGACTGACATTTCCGTATCATGCCCCGCTGGCCGTCGCGCTGAAAGGCAATCTGGAAGCAGCTGGCGCGCCGATCGATTGGTGGCGATCCCTGCGCGACAGAGGAATTGCGGGAAAGGCTCGCGTTCGCGACCAATCCGCTTCCGGCGAAGATGGCGGAGATCGTACGGGCGATGCAGGCCGATCCAATGCGGCGCGTGTCGCAGGACGAACTGGTACGATACCTCGGCATGGAGCGGACGCGGGCGCTGCGCTGCTTCAAGGCGGCGACGGGGCTGACATTTCGCCGGTTCAAGCTGTGGTCGGCGCTGCAGCATGCGACGCTGAGAATGGCCGAGCGCGAGCTGGTGCGGACGGCGGCGATGGATGCCGGTTTCGCCGATACCGCCCATCTTTCGCGCGTGTTCAGCAGCATGTTCGGGCTGTGCCCCAGCGTGGCGATCGCGGGGCTCGACGAGCGGGAACGGGAATGACGGTGACAGTGCGCTGAACGAGCCGAAGACTGAGGTCCCAAGCTACGTTCGGATGCTTGCACGACCTGCGACCGCTCGGGTCGGTCAACTCTGCTGTAAGGCCTGAGCTTGGCCAGACGAGTTTTCTGGGCGTCACTTGCCGATATGGGCGGCCAACTCGTCAGGCGTCCCCATTGGAAAGGCCTCCTTCAGATAGTCGAGGAACGCCGACACCCGCGCGCTTAGCAGCCGTCTGGATGGGTAGAGCGTCCACAAGGCGATGTCGCCTCCCTCGATATCTCCCCAGTGTACCAGCGAGCCGTCGGCCAAATCGTGACTCACGAGCGACACGGGGAGGCGGCCGGCGCCGACGCCTGCGCGCACCGCGTCCCGGACCATGATGAGCGATGACAGCGCGAGGACTGGCTCGATCGCGATGGTTGCCCGGCCAGCGGGCGTCTTCACGTTCCAGGCCCGTCGATCGCCGGCCGAGCGCACCACGGCAGGCGCGGTGTGGTCTCCGGCCGGCCGGGCGAGGTGGGGGCTTGCCACGGCCACCAGTCGATCGCGCAGGAAGGGTCGGCCGACCAGGCTATCATCTGGATCCGGATTGACACGGATCACCAGATCAAACCCCTCCTCGATCATGTCGACGGCACGATCTTCCGTCGAGATCTCGAGCCGCACTTCCGGATATTTCAGCGCGAACCCGGCGGCAATCTTGCCCATCGCGGTCTGCGAGAAAAGCAGTGGGGCGCTGATCCGCAACCTGCCTCGCGGCCTTTCACCGCCCGAGGCGATCGCCGCCGCCGTCTCTTCGAGTTCGGAGAGCAACCGGCCCGCGCGCTCGAACAGCGCACGTCCTTCCTCGGTGAGCTTCAGCGCGCGCGCGCCACGTTCGAACAGGCGCAGGTCGAGGGCGGCTTCCAGTTCGGCGACCCGGCGCGACAGGGTCGCCTTCGGCCGTCCTGCGGCGCGTGCGGCGCGTCCAAACCCTCCGTGTCGGGCGACAAGATTGAAATCAGCGAGAGCAAGCAGGTCCATGTGTTCCACCAGTGAGACGGTATGTCCAAATATAACGTCTATCGGCACGAATGTGGATCACTCATTTACGGGGTGTCTTTTGACCCCAAACCGGAGTGATCCCATGACCATCCTCGTTACCGGCGCCACCGGCCGTGTCGGCCGCCAAGTCGTCCAGCAACTCGTCAAGCGCGGCGCCGACGTGCGCGTCCTCGTCCGCGATCCCTCGAAGGCCAGCTTTCCGGCCGGTGTGGAGGTCGTGCAAGGCGACCTGCTCGATATCGACGCGCTGCGCACCGCGTTCACCGGCGTGAACACGCTGTTCCTGCTCAATGCGGTGGCGGGAGACGAATTCACCCAGGCGCTCATCACGCTGAACATTGCGCGCGAGCAGGCGTCGAGCGGGTCGTCTATCTGTCGGTGATCCACAGCGATCGCTTCGTGAACGTGCCGCACTTCGCGGTGAAGTCCGGCGCCGAGCGGATGATCGAACGGATGGGCTTTAGCGCCACGATCCTGCGTCCGGCCTACTTCATCGACAATGAGCTCATGATCAAGGACGTCATCTTCAACCACGGCGTCTATCCGATGCCGATCGGCAGCAAGGGTATCGCCATGGTCGACGTCCGCGACATTGCCGAGGTCGCAGCCATCGAGCTGATCCGTCGCGAGCAGGCCCCCGGCAAGCTGCCGATCGAAACCATCAATCTGGTCGGCCCCGATACGCTGACGGGTTCGGACGTGGCCGCGATCTGGTCCGACGTCCTGGGCCGCCCGTTGCCTATGGCGGCGATGATCCCACCGGGTTCGAGCAGAATCTGGCGACCTTCCTGCCGAAGTGGATGGCCTATGAAATGCGCCTGATGGCCGAGCGCTATGTCAGCGACGGCATGATCCCGGAGGCCGGCGACGTCGAGCGTCTGACCAAAATCCTGGGCCGCCCGCTGCACTCCTATCGCAACTTCGCGACCGAGATCGCGGCCTCGGCCTGACGGCCGGGCGACACGCAACATTCACGAGAAGGAACATCATCATGATCTATTCGACCGCCACAGTCCCGGTGAATGAATTACGGTTTACCTCGGCACTAAACCAGCCGAAGACTGAGGATCCCAAGTCTATTATTCCAAGCAATCCATGGCCGCCCGGCAAGGAAGGCTGTGGATTGCTTCGCGGAGCCTGTCATCGACGCGCGTACGCGCGATCCGCTGGCTCGCAGGCAAATCACTTCTGATTTTCCGAAATCGTGTCAAGCCCGGGAATCAAAAATATTCTGCTTTCGTTCTCACCCAAATCAGTCGGATAACTCCGCCCGTCTCACGGCGAATGAGGGGCGCTCGCGATCGTCACGAACGCGCGGTGAGATGCGGTGGACGCTGAGGGCGCGCTAGACGTACGCGCCGGAAGCGTACGGCGAAGTCGTGTGGTTCGGGCGTCGCGGTGCTGGCGCTAAGTTGCGGGATGTATTCTGCGGGCGACGGAGGCAAAAGAGCCGTTCTCCGGGGAGAGCACGAAGTAAGCCGTAAAGCCATTGCGCAGGGAAGGCCGGAATGTTCCCGCTGCCCTGTATGCTCGTGTGCCGTTTTGTTTGCGCAAATCGCACGCGAGACCGCGGGTGCAGCAAGCACCCGGTCTTCCCTGCGCCCTCTAAGCGAAGAGGGCGGGAAGTTATCAGCAAACCTCGGGCAATTCATGCCGCGAGAATGCGGACCCATACCCTCACGCTGTTTGAATCCGAATATGGCGACCAGCCAATCATGAATGCGTTCTGTCGCTTCGGAAATTGCCTTGCACCGACGCTTGGCATAACAATGCCGCACAAAAAAAGCGTCGATACCGAGGGAGGAATTTTATGCGCAGGTTCGCAACCGCACTGGCGGCGGCCATCATGGCGACGACATCAGCCGCGGCCGACTATCTGGTCAAGGAGGTCGGCAGCTTCCATGTCGGCGGACACACTGAAACGCTGAACGGACTTCCTTCGAAAGAAATCGTGTTCTCTCCCGGCGCGCCGCCGATCAAGGTCGATCCGAACGGCGAGTTCGAGGTCGAGCAGATGTATGTCCAGTTCGTCAAGCTGGCGCAACCGAAGTCCAAATTGCCGCTGCTGTTGTGGCATGGCGGCGGCCTCTCGGGCGTGACATGGGAGACCAAGCCCGACGGCAAGCCAGGCTGGCAGCAGTTCTTCCTCAATGCGGGTTATGACGTCTATGTCTCGGATGCGGTCGAACGCGGCCGCGCCTCCTGGGCGCGCTATCCGGAGATCTTCAAGAGCGAGCCGTTCTTCCGGCCCAAGAAGGAAGCCTGGGAGCTGTTCCGTATTGGGCCGAGCTACGAAGTCGGCGGCAAACGCGAGGCGTTCGAAGGCGAGCAATTCCCGATCGAGGCGTTCGATCAGTTCGCCAAGCAGGGCATCCCGCGCTGGTCGACCAATGACGCTGCCACGCAGAAGGCCTATGACGCACTGGTGCAGAAAGTATGCCCATGCATCATCGTGGTGCACAGCCAGGGCGGTAATTTCGGCTTCACGGCCGCGCTCAATGCACCCGACAAGGTGAAGGCGCTGATGCACGTCTTCGAAGTCCTTTCCGATCCGGTGCGCCGTCGCATCCCCGAATGCTCGGTGCCGCGGGAAATGGCGTCCGGTGACAGTGGTGGAGGCGATCGGGGCCGAGTTCGGGATCACGCAGGCGGCGGTGTCGCAGCATCTCAAGGTGCTGCGCGAAAGCGGCTTTGCAGACGGTCGGGCGGACGCGCAAAGACGACTTTATTCGGTGGATGCCGCGGGGCTTCAGGCGGTAGACACATGGATCGGTCGGTTCAGGAGCTTCTGGGAACCGAAGCTCGACGCGCTGGCGACCGAGATCGCGCGAGGCAAACGGGCGCGGCGAATTAGCGCCATATGACCAAATGTCCCGGGAAGGCGCTTAGCTGCAGATCGATCGCACGAACTGTGCGTGTTCGACCGCGACATGGTTGCAGGTCTGCCATTCTGGTCGAGGGGCTGCAGCCCACTGCCTGTCGTGGCATGCTCGACGCAATGTTCGAAGGCTTCACCACATTTTTGGATCGGGCGGCATGTCTGACGAGTTGAACTGGCTTTCCGCCCGCGAGATGGCGCGGCGCTTCGCCAAGGGCGAGTTGTCGCCGGTCGATGTGCTGGAAGCCACGCTGGCGCAACTGCACACGGTCAATCCGGCTCTCAATGCCATCTGCCTGCTGGATGAACCGCTGGGGCGGCGTCTGGCCGCGGAGTCGGCGGAACGTTGGCGCAGCGGTACACCGCTCGGGCCGCTCGACGGCGTGCCTGTCGCGATCAAGGACACGGCGCATGTCGCCGGCTGGCCGACGCGCATCGGCTCGCACGCGACGGCAGCGGCACCCAGCACGGAGGATACGCCCGGGGTCGCCCGCCTGCGTGAGGCCGGCGCGGTGTTCTTCTGCAAGACATCCACGCCCGAATTCGGCTGGAAGGGCATCACGCACGGCCCGCTGACCGGCATCACGCGCAATCCCTGGGATGTTTCCCGCACGCCCGGCGGCTCCAGCGGCGGCTCGGCCGCATTGGTGGCGGCCGGCGTCGTACCCCTGGCCACCGGCGGCGATGGCGGCGGCTCGATCCGGATTCCTGCGGCGTTCAGCGGCGTGTTCGGATTGAAGCCGAGCTACGGCGTGGTGCCGAATTTTCCGGGACCGATGGGCACGCTCGCGGTCTATGGCGGCCTGTCGCGCGATGTCGCGGACAGCGCCTTGATGTTGAACGTGCTCACGCGGCCGGACGCGCGTGATTCCTTCGCCATTCCCTATCGCGGCATCGATTATCTCGATGGCCTCGACGGCGGGGTGGCGGGCATGCGGATCGCATGGTCGCCCGATCTCGGCTTCCCGGTCACTGAGCCTGCCGTCGTGGCCGGCATGCAGCCGGCCATCGACGCGCTGGTGAAGGCCGGTGCTGACGTGCAGAATGTTTCTCTCGATCTTTCCGGTGCGCAAGCTTCGCTGGAAGTGATCTGGGGCGCATCGCATGCCGCATTGGTGCGTGATTTCGACGGCGCGCAATTGGCGGCGCTCGATCCGGGCCTGCTGCGGCTGGTCATATCAGCCCAGGATATTCCCGCGAGTGAGTTGCAGGCGGCCTATGCCGAGATGCGCGCGCTGAGCCAGGCGATGCAGTCGTTCCATCGGGATTACGATCTCCTGCTGACGCCGACCGTTCCCATCACCGCTTTCGCTGCCGGCGTCGATACGCCCGACGCCACGCGCTTCCCGCAATGGTTCGATTGGACGCCGTTGACATGGCCGTTCAATCTCACCCGCCAGCCTGCGGCCTCGGTGCCTTGCGGATTTGTCGAGGGTCTGCCGATCGGGTTGCAGATCGTGGGGCCGATGTTCAGCTGAGCAGAACATCCTCCGCGCCAGCCGCTGCGTCGAGCAGGCCTGCGCCACCGGGGCGCGGCCGGGCCTTGGCGCAGGCGGCCCTCCTCACAAGGAAAAACAATAGCTATGATACGCCGGGCCACGATCGAGTGGGAGCAGGGGGCATAAGCAGCCGCAATGAGCGATATCTACGACCCGCAATTCGTGAAGGCCGTCTTCGATCGCTGCTCGGATCGGTACATCACCTTCAGCCTGATCTGCTCGTTCGGTTTCACCGAGCGCTGGCGGCAGCAATGCGTGGCGGCGATGCCGGCGCCTGGGGCCGGCGGCGCGCGCGGCTACGATCTGATGGCGGGGACCGGCGAGGTCTGGCCGCATCTGTTGAAGCGCTTTGACGATATTGGATCAATCACCGCCGTCGATATCTCCTCCGGCATGCACCGCCGCGCCATCGAGCGGCTTCACGCCCACCGCGCCCACCGCATCGAATTCATCGAGGATGACGTGCTGGCAAGCGATCTGCCGTCGGAGAGCGCGGACTTCGTCATCTCCACCTTCGGCTTGAAGACGTTCAATCCCGAGCAGCATGCGCGGCTGGCCGCCCTGATCGCGCGCGTGCTGAAGCCCGGCGGCGTCTTCTCCATGATCGAGGCGTCGGACCCGAAGGGATGGTGGCTGCGGCCGCTGTACCTGCTTCATCTCAAGCTGGTCTTGCCGCTCGTCGAGCGCATCCTGCTTCGCGGCGCGCAGGATTTTTCGATGATCGGCACCTACAGCACCAATTTCGGCAGTGCGGCAGAGGTCGCGGCCATGTTGCGGGAGCACGGCCTTGAGGTGGAATTCTCGAAATATTTCTTTGGCTGCGCAACGGGCGTTTCGGGCCGCAAGATCGGGCCGATGGTGGAGCAGGGCGCGTGAACCCGTTCGGTTCTGATTCAATCAGAACCGATAATGCTCCACGCCGGCACGCGTGCCCTGAAAACTATCGAGGAGGCGTCGTAAACTGCGGACACCGATGGACATAGTCCCAGGGAATGTCCAATACACAGGTGTAACGGAGATCGTCCGACATCTTTGGTGGCGGAGCCTCGACCACCGGTTCGCGAACCTCATTCGTTGCACCATAGACGATGCCGCCGGTTGCAGGGAAGAAACCGCCCCGGTGATGATGATGATGTCGGGGGAATGACGGGAAAGCCGGGCGCGACGAAGCAACCCCTGCACCGCGCGCGGCTCCCGGATCGGCCGATGCCTCGCTCGCGGCAAGGACAAGGGCTACTACACCGAGAGACGCGATAAACGTCGTTCTATAGGTCATGGCACTCACCCATTGGTAGGTTACTGAGCAACACTCCTAAGACGCTAAGCTGGACCTTTTGTGCCCGCAAAGACATACTTAATTATTAGTTAAGACGTAATCTTAACGGAGGGGCGTATTCATCTTAACTGCGCGACAGCTTCTCAAACCGCTTGATCAGCCGCTCGCGCTTGAGGCGGGACAGCCGCCTGATCCAGAACAGGCCGTCGAGCTGATCGATCTCGTGCTGGTGGCAGACGGCGCGCAGACCGTCCGCTTCCTCGGTCTGCAGGTTGCCGTGGACGTCCTGATAGCTGATCCGGACCCGCGCATGACGCTCTATGTCGTCGTTGACCCCAGGCATCGAGACGCTGCCTTCCCGATGCAGGATCGTCTCGGGCGAAGCCCAGATGATCTCCGGATTGACATAGGTCCGCGCGCCCTCGGTCACGTCGAGGTCGAGCACCACGACCCGCAGGGAGACGCCGATATGCGGTGCGGTGATCCCGATCCCCGGCGCGGCGTGCATGGTCTCGAGGAGGTCGCTCGCAAGCTCGCGCAGCGCATCGTCAAACACGGTCACGGGCTGCGCCGGGAGCGCAAGCCGAGGGTCGGGATAACGAACGATGGGGCGGATGGTCATGTGATCTGTCGTCGTATGTCGGTGAATGCGCCAAGCCGTTGCCGGCAATCGCAGGCTGGATCGGGCCGGCGTAATCCACCACTCCTCTCGTCGAGTTGTGCTCGGGATGGCGGGTTACGCTTTCGCCACCCGACCACGCGTGCCGCGACGCGTATCATGATGAGGCGTCTAGACCAAGCAGCTCGGTGATGGTGTATGATGCTGCGATGACAACAAGGCCGCCCGACCCCTCCGAGACCGGCGCGCTCGCGCGCCTCTGGTATGACGGCTGGCAGGATGCCCATGCCGCGATCCTGCCGGCGACGCTGGCGCGCGCACGTACGCGCGAGAGCTTTGCCGAACGTATGGCCGCCGCGCTCGCCGATGTGCGGGTCATCGGGCCGCAAGGCGCTCCATTGGGGTTCGCGATGCTGAAGGGCGACGAACTCTATCAGTTCTACGTGGCGTCGGAAGCCCGCGGCGCTGGAGTAGCCGCTGCGCTGATGGCGGATGCGGAAGCGCAATTGTCGGCGCGCGGCGTGGAGACGGCGTGGCTCGCCTGCGCGATCGGCAACGCGCGTGCGGCCAGATTCTACGAGAAGAGCGGATGGCATCTCGCCAAAACGGTGGTCAACCGCCTCGACACCGTCGATGGCCCCTTTGATCTCGAAATCTGGCGTTATGAGAAGCATCTGGCGCGCCGGTGAAGCGCGCTGGCCGCGGGTACGCCGCTCAGGGATTCCAGCCGCCGGTGCCGTACTCGCGGGTAATAATTTCAAGGAGATGCCCGTTCCGCTCCTTGAAATAGATGCCGCGCCCGCCGTCGTGATGGTTGATCTTGCCCAATTGAGTTTGTCCAGGGTCGGCCCAGTAGGGAAGCTCCCGTTCCCGGACCCTGCCGAAGATCTCGTCGAACTCGCTTTCGCTGGTCAGAAACGCATAGTGCTGCGGAATAATGTCGCCCTCGATGTTCATGTAGTCGAGGTTGGCGCCGTTTTCGGTGGTGACCATGTAAAACGGCCCCCACTGCCGTGGGGCCGGGAGACCGAGAATCTCGGCCAGGAATGTTGCCGATGCCTTGCTGTCGTGGGTCGAAAGGATCGTATGATTGAAGTGGATGGCCATGGCGATCTCCCGAAACAGAAAAGTTTCATCGTATTGCGGCGTGGACTCGGTTAACTGGGTCGCAAGTCATATCGTTCCCGTGACGAAAGCTGGACGCAGGATCTCATCGAAGGTTTCGCCTTGGATCAAGTCGGCGCTTCACGGCGATATTCTGCAATTGTCGATAGCCCTCAAGGATTGCTGATGCCACCCACCAAAATCAATCCCGATAAAGTCCGCCCGTTCAAGGACGCCGACAGTTTCTATAAATGGCTGGGCAAGCACCATGACAAGGAAACCGAGATCTGGATCAAGATCCACAAGGTGGATTCAGGATTGAAATCGATCACGCCGAAGGAGGCGATCGACGTCGTGCTTTGCTGGGGATGGATCGATGGCCTCCGCAAGGGCTTCGATGACAAAAGCTTTCTGCAGCGCTACACGCCGCGCACCAGGAAAAGCATCTGGAGCCAGATCAACGTCGATAACGTCGCGCGGCTGATCAAGGAAGGCCTGATGACGGATCACGGGCTAAAGCAGGTCGATACGGCCAAGGCCGACGGGCGCTGGGCCCGCGCCTATAACAGCAAGGACATGAAGGTCCCCGACGATCTCCAGGCAGCGATCGATGCCGAGCCCAAGGCCAAGGCAATGCTGGCGAAGCTCAGTGCGCAGAACCGTTTCGCGCTGGCCTTTCGCACGCAAAATATGAAAACCGAAGCCGGACGGAAAAAGAAGATCGAGGCCTTTGTCGCGATGCTCAAGCGCGGCGAGACGATCCATCCGCAAGGCAAGAAGTAACCGTTGCGATCGCCGCACGGGGAGGGCGAAGCAGCGGTACGCGGGCCTCAAACACTATCTCTTTCGCGGGCCTGACGCCGGGCGATATCGCACATGGTCGATCAGCGCGCGCAGCTTGGACGGAAGATTGCGACGGTCCGCGAAATAGAGGAAGAAGCCTTTAAAGGGCGGGCAGTACTGCTCCAGAAGCGGCACCAGCTCGCCCCGCTCAATGTAGGGCCTGAAAGTCTCCTCCATACCGAACGTCAGACCGCCACCGGCGCAGGCGGTCCGTACCATGACCCACATGTCATTGGTCGTGATCCTGGGGTTTACCGCGACGTCGAATTCGCGGCCGTCTTGCTCGAACTCCCAGCGATAGGGCGCCACCTCCGGAGCCGGTCGCCAGCCAATGCAGCAGTGCTGCGAAAGCTCGGCCGGGTGAGATGGCGCTCCGAAACGCTCCAGGTAGGACGGTGCGGCCACCACCATCTGGCGCTGATCGCCTGAGACCGGCACGGCAATCATGTCCTGCTCGATGACTTCGCCGAGCCGAACGCCTGCATCATAGCCCTCAGCCACGATATCGAATTCCTCATCGGTCACGGTGATGTCGACCTGCACACCCGGATGAGCATGCGTAAAACTCGCAAGCAGTGGCCCGCAGATGAAACGCTCGGCGATCGAGGAAACAGCGAGCCGTAGCTGCCCCGTTGGCCTCGCGTCCCGGTCTTGAGCGGTATCGAGTGCGAGTTCGACTTCTGCGATGGCCGGCGCGACACGCTGGTGCAACTGCACGCCGGCCTCTGTGAGGCTGACGCTGCGCGTCGTTCGCTGGATAAGCGCCACGCCCATCCGGTCTTCCATTCGTCGAATGGCCTGGCTCACCGCGGACCGGGTTACGCCCAGCCGGTCGGCAGCGCCGCGAAAGCTCTTCGCTTCTGCAACCGCCAGGAAAACGGAAACAAGATTTAGGTCTACCGTCATTGATTAGCAAAACTTACCAAGCTGGTCACGATTGGGCAAATTGTTTTGCGTGTCGCCGTATCGTACGTCTGCCTTCGACATGAGGTGGAGGTACAGGCAATGAAGTCTCTCGATCATTACCGTCTGCTCGGCCGTTCCGGCCTGCGGGTATCCCCAATCGCTCTCGGTACGATGACCTTTGGCCAGGACTGGGGCTGGGGCGCGGATGCCGGCGAGGCGCGTCGGATTTTCGATCTCTACGTCGATCACGGCGGCAACTTCGTCGATACGGCCGTGAACTACACCGATGGCGCCTCTGAGCGCATCGTCGGCGAGCTCATCAAGGACAAGCGCAACCGTATCGTGCTCGCGACCAAATTCACCATGGCGCGCGAGCCGGGCAATCCGAACTCGGGCGGCAACCACCGGCTCAACATGCTGCGTTCGGTGGAGCAGAGCCTGCGGCAGCTCAACACTGACCGCATCGACCTGTTCTACCTGCACGGCTGGGACATGACCACACAGCCCGATGAAGTGATGCGCGGGCTCGATGATCTCGTGCGTTCGGGCAAAATCCACTACGTCGGCATCTGCAATACGCCGGCCTGGCGTATCTCCCAGATGCAGACGTCAGCCGATATGCGCGGCTGGTCACCCTTCGTGGCGCTCCAGATCGAGTACAGCCTGATCGAGCGCACGGTCGAGCACGAACTCATTCCGATGGCAGCCGCGCTCGGTATGGGCGTGCTGCCCTGGTCGCCGCTTGGCGGTGGCGTGCTGACCGGCAAGTACGCCCGGTCCGATGTCGCGGACTTGCGCGACGCAAGCATCTCATCGACGCGCAAGGGTGTCATTGCGTCGTCCGGCCATCTCAACGAGCGGTCGATCGAAGTTGCTGATGTCGTGCGCGCCGTAGCCGAGGACGTCGGCGCGACCCCGTCCCAGGTCGCGATCGCCTGGACGCTCGCAAACCCCGCGGTCACGTCGCCTGTCATGGGGGCGCGCACATTGGCCCAGGCGAAAGACAATCTCGGCGCCCTCGGGGTCGCACTTTCGCCTGAGCATGTCGATCGGCTCAATCAGGCGAGCGCGCCGGATCCGATCTTTCCCGTCCGCTTCATGGGTCGTCCCATGGTTCAGCAGCTCATCTTCGGCGGCGCATCCGTCGCCCGGCAGGATTGAAAGTAAGTCAACGCAATGCGTCGGCGAGAGCCGGCCGACTCATTGCCCCCCAGGAAAAGGGAAGTAGAGCGGAAAAAGGAGAAGCTTATGAGAGTCATGGCAAATCGCGCACTCGCATGGTGCATGTGCGCCGCAATGTTCACCGCTTCCAGCCTGACCACGGCTGCCCCTTGCGGCCAGTCGAGCACGACGGAAGATAACAACAAGCAAGTCGTCACCGAAGCCTTTCATCGCTGGTCAGCCGGCGGAACGTCCTTCTTCGACGACGTGCTCGCCGAGAATGTCGTCTGGAGGATCAAAGGATCGAGTCCCAGCGCCGGTGAGTTCCAGGGTCGCGAGACCTTCCTGGAGCGGGCGGTGCGCCCATTCGCGACGAGATTGTCCACTTTCGTCCGCCCGACGGCCGTACGGGTCTGGGCCGATGGCGATCATGTGATCGCTCAGTGGGAAGGGAGCGGCGTAGCCCGCGACGGCAAGGGCTACAGCAACAGCTATGCCTGGATCTTTCGCATGCACGACGGAAAGGCGACGGAGGTAACGGCCTTCCTCGACCTCGTTCCTTACGACGATGTCCTGCGGCGCATTCCCGCGCTTCAGCAGTAAGACGTCAGCCGATCACTGGAGAAAAACGAGATGAAGCATCGACCGATCACAATATCTGCCCTGCTGCTGGGTTCACTTTATATCATCGGCCCCTCGATGGCGGTCGCTTCAAGCGAGGTGTCAGCAGGCAGCAAACCCGAACGGCAGTCCATGGAGAAAGAGATGACGCAGCATACCTATGTTGGCATGTGGGTGACCGATGGCGGCCACATTCGCCATGAGCTTCTTCCGAACGGTCGCTACGATGAAGCCCGCGGAACACGCACGAGCGCCTATCAAGGGCGCTATGAGATCAAGGGCAATCACATCGACTATTGGGACGACACCGGTTTCACTGCTGACGGCAAGTTCGTCGACGAACATACCCTCCATCACGGCGGCATGATCTTCAGACGCCAGTAACGTCCATGCTTCGATGCGAGATTTCGATTGAATCGCCGCAGCCTAACCCTTTCTCGCAAACTCGCAGGCTGGATTACCGGCCTGTCCGCCGTAGCTCGAAGAGCGAAGGCGGAAGGCTAATCCACCACATCCTCTCATCGACATGATGGCGGGTTACGCTTTCGCTAACTCGCCCACGAGCCAGGCAGCAGCTGGTCGAGCGTAATTTTCGAAAGCGCTTGCTCGAAGCGAGCCGCGGCTTCGGACAATGCGAGCGACAAAGCGCGGTTGGCGGAACGTTCGACAGCGCATTTGGGATGATCGTCGCTGGTTGCGATCGTGAAGGGCGAGCCCGGCTCGAACGCCTTGTAGATATTCAGGAACGTGATCTCGTGAAGCGGCCGCTCGAGCCGCCATCCGCCGTTCGGCCCCCGCTCGGAGGATACATAGCCGCCTTCACGGAGCGCACCCATGATCCGCCGGACGACGACCGGGTTGGTGTCGAGCATCGCAGCGATCGTCTCGGATGTTGCTGTGCCCTCGTTGAAGCTCATGTGAACCAGCACATGAGCCACGCGGGCGAGCCGGGTGTCCTTGCTCACGGCGGTACCTCGCTTGATGTCACCGCAGTCTAGACCGCTTCGACCATTATCGCAACAGACACAGTGACAAATTCATTGACGCTTCTCCCAAATATCGTACTAGTAACAGTTACGAGTAGCGACGGGAGATCAATATGCAGTTTGATGTCATCATTATTGGCGGCAGTTTCGCAGGCCTGTCGGCGGCGCTTCAACTGGGCCGGGCGCGCCGGACCGTGCTGGTCATCGATGCGGGGGAGCGGCGCAACCGCTTCGCATCGGCCTCTCACGGTTTTCTGGGACGGGATGGCGTTGCGCCGGGCGAGATCATCGCCGAAGCGACAGGCCAGTTGGCGCGCTATGTCACTATCGCGACCCTGAAGGGATCCGCGTCAAAGGCGGGGCGAACGGAGGAGGGGTTTTTCGTCGAGACGCACAACGACACCTTCCACGGCAAGCGGCTGATTATCGCCGGTGGCGTCGTCGATATCCTGCCTGACATTCCGGGCCTCGCCGATCGGTGGGGCGCTTCGATCTTCCACTGCCCTTATTGTCACGGTTACGAACTCGAACGCGGCCCGATCGGCGTCCTGGCCACCGGTGCGTTATCCATGCATCATGCGATGATGCTGCCCGACTGGGGGCCAACCACGCTTCTGATCAATGACAGCTTTATCCCCGACGAAACGCAACGGTCAGCTCTGGCCGGGCGGGGCGTCTCGGTGGAGGAGGGGCGCGTCCGGCGGATATTCGGTCAGCGCCCGACCGTTGAACTCGCTCATGGCCGCACGATTGAATTCTCCGGAATCTTCACGCTTAGCCGGACCATGGGAGGACCGATTGCCGAACAGCTTGGCTGCGATTTGAAGGACGGACCGCTCGGAAAGTTCATCGGGGTTGACGAGCAGCAGCAAACGTCAGTTCCCAAAGTATTCGCCTGTGGCGACGTTGCGCGCGCCGCCGGATCAATCGCGCTCGCCGTATCAGACGGAAGCATGGCTGGCGTGGCCGCCCATCGATCCCTCATCTTTTAGTCTCGGCTCGAAGGGTGGATTAGGCCAACGGGTCCGCGCAAAGCGCGGCCCGATGAGCGTAATCCACCACATCTTCGCATCAAGTCGAGCTGTGCGGTGCGTTCAACCGCTTCACGGCATCCTGCAATTCGGTATTGAGCAGGGCATTGCGGCGGGCCTATGCCGATCGGCGCACCTCGGGAGCCCCTGCGAGGCGGATCATGGGCCTATTGTCTTTGATCTCCGTCGTCGTTCCGTCCGCAAACGCCACGGTCACGGGAGAGCGATGGCCGATATGGAGCGTGATCTGATCTGATCCATCGCCGAAGGAGATCGTGGCCGTGCTGCCGGAGACCTCGACCTGCATCTTGTCAGCCGTCAATCCCTCTCCCAGTCTGATGGTGGTGTCGCCACCGGCGTAAATCGTGTCCTTGCCGTCTCCGGCTGAGAACAAAACCGTTGAGCCGCGCTTGTCATAGATCGTGTCATCCCCCGTGCCGCCAGAGACGACAGAGTTGACAACCGTAAGCGTGTCGTTGCCGGAGCCACCGTCGACCAGGCCGTTGCTCGCTGCGGAGATCCAATCATCGCCCTCGCCACCGCTCACGCGGCTATTGGCCCACGCGCTGATCACGTCGTTGCCGGCGCCGCCGTCGACCTGACTGTCGGACCACGCATCGATGGAATCGTTGCCGTTGCCGCCGAGCACGACCGTGTTGGACCAGGCGCGTATGGAGTCATCGCCATCCCCGCCGTCCACCGCACTGTCCGACCAGATATCAATCTGGTCATTTCCAGCCCCGCCGTAGACGCCGGATCCGGACCAGGCCCGGATCGAGTTGTGGCCGGCGCCGCTGTCGACCACGCTGTCCGACCAGACATCGACCGTATCGTTGCCGTCACCACCATCAACAAGGCTCTTGCTCCACCCTGCAAGCCTGTCATGGCTGTCGGTTCCGCTGACATGTGTCATTCCGAGTTCCTGAAGACGGAGCAGGAACGTCTGCACCACCGGGGAGAGACCAATGCTGTTTGTCGTCTTCTCCGCTGCCGGATCGATGGCAGGAGCTCCCGTGGCAGCCGTGTTCTGCTCTGCGGTCGCACTGGGCCAGGCGAAGCGAGGCGGAGCGGGCGGTTGAAGTAGCCTCAGCGTCAAATTCCAAGAGCTCGGGGTGCCGATCTGCATGACTGTTTACTCCCTTCTGGGTACACAACCTATGGTGTTGTCCGATCTTTTTGCCTCAGAAGAATTAATGAGGTGTCAAAGCAAACCTGACATGTTGTGCGCGTGGTCAATCCGCCGCAGGCGAGTGGATGTCTAGTGGCACGACCCCAGATTGTGGATTGGGGCGTGATGGTTCTCCCTCAGTCGGCCTGGCGGAACGAGATCCACGTCCATCTCGAAGGGGACTCGGCTAGCGAACAGGTGGGCGTGAAGTCTGCCGTCTCACCTTTGCTCGCAAAAAAGTGAGCAGGCTCGAGCATCTGCGTGTCGCCTTTGGCCAATCCAGTTCGTCTTCCACCCAGATAGAGCTGAATTGGAGATGACGAATGAACGCTTCTCGCTATCGCTGGGTGATCGTCGCGGCCGGGGGCTTGCTCGGCTGCGTCGCGATCGGCGGCATGTTTTCGCTGCCGGTGTTTTTGCAGCCGATCGCGCGGGATACCGGCTGGTCGGTCACCGGCATATCCAGCGCCATGACCATCGGCTTTCTCGCCATGGCCTTCACCAGCATGGTCTGGGGCACCTTGTCCGACCGGCTGGGGCCGTTGCCGGTGGTGCTGACGGGCTCGGTCGTGCTGGCGCTGAGCCTCGGGCTTGCGAGCCTTGCGACATCGCTGGTCGTCTTTCAGTTCGTCTTCGGGCTGATGGTCGGCGGCGCCACCGCTGCGATCTTTGCGCCGATGATGGCTTGCGTCACCGGCTGGTTCGATACCCATCGCAGCCTTGCGGTGTCGCTGGTCTCGGCCGGCATGGGCATGGCGCCGATGACGATGTCGCCGCTCGCCGCCTGGCTGGTCTCGAACCATGACTGGCGGACCTCGATGCAGATCGTGGCGCTCGTCGTGGCCGCGATCATGATTCCGGTCTCGCTCCTGGTGCGCCGCGCGCCGGCGTTGGAAGCCGGGCCGTCGGCGCCATCAGGCGATCCGGCGCAATCGGACATGACGCTGGCGCAGGCGCTGCGCTCGCCGCAATTCATCATCCTGCTGCTGACAAACTTTTTCTGCTGCGCCACGCATTCGGGCCCGATCATCCACACCGTGAGCTACGCCATCAGTTGCGGCATCCCGATGATCGCAGCCGTCACCATCTACAGCGTGGAAGGCCTCGCCGGGATGGGCGGCCGCATCGCCTTCGGCCTGCTCGGCGACCGGCTCGGCGCCAAGCGCGTGCTCGTGTTCGGCTTGCTGGCGCAGGCGTTCGGCGCGCTCGGCTATGTCTTCGTGCGCGATCTCGCCGCGTTCTATGCGGTCGCGGCGCTGTTCGGCTTCATCTATGCCGGCACCATGCCGCTCTATGCCGTGCTGGTGCGCGAAAACTTTCCGCTGCGGATGATGGGCACCGTGATCGGCGGCACCGCCATGGCCGGCAGCCTCGGGATGGCGACGGGTCCGCTCGCCGGCGGTTTGATCTACGACACCTTTGCCAGCTACGCTTGGCTCTATATCGGCTCCTGGGTCATGGGGCTCGGCGCGTTCCTGATCATCCTGACGTTCCGGCCGATGCCGGTGGCACGGGCTGCGCCAGTGCCGGCGTGAGCGCGAACGTGTTGCATGGCGCCTCGTGCGCGCTCGATGCGCAGTTTAATGCTGCTCCTTCAACCGGTGTCGGTGAGCAGCTTGCTTCGCGCGATTGCCGCAGAGCGCCATGCTGCACCACCGCCGCGTCCGGCCGCGCGTATGGTCGGCAAAGAGAAGCGTGCAGGCCGGTCCTTCGCAGGCCTTCACGTCTGAGAAGTCTTCCGTACAAACAAGCTGCGCCAGCGCCTCGCCGATCGGGGAGAGCAGGGCTTCGGGCGTACGCCATCGGCGGATCGTCTGAAGCTGAAGCGGATTCTTCTCGCCCTTTGGCCCGGGAACGACCCGCTGGAAGGAGTCATCGCGCTCCAGCAAGCGATTCAGTGGTTCAAGCTCGGCAAGACTCTTCGCCGTCAGCGGACGCCCCTTGTGCTTGCGCACAAAGCCTCTGAACCACTCGCGCAGGCTTCGTGCCTGATCGGCGACCTTGTCGAGCTCGCCGGGGAGAGCCTCTGCCCGAATACGCTTGAGCGCGTCCGCAGGCGCAAGCTGCGCCTGTTCCAGCCAGTTCAGCAAGCCGTCGCCGTCATCGATCCAGTCGATCGGCGTGTCGACCGGCGTCGCGACTGAATTGAGGAAATCCAGTCCGAGCGCGTCGCCGACAAAAATCGCTGGAGGGCGTTGGTCCATCTCATCTCCTGTCCGGGCGCTGGCGGCGATTTCCATCACCCATCCGTGAATGTGTTCCATGCATAACCGCCTTAACAGCCGTTGACAAGTTACGTTCGACGGTAGTAACCGTCATGTATCGTTCAAGATAGTTACTAATTCGGTTCCGCGAAGGAGATCTGCGATGTCATCGAGCGATGTGACTGTTGTTCTTGCCCATGGCGCATGGGCCGATGGATCGAGCTGGACGAAGGTCATCGGTTCGCTGGCGGCCGAGGGCATCAAGGTGGTGGCGGCGCCGCTGCCGCTGACATCGCTCAGCGACGACGTCGCGGCGCTCGAACGAACGCTCGCGCGCGTGACAGGGCCGGTCGTTCTCGCCGGCCACGCCTATGCCGGCGCCGTGATCGGGGCCACAGGGAACGAGAAGGTGAGGGCGCTCGTTTACGTGGCTGCTCTTGCTCCGGACGAGGGCGAAACGGTTGCCGACGTTTTCTATCGCACTGAGCCGCATCCGCAGGCGCCCAAGCTCGCGCCCGACGATCACGGGCTGATCTACTTGCCTGAGCCGGCTTTCGCCGCCGCCTTCGCGCAGCATGCCGCCGCCGAAGAGCAGACGCTGCTGGCGGCGGTTCAGCGGCCGATTTCGACGGCCTGCATCACCGTCGCCGTCGGCCGGCCGCTGTGGAAGGACCGTCCCTCCTGGTTTCTTGTCGCGGAGGAGGACCGCATGATTGTTCCCGAAACCCAGCGCTTCATGGCGACGCGAATGAAGGCGCGCGTGCGATCGCACCAGGTCGATCACACCCCTATCGTCACTGCCCCCGGCGTCGTCGTGGAGATCATTCGCGATGCCGTGCACGACGTAGCCACGCGGCAAACGCTGCAGCAGTGAAAATAAGCCCGGCCAGCTTCACACTGAAATCGCAAGGGCCCCACGCTGGGGGAGGCGGGTTACGTCGAGCCACTCGTAACCTCTTTAAGGCCAATTAAAAAGTTACGAAACGAAGGAGAAAGCCAATGGCTGCCATCAACTATCGCACCGCCGACGTCGACGGCTTGAAGATCTTCTATCGCGAGGCAGGGCCTGCGGATGCGCCGACGCTGCTGCTGCTTCATGGTTTCCCAAGCGCGGGCCACATGTTCCGCGACCTCATCCCGCATCTCGCCGGTCGCTTTCATCTCGTGGCGCCCGATCTGCCGGGCTTCGGACAATCGGACATGCCGGCGCGTGGCAAGTTCGCTTACACGTTCGATCACATTGCCGATGTCATTGATCGCTTCACCGAAGTGATCGGCCTCAAGCGCTTCGCAATCTATGTCTTCGACTACGGTGCGCCGACTGGTTTCCGGATCGCGGCGAAACATCCGGAGCGGATCACGGCAATCATCTCCCAGAACGGCAATGCCTATCAGGAGGGCTTGAGCGACGGCTGGACGCCGATCCGGGCCTACTGGGAAGACGCATCGCCGAAGAACCGCGAGGCGCTGCGCGCCTTCCTGAAGCCCGAGACGACGGTGTGGCAATACACCCACGGCGTCCCCGACGCGACGAGGGTGTCTCCGGACGGCTACTCGCTCGACAACTTCTATCTCTCGCGGCCCGGCGCCGATGAAGTGCAGCTCGATCTGTTCGGCGACTACAAGAGCAACGTCGCGCGTTACCCGGCCTTCCAGGATTATTTCCGCACCCACAAGCCGCCCTTCCTCGCGGTGTGGGGCAAGAATGATCCATTCTTCCTGCCGCCCGGCGCCGAAGCGTTCAAGCGCGATATTCCAAACGCCACGGTGCGCTTCTTCGACACCGGCCATTTCGCGCTGGAAACCCACGCCGCCGAAATCGCGGCTGCCATCCGCGACTTCCTTCCCCGCTGACATCGCCCGATCGCGGAGGATCGACGTCAAGCCGGTTCGCGTCTTCCGCTTCGGCGAGATCCGTGAGGCGCATCGCGCCATGGAGGTCAATGAGGCCCATGGAAAGATGGTCGTGGTCTACGACTGACACTTACGCTTTGGAATGAAGGAGAATGGAAATGTCGAACTCAGCAGCGATCGTCACAGGCGCCAGCCAGGGCATCGGCAGGGCCACGGCCATCCGCCTCGCGCGCGATTTTTCCGCGCTGGTCCTCGTGGCGCGGGACCGCGCGCATCTGGACGAGACGGCCACGGCGGTGAGGGCCGCCGGCGCAGAAGCGCTGGTCGTCGATGCCGATCTGAGCCAGCCCTCGGCGGCGCAGACGGTAGTGGATCGGACGCTGGCCGCCTTTGGCCGCATCGACGCGCTGCTCAATATTGCCGGCGCCGTGCCGCAGATCGACCTGTTCGAGATGACCGACGAACAGTGGGAGGGCGGCCTCTCCCTGAAGCTGCACGGCGCGCGGCGGCTCACGATTGCCGCGTGGCCGGCGCTGAAGGCGACAAAGGGTTCGGTGGTGCTGATGTCGGGCAACTCGGCGCTCTTCCCGAAGGCGCCTTACGCAGCCGTGGGAACGATCAATGCCGCCATCGTCGCACTGGCAAAAGCGTTCTCCGATCGCGGCATTGCCGATGGTGTGCAGGTGAATAGCGTCCTGCCTGGTCCTGTCATGACCGGCCGCCGCCGCTCCTACCTCCAGCACTGGGCGCCGCTGCACAACATGACGGTGGAGGAGGCAACGGCCAACTTCCCGAAGGAAGCCGGCATTGCCCGCTATGGCGAGCCGGAGGAAATCGCGGAGTTGATGGCATTCCTGGTATCGTCAGGTGCACGCTGGATGACCGGCTCGACGCTTCGCATGGATGGCGGTGAGGTGAAATCGATCTGACGAAAGCGCGACAGCGGCCGCTATGGATTGCGTCGCGCGAGCGCGCTCAGCCGAACGTTAGGCTGTAGGCGCTTAGGCCGGCTTTGGGCGCGCGCAGGCGCAACACGTGCTCGCCACCGGGGCCGCTGTAGAGGGAATAAAGCCTGCTTCCATCGACGGTGACCGGCGGTTGCTGCACGCCGTCGACGATCACGGACAATGTTTGTGGGGAAGCGCTGCCGGCCACGAGATTGACCTTGGGTGCGTTGAAGCGAAGCACGATTTCGTCGCCGTCCGCCGACGAGGTGGCGCGGTCTCCGGTCACGTTCCAGCGGCCGGAGAGCGCGAACCTGTTCTGCGGCACGCTGTCCGGCAGCGCATAAGGCCGTTCGCCTGATGTGGCGATCTGCTGATCCACGATGGCGCCATCATTCTTCTCCGAACCAAGATACATCTCGGGCGTTGCGACGGCGCTCAGATCCGGATCGCTCGCTTGCGCGGTGGGCGTGTGCTCGCCGACAAGACGCGCTATGGCGTTTTCCATTTGCTGATAGCCACCTTCGCCGAACTGCGTCGTGACGATGGTGCCCGACCTGTCGATCAGATACGCGGCCGGCCAGTACTGATTTCCGAAGGCGCGCCAGGTGCGATACTGATTGTCCTGCGCCACCGGATAATGGATGCCCAGGCGCTTGATCGCGGTCTCGACATTGGCGCGCTCCTTCTCGAAGGCGAATTCGGGCGTGTGCACGCCGACCACGACAAGACCTTTGTCCTTGTATTGCTCGTGCCATTTGGTGACGTAGGGCAGCGTGCGCAGGCAGTTGATGCAGGAATAGGTCCAGAACTGAACCAGCACGACCTTGCCGTGGAGGCTTTCCATGGTCAGCGGCGGCGAATTCAGCCAGGCGGAAATCCCGGAAAACTCCGGCACGGGCCGGGAGTCACGCCGCGTCGTTTCCTCGCTGAGCAGCGTGGATGGGCCAAACTGCGCGATGGCGAGGATGGCAACGATGACGAGCACGATCAGGCCGAGAAGCTTACGCATTGTCATAATCCCAGTTGAAGATTCGGATAAAAATCCGAAAGCCAGACAGCGACGATGCCGTCGTATTGTGTGTAGAAGGCCAACGCGACGAGCAGCACCGCCGCACCAAATGTTCGCTGCAAGGCGAGGGTGTAGGGGGCGAGCTTACGCACCTGCGTGGTCGCGTATTGTCCGCCATAGGCGATCAGCAGGATCGGAATGCCGGCGCCGACCGCGTATGTGACGAGCAGCAGCGCGGCGTGTGCCAGGTTTTCCGATGTTGCGATCAGCGTGAGAATGGAGCCGAGCACCGGCCCGGCGCACGGTGTCCAGAGCACGCCGAGCGTCAGTCCAACAACGAGGCCGCCTGCATTGCCTGATCCGGCGCGCGAGACGACGCCGTCGGCGAAAGAGAGCAGGCCGCTCAACCTCGCCATCAGCCACTCGTACGGCTGCGGCCACAGCAGCAGAACGCCAAAGCTGCCGAGCAGGATGATGGAGACCTTCCGCAAGGTGTCGTGCGACAACCCAAGCACGGTCGAGAACGAGCCGAACAGGATCGCGAAACCGGAAAACGTCAGGATGAAACCGGCCACGAGGAAGAGCGGTCGCCGCCGGTCTTGCTGGCCAATGGACGCGCCCAGCAGGACCGGCAGCAACGGCAGGATGCAGGGTGCTGCCGCCGTCAGCAAGCCGGCCGCAAATGCCAACGCAATCTCGATCATGTCGGATTCTCCTCGTGGCCGCCGCTATCACTTCACCAGCGTGAGGAGCGGTTTGCCCTTCTCGACGATGTAGGTGGCAAGCTCGCTGCCGGTAACGCTGCCGGGGTTTCGGGCCGAATGGACCGTTCCGGCGGGAATGAAGAGCACGTCGCCGGCCTTCAGCGTCACAGGCGGCTTGTCCTCGATCTGATATTCGAGCGTGCCTTCGAGGACATAAATCACTTCCTCGCCGGGATGGGTGTGCTTGCCGAACGCCACGCCGGGCGCGAGGTCGACGCGGACCTGGATGGCCTCGTGTCCGGGCGTGCTGAGGTCGTGCCGCTGCAGGTCGGTCCGCGTGACCCCGCTCTGCTGCGCCTGCGCGCCAAGCGGCGCCAGAACGGCTGCGGCGACAAGCGCCGCCATCGCCGCGATTTTAAACTTCTTCATCGTGGTCATGTTGAGTTCCTTAGGTTTGAGGTCCGTCAACCGGCGACCCTCGCCGCCGATGACGATGATCGCTTCGCCGGCTCATGCGGCCTGCTGCTTGCCGGCCTGTTCGTTGACGATGTAGTCGGCGTACCAGTCCGGCCAGTTCTCATCGTGCTTGCCGCCGTTGCGCTTCTCGTATTCGCCATGGGCGGTGGCCGCGCGGCGGAACGCGGCGGCGAGATCGGCCGACGAGGTGAACGAGGTGCCGTTGCCGTCGATGCGTCCGGGCAACCGCGCGGTGACTTCCTGCAGCAGCCAGCCATTGCCGTCGGGATCGCTGAACGAGGCATACGAACGGTAGCTGCCGCGCGCGGGATCCGGGCCGCTCAGCCGGACCCGCCCAAACAGATAGGGTTCGTCCGCACCAACATGCACGTCGCCGCCGGCGTGAAACGCTTCACTGATCGCAATGCCGCGGCCGAGCAACGCGTTACGGGCGGCCTCGATGTCGGAGACGACCAGGTACAGGCCCTGCGCGGAGCCGGGCGCGGCAGAGGTGACGTTCTTGCCGAAGATCACCGAGGCGTTGGAGCCGGGCGGGGTGAACTGGATCACGCGGTAATCGTCCGGCCCGGCGAAATCGGCGTCGAGCCGCCAGCCGAGTTTTGCATAAAACTGCTTGGCGCGTTCGACGTCGGAGACCGGGATCACGACGATTTCGAGCTTCAGGTCGACCGCCGGCGCGGCCTTGGCTTCGGCGGAGGTGGTGTCGGTGCGTTCCCTGGGGTCTGACATGGTTCTCTCCTTGCTGTTGTGGTGGCCGTGAATGTTTCCGGCGCGCCGTGGTTCTCGTTTGACGGGTGCAGAGGTAGATTGCTTCGATCGCCGCGCGAATACTCTCTGTTCGGCAGACATTCTTCCGCGGCGCGAACGAATGTCTGAAATCGCCTGATCTCCTCACCAATCCGGTAATTAGATCGTGTACGATGTAATCGGATGCGGGCTATAAAGCGCCGGCGGGTCCTGAAGTCAAGCCTTCCGATTTAATCGGATGCGATATATATGGATGCGAGACTTCACATGTTCGTGTCGGAAAGGACGCGCCCAATGAGAGCGAATGAAGTTCCCAAACCCGGTTCAAGCACCGGTTCGCGGGACAATTCCAAAGACAGTTCAAGGGGCAATCAGAAACCAAAGCCGCCTACGGGGGAGCGGCGCCTTGGCGATTTCCTGTGCTTTGCGATCTACTCGGCCAACCTCGCCTTCGGCCGGGCCTACCGGAAGGGCCTTGAGGATCTCGGCCTGACCTATCCGCAATGGATCGCGATCGTGGCCTTGTGGGAACAGGACGACCAGACGGTGAGCGAGCTCGGCGAAAAGATGTTCCTGGAATCCAACACGCTCACGCCGGTCCTGAAAAAGCTTGAGACCATGGGTTATCTGCGCCGCCAGCGCGATCCCGCGGACGAACGGCAGGTGCGCGTCAGCCTTACCGAGGCCGGCCGGCTTCTGCGCGAGAAGGGCATGCACATGAACCTCGTTGCCGCGACCGGATTGAAGCCCGACGAGTTCGCGCGACTGCAGGAAACGGTCGTCACGGTGCGCGACAATCTGATCAAGGCGACGGCGGAGCAGGCGTGACGCTGCGCTCGATCGGCGCTTCGATGCGATCGGTCTCCGGCGGCGCGTGAGGGTGAGGTCACGATGAATGGGGCGTCAAACGAGGGGTCGCTTCGCGGACGTATCGCCGTCGTGGCAGGCGCGACGCGCGGGGCCGGCCGCGGCATCGCCACCGCGCTCGGCGAGGCCGGCGCGACGGTGATCTGCACCGGCCGCAGCAGCACGCGCGCCGATGCTCCCACGCGATCCGACTATGACCGGCACGAGACGATCGAGGAGACAGCCGAGCTTGTGACCGAACTCGGCGGCAAGGGCGTCGCCATCGCCGTCGACCATCTCGAACCGGCGCAGGTCGCGGCGCTGGCCGAACGTATCCGTGACGAGCACGGCCGCATCGATGTGCTCGTCAACGACATCTGGGGCGCCGAACGGCTGAAGGGCGGGCCCGCCGAATGGAATACGCCGATCTGGAAGCTCGACCTGAAGAAGGGCTTGCGGATTCTGCGGCTCGGCATCGAGACGCATCTGGTGACGTCGCATTACCTGTTGCCGCTGCTGGTCGCGCAGCCCGGCGGCCTGCTCGTCGAAGTCACCGACGGCACCGCCGACTACAACGCACAGCATTACCGGATCTCGGTGTTCTATGATCTCGTCAAGCAGAGCGTGAACCGTCTGGCCTTCTCGCAAGGCCATGAGCTGGCGCCGCACGGGGCGACGGCGGTGGCGATCACGCCGGGCTGGCTGCGCTCCGAGATGATGCTGGAGAATTTCGGCGTCACCGAAACGAACTGGCGCGAGGCGCTGACGGAGCGAGGAGGCGGCCGGCACCAGGCGCCGCCCGATTTCGCGCTGTCGGAATCGCCGCGCTATGTCGGCCGCGCCGTGGCCGCGCTCGCTGCCGATCCCGATCGCAGCAGATGGAATCAGAAGTCGGTCAGCTCCGGCGAACTCGCGCGCCATTATGGCTTTACGGATATTGACGGCTCGCGGCCCGACATCTGGCGCTACACGGCCGAGGTCCGGGAGGGCGGGAAGGTGGCGGATCTTGGCGACTACCGCTAGGGTTGTCGTGCGGTTGAGTGAGAATGAAAGTAGCCCGATGTCCGTTCACAACAGCTCCAGCCATCCCCTCGATTATCCGATCTGGACCGCGCTCACGACCACGCAACAGGCGTTGGCCGAAGGCGATGCCCGCGCGCGGCGCTTTCCGACAGAGATCACGCCCTTCGCAGCGACCGCAGACATGTCGCCCGAAAGCTTTGCAGCGCTCGGCGCGCTGATGTCGCCGCAGGACATCGCCGTGCTGTTCACGCCGAATGCCGTGCAGCCGCCCGCCGAATTCAAGGTCATACTGGCCGACACCGGCGAGCAGTTGATCGGGACGTCGGTCGAAACGCCGGCCAACGGCGTCGATATCGTCACCCTCGGTGTCGACGACGTGCCGGCGATGATCGAACTGACCGCGCTCACCAAGCCAGGACCGTTCTACGCGCGGACCCATGAACTCGGCACCTTTCTCGGCATCCGCGTCGACGGCCAGCTCGCCGCGATGATCGGCGAACGGATGAAGCCCGCTCGATACACCGAGATCACCGCCGTCTGCGTGCACCCGTCCCACCGCGGACGCGGTTACGGGCAGATGCTGCTATCCGCCATCTCCCGCCACATTGTGTCGCGCGGCGAAATTCCCTTCCTGCACGTCTTCACCAGCAACCATTCGGCCATCGCGCTCTACCGGCGGCAGGGGATGGAAATCCGGCGCCGTCTCCACGTGACGGTGTTGAAGAAAGAGGACTGATCGTCCAGCGATGCGCGCCCTGACCGATATCTTCCTCACGCGGTGCGGGTGCCGTTCGGCCCCCGATCCGGCCCGGGATCCTGGCCGGCGGCGACCTTGGTCAGCCTGTCGATATAGTGGATCCAACCCTTGGCATGGCTCGCCTGGTGAGCGGCGCTGGGAAGCCCGCTATGAGTCATGCGCAGCAACGTGCCGCCATCCTGTTCGATCAGGTCGATCTCGATCAGGCCTGATCCCGGCGGCACCTCGTCATTGCCTTCCCAGCCAAAGCTGTAGGCGAGCCGATGCACCGGCACCACCTCGCGGAATGTGCCGCGCGCCGTCGCGCTGCCAACGCCCTTCAGGAGGTACAGCCCGCCCGGATGCATCTCCGTCACGGCCTCGCTGCCCATCCATTGCACGATCTTCTCAGGATCCGTCAGGAAGGCGAAGACGCTGGCGCGCGGTGCGGCGATCTGGGTCTCGCGCTGGACCACGAACAATTCAGGCATCAGAAACCTCGCTGCTCATTGGCATAAGGGGTGCTGCAACCGTGCCAACATATGCTGGCGCGGGAATTTACCAAGTGCCGATCATGGTAATGAATTGTCGCTGCCATAGGGTCGGACCATGCAACTGAGTTCGACGCTGACATGGCTGGTCGATGCGGCCAGCGCCTCGCCGGGCGCCGAGCGGTTCCTCGCCGAACTCGGCACGCGCTTGATCGCGGACGGCATGCCGCTCGCCGGCGGGGCACTGACGCTTGCCGTGCCGCACCCGATCATCGCCCGCCGCACCTGGCTGTGGCGGGCCGAAAATGGCGAGGTGATCGAGGCGGTGGGATTTGCACCGATGGGATTTGGAGGCGCGGGGAGTTCGTCCGGCGATGCGGGCCGCGGCTGGTTGGCCGGGCTCGCTGATGGTGCGGTGCATGAAGACACCGTTGGCGCGGGAGAAGGTGGGCCGGTGCTCGGCTGGATCGGGCCGCGCCGGTTCACGGACGCGGAAGCCGATCGATTGCACGAAGCCGCCCGCTTTGCCGCAGCGCCGCTCGCCGCACTCTCGGCGCGGGCGACGCTGTCGGTCGCGCTCGAGGCCTATCTCGGCCGGCGCAGCGCCGCGCGCGTGCTGGCGGGGCCGCTGCGGCGCGAGGTCGGCGAGACCATTCGGGCGGTGTTGCTCTATGCCGATCTGCGCAGCTTCACCGCGCTGTCCGAGGCCGAGCCTCCCGCTGCCGTCATCGCCGCACTCGGCGGCTGGTTCGACTGCATCGGCGGCGCCGTCCACGCCTTTGGCGGCGAGGTGTTGAAATTCATCGGCGACGGCGTGCTCGCGATCTTCCCGGTCGGCGAGAAGCCGCGCGACGCCTGCGACGCCGCGCTGCGCGCGGTTGCTTCCGCGAAAGCCGGAATGGCGCATCTCGGTACGAGCCGGCGAGAGCAGGGGCTGCCGCCGCTGTCGTTCGGCGTGGCGTTGCACCTTGGCGAAATTCTGTGGGGCAATGTCGGCGCGGCCGACCGGCTGGATTTCACCGCGATTGGTCCAGCGGTGAATCTGGTCAGCCGGCTCGAAGGGCTCTGCCGGCCGCTCGGCCGCACCGTTCTCATCTCCGGCGCAGTCGCCGCCGAGACGAGCGCGACGCTGATCCCGCTGGGAACGCATGCGCTGCGCGGCATCGCATCTCCCTGCGCCGTCTACACCGACGGCTAGCGCGACGCGGAACCCATCACGAAAACGTTAAACCGATCGGTTGACTATCGGTGCTGCGTACCTATACTAAACCACATGGTTGAGTATTCGACGCATCTCGATGCTGTTTTCCACGCGCTGGCGGACCCAACGCGCCGGGCGATGCTTGGTCATCTGGCCGAGCGCGAGCTCACGATCGGGGAACTGGCGACGCCGTTCCACATGAGCTTCGCCGGCGCGTCGAAACATGTGCGGGTGCTGGAGAATGCCGGGCTGGTGAAGCGCACGATCCGCGGCCGCACCCATCTGTGCCGCCTCGAAGCGGCGCGGCTGGCGGAAGCAAATGCGTGGCTCCGGCGTTACGAGCGTTTCTGGAATGCAAAGCTCGACGCGCTGGAAGCCCTGCTGCTTGAAGACGACAAGGCGAAGGCGAAAAAGGTGAAGGAGTAGAACGATGAATTCAACGACAAGGCCCGATGCCTATGGTGAGTTGATCGAGCCGACGACGCTCAGGATACAGCGGCTGCTACCCGGTCCGATCGAACGCATCTGGGCCTATCTCACCGACAGCGACCTGCGCAGCAAGTGGCTGGCGGCGGGCGCGATGGAAATGAAGGTTGGCGCGCCCGTCGAGTTTGTCTGGCGCAACGACGAGCTCAACGATCCCCCGAGCAAGCGGCCGGCAGATTTTCCCGAAGAGCATCGGATGCAGAGCCGGATCACCGAGCTCGATCCGCTCCGCAAGCTTTCAATCGCCTGGAACAACAGCGGCGACGTGACGTTCGAACTGGAGCCGAAGGGCTCGGGCGTGCTGCTCACCGTGACCCATCGGCGTCTGCCCGATCGCTCGACCATGCTCAAGGTCAGCGCCGGCTGGCATATGCATCTCGACATCCTGGTCGCCCGCGCCAGCGACAAGGAACCGGCGCCATTCTGGGATGGCTGGGCCCGGCTGCAGCAGGAATACGACCGCCGGCTGCCGGCCTGAATGGTCGCCGCAACCGCAACAACCGTCCCAACAAACAGGAGGTTAGCTATGCAAATTCATGCCGTTTCAGCGCAGGAGTGGGAAGCTGCGCGCCAGCAACTGCTCGTGAAGGAGAAGGACTTGACCCACGCCCGTGACGCACTGGCCGCCGAGCGCCGGCGGATGCCGTGGCTGGCCGTGGAGAAGAAGTATGAATTCGAGGGACCCAAGGGCAAGGCAAGCTTGCGCGACCTGTTCGAAGGCCGCCATCAGCTGATCGTCTACCGCGCCTTCTACGAGCCCGGCGTATTCGGCTGGCCCGAGCATGCCTGCCGCGGCTGCTCGATGGTGGCCGACCAGGTGGCTCATCTCGCCCATCTCAACGCGCGCGACACCACGCTCGTATTCGTCTCGCGCGCGCCGCAGGCGGACATCGCGCGCCAGAAGGCGCGAATGGGATGGGAGATGATCCCCTGGTACACCGTCACCGACAGCTTCGACGCTGACTTCGACGTCGGCGAATGGCACGGCACCAACGTGTTCTTCCGCGACGGTGACAAGATTTTCCGTACCTACTTCATCAACAACCGCGGCGACGAGCAGATGGGCGGCACCTGGAATTATCTCGACATCACGCCGCTCGGGCGCCAGGAGGAATGGGAGGATTCTCCCAAAGGTTATCCGCAGACTCCGACCTACAAGTGGTGGAACTGGCACGACAGCTACGTCGAAGGCGCCGCGCCCGACAAGAGGTGGGTCGAGGTGTCGGACGCCGGAGAGGCCGCGTTCCGTAACAAGCAGGCGGGCGCGAAGCCGTGAGCCAGGCCTGTCACAGCAACTCGACCGGCGCTGTGAGGTGTGGTGACGAGGGCGCTGCGGTCGCACGCGGCATAGTCAAATGGCTATCGCTCGCGGCCGCGCCGACCTTCGCGATCATGGCGCTGCTTACTGCGGTTGTAGGTAGCGGCCCGCTGGATAGCCTTTGTTCGGCTGCGAACGCATCGCCGGTGGGCGGGATGGTCCCGATGTACTTGCTGATGAGCGCCTTCCATTCGACGCCTTGGCTCAAGCTGATCTCGGCGTGGCGAAGTGAGTGACCCCGTTCGATCTTGCCCCGAGGCGTAGGTCCGGGCACGTGTGCCCGGACCCATTTTTGCTTGCGGATCAATGCTTCGTCTCTTCCGAAGCCGCGATCCACGCGATCACGGCTTCGGAGAAGCCGTGCACACGCGTCCACGCATCGTACCCGACACCGTGCTGGTACGAGGCCACATTCACCATGTAGCCGCGGCCCTTGGGATCGGGCACCGTGTCGTGGCTCTGCTCGTCGGTGAAGACGATCAGGCGATCGCCCTTGCGGTCGATCTCGCTGACGGCCTTGCCGAGATACGTCCCGCCGTGCGGCTGCGAGCCGACGACCTTGTCGCGCAGCGCGAAGCCGCGGCGCGGCGGGACCTTCACGACCTCATTGCTGAACGTGAAGATCTCCACCTCGTCGCAAACCTCGCGGGCGAGGATCGCCAGACCGCAGGCCGCTTCGGCGCGGGTCATCTCGGACTGCGCCGACAGCGGGTAGAACATCGATCCCGACACGTCGATCAGAAGCCGCGTGCGGCCCGGAAGCCGCGCGTAACCCTTGATCGACTTCAGCATCGCGGATTCGAGCTCGGGCTCGAAATCCGGCGCATACCGCGCCGCCGTGATGAAGCGGTAGGGAAGGATGCGGTCCGTCCGCATCGCCTCGATGGCCTCGGCAATCGTCCTGCGCGGCACCTCCGCCTTCTGCATCAGGCGCAGATTGCGGAGCAGCGCAAGCCCGCCCAGCCTGTTCTCGGCCATCAGCCGCTCGAAGGTCGCGCGCTTGTCCTTGCCGGACGAGAGCGAAACCTCCCAGGTGTCGGGAGAAGCCAGTTCGCCGTCGACGAGCTGCTTCCACACCTTCTCCTGGTCCGCGTCCTTCGGCTTGGCGTGGACCAGGAACAGGACGTCCCTGATGCGCACCGCGCCGTCGCGGTCGTACTTCGCGAGCTGATAGGCGTCGAACTTGGTGAGCGCGCGCGCAAGCCCCTTCTTGACCTGCGCCGAGACGGGCTGACGCTTGCGCTGCTGCATCGGGCCGAGCGCATCCGCCCAGTAGATCGCAAGCAGCTCCGTCATCTCGTCGGGGCGCTGGATCATGCGGGCCAGCGTATCGGCCACCAGCACGCGATGCTTCTCGTGCCGCGCCATCTCGCGCACCACCAGCAGCGGCGCATGCCGAAGCTTCATCACCTCGCGCGCCTCGATCGCGAGCGCCGCCACGCGCGCGGGCTCGACCTGCGGCACCAGCGCCTTGATGCGCTCGGCAATCGCAACGCCGTCCTCGTAGAACTGGTTCTCCCACAGGAGGCAGTTCATCAGCGCACGCTTCAGCGCCATTTCGGGCGTGAAGCGCTTGCCCGCGCGCCCTCGAAGGTGAGAGCGCGAACGATCTTGTTCAGTCTGACCATGACGGCCTCCTCTTGGGTTGATGATTGATCGGAAAAAGGGCGCCGGGGAACAGGCGAGTCTGGACTGCCCTTGCGGGCGTTGTTCACATGCTCTGCCTCTGAGCTACGGACTTGCCGTCCGGAAGGAATCGAACCTTCGACCTTGTGAGTGCGAAGTAACAGAACTCTTCACCACCGGCGTTTTGGAAACCACGATCCGGGAACAGGCGATTGCTGAGACCCCAACCGGCAGCTTACCCTGCCGGCCGGGAAGCGCTCTGCCACTGAGCTACCGGCGCACATGACGCCGGGCGGGATTCGAACCCGCGACCTCTCGTTCCAAAGACGATGTAACAGCGATCTTCACCACGGACCGTGGAGAGAGTTGGCGGGGAACGGACGATGCTGTTGCCGCTCCGAAGAGCATACTCAGCCACGGCATTTCTGCCGGCGGGATTCGAACCCGCGACTCCGCACCGCGCTAGCGGTTCGGCGCTTCTACCGAAGTAACAGACATCTTCACCACCGCCTTGCCGATGCGCTCGCGCATCGACAATTGAAAGGCACGCTGGGGAACAGGCGATATCGGCGTCAGTGACAACAACACAGCGTCGCTTCTTGCGGAAACAAAACTGCGCCGGGCCGCGTGCAAGCCCTCGCGAGGCCGCATCCCGGTGCGTGTGTCAAAGGCGGGAATCGAACCCGCTCTTTCCATGGAGCGAAGTATCCGAAATCTTCACCACCAGCGTTGGCTTAGCCGCAGCAAGGCGGCAAACCGGATTGAAAACAAATTTCATTCGCGGCGCTCCGTACGGCGCCGCTACCGCGAACCCCCTGGGGTTCGCTCTGCCATCGGTATCCGGCTTACGCCTCGTTCCCTCCGACAGGCCCCGCGCTTCTGGGCACGCGCCTGCCGGCGCGAGCCCCGGGATCCGGGTCTCCCGTTCCGGCTTGCGCCGGGATGTTTCGATGAGCCTGCTTCGGACAACAAAAAACCCTCCGGAGCGGCTGGCTCAGGAGGGTCCGAATAGAGCGGACTGTCGATCTCGTTTACGCGAGATCGCTCCCATGAGCCGGGCGTGCGTCATCGATTGGCCGATAGCCATTCGATAATCTGACGAGCTTTCCGCAACTGTGGTTCATCACACGGCTCATGTTCAGTCGCGAACCCAATGCTCGCGAAGGGCGCGGGAGATACGCCTGTAATTTTGGATTGTCAACCCGACGGATGGAGAAAATTGTAAACCGCATGCGACAGCAGCAGTGGCGCGCGATCGAAGCATGTGGCCGAGCGAGAGATATTCGCATGTCTGCCGTGACTTGACGCCGCCGCAAGCGAAGATTGACAATGCAGACCTTCGCCGAACGATATTCAACGCATCAACAACAAGAGGAAGCCCGATGGCACGCGTGCGCTGTATTACCGAAATGGGCATGGGCGTCGACGTTCACGGGCGCGATGCCACCAAGGCCGCCAAGCGCGCCGTCTCGGACGCCATCCGCCATTCGAGCCTCGGCTTCTTCCGGATGCTGGGCAAGACCGCCAACGACATGTTCGTCGAGGTCACCGTCGCGGTGCCGGACCCGAGCGGGGTCGACACTGCGGCAGTTGCCAAGGAACTGCCGTACGGCACCGTGAACGTGACGGCGGTCAAGGGCGGACTGGAAGTGCCTGCCGAGAGCGGAAGCGACTCCATCATCATCGCGAACGCCGCCGTGATTGTTAGTTTCGACGACGGCAAGACTGGCTAAACAAGACTGGCTAAACAAGACCGGCTGAATTCGTTTAGTGCCAATCAGGCCCGACGCCTGGTCCGCGATCAACCAGAAGACCTGGAGCACCCCATGACGACGCAAGACAGCAGCACCTATTGGAAGCGAGGGCGGGTGGAGCTGCGCGCCGCCGGATTCGATCCGGACCGTGCGGCGCAGACCAACGCGGTGGTGACGATCGCCAGCGCCTACACCAATGCCCATCGCTGCAACAACCGCGTCCGCGCCATCACCGATCTGCTGGTCGGTATCCTGGCGGAGCGCGGCGGGCAGGGGCTGATCGTCGGCGCGCCGGCGGTGTCGGATGCCCTGACGCAGGGCACGCCGACGGCGGGCTACAGCCTCGCCTCGCGCGACACCGTCGCCGACTGCTTCGAGATCGGCCACTACGCGCATCATGGCGACGCCATGATCGTGATTTCCGGCTGCGACAAGACCGGTGCGCGCCGCGCTGATGCCGCTGGCGCGCACCAATGCCTTCGGGCTCGTGCTCTATCCCGGCACCGGCACGCCGGGCCGCGTCTCGTTCGGGGCATGGGCCGCCAAGGGCAACAACATCACGATCCTCGATTACGCCGAAGCCCGCGCCGCAAACGAGTCCGGCCGCATCTCCGGCGAGGAATTATCGGAAGTCGAGCGCAACGTGATGCCGGGCAGCGGCACCTGTGGCGCGATGTTCACGGCCAACACCATGAGCACGATCGCGGAATCGATCGGCATGATGCTGCCGCGCGGCGCCTCGCATCCCGCCGATTACGACGCCGGCAGCGACATCCATGCCGACGTCCGCGCGCAGGCGCACGCCTCGGTCGATGCGCTGTACCGGCTGATGGAGGCCGGCATCCGGCCGCGCGACATCATGACCGAGCGGGCGTTCGAGAATGCGATCACGACCGTCTATGCGATGGGCGGTTCGACCAACATGTATCTGCATCTGCTCGCGGTCGCGCGCGAGGCGCAGGTGCCGATCACGATCGAACGCATCCAAGAGGTCGGCGAGCGCGTCCCGCTGCTGGCCAATCTGCAGCCGCATGGCCCGTTCGCGATGGGCAGCCTGCATGCGATCGGCGGCGTGCCGGTCGTGATGAAGGAATTGCTGCGCGCGGGCCTTCTGCATGGCGACGTCATGACGGTGACCGGCAAGACGCTGGCGGAAAATCTCGCCGATGTTCCGACGCTGGAGCAGATGCCGCCGCAGGAGATCGTTTTCCCGGTGTCGAAGCCGATCGCGCCGGCGAACAATCACATCAGCGTCCTGAAGGGCAATCTGGCGCCGGAGAGCTGTCTGCTCAAGCTGTCGGGCAAGGCGCTCGAGAAGGGTCAGTTCCGCGGCACCGCGCGCGTGTTCGAGTCCGAGGCCGATACGATGGCCGCGATCCGCGCCGGCGAGATCGTGGCGGGCAACGTGATCGTGGTGCGCAATGTCGGCCCGGTCGGCGGACCCGGCATGCCCGAAATGGTGATGCTGACGATCCAGTTGCAGGGGCGGGGCCTCGGCGAGGATGTCGCGCTGATCACCGACGGCCGCTTCTCCGGCGTCTCGCACGGCATCCTGATCGGCCACGTCTCGCCGGAAGCCGCGCGCGGCGGCCCGATCGCCGCGGTACGCGACGGCGATACGATCGTGATTGATCCCGGCGCCCGCACCGTGAATCTCGACGTGCCGGCGGAAGAGATCGCCCGCCGCATGGCCGACTGGCGCGCACCGGCCTCTATTGCCGCCGTACGGCCGGGCTCGGTGCACGACAAGTACATCCGGCTGGTGTCGTCGGCGCATTATGGGTGTGTGTTGTGAGGCTGCGAGAACTCACGAAGACGGTTGCATTCTAACCTTGCTACAACGTTATGTTCATGATTTGTTCTAGTCTATCATGGACGAGTTTGCAAGCCGTAGTAGTGCCCGATTATTCCTCGCGGCCGTTCCCGATGCAGGCACGGCAGAGCGAATTCACCAATTGGCTGGCGTACTCAAGCGCGCGCATCATTTCGACGGGAAGCTCATTGCGCCCGAGCGGCTGCACATTTCGCTGTTCGCTCTCGGCGGATTGCCTGAGGGCCAGCTTTGCGCCGCGTGGGAGGCGGCCATGGAGGTGCGAACCGAGCCGTTCGAGGTCTCGTTCGATCGTACGGCAAGCTTTCGGGGGCGGTCGGGCAATCGCCCGTTCGTCCTGATCGGAGAGAAAGGATTGCTTCGGCTGCAGTCGTTTCGGCAAATGCTCGGCGCCGCGATGACGCGAAGAGGGTTGAGGCGGCTGGCCAACACGAATTTCACGCCACATGTCACGTTGTTGTATGACGCGCGTGGCGTAGACGAGTATCCAATCGAACCGATCGCCTGGACAGTTACGGAGTTCGTACTCGTCCGCAGCTTGAATGGCCACGAACACCTCGTACGATGGCCTCTGTGGGTATGACGGGCAACTAGCGGAGTTATCCGGCGGACATTTCGCGACGTATTATTTCGTCATAGTGAGCCGCTGCATCATCTCCTCCATCGAATTGAACAGGTGCGTCGGTCCCGCCGCCTGCAGCGCGCTCGATAGTGCGTAGCCCCAGGCCACCGCGCCGGAATCCATGCCGGCGGCCTTCGCGGCTTCGATGTCGCGGATCTCGTCGCCGATGCAGATCGTTTCCGAAGGTTTTACGCCGAGCTTCCGTGCGACACGCCGAAATTTCCAGTGCTTGCCGAACAGCGCAGCGCCGCAGTCGAAGCGGGTGATCAGGCTGGTGGTGGGTCCAAGCACTTGCCGGACGGAAGCTTCGCTGTCGGAACTGACGATGGCGGTCTTGATGCCGAGGCGTTGCAAGTCGGTCAGCATGGCCGGGATGCCAGAGAACAGCGATATCTCGCTTGCGGCGGCAAGCTTGCGCTTTCGCATGTCGCTGACGATGGCCGGCAGTTGCCACATGGAGACGTTGAGCCGCGCCATGATTTCGCGCGCGGACAGACCGCGCAGCCCTTCCACTTCGTCGTCGCGGACGGGCGCAAGATCGAACCGCGTGATCATGTCCTGGAAGGAGGCACGAAACCAGGGAAGGGAATCCGCCAGCGTGCCGTCGAAGTCGAAAATGGCAAGGCGATAACGCGTCATGAGCGCCACGTCACTTGTCATCGCCGCCGAAATACGCCGGCTTGCCCGTGGTCCAGGTTTCGCCCCAGAGCTGGCCGCCGCCGTCGACTGTCAGCGTCTCGCCGGTCACGAATTTCGCGGATGGCCCGGCGAGGAAGACGCTGGCCTCCGCGACGTCCCATGGCGAGCCCACGCGCATCATCGGGTTCGAGCGCGGGTAGGCGGCGCGGGCCTCTGGCGAATAGACGTTCCAGCCTTCGGTTTCGATCGCGCCGGGCGCCACGCAGTTGACCCGGATGTTCAACGGCGCCCATTCGACCGCGACGGCGCGCGACAGCCCGATCACGCCGCTTCGCGCCGCGATGGTGTGGGCTATGCCGTAGAGGCCGTGTGTCGTCACGACCACGATGTTGACGATGCTGCCGGGATGCTTGTGGTCGCGCCAGTGTTGCGCGGCGGCCTGCATCATGTACCAGGTGCCGTTCAGGTTGGTGTTGATGACGGCGTTCCAGCCCTTCACCGAAAAATCGATCGCGGCTTGCGGAAACTGTCCGCCGGCGCTGTTGATGAGGCTGTCGAGGCGGCCATGCGCGGCCCAGATCGTGTCGAACAGGGCGTTGACCGCATCGGGCTCCCGGATGTCGGCTGACATGCGCGGATGCCTTGAGACCGCGGCCCGCCAATTGGGCCACGAGCGCGTCGAGCTTGCCGCCGTCGCGCCCGACCACGGCGACATGCGCGCCCAGCCGCGCGAACAGCCAGGTGATCGCCCGCCCGATGCCGCCGGCGCCGCCGGTCACGACGACGACCTGATCCTTCAGCGCATCGGCCGCGAACATGGTCGGGTGAACCGCAAGCTCCGTCATCGGTGAGGCCAAGCTTCGCCGGAGACGGTTGATCGGTCATGAACGGCGCGGGCCCTTGTTATATGCGGCATCAGCCGTACATTAGCCGCGCAACAACAACCATGCAAAACGAGTTTCGATGCCCGATCTTTCCGCCTTCCCGATCACCAAACGCTGGCCCGCCAAACATCCCGACCGCCTCCAGCTCTATTCGCTGCCGACGCCGAACGGCGTCAAGGTCTCGATCATGCTGGAAGAGACCGGATTGCCCTACGAGGTGCATCTGGTCGACTTCAACAAGGACGACCAGAAGACGCCGGAATTCCTGTCGCTGAATCCGAACGGCAAGATCCCGGCCATCCTCGATCCGGACGGGCCCGGCGGCAAGCCGCTGCCGCTGTTCGAGTCCGGGGCGATCCTGCAATATCTCGCGGACAAGACCGGCAAGCTCCTGCCTGCCGATCCGGCGCGGCGATACCAGGCTATCCAGTGGCTGCACTTTCAGATGGGCGGGATCGGACCGATGTTCGGGCAGGTCGGCTTTTTCCACAAATTCGCCGGCAAGGATTTTGCCGACAAGCGCCCGCTCGAACGTTACGTCGCCGAGTCGAAGCGCCTGCTGGACGTGGTGGAGACGCGGCTTGCCGGACGGCAATGGATCATGGACGACGAATATACCATCGCCGACATTTCCATGCTCGGCTGGGTGCGCAACCTGATCGGCTTCTATGGTGCGCGCGATCTCGTCGCGTTCGATACGCTGAAGCAGGTGCCGGCATGGCTGGAGCGCGGGCTCGCGCGGCCGGCGGTGCAGCGCGGGCTCGATATTCCGAAGCGGCCCTAAGCGGCGCGCTTGAGCAGCTCGTACACAAGAGGATTGTCGGCGCAAGCGCCGAAGCCGCATTCCAGCAGCGTCGTCACCACGTTGGCCGCCGTGAGCGCGATCACGAGCCACACCGCGATTTGCGCGAAGGCGCCGCCGGTGGCCGGCAGCACGGCTTTGTCCTCTTCGAACTGGCGGTCGAACAACAGGATCGCGGCAAGCAGGACGATGGCGGTGATGAAGCCGAGCAGCGCCCAGGTATAATAGTGATAGCCGAGCAACGCCGAACCATAGCCGGCGTCGCCGGGCATGATGTGCAGCAGCACCTGCCGGGTCGATGCGACGGCGCCTGCCACCGCCGCCAGCAGCGACATCGCATAGTGGCTGGGGCGAGGGCCGAAGCGGATATTGAGGATCGGTCCGACGGCCAGCGCCGCGAACAGGATGCGCTGCAGCAGGCAGAGCGGGCAGGGCAGTTCGTGAAGGATGAACTGCGCCGCGAAGGCCGCCGCCAGCACCAGCGCCACCGCGTAGAGGCTGAGTGCATTCAGCGTGATGGCGCGCGTCTGGGTCATGCGTCCCTCAGAACGACAGTTTCAGCGTATCGGTCGCGTGGTGCAGATAGGTGGCGACGCACGCAATCAGGACGGCTCCAAACAGCCCGAGCGCCAGTGGACGCTGACCGCGCCAGGCGATCAGCATCACGATAGCCGTGGCCAGAAACAATACGGTGAATTCCATCGGTCGGTCCCGGCAGAGAAGGATGCGCCAGTCTATGATAGATTCGCCGGCGGGCTCTGCAAAAAATCGGTCTGCTCGCGGCGAAATCGACGACGCATACAAGCTGACGGCATCTGCCACATGAATTTGATTGTCATGCCGTCTCGCTCTATTCCATGCTGATCCTCCCGCCCGGAGCAATCCCATGGCTACTGAAACCGCCCGTCCCGCCGCGCGTCATCAGCCCTGGTACAAAATCCTCTATGTTCAGGTCCTGATCGCGATCGCGCTTGGCGTCCTGGTCGGTCGCCTCTTTCCCGATTTCGGCAAGGAACTGAAGCCGCTCGGCGACGGCTTCATCGCCCTGATCAAGATGATGATCGCGCCGGTGATCTTCTGCACGGTGGTGCACGGCATTTCGTCGATGGGCGATCTGAAACGCGTCGGCCGCGTCGGGCTGAAGGCGCTGATCTATTTCGAGGTCGTCTCGACGGTGGCGCTGGCGGTCGGCCTCATCGTCGGCGAAGTCCTTCAGCCCGGCCGTGGCTTCAACATCGACCCGGCGACGATCGATCCGAATTCCGTTGCGACTTACGTCACCAAGGCGAAGGAAGAGGGCATCATCGCGCATCTGCTTGCGATCATTCCCGACAGCTATTTCGGCGCGCTCGCCCGCGGTGACCTGCTGCAGGTCCTGCTGGTGTCGATCCTGTCAGGCTTTGCCATCGCATTTCTGGGCAAGGCCGGCGAGCCGATCTCTCAGGCCGTGGATCAGGCCGCGAAGATGTTCTTTCGCATCATCCGCATGATTGTGCGCCTCGCGCCGCTCGGCGCTTTCGGCGCGATGGCGTTCACCGTCGGCGCCTACGGCCTCACTTCGCTGTGGAATCTGTTCGCGCTGATCGCGACCTTCTATCTGACCAGCATTCTGTTCGTGTTGATCGTCCTTGGTTCGATCGCGCGGCTCTCGGGCTTCTCGATCATTCGCTTCATCCTTTATATCAAGGACGAACTGCTGATCGTGCTCGGCACCTCATCGTCGGAATCCGTCCTGCCGCAGATGATGCAGAAGATGGAGCATCTCGGCGCGTCGCGCTCGGTGGTCGGCCTGGTCATTCCGACCGGCTACAGCTTCAATCTCGACGGCACCAATATCTACATGACGCTGGCGACGCTGTTCCTGGCGCAGGCGACCAACACCCACCTGACGATCTGGCAGGAACTCGGCATTCTCGGCATTGCCATCATCACCTCGAAAGGCGCCTCCGGCGTCACGGGGGCGGGCTTCATCACGCTTGCGGCGACGCTTTCGATCGTGCCTGATATACCGATCCAGTCGATCGCCATCCTTGTCGGCATCGACAAGTTCATGAGCGAATGCCGGGCGCTGACCAATCTCATCGGTAACGGCGTTGCCTGCATCGTCATCAGCCGCTCGGAAGGCGAACTTGACAAGGACAAGCTGCACGAGACGATGGCGAACCCGATCGAACTGGGTGAAGCCCTCGAGCCGGGTGCGGCATAAACGGTAACGGATCAATTTGGCGGGCGGAATGACAAAAACCATCACCATCTACGGCATCAAGAACTGCGACACCATGAAGAAGGCGCGCGCCTGGCTCGACGATCACGGCGTGGCTTACGGCTTTCACGACTACAAGCTTGCCGGCATCGCCAAGGACAAGCTCAAGCAATGGTCCGACGAACTCGGCTGGGAAACGCTGCTCAACCGCGCGGGCACGACGTTCAAGAAGCTGCCCGACAGCGACAAGGAAGGCCTCAACGAACGCAAGGCGCTGGCGCTGATGCTGGCGCAGCCCTCGATGATCAAGCGTCCGGTGCTCGATCTCGGCGGCAAATTGCTGGTCGGATTCAAGCCGGACATCTACGCGAGCGAGGTCGCGTCGAAGCCGCGCGGGCGAAAAGCCTAATCGAGGTCGATAACTTCGTCGGAAGAATGCGAGCCCGCCGAAACCGGCACGAAAGCGCGATCGATGACCGCCCTGACCAGAATCGCGGGCTCGGCTTTCGGCCTCAGGCCCATGAGGTTGCTGACCTTGAAGCCGCCTTCAATGCTGATGCACTTGAAGGATCCGACGATCTGCTGGACGGCCTCGCCGCTGCCGAACGGCATCAGCAGCCGTTCATAGGATACCTCCTTGCCGTCGGCATCCTGTACCGTCGAAATGGAATAGGTCGGCCGCCGACGGGCCAGGCAAGCCCGGTACAAGGCAACGACGTTGGCATATCGTTCGGGGCCGATCGCATCATCGAGATAGCGGTTGGTTCGCTGCGCGGGCTCGATATGGTCGCTGCCGTAGGTGGTGGCGAGCCTGGCGCCTTCATGCGTGATTAGAAATCGCGCGCCATCGCCCTGGCCGACGACTTCATAGTGCATCATGTCGACCAGTTCGTCGGCGACCTGCTCCAGCTGAAAGTCGCCGGGCGGAGGCATGGTTCGCTGCTTGCCGGCCGCGCGCAGCCATTCGTTCAGGAGATAGCGCTGCCTGATCGATTTCACGACCGAGGGATCGGCACTTTCGAATTGCATCGCGGCTTAACCGAATTCCAGCACGTCGCCGGACGGAATGCGGCCCGGCGCGCGATGAAAGAGATCACGGTCGATGATGGTGCGTAGCTTCGGCACCGGCAGCTGGTCGTTTCCGCGCATCAGGTTCCTGATCTCGAAGCCGCCGTCCTCGCTGATGGTCTTCAGCGACGCGATGATGTGGGTGACGCCGCCGTCATCGGAGAACGGCAGCAGCAGCCGCTCATAGGCGACGATTCGCCCGTAGATGTCATCGATATTGGCGATGGTATAGGCGGGAAGGCGGCGCGCGATGCATTCATAATAGACCGGCATCACGATCGGAGCGAGCCTTGCGCCCAGATACTCGTCGAGATTGCGGCCTTTGCCGGTATGCCCATAAGCCGTCGACATCCGCGTGCCGTCGCTCTGGATGGTCAGGCTCGGCGGCTGCGTGGTGGCATCGACAGTGTAGAATACCAGGTCAGGAAGTTCGTCCTCGATCCGAGCCGGCTGGTATTCCGACATGCGCGGTATTGACTGGTCGCGGGCGTATAGCCGCAGCCAGGTGTTCAGCAGGTCGCGCTGTTTGATGGATTTGACGACCGATGGTCCGGCGCTTTGAAATTCCAAGGCGGTAATTCCTGGCTATCTAAATCGCGTGATGATGCGCCGAAGGCAGAAATATTGTGTGAAAGCGCTTGATTGCAGCAAAACACCGTTAACGCTGGCTTGCCGGCGCGAAGATCGTGGACGGCAACCCAGCCGGGGCCGGGCAGTCGGCACAATTCGACTTATGGCGCATCCGGAACCGGTACGCGCGGTTTCCCCGTGGCAGCTTTCCACCTTGCCTAACCCATACCGTTGACGGCATATTCCGGCCCGGAGGCGGCGGGCTCGGACGGTTTCCAGGACGTCCGGCAGAGCCTGCCCGAACAGGGAAAATTGGCCGCGCGCGAGCGAACTCGCGGAGACGGCTGACGGGGGAAATTTGTTTGGCTGATGAGTTCATTCTCGAAACCCACGGATTAACCAAGGAATTTGCGGGTTTCTTCGCCGTTCGTGATGTCGCCCTGAAGGTGCGCCGCGGCAGCATTCATGCGTTGATCGGGCCTAACGGCGCCGGCAAGACGACCTGCTTCAACCTGCTGACCAAGTTCTTGAGGCCGTCGGCAGGCCAGATCCTGTACAAGGGACAGGACATCACCGCGATGGCGCCGGCCGATGTGGCCCGCCTCGGGCTGGTGCGTTCGTTCCAGATTTCGGCGGTGTTTCCGCACCTGACGGCGCTGGAGAATGTCCGCGTCGCCTTGCAGCGCCAGCACGGCTCTTCGTTCGATTTCTGGCGTTCCAAGAGCGTGCTCGATCGCTTCAACGGCCGCGCGCATGAACTGCTGAACGACGTGGGCCTGAGCGAGTTTGCCACCACGCCGGCGGTCGAGATGCCCTACGGCCGCAAGCGCGCGCTCGAGATCGCAACCACGCTGGCGCTTGATCCCGAGATGATGCTGCTCGACGAGCCGATGGCCGGCATGGGCCACGAGGACATCGACAAGATCGCAGCCCTGATCAAGCGCATTTCGGCGAAGCACACCATCCTGATGGTCGAACATAATCTCTCCGTGGTCGCCAACCTGTCCGACATCATCACGGTGCTGACGCGCGGGCAGGTGCTGGCCGAAGGCAATTATGCTGAACTGTCCAAGGACGAGCGCGTCAAGGAAGCCTATTTGGGGGCCGGTCATGCCTGAGTTGAAAATGGCCGAAGCCGCCGCCAAGCCGGCCGACGCGGAAATTCTTTCCGTCTCCGACCTGCAGGCCTGGTACGGCGAATCCCACATCCTTCACGGCATCAACTTCAATGTGAAGGCCGGCGAGGTGGTCACGCTGCTCGGCCGCAACGGCGCCGGCAAGACCACGACGCTGAAGTCGGTGATGGGAATCATCGGCAAGCGCACCGGTTCGATCCGTTTCAACGGTCAGGACATCACGCGCACCTCGTCCGACAGGATCGCGCGGATGGGCGTGGCTTTCTGCCCGGAGGAGCGGGGTATTTTCGCAAGCCTCGACGTGCGTGAAAACCTGCTGCTGCCGCCGATCGTGCGCCCTGGCGGCCTGTCGCTCGATCAGATCTTCGAATTGTTTCCGAACCTGAAGGAGCGCCTCAACAGCCAGGGCACCAAGCTTTCCGGCGGCGAGCAGCAGATGCTCGCGATCGCGCAGAATCCTGCGCACCGGCGCGCGCTTCCTGATGCTGGACGAGCCGACCGAGGGTCTGGCGCCCGTCATCATCCAGCAGATCGGCCACACCATTGCGCGGCTGAAGTCGGAAGGCTTCACCATCCTGCTGGTCGAGCAGAATTTCCGCTTCGCCTCGACGGTGGCCGACCGCTACTACATCGTCGAGCACGGCAAGGTCATCGACGGTTTTGCGAATTCGGAGCTGTCGGCCAATATGGACAAGCTCCACACCTATCTCGGCGTTTAATCAGTACTATCGCTGCACTCTGGATTAATGGAGATACTATGAAACATCGGATTTCAGCTCTGTTCCTCGGCACCGCGCTCGCGCTTGCCGCAGGCGGCGGCGCCATGGCGCAAGACAAGACGGTCAAGATCGGCGTGCTTACCGACAATTCCGGACTTTACTCCGACCTCGGCGGCGCCGGCTCCACGCTTGCCGCCCAGATGGCAGTCGAGGATTCCGGGCTGGCGGCCAAGGGCTGGAAGATCGACATCATCTCCGCCGACCACCAGAACAAGCCCGACATCGCCACCACCATCGCGCGGCAGTGGATCGACGTCGAGAAGGTCGACATCTTCATGGATGTGCTGAACTCCGGCGTCGCGCTGGCGGTCAACAATCTGGTGAAGGAAAAGAACTCCGTCATGATCAATACCGGCGCGGCGTCGTCGGACCTCACCAATGCCCAGTGCTCGCCCAACACGATTCACTGGGTCTATGACACCTACATGCTCGCCAACTGACCGGGCAGGCGCTGGTGAAAGCCGGCGGCGACACCTGGTACTTCCTGACCGCGGACTATGCGTTCGGCCACGCGCTCGAGCGCGACACGACGGCGGTCGTGGTGAAGTCGGGCGGCAAGGTTATCGGCACCGTCAAGCATCCCTGAATTCGTCGGACTTCTCCTCGTTCCTGCTGCAGGCGCAGGCTTCCAAGGCCAAGATCATCGGCATGGCGAACGCCGGCGGCGACACCACGAATACCATCAAGCAGGCGTCCGAATTCGGCATCGTCGCCGGCGGCCAGAAGCTGGCCGGTCTTCTGCTGTTCATCACCGACGTGCACTCGCTCGGCCTGAAGGTGGCGCAGGGCCTCAGCTTTACCGAAACCTTCTACTGGGACCTGAACGACGGCACCCGCGCGTTTTCCAAGCGCTTCTCCGAGCGCATGAAGAACAAGGCGATGCCCTCCATGGTGCAGGCCGGCGTGTATTCGGGCCTGGTCCACTATTTCAAGACGCTTGAGGCGATGAGCGGCAATCCGCATGACGGCGCCAAGGTGGTAGCCAAGATGAAGGAACTGCCGACCGACGATGCGCTGTTCGGCAAGGGCTCGATCCGCGTTGACGGCCGCAAGATTCATCCGGCCTACCTGTTCGAGGTCAAGAAGCCGGCGGAATCCAAGGGACCGTGGGATTACTACAAGCTGATCGGAACCACCCCGGGCGACCAGGCCTTCCGGCCGCTTTCGGAAAGCGCCTGTCCGCTGGTAAAGAAGTAACAACGATCGCCCGCCGGCGCCGTGCCGGCGGGCCTCCTCTCGCGTCCCAACGCGATTCCGCGTCCTAAACGAGATTGAGTGCGAAACCGATGCAAGCTCTTTACGCCCAGCTCTTGGTGGGACTGATCAACGGATCGTTCTACGCGCTGCTCAGTCTCGGGCTCGCCGTGATCTTCGGCATGCTCAACATCATCAATTTCGCCCATGGCGCGCTCTACATGATGGGCGCGTTCTGCGCCTATTTCCTGCTGAACCTCACCGGCATCGGATATTGGTGGGCGCTGCTGATCGCGCCCATCGTGGTCGGCATCTTCGGCATGATCCTGGAGCGGACCATGCTGCAATGGCTCTCCGGCCTCGACCACCTCTACGGCCTGTTGCTGACCTTCGGCATCGCGCTGATCGTGCAGGGCGTGTTCCAGAACTATTTCGGCTCGTCCGGGCTGCCCTATGCGATCCCCGATTACCCGCAGATCGGCGAGTGGCGCGGCCTGCAGGGCGGCATGAATCTCGGCTTCATGTTCCTGCCGGTCTATCGTGGCTGGGTGGTCATCTTCTCGCTCGTGGTGTGCATCGCCACCTGGTACCTGATCGAAAAGACGCGGCTTGGCGCCAATCTGCGCGCCGCGACCGAAAATCCGACCCTGGTGCGCGCGTTCGGCATCAACGTGCCCCGGATGATCACGCTGACCTACGGGCTCGGCGTCGGACTTGCCGCGCTGGCCGGCGTGCTGTCGGCGCCGATCAACCAGGTGCGGCCGCTGATGGGCGCCGACCTGATCATCGTCGTGTTCGCGGTGGTGGTGATCGGCGGCATGGGATCGATCATGGGATCGATCATCACCGGTTTTGCGCTCGGCGTGATCGAAGGGCTGACCAAGTATTTTTATCCCGAGGCTTCCAACACCGTGGTGTTCGTCCTGATGGTGCTGGTGTTGCTGATAAAGCCAGCGGGACTGACCGGACGGGCGGCCTGACATGAGCGCATTGACTGACGACACCCTGCCGGTAACGCCGCGCGCGATGCGCGACGAGATGATCGTGTTTGCGGCGATGGCGGTGCTGCTGGGCCTGGTGCCGATGACCGGCATCTACCCGTTCTTCGTGATGCAGGCCCTGTGCTTCGCGCTGCTCGCCTGCGCCTTCAACCTGCTGATCGGCTATGGCGGCCTGCTGTCATTCGGCCACGCGATGTTCCTGGGGACGGCGGGCTATTGCACGGCGCATGCGCTCAAGGTCTGGGGCGTGTCGCCGGAACTCGGAATTCTGGTCGGGTCGCCGGCGCTGCCGCGCTCTCCGTCATCACCGGCTTCATCTCGATCCGCCGGCAGGGCATCTACTTCTCGATGATCACGCTGGCGCTGTCGCAGCTGCTCTACTTCATCTATCTGCAGGCGCCGTTCACCCATGGCGAAGACGGCATCCAGGGCATTCCGCAGGGCTATCTGTTCGGGATCTTCAATCTCGCCAAGCCCACGGTGCTTTACTACGTCGTGCTGGCCGGCTTCCTCGGCGGCTTCCTCCTGATCTACCGCACCATCAACTCGCCGTTCGGCGAGGTGCTGAAGGCGATCCGCGAGAACGAACCGCGGGCGATCTCGCTGGGCTACAAGACCGACCAGTACAAGCTTCTCGCCTTTATCCTCTCCGGGACGCTCGCGGGATTTGCCGGTTCGCTAAAGGTGTTCGTGGCGCAGAATGCCTCGCTCACCGACGTGCACTGGACGATGTCCGGCGAAATCGTGCTGATGACGCTGGTCGGCGGCCTCGGCACCGTCTTTGGCCCGGTCGTCGGCGCCTTCGTCATCATCGCCATGCAGCAATATCTGGCCGGGTTCGGGCAGTGGGTGACGGTGATCCAGGGCGTCATCTTCGTCGCCTGCGTGCTGACCTTCCGCCGCGGCGTGATCGGCGAGATCGCGCATTATTTCCGGCGTTCGCTGTAAAACTGTTCGTTTTGACGCCTTTTTCGGCCCCACAAAGCGGTGGATGACCCGGTTCCCGGGGCCCACCGTCGCGCGCTTTCCCTTCGAATGGTCTATGACAACCCTGTGACGGGCTGCCTCGGCGGCCTCCAGAATGATGGATTTTGACCAATGCTGATGCGCTGGTTTCGTGCCTTTTTGCCGAAAGAGGAGCGATTTTTTGACCTGTTTGACCGGCACGCCCAGACGGTCGTGCAGGGGGCGCTGGCGCTGCAGGACATGCTGCGCGGCGGCGACGAAACGCCGGTGTTCTGCCAGCGCGTCAACCAGTTCGAAAATGACGCCGACGGCATTACCCGCGAGGTGCTGACGGCGGTCCGACGCACTTTCATTACCCCGTTCGACCGCGGCGACATCAAGAACCTGATCACGGCGATGGACGACGCGATCGATCAGATGCAGCAGACCGCGAAGGCGGTGGTGCTGTTCGAGGTCCGCACTTTCGAGCCGCCGATGCGCGAGATCGGGACGCTGCTGGTCGAATGCGCCAATCTGGTCGGCCGCGCGCTGCCGCTGATGCAGGCGATCGGAAACAACGTCGCGTTGCTGACCGCCATTACCGAGGAGATCGGAAAGCTGGAGGGCCGGATCGACGATCTCCACGACATCGGGTTGAAGGAGCTGTTTCTCAAGCATCGAAGCGGCAACACGATGGATTTCGTGGTGGGCGCCGAAATCTACAAGCATCTTGAGAAAGTATCCGACCGCTTCGACGACGTCGCCAATGAGATCAACTCGATCGTGATTGAACAGGTCTGAGCATGATCCGGAAAAGTGGATACCGGTTTTGCCTCGCGACAAACGCGGAACGCGTTTGCGCGGAGATCATGCTCAAGCAAGTGATATAGGGCAGGGCCATCACGTGGATGCCACCCTCGCTCTTCCGGTTCTGGTCTTCTTGATCGCGGTCGCGCTGCTGTTCGACTTCCTCAACGGGCTGCACGACGCCGCCAATTCGATCGCAACGATCGTGTCGACCCGGGTGCTGCGCCCGCAATATGCGGTGATCTGGGCCGCCTTCTTCAATTTCATCGCCTTCCTGGTGTTCGGGCTCCACGTCGCCAATACGATCGGCACCGGCATCATCGAACCGAGCGTCGTCGATGCCACTGTGATCTTCGCGGCGCTGGTGGGCGCCATCGTCTGGAACCTGATCACCTGGGCGCTCGGGATTCCCTCGTCCAGTTCGCACGCGCTGATCGGCGGGCTGGTCGGCGCCGGCATGGCAAAGGCCGGGATTTCGGCGGCGGTCTGGACCGGCCTGTCCAAGACGCTGCTGGCGATCGTGCTGTCGCCGCTGGTCGGGTTTCTGCTGGCGCTGGTGCTGGTCGCGATCGTGTCCTGGCTCTCGGTACGCTCGACGCCGTTTGCGGTCGACCGCGCGTTTCGGATCCTGCAATTCGTCTCGGCCTCGCTCTATTCGCTCGGCCATGGCGGCAACGACGCGCAGAAGACCATGGGCATCATCGCGGTGCTGCTGTACTCGCAGGGCCACATCGGCAGCGACTTCAATATCCCGTTCTGGGTGGTGCTGTCGTGTCAGGCTGCCATGGGGCTCGGCACGCTGATGGGCGGCTGGCGGATCGTCCGCACCATGGGGCTGCGGATCACCAAGCTGACACCGATGCAGGGATTTTGCGCGGAAACCGGCGGGGCGGCGACCCTGTTCATGGCGACCTTTCTCGGGGTTCCCGTATCCACGACCCACACCATTACCGGCGCCATCGTCGGCGTCGGCGCGGCGCGGCGGGTCTCGGCGGTGCGCTGGAACGTGGCGAGCTCGATCGTCTATGCCTGGGTGATCACCATTCCGGCTTCCGCCATCGTGGCGGCGCTGACCTATTGGGCGGCACTGTTGCTGCGCTGATCAGGCGGTGACCAGCTTCAGGCCGATAATGCCGGCCACGATCAGTCCGATGCTGGCGAGGCGGGCCGCGGTGGCAGGTTCGCCGAACAATGCGATGCCCAGGATGGCCGTTCCGACCGCGCCGATGCCGGTCCATACCGCGTAGGCGGTTCCGATCGGCAGTGATTTCAGTGCCAGTCCGAGCAGGAGGATGCTGCCGGTCATGCAGGCGAGCGTCAGGACGGATGGAACGAGCCGTGTGAAACCCTCGGTATATTTGAGGCCTATAGCCCAGCCTATTTCCATGAGGCCGGCGACGAACAACACGATCCAGGCCATCACGACCCTCCGAACAGGCAGGGTCGTCCCCGCGGATGAGCTGTTAAATTGGAAGGTCGTCCTTCCGCTGCCGATATGGGGCTGGCCGGCGGCCTCCGCAACCACCAAATGAGGCTTGATTAGCCCGGTTTTCCCTGCCAAACGCTCGAGCCTCATGTCCGACATTGCCGTCACCGAATCGCCGTCCCGCTCGCCGCTTGCAGATGAAGTGGCGCGGCGGCGCACGTTTGCGATCATCTCCCACCCCGACGCCGGCAAAACGACGCTGACCGAAAAGCTGCTGCTGTTTGGCGGCGCCATCAATCTGGCAGGGCAGGTCAAGGCCAAGGGCGAGCGGCGCAATACCCGTTCCGACTGGATGAAGATCGAGCGCGAGCGCGGCATCTCGGTCGTCACATCCGTGATGACGTTCGAGTTCGAAGGGCTGGTGTTCAACCTGCTGGACACGCCGGGCCACGAGGACTTTTCCGAAGACACCTACCGGACGCTCACGGCCGTCGATTCCGCCGTCATGGTGATCGACGCCGCCAAGGGCATCGAGGCGCGGACGCGAAAGCTGTTCGAGGTGTGCCGGCTGCGCGACATTCCGATCATCACCTTCATCAACAAGATGGACCGCGAGAGCCGCGATACGTTCGACCTCCTGGACGAGATCGAAAAGACGCTGGCGCTCGATACCACGCCGATGACCTGGCCGGTCGGCCGCGGCCGCGACTTCCTCGGCACCTACGATGTCATCGATGGCGGCGTGCGTTTGCTGGAAGGCGGGGGCGCCAAGACCGGCGCGGCGCAACAGATCGACATCGCCGATCTCGCCGGCCGCAACGCCAATCTCGACGTCGCCGAGATCAAGGACGAACTCGCGCTGGTATCGGAAGCCTGCAAGCCGTTCGAGCTCGAGGCCTTTCGCGAAGGCCACCTGACGCCGGTCTATTTCGGCAGCGCGCTGCGCAATTTCGGCGTCGGCGATTTGCTGCAAGGTCTCGGCAAGTTCGCACCGCCGCCCCGGGCGCAGGACAGCAACCTCCGCAAGGTCGAGGCCGCCGAGCCGCGCATGAGCGCGTTCGTGTTCAAGATCCAGGCCAATATGGATCCGAACCACCGCGACCGCATCGCCTTTGCGCGGCTGTGCTCCGGCAAACTCACCCGCGGGATGAAGGCCAAGCTGGTCCGCACCGGCAAGAACATGTCGCTGTCGGCGCCGCAATTCTTCTTCGCCCAGGATCGCTCTGTGGCCGATGAAGCGTTTGCCGGCGACGTCGTCGGCATTCCCAACCATGGCACGCTTCGGATCGGCGACACGCTGACCGAAGGCGAGGACCTCACCTTCGTCGGCGTTCCCAGTTTCGCGCCGGAAATCGTCCGCCGCGTGCGCCTGACGGACGCGATGAAGGCGAAGAAGCTGAAAGAGGCGCTGCAGCAGATGTCGGAAGAGGGCGTGGTGCAGGTGTTCCGGCCGCGCGACGGCGCACCGGCGCTGGTCGGCGTCGTCGGCCCGCTGCAGCTCGACGTGCTGAAAGCGCGCCTCGATGCGGAATATTCGCTGCCGGTGGAATTCGAGGTCTCGGAATTCCAGTTGGCGCGCTGGGTCTCGTCCGACGACCGCAAAAAGCTCGACGCCTTCATCGCCGCCAACGGCTCCGGCATCGCCGATGACGTCGACGGCGACCCGGTGTTCATGGCCAAGAACGAATTCTACCTCGGCTATACCCGCGAGCGGGCCGAGGGAATTACCTTCTCCAACGTCAAGGACGTGAAGAAGAAGGGGTAAGGCGCCGCTTCTCCCGTCTCGTCGTCCCCCGCGAAGGCGGGGGACCCAGTACGCCGCAGCTTATCCGTAAATCACTGACGTCTCTGGAATACTGGATCGCCCGCCTTCGCGGGCGATGACGGGTGTGATTCGTCACGTTGCCCACTTATGCATCCAGTGGATGCCGGCATGCACCTCGCGAAAACTCAAATCACTTGCACCGGACCGGTATCCGTTAAAGTATCCACTGGATGCTTATGGAAACAGGGAGGCAAACAAGCCATGACCGATCTCGCGACCTATTCCCGTTCCGGCCCGGTCGGCACCATCGTGATCGACGACGGCAAGGCCAATGTGATGTCGCTTGCGATGCTCAACGCCCTGCACGCGGCGTTCGACCAGGCGGAAAAAGACAAGGCCGTCGTGATCCTGAAGGCGCGCGGCAAGCATTTTTCAGGGGGATTCGACCTCAACGTGTTCGCCAAGGGCAGTGCCGAGGAGCAGTATCTGATGCTGAAAGCGGGCGCCGAACTGGCGCTGCGCATCCTGTCGTTTCCGACGCCCGTCGTGGCGGCTTGCCAGGGCAACGCCTATCCGATGGGCGCCTTCCTCATCATGTCGAGCGACCATCGCATCGCCGCCGAGGGTGACTATCGGATCGGCATGAACGAGGTCGCGATCGGACTGACCGTGCCGCGCTTTGCGATCGAGATTGCGCGGCAGCGGCTGACGCCAGCCTATTTCAGCAGGGTGGTGATGACGGCGGAAATGTTCGGCCCCACCGAAGCGGTCACCGCCGGCTTCTTTGACCGCGTCGTGCCGGCGGACGCGCTGGAGCGCAGCGCCGAGGAGACCGCGCAAAAGCTCGCCACCCTCAACATGGCCGCTCACGCCGCCACCAAGGCGCGGGCGAGGGGAGCTGTGATCAAGATGATCCGCGGCATGATCGATGAGGACATTACGCCGCAATATGGCGAGGATCGTGTTGCCCGGCGGGCATCGGCCTGAGATGAACTTCGGCGCGTCCGGTGGTGGCGTTGCGTCCCGTGCCTTTGTATGAAGGAGGCATGACCGCAAAGCCGCGCCGGGCGACCTATCGCCATGGCAATCTGAAATCCGCCGCGCTGAAGGCCGCCACCCGTCTGGTGGCCGCGGCCGGTCATGAGCAGTTGAGCCTGCGCGAGGTCGCGGAGGCCGTCGGCGTCGCGCATCGCTCGCTGTACAATCATTTCGCCGACCGCGAGGCGCTGCTCGACGCGGTGGCGACCGAGGCCTACACGCGGCTCGCCGCCATCCTCGTCAAGGCAGAAACGCCGCAGGACTACACCGCGAAATATGTCCGTTTCGCACTGGCCAATCGCGCACTCTACGCCCTCATGACCAGCCGCCCGCACGCGACCATGAAGCACAACCCGCCGCTGCAGGCCGCGGTCCACAAAGTCATCACCCAGGCCATGCGGATATTCTGCCAGGACATCGAGAGCCCGGCCGAACGCCGCCGCGCGGTGATGAAGGTCTACATCACGCTGTATGGCGGCATCTCGCTCTATACGGCCGGCGTCCTCGACCAGCCCAGCGAGAAGGCCCTGATTGCGGAACTGTCCGCCATGAACGCAGGGATGTGAACGCCATCAGCCTTGATGCGGACCAATACACGCACCAGCTTGGTTGGGTCGCCATGAGGACCCCGCTGCATGTTTCGGTGCATCATCGTCTGTCTGATCGGCCTGTTCGTCGGGATCAGCGCCGCCGATGCCCAGTCGCGGCGGCAGATTGACGCGACGCCGTTTTCGCATGCGCCCTGCAGCGTGCTCGACGGCCAGCCGTGCACGCCGTCGTTTTGCAGCGTGTTCAACGACGGGCCGTGCATTCCGGAGATCGACTATCCGTACGGCCAGAACCTGCAACTCACGATCGAAAGCGTGCCGCCGCAGGACCAGGCCGCGAAATACCGCAAGCCGGACCACGATCTCGACACCATCGGCGACCTGTTTGCGGCGTTGCGGTCCTGCTGGTCGCCGCCGCCTTCCGACATCGCGCGGCCGGGCATGCAGATGTCGGTTCGCTTCAGCTTCAAGCGATCGGGCGAGATCATCGCCACCCCGCGCGTGACCTATGCCACGGCCGGCGCCCCGGCGGATACCCGCGCGGCCTATCTGAAAGCGATCAACGCCTCGCTCGCAGGCTGCACGCCGCTCAAGCTCACGTCGGGACTGGGCGGTGCGCTGGCCGGGCGGCCGATCGCGATCCGCTACGTCGACAACCGCGATCCGGCAAAGCAGGCGGAGAAGCCGTGACGCCGTCCGTGTGACGCATTGCGCACCAAGCCCCTAAAATGATACGCGATTGACCAGAACGGGCCGCGTAGGCAACGGGAGGACGTCATGGGACTGCTGGTGTTGATCCTTGGCCTGATCCTGTTCCTCGGCGTTCACACGCTCACCACCCAGCGCAAGCTGCGCGCGCAGGTGATCGCCGCGACGGGCGAGGGCGGCTACAAGATCGGCTATACGCTGGCCTCGTTCGGCGGCCTGGCGCTGATCATCTGGGGTTTTGCGCTTTATCGCGCGACAGGCTGGTACAACGTCTGGAACCCGCCGACCTTCCTCAAGCACATCACGGTGGCCCTGATGCTGCCCGCGGTCATCATGGTGGTCGCTTCCTACATCCGCGGCCGGATCTATACGACGCTGAAGCATCCGATGCTGACGGGCATCAAGCTGTGGGCGGCGGCGCATCTGCTCGCCAACGGCGATCTCGGCTCGATCATCCTGTTCGGCTCGTTTCTCGCCTGGGCGGTATATGACCGCATTTCGCTGAAATCCCGTTCCGACGCGGGCGCGCCGCCGATCCCCGTCGGTGGTCCCGGCAACGACCTGATCGCGATCGCGGTCGGCCTCGTCGCCTATCTGGCGCTGGCATTCGCGTTCCACCCGGTCGTGATCGGTGTCCCCGTGGTTGGAGCCTAGCATGTCGGTTCAGTCTGCCATCAAGCGCAAAACTGCGCCGGATATCCGCGCGCGCAAGAACGGCGAGCCGATCGTGATGCTGACGTCCTACCACGCGCATACCGCAGCGCTGGTGGACCGCCACTGCGACGTCATCCTGGTCGGCGATTCCCTCGGCAATGTCATGCATGGTTTCGAGACCACCGTGCCGGTGACGCTGGACATGATGATCCTGCAGGGACATGCGGTGATGCGCGGTTCGAAGCATGCCCTGGTCGTGGTGGACATGCCGTTCGGCTCCTATGAGGCCTCGAAGGAGCAGGCGTTTCATTCCGCGGTGCGGATATTGAAGGAAACCCATTGCGGCGCGGTGAAGCTCGAGGGCGGCGCGCGGATGGCTGAGACGGTGGCGTTCCTGTCCGAGCGCGGCGTGCCTGTGATGGGCCATATCGGATTGACGCCGCAATCGATCAACACGCTCGGTTCGTTTCGCGCGCAGGGTCGCGACGAGGGCAGTTGGGACCCGATCCTGAGGGATGCCCAGGCGATCTCGGATGCCGGGGCTTTCTCGGTCGTGGTCGAGGCGGTCGCCGAGCCGCTGGCGCGCAAGATCACGCAGACCATCGCCATTCCGACCATCGGCATTGGCGCCAGCGCAGCCTGCGACGGGCAGGTGCTGGTGCTGGAGGACATGCTGGGCCTGTCGCCGCGGACGCCGAAATTCGTTCGCCGCTACGGCGATCTCGGCCCCGCGATCGAAGCGGCGATCCAGGGCTACGCCAGCGACGTGCGCTCGCGCGCTTTCCCGGGGCCTGAGCACGTCTACGAGATGAAGAAGAGCTGACGAGGCTGCCATGGACTGGTCGCAGCACGGCATTCCACCAATGCGGCTCGAGCCCCGCTTCGGCGACCGTATCGTTCCGGCTTTTTGCGAGCGTCCCAAGAGCATCCCGGCGATGGTGGCCGAAGCCGTCGCGCGAAACCCGGACGGCGAAGCGCTGGTCTGCGGTGACAGGCGAATGACCTGGCGCGAAGTCGCGCAGCAGTCTGCGCAGATCGCGGCGGGCTTCGGAAAGTTCGGCCTCAAGCGCGGCGACCGCGTCGCGGTGCTGCTCGGCAACCGGATCGAATTCGTGCTGACGATGCTGGCCGCGGCCCATGCCGGGCTGGTGACGGTGCTGCTTTCGACCCGCCAGCAAAAGCCCGAAATCGCCTATGTGCTGACCGATTGCGGCGCGCGGCTCCTGATCCACGAGGCCACGCTGGCCGCCCGCGTGCCCGATGCGGGCGACATCCCTGAAGTCACGCACCGGATCGCGGTCGATGACGATCCGAAACTCTCGCGCTTTTCGGATCTGGCCGATCACGCGCCGCTGGCGGCACCGGTCGAGGTCGGCGAAGAAGACACCGCCATGATCCTCTACACCTCGGGCACGACAGGCCGGCCCAAGGGCGCGATGCTCGCCCATTGCAACATCATTCATTCGGCGATGGTGTTCGTATCGTGCCTGAAGTTGACCGAGGCCGATCGATCGATCGCCGCGGTGCCGCTCGGGCACGTCACCGGCGTGGTCGCCAACATCATGACCATGGTCCGTTGCGGCGGCGCGCTGATCGTCATGGCGGAGTTCAAGGCTGGCGAATATCTGAAGATGGCGGCGCGCGAGCGCGTCACCTACACCGTGATGGTGCCGGCGATGTATAATCTCTGCCTGCTGCAGCCGGATTTTGACAGCTATGATCTGTCGAGCTGGCGGATCGGCGGCTTCGGCGGCGCGCCGATGCCGATCGCCACGATCGAAAGGCTGGATGCCAAGGATTCCCGGCCTGAAGCTGATGAATTGCTATGGCGCGACCGAGACCACGTCGCCCTCGACCATGATGCCCGGCGAACTGACCGCCAGCCATATCGACAGCGTCGGTCTGCCCTGTCCGGGCGCGCAGATCGTCGTCATGGATGCCGAGGGCCGTGAGCTGCCGCGCGGCGAGATCGGCGAAATCTGGATTTACGGCGGCTCGGTCATCAAGGGCTACTGGAACAACCCGAAGGCCACCGCCGAGAGTTTTACGGCCGGCTTCTGGCATTCCGGCGATCTCGGCGCGATCGATGCCGAGAATTTCGTCCGCGTGTTCGATCGCCAGAAGGACATGATCAATCGCGGCGGCCTGAAGATCTATTCCGCGGAGGTCGAGTCGGTGCTTTCAGGCCATCCTGACGTGGTCGAGAGCGCGATCATCGCCAAACCGTGCCCGGTGCTGGGTGAGCGCGTGCACGCGGTCGTCGTGACCCGCAACGCGGTCGGGGCCGAGGTGCTGCGCGCCTGGTGCGCCGAGCGGCTGTCCGATTACAAGGTGCCGGAAACCATGGATGTGCGGATGGAGCCGTTGCCGCGCAACGCCAATGGCAAGGTGATGAAGCGGCAGCTCCGCGAGGCTTTCATGGCGCTGATATCGGCCGCAGCCCGAGCGTAAACTGAGACCGGCCGCCGAGTTATCGAGGCCGCGTAGGATAATGTCGATCGACGACGACCGCGTCGGGGTGCGACACGATGGTCATGAACCAGACCAAGCTGCCGGCCAGCGTCCAAAACGTATTCCAGTAAACCCAGTTCATTTTCCTGCCCGCCTAACCAATTTTTCAACCGCTGGATCAGGCAGAGGTTCTGCCCAGGAATTCGTCCAGGTACACAGGCACATCATACCCGTCGATGTCGCAACGACAGCGGATTTCTCTCGCAATGTCCTTGGACAAATCGTCGCTCCAGTGCTCCAGCGTGTTGAAAGCAACCACCTCGATCGGGTCACTGAATTGTCCCGACAGAAGATCGGCAATGACCGTCTCGATGTCAGCGCGCTCGGTTTTCCGAGCGATGCCATGCTGCCCAGTGACCTTCCACGACCAGATAGACCGTCTGATCGGCGCCATACGGCACACTCTGAGAAAATCCGCGCATTGCCCGATCTCCATGTAACGGAGATTCAATTACAGCGCAGGGGAAAAGTTCCCGTTACGCGCCGACGTTTCGAAACGCCTGCCAGGAGGCTACGACGGGCGCGCCTGCCGTCGCTGTGCAAAACTGCACATCGGCGCGCGACAGGGCTAGAGTTTCGGCGCGCTGCCCCTGGGCGTCGAGCCGTCATTCGGCCCGGCGGCAAGCGCCGCACTGTCGATCGCGGCGGCGCTGACGAGCTGCTTGACGTCCAGCAGGGTGAATTGCGCGATGCCGACGCGGTCGGCCGGCGTGCCCGGGACGAGCTGCACGCTCAACACGCCGTCGCAGTTCGCGCCCTTGGCCTCGGCCAGCATGGTGCTGGGCTCCTTGGCCTTGGTCTGCGCGCGCTTGACGACCGCCACGCAACTGCCGCGGACGGTGTCGCCGTTGAGCTTGACGGCGGCCCGCGGATCGAGCGGCTTGTCGATCGCTTCCAGCGCGGTCGCTTCCTTGTACTTGCCGCCGACGGACATGATCGAGCCCTTGCGGTAGATGTAATACAGGTGCTGATCGCCGACGATGGTGGGCACGCCGTATTTGCCCATGACTTCCTTGATCATGTCGGCCTTCGACGGCTGCTGGTCCTGGGCGAAGGTCAGATTGCGCGCCACGAAATAGGCGCGGTTGGCGCTCGCAGGCGAGGAGAAGCTGGTCGAGAGCATCTCGCCGTTCTGTTTCGAACCGGCGGGGAGGCTGAAACTCAACGCAGCGACATAGCTGGCGCCGCCGAATTTCTGCTGCTGGATGTCGGTCTTGGTGTCGGTGCGGCCCTTGAACAGGGAATCAAAGATGGCGCGGGCGGATTCGGCGTTCGATTCGGTCGAGATGCCCAAAATGTCCGGGCGCAGTTTGCCCGAGAACGCCGTCTCTGGAGCTTTCGGCTTGATATCGTCGGCCAGTGACGCTGCGGGCAGCGATGCCAGTCCCAATACCAAGCTCATGGCAAGCATCGAAACCAGCGCATGGCGAGGCATGAAACACCTGAAAAATCGGGTACGAGTCGACAATGGAAGCGGGCGGGATTACGCCAAACTTTGAACCACGATGTCAACATTTTCAGCCGGTTTCTGAGGCCGATGGGAGCCGCTGTTAACGCTTTGATCCACCTCGCTTTGCCTTGCCACCGCCATATCGATAGGCTACGTGGCGGCCATGCGGGGATCGGGCGCACGATGCTGCCGCCCAAGGCGCGGTTCCTCGGGGATGGGATACCTTTAAGTGTCTGAATTATTTGATGAAGTAGACGAGGAGGTCCGTCGCGATCAGCTCAAAAAGCTGTGGGACCAGTACTCGCTTTATATCATTGCCGGCATGATTTTGATCATTGCCGCCGTCGGCGGCTGGCGCGGCTACCAATATCTGGAAGCCAAGAAGGCGGCCGAGGCGGGGGCTGCGTTCGACAAGGCCGTCGAGCTTTCGGAAGCCAACAAGCACACCGAGGCCGAAGCAGCCTTCGCCGATCTCGTCGCGAAGGCGCCGTTCGGCTATCGCGTGCTGGCGCGGTTGCGCATGGCGACGGAAGTCGCCAACCGCGATCCGCAGGCAGCGGCAAAGATGTTCGATGAGATCGCCGCCGATCGCAGCGTCGGCGTCGCCGAGCAGGATCTGGCGCGGATTCGCGCCGCCCAGTTGCTGCTGGAAAGCACCAGCTATCCCAACATGAAAGAGCGCCTCGAGGCCGCTGCTGCGCCGGGCGCTACCTTCCGCCATACCGCGCGCGAATTGCTGGCGCTGTCGGCATGGCGCGCCAACGATGCTGCGGCGACGCGGCAATGGCTGGATTTGATCGCCAATGACGGCGAAACGCCGCCGAGCCTGCGCTCGCGTGCCGAAGCGCTGCAGGCCTTGCTGCCGCCGGTCGCCAAGAGCTGACGCGTCAAACCGAATTGAGTGGGAAACCCAGTATGCGCCGCCCGCAACGTTTGATCGCAACCGCCGTCCTCATCGCGCTTTCCGGCGCGCTGGCAGGCTGTGGCAGCACTGGCAGATTTCGATCCGTCCGATCTGCTCGACTTCCTCGATACCAAGAAGAAGCTGCCCGGTGACCGCAAGCCGGTGTTCCCCGAAGGCGTGCCGGGCCTCGAGCAGGGCGTGCCGAAGGATCTCTACAAGGGCGCCCGTCAGCAGGTTGACGACCCGAACGCGCAGGCTGCGCTGCAGCTCCTGCGCCGGCGGAAGAACCGAAATCGAAGCGTGGCACGAAAGCCAAGGGCAAACAGGCCGCCGCCCCCGCGGCTGCGGACCCCGACGCCGCGCCCGAGGAGGAAGGCAGCACCGCCGCCGCGCCGCCGGCGCCCAAGCCGGCCAAGATCGTGCGCAAGCGCACCACCGCGCCGCCGCCCGATCAATCGGCCGCGCCTGCGCAATCCCCGCAACAATCCGCGTTCCCGGCGCCGATGCCGAGCGGTACGTTCACGCGTTGATCCATAGCGTTTTCAAGCGAAGTGGAAGCCGGTTCGCGTGAAGAAAACGCGTCAAAAACAGATCAAAGCCTCGCTTCAATTCTGATTTATCAGAACTGAAGCGAGGCGCTCAACTTTTCATTCAATTGACACGCCCTTCAAAAAGGGCGTTTGGATCATTTATGTCCTTTACGATCGCCATCATCGGCCGGCCCAATGTCGGCAAGTCGACGCTGTTCAACCGGCTGGTCGGGCAGAAGCTGGCGCTGGTGGATGACGAGCCCGGCGTCACCCGCGACCGCCGCGAGGGCAATGGGCGTCTCGGCGATCTCGAATTCACCGTGATCGACACCGCCGGCCTCGACGAGGGCGCCAAGGGCTCGCTCACCGCGCGGATGCAGGAGCAGACCGAAACCGCGATCGCCCTTGCGGATGCGCTGATGTTCGTGATCGACGCGCGCGCAGGGCTGACGCCGAACGATCGCGCCTTTGCCGATTTCGCGCGCCGCGCCAACAAGCCGGTGGTGCTGGTCGCCAACAAGAGCGAGGGCAAGCACGGCGAAGTCGGCGCGATGGAATCCTACGCGCTGGGCCTCGGCGACCCCATCCAGATTTCCGCCGAGCACGGCGAAGGCCTGAGCGACCTCTACGATGCGCTACGCGTGCTGATGCCGGAGCCGGTTGAGGAGGGTGAAGAGTTCGACGATGACGACGTCATCGTGTCCGACGAGGAGCTCGCGCAGCGTCCGATCCGCGTCGCCATCGTCGGCCGCCCCAATGCCGGAAAATCCACGCTGATCAATCATCTGCTCGGCGAGGAGCGGCTGTTGACCAGCGCCGAGGCCGGCACCACGCGCGATTCCATTTCGGTGGAGATCACCTGGCAGGGACGCGAATTCCGCGTGTTCGACACCGCAGGGCTTGCGGCGGCGCTCGCGGATCGAGGAGAAGCTGGAAAAGCTGTCGGTGGCGGACGCGCTGCGCGCGGTGCGCTTTGCCGAAGTCGTCGTGATGATGATGGACGCGCAGAACCGGTTCGAGGAACAGGACCTGCGCATCGCCGATCTGATCGAGCGCGAGGGGCGGGCGATCGTGCTCGCGGTCAACAAATGGGACTTGATGGAGCGCAAGGGAAATCTGATTTCCGCGCTGCGCACCGATGTCGATCACTTGCTGCCGCAGGTCAAGGGCGCGCCTGTCGTCGCGGTGTCGGGGCTGATGGGCGAGGGCATCGACCGGCTGATGACGGCGATCCAGGAAGCCTACGCGGTGTGGAACAAGCGCGTGCCGACGGCCACGCTCAATCGCTGGTTCGAGCAGGCGGTCGATAACAACCCGCCGCCCGCGGTCTCGGGCCGGCGGCTGAAGCTGAACTACATCACGCAGGCCAAGGCGCGGCCGCCGAGTTTTATCCTGTTCTGCTCGCGCGCCGACGCCGTTCCACAATCCTATCTGCGCTATCTCACCAACAGCATGCGCGAGGCCTTCGACCTGCCGGGCACGCCGATCCGGATCACGCTGCGCGAAAAGGCCAATCCGTTCGCCCACAAGCGCAAGCGGCCGTCGTGAGCGAAGCGGCGTCCGCGGACCCTGGCCGAGGCGCCGCCGGTACGCAGCGGCGCGGCGGCCTTCATCTTCGTCACCATCCTGCTCGACATGCTCGCGCTCGGCCTGATCCTGCCGATCCTGCCCAAGCTCGTGGAAAGCTTCGTCGACAACGATACCGCGACCGCTGCGCGGATCTTCGGCCTGTTCGGCACCGCCTGGGCGCTGATGCAGTTCCTGTTCTCGCCGATCCTCGGCGCGCTCTCGGACCGCTTCGGCCGGCGGCCGGTGGTGCTGCTGTCGAATTTCGGATTGGCGCTGGACTATGTGCTGATGGCGCTGGCGCCGTCGCTGGTCTGGCTGTTCATCGGCCGGGTGATCTCAGGCATCACCTCGGCGAGCATCTCGACGGCCTTTGCCTATATCGCCGACGTGACGCCGCCGGAACGGCGCGCCGCGGTGTTCGGCAAGATCGGCGCGGCCTTCGGCGCCGGGTTCATTCTCGGTCCCGCCATCGGCGGCCTGCTCGGCGGCATGGATCCGCGCCTGCCGTTCTGGATCGCGGCAGGCTTGAGCTTTGCGAATACGCTCTACGGCTGGCTGATCCTGCCGGAGTCGCTGCCGCCGGAGCGGCGCGCACCGTTCCGCTGGAAAAGCGCCAGCCCGCTCGGCGCACTGCATCTCTTGCGCTCGAACCGGATTCTCGCCGGCCTGTCGCTGGCGAATTTCTTCGGGCAGGTCGCGCATGTGGTGCTGCCGTCCACCTTCGTGCTCTATGCGACCTACCGCTATGGCTGGGATACGACGACGGTAGGGCTCACGCTGGCCTTGGTCGGCGTCTGCGCCATGGTGGTGCAGGGCGCGGGCGTCGGGCCGATCGTCAAGCGCCTCGGCGAGCGCCGGGCGCTGCTGCTGGGGCTTGCCTGCGGCGCGCTGGGATTCTTCATCTATGGCGCGGCCCCGACCGGGCCGCTGTTCTGGCTCGGCATTCCCGTGATGGCGCTGTGGGGCGTGGCGGGCGCGGCGATCCAGGCGCTGACGACGCAGCTCGTTGCGCCGGATCAGCAGGGCCAATTGCAGGGCGCGACCAACAGCGTCAACAGCATCGCCCAGATGGTGGGACCGTTTCTGTTTACGCTGACCTTTGCCTATTTCATCAGCGACCAGGCGCCGGTGAAAATGCCGGGCGCGCCGTTCCTGCTGGCGGCGGCGTTATTGGCGCTGGGGCTTGTGATCGCGTGGCGGACGCTGGCGAGCCAAGCGCTGAATCGTAGGGTGGGCAAAGCGCAGCGTGCCCACCATTCACGATGATCGTCCGAAGAGATGGTGGGCACGGCGCAAGTGCGCCTTTGCCCACCCTACGTTCTGGCTACGCCTTACTTCTTCACCAGCGGGCACTCGCTGGCTTCGAGCGGCTTGGCGGCGTCTTCCGGCGGAGATCGTGGCGATCTGCTTGTAGTAATCCCACGGTCCCTTCGACTCTTCCGGCTTCTTCACCTCGAACAGATAGGCCGGAATGATGCGGCGGCCGTCGGCGCGCAGCGGGCCCTTGCCGAACAGCGGATCGTCGGTCGGCAATTCCTTCATCTTGGCGACGACCTTGGCGCCGTCATGCGGATTGCCGCCGAGCGCTTCCATCGCCTTGAGATAATGCAGCACCATGGCGTAGTTGCCGGCCTGCGTCATCGAGGGCATCGCGTTCTTGTTGGCAGCTGCGGAGAACCGCTTCGACCAGGCGCGCGTCTGGTCGTTCAGGTCCCAGTAGAAGGATTCCGTGAACGTCAGGCCCTGCGCGGTCTTCAAGCCCAGCGAATGCACGTCGTTGATGAACAGCAGCAGCGCGGCGAGCTTCTGGCCGGCCGCGACGATGCCGAATTCGGCGGCCTGCTTGATCGCATTGGTGGTGTCGCCACCGGCATTGGCCAGGCCGACAACTTTCGACTTGGAAGCCTGGGCCTGCAGCAGGAAGGACGAGAAGTCGGACGTGTTCAACGGATGCTTCACGCCGCCGAGCACCTTGCCGCCATTGGCGGTCACGACCGCCGACGTGTCGCGCTCGAGCGCGTGACCGAAGGCATAGTCGGCGGTGAGGAAGAACCAGCTGTCGCCGCCGGCCTTGGTCAGCGCCTTGCCGGTGCCGGTCGCGAGCATGTAGGTGTCGTAGGTAAAGGAGATCGTGTTCGGCGTGCAGGCCTTGCCGGTGAGATCGGCGGTCGCCGCACCGGAGTTGAGCAGCACCGCGTTCTTTTCCTTGACGAGGTTGCTGACGGCGAGCGCGACGCCGGAGTTCGGCGTATCGGCGATCGCATCGACCTTCTCGGTGTCGATCCACTGTCGCGCAATGTTGACGCCGATGTCGGGCTTGTTCTGGTGATCGCCGCTGACGACGTCGATCTTCCAGCCCTTCTTGGTGAGGCCGGAATCCTCGACCGCCATCTTGACCGCAACCACCGAATTGGGGCCGCCGATGTCGGCATAGAGGCTCGACATGTCGTTCAACACGCCGATCTTGACGGTCTTGTCCTGGGCCAATGCTGGCGTCGCGAGGCCGAGTGCGGCAAGCGCCACGGAGGCGGCGAAGCGCCGCGCAATTCTATTCGTCATGGTATTCCCTCCAGAAATGGTTGTTCGCCGGCTCTCTTTTCGGAACCTGCCAGCGGCCTTGCGATAGTCCTTCTCGCCGGGACGGGCAATGCACCTATCGTAGCGCGTCCGAAGTCAGCTTGAACTTCTGGATCCGCTTACCGGTATCGACTTCGGCGGTATAAACGTTACCCTTGGCATCCACCGCCATGGCGTGAATCCAGTGGAACTGGCCGGCATTGCGGCCGTTGCGGCCGAAACTGCCGACTACGGTACCGTCGTCCCGTTTCAGCACCCGGATTTCGTTGTTCTCGCCGTCGGCGCTCAGCAGATAGGTCTGCTTCGGGTCGGGCCAGATCGCGATATCCCAGACCGCGCCGTTGCCGCGCGTGTTCTTTTCATAGAACCATTCCTTAACGAAGGTTCCATCTTTCCTGAACACCTGGATGCGGTTGTTGATGCGATCGCAGACATAGAGCAACCCGTCATTGGCGAGTTTTACGCAATGCACGGGGTTGGCGAATTGCTGCGGGGCCGGTCCATTGGGGTCGTAGGGCGGCTGCTTGTCGTCGCTGGGCGGCTTGCCGTAGGCGCCCCAGTGCCGCTTGTAGGCGCCGGTCGTCGCATCGAACACGATGATGCGGCGATTGCCGTAGCCGTCGGCAACGAAGATTTCATTGGCGTCCTTGTCGACCGCGGTCTCGGCGGGCTTGCCGAGCTGCGTGGTGTCGCTGGAGCCCTTGCTCGGCGCGATCTTTCCGATCTGCATCACGAACTTGCCGTCGCCGGTGAATTTCAGGATCGCATTGTCGTTGTCGGCATTGCCGCCGACCCACACGAAACCTTTCTCATCCACTTCGATGCCGTGCTCGCGGCCGACCCATTCATAGCCTTCGCCGGGGCCGCCCCAGGAGCGCAGCAGATTGCCGTCGGCGTCGAACTCGAGCACCGGCGGCGCCGACACGCAGCATTTCGAGCGGGGCGGGGTCAGCGCAGCACCCTTCTCATCGTCGGTCAGCGAGCGCGGACGATGGATCACCCAGATATGGCCCTGCGCATCGACGGTGATGCCGCCGACCTGGCCGAGGATCCAGTTGTTCGGCAGCGGTTTTGGCCAGGACGCATCGACCGCGAAGGTCGGGATGTCGCCGGCGTGCGATGAAGCCGGCGCCGCAACGAGCATTGCAGCGGCGAAACAGGCTGCGATGGTTCTGGAGAGAGTTCAGGCGAGCGCGCGTGCACTTCGGCGTCATGGGTGCCTCCCAATTTTTCTTGGCGGGTTGTCCCGCTTGGAAGGCAGTCAATCGTGAGGAGGTGTGGGTGTCAACGGTTTGACATCGTCATTGCGAGCCAACGGGTCGCGCGAATGCGCGCCCGATGACAGGCTCCGCGAAGCAATCCATGCCTCAACAAGCGGCAAAATGGATTGCTTCGCTACGCTCGCAATGACGGAGAGGGTCTCGCAAGACGCTCACGCCGGCGGATGAAAACTCATCAGCGTGCGGGTCCTGTAGTCGTAGAACTTGCCGGTCTCGTTCCAGTCCGGCGCGCACATCGGCACGATGAATTCCGCTGCCTGCTCCGGCGTATCCAGCGTCATCGGGTCTTCGCCGGGAAATACGCTGGCGCGCATGCGGGTGCGGATCGGGCCGGGGCTGAACAGGTTGACGCGCAGTTTCGTGCTCACGGTCTCGTTGGCCCAGGAGCGCACCAGCGTGTCCAGCGCGGCCTTCGAGGCCGCGTAGGGCCCCTGATAGGCGTTCGCCTTGCTGGCGGCGCCCGAGGTCACGAACACGGCGCGGCCGGCGTCCGAGACCCTGAGCAGCGGATCCATGCAGCGGATGAGCTGGAAGTTCGCGGTGACGTTCACCGCCATCACGTCGTTCCAGGGCTTTAGTTCGATATGGCCGAGCGGCGAGGAGGGGCCGGCGACAGCGGCATTGCCGACGAGAATGTCGATCTTGCCGTGGCGTTCATGCAGCGCCGCGCCGAGCCGCGCGATGCCGTCGAAATCGGTGAGGTTCAGCGGCACCAGCGTGGCGCTGCCGCCGTCTTTGCGGATCTCGTCGTCGAGCTCCTCCAGCCCGCCTTGCGTGCGCGCGACGGCCACGACATGCGCGCCGGCGCGGGCGAGCGCGCGCGCGGTGGCATAGCCGATGCCGCGCGAGGCGCCGGTGACGAGGGCGATACGGGAGGCGAGGGGTTTGGTCATGTCGTGCCACTTTCGTCATGCCCGGACTTGTTCCGGGCATCCACGTCTTTGCGGCGGGTATTACAGACGTGGATGGCCGGGACAAGCCCGGCCATGACGGAAAATGACTAGATTATTCGCCGCAAACGCGCCGTCAGCTCGCTTCCGCCAGCAGCGACAATTGCCGGGGCTGCGGCTCGACCTGGGTCTGGTCGGTGAGGTGGGTCGGATAGGCGCCGGTGAAACAGTGGTCGGAGAACTTCGGATTGGCGGGATCGCGGCCCGGCTCGCCCATGGCGCGGTACATGCCGTCGATCGACAGGAACGCCAGCGAGTCCGCGCCGATGATGTCGCGCATCTCCTCCAGCGAATGGGTGGCGGCGAGAAGGCCGCCGCGGTCCGGCAGGTCGATGCCGTAATAGTCGGGATACAGGATCGGCGGCGAGGCGAGGCGGAAATGCACTTCGCGGGCGCCGGCGTCGCGCATCATGCGCACGATCTTCTTCGACGTGGTGCCGCGCACCAGCGAATCGTCGATCAGGATGATGCGCTTGCCTTCGATCGCGGCGCGGTTGGCCGAATGCTTCATGCGCACGCCGAGTTCGCGCACGCTCTGGGTCGGCTGGATGAAGGTGCGGCCGACGTAATGGTTTCGGATGATGCCGAGTTCGAACGGCACGCCGGAATGCTGGCTGTAGCCGAGCGCGGCGGGCACGCCGGAATCCGGCACCGGCACCACGACGTCGACTTCGACATGGCTTTCGCGGGCGAGCTGCGCGCCGAAGGCTTTTCGGACGTCGTAGACCGAGCGGCCGCCGACGATGGAGTCCGGCCGCGAGAAGTAGATGTATTCGAAGATGCAGGGCCGCGGCGGCTTCGGCGGGAACGGCTTGTGGCTGTGCGCGCCGGCCTCGTCGAACACGATGATTTCGCCGGGCTCGATGTCGCGGACATATTTGGCGCCGATCATGTCGAGCGCGCAGGTTTCCGAGGTCAGGATCGGGCGGCCGTCGAGGTCGCCGAGCACCAGCGGGCGGATGCCGAGCGGATCGCGCGCGCCGATCAACTTCTTGTTGGTGAGCGCGACCAGCGCGTAAGCGCCTTCGATCGCGCGCAGCGACTCGATGAAGCGGTCGATGAAGCGGCCACGCCTGGATTGCGCGACCAGATGCAGGATCACCTCGGTATCGGTGGTCGACTGCATCATGGCGCCGTTCTTCACGAGTTCGCGGCGCAGCGTCAGCCCGTTGGTGAGGTTGCCGTTGTGGCCGACGGCGAAACCGCCGGCATTGAGTTCGGCGAACAGCGGCTGGACGTTGCGCAGGATGGTCGCGCCTGTCGTGGAATAGCGGACATGGCCGACGGCCATAATGCCGGGCAGGCGCTCGATCACTTCGCGGCGGGAGAAGGTATCGCCGACGAGACCGAGGCGGCGTTCGGAATGGAAACGGCTGCCGTCGAAGGAGACGATGCCGGCGGCCTCCTGGCCGCGATGCTGAAGGGCGTGTAGCCCGAGTGCGGTGATGGCTGCGGCCTCGGGGTGGCCGAAGATGCCGAACACGCCGCATTCCTCGCGTAGCGTGTCGCCTTCGAGATCGTCCTGCAACTCGATGCCAGCATTTAAATCAGGATTCGATCGAGTTGGCCGGCGGGATCGGAAGGGTTCTGCATCGCGTCCATCGCCTCTCTGTTTGGCCAGAATTAGCGTGCCGCGGGTTTCTCGATCAGCTTTTTAAGGCTGTCGCGGGCAGGTTTACTGTAGCCATCGCCGGACGCAGGGGCTGCCTGGTCGGCGTCAGTTTGATCGTCTTCCGGTTTATTCTTCTTGAATCTCTTTAAGATGGTGTTCTCGGGGTCGTCAGGCAAGAGCGACATTAACCAATCCCCGGTTCCCTGCAGGACCACCCGGGACTTGGCGCCGGTGATCCAGTCGGGCCGCTGCTTGTCCGGGACCAGCCAGCTGAAGAACAGAAACGCGACCACCACGATCAAAAGGCCGCGACCCAACCCAAACAGGAAACCGAGCGTGCGATCCAGCGCGCCGATCCGGGAATCCAGGATCATGTCCGAGATCCGCACCGTGATGACGGAGACGACGATCAAGGTGCCGAGGAAGGTGCCGGCCACCACCACCACGGAAGCCACGGTGTCGTTATTGAAATAGGTCTTGGCGGTCGGCAGCAGCTTCGAGAAGGCATACAGCGTCACCAGCGCCGCCGCGCCCCATGCCGCGATCGACAGGATTTCGCGCATGAAGCCGCGCACCATCGCGAGCAGCCCCGAAATCAGCATCACTCCGAGCAGGACGAGATCGAGTATCGTTATCGGCATCGGCTGGTCAGGTCCGCTCGTAAGTTCTCAAGCAGCAAATCGACGGGTCAGGATCACCCCAAGTGAGGGGCAGACGGCACATCCCGCAAGGCCGGATATCGCGCCATCCCGCCCGCCTTTCGCGCGCGTTGTATAGCGGCGAGGGCGGTGCGCGTCACGCCGCTTTAGCTGTTTTCACGACGGAATCGCGCCGGTGTGGCATTTTTCTCCGTCACACCCTCGCGATTGGTGTCCCGGTTGCCGGAGCCTGCATTTCTGGGCGTGCCACGTGCCGCGATATCGGCGACCAGGCTGGTTAAGCCGCCGATGCTGTTCAGCGCTAGCCCGGCATCGCCGCCGACGTCGCCACGGGCCGATTCGGGCAGAACGGCGCGCCCAAATCCCAGTTTCGCGGCCTCCTTCAATCGGGCGGAGGTCTGCGCCACCGGCCGGACCGCGCCCGAGAGCGAAATCTCGCCGAAATAGACCGCATCTGTCGGTAACGGTGCGTTTACCAAGGACGACACCAGCGCGGCGGCCGCCGCGAGGTCGGCCGCGGGCTCCTGGATCCGCAAGCCCCCCGCCACGTTCAGATAGACGTCGTAGCCGGACAGTTTGACCCCGCAATGGGCCTCCAGCACCGCCAGCACCATCGACAGCCGGCTCGGGTCCCAGCCCACCACGGCCCGCCTGGGGGTGCCGAGCGTGGTCGGCGCCACCAATGCCTGCAATTCCACCAGCACCGGGCGGGTGCCTTCGATCCCGGCAAAAACCGCCGTGCCCGGGCTGCCCAGATCGCGTTCCGACAGGAACAATTCCGAGGGGTTGGAGACTTCGCGGAGGCCGAGACCCGTCATCTCGAACACGCCGATTTCATCGGTCGGGCCGAATCGATTTTTGACCGCGCGAAGGATGCGGAACTGCTGCGAGCCTTCGCCTTCGAACGACAGCACCGCGTCGACCATGTGCTCGACCACGCGGGGCCCCGCGATCTGGCCGTCCTTGGTCACGTGGCCGACCAGAATGATCGCAGCACCCGATTTCTTGGCGAAACGAATGAGCGCCTGCGCCGAGGCGCGGACCTGCGTCACCGTTCCCGGCGCCGATTCCACCGTGTCGGTCCACATGGTCTGGATCGAATCGATCACGATCAGGCGCGGCACCGCGCCTTCCGACAGCGTCGAGACGATGTCCTCGACCGAGGTTTCAGCGGCGAGCTGCACCGGCGCGTCCGCCAGCCCCAGCCGCTCGGCGCGCAGCCGCACCTGCGCCACCGCCTCTTCGCCCGAAATGTAAACCACGCGATGGCCGGCCCGGGCCATCAGGCTGGTTGCCTGCGTCAGCAGCGTCGACTTGCCGATACCGGGATCGCCGCCGACCAGAAGCACCGAGCCGCGGACAAACCCGCCGCCGGTGACGCGATCGAGCTCCATCAAGCCGGAGGACAGGCGAGGGGCGTCCTGGGTCTTGCCGGTCAGCGATTCCAGCTTGAACGTCCGGCCCTTGCGTTTGGAGCGGATCGACACCGGCATCGAGGTCGCGCCGGTCGTGTCCTCCTCGGCCAGCGTGTTCCACTCGCCGCAGGAATCGCACTTGCCCTGCCAGCGATTATACGCCGCGCCGCAGTTCTGGCAGACGAAGGAGAGAGTGGATTTGGCCATGAAGGGAGTGAGTTGCAGTCTCGGTGAAACGGGCGGGACTCATAGCACGAAAAGGAGCCGTGGGGCGCGATGAGTGCCCATGCATCTATCGCGCCCTTCAGGGCATCACGGCGTGACGTCGACACATGTCCAGATGCCAACCGGTTGCTCGAGACCGCGAATGGTCTGTGCCGGCTGCTCGACAAGCAACGCGAAGTCGGCGCTCGAATGGTTCGATTCCGCCCGTGCCTGCTGCACCAGTTCGTCGCTGACGACGATAGCGCATCCGAATTCGCGGGTAAGTGCCTCGAGGCGGCTTGCCGCATTCACGGTGGTGCCGATGACAGCGAATTCGAGCCGGTTGAGGCCGATGTCCCCAAGCACGACCTGACCATAGTGCAGTCCGACGCTGACCCGGATCGGCGGCTCGTTGCGACCGCTGCGTTCTCTGTTCAACTCGGCGATCGAGCCGATCATGCCCCTCGCGCAACGCAAGGCGTTCACCGCGTCTGAATCGCCGGCGAACGGTGTACCGAACGTCGCCATCAGGCCATCGCCGAGATACTTGTCGAGCGTTCCGCCGTGCCGGAACACCTCTCTTTCCATCCGCTCATGGAATTGTCGCAGCGTGCCGATGACCTCCTTCGGGTCGCGTCCATCGGCGTAGGTGGTAAATCCGACGATATCGGCAAACAACACCGCGACGTCCTGGGTGTGAACCCGCGTGAGCGGCTCGTCATTCCCAGACAATTGGTTGACGACGTTGGGCGAGAAATAGCGCGCCAGGTTGGCGCGCTCGCGTTCGATTCCGGCGTGGCTGATCAGCAGGGCGTTGGAACGGCGCACCGCCAGCGCCAACGTCATGGCGACGATCAGGAACACCGTGATTTCCTGGAATCGCGCCGGAATACCGATCGCCGCGGGATTGATGATGTCGAACATTCTGACGTCGGAGCCGACTGCGGCTCGCACGCGTTCCGCCAACTCGGCGTGGGTCTCGGGCTGCAAGTAGACCCAGCCAACCCCGATCGCCCACACGGCAGAGGTCCAGAAGCCCATCGCGACCACCGTTCGCCACGAATAGGCAAGGGTCGCGGTTGCCAGGAAGACAAAGAAATAGATGAAAGTCTCGAACCGGAATTGCATGCCGAGCGGCCAGTTCTCGGCACTCAGCGGATTGGGCACGACGGTGAGGAGGGTAATTAACGCCAGATCGCAAAAGATCAGAAAAAGCTCCGGCTGCGAACGCCCCACTTTGCCGACCTTGAGTTGGGCCCAGCCGATCAAGGCAAAAAAGCCGAGCATCACGATGTAGTAAATCACGTCCCAGTTCGGGTTGATGATCGGCAAGGTAACGGCAATCACTGCCAGCGCGACCCAACGGGCCCGGACAGCGAGAAGGAGACCCTGGCGCTTGCTGTCCGCAATCGCGGCTTCAGCGAACTTCTGGGTCTCTTGTTGGGCCTCGGTTCGCCCTGCCGCTTCGCTCCGGAGATTTGTGATATCAGCCGTTTCCGCCAATGCGCTCAAGACATTCGTCCCCAAACTAAATGTATCGGATGATGCACCATGCCACCGCACAAGGCGCCGTTCACGCCGGCATGATACCACCGAGGACGTGCGTACTAGCCATTGAAAAAGTGCAGGGCGAAGCGTTCGACGTCCGGCCATGAATGCGCCAGATGCACGGCTCCAGCATCGCGCAGCTTGAGATCATGGCCTTCGCGAATGTGGCTGGCCGCGCAGAGGCCGACGACCGTCATTCCGGCGGCGGCGGCCGCCCTGATCCCGCCCGCGCTGTCTTCAATCACAAGACACTCGTCCGGGCGCACGCCCAATCTGCTTGCGGCGAACAGAAAAATGTCCGGGTGCGGCTTTCCTCGCGCGACCATATCCGCACTAAAGACATGCCTGCCGAATTCCGCTTCCAGGGCCAACACCGAAAGGCACAGCTGCAGGCGATCAATCGAACTGGAGGAGGCAATGCATCGGGGGATGTGGGCAAAACGTCGGATGAAATCCGTCGCCCCGCTCACCTCCTTCAAATCTGTTCGGAACCGGTCCAGTGTCGCAAGCTTGAGCTGGCCGGAAAAATCGGAAGGCAGCGGCCGTCCGATCGCCGCCTCGATCTCCGCCACGGCTTCGTCCCATCTCCGGCCGGAATAGCGGGTGAGCGCCTGGTCGAGCGTGGTCGAATGACCGAGGTCGGTTACAGCTTCTGCCAGAACGGTATTCGCGATGGCCTCGCTATCGGCAATCACCCCGTCGAAGTCAAAAATGATGGCGCCCACTGTTTTCAGTCCCCCGATGCAAACAACCTATTACAGGCGGTTCTGCATCAAGTGGACTCTGCGCAACGCCGGTCGGTCGGACACTTTCTGTTGCGTCTTGTGTCAATTGGCAGGCCGGCGCGGCCTGTCGATGAAGCGAAAGCTGCATCGCCAGGCCGTGGACGAGAACCTTATTTCACCGAAACAAACGGCACCGCCGAGCCCGGCACCATTGTGGTCGGCAGCACGCCGTTCCAGCGTTCGGCCTGCACCAGCGTGACGAGGTTGGGGTTGGTGCCGAGCGCCTTGGCGCGGGCTTCGATGGCGGCGGCTTCGGCTTCGCCGGTCAGCTTGATGTTGGTGGCGCGGGCTTCGCCGTTCAGCCGCAGCGCGTCGGCGGCCGCCTGTGCCTCGGCACGGACGGCGTTGGCCTTCGCGGTTGCTTGCGTAACGGTGATCTGCGCCTGAACTTTCTCGCGCTCGGCGTTCTGCTGCAGCTTCTGCACCTCGACCTCGGCCAGCATGCGCTGCTCGATCGAGTGCAGATAGTTCGCGCTGAACTCGATGTTTTCGAGCTGGACGCTCTCGATCATGATCATCGGGTCGTCCTTCAGCGATGCCGTGATGGCGTCCTTGATCGCGGCGTTGAGCGTTCCGCGCTCCTGGATCGCCTTCACTGCCGTGTAGCGGCCGAACACGATCTTGACCTGCTGATTGACAGCCGGGCTGACCACCTGTTTGACCGCGGTGTCCAGTCCGCCGAACTTGGCATAGAGATCGGCCACCTTGTCCGGCGAGGCGCGCAAGGTGACGCTGATCTTGAGGTCAGCGGGCTGCTGGTCGTAGGAGTAGGAGTTCATCTTGTCCCAGGCATAGGTAAAGGTCTTGACGCTGACCTTCTCGACGCTGTCGATCAGCGGGACCTTGAAGCCCAGGCCCGGCTGCGCCGTGCCGATAACCGCGCCGTAGCGCAGCCTCACCCCGCGCTCGGTCTGATCGACGGTGTACCAGCTTCCCGCCGCGATGATGACGATGACAATGACGGCGACGATGGCGCCGATGATTCCCCTGGGCATTTCGGTCTCTCCAGATCTAGAGCGTTTTCCAGCGAAGTGGACACCGGTTCGCGTCAAGAAAACGCGTCAAAAAAAGAATCCAGAACCCGGTTCTGATGCAATCAGAACCGAAAGGCTCTGGGTGATGCGAATCCATGCCCGGCATTGATCTATGGTCACTTGCCGAGTGGATGTGACAGGCGTCACTTGGTCGGCCATTGATGGCGAATGGTTCAGGCGGAGCGCCGCATTCCTATGAAAATGCTGTCCACAACAAGCTGAGACCGGCGGCCAGCATGATGCCATCCATCAGCAGTCGAAAGGCGTCGGGTTCAAGGTGCAGCACGAAGCGTTTGGCGATGAAGGCGCCGAACATCAGCGAGGAGCCCGCGATCAGGCCTTTCAGCGCAATATCCGGCGTCAGCGCGCCGAAGCGTTCGAAGGTGACCGACTTGCTCAGATAAAGCCCGAGCGAACTTGCGGCTTCGGTTGCGAGGAAGGCGCCCTTGGTCAATCCGTAAAACAGAAACAGCGGCACGCTGAGCGGCCCGGTCGACACCACGATGCCGGTGAGATAGCCGATGATGGCGCCGCCGACCGCCAGGTGCCAGAGGCGTGCTTTAAGCTGATGGCGGGTCAGCCAGTGCCGCACCGGCACCATCGCGATGAGAAACAGGCCGATCGCGATATCGACGGCATGCGAGGGCAGCGCGAGCAGCGTCCGCGCGCCAAGGGCGGCTGCCGGAATCCCCGTGATCGAATAGGCAAGGCAGGCCCGCCAGTCGACCTCGCGCCACCAGGCGAGAATGCGCGAGAAGTTCGCCATCACGGCGGCGATCGCCATGATCGGAACGGCTTCCTTCGGCCCGTATTGATAGACCAATACCGGCATCAACATGATCGACGAACCGGTGCCGACGATGCCCGAGATGGTGCCGGCGAGCAGGCCGACGATGAGGACGAAGAGGAAGCCCATGCAGTCTTTCGCGATTCCCTGATGCTGACATCATGGTGGCAGCAGGCTCAGGTTACGAGGGTCCAAATATCACTCGAAAGGAACATGCCGTGCAAATCAAGGGAAGCTGCCATTGTGGCCAGACGCAATTCGAGGTGAGCGAGGCGCCATCTGACGTGACACGCTGCACCTGTTCGCTCTGTTCCAAGCGCGGCGCGTTATGGGCCTACTACACGCCGGCGCAATTTCGTCTGACCTCGCCGCCGGAAAATGTCGCGACCTATCTGTGGGGCAGCCGCACCGTCAAACATCATTTCTGCGCCAATTGCGGCTGCGGCACCTATTCGGAATCGCCGGACTGGTCGAGCGGCAAGCCGGACTTCGACAATCCAAAGGTCGGCGTCAATTCGCGGCTGTTTGATGATTTCGACCTCGACGCCGTGCCGGTCACCGTCATCGACGGCAAGAACTTGTGGTGACATGGCAGCCGGCCAACAGGGCGAGAGCGTTTTCCAGCGAAGTGGAAACCGGTTCGTGTCAAGAAAACGCGTCAAATCAAAATCTAGAGCCTCGTTCCGATTCCATCGGAACGGAAAAAGGCTCTAGGCGACGTAAAGCTCGATCGGGGCATCGTACCCCTTGAGCTGGAATGCCTTTGATTGGCTGTCCTTCAAATCCGGTTGGGCGCGGTCAAACACGGCCTTCGTCACCAGGATCTGGTCGGCTTCGGCGACCGACTGGGCCCGGGAGGCGGTGTTCACAACCGTTCCGATCGCCGTCAGGTCCCGGTGCGATCGGCCGAACTCGCCAAAACTTAGTTCGCCGGAATGGATGCCGATGCCGATCCCCAGCTCGCTCGCGGTGAGGCCGTGCGCTTCAACGAGAGCTTTACGCCGCTCGCGCCAGTTCGCCTGAATTTCTCGCGCCACGAGGACGGCGTTTCTGGCGTGTGTTTCCCGCTTCAGGGGAAAATTGAAGACCGCCATGACGGCGTCGCCGATCGTCTTGTTGAGGAGTCCGTCGTGCTCCCAGATTGCGCTCGCACATTCGTCATAGAATGCGTCGAGCAGGCCTGAGACGGCATCCGGCGATTCCGACTGCGACAGGCTGGTGTAGCCGCGCAGATCGGCAAACATGATGGTCGCGTCGATGGTGATCTTGCGGGCACGCATCACCTTCGTGAACATCAGCTCGCAGATGGTGCAGGTATTGGGGTTCATCCGGCTCGGACGAACGCCGAACGCGCGGAAGGGCGCCGAGATCACGCCGCGAAGCGGCACCGGCAGATGCATCTGCTCCCAGCAGCCCATGCAGAATCTGGAATGTTGCGAAGCCGCCATTTTTGACCGTGATCCACGCGAGCGGCAGATCGGTTGATCCTACCGTCCGGAACTGGCGCGAGCAAGGCAAGACCACCGCAGCGCACACCTGCCGGCTGGCGGCCCAAGGCAAAGCTGTTAGGATCGCGTCAAAATAACCGGGAACGGAGGATCGCCATGGACGCCGTGACGCCGAAGGGCGCGCAGACCGCAGATACGCATTCCCATCTCGTCCGCCCCGACAGCATGGAATGGCAGAAGACGCGCTTTCCCGGCTGCGAAGCCAAGACGCTGCTGTTCGACCGCAAGACCGGCCTGATGACCGCGCTGATGCGGTTCGCGCCGGGCGCGGTGCTGCCCGACCACGAGCATGTCAACATCGAGCAGACCTACGTGCTGGAAGGCTCGCTCGTCGACAAGGAAGGCCCGGCGCAGGGCATCGAATGCAAGGCCGGCGAATTCATCTGGCGCGAGCAGGGCAGCCGCCATGTCGCCTGGTGTCCGGAAGGCGGGCTGATGCTCGCGATCTTCCAGGTCCCGAACAAGTTCTTCGAGGCCGATGGCCGCGTCATCGACGCCGCGGGCGAGGATTGGGACGCAGCCTGGGGGCACACCCGAAACGGCTGAACAGCCGCCGTCCTGCCTGGATCAAGGCGACGTTTACCATGACGTCCGCCGTCCCCTCGGGTTGCCGGTTAAGCCTTGTTTAGGGGCGGCTCGGTACCGTGCCGCAAATTGCCGGTGCCGGGGATATCGATGTCGCTCTTCCATGCTTCGGACCGGATATCGCCTGGCCTCGATCGGCAGGCGGCAGGCATCCGGCTCTTGCCGTTTCTCTACGGGCTGACGCTGTTCGTCTCGGCGCTGCTGCTGTTCTCGATCCAGCCGATGTTTGCAAAGATGGTGCTGCCGAAACTCGGCGGCGCGCCGGCCGTGTGGTCGGTCGCAATGGTGTTCTTTCAAACGATGTTGCTGGCAGGTTATGCCTACGCCCATGTGTTGAACCGCACGCTGCGGTCTCGCCGGGCCGCGATGCTTCATCTGGTGCTGGTCGGAGTCACGGCGATGGCGTTGCCGATTGCCGTTGCGCCGGGATGGTCAGCGCCGCCGCCGGATGGTACGGCGCTTTGGCTGTTCGGATTGTTTGCGATCTCGATCGGCCTTCCATTCTTCACGCTGTCGGCCAGCGCGCCCCTGCTGCAAAGCTGGTTTGCCGCGAGTGGGCACAGGCAGGCGGCTAACCCCTACGTGCTCTACGCTGCGTCCAATCTCGGTTCGTTTGCCGCGCTTTTCGCCTATCCCGTCGTCATCGAGCCGATCCTGACGCTGAAGGCGCAAACCGCGGCCTGGTCGTTCGGATTTGCGCTGTTCGCGGTGCTCCTGGCCGTCGCCAGCCTGTTCACCTCGGGCGCAGTACCGGTCGCAGTGCAGGCCGCGCCGCAGGACGAAGTTCGTGCGAGTACCGTTGAACGAATGCGCTGGATTGCGCTGGCAGCGGTGCCGTCCGGACTCGTTATCGCAGTCACGGCGCATCTGACGACCGATATCGCTGCCGCGCCGTTCCTGTGGGTGCTTCCGCTGGCGATATACCTGCTCACCTTCGTCGCCGCGTTTCGCGAAAGGCCGTGGATCGCCCATGCCAACGTGGCCCGGTTTGTCCCGTTCGCAGTGGCGCCGCTCGCGGTGAGCCTGATCGGCGGGGACAAGGTGTTCTGGGTGACGATGATTGCCCTCAATCTCGTCGCGTTCGCGCTCCTGACGCTGATGTGCCATGGCGAACTCTATGGACGCCGGCCGAGCCCGCGGCGGTTGACGGAGTTTTATCTTTGCACCTCGTTCGGCGGGGTGATTGGCGGCGCGTTTGCGGGCCTGCTGGCGCCGCAGATATTCAACGGCAACTACGAATACCCGATCCTGGTCGCGATGGCGGTGCTGTGCATGCCCGGGATCTTTGCCGGCGGCATCCGCAAGGCGGCGGCCGAACTTTGGCCATGGCTGCTGCCGAGCATGGTCCTGGCACTGGTCTGGTGCGTCACCCGTCTGCAACTGCCTGCGACCCTGGAGCTGCCGTTTCAAGTGCTGCTCGCGCTGCTGGCGGCCGCGATGCTGTTTCTGCGGCAGCGGCTGATGCCCTTCTTTGGGCTCGTCGTCCTGAGTTTTGTTATCACCGGCTTGTGGCGCCCCGGAATAGCGCCGATCGAGACGGCCCGCAGTTTCTTCGGCGTCCACAGGGTGGCCGAAGTTGCCGACGGCAAGGCGCGCATCCTCTATCACGGCACCACGATCCACGGGGCTCAGCGGCTGCGCAACGAGGACGGTACGCCGGTCGATGGTTCGCCGACGCCGCTGACTTACTATTACCCGCAAGGTCCGTTGGCCGAAGCGATCGATGCCGCCCGCGCTGCCCGTGGCGTTCTCGGGCATGTCGCGGTGGTCGGGCTCGGTACGGGGTCGCTGGCCTGCCATCGCAAGGCCGGGGAGCACTGGACGTTTTTCGAGATCGACCCGGAAGTGATCCGCATCGCGCGGGATCCGCGTCTCTTTACGTTCCTCTCGAGCTGTGCGGCCGAGGCTCCGGTCGTGGCCGGCGACGCACGGCTGACGCTGGAAGCCTCGCCCGGCCGCTATGACCTGATCGTTCTGGATGCTTTTTCGTCCGATAGCATCCCGGCGCATCTGCTGACGCGCGAGGCGCTGGCCGGATATCTCTCGAAACTTTCGCCCCGCGGCGTGATCGTCGCGCACATTTCCAACCGCCACCTCGACCTCGCGCCCGTGGTGGCCAACGTCGCCCAGTCCCAGGGGCTGGTAAGCTTCCTTCGCGAAGATGACCGCGCCGGCGATTTCATGACGACATTCGTGTCCAATGCCCGGGTCGTCGCAATGGCGCGCGAGGCCGGCGATATCGGAAGCGTTGCGGGAAAATGGACGCCGTTGCGCCCGGACCCGGCAAGCGCGTTGTGGACGGACGACTATTCCAACATTCTCGGCATCATGCTGCGCAAGAAATTTGGCGGGTAGAGGCGCGCGGGCAGCTACTTCAGCACGATCCACGCCGGTGCATGGTCGCTGGCGCCTTCCTCTCCGCGGATTTTTCGGTCGACGCCGGCCTTGAGCAGGCGCGGCGCTATCGCCGGGCTCAGCAGCAGATGATCGAGCCGCAGCCCGGCGTCGCGCGGCCAGCGGTTGCGCTTGTAGTCCCAGAACGTGAACATCGGTTTCGACGGATGCAGCGTCCGGATCGCGTCCGTCCAGCCCTGGTCCACCAGCGCCTTGAACGCAGCGCGGCTCTTCGGCTGGATCAGCGCGTCCTTGTCCCAGGATTTCGTCGGATAGATATCTGATGCGGTCGGCGCGACATTGTAGTCGCCGGCCAGCACCACCGGGATGTCCTGCTTGAGCAGTTTTGCGGCATGCGACCGCAGCCGCTTGAACCAGTCGAGCTTGTAGTCGAATTTCGGCCCAGGCTGCGGGTTGCCGTTCGGCAGATAGATGCTGGTGACGATGACGCCGTTGACGGCGGCTTCGATATAGCGCGCCTCGTCATCATTGCGATCGCCGGGCAGCGCGATTCGGGTCAATACCGGCTCGGCGTTGCGCGCCAGAATGGCGACGCCGTTCCAGGTCTTCTGTCCGCGCCACACCGCGCCGTAGCCGGCTTTCTCGATCGCCGGAATCGGGAACTCGGCATCGGTCGATTTCAGTTCCTGCAGACAGACGATGTCGGGTTTAGCCGCGCGCAGCCAGCGCAACAGGTTCGGCAGGCGGCGGTTGACATTGTTAATGTTGAAGGTCGCGATCTTCATGTAGAGCTAGCCGGCATCACTGTGCTTCGCCTGATATCTGGAGATTCCATGTCGAAACTACGCTTCGCCGTTCTCGCGCTCGCTATCGGATGCTCCGGATCCGCGGTTGCCCAAACCACCGACCAGCGCGGCGCCTGCAAGGCGGACTATGACAAATATTGCGCCGGTACGCTGCCCGGTGGCGGCCGTGTCGTCGCATGTCTGAACAAGCAGCAGCACCAACTCAGCGACGCCTGCAAGAAAGTGTTGGCTAGCCGGAAGACACAGTAAGCCAGGGCAACAGGCCCGGATCGGATTTCGCAGCTATTGCCTCGATTGTGCGTCCTCGGCAACTCCCTGGCTGCAGGCTCGACTTTGACATCGCTCGGCGCCCAGTGCCGACTGCCGAGCGTTGTCTCTGAACGTCCGATCGGTGACGCTTGAAGAAGGCCTTGGACAACCTCGACAAGAAGCGCCGCGAAGGAACGTTGGGAACGAAGAACTAGTAGGGCGGGTACTCATAAATCCGGAACGCCCATGGGCTTGGCGATGTGCGCATTAACCTCGGAAGCGGACATCCGGGCTGGCCTTCAGCACTTCTGCATTGTGCCGAATACCAAACATTCGGTCACCGGGCGTTTTTGGACAATTTCGCTCCTTTGTAATGGCGCGCGATGCTGTCCTTCGGGTACTTTGCCAGAAACGCCTCCAATTCGACTTCGGCGACCGCCAGCGGGCCATTACGCATCGCCGCATAGACAAGCTCCCACGAGCGACAAAATTCCTCCTCATCGGCGTCAGCGTCCGCAGCCTCGCACCGCAATTCATAGATCTCGAATGCCTCGGCAAAACCCTTTGGGCTGATACAATCGACGCTGCGGAAGCGGAATCGTCCGCCGGCGCGCTGCTTGAGCGCGGACGAGACGAGGATCGATGTCCCGTAGCCCTTGTTCAGTCCCTCCAGCCGCGCCGCGAGATTCACGGTTGCGCCGAGCGTCGTATAGTTCATGCGGTCCTCGGAGCCGATATTGCCGACGACAGCCTCGCCACTATGCAGGCCGATGCGGGTTCGATAAACCGGCCATCCTTCGCGCTCGAACTCGACATTGAGTTGTGCGTTGGCGCGTTGAAGGGCAAGCGCGGCGGCGCAGGCGTTAGCGGCATGATCGGGATCGTCGGCCGGCGCATTCCACATCGCCATGATGGCGTCGCCGATGAATTTGTCGACGGTGCCGGAATGGCTCATGATCTCCTGCGACATGGCGGCGAAGTAGCGCGACGTATGTTGCATCACCCTCGTTGGCTCCGCCTTTTCCGTGATTTCCGTGAAGTTTTCGATGTCGGAGAACAGCAAGGTGATTTCCCTTCGCGTGCCGCCGAGCTGGAGCGGCGTCCCGGTTTCGATCAGCCGTTCCACCAGTCGCCGCGGCACAAAGCGCGAAAAGGTTTCCGTCATCGTGCGCATGGTGGAGACGGAATGGCCGAGTTCGTCGATCTCGCGGATCATCGAACGGACCGGCGGCGCGATGGAAGGCTGGAACCTTTGTATCCGGTCGGTTTCCGCGGCCAGCGCCCGCAGCGATTTCGACAGCAGCGAGCCGATGAAGAAGACGATCGGAACCATCGTCGCGACGAATGCGAGGGTCGCGGCGAACAGCCGTCGACGCTCGGACAGGATGCCGGCAAAGAACTCGTCGACCGGCGCGACTACAGCAACGCGAAGGTTGGCCGGCCCCGAATGGGGGATGGTCTGAAAGGCCGCCGCGTAACGTCTCCCTGCCGAATCGCTGAAGAATTGCTGGGCATCTCCTCCCGAGCGCCAAGTGCGGATCGCGCCCAACACACCCGCCATATCAGTTTCCCGAAGGCGAGGAATGGTGTCCGACACCTCTCGGCCGAGCAGTTCGGCCATTCGGGGATGAGCCAGAATACGGTCGTCGTCGTCGAACAGGAAAGCTACGCCGGACGGCGTCAAGCTCTCCCGCTTCAACAGTTCCTGCGTCACGTCCAGCAGCAAATCACCGGCAACCACGCCGCCCTTGCCCTGGTCCAGCGCGGACTGGATTGTGTAACCCTGCTTTCCCGTTGCAAAAAACAGATAGGGTCCGGTGAGCCAGGTGCCATCGCGGCGATCGGCGTCCTTGTACCACGGGCGCTCGCGCGGATCGTAGTCCACAGGCCCCGGCAATTCTCTCACCACGTCGAGCTTCTCGGAGAGAAAGAGCCTTCGCGACGTCGAGCGGGCCGAGTCCGATCGTGAGATCACCAGCAGACGGAACGATGCCTGTTCCGGCGCCTCGAGCCTTGCCCGTGCCTCGCGTCCCGTGCCGTCGAGCGCATCCATCTCCAGGAAAGAGCCGTCCTCGTAACCCATATAGAGGCTGAAGAGCTGACCGTTGCTCTTCAACATCGCCGCGAGCAGTTCGTTCAAGCGCGGATTATTCTCGATCGCCACGGACTGGATCTGGGGCAGCGCCTTCAGTATCTTGAGATTGTCGCGGACCAGCTTCAATTGGGACCCGATGCGGTCCGCCGAAAGCTCCGCCACCTTGTCGATGAACTGACTGGCGGCCGAATCCGTGACCGCCGATATCCGCGCAAAACTGAGATAGACCAGCGTCAGGCCGATGAAGAGGACGATCGCGACGAACAGCGCGATGATGGAAGTCTTGAAGCCGAATTGAACCGCCCGTCTCCCACCCGTACTGGCTCCATTGACGGGCTTCATACGTAAGCCCTCATGCCCTGTTAGAACGGATTGACATAGTTGATGATCGCGACTTGCCTCAGCAGATCCTCTCGTATGACGTGTGTCCGCCTTGACCGCTTCGGAGTAGATCGCGGCCGTGCCGGTAACGCCCGCCGGCAGGCGCTTCGCCACTTCCTCGCCGGTCCGCCATCGGCGAACCGGCACCTTAGTGCCAGCTACTTGACTCCGCGTTGCTGGAGTTGCTGCTCGATCATCCTGTTCAAGCCGCCGCGGATCCGGTCGAGGTCCATCCCCTCTGTCAGCGCCTTCTTCTGCTTCATGCTGTCCAGGGTACTCTCCAGGATGTTTGCCGGGTTGAAACTCGGCGGGAACGATCGCGGCGGAAAATCCTTGAATGTTGCGACGAATTGAAAGACATCCTCCATCATCCCGTATGCAGATCCGACATGGTTAATGTTCCAGTCCCAAAACGTGTTGGACGTAATGTCGGCTCGTTCGAACGGGTCCTGCATCAGGTTGAAGATTTTCTGAAGACGAAGGGTCGTCAGGGGCTCGGCCCATAGCCCCATCGTGCCTTCCTTGCGCTGCTCCGTGAACACGTACTTGTAATCGCCCAGCCTGATGCCCACCAACAGACCGTCATCGTCGGCGTAGAAGAACTTGTCGCGCGCGCTCTTCGTCCCGTTGTTGTTGGCCGCGCTGCCACCGACGTTGCGCAAGAACTGCGACTGGTCGTAGCCGTCCAGATGAACCTTGTAGTTGATGCCATTGGCGGTATATCCCGCCTTCAATTTGTTGACGATGTCGGGCTCGCCCGCGATGGCACAGAAGGTAGGTATCCAGTCGTTGTGACTCATGATTTCGTTGCTGACCGTGCCGGGTTTGACCGCGGCTGGCCAACGAACCAGACAGGGCACGCGGAAGGCGCCTTCCCAGTTGGTATTCTTCTCCGAGCGGAACCATGTCATGGCGGCGTCCGGCCAGGAGTTCATGTGGGGACCGTTGTCGCTGGAGTAGACGACGATGGTGTCGTTGGCGATGCCCATGTCATCGAGCGCCTTGAGCAGACTGCCCACGGTATCGTCATGCTCCATCATGCCGTCGATGTATTCGCTGTCGCCGTGCGTATAGCGGCCGCGATGACCGGCGCGGACATGCGTACGCAGATGCATGCGCGTCCCGTTGAACCAGCAGAAGAACGGCTTGCCCGCCGTTTGCTGGCGCTTCATGAAGTCGATCGCCGCGGCTGAGGTCTCGTCGTCAACAGTTTCCATCCGCTTCTTCGTCAGCGGACCAGTGTCTTCGACGGTCTGCTTGCCAATCTTGCCGAAGCGCGGATCGACGGTTGGATCATCCCGATCCGTGGCCTTGCATTTGAGCACACCGCGCGGACCATACTTGGCGCGGTAGGCCGGGTCCTTCGGATAGTCTGGCAGTTCCGGCTCTTCCTCGGCGTTGAGATGATAGAGATTGCCGAAGAACTCGTCGAAGCCGTTCACTGTCGGCAGCGACTCGTTGCGGTCACCGACGTGATTCTTGCCGAATTGTCCCGTGACATAGCCGAGGTTCTTGAGTAGGCCGCCGACCGAGGGATCCAACTGGCTCATGCCCATGGGCGCGCCGGGGAAGCCCACCTTCGTGAGCCCGGTGCGAATGCCATGCTGCCCGGTCAGGAACGCCGCTCGGCCGGCGGTGCACGACTGCTCACCGTAATAATGCTGTAGCTTGAGCCCCTCGCGGGCAATGCGGTCGATGTTCGGCGTCTCGTAGCCCATCAGCCCGTTGGAGTAAGTGCTGATGTTGGCGATACCGACATCGTCGCCCCAGATCACCAGAATGTTCGGCTTCCTGTCCGAAGCTGCCGTGCCAGGTGCGGCCGGCGCCGCAGGCGCGGCCTTCTGCGCCTGCGCAAGCGCGCCTGATGTCATCGCCGCGGCCGCCACAAATGTGGAGGTGCCGAGCAGGATATTACGACGGTTGACCGACTTTGCTTCAGTCTTGCCGGACGAGGTCCCTGCCTGATCCTTGTCTTCTGGCTGACGATTCATTTCGGCTCTCCATTCTTTTTTGGGGGGATCTAAGATGCTGGCTTGCTCCTCACGATGCATCGGAACCCGAGATGGCTGGTGGACGTGTCGATCGCTTCTGCATGTCGAGCGGCAGGGCGATAGCGGCGGCAATAGTTCGGCGCGCACAGGTGCGAACCGCCCTTGATGACCTTGCGCGGGATATTGATGTTGGGCTGACGCGGGTCGAAGCTCCGTTCCTCGCGACCACCACGCGGGTTTTCGGGGGTGCAGCACGCTTTCGGCGCATCGGCCTCGTGCTTTGGCGCGTACCAGTCGGCCGTCCATTCCCAGACGTTGCCGATCATGTCGTGGACGCCAGAACCGTTCGGCGGGAATGCGGTCACTGGCGAGGTCCGCGCGTAGCCGTCGTCGAGCCCGTTCTGCCTGGGAAATTCGCCCTGCCAGGTATTGGCCATATGCACGCCACCGAGCGTAAATTCGTCGCCCCAGGCAAACTCGGCGCCGTCGAGCCCGCCCCGCGCCGCGAATTCCCATTCGGCCTCGGTCGGCAGATCCTTGCCGGCCCATCGCGTATAGGCGAGCGCATCCGAATAGGACACGTGTACGACCGGATGGCTATCCAGGATGTTGATGTTGCTTTTCGGACCATAGGGATGGCGCCAGTCGGCTCCCTTCATGAATTGCCACCACTGGCTCCAGTCGCGCAGGCCGTGCACGGCCGGCGGCGGCACGAACACGAGCGAGCCGGCGTAAAGCATGTATGGCAGCGCGCCGGGATAATCCTTCGGATCGGGCGCGATTTCGGCAAACGTCTTATGGCCCGTCGCCTTGACGTAGGCTTTGAACTGCCGGTTCGTCACCGGCGTCCGGTCGATCCAGAAGCCATCCACCGTCACGCGATGGACCGGCGCTTCCTCCGGATAATGATCGTTGGAGCCCATGCGAAAAGTGCCGCCGGGAATCCAGACCATGTCGCCGGTGTTGATGTTCTCGGATGGGGTTTGGTCGCTCGAAATGCCAGCGCGCAGACACGTCATTGTACTGCTTCCAACTTTGCACGCCGGACGCTCAAGGGCATTGCAAGGGGATCGATCCGAAGCAACTGCGCAGCGAGTCGATACGCGAACGATGAGCTTGCCGGGCGGATACGCGTTCCGAGTATGCCAAATCTCCAGCACAACAAAAAGGTAAGGGTTTCTGCCAGTGTTAATTTTAAGTTGTATTTTATCAAAGGTTGTGTTCGCCATGGGCACACGGGCGTGCCCACGATGTCACGGGGTGGATAAACCAGAAGAGCTCCCGAAGGCACCGTGCGATTTGGCTGGCGCGGCAAGACTCGCGCTTCATAATCGCTTTCGCCTGAGGAACGGGTAGACTCTCGCGTGTCGGGCTGCGACGTGACCACGGCGCAATTGCGAGGTGCCAGATGATTTATCGCCGTTTGTTCGCGGCCGACTGGCCATCGACATACTGCGACCCGGCTCCCAACAGCTTTGATCGAAGATGGAGCCGCGAGGTCCGCTACGGTCGATATTGTTGCAAAAGTCTTCTGGGGTGACGAACGAAAATTCCTTGAGCCGCTGATGCGCTTTACGCGCGGCGACGTGAGGGACGATACCGTTTCATCCAAAATCGATCACGGGCCCACGTCGTGGCGTTGAAAGGCGACGCAGCAGCAGAGAAGTCCAAAGATCAGCTTTCGCGAGATTTTTAGGGTCGTTCGATTTTCGACTTTTGCAACAATATCGGTCAAAAGCCAAATTCCAAGCTGACCCGCGCATGTCTGGTTTAGCCGGCACCCCAAAGTGGACATCCTTCGTTTTGTAAGCACGCGTCCTAGGTGGAAGCGGCAGCCGGCTCCGCTGGAGGCGGAGCAGGCGGCTCTGCTGTGGCATTGCCGCCCTTGTAAATCCGCGCGTAGCGCTTGCCGAGGCTGGTCAGCACTTCGTAGCCGATGGTGCCGAAATGGTGGGCGAGTTCGTCGACCGTAATGCCTTCGCCGATCAGCGTCACCATATGGCCGCGCCGCACGGCATTCTTGTCGAGATCGGTGATGTCGACTGCCGTCAGGTCCATCGAAATCCGCCCCGCAATCGGGCAGCGCTTGCCGGCGACCACCACCTCGGCGCCGCGGGTGCCGTCATTGGCGCTGGCGGCGCGGAAATAGCCGTCGGCATACCCTGCGGAAACGATCGCCAGTCTGGTCGGACGCCGCGCCGTCCAGGTGCCGCCATAGCCGACGGTATCGCCGCGCTCGACGTTGCGGATCTGCACGATGCGCGCCTTCAGTTCGACGACCGGCTGCATCGGATTGTCGGATTCAGGCGTTGGATTGATGCCGTAAAGGGCGCAGCCCGGCCGCACGATGTCGAACTGGAATTGGGCGCCCAAGAAAACGCCGGACGAATTCGCCAGCGACGCCGGTACGCCGGAAAACACGCTCGCGATCTCGCGAAAGGCCGTGAGCTGCCTGGCGTTGGCGGGATTGTTGAGCAGTTCCGCGGAGGCGAGGTGGCTCATCACGAGCGTAATGCCGTGATCGCCGGCGTTGATGCGCGGGATGATGCCCTGCGCCTCGGTTACCGTTAGTCCCAGTCGGTTCATGCCGGTATCGATGTGGATCGCGGCGCCGCCCGACCAGCCTGAGCGGCGGCAGAACACGTCCCATTCGGCGAGTTCGTTGAGGTCGCCGATCACGGGCTTGCAGTCGAACTTGGCGTAGGCCTCGCCGGTGTTCTGGAAGAAGCCGCCGAGCACGTAGATTGCGGCCGCGGGCGCCGCGGCGCGAACCACGCGGGCCTCATCGAGGGTGGCGACGAAAAACGTCTTGCAGCCGGCGCCAGAGAGGGCGCGCGCCACCTGTTCGGCGCCGCAGCCATAGCCGTCCGCCTTGACGACACCGGCGCATTCGGCCGGCACCGCCGTCTTCTCGAGCTTGCGCCAGTTGGCGACGATGGCGTCGAGATCGACCGTCAGCACGCCGGTGGCGGTCACGAGCGCAGCCGCCTGGCTCGCCTCCGGCGAGAGCAGGGTACCTTGCGGAATGGATTTGGGATCTGGGGCAATGTTCATGCCCCTTTTTACGCGGCGGAACGCGGCGGTTCAACCGCAGTTCGCCTCAATAGCCGCGGTCGGGCACGTGGCCATCCTGTGCGAGGTCGCTGAAGCGCGTGAACTGGCCCTCGAACTGCACCTCCACCGTGCCGGTGGGGCCGTGGCGCTGCTTGCCGATGATGATTTCGGCCTTGCCGTGCACCAGCGACATGTCGAGCTGCCATTTTTCGTATTCGGGGGTGCCGATACGCGGCTCCTTGTTGGCGAGGTAATATTCCTCGCGGTACACGAAGATCACGACGTCGGCGTCCTGTTCGATCGAGCCGGATTCACGCAGGTCGGCCAGTTGCGGCCGCTTGTCGTCGCGGTTTTCGACCTGACGCGAGAGCTGCGACAAGGCGATGATCGGAACGTTAAGTTCTTTTGCCAGCGCCTTGAGGCTGGTGGTGATCTCGGTCACTTCCTGCACGCGGTTGTCGGACTTCTTGCCCGACCCTTGCAGCAGCTGGATGTAGTCGATCACGATCATGTCGAGGCCCTTTTGCCGCTTCAGCCGGCGGGCGCGCGCGGTGAGCTGCGAGATCGACAGGCCGCCGGTTTCGTCGACGTAGAGCGGCAGCGACTGCAGCTCGATCGAATAGTCGCGGATCTTCTCGAAATCGGCCTCGCTGATGCCGCCGCGGCGGATCATGCTCGACGCGATGCTGGTCTGTTCGGCGAGAATACGCGTGGCGAGCTGTTCGGCGGACATTTCGCAGGAGAAGAAGCCGACGATGCCGCCATTGACGGATTTCATCGTGCCGTCGACCTGCACCTCGGCACGATGCGCCTTGGCGATGTTGTAGGCGATGTTGGTGGCTAGCGCCGTCTTGCCCATGCCGGGGCGGCCGGCGACGATGATCAAGTCGGACGCCTGCAGCCCGCCCATCTTGGTGTCGAGATCGCGCAAGCCCGTGGCAATGCCCGACAGGCTGCCGTCGCGCTGGAAGGCCTTGGCCGCCATGTCGACCGCAGTGGTCAGCGCCTGCGAGAAGCGCTGGAAGCCGCCGTCGTAACGGCCGGACTCGGCAAGTTCGTAAAGCTGGCGCTCGGCATCCTCGATCTGGGTGCGCGGGGTAAAATCCACCGGCGCATCGAAGGCGACATTGACCATGTCCTCGCCGATCCGGATCAGGTCGCGGCGCAGCGACATGTCGTAGACCGTGCGGCCGTAGTCCTGCGCGTTGATGATCGTGGTGGCCTCGGCAGCGAGACGCGCGAGGTACTGACCAACCGTCATGCCGCCGATATCGGTATCGGCGGGCAGGAAGGTTTTCAACGTGACGGGGGTAGCGACCTTGCCCATCCGGATCAGGCTGCCGGCGGTCTCGAAAATGGTCTGGTGGATCGGCTCGAAGAAGTGCTTCGCCTCCAGAAAGTCGGAAACCCGGTAGAACGCGTCGTTGTTGACCAGGATGGCGCCCAGCAGGCTCTGCTCCGCCTCGATATTGTGCGGCGCGCTCCGGTAGACCGGAGTTCCCGCGTCGGGAGCGAGTTTAAGGACGTTCGAATCAGTCAGAGCCATGGGTCGGATTATGCTTCAGATTCTTGGCGGTGTTGGGATTCCGCGGGAAGGTCGCACTTCCCGGAAGTGGGGGGCGATAAAGCGCCACTCGGGGGCCCGGTGAAAGTGTGAAGCTGCCTTATGCACGATTCACACATGCGAGGTGTGAATGAATCCCGGCCGGTGGATGTCTCCCTTGACGGGCTTTCGGCCAAAACGGGGCGGTATGGGAGTGTTTTCCGAAAAATGCCAGGTAACGTCTTAGGAGAACCTGAACCTTGCCGCGACTTGGACAGACATATCCGAACGCGGGGAGACGTTTTCGACCCGCGTCTTAAGCGTTGATCAAACCAGGATCAGGTAGATGAACGCGAACAGAGCGGCGCCCACGCCGGCTACGATCAAGGCGTAGTCGACCCTGATGTCGGAATCGAAGGGCGCTGGGTAGGTCTGCCGGGTCATGGCGGAAAAGTACGACGGGCCGCCGAGGGCTTCTGTGAAGTAGATCACATCGGATGTGATTTTCTTCGCCGCAGAATGAATTGGTTACGAGATCGGGAACGGGCCGGCGATTTTCGAGTTGCCAGCTGTAACGGACCGGAAGGACAGGCGATGGGTCAGCAAATTCAGGGATGGCGATCGGCAAGCGGGCAGCGCTTGTGGTTGTCGATGCTGATCGACGCGATGGAAGAGATTTCGCGCCCGGAACTGCGTGCCGTCCCCTGTGATGAGCAGTTGCTCGCAGCGTTGCGCGCCCAACTCGCCCGTCCGGCGTTGGCTCATACGCCTTATGCTTCGGCGTACAGCCTGCGGAACTGACGCTACCCGGATTGCGGCGGCCTATTCGCCCGCCAACTGCAGCCGCGGCTGCTTCCCGAGTTCCATCCCGCGCAGCCTTGCTTCTTCCCGGGTAATGTAATCGCGCGTCATCGGCACGATCCCCTGGCGCCTGGTGAGCTGGATCTGGAAATTCATCAGGTTTTGCTTCCGGAACGACATTTCCGACGCCGCCAGATAAAATTCCCACATGCGGGCAAAACGCTCGTCATAGAGGCGCACCGCCTCTTCGCGCCGCGCCATGAAGCGGTCGCGCCAGGCCTTCAGCGTTTCGGCATAATGCAGCCGCAGGATTTCGATGTCGCAGACCAGAAGGCCCGCCTTCTCGATCGCGGGAATGACCTCGGAAAGGGCGGGGATATAGCCGCCCGGGAAGATGTATTTCGTGATCCATGGGCTGGTCACATCGGGCCCGGTAGAGCGGCCGATCGAATGCAGCACCATGACGCCGTCGTCGCTGAGAAGTTCGGCGCAGCGCCGGAAAAAGGTTTCATAGAAGTCGATGCCGACATGTTCGAACATGCCGACCGACACGATCCGGTCGAACGGGCCGGCAATATCGCGGTAATCGCTGAGCAGGAATCTCGCCGACCCCGTCAGGTTCTTTTCGGCGGCGCGGGCGTTCGAGGCCTGCAATTGCTCGGATGACAGCGTGATGCCGGTGAAGTCGGCGCCGGTCATTTCGGCCAGATAGAGGCCAAGGCCGCCCCAGCCGGAGCCGATGTCGAGCACGCGGTCGCCGCGCCCGATCAGGAGCTTGGCGGCAAGGTGGCGTTTCTTGGCGAGCTGGGCATCGTCGAGCGGCGTATCCGGCGTTTCGAAATAGCCGCAACTGTATTGCCTGTCGGCGTCGAGGAAGAGGGAATAGAGCCGCCCGTCGAGGTCGTAGTGGTGGGCGACGTTGTTTTTCGCCCGGCCGCGCCAATTGAATTGCCTGGCGTGCCGGCTGAAATAGCGCAACCACCATTGCACCTTGGCCCAGCGCGGCACCATTTCGGGCTGATCGAGCAGGATCTCCAGCGCATCCGCGATCGAGCCGTTCTCGACCACGAACGTACCGTCCATGTAGGCTTCGCCGAGCGCCAGTTCGGGATTGAGCAGAATACGGCGCTGGGTCCGCTCGGTCAGGAACCGCGCCGATACCGGGCGGCCGGTTCCGTCACCGCAGGTAAACCTCGTCCCGCTCGCGGCCGTAAACGTCATCGTGCCGCGGCGAATGAACTGACCCAGGAAATAACGCAACAACCGATCCATCGAAGCACCAATGGAGCGAGCAACCGTTACATCGACGCATCAGGGAACCGCTGGTTCCAGGGATGGATCAACAAAATCATAAGTACGATGATGCCGTAGCGCTAGTGCGTTGGAGTCAAAGCGGATATTCCCAAATGCGGCGATCACGCAGATGCGCAATAAGCGCGCTTCCATTCGCGTCACGATCGGTTAAAAGGTGACCCCGCCGCCGGCCACGTCATGCGATGCCGGCAGCGATTCCACGTCTGGAGAAGCAGGGAATGTTGAGCCGAGCGCTCAGTTTGGCGACGGTGACGCTCCTGATCGGCTGCCTCACAGCAGGCGTGGCGCGGGCGGTTGAAAATCTCGACGCCGGCAAGAGCCCCTCCCAGATATTTTCGAACACCTGCAGCGCCTGCCACAAGAGCCCGCGGGGCCTGTTGAAGAACGTGTCGGCTTCGTCGTTGCCGGGCTTTCTGCGCCAGCACTATACGACGGGCACCGACATGGCCTCGCATGCTCTCTTCCTTCCTGATATCCAACGGGGCCGCCGACCCCCGGTATCAGAGCAAGGATCAATCGAAGCAGAAGAACGCCAAGCAGGACGAGCAGACGGCAAGCCGGATCAGCCCGACCGGCTCGGTCGCCGGCAGCCGCCGGCCGCACCTGCGCAGGAAGCTTCCCGGCCGAACGCCGACGGAGCGGCACCGCAAGGCGAGGGCGCGCGTCCGGGCCGCGATGCGAAGCGATTCGCACGGCCGGCGCCCGAAGCCGCCAAGCCTGCGGATGGGCAGACCCCGGTGCAGGCCGCTACCGAAAGCAAACCGGGCGTCAGGCAGAAGCAGGGCAGACGTGGCAAGCCCGTAACCGAAGAACCGCCGAAAACCGAGCAGCCAGCCCCTGGCGATGCCGCGAAGGAAGATGCGTCGCGGGATGCCGCCAAGGCTGAAACCGCCGCGACCGATCCTGCCAAGACCGATGCGATCAAGACCGATGCTGATCAAGACCGACGCGATCAAGGGCGAGGGCGACAAGCCGGCCGGCGACGCAGCGAAGCCCGTAGGCGAGTCCGAAAAGCCGGCACGCGAGAGCGGATCCGATACCGCCAAAGTCGATGCTCCCAAGGAGAACGCCGGCAGCGAGCCGAACCCGCTCAGGCCAGATCCGGTGCCGCCGGTCGCGCCAGCGCCGCCAGCTTCCGCAGCGACCGCGCCTGAGCCGGCCGCAGGTTCTTCCGCCGCAGCACGCGCCTCGCGCCGGTAGCGCCCGCCGGCGCGCCCATGCCGCCCATCTCGCGCTAGGATTTTCAGATTTCCGAATGCCGCCCACGGTGCGATGTCGCTTGACCGGTTCTAGAGCATTACTCTAGAGTAATAATCCAACGGCCTCGAAAGACGGGTGCGAATGACCACGGCACGCGAGGATCTGCTGGCGGCGGGATTGGCGGTATTCGACCGCGACGGTTTCGAGGGCGCCACCGTGGCCGCCATCAGAACCCGCGCGCGGGCGTCCAATGGCAGCTTCTTCCATTTCTTCGGATCGAAGAAGGAGCTGGCCGGTACGCTGTTCCTGGAAATTCTCGCCCGTTACCACGCCGCCGTCATCGCGGCGGTCGATGAATCCTGCGGGGCGCGGGAAGGCGTGGCGCGGCTGATCCGCGCGCATCTCGAATGGGTCGTCAACTCCAGGCGCGAGGCGCGCTATCTGTTCGAAATTTCCCGCAGCGAATGGACCGAGGAGATCCGCGGCGCGCAACGCGCGCAAAATTCGCGCCTTGCGGAAGCCGTCCAGCGATGGCGCGCGCCGCTGCTTGAGCGCGGCGAATTGCTGCCGATGACGTCGTCGCTGTTCTTCAGCCAGATCATCGGCCCGGCGCAGATTTTTTGCCGCGCATGGCTGTCGGGCCGCGACCGCGCCGATCCAAGAGAGCAGGCCGACATCCTGATCGCCTGTGCCATCCGCGCGGTGGTCGCGCCCGATGCGATCCACAAACCGGGAGAAACCGTATGAATGCGAATAACGATCCCGACTTCGCGCCGATCGCGACCCGTATCCGCGACAATGTCGGCCGCCAGGGCTTCATGACCCATATCGGAGCGGAGCTGTCCGAGCTGACGCGCGGCACGTGCACGCTTGCGGTCGACCGCCGGCCGGAACTGTTGCAGCAGCACGGCCTGTTCCACGGCGGCGTCACCGCCTTCCTGGTCGACAATGCCACCACGATTGCGGCCGCGACATCGCGCGGTCAGTCGGCGCTGACGGCGGAATACAAATTGAACCTGCTGTCGCCGGCGACAGGTGAGCGCCTGATCTGCCGGGCGCGCGTGATCAAGCCCGGACGTCAGGTCGCCGTGGTTGCGGCCGACGTGTTCTGCGTGATCGATGGCGAACGAGAAGCACACGGCGACCGCGTTGGCGTCGATCGCCATGCTCGACGAGAAAGCGGCTGCCAGAAATCCCAAGCCCGGCCTGAAGGGGCCGGGCTTGAAACTCATCACAGCGCGATAGGACGCGTTACTTCTCGGTCGAAGCGGGCGCCGGCGCCTCGTCGTCGTGCTGGGCTTCCGGATCGAAGAACTCGCCGGCGGCGGCGAGCGCCTCGGCGGCGGCGTCCTGGTCTTCCTGACGGGTCGAGATGTCCTCGCCGCGGTTGATGCGCTCGGCTTCGTCGGCGCTGCGCGCCACGGTGACGCTGACGCTGACTTCGACTTCCGGATGCACGGCGATGGCGATCTGATGCTTGCCGATGGTCTTGATCGGCGCATCGAGCAGGACCTGGCTGCGGCTGATGGTGACGCCGTCGGCCTCGAAGGAAGCGATGATGTCGCGCACGCTGACCGAGCCGAACAACTGGCCGGTCTCGGAGGCCTGACGCAGCACGACCACGTTGCGGCCGTTGATCTTCTCCGCGACCTTGGTCGCTTCGCCCTTGGCCTTGAGGTTGTTGGCTTCGAGTTCGGCCTTCATGCCGTCGAACTTGGCGCGGTTGTCGGCGGTGGCGCGCAGCGCCTTGCCGCGCTTGAGCAGAAAGTTGCGGGCAAACCCGTCCTTGACGCGGACGACTTCGCCCATCTGACCGAGCTTGGCGACGCGTTCCAGCAAGATGACTTCCATTTTCGTTCTCCTTTTGAGTGTTCGATATGCGGTTGAAGTGGATGGTTGGGTTTCAGGATGCGGGCAAAGGCGGAGGCTTGCCGCGCAGATAGCGTTGGCGAAGGCCGAATACGGCATCGGCCAGTCCGAGCGCGATCATCGCGAGCACGGGCCAGCCGAACGCGACAACGATCGCGTAGGTGCAGCAGAGCCAGAAGACGCGGCTCTTGAGCGCCAGCGTCAGCGTGTGCAGCACGGCAAAGCCGGTGAGGGCGTAGGCCATCATCAGCGCGGTGGTCGCGATCTGCGCGAACATTGCGACGAGCCCGCCGATGAAGCAGAAGGCCAGTGCGACACAGAGCGCCACCAGCGTCATCGGCGGCAATTCCGCGCTCTTCAGATCGGGCCAGGGCCGCTGCAGCCGGCCGGACGTCGCGGTGATCTTGCCCGCGAGCCAGAGGTTGAGCGTCAACGTCATCATGGCAACGATCGTGGCCGCCGCCGGCGCGACGATAGCGAGCGCGGTGACCCAGCGTTCGATATCGCCCGGCGATGCCGCGATCACGCGACCCCAGGATTCGCATCAGGCCACTGCGCAGTGAATTGGCGATGGTCTCGGCGTCGCTGCCGAGCGTCAGCATGGCCGCAATCGTGGTCAACGCGGCAAAGCCTGCGATCCAGAGCAGGACGCGGCCGACCGGATACCATTCGATTGAGGTGCGGCCGGCGCGGCACCATTGCCTGCGGCCGGATCGTCCAGCGGCCGTCCCAGCAGCGCGAGATGGCCGAGCCACCAGGCCGGCAGTGCAACGGTGATGGCAAAGGCGATGCAATAGGGCAGGCCGAAAATCACGCCGAGGCCTGAAGCAGCCGCAATGCCGCCGATCGTCGCTGCGATCGGCCCCCAGCCCAGCGCCGCCACCATCAGCGGCAGCGGCGCCAGATAGAACAGCAGCAATGAGATCAGCGCGCCCGAGATGATCGAGGCGAACATCAGCGCCGACGCGCAGCCGGCCGCAAGAGCAATGAGGACAATCGCGATCATCAGCTGTCCCGCTCCTTTCGAGCGGTTAGAGGTCCTTGGACCCCAACCATCGGCGACCGGACGACCCGGAAGCCTTATGAGGAATAACGACCGGCGGCGCGGACGCCGCCGGTCGAAGATGTCTTAGCGAATGACGTAGGGCAGCAGGCCGAGGAAACGCGAGCGCTTGATGGCGCGCGCGAGTTCACGCTGCTTCTTGGCGGAGACGGCGGTGATGCGGCTCGGCACGATCTTGCCGCGCTCGGAGACGTAACGCATCAACAGCTTGGAATCCTTGTAGTCGATCTTCGGCGCATTCGGGCCCGTGAACGGGCAGGTCTTGCGGCGACGGAAAAACGGACGGCGTGCACCAGCTTCAGCCATGATTCTTACTCCTCTACCGTCGCTTCGACAGCGTCTTCGCGCGGACGGCGCGGGCCACGGTCGCCGCGGAAGCCACCGCCTTCACGATCGCCACGGAAGCCGCCTTCGCGGTCACCGCGGAAGCCGCCGCCGCGATCGTCGCGCTCGCGGTCACGATCGGCCTTGCGCATCATCGCCGAGGGACCTTCCTCGTGCTCTTCGACGCGGACGGTGAGGTAGCGGATGACGTCTTCGGAGATCCGCTCCTGCCGCTCGATCTCGGTGACCGCGGCGGAGGGCGCATCGATGTTCATCAGCACGAAGTGCGCTTTGCGATTCTTGTTCATGCGATAGGTGAGGGAGCGCACGCCCCAGTTCTCGGTCTTCGCGACCTTGCCGCCGAGCCCTTCGACGATGCCCGTCATCTGGGTGGTCAGCTCTTCGACCTGCTGGGTGCTCGCATCCTGACGCGCGAGAAAAACATGCTCGTAAAGAGGCATGGGTGTCCTTTCCTAGTGTTGGCGCGGTTCCCGGCGGCAAGCCCTTCGAGACCTTCGGAAAGGACTCGGGATAAGCTCAGAAGGCGGAAGCACGGGACGACGGGCCGACTGGCCCTGCCACATCAACATCGCCAAAAAGGTGAGATTGCTGAGACCGTCCGTTCAGCTCCCGGCCGGGATCCACGGATGGCGCGGTTTATAAGGATTTTCAGCGCGCTGGCAAGGCTTCTTGCGGAGGCTGAGGGGCCTTGGCCCCACGGGAGGTGGCGACCTGCCTGACCGGTTGACATATTTGTTTGTATAGCATACAAATAATGGACGAGAGGGCAAAATGGCTCCCAAGTCCGTCCAGACAGTTCCTGAAACGCCGGCCGGCGATCCCAAGCACGCCGTCCGCGCGACGCGCACGGCCGGCCGCCAGATGCGCTCGCGGCTGCTGGACGGCGCCAGCGGCCTGTTCAAGGAGCGGGGCCTTGCCGGCACCTCGATCTCGGACATCGCCGCGGCCGCCGACGCGTTTCCGAGCCAGATCACCTATTACTTCCGCACCAAGGAAGCGCTGTTCGTCGAAGCCGCCTGCCGCGACGTGCTCTATGTGGCGCGCGCGGCCGAGCAGGCGGCGCTGCAGGCGCACACGCCGCGGGAATACACGCGCGCGCTGGTCGAGACGCGTCACGGCGACGGATTCGGTCGCCTTCTTTACCGAAGCGCTGACGCTGACGCGTCGCCGCCAGGATCTCGCGCCGCTGGTCGAGCGCACCATCGAGCGGCTGCACGGCGAAGGCATGCGCGCCTATGCCGGCCAGATCGAGCGGCATGGCTGGAAAACCTTGCGCGATCCCGACGCCAGCTCGCGGCGGTTCTGGGCGGTTGCGATCGGCGTGATGGTCGAGGGCCATGCCATGGGCCGATCGGCCGAGGAAATGTGCGCCGAGATGCTGCGCGTGCTGGGCGATCAGGCGACGACAAGGACCAGCGGCGACAATACGCGGCTGCGTCTCGTCGGCGACCGCGACGCATCCGATTCAGATTCACCCGACGGGGAGACATCGTCATGACCGCGCTTCGCATGCGTGCCCGCGACTTCCTGAACGAGGATCAATTGATCGCCGTGCGCCAGCGCGTGACCTGGAAGGGTATCGCCCTGATCGCGCATGCCTGGGCGCTGATCTTGGGCTCGATCGCGCTGGTCGCCTGGTGGCCCAATCCGCTGACCTTTCTGCTGGCGGTCGGCATCATCGGCTCGCGCCAGCTCGGGCTTGCGATCCTGATGCATGACGGCGCGCATGGCTGTCTGTCGGCGGACGAGAAGGTCAACCTGACGCTCAGCCAGTGGTTCTGCGCCTATCCGGTCTTCGCCGAGACCCGCGCCTATCGCCGCTATCATCTGCAGCATCATGCGCGCACGCAGCAGGAAGACGATCCGGATCTGGTGCTGTCGGCGCCGTTTCCGATCACGGGGATGAGCTATCGCCGCAAGTTCCTGCGCGATATCACCGGGCAGACCGGCTATCAGCAGCGCAAGGCGCAGTTGCTGAATGCGCTCGGGCCGAAGGAATGGCCGCTCGCGCAGCGCGCCGCGCATTTCTGGGAGAAGCTCGGTCCGCAATGTGCCGTCAACGCGGTGCTGTTCGCGGGCCTTGCCGCCGCCGGCGTGTGGTGGGCCTATCCGCTGCTATGGCTGTTGCCGCTGCTCACCTGGCAGATGGTCATCACCCGCATCCGCAACATCGCCGAACATGCGGTGGTGCCGGACTGCGGCGATCCCTTGCGCAACACCCGCACCACGCGCGCGAATTTCCTCGAGCGGCTGTTCATCGCGCCGTATTACGTCAACTATCACCTCGAGCATCATCTGCTGTTCTACGTGCCCTGCTACAACCTGCCGCGCGTCCACCGCATTCTCAGTGAAAGCCGGTATGCGGATCGCATGGAGGTGCAGCCGAATTACGCCGCCGTGCTGCGGCTGGCGACCGCCAAGCCGAACCACGAGGACCGGCCGGGCAACGTCGTGAGCAGCGCGCGCCGCGCGCGGGCCGGGAAAGAGGTCGGCGGCGATCAGCAGGCGGGCGGCTTCTAGAGACCGGTCCGGGGCTCGAGCCAGGCCCGGCGATTCCGCAGCGCGGCTTGACATCCCGGCCTCGGTCAGTGTCTTACGGCCCCATTCGAATGAGGGAGCGCCGATGACGGCTGCATTTACGTTTCCGGGGCAGGGTTCCCAGGCGGTCGGCATGGGCAAGGCCCTGGCGGAGGCCTTTCCGGCCGCGCGGGCGGTGTTCGACGAGGTCGATTCGGCGCTCGGCGAGAAGCTGACCGCCATCATCTGGGACGGCCCGGCCGAAACCCTCCAGCTCACCGAAAATGCCCAGCCGGCCCTGATGGCGGTCTCGATCGCGACGCTGCGCGTGCTGGAGACCGAGGCGGGCTTTTCCGTAGGGCGGGATGCGGCCTTCGTCGCCGGCCATTCGCTCGGCGAATATTCCGCGCTGGCCGCCGCCGGCAGCCTCAGCGTCAGCGATACCGCGCGCCTGCTGCGCACCCGCGGCCTTGCGATGCAAAAGGCGGTGCCGGTCGGCGTCGGCGCGATGGCGGCACTGCTCGGGCTCGATTATGAGGCCGCGATGGCGGTTGCCAGCGAAGCCGCGCAGGGCCAGGTCTGCCAGGCCGCCAACGACAATGGCGGCGGGCAGGTGGTGGTGTCCGGCGACAAGGCCGCGGTCGAGCGCGCGCTCGAAATCGCCAAGACCAAGGGCGCCAAGCGCGCGATGCTGCTGCCGGTGTCCGCGCCGTTCCATTGCAAGCTGATGCAGCCCGCGGCCGACGCGATGGCGGAGGCGCTGGCCGATGTGACGATCAAGGCGCCGGCCTCGCCGCTGGTGTCGAACGTGCTGGCGGCGCCGATCACCGATCCCGACGAGATTCGCCGCCGCCTGATCGAGCAGGTCACCGGCACCGTGCGCTGGCGCGAGTCGGTGGCCTACATGGCAGGCCATGGCGTCACGCGGTTCTTCGAGATCGGCGCCGGCAAGGTGCTGAGCGGGCTGGTCAAGCGCATCGCCGACGGCGCGGTCGGCGTGTCGATCGGGGGGCCCGACGATATTGCGGCGGCCAAGGACGCATTGGCGGCTTCGGCCTGAAGCTTGCGGAAGGAGACATTGATGTTCGATTTGACGGGCAGGACGGCGCTGGTGACCGGCGCGACCGGCGGCATTGGCGGGGCGATCGCGCAGGCGTTGCATGGGCAGGGCGCGACGGTGGCGATTTCCGGAACGCGCCGCGAGGTGCTGGATTCGTTTGCCGGCAAGCTTGGCGATCGCGTCCACGTGCTGCCGTGCAACCTTTCCGACAGCGCGGAGGTCGAGGCGCTGGTGCCCGGCGGCGGAAGCCGCGATGGGGCAGGTCGATATCCTGATCGCCAATGCCGGCATCACGCGCGACAACCTGTTCGTGCAGTTGCGTGACGAGGACTGGGACGACGTCATCCAGGTCAATCTGACCGCGACCTTCCGTCTCGCCCGCGCCGCCACCAAACTGATGATGCGCAAGCGCTTCGGCCGCATCATCGCGATCACCTCGATCGTCGGCGTGACCGGCAACCCCGGCCAGGCCAACTACACCGCGTCGAAGGCCGGCATCATCGGCCTGATCAAGACGCTGGGTGCGGAATACGCCAAGCGCAACGTCACCGCCAATTGCATCGCACCGGGCTTTATCAAGACGCCGATGACGGACGCGCTCAACGACAAGCAGCGCGAGACCATCCTGACGAAGGTTCCTGCGGCGCGGCTGGGGACGCCGGAGGACATCGCCGCGGCGGCGGTCTATCTCGCCTCGAACGAGGCGGCCTACGTCACCGGCCAGACGATTCACGTCAACGGCGGAATGGCCATGTTTTGAGCCAGTTATCGCCCCGATCGGTGCGGCCAAAGGCCGTTTTCCGGGGCGGCGGAGGCTTGTAGTCAAGGCTTGGGAAGTATGATAACCGAACCCCCGACGGATGGGCAAACAAGGCCATTGCAGGATTTTGAAACCCTGTATATTGGCGTGGCGACGCCTGCCGTTCGCCGGGGCTTTGTCGGCTACCACCGGGCCGAATCAAGACTATGCGCGATAGCGAAGGAAGTTTAACGACCACGATAGCTCGTAGCGTCTTTGATAGCGTCTTGGGGTCGGGTCCAATGGAACAAGCACGAGGTTGAACGATGAGTGAGATTGGCGAGCGGGTTAAGAAGATTGTGGTCGAACACCTCGGTGTTGAACCCGATAAGGTTGTCGACGACGCAAGTTTCATCGACGACCTCGGCGCCGACAGTCTCGACACCGTCGAGCTTGTGATGGCATTTGAAGAAGAGTTCGGTTGCGAAATTCCCGATGACGCCGCCGAGACGATTTTGACCGTCGGCGACGCGACGAAGTTTCTCGAGAAGAACGCGAAAAGCTGACGTCCCGGGCGGGTAGAGACAGAGCCGGACGGGCCGTTGTCGAACGGTCCCCCGGTTTCTTGTTTTGGGCCGCCATTTTCGGGCTGGAGTTTGTGACATGAGGCGGGTTGTCGTCACGGGGCTGGGCATGGTTACGCCGCTCGGCTGTGGCGTTGACACAACGTGGACGCGTATCCTCAACGGCGAGAGCGGCGCCAGGAAGATCGATACATTCGAAGTCGCCGATCTTGCGAGCCAGATCGCCTGCGTGATTCCGCGCGGCGACGGCAGCGACGGCACCTTCAATCCCGACCAGTGGATGGAGCCAAAGGACCAGCGCAAGGTCGACGACTTCATCATCTTTGCGATGGCCGCGGCGCGCCAGGCGCTCGACGACGCCGACTGGCATCCCTCGACCGAAGAAGACAAATGCGCCACCGGCACCCTGATCGGCTCGGGGATCGGCGGCCTGTCCGGCATCGCCGACACGGCGCTGCTGCTGAAGGAGCGCGGGCCGCGCAGGGTCTCGCCGTTCTTCATTCCGGGGCGGCTGATCAATCTCGCGTCCGGCTATGTCTCGATCGAGCACGGCCTCAAGGGCCCCAACCATTCCGTGGTCACCGCCTGTTCGACCGGCGCGCATGCGATCGGCGATGGTGCCCGGCTGATTGCGCTCGGCGACGCCGACGTCATGGTGGCGGGCGGAACCGAATCGCCGATCTGCCGGCTGGCGATGGCGGGCTTCTGCGCGGCGCGCGCGCTCTCGACCGGCTACAACGACGACGCCGCAAAGAGCCTCGCGGCCCTATGACAAGGATCGCGATGGCTTCGTGATGGGCGAGGGCGCCGGCATCGTGGTGCTCGAGGAATATGAGCACGCGAAAAAGCGCGGCGCGAAGATCTATGCGGAAGTGGTCGGCTATGGCCTGTCGGGCGATGCCTATCACATCACCTCGCCGGCGCCGGATGGCGATGGCGGCTTCCGCAGCATGAGCGCGGCGATCAAGCGCGCCGGGATCGCGGTATCCGATATCGACTACATCAACGCCCACGGCACTTCGACGCAGATCGGCGACGAGATCGAACTCGGCGCGGTGGAGCGGCTGCTCGGCAACGCCGCCTCCAAGGTGTCGATGTCGTCGACGAAATCGTCGACCGGGCACCTGCTCGGTGCCGCCGGCGCGATCGAGGCGATTTTCAGTATCCTTGCGATTCGCGACAATGTTGCTCCGCCCACCATCAATTTGGAAAATCCGTCGGTGGAAACGGCGATCGATCTGGTGCCGCAGACGGCGCGCAAGCGCGAGATTAACGTCGCGCTGTCGAATTCCTTCGGTTTCGGGGGCACCAACGCCTCCGTGATCGTTCAGCGCGTCGCTGACTAGCAAGTGTTTAGAACTACTCCACCGTTTTGCCGTATTCGGCGATGACTTCTACATGCGGGCGTATGCTATCGGCTGGGCAGGGGATTGCCCGGCCGCGATTGAACCGACAGGATTCAGGTTGCATCGATGAGTGAGAGGCCGCCCATTTCACCACGGAGCCCGCGCGCTGCGCTGGAGCCCGAGCAGGTGCCGCCGCCGCCGAAGCGGTCGGAGCGCGCCCGCAATCCCTTCGTGGTGGTCGGCAATGCCATCATCACCATCCTGATCATTCTGATGATCGGGGCAGGAACGGTGTACTATTACGGCAGGCAGATGCTGGAGACGCCGGGCCCGCTGCAGGAAGACAAGATCGTCAACATTCCCTCGCGTGCCGGCAAGCGCGACATCGCCGACGCGCTGCTGCGCGAGGGCGTGATCAACGTCAATCCCTGGGTATTCATCGGCGGCGTGTTTGCGCTCAAGGCGAGTTCCGACCTCAAGCCGGGCGAATATTCCTTCCAGAAGAAATGCCAGCCTGCGCGACGTCATCGCCACCATCGTCGAGGGCAAGGTGGTGCAGCACGCCGTCACCATTCCCGAAGGCCTGACCTCCGAACAGATCGTGGCGCGGCTCATCGACAACGACATCTTCGCCGGCGAGCGTGCGGGAAATGCCGCGTGAAGGCACGCTGCTGCCGGAAACCTACAAATTCCCGCGCGGCACCACGCGCGAGCAGGTGATCCAGCGCATGCAGCAGAGCCCAGAAGCGGGTGCTCGCGGAGATCTGGGAACGCCGCAATCCGGACGTTCTGGTCAAGTCGCCGGAGCAGCTCATCACGCTGGCCTCGATCATCGAGAAGGAAACCGGCCGCGCCGACGAGCGCAGCCGCGTGGCCGCCGTATTCACCAATCGCCTGCGGCAGAAGATCAAGCTGCAGTCCGATCCGACCATCATCTATGGCCTGGTCGGCGGCAAGGGAACGCTGGGCCGGCCGATCAAGCGCTCCGAGATCACGCAGCCGTCGCCCTACAACACCTATGTGATCGAAGGCCTGCCGCCCGGGCCGATCGCCAATCCGGGCCGCGCCTCGCTCGAAGCGGCCGCCAACCCGGCGCGCACGCGCGACCTGTTCTTCGTCGCCGACGGCACCGGCGGGCACACCTTTACCGAGACCTACGACCAGCACCAGAAGAACGTCGTCAAGCTGCGGGCGCTCGAAAAGCAGATTCAGAACGATACCGTCGAACCGTCCGAGGATGCGCCGCCGCCGACGGCGGCCGGAGCGCCGGCCGATACCAATCCGACCGCAGCCACGCCGCGGCCGGCGGCGCCGGCGAAAAAGCCGCCGCCCGTCCTGCGGCCCTGCCCTGCGGCGCCAGCCCGCCAGGGCGCCGCGCAGTCGACCACGACGCCGCCGGTGGTTCAGCGCTGACGCCCGGCCGGTTAAGTCGGCATTTCCGCTACCGCCGGAACGCAATTCCACTTTGGCGGAAATCGGCCTAAGGTCGCGCCGTTCCTTTCGAGTCTCCGAAATCACAGTCTTTTGGAAAGTTTTACGCGATGGCGCTATCGAGCATGACCGGTTTTGCCCGGAGCCACGGCGCCAGCGGCCCCTATACGTTCGAATGGGAACTGAAGTCCGTCAACGCCAAGGGTTTTGACCTGCGCTTGCGCCTGCCGCCCGGCTGGGACGAACTGGAGGCCTTTGCCAAGAAGCGCGCCGGCGAGGTGCTGTCGCGGGGCACGGTGTACGCCAACCTCAGCGTCAAGCGCGCCAACGCGGTCTCGACCATACGCATCAATGAAGACGTGCTGGCCTCGATCGTGAAGGTCGCGGGCGAACTCGCCGGCAGGATCGACGCGGTGGCGCCGAGCATCGACGGGCTGCTCGGCATCAAGGGCGTCATCGAGGTCGTCGAACCCGAAAGCGACGAGGCGGAAGACAAGGCGGCGCGGGATGCGGCGGCCGCAGCCTTCGAGCAGGCGCTCGCCCAGCTGGTCGAGATGCGCCGCCGCGAGGGCACGACGCTTGGGCAAATTCTGATCCAGCGCATGGATGAAATCGAGAAGCTGGCGAAAAAGGCCGAGGCCGCGCCCGGCCGCAAGCCGGAAGCGATCAGGGCGCGGCTGGCCGAGCAGGTGGCGGCGCTGCTGGAGACTTCCGAGCGCTTCGATTCCGACAGGCTCAATCAGGAAGCGATCATGATCGCGACCAAGGCCGACATCCGCGAAGAGCTCGACCGCATCGCCTCGCACGTCGCGCAGGCCCGCGAGATGATCGGCAAGGGCGGCCCGGTCGGCCGCCGGCTCGACTTCCTCTGCCCAGGAATTCAACCGCGAGGTCAACACCTGCTGCTCCAAATCGAACGACCTGGAATTGACCCAGACCGGGCTCGAGATGAAGAACGTGGTCGAGCAATTCCGCGAGCAGGTCCAGAACCTGGAGTAACCGATGACGGCTTCTGGTTTCGACGGGGTTGAACGGCGCGGGCTGATGTTCGTGCTGTCGTCGCCCTCGGGCGCGGGCAAGACCACGCTGTCGCGCATGCTGCTTCAGCGCGAGCCCGGCCTGAAGATGTCGGTTTCGGCGACGACGCGTCCGATGCGGCCGGGCGAGGTCGAGGGCAGCGATTATTTCTTCGTCGACAAGCCGCAGTTCGAGAAGATGGTGGAGCAGGGCGAACTGCTCGAATGGGCGACGGTGTTCGACAATCTTTACGGCACGCCGCGTGCGCCGGTCGAAGCCGCATTGTCGGCGGGACAGGACGTCTTGTTCGACATCGACTGGCAGGGCACCCAGCAGCTGCATCAGAAGGCAAGCGTCGATGTCGTCCGGGTGTTCATCCTGCCGCCATCGGCCGCCGATCTCGAGAAACGGCTGCACACGCGGGCGCAGGATTCCGACGAGGTGATTCGCGGGCGCATGAGCCGCGCCACCCACGAACTCAGCCACTGGGCGGAATACGACTATATCGTCGTCAACCACAGCGTCGATGACGCGTTCGCCGAAGTGCAGTCGATCCTCAAGGCCGAGCGGCTCAAGCGCGAGCGGCGCACCGGCCTGACCGAGTTCGTTCGCAAACTGCAGCGCCAGTTGGAAAAATAGCCACCGCCGCCGTTTCGGTCAGATCTGCGCGCTACGGGCCAGCCGGGACAGCATTTCCGTAACCTGCTGCTCCTGCTCCCGCTCGCGATCCTGGGGCATGGGGCGCCGTTCCTGGGGCGGGCGTGGCCGCTCCTGAGGCACGCGCGTTGTTCGCTCTTGCGGCACACGCGTCCGCTCTTGCGGTGCGCGCGCCCGCTCTTGCGGTGGGCGTACCCGCTCTTGCGGTGCGCGATCGCTCCTGTGGTGCGTGGGTCCGCTCCTGGGGCATGCGAGTCCGGTCCTGCGGCGCGCGCGAATTGTGCACGCCGGCGGTGCGCCGCAGCCCGGCATCCTCGTCGTGGAACATCGCTGGCGCTGCACGCCGCGTTGTCTTTGTCTTGGCGGAATCCCACATCGCGCGCCGCTTGCGGCGCATGGCGCGGCGCGCCCGCATGCGGCCGATCCTGACGATCGCGCTTACCGTGAGGCCGGCGAGCGCAAGGGCAGCTGCAATCACCATCAGCAGCTTCTGCAATGACGCGGTCGGCTTTGCCGCCGCAACATCCGCGGCGGCAGCGGCGAACACAACCTGATCGGTCGCGGGCTGTTGCACTTCCTCGGCCTGCGGCGGCTGGGCCTCGGGCGGGCTGGCGGCGGCGATCTGGAGATCGGAAGAGTTAAGGGAGGCGCGCGTGGGGGCCGCGTCATTCCATCGAATCGACGACAGCGGCGCCGGCGCGAGCACATTGGGCATGGCGGCGCGCGGATCATTCGGCACGACCGGTGCGGCGGCTGTCGCTACCGTTCGCTCGGCTTTGGCGGGCGGATTTGGTTCGGCACGGGATTGTTGCTGCGAGATCCATTCGGCACGCGCGTCGGAGATCGACTTGCGCGTGATCGTTCGTTGCTGTGGCGGCGCCGGCTCCTCGGCTGCCGACGCTGGCGCGGGGGCCGAAGCCGGCGGTGCGGCGCGCGCGAACTTGTCGTTGGCGCTGTCGGCTTCCTCGCGGAGATACCAGCATTGGCGTCGGGTGACGCGATCGATGCGATAGTACCAATGGCTGCCCGAGGGGGTGGCGCCCTTCGGCGCGGACAAGCAGCTGTCGGCGGCGGCCAGGGTGGCCTGCGTGGCGGCTTCCGCCGCTGTCGTGATCACCTGGGCCCGCAGATTCGTCATGGTCGCCAGATTCGCGCCGGCCACGACCCCGGCCAGGAGAGCCGGGACGAATTTCACGGAACGGTTCGACATTCTGTATCCCCGGCAACGCAACGCAACACGACGCTTACGCCCGCAATCTGGTCAGAGACTTGGGTCGCAATGAGCCGCAATTCCGGAGCAGATGGGGTATAATTGCGGCTTAGCGGCCTGCCTTAATTGAGGCCGGCTAAACCGTCGGAAAATCGGCGTTTTTTCTACTGTTTGGAGGCCGTCCAGCGCCCGGTACAGCCATCCGATCGGACGAAGGAACCGGAGCCGCTGCGGCCCGACGAAACGGCCGGTACTGGTCCAGCTCAAACCCTGGACGGATCCGCCGGTCCGGGTGGCCCCGTTGGGGCTGACCGACCCTGAACTCAACTCGCCCGAAATGCTGCCGCCGGAGATGACAAACCGCTCGCTGCTGCTGCCGCAGGGCGACCCCATGGCAACGGCGACCCACGTGCCGTCGAAATTGCCGCCGCCAGCGCTGCCTCCACCACCGCCACTTTTTCGCGATGCGCGGCGCGGCTCTTCGGCTTCGGGTCTGGCGCGCCGCGCCGGCTTGGAAGATTCGACCGTACGCGGCGCCTCGCGCGAACCGGACAACGACTTTTCGTCGTTGCCGATGCTGCCGCCGGCGCTGCCGGATTGTGCCAGCGTCTCTTCCGTCGGCAAGGCCGCCGAGATCAGGATAGCGCAGAGGACAATTTTGATCGTGTGCTGAACCGGCAACGGCATCATGAACGGCTTCCAATATTTGCGTGACGATGCGTTTGCGACCTATTGCTTCGACGCCGTCCATGTTCCGGTGCAGCCATCCGTTTGCCGGAATGTCCCGCCGCCGCTGCGGCCGGAAAGCCGGCCGGTCGTGGTGACCGTGATGCCGTTGCCGGTCGAGGTGCCGTACACCTTGCCGTCGGGACTGACCGTGCCTCGCGCGGTCTCGCCGATGATCTTGCCGCTGGTGACGACGACGGCGTTGCTGCTGGTGCCCTGACAGGTGACGCCGCGGGCATAGACCATCCAGGCGCCATCGAAATTGCCGCCGCCGCCACCGCCGCTTTTTCGTCCCGCGCGGCGCGGTTCGTCCGCCTCGGGCTGGCTGCGTCGCGAAGGCTTTGCGGGTTCGCTCTCGCGCGACCCGGACAGCGATTTTTCATCGTTGCCGATGCTGCCACCGGAGCTGCCGGATTGGGCGTAACCAGGGCCGGCGCCGAACGCGGCCGGTATCAACAAGGCGAGAAGCGCGATCGGGATCGCATGTCGTGCGGCAATTTGCATGGTGTTTCCAATAACGCGAAGCAAAAATTTCTAACGGCCGGACCCGTCGGCACAGACCGCGCCAATAACACGGCAAGATTTGCCAGTCTTTCCGCACTCGTCAAGCGCTGCGTCCCTGGCGCGCTGGACGGTGTCGCGTTGAACCAGCGACCATGACTTGCCCGAGATCGCGAACGCGCCGCAGCGCGCGCCATAGAAGCTCAACTCGACCGGACATTTGCTGCCGCCGCAATTCTTCAGCGCGTCGTCGATCGCCGCGCGGCGCGAAGCGTGATTCCAGGACATGCCCCATTTGTCGCTGTCCGGGCCGTAGACGATCGAGCCCCACGGCCTGAGGTCTTCCATCTTGCGCAGCCGCGTCAGCACGCCTTCGGTGGCGTCACCGGTCGGCGTCATCCTGGCCTTCTCCTGAAACCTGGAGATCGCCGTGCGCATGCCGTTCTTGCTGTCGAGCGGCTCCGGATCGTAATTGAGCTCGAACAGGCGGTCGCTCAATTCGCGCAGCAGGATCGGATCCTTGATCGGAATGCGGTCGGGATCCGGGCGGAGCGTCGGGGCCAGCGGCTCGGGCGGCGCCGCGACGGCGAGCTGCTGGGATGCCGCGGCCGGGGCAGGGGCCACGAAATAGAAATTGCCATCGATCGGCGAGGATGACACCCAGGGCTGCTGCGATCCGCCGGTCTGGCGTTTTACGGCAAGCCCGACCTGGTTGAAGGTCTGGAAGATGTCGAGCCCGGCCTGCTTGACCGTCGCGGCAAGCGCCTTGGTATAGGGACTGTGGCCATCCGTGCCGTCGAGCGCGACATTGCCGGGCTGCGTTGCGTAGGAGATCAGCGTGCCCTCCGGCGCGCGCATCTGTGCGAGCCCGCCGTCGGACGCGCGCAAACCGCGCGCGCCGAACGGATTGTTACGGCAGGCGTCGAGGATCACCATGTTGAGCCGCGTGCCCGAACCCTGCATCTGGCGCAGCACGAGGTTGACATCCACCATCTGGAAATCGACGTCCGCCTCGCGCGTCGGATTGGCCGTGATCGGCACCAGATAGTTTGCGCCGGAAACCTGCACGCCGTGGCCGGCATAATAAAACAGCGCGACGTCGGCGCCCTGTACCTGGCGGCCGAAATTCTGCACGGCGAGATCCATCGCCGGCTTGTCGAGATCGAGCTGCGCGCGGCCGCCGATCAGCGTGAAGCCGAGAGCGCCGAGCGTCTCGGCCATCAGCGCCGCGTCGTTGCGGGGATTGTCGAGCCGGGTCACGTTTTGATAGGCGGAGTTACCGACCACCAGTGCGACGCGCTTCTCGGCCGCGGCCGGTGTTGGAGAGAGCGTTGCGAACAGCAGCGCGATCAGGAGCGCCAGCGCCGAAACTATCCAGCTACTGTCGAAATCCGCGCGCATTCCTAATAAAACCTCTTAATGCAATACCGGCAGGTTAGCAGTCCGCGCGCGCCGCGAAAAGCGGTGCGGCGCTGCAAAGCGAGGGCGGTGGGGCAGGGGTATGCCGGTGTGCGCGTGCACCTCGTGTTTTGGACAGCCGCAGCGGCGCCGGATACGACATTGCGTTCTCGCGGCGCGGGTGACGCCCGAAGTTATAAATCTAAGATGCCCGCGTAACCTTTCCGCGATAAGCGGCCATAGCGCGCTTCGTGTGGTCTTGCGGCTCGGCACGCTGCATGGCCTTTCAAGTAAATCAAATGTAGATGTCGAGCAGATCGGTACGGGCACGGTTCGACCAGACCAGTTCAACCGGCATTGTCGGAGGCTTCTTCATCTCATCTCACGCAGAGGTGTTGGAACTGCCGCGAACCGCGGGAACCAGCTGCTTCCGTCAACGCTTGTTCGTCGCCCGCTTGTTCGGGCTCATTTTCTACAAGCGATGGAGTAACCCTGATGAGACGATTGTCGCTGGCCCTGGGTCTGTTGGCGGCGTGCGCCGCCACTGCCGCCTCGGCCCAAACGGTCAACCTGACCGGCACCTACCGGTGCATCCAGATGTGCCGGAACGGCATGCTCGACGCGCCCACCTTCGTCACGCAGAACGGGGACGCTGTGAACCTCACGACGGAAACGGGCGAGTCCTACCGGGCCTGGCCCGACTGGAGCGCGCCCTACAGCCGAATCTGGATCGATGCGCGTGACGAGGGCGCGGTTTATTCGCCCGATGGCATGCGCATTCAGTTCGATGATGGCCGCGTCTGGCAGCGCGACATCGGCCCGCCGCCGCGCGTGGCCTTCCGCCCCGCGCCGGTGGTCTACGGCCGATAGTTTGAAGGTGGGCACGGCCATATTGCGCCGTGCCCATTTCCCAGGGACTTCTCCTTGCCGGCAAAGTTGCACGGGGTTCAACGCTTCTGGTACGGGTGGAAGATGTAGTCCTTGGCCTTCACCGCCACATGACACGCATGTCCGCAGTCCGAGGGCTGGGATCGGCGGTGAGCGTGTTGGAGGCGGCGCCGCAGCTATCGCAATCGTGAGTTTGCGTGATCCTTGCTGATGCGGGGTCATCCTGGCCAGTTGGAACTCTCATCTCACCCATTTGGACTTGCGGGGCTTATGCGGTTTGCGATGATCTGCCGCCCCGCCTGGTCCTGACATCGCTGGCGAAACGAATGACCGCGGCCCATGTACCCGTGTGAACACCCGTCTGGATGCTGCTGCTTCCGGGAATCCCGACGTTGCCGGCATATTGTGGAATCACATACGTTCCATGCGGGGTAGCGAAGAAGACGGGATGGAAACGATGAAGGTCCATGTCCTGGAGCGCGCCCTGACGGCTGCCTGCGTTGTCGCTGCCATCGCCGTGATATGGTGGGGGTTCAAGATATTGGCGGCGTGACGACGGTTTCGGCGAGTTCGATCTCGGGTGGAGCTCGCCGCCTGAGTGCCGGCAGGATGCTCAGTGTCCTCAAGGCGTTATGCGCAACGCTTCACCCAGGCGTGGCGAAAAAACATTTGCCGTCAAAAAGAAAACCCAAAATCTGATTGACGCCGATTCAGCGCTGAATCATGTTAGCGAATCATCAGAGCAGGTGACGGGTTTTTTTGCTTCCGCGTAAGCCTTCTTCGAATTTTGGGTGACGCGGCAATGTATTACGGCCTCTATCTCTTCCTGATTGCGCTCGTCCTTTTGATGGGCCAGTTGGCCTTTGCGCTCTACCAAGTGGCAAGCTTGTATCTGTCGTGAGGAGCGGGACGGCCGGCGTTTCACGTTGCGTTGCTACACCGCCACGATGACGCGCCCCCGAATGCGCGGCCGACGCATTGCGATGACGCTTGCCTCGGTTCCTCGGAACGATACGGCGAATGGGGTGCCGGAGAAATTTGCGCGAGCGCACTCACGCGCTACTCGGACGACGGCGCCAGATTTCCCAGCGGCGCCGTCAGCCGACAAATCAGCCCGGTGGCTTGATACGAAACTTCAACGGTGCCGCCGAAATCGTCCTGCAGTACCCGGGAAATCAGGCGCGAACCAAAGCCCACGCTGGCGGGATCCGACACCGGTGGGCCACCCAACTCCTGCCAGACGAAAACGAAATTTGGCTGTCCGTCCTGATCTTCGCATGTCCATGCAATCGAAACCTGGCCGCTCGCCACCGTGAGGGCGCCGTACTTCAAAGCGTTGGTCGCAAGTTCGTGGATCGCCAGCGACAGCGCGAGGGCCTGTCGGGATTTGACGATCAACGCAGGACCGGAGACCGTAAACCGGGTTTCGCCGGTCCTGTAAGGCGTCAGGGCGGTGCGGACCACGTCCTGCAGGGGCGCGGCAGCCCAGTTGGCCGCGGTCAGCAAATCCTGTGCGCGCCCGAACGCTGCAAGGCGTCCTTGGTATTTTTCGAGATCGGCCTTGCTCGATGCATCGCGGAATGTCTGCGTGGCCACGGCGCCAAGCACCGTCAGCGTATTCTTGACGCGGTGCTTCAGCTCTTCGTTGACGAGGTGCAGCGCTTCCCTTGTGCGGTGCTCGGACGTGACATCCTTGCAAACCACAAGGACGCCGCCGACCTTGCCTTCGAAGTCGATCGGGCCAAAGCTATACGTCCACCACACATCCTCGCGACGACCGTGACGGGTAACCGGCACCAGCTGGTCCTCATGCCAGGTCGCCCCGTTGCCTGCCATGACGTACTCGATCTGCGGACCAATGATGTCCCATATCTCATCCCAGCATTCGCGGCCCCGTGCCCCCAGCGCGCCCGGATGCCGTTCAGGCCCCATCGTCTCGCGGTAGGCATCGTTGTAGAACTGGATCAGTTCCGGGCCCCACCAGATGAACATCGGGTGGCGCGAGGTGAGAACGAGCCGCACCGTCACCCGAAGACTTTGCGGCCATGTCTGGGGAGGGCCGAGCGAGGTTTTTGACCAGTCGAACCCTCGCGTCAAAGCGCCCAGTTCACCGCCGCCGGCCAGGAAATCGCTGACTAATTCCTCGCCCATACGCGCAATCTCTCCGGTTCTCGCTCGCGATCTTCATTCGAAGGCCAAACCCGCCGCCTCAGTTCTTCAGCACGATCCGCCCCACGACCTTGCCGGCGCGCAACTCTTCGATCCATTTCTGGACGTCGGCCATCGGCTCTTCCTTCATCGGCGTCGGCTTGATCTTGCCGGCGCGGGCGAGCGCCATCAATTCCTTGGCCTCAGCGAGCGTGCCGACCATAAAACCTTCGATGGTCATGCGCTTGTAGACCCATTGCACCATCGGCAGGCTGAAATTGCCGCCCATCAGGCCGGAGACCACGACCTTGCCGCCGCGCGCCACCACGGATACGGCAAAGGCCATCGATTTCTCATTGCCGGCAAAATCGACGACGCCGTCGAAACCGCCCTCGGTCTCTTTCAGGATGCGCCTGACGATTTCAGGCTCGGACGGATCGTAGGCGGACGCGGCGCCGTTCTTCAGCGCGGTCTCGCGCGCGGCGGGGCTGAGATCGGCGACCGTGATGTTCTGCTTGAACATCGCCTGCGCGAACGACAGTCCCATCATGCCGACGCCGCCGAGCCCGATCAGCAGCAGATTGCGCTGCCGCGGCCGGTCGACCAGCCGCTTCAGCGCGCCATAGGCGGTGACGCCCGAGCACATCAGCGTCGCCGCCTGGTTGACCGGCAGCGGATCGTAATCCAGCAGATATTTGGCGTCGGGCACCAGCACGTGGGTGGCAAAGCCGCCGTCGATGGAGACGCCGAGGAAGCGCTGCTTGACGCAGAGGTTCTCGTCGCCATTGGCGCAGTCGCGGCACTGGCCGCAGCCGATCCAGGGGAATACCGCCTGCTTCTTTCCGATCAGGTCCTTCGGCGCATCGGGACCGACCTCATCGACCACGCCGGCGATCTCGTGGCCGAGCGTGAACGGCAGCGTCATGCCGCGCGTGGTGTCGAGCTTTTTGCCGCCGCCCAGATCGGCATAGCCGTCCTGGATGTGCAGGTCGGAATGGCACAGACCGCAGCGCTCGATGCGGACGAGAACCTCGCGGCCTTGCGGCTTCGGTGTGTCGACGATGGTTTCGCACAATGGCGCATCGAACTTGACCAGCGACTGGCGACGCATCAGCGCCATGGCAATATCTCCCTTGAGCAGAGGCTTTTTCAGAGCGTTTGGGTTTTTGTGCTTCGTATATTGGTCAATTCGCGGGCCATGGCAACAAAGCCGGAAACCGGAATGGTCTCCGCCCGCCGGGTGGCGTCGACATCGGCGGCCCCGGCCAGCCGGGCCGGATCGACCGACAGCGATTTGAGGCTCTGCCGCAGCATTTTGCGGCGCTGGCCGAAGGCCGCGGCGGCCACCTGTTCGAGGGCGCGGCGGTCGCACGGCTCGGGCGCGCTGCGCGGCACCAGCCGCACCACCGAGGAGGTCACCTTGGGCTGCGGCACGAACGCGGCCGGGGAAATGTCGAACAGGATTTTGGTCTCGGCGCGCCAGTTGGCGAGCACCGCGAGCCGGCCATAGGCCTCGTCATTCTCTTTGCGCGACGATGCGCTCGGCGACCTCGCGCTGAAACATCAGCACCATCATGTCGTACCAGGGCGGCCATGGATCGATCGAGAGCCAGTCCACCAGCAGCGCGGTCGCGATGTTGTAGGGCAGGTTGGCAACGATTTTTGCGCGCTCGCCGCCGAGCATCGGGCGTGGATCGAAGTGTTGCGCGTCGGCGTGCACGATCTCGAGCCGGCCGGGATAACGTTTCGAGATATAATCGAGCGGGGCCAGCGCGCGCTCGTCGCGTTCGACCGCGATGACGCGCCTGGCGCCGAGCGCCAGCAGCGCGCGCGTCAGGCCGCCGGGGCCGGGACCGACCTCGATGACGGTGGCGCCCTCGAGCGGGCCTGCGGCGCGCGCGATCCGCGCGGTGAGGTTGAGGTCGAGCAGGAAATTCTGGCCGAGCGATTTGCGTGCCGACAGGGAATGTTCGCGAATGACGTCGCGCAGCGGCGGCAGATCGTCGATCGCGCTCATGAAGGTCTGGTCGCCGCCATCCGCGCGGCGAGCCGCAAGGCTGCGGCGAGGCTCGACGGGTTGGCCTTGCCGGTGCCGGCAATGTCGAAGGCGGTGCCGTGGTCGGGCGAGGTGCGAATGAACGGCAGGCCCAGCGTGACGTTGACGGCGTCCTCGAACGCGATCGTCTTGATCGGGATCAGCGCCTGGTCGTGATACATGCAGATGGCGCAGTCGTAGGTGTTGCGCGCCGCGGCGTGGAACATGGTGTCCGCCGGCAGGGGGCCGCGGGCGTCGATGCCTTCGGCGCGCAGCGCCTCGATGGCGGGTGCGACGATGTCGATGTCTTCGCGGCCGAGCGAGCCGTCCTCGCCGGCATGCGGATTGAGGCCCGATATCGCAAGCCGCGGCCGGGCAAGGCCGAAATGCGCCTTCAGATCCGCGACCGCAATCCGGGCGGTGCGTCACGATCAGTTCGCTCGAGAGCTGCGCCAGCGCATCGCGCAGCGAAAGATGGATGGTGACGGGAACGACGGCGAGCGCCGGCGACCACAGCATCATCACCGGCTGCGGTGGACGGCCGCCATCGGCGGCAAGCTCGGCGAGAAACTCGGTGTGGCCGGGATGACGGAATCCGGCGCGGTAGAGCACGCTCTTGGCGATCGGGTTGGTGACGACGGCGCCGGCCCGTCCGCGCCTCACATGGTCGACGGCCTGGCGAATGGAGGCCAGCGCAGCGGTCGCGCTGGTATCGTCGGGCTGTCCGGGGCGCGCGGTGGCGATTTCGCCGGTCGCCACCACCGGCAATGCTTTCGCGAATGCCGCGCCCGCTTCCTCAGGCGCGGCATCGGCGAGCTCGACCTTCAATCCCAGGATTTTCGCCCGCTCGGCGAAGAAGGCGCGGTCGCCGAGCAGATAGAATGGCGGAAGGTCGAGCTCGTGACGCCGCAGCCATGCGGCGAGGGCGATGTCGGGGCCGATGCCCGCGGGCTCGCCGGATGTCAGCGCGAGAGGCCTGGTCTGCGGAGCCTTGGTCTGCGGAACCTTGGCCATCAGCGCCTGGCCATCAGCGACATTCGATCATCGCGGCTTTGCGGATGTCGTTCAGATAGGCCTTCGACTTCGCCTCGTATTTCTGGGTGAACATCTTTTCCCGGATTTCCCGCTTCTTCGGCGTGTCGATCTTGGTCGGTTTCCGCTCGCACAATGCCACCATCTCCACGCCCTGTTTGGTGATCTCGGGCGGGGTCAGATGACCGATCGGCGTCTTGTCCAGCAGCTCACGAAGCGGGCCGGGAATGTCGGCCGAGGTCTTGGTGACCGTCTCGCGGATCGCGGCGTTCTGCATCGACTTGAAGTAGGAGTTGGCCTGCTCGCAGGTCTGGACGCGCTCGCGCAGGGATTCCGCTTCCTTGCGCCGCAGGTCGATCGCCGACTGGCGCCGAGCCGCGCGGCACGATCAGCACGATCGGCTGCAGCTTGTATTCGAACGCGTCGGTCTGGGTCGCTTCGCCGCTTCCCTGGGCGGCGGCGTTGACGTCCTTCTCGCCGACCTGCAGGCTCTCCTTGAAGCGGCCGCGCACCAGGCTGCCCCAGACCATCTCGGCCTTGAGGCGGGACTTCAGCGTTTCCGGCCGGACACCCTGGCTCTCCAGCGATTTGGTCAGCTGCTCGGGCGACAGCCGCATCCGCTGGCTCATGCCCGTTAAAGGCCTGATCGATATCGCTGGCGGAAGGATCGACGCCGAACCGCTTGGCTTCCTTGATCTTCACCTTTTCGTTGATCAGTTCGTCGAGCACTTCCTGCCGGGGCATCTGTTTGCGCGTGGTCAGGAAGTTGAGCTTGGTACGCTGCTCGATATCGAGACTGGTGATGGGTTCGCCGCCGACCATGCAGGCCACGGACTGCGCCGGCAACGGCGAAACGCCGCCGGCCAGCATGGCAAGCACGACGGCGCAGCCGGCGGCAAGGGACCGAACATCGGACCAAAGCCGGCGAGAAAGGAGCTTGATGGTGGTCATGGTCATGTCAGCCGTATCAACCAATTCGTACCGCGTTGTGCTGGGTACTCTCCGGCAAGGTCAGGCCTCACGCTACTGAACGCCGCCGCTGCCGGCCGTCGAGGACGAATTCGCGAGGGTCCGCAGGCCGATCTGCAGCATGAATGCGTGGCTGAGCACCGGCGGCGTCGTCCCGGCGGAGTAGCTGTAGGACGTGACGTAATTGGCCGCCAGCACGAAGCAGTCATCCACATAGCCGGCGCCGACGATGTACTGGTTCAGCTTGTTGGCTTCAAGATCCCACCGTGCCGAGCCCGATACGACCCAGTTCGACGCCACCTTGATCGAGGCGCTGCCGAGCAGGCCTTCGCGCCGGGTCAGATAGCCGAGTTCCGGCTGCGCGGCATAATTGCCGTAAATCATGCCCACCGACCAGCGGTCGAATGCGGCGCGTCCTTCGGCTTCGAAGCGGTTGATGTTCTGCGTCGCCTCGTCCATGCGCGAGCGCACGCTGAACGTATAGGTCCGGTTCGGCGAATAATTGATGCGGGCGACGTAGTCGGAGCGGGGGTTCTGCAGGCCGGAATTGAGCGCGGTATTGGTCGCGTCCGCCACCGCGAACGAGTTCAGGCCGAACAACTGGTAGGATTGTCCGAACAGCACGTTGACGCTGCCGCCGCGGTCGAACTGCGTGGTCGCCTGGACGCCGACATTGGCGCGGCCGCCGCCTTCGACGCGGTCGTAGCCCGAGAACTTGTCGACCGCGAACAGGTTGCTGGCGTCGAACACCATGCTCTGGGCGTCTTCGTTGGGCAGCTTGCCGGCGTAGGTCTCGTTGGGACGAGCGATGATCTGCGCAATCGGCTCGATCGTGGTGGTGCCCCAGGGCTGAACGTTGATGAAGGGGTAGCGATATTCGAGACCGACCGTCGGCATCAGGCGGACCGCCTGGGTGTCGCCGACGGGAAGGAAGTTCGAAACGCCGGGCTGGTTCGAGATCGAGGCGTCGATGGCGTCGGCGCGCAGAATCGCAAACGGCGTGAAGATCTGACCGAAGGGATCGGTGAACGACTTCCGCCACTGCGCTTCGGCCGTCAGCCGCGTGTAGGTGCCGGGCATGCCGCGCAGCAGGCACTGCGAGGGCATCCGCGCCAGCGGATCGGCCGATCGCGGTCAGGCACAGGCCGTTGGTGTTTGCCAGCGTCGTGATCGGATCGAAGGCCGCGGTCGTACGCGACAGGCTGGTGAAATTCGTCTTGTAGCTGACCTCGCCGCCGAGGATCGGATGGTTGAGGACGTTGGAGTAGTCGATGACCGGATGAATCACCGGCACCTTGTCCTGGCTGCCGGAGAAGGAGAGGTAATAGATCGTGCGCGCGTCGAAGTAGCTGCGGCTGCCGACGCCGGTCAGATAAAGCTGCGAGATCGCTTCCGTCGGAAGGCTCAGGAACGAGCCCAGCGGGTCCTTGTACTGGGCCAGCCGGTAGTCCGAGAAGAAGTAGTAGTCCGACAGCAGAACGCCGTCCCAGCCCCAAACCCATTTGTCGTTGAGCGCGAACTGGCCCTTGGTGTCGACGCCGCCGCGGAACTGGCGGTCGCCGGGCTGACCGGCGTAGGCGCCCTGGTCGAGCTGATCGATGCCGTAGGCGCGGATCTGGTAGGAGCCGTTGATCAGGCGCTGGCGGAATTCGCCCTGGAACAGCACGCCCTGCCGGGTGGTGAAGCGCGGATTGAAGGTCGCGTCATAGTCCGGCGCGATCGCCCAGTAGAACGGGGTTTCCACGCCGTAGCCGTAGCCGGTGACCGTCGTGTAGGACGGCATCAGGAAGCCGGTCTTGCGCTTGACGGTCGGATCGGGCGTCGAAAAATACGGCAGATACGCCATCGGCACGCCGAAGAACTCGAGCTGCGCGTTTTCGAAGTACAGCATCTTGTCGGTCTGGTCGTGGATGATGCGCGCACCCTTGACCTGCCACAGCGGCGGCTTCTTCGGATTGTCCTTGCAGGGCGCGCAGGCGGTATACACGCCGTTTTCGAACACGGTGTAATTGCCGGCGGAGCGGTCGGCGCGCGTCGCCGCCATCCGCGTCGCGTCCGCGGTATCGACGCGCAGCGAATCGACGAACCCGTCACGGTAGTCGTCGCTCAGATCCATGATGTTGGCGTAGGTGACTTTGCCTTCCGCGTCGGTCAGGCGGATGTTGCCTTCCGCATGCAGCCGCTTGGTCTTCTGGTCAAAGATGACCTTGTCGGCCTCCACGCTGGTGCCGTTGTAGAACATCTGCACGTTGCCGACCGCCGACACGCGCTGGTTGTTGTAGTCGTAGTCCACCTCGACCGCTTGCACGGTCATCCTGCCGTCGTTGTTGGCAGGCCGTGGCGGCGGCTTGGGCGGCCGCGGATTGTAGGTGAAGCTTTGCGCCGAGGCCGGCACCGTCAGGGCGAACTCGATCGAGCCCGCGAGAACGATCCCGGCGAGCAGAGCAAGCATTGGGGCGCAAACGGCGGCCGCGCGAGTTCGGTAGCGGCGCACATCGGTGCGCCGCCTGAACGCAGGCGACCTCAACTTGCGGGCGGCGACAACGGCCACTACCCGTCCTCCTGGTACAACAAGGCCAAAAAACCGGTGAGGCCACCCACGCAGACGGGCAACCACGCCGCAGCGATGGGATGCATCAACTCAGCCTTGCTCAAATCCTCAGTAACTTTCGATAGAACGTAGAGCAGAAAGCCTGCGCCCACGCCACTCAAAACCATCTTTTGCACGCCGCCCATCCGGAAGAAGCGAAGGCTGACGGAAGCCGCCAACATCACCATTGCAGCCAGCAAAAACGGCTGTGCGATGAGCTTATGGTACTGCAGACGGTAGCCTGCGGTCGCGAAGCCCGAGCTTTCGGAAGAGCGGATATAGCCGGGAAGTTGCCAAAAAGACACGGTTTCGGGGGTGGAGAAACTGTTGCGAACCTGGGCCGGGGTGAGGGTGGTCGAGAGGTAATAGTTCTCCTGATCAACCGGAGGTTTATCAAGGGAGTACCTGCGTACCGATTTGAAGGCCCAGCGGCCTTCTTCGAGGGCGGCTTCGCGGGCTTCGATTCGCTCCTTGAACTGGAGATCGGTATCGAACCGGAACACGGTCAGTCCCGTCAGCCGGACACCCTGCTGCTCGCTGCGCGCCGCATTGATGATCGACTGGCCGTCGCTGTTGATCTGGTTGAGCCAGAAGCCGGACGCATCCTGGATGCCGCCGCCGGGTGCCGAGCCGAACAGTTCGGCCTCCATCCGCTTGGAGAGTTCGCGCAGGTTCGCCGACATCGGATTGTAGGCAACGGTCGCCACGATGCCGAGGATGATCGAACTTGCCAGCGCCGGCGAGATGAACTGCCAGGCGGATACGCCGGCCGCACGTGCGACCACCAGTTCGAGCCGCCGCGACAGCGCGAGATAGCAGGTCATCGCGCCGATCAGGACGCAGAACGGCATCAGCTTTTCGAGCAGTTGCGGCACCCGGTAAAGCGATGTCTGCGCCACCGTGATCGCGGATGCCGACACCAGCCCGGAGGTCTTGCGGACCATTTCGATGTAGTCGACCAGCACGAGCAGCACGAAAATGCTCGCAAACACGCCCACCGCCGCGACCAGGAAGCGGCCGGCAAAGTATCGCCCGAGCGTGTTGGTCATCATGCTCATGCTGTGGCGGGCCGTCCAAAGAGCCGCGCAAGCCGCGCGTTCGACCGGTTGATGGCCTCCATCAGCGCCGCCGGCGGCTCCACCACGATGCCGCCGATGATCATCCACAGCCCGATGCCGATCGAACCGAACAGCATCAAATACTGGACGAGCGCCATGCCCGGATTCTTCACCGTCATCACCGAGCAGGCAAATCCCGCCATGCGCAAACCGAACACCGCCAGGATCGATCCGCCGATCGAAAAATTGCGGCTCTGGCGCGTGGTGCGCGGCGTACCGAGGAAGGCGAAGGTCAGGACTGCGAACGCGAAGGGATAGACCGGCGCCAGGAAGCGGTCATGCAATTCGGCGCGAAACTGCCCGGACAGTTGCTTGAAAACCGGATCGTCCTCCGAGGGCGAAACCAGCTCCCAGAGATAGCGTTCGCGAATTCCCAGTGCGACGTCGCGGCCGCGATTGGAGAATTTCGACATGTCGAAGGCGTAGCGGGCGAATGCCACCAGCGCCGGATCGCGCTTTCCCGCCTCGAAACGTTCGAGGTTGCCGTCCTCCAGCACCAGATAGGAGCCGCTCTCGTTCTTCAGCACCGTGCCATGGTCGGCAATGATGGTGACGCGCTCCTTGGGATCGCGGCGGTCGTCGACGAAGATGCCGGCGAGCACGCCGCCGGGCTGCCGTTCCCGGATGCGAATCGTCAGGTTCTGGTCGAGCTGGGCGAAACGCCCGGGCTGCAGGATGTTGGTCAGCACGTCGGCCGTGATCTCGGCGTCCCATTGCTTGATCCGGCGCAGGCCGTCGGGAGCGAGAAAGGCTGCGATGAAGATGACCAGGACCGCCACCACACAAGTGGCGAAGAAAAACGGGCGGAACAGCCGGTATGGGGAAAAGCCGGCGGCATTCATCACGATGATTTCGGAATCGGTGGCGAGCTTGTTCAGCGTATGCGAGATCGCGATCATCAGCGCGATCGGCGCGATGACCAGCACCAGCGCCGGAATCACCAGGCTGGTGATGCCGAGAAAGGTGATGATGGTCTGGCCCTGGCTCGTCATCAGGTCGATGCCGCGCAACGCCTGCGTAATCCAGATCACGCCGGTGAGGCTGACCAGGACCAGCGCAAACGACGCGAGCGTCGTGCGGAAAATGTACCTGTCGATCGACCCCATCGTTACCGCACGATCCCACCTTGCGCGCCCAAAAGCGGCTTCCGACCAACCCTTGTTTGAGGGTTCCCCTTGGTCGGGCCGCCAACCGTCAGCCGTCTACATTCTCACTACCATCCCTTTGATCCGTCAACAAAATGGCCGGGCCGTGGCGCGCTTCCGATATGGCTAATAATTCACTTCATGTGGCCTTCCGGCCACTGCGGCGCTTGGCAGCGCCGTGGCTTGCAGGCCATAGTGCCGAAAACATCAGGTCCTGAGCGATTTGGGCCGTTACCGAAGAGAAACATTCCATCGTACGGGCCGAATTCCGGACCCGCCAGCAGCCCTGAATTCTGGAGGATTTACCTATGTCCGACGCCGTCAAGGTCGGCTTTGTCGCTTTTTCCGCCGCACCCCGTGGCGTTCTCGTGGTGTTTTGCGATGACGCATTGAAATTTGGCGAGGCGACGCGGAAGGCGCTGGGGAAGGCGGCCGATACCGTCAAGCGGGCGGCGGCCGCCAACCAGTTCAAGGGCAAGAGCGGATCGACGCTCGATATCCCGGCGCCGGATGGAATCAAGGCGGAGCGCCTGATCGTGGTCGGTGTCGGCAAGACGTCCGACATCAAGGAGAAGGATTTTCTAAAGTTCGGCGGGGTGACGGCGGGCAAGCTCAACGCCGCCAGTGAATCGGTCACCGTGATCGCCGAACTGCCTGAGGCGGCGATGCAGGCCGATGCCGCCGCCGCCATCGCGTCGGGCATCCGGCTGCGCGCGTATAAATTCGACCGCTACAAGACCAAGAAGAAAGACGGCGAGAACGGCGCGCTTCGCGCCGATGTTTCGATCGCGGTTGAGGATGTCGCCGCCGCGCGCAAGGCCTTCGCGCCGGCGTCCCATGTCGTGGACGGCGTGGTGATCGCGCGCGAACTCGTCAACGAGCCGCCGAACGTGCTGTACCCCGTGGAGTTCGCGCGCCGCGCGAGCCAGCTCAAGAAGCTCGGCGTCGAGGTCGAGGTGCTCGACGTCAAGGCGATGAAGAAGCTGGGCATGGGCGCCTTGCTCGGTGTCGCGCAGGGCTCGACGCAGCCCGGCCGCACCGTGATCATGCGCTGGAACGGCGGCAAGAAGGGCGATCAGCCGGTGGCTTTCGTCGGCAAGGGCGTTTGCTTCGATACCGGCGGCATTTCCATCAAGGGCGCCGCCAGCATGGAAGACATGAAAGGCGACATGGGCGGCGCGGCCTGCGTGGTCGGGCTGATGCATGCGCTGGCTGCACGTAAAGCAAAGGTCAATGCGGTCGGCGCCATCGGCCTGGTCGAGAACATGCCTGACGGCAACGCCCAGCGCCCCGGCGATATCGTCACCTCGATGTCGGGGCAGACCATCGAAATCATCAACACCGACGCCGAAGGCCGGCTCGTGCTGGCCGACGTGCTCTGGTACGTGACGAAGAAGTTCAAGCCCAAATTCATGGTCGATCTTGCGACGCTCACCGGCGCGATCATGGTCGCGCTCGGAACCGAATATGCCGGCATGTTCTCCAACAACGACGAACTGGCGGAACGGCTGAGCAAGATCGGAACCGAAACCGGCGAGCGCGTCTGGCGCATGCCGCTTGGTCCCGAATACGACAAGCAGATCGATTCGCAGTTTGCCGACATGAAGAATACCGGCGGGCGCCATGGCGGTTCGATCACCGCCGCCCAGTTCCTGCAGCGTTTCGTCGACGACACGCCGTGGGCGCATCTCGACGTCGCGGGACCGCGATGGGCGCGCCGAAAACCGACATCAACCACAGTTGGGGTTCGGGCTATGGCGTTCGCCTGCTGGACCGACTGGTCGCGGAATATTACGAAGCCACGAAGTAATCCGGTTGCAGGTGGATGACGGAAATCCTGTTCTATCATTTGCAGGGCATGTCGCTCGAAAGCGTATTGCCGCCGCTACTGGAAAAATCGCTCGAGCGCGGCTGGCGCGTGGTCGTGCAATCGACTTCGCCGGAGCGCACCGAGGCGCTCGATGCGCATTTGTGGACCTACAGCGACGATTCGTTCCTGCCGCACGCCACATGGCGCGCCGGCGATGCGCAGGACCAGCCCATCATTCTCTCGATCGAGGAGGGCAACCCGAACCGGGCCAATGTCAGGTTCCTGATCGACAACGCGGCGTTGCCGGCCGATTGCGACAGCTACGAGCGGGTGGTGCTGGTCTTCAACGGCGACGATGACGAGGCGCTGGCCGCGGCGCGCGGTATTTGGACCGATTGCAAGGCGCGGGGGTTCGAGCTGACTTATTGGCAGGCCGATGAGCGGGGCCGGTGGCAGCGGCGGCAATAGCGATGCTTGGAAATTAGCTGCCGTGGAAATTAGCGATCCTTGAAATTAGCGATCCCTGGCGAATTAATGATAATCTGCGGTTTCTGCGCCGGACCTTGCGGGCAGCCATGGTCGTGCCGCAAAGTGATGGTCGGACAAATGGTTACAGTTAGGGGCGGAGCCTGGGTCTAGCGTGCGACGCGGAATCGATCGATCGAAAACCACTGCTGACGTTGTTGCTGCTCGGGCCCGCGCTTGCGGGCTGCTCGGGTGCGTCCGACCTTATGTCGAAGGATGCGGACTGGTTTTCGCGCACCGGACGCGTGTTCATCCGAAACGTGTCGATCGAAACGCCGCCGCTCAGCCCGGACAAAGCTGTGACGCCGGATGAACTCGTCGCTGCGGACGGCGGCTGTCCCGGAATGGCGACGCCGGGCGCCGGTGCAAACGCGCTGGCAGACGGCGCTGCGGGCAGCCCGCCTCCCTCGACGACGGGAAGGGTGGCGCTGGGTCACACCGAATGCGACGTCGTGCGCGGCATCGGTGCGCCCGACAATGTCAATTTCTCCAGCAACGCGCGCGGCGACCGCGTGGCGGTCGTCAACTATTCGCGTGGCCAGCGGGCCGGCATCTACACCTTCACCGCGGGACGCCTGACGTCGATCGAGCGCGCACCGGAGGCGGCGGCGCAGCCGAGGGGCGCCAAGCCGAAGAAGAAGCCGGCCGCGTAATTTCGTCGCCGCAAGCCGTTTCCACAGCGTTTGCGAGCAAAGCATGCCCTCGGACTTGATCCGGGGTGGAAACCGTTTTGCGTCAAGAAAACACGTCGAATCAAGATCTAGCGCCCGTTTTGATTCCATCGAAACGGGAAGGCTCTAACCGGCCGCTTCGTCAAACTGCGAACTGGCCTCCAGCCAATTTTCCTCCGCCCGCCGCAGCGCGCTTTCGGCGCCGGCGCGCGCCTTGCTGAGCTGGGCGGCCTGCTTCGGATCGCGCGTGAACAGATCCGGCAAGGCAAGCGCGGTGTCGATCTTGGCGATGATGCCGTTGATGCGCTCGATTTCGGCCTCGGCCACGGCGATCCGCTGCTTCAGCGGCGTTCGCCTTTCGCTTTTGCCGCGCTCGGGCTTTGCGCTTTCCTTGCTACGCTCGCTGCTGCGCTCGCGCGAACCGCCGCGCGGGTCGCCGATCGACAACACCATTCGCCGGTATTCGTCGAGGTCGCCGTCGTAAGTCGTCACCGTCTGGTTGGCGACGACCCACAATTGATCGGCGCAGGATTCGATCAAATAGCGGTCGTGCGAGACCATGATGACGGCGCCGGGAAAATCGTTGATCGCTTCGGCCAGCACCGCACGGCTGTCGATGTCCAGATGGTTGGTCGGCTCGTCGAGGATGATCATGTTCGGGCGCGAAGAATGTGGCGAGCCCGAGCAACAGCCGCGCCTTCTCGCCGCCCGACAGGCTCTTGACCAGGGTATCGCCGGCCTTGCCGGAAAACCCGATCGCGCCGGTGCGGCCGCGCACCTTGGTTTCCGGCGCATCGGGCATCAGCTTGCGGATGTGGTCGTAGGGCGAGCCGTCGAGATTGAGTTCGTCGACCTGATGCTGCGCGAAATAGCCGACCGAGAGTTTTTCCGCGCGCGTGACCCGGCCGGAAAAGGGCTGCAGCTTGTTGGCCAACAGCTTGACCAGCGTCGACTTGCCGTTGCCGTTGGAGCCGAGCAGGGCGATGCGGTCGTCGGTGTCGATGCGCAGCGTGACGCGGTTGAGCACCGGCTTTTTCGGATCGTAGCCGACCGAGACGTCATCGACGGCGATGATCGGCGGCGACAGCATTTTCTCCGGCGTCGGGAACGTGATTTCACGCACGTCCTGCGTCACCAGCGCGGTGACCGGCTTCATCCGTTCCAGCATTTTCACGCGGGATTGCGCCTGGCGGGCCTTGGAAGCCTTGGCCTTGAAGCGATCGACGAAGGCCTGCAGCCGCTTGCGTTCGTCGGCCTGGCGCTTGGCGTGCTTGGCGTCCAGCATCTCGCGCGTGGCGCGCTGTTCCTCGAACGAGGAATAGGTGCCCTTGTAGAGCGTCAGCTTGCCGCGATCGAGATGCAGGATCTGGTCGACCGAGGTGTCGAGCAGGTCGCGGTCATGGCTGATCACGATCACGGTGCGCGGATAGTTGGCCAGATGGTCTTCCAGCCACAGCGTGCCTTCGAGATCGAGATAGTTGGTCGGCTCGTCCAGCAGCAACAGATCGGGCGCCGAAAACAGCGTCGCCGCCAGCGCCACCCGCATGCGCCAGCCGCCGGAGAATTCCGAGCACGGCCGGGCCTGGTCGGCGGTGGAAAATCCGAGGCCGCTCAGGATGGCCGCCGCGCGCGCCGGCGCGGAATGGGCGTCGATGTCGACCAGCCGGGTCTGGATCTCGGCGATCCGGTGCGGATCCTCGGCGGTTTCGGCTTCATCGAGCAGCGCGTCGCGCTCCAGATCGGCCTTCAGCACGACATTGATGAGGCTTTCCGGCCCGTCCGGCGCTTCCTGCGCCAGGCTGCCGATGCGCCAGCGCGGCGGCAGGGTGATGCTGCCGGATTCGGTCGGCAGATCGCCGCGGATCGCGTGAAACAGCGTCGATTTGCCGACGCCGTTGCGGCCGACGAAGCCGACGCGCGCGCCGGGCACGATCTGCACCGTGCTGTCGTCGATCAAAAGCCGCCCGGCGATGCGGACCGAAATATCCGTGATGGAAAGCATGCGGGGTTGTCACCGGAGCCGGCGCCAAACGCAACCCATTTATCGGCGAAATCGGCGATCCGGCGGGCCTCAATGCAGTTCGTTGTCGCGGCGGCGCAGTTCGTCGATGAGCTCGCGCAAACGCGGTGACAGTTCGGTATCGGGGCGCAGGTTTTGCTGCAGCCGTTCGCCGATGGCGTCGCAGATCGACACGCATGTCTTGTGGTCGATCTGTTCGAAATCGTTGTTGATTCGGGCATCCATGGGCGGTCTCTAAGAGTTCCACCTCGCAGCGTTCGCAAGGCTTGAGGGATATTGATGGGTCAAGTCCCGGCGGCGAAATTGGTTTCCGTGCATGACGACATGCGTTCGCCTCCAAGTAGTCGAATCACGCTCGGCAATCCGGTTCCACGGCACAAAAAAAGCCCCGGCGCGGCGGCCGGGGCGTCAGTCAGGGGGAAGCTCGAATCAGCTCAGTAGCAGCGGTTCACCAGCCGCCAGCGCGGACCCCAGGGGGTCGGAACCAGGCGCCGCGCGTAGCAGCCGCCATATCCGCCGGCGTAATAGGCCGGGCCGCCGATGAAGACGCGGGGGCCACCCCAGCCGTGATGATGATGATGCCAGCCGCCGCCATGGTGCCAGCCGCCGCCCCAGGCCGAGGCCGATGTCGGCGCCAGCGCGGCCGCACCCAGCGAAGCCGCGGCCACTGCAACGAGCGAGAGTTTGCGTAACATGATCGTCTCCTCAAAGTTTCGGCGCCGGTTGGCACCATCAGTGAGATCGGGTCCCGTGACGCCCTGGGCCGGCGGATGCGCGTGCCCTGCGTTCGATCGTCCGTAAGTTTACGGCCGCGAAGCTGAATGAAGACGGCACGGCGGCTTCAGACAGGGTTCACCTCCGTGAAATTGCTGTAATCTTCGCCCCCGCGGCGCGTCTGCCGCACGAAAACTCGCCAAAAAGGGGTGGCAGGCGCGTCACACGGTCGCTTGCCGTGGCGAGATGGCGCCGATATAAGCCCCGCAACTCTCCAATCAGCGTTTTGTAAGGACGTAAGCAATGGCGATTGAACGCACTTTCTCGATCATCAAACCGGACGCGACCGAGCGCAATCTGACTGGCGCCGTCAACGCGCTGATCGAGAAGGCCGGGCTCCGGATCGTGGCCCAGAAGCGCATTCGCATGACCCGCGAACAGGCCGAAACCTTCTACGCCGTTCACAAGGCGCGTCCGTTCTTCGGCGAACTGGTCGATTTCATGACCTCGGGTCCGGTCGTGGTGCAGGTGCTGGAAGGCGAGGGCGCCGTGCTGAAATACCGCGACGTGATGGGCGCGACCGATCCGTCGAAGGCGGCGGACGGCACGATCCGCAAGGTCCATGCCAAGTCGATCGGCGAGAACTCGGTGCACGGTTCGGACGCACCGGAGACCGCCGCGATCGAAATCGCGCAGTTCTTTTCCGGCAACGAAATCGTCGGCTAATCGATTGGACAGCGGCCAGCAATAGCCGCGCGCAACGGCTGAAGAGGCCGGGGGGAAAAACGCTGTGAACTGGCTCTGGCAAATCTTCGATCCTGCAACGATCTCGGCGTTCTTCACCCAGTTCCAGGCCGAGATGCAGCAACCCGCTTTCTGGGTCGCGCTCGGCAAGATCATGTGGATCAACATCCTGCTGTCGGGTGACAACGCGCTTGTCATCGCGATGGCGTGCCGGGGCTTGCCGCCGCGCCAGCGGTTCTGGGGCATGGTCCTTGGCGCCGGCGTCGCCGTTCTCCTGCGCATCATCTTCACCGGTATCGTCGTGACGTTGATGGGGCTGCCGTTCCTCAAGCTGGTCGGCGGTCTCGCGTTGCTCTTCATCGCAGCGAAGCTGCTGGTGCCTGAACACGAGGGCGAGGGCGGCGTGGATGCGGCGGCGCATCTGTGGGCGGCCGTACAGATCGTGGCGATCGCCGACATCGTGATGAGCCTCGACAACGTCATCGCGGTCGCCGCCGCCGCCAATGGCAGCATTCCGCTGCTTGTCATCGGGCTTGCCATCAGCGTTCCCCTGATCGTCGCCGGTGCCGCGCTGATCATGGCGCTGCTGACGCGCCTTCCGGCGCTGGTGTGGGCCGGCGCGGGCTTGCTCGGCTGGATCGCCGGCGAGGTGATGGCGACGGACCCTGTGGTGCAGCCGTCGCTGCACGCCTTCTTCAACGGTCCGGTCGGTGTCGGCCTCGATGGACTCCTCAAATCGCTCGGCATGGCGCCGCAGTTCGCCAATGGCGGACATGGCGGCGAGGTGATCCTTGGAATCATCGGCATCGTCGTCGTGCTCGTGGTGGGGTCGATCTGGCGAAAGCGCAAGCTGCAGGGCGCCGAGCACTCCGCCACGGCGTAGGGATTTAAACTCCCGGCCCAGCTGCGAAGCAGCCGTCCGCGGCGCCGCGCGGTGCGGATGACGCCCGAGGCTTGAATCTCAAGTCTCGGGAGAGCGCCGCCGTTCGCGGGCGCTAGAACAAGCGCATCGGCAACGGCAGCTGAACGTCGCGATAGCGGCCTTCGTAACGGTCGACGAATTCCTGCAGGAAAAACGGAATGTCGCGAAGCTGCAGGTCGCAGCGTCGCCGCAGTTCATGCGCGACTTCCACTGACGCGTCACGACGCCAGCCCCCCGGGCGACGTTAAGACAACCACCCGGACAGGCTTCGTGTACACCGTCCGGTCAGCAGGTCCATGACGACCGGCTCGAACCCGGTCGCCTCGGAATTCGCCTCGGCCCAGACCCGCCCCTGTGTGCCGGGATCATCATTTCAGCGCCGATCCAGCCAAGTGAGCCTTGACAAGAGAACCTCGGGCCGGACGGGGCTGCGGATCCAGCCAGAGGTCCAGCTATTTGGGGCTCTGCAAACCGGGTGACGACAACCAGCGGTCGATGGCGGCCGCGGACTCGGTTGAGACCGCCGTCTCCAACAGACGATCGCGTTCATGCCCGGGCGGCAGGCCGGCGGCCTTTTCGCGGGCGCCAACTGCAATTTGCTTGAGCCGTTCTTGAAGCGGCAGCGGCGGGCGGCTGCGATTGCGCGTTTTCTTCATAAGCAGATCTCCTTGTTGGCCCTGATCCTTTCATGTTGCAGCGGGCGTATCCTTAACCTTTGTTGGGAACCGGCATCGATCGGCGCCGTTTCGTTCAGGTCACGGAAGTCATTCAATTGGAGGAGATGCGGGCTTGGACCGGGAGTTGGTTTTGGCGGCCCTGTTGCGGCGGCTCAATACCGTCTCAGGGTTGGATGACGCGGACATCGCTGCCATCCGCGCGCTTCCGATCAACGTTCGCCATTGGGAGGCCGGACGGACGATCGTATCCGATGGCGGCCGGCCGACGGAATGCTGTCTTGTTATCGAAGGGTTTTGCGTCCGCGCCAAGACGACTGTCAGCGGCCAACGGCAAATTCTCTCGATCCATATTGCCGGGGAAATTCCCGACCTCCAGAGCCTGCATCTGCACAGGATGGATCACGATCTCATCGCGGTGACCCCATCCACGCTCGGCTTTATCAGTCATGTTTCCATGCGAGCCCTGACGCGGGCAAACCCGAACATCGCGGAAGTGCTCTGGCGCGACACGCTGATCGATTCCGCGATATTCCGGGAGTGGATCGTCAATGTCGGCCAGCGGCCGGCCGCGAGCCGGCTTGCCCACGCCGTTGTTGAACTTCGCAGACGGCTTGCCGTCACGGGCCGCGCGACGGGGGACACGTTCGAAATGCCGCTGACGCAGGAGCAGATCAGCGAGGCGCTGGGCATCACGCCGGTGCACGCCAACCGTATCATCAGGCAACTGCGCGACGATGGGATCGTCGATATCAGCAGGGGGCACGTGGCGGTGCTCGACGAGGCCAAGCTTGCGGAATTGGCGCAATTTGACGACCGCTATCTTCATCAGGATCCGTCCCTCTAAGGCGCCCGTGAGGTGAGGCCGTATGGTATCGGACCTATGAACGGCGATTTTGTTCACCGTCCAGGAACGATTCTGTTTCGGGAAAATTATGCAATGCGTGTCCTAGGGATAGACACAGCAAACTCCAAGCGGCTGCCGATTGCATTCTCGCCGCCAAAGCGTGTTGGCAGCCGCTCCTTTTGGTTACCAACATCATGAAGGATTTTTCCAATGCGTCCTTCCCGCCCGAGGTGATCTCGGTGATGGAAGTCGCGTTTGATGCCGCGGTGGCCTCGCTTCCCGAGCCGGTCCATTCCAGTCACGTTCAAGCCATCGCCGAAGCGATCCTGCGCGCGGCCCATAGCGGAGAGCGCGACCCGATCGTCCTGCAAAGACTTGCCCTGCTGGAATTGCAGCTCACCCGGCGTTGATCGTTGAGCGATTGGCCGGCATGCTGACGAGGCTGCCGATTGATTTTACCGCCGTGGGGTTCCATACAGCTTCACATGACCGAGCCGTTACTGGGACGCAGCATCGACCGCCTTGAAGACGAGCGCTTCGTGCGGGGACGCGGGCGCTACATCGCCGATCTCGTGGCGCCGAGCGCGCTTCATGGCGTCGTCGTTCGCTCGCCGCATGCGCATGCGCGGATCGCCGCGATCAGCGTCGATGCGGCGCGCCAGATGCCCGGCGTTGCGGCCGTGCTCACCGGACAGGAATTGGCCGCCGACAATATCGGCCCGCTGCCGTGCGCGGTGACCCATATCCCGATGACAACGCCGCTGGTGGTGCCGCCCTGTCACGCGCTGGCGCGCGATGTCGTTCGCTATGTCGGCGAGCCGGTCGCATTCGTGGTCGCGGAAAGCGCCGAGGCCGCGCGCGATGCCGCCGAGGCCGTCGTCGTCGACTATGCGCCGCTGCCGCCGGTTGTCTCGATCGCGGATGCCGTTCTGCCGGACGCCCCGTCGATCTGGCCGGAGGCGCGGGGCAACATCGCGTTCCAGTTCAACCGTGGCGAGATCGGCCCGGTGGAAGCTGCGATCCGCGACGCCGCCCATGTCGTGGAATGCGAACTGGTCAACAACCGCGTCGTCGCCGCGCCGATGGAGACACGCGGCGCGCTGGGCGAGTTCGATGCCGCGAGCGGCCGTCTGCACCTGATCGCCTCGGCCGCCGGCGCGCACGCGATCCGCGACCTGCTCGCCGACGGTGTCTTCCGCATCGGCAGGGAAAAACTTCGCGTCAGCATTCCCGACGTCGGCGGCGGCTTCGGGATGAAGAACGTGCTCTATCCGGAATGGGTGCTGGTGCTGTGGGCGGCGCGCCGCCTCGGCCGCCCGGTCACCTGGATCGGCGACCGCAGCGAGGATTTTACCGGCTCCGCCCATGGCCGCGACAGCCTCATCCGGGCCCGCCTTGCGCTCGATCGAGACGGCCGCTTCCTCGCGCTCGACACCAAAGTCCTCGCCAATCTCGGCGCCTATGTCTCGACGGTGGCGCCGGTCGTGCCGACCATGGCGATGGCGAGCGCGATGGGCGGCGTCTACGACATTCCGCTGATCGCCTTTCAGACCAGCGGCGTGTTCACCAACACGACGCCGGTCGACGCCTATCGCGGCGCCGGCAAGCCCGAGGCGAATTATCTGATCGAGCGCTGCATCGACATCGCAGCCGCAAAGCTCGGGATGGATGCGCTGAAGCTGCGGCGCAAGAACATCGTTCGCCGCTTTCCCCATCCAAGCGCGATGGGGCTTACGCTCGAGCAGGGCAGTTTTGGTCACGCGATCGATCACGCGGTCAAGGCCGCCGCAGGATTCGATGCGCGCCGGCGAAGCTCGCGCAAGCGGGGCAGGCTGCGTGGCCTCGGCTACGCCTGCTTTCTCGAAACCGTCGCGTGGCCAGCCCAATGAAGTGGCGGAAGTGCGCTTCGGTGACGACGGCCGGATCGATCTGATGGTCGGCACGCATTCCAACGGCCAGGGCCACGAGACCACGTTCGCCCAGATCGCGGCCGATGCGTTTGGCCTGCCGCTCGAGCGCTTCCGGTTTCGGCAGGGCGATACGGATGATCTCGACTCGCGGCGGCGGGCATGGCGGGGCGCGCTCGATGCATCAGGGCGGCACCGCGCTGCTGATGGCGGCCGAAGGCGTGATCGAGAATGCGCGGCGGCTTGCCGCGCGCCTGCTGCAGGCCGGCGTGGATGCCGTCAGCTACGAAGCCGGCATGTTGCGCGTGGCCGCGACCGGGCAGGAGATCAGCCTCGAGGAGGTGGCGCGCGCCTCCTACCAGACGCCCGGCGACGATGTCGCGCCCGGCCTTGCGCACAGGGCGACCCATCTCTGCGACCGCTACACCTTTCCCAACGGCTGCCATATTGCCGAAGTCGAGATCGACCCCGAGACCGGTGAGGTCACGGCTCGACCGCTACGTCATCTTCGATGACTACGGCCGCCTGCTCGATCCGCGCCAGACGCTGGGGCAGGTCCATGGCGGGGTGGTGCAGGGCATCGGCCAGGCGTTGTTCGAGCACGCGCTGTTCGATGCGGAGACCGGGCAGATCCTGTCGGGCTCGCTGATGGATTATGCGCTGCCGCGCGCCGACGATCTTCCCGCGTTCGAGGGCAGCCTGACGGGCGACTTTCCAAGCCGCGCCAACCGGCTGGGCGTGAAGGGAAGCGGTCAGGCCGGCGCCATCGCCGCCCCCGCCACCATCATGAACGCCGTGATGAACGCGCTGACGCCGCTCGGCGTGCGGCATCTCGACATGCCCGCAACGCCCTCCCGCATCTGGCACGCGATCCAGGCGGCAGACGCGCGGTCGCGTCAGCGCACTGACAAGACGTCCGCGATCAAAAATCCCAGCGATGGATAAACAGCCAGGCTTGGAATCCACAGCCAGCCGATGATGGTCGCTGCGACGGCGTTCGCGTAACGGCCGTCACCGGCTCGCGATCTGTCGCCATTCCCGATCTTCCGTCTCCGATCACAGCAAGGTGACGAACGACCTGATTACGCTGTCGTTGACATGCAGGTATTTACCTGCATATTATATTCTCCATAAGAGCGAGACCGATGCAGACCGACAAGGTTTTCAAAGCGCTGGGCGACCCGACCCGCAGAAGGCTGCTTGATCTTCTTTGTGAGAAGAACGGGCAGACGCTCGGCCAGCTTTGCGAAAACCTGGACATGGCCCGGCAATCCGCCACGCAGCACCTCGAAATCCTGGAGGCGGCCAATCTGGTGAGCACGGTCAAGCGCGGCCGGGAAAAGCTGCATTTCATCAACCCCGTGCCGCTTCACGAGGTCTACGAGCGGTGGGTGCGGAAATTCGAACGACAGCGGCTCAGCCTGCTGCACGATCTGAAGAAAGAGCTCGAAGGAGAATGACGATGACCAAAGAGACGACCAGCTTTGTCTACGTGACCTATATTCGCTCGACGCCGGACAAGGTGTTCGCGGCGATCACGAAACCGGAGATCGCAAGACGATACTGGGGCCACGAGAACGTCTCTGACTGGAAGCCCGGATCGAAGTGGGAGCACGTCCGCGCCAATGAGGAGCGGACCGTCGAACTCGTCGGCAAGGTCGTCGAGGTCTCGCCGCCGACCCGTCTCGTCATCACCTGGGCGAATGCGTCGCAGGCCTCCGATCCTTCCGCCTACAGCCGGGTGACGTTCGAGATCGAGGAATACGCGGACATGGTCCGGCTGACCGTCACCCATGACGAACTCGAAGCCGGCAGCGGGATGGCGAACGGCATCAAGAAGGGGTGGCCGGTCGTCCTCGCCAGCCTGAAATCCCTGCTGGAAACCGGCCAGGGCCTCGACGTTTTCGCCAAGCCGAAATCGGCTTGATCCTTGCCGATATCAATCAGCGGGAGCATGACCATGACCAAGCCCTATATCGGCGGATGTGCGTGCGGCGCGATCCGTTATGAGACGAGCAGCACGCCCATCGTCGAGAGCCACTGCCAATGCCGCGATTGCCAGAAGCGAAGCGGCACGGGGCATGGATCCTATCTGGTCTTCCCCCGGCGCGCCGACGTGACCATTACGGGCGAAGCGAAAGACTGGCGGGTTGCGGGCGACAGCGGGAACGAAAAAATCCACGCCTTCTGCCCGACCTGCGGAACGCCGGTCTACCTGACATTCGTCGCGATGCCGGAACTGATAGCGGTCCACGCGACCAGCCTTGACGACCCAGGCCAGTTCAATCCGCAACTGGTCACGTACGGCATCCGCGGCCATGGCTGGGACACGATCGATTCCTCGCTGCAGATATTCGAGCGAATGCCGCCTGGCTAAATGTCGCCGGGAGATTCCGGCGCCTCTGATGGGGGCACTAGGTCGTGGCACGCTTGCTCTTCCGGCCGTTTCCTTTCGCCGGCCAGCGCCCCGCGCTGACCGCTGAGCGGACCACCTCGACCATTGTCTTGCGTACCTCGAGAAAGGCCTTGGTCTGCGGCCGGTCCGCGAGCGCAACCAGGGCGCACGAGCGCGTCAGCGGCGGATCGATGATGCGCCGTGCGTGATACTTCTCCGCCGCCAGATCGGCGAGGACGGTTGCGCGGGAGAGGATCGCGCATCCCAGTCCGGCCTCGATCGCCATTCGCAACGCCGACAATGAATCGACTTCGAGCGTCTCGCTCGGCGTGATCTGGTTGCGCAGAACCTGGGTCTGGATGATGGCGCGCGATGCCGGCATCGGCGTCAGTCCAATCACGCTTCGTTGCGGAATGGCTGAGAAGGCGACCGGACCGGATGACCGGCCGATCAGGCTCGGATGCCCGACGAGATAGAGCTCTTCGTCGTGCAGCAACTCGACGTCGAGGCGGGCATCCTTGGGGGGATTATAGGCCAGCGCGAGATCGACCGTGCCTGAGAAGACGCGCTCGATCAGCGCCGGCGACAGCGCCTCGACGACGGTCAAATGGACGCCCGGCGAGTTCTTGCGCACCGCCTTCATGACATCGAGAGCGACCATGGAGAGCGCGGTATGGCTGAGGCCGATGCAGACCGGACCGGTCGCGGCCTCGTTATAGGTCCGCACGTCCTCTTCGGCCTTGCCGAGCGCCGAAAGCACGGCGCTGGCATGCTCGTAGAGCCGCCGGCCGGCCGCGGTCAGCGCGATCCCGCGCGGCCTTCGTTCGAGCAGCTTGACGCCGAGATCAGTTTCGAGCGCGGCGACGTGGTGGCTCAACGCCGATTGCGCGACGTTGAGCGTCTCCGCCGCCCGCGACAGCACGCCGGCGTCGGCGATGGCGATGAAATATCTGATCTGCCGCAAGCCGAGCGCCACTGAAATCACCCCTCGCATCTAATAATCAGAACAGAATGATCTTCATATTATATTTGTCAGATGTCTATGGGCGCGGCAAGCTGGGTCACAACCAACAAGGGATAATCCGGAGGAACGCGGCGTGGATCTGCCTGATAGCGTCGTCATCAGCGAGGAGGGGCCGCGCGAAGGCTTTCAGATCGAGCCGGGCCCGATCGCGACGGCGGACAAGATCGCGTTGATCGACGCGCTCTCCGCGTGCGGGCTTCGCCGGATCCAGATCGCCTCGTTCGTCAATCCCAAGCACGTTCCGGGCTGGGCCGATGCTGAAGCGGTGATCGAGGGGTTCACAGCGCGTGAAGGCGTCGAATACTCCGCGCTGTGGTTCAACGAAAGCGGATTGCAGCGTGCGCTCGCGTTAAAGGGCAAGCTGACCCTCGCCGGGTTCATTTCACTGAGCGCCTCCGAACCGTTCGCGATCAAGAACCTCAATCGCGATCGCGCCGGACAGATCGAGGCGATGCGCCGATATGTGCGCGTGCATCGGGAGGCCGGCGTGCCGATTGCCAAGATCATCGTTATGGCCGCCTTCGGCTGCAATTTTGCCGGAGACGTCTCGCCGGCCGAAGTCGTCGAGACGGTTGCGGACGCGCTCGCCATCGCACGCGAGGCCGACGTGAAGGTGCAGGACGTCACGCTGGCCGATTCCATGGGCTGGGCCACGCCCCGGCGCGTCGCGGACGCCATCGGCGCTGTTCGAAGCCGCTTCGACGATGTGCGGATCGCTCTTCATCTGCACGACACGCGCGGGCAGGGCATCGCTTGCGCCTATGAGGGCCTGCGGCTCGGGGTCACGGCATTCGATGCCGCGGTGGCAGGGCTCGGCGGCTGTCCGTTTGCAGGCCAGCCGGGAGCGCCGGGCAACATCGCCACCGAAGAGCTGGCGTTGCTCTGCGAGGAGATGGGTATTTCCACGGGCCTGAACATCGAGGCGCTGATCGAGGCCGGGCGGCTTGCCGAGCGGATCGTCGGACACCGGCTGCCGAGCGCCGCATTGCGGTCGGGAACGCTCGCCGCATTCAGGAGACGGGCTGCATGACGACTTCCTCCAAGCCGCTCGCGGGGCTGAAGGTGCTCGATTTCGGTCACACCATCATGGGGCCGTGCGCCGGCGTCGTGTTTGCCGATCTCGGCGCCGACGTGGTGAAGATCGAGCCGGTCGACGGCGATCCGACCCGGCGGCTGCCGGGCTTCGCCGCCGGATTCTTCGCGACCTACAACCGCAACAAGCGCTCGATCGCAATCGACCTGAAGCGGCCCGAGGGACAGGCGATCGTGCACCGGCTGGTCAAGGATGCCGACGTCGTGCTGGAGAATTTTGGCCCGGGCACGATCGAACGGCTGAAATGCAGTTGGGAAGATCTGCGCCAGATCAACCCGCGCCTCGTCTACCTCTCGATGAAGGGTTTCCTCAAGGGACCGTACGAGAACCGCGGCGCGCTCGACGAGGTGGTGCAGATGCAGTCCGGGCTCGCCTATATGACCGGGCCGCCGGGCCGGCCGTTGCGTGCGGGGGCGCCTGTCATCGACATTCTCGGCGGCGTGTTCGGCGTGGTGGCGGCACTGGCCGCGCTTCGCGAGCGCGACGCCTCCGGCATTGGGCAGAAGGTCGCCAGTTCCCTTTTCGAAAGCGCGACGTTCATGCTCGGCGCGATCGTCGTGGGCAGTGCCGTGACCGGCGCACCGGTGCCGCCGATGCCGGCACGCAAGAACGCGTGGGGCGTGTATGACGTTTTCACCGCTTCCGACGGCGGCCAGGTCTTCATCGGCTGCACGTCGGACGGGCACTGGCATCGCTTCTGCGAAACTTTTGGATTCGACGACTGGCGCGACGATCCACGGCTTGCGGGGAATTCCAATCGTTGCGAGGCGCGCGAGTGGATGCTGCCCGAACTGGAGCGGCGCATCACGAAATTGCCGCTTACTGAAATCCTCGAAAAGTGCGAGGCGGCGCGGGTGGCCTATTCGCGCGTCGGACGGCCCGATGAATTGTCGATCGATCCGCACCTGCTTGCCCACGGCGGCCTGCTTGCGACAGCCGTTTCCGGACTGGGCGGCGGACCGCTGGTCGGAATCCCCGCGCTTCCGATGGAGTTCGGCGACGGGCGCGAACGCGCTGGCCTCGACCGCCAGCCGCCAAAGGTCGGCGAGCACGCGCGCGAGATTCTGCGCGCGGCCGGATATTCGGAGCACGAAATTACCGAACTGCGCGCGGCGGGCATACTGGGTGAGGCTGCGAGCGTGCCCGCATAGCGAACAAGAAGAAGCGAACAAGAAGGGCGGTCCAACCGCCTCGCGCAATGCAACATGGTCAGGGAGGAGACGGAGCATGATTTCCGGCAAACTGGTTCGAGCGAAAGCTCGCATCCTCGGAGTGGCGACCGCGGCGCTTGCACTGAGCATGATCGCGTTGCCTGTAAAGGCGCAACCATATCCATCGCGATCGATCACGATCCTCGTGGGCTATTCCGCTGGCGGGCAGGCCGACGCCCTGGCCCGGATCGTGGGCAAGCAACTCGGCGAGAACCTCAAAGTATCCGTCGTCATCGAGAACAAGACGGGGGCCAACGGCATGATCGCGGCCCAGGCGGCCGCGCGCGCCGAGCCTGACGGATACACCATCCTCATGGTGACGGATGCGATGGTCACCATCGATCCGCACCTCGCCACCAGCAATCACTTCGACCTTTCGAAGGCGATGGAGCCGGTCGTCAACGTCGCATGGTCGCCGCTGCTGCTTGCCGCGGCCAACAATGTGCCGGTGAATTCGGTGGCCGAGCTCGTCGCGCTGGGCAAGCAAAAGACGCAGAATTTGAGCTTTGGGAGTTCGGGCAGCTCCACGCCGCACCGCCTCGCCGGCGAGATGCTGCAGAAGTACGGCGGCTTCACCATGACCCACATTCCCTATAAGGGAACGGCGGCCTCGGTGAACGATCTGCTGGGCGGGCAGATACCGCTGCTGTTCGGCGCACCCACGGCGGTGGAGCCGCTGGCGACGGCGGGCAAGATCAAGGTGCTCGGTGTCACGTCGGAAAAGCGCTTCCCGTTGCTGCCCAACGTGCCGGCCATCAGCGAAACTTTTCCGCAGTTCAAGATCATCAGCTATATCGGGTTCATGCTGCCCAAGAACACGCCCAAGCCGGTGATCGCTACCTTGAACAAGGAAATGAACCAGATACTTGCATCGGATTCGATGCGCGCCTGGCTGGACAAGCAGGGCATGGTCGCCGTCGGCGGTACGCCTGATGATTTCAGGCGCCAGATCGAGGTCGACTATCAGGCGCGCGGTGAGCTTGTTCGCGCTCTCGGCATTACCGGCGAGTGAGCGAGGAAGCGCCGTCGTCTCCTCAAGCGCTCTTTGGTTTCTTCCGGGCAGCGCGCGCCGCCGTGTTCAGTGCGACGGCCTCGCGAATGAGCGCCTTCAACGCCTTTTCATCGATCTTGTCGCCCTGATGGAAATCGATGGCGCGCCTGGTGTTGCCTTCGAGGCTTGAATTGAAGAGGTCTGTTGGGTCGTCCAGCGCGGCGCCTCTGGCGAAGGTCATCTTCACGACCGCCTTGTAGGTCTCGCCGGTGCAGATGATTCCGTCGTGCTCCCACACCGGAACGCCCCGCCACTTCCATTCCTCGACAACTTCGGGGACGGCCTGCTTGATGATGCTTCTGATGCGCGCGAGCGTCTCGCCGCGCCAATCGCCCAGCTCCTTGATGCGCGCATCGATGTGCTGAGAGGGAGAGTCTCCTGCTTTTGCTTCCTTCGAGCCGCTCTTGCTCTTCATGGTTGCTGTCGCTTTCTTCATGGTTGTTGTCGGCGGCCTTTAGCTGCGCGGCGATCCGAGCCAATCTCGGAAGAATTGTTCTTGCGCATCGACATCAGCGGGAACGACATCGGTGCCTTCATCGAATATGTCGACCAGATCCGCTATTTTGGCGTGCTTGCCTGGGGTCATTTTGTAGGCTCTCAAGCCTTGCCCCATGTCTCTCGCCATTGCTGAGGGAAACACGTTCAGGCTTGCGCCGTAGCAATAGGGAATCAGGCCCTCAAGTTGAAGCTGCCGACGAATTGAAATCAGCGCGTCGAAGAAGTCTGCGGCCTCAGCAGAGATTGTCTTGTCACGGTATCGGCAGGTAAGAAGACAACGATTTTCCACATCGTTGATCTCGAAGGTCGCACGCTCACCATCCGAACCGCCCACCAGACGCACGCTAAAGGTCTCAGTCATCTTCGGCCCCGATCATTGACGAACATGTTAGCCCGGCGCCGTCTCAATGTCCGCTCCTGCCACGCATGCACCTCGCAACTCACATTCGTTCGCCGGGCAATTGGCTGGCCTGCTTCACCCAGGCGACGAACTGCGCTTCGTCGAGGTCGCCCTCGTGGATGTCGAGGTAGCGCACTTCCTTGTGCTTGGACTCGCCGGGTGGGACAGGGCGCAGCGATGTGCCGCGGAAGAACGTCACTTTGACGTACTTCGTGAAGCAGTGAAAGCTGAGGAACCAGCCGTCCTGATCCTCGACGCCATAGAAGGGCGAATTCCATTTGACGGCCTTGCGCACGCCGGGGACGGTGCGCACGATGAGCGCGTCGAGGTGGCGCCCGACGTCACGTTTCCAGCCAGGCATGGCCGCGATGTAGGCCTGCACGGGGGCGTCGCCGTCTCCCTTCGCGATCTGGGGATTGCCGCCTGAGAGCAGGATCGGCTTTGCGGCGGCTTTCTTTGCGACCTTCGACGACTTTTCCTTGGCCATGGCGGTTCGCTCCTATCCGGCGGCGCCTCGCGCGCCGCGCCACTTGGCGGCATAGGGCAGCACGAACATGTACAGACCCGTGAATAGGAGCAAGAACAGCGGGAGCAGTGGCGAGTAGACGACCAAGGTCGGAGGTTCCCCCCATCCCATGGCGACGAAGTTGGCGATGACGGTCGCCGTAAAGACGATCGACAGCCAGCGGTGGATTTGTCGAACCCAGTTATTCCAATTCAATGATACCTCCTTTGAAGACGAGCGGGGGCGCGACGCGGCAGATTTCAATCCGTCCGCGCCACGAGCTCTTCCAGCTTCGCAAAGAACTGCTGCCATCCGGCGTGGGCGCCGCCAAAGGCCTGCTTCTGATCCGGCCGGAAGCCCGACTGCTCCATGCGCAGCAGCGTGCCCGTGCGCGTTGGCGTGAGCGTAAACGTCACCACGCTCTGCAGATTGAAGGCCGCATCCTCATGCCTGAAATTCCAGGTGTAGGACAGCTCCTTGTTCGGCTCGATGGCGAGAACCTCGCAATCCAGCACGCCGCCCCATTCGCCGCGAAGATTGAAATGGTGACCCACGGCCGGCTTGAAGTCGTTCTTCATCAGCCATTCCTCCATGAGGTGTGGTTGCGTGAGCGCGCGCCAGAGCTTTTCCGGCGGATGCGGCATCTCGCGTTCGACGACGACAGTGCGCGTTTCAGTCGCGGTATTGGTCATTGGTCCATCCGTTTGAGTAGATCTTCGAGATCGTCGAATTTCCGCTGCCAGAACCCCGCCATCTCGCTTGTCCAGTCGATCAGCGGGGCCAGGGCGCCGAGTTGCGCGCTGTAGTGCGTCTGTCGACCTTCGTGGCGGTCGCGCACCAGCCCGGCCAGTTTCAGAACGCCGAGATGTTTTGAAACGGCCGGTTGCGAGATCCCGGCCCGCGCCGTCAGGGCCCCCACCGTCTGCTCGCCTTCGCGGCACAGCCGCTCGAAGATCGCCCGACGGCTCGGGTCGGCAAGTGTTTTGAAGAGCACGTCGTGGGCGTTCGGCATTTGGGATCGATAACCTCAGAGTTATGATTGATGCATAACCGCTGAGATATGTATGAGTCAAGCTGGAACCTGGAGCGGCATGACGTTCCTCGTCCAAGAGGCTGCCAGAGCCAGCCGTGGAGCAAGGAGTCGCCATCATGCGGGCTGCGATTCCGAACATCCCACTCCGAAAACATGCTCTGCTGGCTATGCATTATTTGTCTCGGCCGCCGGGCAGAGCTGCAGGCTACGAACGCCGACGGCATGGTCGTTGGCTCGTTGTCGAAGGCGGGAGAGACGACCATGTATGGGGACAGGAAGGTGACAGTCTCATGGAAGATACCGACCGTCAGGCCCATTGGGAGAACGTCTACACGACGAAGGGCGAGAACGAGGTCAGCTGGTTTCAGCAAAGCCCGGCGCCTTCGCTCGAATTGATCGTGCAGGCGGGCGCCACCCACGCGTCGGCGATCATCGACATCGGCGGCGGCGCTTCGCGGCTGGCTGATCATCTGATCGAGCAGGGGTTTGAGGATGTCACTGTGCTCGATCTGTCGGGCGCGGCATTGAAGGCTGCCAAGGCTCGCCTCGGAGTGCGCGCCGACCGGGTTCACTGGCTGGCGGCGGATGCCACGACCTGGGAGCCAATGAAGCGATACGACATCTGGCACGACCGGGCGGCGTTCCACTTTCTCACCGACGAGAAAGACCGCGCCGCCTATATCGAGCGCCTTACGCGCGGTTTGAAAGCCGGCGGACACGCCATCATCGCCACGTTCGCGCTGGATGGCCCTGAAAAATGCAGCGGCCTGCCGGTCGCGCGTTATGACGCCGCGCGCCTCGGGCAGACGCTCGGTCCCGGGTTTCGGCTGGTTCACACCCGACGGCACGTGCACGCAACGCCTTGGGACTCGCACCAGGTTTTCCAATTCAGCGTGTTTAGCCGCGAGGGTTGATATCCAGCATCAGGAGGATCGCGCTTTAATGCGCCATGCCGCGTGACACTTCCTGGCAGGCCTCCATGCAGCGGCGGCAGCTTTCCGCGCAGATGCGGCAATGTTCGTGCATGGCGGCGTGCTTCTGGCATTCGTCGGCGCAAAGCCGGCAGGCGGCGGCGCAGACGCTGAGCATACGGCGCATCACCTCGTCATCGGAACCTGTCCTGCGGGTCATGATGCGACCGGTGATGTTGCAGATGTCGGCGCAATCCAGGTCCAGGCGGATGCACTGGGTCAGCTCCTGCACCATGCGCTCCGACAGGCAGGCGTCGGCACAGGAGGTGCAGGTCTGGGCGCAGGAGTAACATTCCTCGATGCAGCGGATCAGGGCGTCGTTGATCTGGCCCTGGACGGCCGGGTGGGTGCCGATCATTTCGCGGGCATGCATGGTGGGCTCCTTCTGAGGGCTGGCCACAAGCGGGGCGGCCGCTATTTCAAGCTGCAGCCATCGAAAATGTTCTGGCCTTCTGCAATATTCCGGCACCCTGGATCAAATCGATCCAACGCAATGAGGTGCGCCCCAATCGGATTATGTTAACAAAACCCGCGGTTTCGTGATGGAACTTGGCTTTCCATCCTAGGCCGGACTGTGCGAAACTGTCTTCGTGAAACGTTCGATCCATCTTTGCCGGCTGCTGGCGTTCTTCCTGATCGTCGGCCTCGTGGTCGCCCCGCTTTCGGTGCGGGCGAACGGGGGCGCTATGGCATCGATGACGTCGATGTCCGGCGATAATTTGGCTGATATGTCCGACGACATGCCGTGCTGCCCGGACAAATCGGCGCCTGTCGATTGCGACCAATGCCCGTTGATGGCGCTCTGCGTGTCGACGACGTTGCAGGCGGCGCTGCCGGCCGGCGTTGCCGAAATCCAGCCGGTTACGCTTCGAATGCTGCTTCCCGGCAGCGATCCCGAAGTGGAAAGCGTCGCGTACTCACCCCCTCCAAAACCTCCCCGATCCCTGGTCCGTTCGGCGTAACGCCGAAATTCGCGTGCGGCGCTGTGTGGCGTCCGCACCCATGCTGCTTTCGCAGCTGACCAGAAGATCGAGGGTTATCACCATGAAGGCCAATCAGTTTTCGCGCAGCCTGCGGCTTGCGCTGACCGGCGCTGCCTTGACGTGCGGCGCTACCGTCGCGTTCGCCGATATCAAGAATTACGAGTTCCAACTCGTCGAACCGACCGTCAAGGCCGGTCCCGACCAGATCGTCACCGTGAGGCTTGTCAACAAGACGACGGGCAAGCCTGTTCCGGATGCGGTCATTTTCGCCACGCGCCTCGACATGGCTCCGGACGGCATGCAGGAGATGGCCACCAAGGTCACCCCGCTCCCGGGAACGGAACCCGGCACCTACCGGTTCAAGGCCAGCTTCGGCATGGCTGGCCGCTGGCAGTTGTCGCTCGGCGCCAAGGTGCAGGGCGAAACCGGCACGGTCGAAAACAAGCTCGTCATCCAGGCCGACCAATGAAACGGTCAGTTCTGGTCGGAATCGCCGCTGCCGTTCGGCTGCGGCGATCGCTGGCGTCCTCTCGCGTCCATATCTCTGGCCGAGCAGACGAGACGAAGCACGCACACATCATGGAGCAGGCGCGCGCCGAACCGGCTGCTGCGATCTACTATCAGGATCCGGACGGCAAGCCGTTCTATTCGCTGACGCCGAAGAAAACGCCTGATGGCCGCGACTACCGCGCCGTTCCTGCCGGCGCCGACGTCAGTTTCGACGATCCGGCGCGATGCTGGCGGCTGCGCCGGCCTGCGGATCGCAAGATCAAATACTACCGCAATCCGATGGGCCTGCCGGACATTTCGCCGACGCCCAAGAAGGACTCGATGGGGATGGACTATATCCCCGTCTATGAAGGCGAGGACAGCGACGACGGATCGGTCAAGCTGTCGCCGGGCAAGATCCAGCGCACCGGCGTCAAATCGGAGCCGGCCACCCGGCGCGTGATCCGCACCATGGTCCGCGCCCCCGGCACCATTCAGCTCGACGAACGGCGCGTCTCCGTGATCTCGATGCGGGCCGAAAGCTTTGTCCAGAAAGTTGCCGACGTCACCACCGGCGCGCACGTCGTCAAGGGCCAGCCTTTGATGGAAATCTACAGTCCCGCGATCTCTTCGGCGGCCGCCGAATACCTCTCGACCCTCACTTCCAAGTCACCGGCGGCGGCGATGGGCCCTACGGCAGGGGCTCGCGCCAGCGGCTGATGAATCTCGACGTGCCGGAGGCGGCGATCGCCGCCATCGAGAAAAGCCGCAACGTTCCGATCGCAATCGAATGGACCTCTCCGCGCGACGGCATCGTTCTCGAGCGCAACGTCGACCGAGGGCATGCGCGCCCAACCGGGCGACGTTCTGTTCCGGATCGCCGATCACAGGGTGATGTGGGCGATGGTCGATGTTGCCGAACGCGATCTCGGCAGCGTCGCCATTGGCCAGCGCACGATCGTGCGCGCCACGAAGTTTTCCCGGACGGGAGTTCTCAGGAAAGATCAACGTGATCTATCCGCAGATCAACCAAGGAGACGCGGACGGCACGCGTGCGGGTCGAATTGCCCAATCCGGAACTGCTGCTGATCCACGACATGTATGTCGATGCCGAGATCGAGACCGGCAGCGCGGAATCCGTGCTCGCGATTCCCGAAAGCGCGGTGCTGGACACCGGCAGCCGGCAGGCCGTGCTGGTCGACAAGGGAGAAGGCCGGTTCGAGCCGCGCGAGGTCAAGCTCGGCCATCGCGGCGATGGCTATGTCGAGATCCGCGAAGGTCTGGCCGAGGACGAGCCGGTCGTCACCTCCGCCAATTTCCTGATCGATGCCGAAAGCAATCTGAAGGCGGCGCTGAAAGGCTTTGCCGAGGGAGCCCAGCCATGATCGCCCGCCTCATCGCGTGGTCGGCGCGCAACCTGCTGCTGGTGTTGTTCGGCACCGGCCTTCGCCGCCGCCGCCGGCCTCTACGCGCTGGCGCATCTGCCGCTCGACGCCATTCCCGACCTCTCCGATACGCAGGTCATCGTCTACACCGAATATCCGGGGCAGGCGCCGCAGGTGATCGAGGACCAGGTCACCTATCCGCTGACCACGGCCATGCTGACGGTGCCGAGTCGAAGGTCGTGCGCGGCTTCTCGTTCTTCGGCGTGTCGTTCGTCTATGTCATCTTCGAGGACGGCACCGACATCTACTGGGCGCGCTCGCGCGTGCTCGAATTCCTCAACGGCGCGGCCTCGCGGCTGCCCGCCGGCGTGACGCCGACGATGGGTCCTGATGCCACCGGCGTCGGCTGGGTCTACCAATATGCCGTGATGTCGAAGGAGCTGAACCTCTCCGACACCCGCGCGATCCAGGACTGGAATCTGAAATTCGCGCTGGCCAAGGCGGAAGGCGTCGCCGAGGTCGCCAGCGTCGGCGGCTTCGTGCGGCAATACAACGTCATTCTCGATCCGCAGCGGATGCGCGATCTCGGCATCACCATGCAGAAGATGCGCGACGCGATCCGCGCCAGCAATGCCGATGTCGGCGGCCGCACCGTCGAGCTGTCCGAGTTCGAATACGTCATCCGCGGCAAGGGTTACCTGAAGGGCATCAACGATCTCGGCAATATCGTGCTGAAGGCCAGCAACGGCACGCCGGTCCTGCTGCGCGACGTCGCGCGCGTCGAACTCGGGCCCGACGAGCGCCGCGGCATCACCGAGCTCAACGGCGAGGGCGAGGTCGCCAGCGGCATCGTGCTGCAGCGTTTCGGCGTCAATGCGCTCGACGTGATCGAGAACGTCAAGAAGCGCTTTGCGGAGATCGCCACCAGCCTGCCGAAATCGGTCGAGATCGTGCCGGTCTACGACCGCTCCAACCTGATCAATGCCGCCATCGACACGCTCAAGCACACGTTGCTCGAGGAGAGCATCGTCGTGGCGCTGGTCTGCATCGTGTTCCTGCTGCACGTCCGCAGCGCGCTGGTGGCCATCCTGATGCTGCCGGTCGGCGTGCTGATGGCGTTCGGCGCGATGAAGCTGTTGGGGCTCGGCTCCAACATCATGAGCCTCGGCGGCATCGCGATCGCGATCGGCGCGATGGTGGATGCGGCGATCGTCATGATCGAGAATGCCCACAAGCATCTCGAGCGGGCCGAGCCCGGACAATCGCGCGTGGCGATCCTGATCGAGGCGGCCGCGCGAGGTGGGCCCGGCGCTGTTCTTCAGCCTGCTGATCATCACCGTGTCGTTCATGCCGATCTTCACGCTGGAGTCGCAGGAGGGCCGGCTGTTCAGCCCGCTCGCCTTCACCAAGACGTTTGCGATGGCGGCGGCGGCGCTCCTGTCGGTCACGCTGGTGCCGGCGCTGATGGTGGTCTTCGTGCGCGGAAAGATCATTCCGGAGCACAGGAATCCGATCAACCGCTTCCTGATCTGGATCTATCGGCCGGTCATCAAGGCGGTGATGCGCGCCAAAATCGCTGGTGATCCTGATTGCGCTCGGCATGCTGGCGGTCACGGTCTGGCCGGCGCGGCAGCTCGGCACCGAGTTCATGCCCAACCTGAACGAAGGCACGCTGCTCTACATGCCGACCACGCTGCCCGGGATTTCCGTCACCAAGGCCGCCGAACTGCTGCAGATGCAGGACCGGATCATCCGGAGCTTTCCCGAAGTGGCATCGGTCTACGGCAAGGCCGGCCGCGCCGCGACCGCGACCGATCCGGCGCCGACCGAGATGTTCGAGACCATCATCAACCTCAAACCGAAGGACGAATGGCGGGCAGGGCTGACGCTCGACGGCCTCACCGCCGAGATGGACAAGGCGCTGCAGTTTCCCGGCGTCTCCAACGCCTGGACCCTGCCGATCAAGGCGCGCATCGACATGCTCTCGACCGGCATCCGCACGCCGATCGGCGTCAAGGTGATCGGCACCGATCTGGTCGAGATCGACCAGCCTCGCAAAGCAGGTCGAGCAGGTGCTGAAGGCCGTGCCGGGGACGTCATCGGCCTATGCCGAGCGCGGCATCGGCGGCTACTATCTCGACATCGTGCCCGACCGCGCGGCGCTGGCGCGCTACGGCATCATGATCCAGGACGTGCAGGACGTCATCGCGACCGCGCTCGGCGGGCAGACCGTGACGACCACGGTGGAGGGCCGCCAGCGCTTTTCCGTCAACATGCGCTATCCCGCGCGACCTGCGCAGCGACCCGCAGACCATCGCCAGCGACGTCCTGGTGCCGATGCCGGCCGGCGGGGCGGTGCCGCTGGGCGAGGTGGCCAAGGTCGCGCCGGCGCGCGGGCCGACCTCGATCCGGACCGAGAACGGCCAGCTCGCGGTCTACATCTATGTCGATATCCGGGACCGCGACCTCGGCGGCTACGTCGCCGATGCGCAAGCGGCCGTGCAAGGCCAGCATCCAGTTTCCGCCCGGCGCCTATCTGATGTGGAGCGGCCAGTATGAGTATCTGGAGCGGGCGACGGCGCGGCTCAAGATCGTGGTGCCCGTGACGCTCGCGATCATCTTCCTGCTGCTCTATCTCAATTTCCGCTCGCTGACGGAAACGCTGATCGTGATGCTGTCGCTGCCGTTCGCGCTGGTCGGCGGGCTCTGGCTGATGTGGTGGCTCGGCTTCAATTTGTCGGTCGCCGTCGTGGTCGGCTTCATCGCGCTGGCCGGCGTCGCCGCCGAGACCGGCGTGGTGATGCTGATCTACCTCAACCAGGCGCTGGACGAGCGGCGGGCGCGCAAGGCCGCCGAAGGCGGCGCGCTGACGCGCAGCGACCTCTACGACGCCATCATGGAAGGCGCGGTGGAGCGGGTGCGTCCGAAGATGATGACGGTGGTCGCGATCATGGCCGGACTGCTGCCGATCATGTGGAGCACCGGCACCGGCTCGGAGATCATGCAGCGCATCGCCGTGCCGATGATCGGCGGCATGATTTCGTCGACGCTGCTGACGCTGATCGTGATCCCGGCGATCTATGCGCTGGTCAAAGGGGCGGGGCTTGGAAGGTGTCTGTGACGAAAGCGGAGCCCGGACAAGCAGGAGCCAGTGTGATCTAGCCGCTGTTTTTGGTGGTGGGCTGCCAACCCCAACTTGTGACGTCGTTCACCATCGCCCCGAAAAAGATCAGATAAGCTCGGCTTACCCCGAGCGGCTGCGTCGGCCGTGCGTGTCCGTTGATCCATTTTCGATCCTGTTTGACACACTCCCTTCCAGGAGGAAGACGATGGCAGATCTTGCGCGAAGTCATGCCGTGGTGATTGGCGCCGGCATGGCCGGCCTTACGGCCGCTCAGGCGATCTCAGGGCATTTCGAGAAAGTCACGATCATCGAGCGCGACGTGCTTCCCGCCGAGGCCGCGCCCCGAAGTGGCACGCCGCAGGCCCAGCATGCCCACATGCTGCTCGCGGGCGGGTTGAAGGCCCTGCAGACCCTGTTTCCGGGATTTGAGAACAATCTGGCGGAAGCGGGCGCCGTGAAGATCCGCACGGGTAAGGATCTAAGGTTCGAGCGCCCCGGGTTCGATCCTTTCCCGGTTCGCGATCTCGGCTTCGACATTTTCTGCATGTCGCGCCCACTGCTCGAGGCCGTTACCCGACGACGCGTTCAGCAGACGGCGAACATCAACATTTGCGTGCGCTCCCGCGTGACCGGGCTTGTCGCGTCGCGTGATGCAAAGCGGATCGAGGCGGTCCGTTATGACAGCGACGATGGGCCGACTGTGACCCTGGAAGCTGACCTGGTTGTTGAAGCCTCCGGCCGCTGCGGCCTGACGCTGCAGCTGCTCGAGGAGCTTTCTCTCGAGAGGCCCGAAGAAACCGAGATCGGCATTGATCAGGCTTACGCGAGCACCATCGTCGAGCGGCCGACTGATCACGATGCCGACTGGCTGGGCAATATCGTCCTGCCGTCCGCACCCGCCAGCAGCCGCGGAGCGTTCCTGTTTCCGATCGAGAAGCAGCAATGGCTGCTTTCCGTCGGAGGCAATCATGGCGATGCGCCTCCGGGCGACCGCGCGGGATTCATGGATTTCGTCAGGAGCCTGCGTACCCCGACCATCTATGACGCGGTCAGGGACGCCCGACCGGTGACGGATATCGTCCGCTACCAGCTGCCTTGCAGCACACGGCGACATTTCGAGCGCCTGGAGTTCTTTCCCGCGCGGGGCTGCTCGCGATCGGCGATGCCCTCTGCCGCTTTAATCCAGTCTTCGGCCAGGGCATGAGCGTGGCAGCACAGGAAGCCGTGATCCTGGAGCGGTTGTTGGCGGAAGGTGTTCCCATGGAGCGGCTGGCGCGTGACTTCTTCGCCGCCATCCAGGACACCATCGCGACGCCGTGGGGCGTTGCCGTCAGCGATTTCGTCTATCCCGCCACGCGTGGCGTTCGGCCCGCCGACCTCGCGCAGCGCCTGCAATACGGTATGGCCTTGACCAGGCTCGCCGCTGACGATCCCGAGGTGCACCGCCTGACGGCGGAAGTCTCGCAACTGCTCAGGCCGCAGGCCGCGCTGCGCGCCCCGGCGCTCGCGGCGCGCGTGATGTCGCTGATGTAACTGATAACGCGGGGAAGGCAGCGAGACCTGAAAACCGGCCGCGCTTCCTGTTCGTCAGTTCCGCACGATCGAGCCGGCGCGGCCGACCAGCCGCGCCAGTTGCTTGAAGCGGCTGCCGACGCGGTCGGCGACGAGATCGACCATGCGATGCTCGAACACCAGCATCAGCTTGCGGCCGCGGCTGCGGAAATGCGTCGCGGGCAACACGCCGGTGCGCGCCGCCGAAATCAGATGCGCGACGCGGAACGCGGCGCCGAGAAGGCGGGCGCGTTCGTCCATCGCCGGCGGCACCAGTTCGCGGATGCGCGTCGGCGGTTCGTTTTCTTCGCTGAGGCCTGCGTAGCGGTAGAACACCGACAGCGCGACAAAGGCGCGGCCCTGATGGCTGATCGAGCCGAAATTGCCGTTGGTGATCAGGCTCAGCGTTTCCTCGCCGCGGTGGTCGGGATGCACGCGCCAGCCGACATCGGACAGCAGGCAGGCGGCGTGGCGCAGGCGGCGGTCCTCCGCGGTCTCGCGCAGCTTCACGACCCGCACCAGCCGATCGGTCCATGCGACCAGTTCCTCGGCATGGCGCGCGGAGCGCGACAGCAGCCCGTTCAGGGTTTGGGCGGCGCAGATGAAGCCGTCCTTGGCGCGCTCCTGCGGCGGCAGCATCTCGTAGAGCAGGCCTTCGCGGACGCCGAAGGTCGAGAACACGATCGTCTTCGGCTTGCCGACGCGGATGATGTATTCGAGCACCAGCGCCGCATAGGTCAGGAGCGGGCGCCGCGCGTCGGCGACCACTTCGATATCGGCGAGCATGTTGGCCGCCGCCAGCCGGCGCAGGCGCCGCGCGAAATCGAGCGCGTCGGCGGCCGGTAACTCATAGCCGTGCATCACCCGCAGCGGATAGCCGCTCTGGACGATGTGGATGCGCGCCAGCGCGCGCCAGGTGCCGCCGACCGCGTAGAAGGTGCGGCCCTGGGCGGCCTTGAGCTGGGCCACGTTGGCCAGATCGTTGCTGACGATGCGTTCGGCGCGCTTGAGCGATTTGTCCGACAGGTCCTGCAGCGCCAGGCTTCCGAGCGGCAGCGTGACGCCGCTGCTGACGCGGCTGCCATGCACGTCGATCAGTTCGAGCGAACCGCCGCCGAGATCGCCGACGACGCCGTCGGGATTGTGGATGCCGGAGACGACGCCGAGCGCGGAAAGTTTTGCCTCGCGCGGCCCCGACAGGATTTCAATGTCCGCGCCGCAGATGCGCTCGGCCTTGGCGATGAAGTCGGGACCGTTCCTGGCGTCGCGGCAGGCGGCGGTGGCGATGGCGAAGACGCGTCCGACCTGCTGGATGCGACACAGCGCCCGGAATCGCCGCAGCGCCGTCAGCGCCTTGGCAACCGCATCCTCGGCCAGAAGGCCGGTGCTCTGCACCTCGCGGCCGAGCCCGCACAGCGCCTTCTCGTTGAAGATGGTGACGAGGCTGCGCGCCATCGTCTCATAGACGACGAGACGAACCGAGTTCGAACCGATGTCGATGACGGCGACGCTGGAAGCGCGCTTGCGCGGCCGCTTCACAGCCGCGTTCCCTTATGGCGATTGCTGACGCTCGTTACGGCGCGTGAGGCGGCGCGGCGAAGATTCCTTGAGAGACTTTCCACGGCCTGACAGACTCGGATTGGTCATGAAATAGTTGTGCAGATTGAACGGCTCTTCGCCTTTCGCGGCCTTCATACGCGTTGACGACCCGTCCGGCAACAACTGCCAGCTCTGCTCGGTATCCTTCAGGTTCGCGACCATGATCTGTTCGAGAACCTGCTGATGTACCGTGGGATTTTGCAACGGACAGAGGATTTCGACGCGGCGGTCGAGGTTCCTCGGCATCATGTCGGCGGACGAGATATACACAGCCGCCTTCGGCGCCGGGCAGGCCCTGACCCATACCAAAGCAGTAGATGCGGCCGTGCTCCAGGAAGCGGCCGATGATCGATTTGACCCGGATGTTCTCGGAAAATCCGGGAATGCCCGGCCGCAGGCAGCAGATGCCGCGCACCACCAGTTCGATCGACACGCCGGCCTGCGAGGCCTCGTACAGCGCGTCGATGACATCAGGATCGACCAGCGAGTTCATCTTCATCCAGATCACGCCCGGCTTGCCGTGCCGGGCGTGATTGGCCTCGCCCTTGATATGTTCGATGATGCGCTTGCGCAGCGTCAGCGGCGACACCGCCATCCGCTCGATGTCGCTCGGCTCGGCATAGCCGGTGATGTAGTTGAACACCCGCGCCGCATCGCGGCCGATGATCGGGTCCGAGGTGAAGTAGGAAAGATCGGTATAGATGCGCGCGGTGACCGGATGATAATTGCCGGTGCCGGTATGGACATAGGTCGTGAGATTGCCGCCCTCGCGCCGCACCACCATCGACAGCTTGGCGTGGGTTTTCAGTTCGAGAAAGCCGTACACGACCTGCACGCCGGCGCGTTCGAGGTCGCGCGCCCAGCGGATATTGGCTTCCTCGTCGAACCGCGCCTTCAGCTCGATCAGGGCAGTCACCGATTTGCCGGCCTCGGCGGCCTCGGCGAGCGTGCGCACGATCGGCGAATTGTTCGAGGTGCGGTAGAGGGTCTGCTTGATGGCGACCACGTCGGGATCGCGCGCCGCCTGCTGCAGGAACTGCACGACGACATCGAAGGATTCGTAGGGGTGATGGACGATCAGGTCCTTCTGCCGGATCGCGGCGAAGATGTCGCCGCCATGGTCGCGCACCCGCTCGGGATGGCGCGGCACATAGGGCGTGAATTCGAGGTCGGGCCGGTCGAGCCGTGTGAGCTGCGAGAGTTCGTTCATCGCCAGCACGCCATCGACCAGAAATACCTCGTCGTCGGCGGCAGAAAGCGCCTGTTGCACGAAAGCCGCGCAACGCCTCCGGCATCTTGGCTTCAATCTCGAGGCGGATCACCGAACCCCGTCGCCGCCGCTTCAGCGCGCTCTCGAACAGGCGGACCAGATCTTCCGCCTCTTCCTCGATTTCGAGTTCGGAGTCGCGGATGATGCGGAATGCGCCCTGGCCCTTGACGGTGTAGCCGGGGAACAGGCGGCCGATGAACAGGCCGGTGGCCTGTTCCAGCGGGATCAGATGCACCGCGCCATCCTTGGCCGAGGGCATGCGGATGAAGCGGTCGATCTTGCCGGGCATGCGGATCAGCGCGTTCATCGGCTTGCCGTCGGACACCCGCGCCAACTGCAGCGCGATGGTGAAGCCGAGGCTCGGGATGAACGGGAACGGGTGCGCGGGATCGATCGCCAGCGGCGTCAGCAGCGGGAAGATGTTGCGGAGGAAGTGATCCTCGAGCCAGCCGCGCTCCGCCTTGGTGAAGTCGTGGCCGTCGACCAGCATGATGCCGGCATCCGACAGGTTGCTGCGCAGATCGCGCCAGATCGCCTGCTGGTCGGATGCAAGCTCCGAAACCGTCTTGTTGATGAGGACAAGCTGTTCGGACGGCGTCATGCCGTCGGGGCTGCGCTCGGCGATGCCTTCACGGACCTGCGCCTTGATGCCGGCGACGCGGACCATGAAGAACTCATCAAGGTTATTGGCGGAAATCGACAGGAACCGGACCCGCTCCAGCGCGGGATGGCCGGGATTGACCGCCTCTTCGAGTACCCGGCGGTTGAAATGTAGCCAGGAAAGCTCGCGGTTGATGAATCGCTCGGGGCTCGTGGCAATCGTGGGGGGAGCCTCGGCAACTGCTTCTTTTTCTTTTATTTCAATAACTTGTGCCGATTCCATAAGGCTTTGATCCATCTCGGGAGAGCGTGGGGCTAGTTTAAGGGAAATGCGGCCCGCAGCATGTGATACGCCGATGACGTTTCAATGACATTGATGTTCCGCCCACGGCCGCCGTCAAGGCGGCAGGAAGCAGCACGCAGCTCGCCGATCAGGCGTTGCGCAGCAGTTCCACGGCCAGCGCCCGGGTCACCGGCCGGCCGAGCCGCAGCGCCTCGGTATCCAGCAGGTCGATCGCCTGGCGGGCGGCGGCATAGGAGCGCTCGATCCGGGTGACGAGGTAGCTCACGACCGTCTCGTCGATGCTCAATTGGCGGTCCGCGCAGAATTTGACGATCAGGCCGCGAAACAACAGGTCGTCGGGCGGCAATAGCGACACGACGGGTGCGGCGCGCAGCCGCGACCTGAGATCGCGCAGTTCGACCTCGAACGCGACAGGCGGAATGCGCCCCGTGATCAGGACGAAGGCCTCGTCCTCGCGCGCGAGATTCAGGAGGTGAAACATCGCGCGTTCGTCGAAATCGGCCGGTCTCAGATCCTCGACCACCAGTGCGCCGGTGGCGAGCGCGCCGGGGACGGCCGCGGGGTCAAGCGCGTGCGCCGATATCGCGCGCGCGCCGGCCTGTTCGGCCCAGATCGCGGCGAGATGGCTCTTGCCGGAGCCCTCCGGTCCCACCAGCAGCATGATGCGGTTCGGCCAGTCCGGCCAGCTTTCGATCAGCGACAGAGCGGCTTCATTGGCCGGCCCTTCGAGGAAATTGTCGCGGGTCAGGCTCTCCGCATGCGGCAGCGCAAAGGCAAGCTGACGAGGTTGAACGCGGACTGCCACGCAAGTCTCCAGGCCGGGATCTCAGGCTCATAGCGTTTCAAGCAAAGTGCAGGTTCGCGATGAAAACGCGTCAAACACGACATCTAGCGCGCGTCGATCGTGCTCATGTGCCGCACCCACTCGACGAGATAGAGCGAGACGGAAACCAAAGTAAAGACCGTAACAAAACCCATCAGGATCAAGTCATAGGGCGCCGGCTTGAAATTGAAGCCGAGCGAAGCCAGCACCAGCGCCGCGAACGCCACCTGCGCCACCGTGTTGAGCTTCGACACCATCAGCGGTTTCATCGGAATCGGCTTGTCGAGCAGCCATGACACGATCACGGCCGTGACGATCATGATGTCGCGCGACACCACGAGGATGACGAGCCAGCGCGGCACCGCGCCCCAGATGCCGAGCGCCACGAAGATCGACACCAGCAGCGCCTTGTCGGCGAGCGGGTCGAGCAGGGCGCCCAGTTCGCTGGCCATGTTGAACCGCTTGGCGAGAAAGCCGTCGACGGCGTCGCTGACGCCGGCAATGACGAAGATCGCGAAGGCGATCTCCATCTGGCTGGAAACGATCGCCCAGACGATGACCGGGACCAGAATGATGCGTCCCAGCGTAATGATATTTGGAATACTCAACTCGGTCGCTTCCCGGCTCCCGGCCCTAAATCCGGCCCCTGGCGGGTTCTGCCGGTTCTTATCTACATAGTATATGCGCCAAGCGCTTGCGAGCCATTGCAGGATCGCGGAATTCCTCGTAACCAGCCGTCATCATACTGGAATTTGGGCATGATCGACCGCAAAAACGGGCTCACTTACGCGGATTCGGGCGTCGATATCGATGCGGGCAACCGCCTGGTCGATCTCATCAAGCCGATGGTCCGCGCCACCGCCCGGGCGGGCGCGGACGCCGAAATCGGCGGATTCGGCGGCCTGTTCGACCTCAAGGCGGCGGGTTTCAAGGACCCGGTGCTGGTGGCGGCGACCGACGGCGTCGGCACCAAGGTCAAGATCGCGATCGAGACCGGCATGCATGGCGGCATCGGCATCGACCTGGTGGCGATGTCGGTCAACGACCTCGTGGTGCAGGGCGCGGAACCGCTGTTCTTCCTCGACTATTTTGCCTGCGGCAAGCTCGACCCGGAAGCGGCTGCGGCCATCGTGGCCGGCGTCGCCGAGGGCTGCCGGGAATCCGGCTGCGCCCTGATCGGCGGCGAGACCGCTGAGATGCCGGGGCTCTACAAGGACGGCGATTACGACCTCGCGGGCTTTGCGGTGGGCGCTGCCGAGCGCGGCACGCTGCTGCCGAGCGCGGATATCGCCGCGGGCGACGCCGTGATCGGGCTGGCCTCGTCGGGCGTTCACTCCAACGGTTTTTCGCTGGTCCGCAAGATCGTCGAGCAATCCGGTCTCGGCTTCGATGCGCCGGCGCCGTTCTCGCCGGTCATGACGCTGGGCGGCGCGCTGCTGGCGCCGACCAGCTCTATGTGAAATCCTGCCTGCGCGCGATCCGCGAAACCGGCGCCATCAAGGGCCTCGCGCATATCACCGGCGGCGGCTTCACCGACAACATTCCGCGCGTGCTGCCAAAGCATCTCGGCGTCGGCATCGATCTGGCGCGGCTGCCGGTGCTGCCGGTGTTCAAGTGGCTGGCGGCGCAGGGCGGCATCGCCGAACTCGAATTGCTGCGCACCTTCAACTGCGGCATCGGCATGATCGCCATCGTCAAGCCGGATGCGATCGAGCAGGTGACGGAAATTTTGACCGAAAGCGGCGAGACCGTCGCCTTGCTCGGCGAAGTGATCCCGGCTGCGGGTGAACATCGCGTGGTCTACAACGGTCACCTCGATCTTTCGCAATGAAGCGCCGTGTCGCCATCCTGATCTCGGGGCGCGGATCCAACATGGCCGCGCTGATCGACGCGGCGAAGGCTGCGGATTTTCCGGCCGAGATCGTCGCCGTCATCTCCAACCGGGCCGATGCGGCCTGGGCTGGAGAAGGCCGCCGCGAGCGGCATTGCGACTGTTGTCATCGAGAGCAAGCCGTTCGGCAAGGATCGCGCCGGCTTCGAAGCCGTCCTGCAGCGCGCGCTGGAGGAAAACAAGGTCGACCTGATCTGCCTCGGCGGATTCATGCGGCTGTTCACCGCCGAATTCGTGCAGCGCTGGTACGGCAGGATGCTCAACATCCATCCCTCGCTGCTGCCGTCCTTTCCGGGCCTCGATCCGCACGGCCAGGCGTTGCAGGCCGGGGTGAAGATCTCGGGCGCGACCGTGCATTTCGTGATCCCCGAAACCGACGCCGGGCCCGATCATCATGCAGGGGGCGGTCACGGTGGCCGATGACGACACGGCCGAGACGCTGTCGCAGCGCATCCTCGGCATCGAGCATCGCATCTATCCCGAGGCGCTGCGTTTGCTTGCGAGCGGCAAGCTTCGTCTCGAAGGCGACATCTGCAAGATCGCCGACAGCACCGAGCGCGACGGCACCCTGATTTCGCCGCGGACGATCTGATATTATCCGCTCGTATGCGCGAACGGACGCGATAACCGCGCTCCGCAAAATCCATCGAGGTTCCATGATCACGCTCTATGGCTCCGGGCCCAATTTCGGCCTTCCCGACGCAAGCCCGTTCGTGACCAAGGCCGAGACCTTGTTGCGGATGTCGAAACTCCCGTTCGAAAAGGCGCTGATGAGCTTTTCGAAGGCGCCCAAGGGCAAGATTCCCTACATCGAGGACGACGGCCAGTTGCTCGGCGACTCCACCCTGATCCGCTGGCACCTCGAAAAGAAATACGGCATCGATTTCGACCAGGGCCTCACCGCCGAGCAGCTCGCCATCGCCTGGGCGTTCGAGAAAATGGCGGAGGATAATCTATACTGGGCCAGCGTCTATTTCCGCTGGATGATCGACGCCAATTTCCGCAAAGGGCCGGTCAATTTCTTCAAGGGCGTGCCCGCGCCGGTCCGGCCCGTCGTGGTGTCGATGGTCCGCCGCCGCCTGCGCAAGACGTTGCAAGGCCAGGGAATCGGCCGCCACTCCGCCGACGAGATCACCGCGATCGGAATCCGCTCGATCGATGCGATGGCGGCCTATCTCGGCGACAAGCCGTTCTTCATGGGCAACGCGCCAGTCGGTATCGACGCCACGATGTTCGCCTTCGCGGTCAGTGCGATTTGTCCGCTGTTCGAATCGGATTTGCAGCGGGCGGCCGCAAGCCATGACAATTTGCGGCGGTATGTCGGCCGGATGACCGCGCGATTCTATCCGGAACACCGCGAGATCGCGGGTTGCGAAGCGGCGGCCTGAATCCGATTGCGCCTCGGGTTGCAACGCGAAATTTGGGCGTTGGCAAGGTTTTGGCGGGTGCCGGCAAATCGATTGGCGCTGTCGCGCGAGCTGTGGCAGCCGGACAACAATGGCGCGTATTCGGCAGTGCGGCGGGGGGCCAACCGATTGACCCTTCGCACGAACTGGGGGCAAATCGCTCCGGTTGATCGGGATTTGCGCATTTTTCGGGCCGGCGCTTTTGCCTTTTGGGAATGGATTGCATGCGCTGCTCATCGCGGCTTTCGCGGGCACGAAAAATCGGGATCGGCCACGCGCTCGCGCGGCTGGTCGCGATCGCGTTCGTTCTCATCGGCATCATGTCCGCCGCGCAGGCGCAATCGCCGACGCCGACACCCACTCCGACACCCACGCCTTCACCGACGCCAAGTCCGACGCCGACGGTGATCAATTCGACGGTGTCGTCGGGCGCGGCGCTGACCAATCTCGGCAGCAATTTCCTGGAGCGGCTGGGCAATCAGTCGAGCAACGGCTTCAACCGCCTGCAGCGGACCAATCCCGGCGGCGGCGGCGCCTCGGAGAGCACGGAAGCGCCGCGCTACCGGACCTGGTTCGAAGGCTACGGGAACTATACGAAGACCGGCGCGGTCGGCGATTTCGTCGGCGATACCAGAAAGACCTGGGGCGGCGTGGCCGGGATCGGCGCGCGGGTGGCGCCGGGCATCAATATCGGCTTTTCGGTCGACCAGAGCCGCTCCGCGATCGATATTCCGCTGGCGCTGCAATCGGCGACGATCGACCTGACCCAGATCGGTTTCACGGCCTCCGTCGACAGCGGGCCGTGGACCTGGGCCAGCGCGGTGGTGCACGGTTTCGGCAACATCAATTCGCGCCGCGACACCGGCTTTGGCCTTGCGACCGCCGGATACAGCGCGAAGCTCGACGGCGTCCTGAGCGAGATCAGCTATTACTGGACCAGGGACCAGGGCCGCATCGTGCCCAAGGCCGCGTTCGAATATGTCCACGCGCGGACCGGGCTCGCTGCAGGAGATCGGCGGCCTCGACCCCGCGACGGCGACGGGCGCGACCGTGCAGCGCGGGCGGCTGCTGATCGGCGCGGAGATCGGCCATTACTGGATCTTCGACGGCAAGATTTTCGACCTGTCGGGCTACGGCAAGTTCGTCGACAATGTCGTGCAGAATTTCTCCGACATCACCGTCAGCCAGGGCGTGCAGAGCATTACGTTCCAGGGGATCGGCGAGAGCCGGTATGGCGCCGATGCCGGCGCCTCGGCGTCGCTGAGCCTGACCAACACCGCGCGGCTCTACGTCAACTACGACGCCAAATTACGCGCCGCGATGCAGTCGCATCAGGGCACCTTGGGGCTGGAGTTGAAGTGGTAGTGTGCGCCTGGACCCATGGCGTGGCGTGCGTAGCTCGTCCGAGATCGCTCGCGATGCTCCTCACCATGAGGGTCTAAGACCTGGCCATGCGGGTGTAAGACCTCATCCTGAGGCGACCGCAGGGCGGCGTCTCGAGGATGAAAGCCACGATGCCAGCCTACATCCCGATCGACCCTGACGACGCGGCCTTTTTCGATCGCGAGCGCCAGCCTGCCGTGTTTCAGCGCCAGCGCCGCTTCGCCGAACAATTCGCGGCGCCAGCCGTGCAGCGCGGCGACGTCGGCCTGGTCGTCGGCGGCGATCTGGTCGAGATCGTCGACGGTGGCGATCACCTTGCTGGCGACGGCGTGGCGTTCCGACGTCATCCGCAGCAGCACTTTCAGGAGTTCGACGGTCGCAGCCCCGTTCGAATTGCCGCGCGGCTTTTCGATCTTCGGCAGGGTATGCGGATCGCGGGCGAGGCCGCGCTGCACGGCGGCGACGATATCGGTGCCCCATTTGGAGCGGTCAAAGCCCTTCGGCAGCGAGCGCAGGCTGGCGAGGCGCTCCAGCGAGGTCGGGGCGTGGGTGGCGATGTCGCCGACCGCATCGTCCTTCAGCACGCGCGAGCGCGGCACGTCGCGGCTTTGCGCTTCCTGCTCGCGCCAGGCCGCGACTTCCATCAGCACCGCGAGTTCCTTCGGCTTGCGCACCCGCGTCTTGAGCCGCTCCCAGGCGCGCTCGGGGTGGAAATCGTAGGTTTTCGGCGAGGTCAGGACTTCCATCTCCTCGCTGACCCAGTCGCTGCGGCTGCGCTTCTTCAGGTCGGCGTCGAGCGCTGCAAAGACGTCGCGCAGATGGGTGACGTCGGAGACCGCGTAATGCATCTGCTCGGGCGTCAGCGGCCGGCGCGACCAGTCGGTGAAGCGGTGGGTCTTGTCCGGCCGGTGGCCGGTGACGCGCTCGACCAGCTGGTCGTAGGCGATGCTGTCGCCATAACCCAGCACCATGGCGGCGACCTGGGTGTCGAAGATCGGATGCGGAATGGTGCCGGACTGGTGCCAGACGATCTCGATGTCCTGGCGGGCGGCGTGAAACACCTTCAGCACCGCCTCGTTCCCCATCAGCTCGAAGAACGGCTTGAGGTCGATGCCGGGGGCCAGCGTGTCGATCACGACGGCCTCGTCCGCGCTCGCCATCTGCACGACGCAGAGCAGGGGGTAGTAGGTCGTCTCCCGCAGGAACTCGGTGTCGACGGTGATGACCTTGTGCTGGGCGAGCCGGGAGCAGGCAGCGGCGAGGTCGGAAGTGGTGGTAATCAGATCCATGAACAATCCATGACGCGTCGGACAGGCGTTCTGCCGAAAACGCTGATATGTCAAGGGTGTTGGGGCGGATTTGAGCCCTGCATTTGAGCCTGAGCACGGCTTTTTTGCGTCGTTTGACGGGCGAATGCCGTAGGACGGCAAGAGTGTGGAGGCGTTTTCCGGTCAGGCGCCCGGACATCCGGTTTCCACAGGCGCCGGCGGGCAATGGCCAAGCACCGCGCACCGGATTGCGGCGGGTACGGTGGCGCGGCCCGGACTACTCGTACCGGACGTGCCGCGACCGCCGACGGCCCGACGGGATCGCGAGCACGATGAGACAGAGCCCAATCATCACCATTCCCATGAATTCAAAAGCAAAGGCGTCCACGGCAATTCTCCCCAGTAAACCGTTAGAATTGTGGGGAGCGCGTTGACGGTTTCTTAATTTGTGGAACCGGGGCGAGGTGCGTGCGCGGATGGTGGATGCGCGCTTAAGGAGTTCGGTTAACGCCGGCGTGCCTCACAATACGTAGGATGGGTAGAGCGAAGCGAAACCATCAGCCCCACGCAAACCCTTGATGGGTTTCGCTTCGCTCTACCCATCCTACAATTCGAGATTTCCAGCGCCGTCATTGCCTGCGACAAACGCAAAGCGTTTGCGCACGGGAGCGAAGCGACGACTTGTCCGCCGTCGCTCGAAGAGCGAAGGCGGAAGCAATCCATTCTTTCTTTCCGCGGCGGGATGGATTGCTTCGCTTCGCTCGCAATGACGTGGAAAGATCAGTGACTCACGTCCCGCAGAACGTCTGCAGCACGCGCTGCTCCGGCAGCGGCGGATCGGCGTAGGCCGCGAACGTCGGCTGATCCTCGTACGGCTTCGACAGCACCGTCAGCAATTCCTCGAACGGCGCGTAGTCGTTGTTCACGGCCGCGGCGATCACGGCTTCGACGCGGTGGTTGCGCGGAATGAACGCTGGATTGACGGCGCGCATCGCGGCCTGCCGCTCGGCGGCGGATTGCGGCTCGTCCGCGACGCGCTGGCGCCAGCGGATGGCCCATTCGTCGAAGGCTGTGGGGTCGGTGAACTGCGCCCTGACGCTGTCGTCGTCGGCATCCGCAGCGGCATCGCCAGGCGGCGGAAGGTGAGGGTGAAGTCGGCCTGGTTCTTGGCCATCGCATCGAGCAGGTCCTGCACCAGCGCCTCGTCGCCGTCGCGCGCGGTGAACAGGCCGATCTTCTTGCGCAGTCCGGACTGATAGGCCGCGGTGAATTTTTCGGCGAATTCGCCGAGGATGAATTGCGCCTGTTCGATCGCCTTGTCCTTGTCGTCGGAAAACAGCGGCAGCAGGCATTCGGCGAGCCGCGTCAGATTCCACAGCGCGATGCGGCGGCTGGTTGGCGTAGGCGTAGCGGCCCATTTCGTCGATCGACGAGAACACCTGCGCGGGGTCGTAATCGTCCATGAAGGCGCACGGGCCGTAATCGATGGTCTCGCCCGATATCGAGGTGTTGTCGGTGTTCATCACGCCGTGGATGAAGCCGACCAGCAGCCAGCGCGCGACCAGATCGGCCTGGCGGGCGACGACGCCTTCGAGCAGCGCGTGATAGGGGCGCTCGGCCTTGGCGACATCAGGATAGTGCCTGGCGATGACGTGGTCGGCGAGCTGGCGCACGCCCTCGGTGTCGCCGCGCGCGGCGAAGAACTGGAAGGTGCCGACGCGGATGTGGCTCGACGCCACGCGGGTGAGCACGGCGCCGGGCAGCATGGTCTCGCGCTGCACGCGCTCGCCGGAGGTCACCGCGGCCAGCGAGCGGGTGGTCGGGATGCCCAAGGCAAACATCGCCTCGCTGACGATGTATTCCCGCAGCACCGGGCCGAGCGCGGCGCGGCCGTCGCCCCGGCGCGAGAACGGCGTAGGGCCCGATCCCTTGAGCTGGATGTCGCGGCGGACGCCGTCCTTGTCGATGACCTCGCCGAGCAGGATGGCCCGGCCATCGCCGAGCTGGGGCACGAAATGGCCGAACTGGTGGCCGGCATAGGCCATCGCGATCGGGTCGGCGCCGTCGGGGAGGCGCTTTCCGGCGAGGATTTCGGCCCCTTCCGGGCTCTCCAGCACATCGGGATCGAGCCCGAGATGGACGGCCAGGGCCCGGTTCAGCTTGATCAGCCGGGGGGCGGCGACGGGGGTCGGGGCCACGCGGGCGAAAAAGTTCGCCGGCAGCGCCGAATAGGTGTTCTGGAACGGGAAATGGACGGTCATGACCCAAAGATAGGCGCGGGCGCGGAATAGGCAAACGGTTCGGGCCGCTGGGGCCGAAATCTCGCTTTCGGAGCGCAAAACAGGCCCCGCCATTGGTTGCCGCCCCTCGCGGCGTCGGGTAAACCCTCCCGCAATTCGGCGCGGCCTTTGACCCCCGATTCTGACCTCCGACATCTGTTTTTGGGAATTCCATGCATCGCTACCGGTCACATACATGCGGCGCGCTCCGCGACAGCGACATCGGCCAAACCGTCCGTCTTTCGGGCTGGTGCCATCGTCATCCGCGACCATGGCGGCGTGCTGTTCATCGATCTGCGCGACCATTACGGCATCACCCAATGCGTGGCCGACCCGGATTCGCCGGCGTTCAAGGACGTCGAAAAGTTCCGCTCGGAATGGGTGGTGCGGATCGACGGCAAGGTGCGCCGCCGCCCCGATGGCACCGACAACCCGGAACTGCCGACCGGCATGGTCGAAGTCTATGTCAGCGAGATCGAGGTGCTGGGGCCTGCGGCCGAGCTGCCGCTGCCGGTGTTCGGCGAGCAGGAATATCCTGAAGACATCAGGCTTAAGTACCGCTTCCTCGACCTGCGTCGCGAGAAGCTGCACCAGAACATCATGACCCGCGGCGCGATCGTCGATTCCATGCGCAAGCGGATGAAGGAGCAGGGCTTCTTCGAGTTCCAGACCCCGATCCTGACGGCGTCCTCGCCGGAAGGGCGCGCGGGATTTTCTGGTGCCGTCACGCATTCATCCCGGAAAATTCTACGCGCTGCCGCAGGCGCCGCAGCAGTACAAGCAGCTGCTGATGATGTCGGGCTTCGACCGCTACTTCCAGATCGCGCCGTGTTTTCGCGACGAGGACCCGCGCGCCGACCGCCTGCCGGGCGAGTTCTATCAGCTCGACGTCGAGATGAGCTTTGTCGAGCAGGACGACGTGTTTGCGGCCGTGGAGCCGGTCATCACCGGCGTGTTCGAGGAGTTTGCCAAGGGCAAGCCGGTGACAAAAGGCTGGCCGCGGATTCCGTTTGCGGAAGCCCTGAAGAAATACGGCAGCGACAAGCCGGACCTGCGCAACCCGATCGTGATGCAGGACGTCTCCGAGCATTTCCGCGGCTCCGGCTTCAAGGTGTTCGCGCGGATGCTGGAAGACCCGAAGAACCAGGTCTGGGCGATCCCCGGACCGGGCGGCGGCATCACGCGCGTTCTGCGACCGCATGAACTCCTGGGCGCAAGGCGAAGGCCAGCCCGGCCTTGGCTACATCATGTGGCGCGAGGGCGGCGAGGGCGCTGGTCCCGCTTGCCAACAACATCGGCCCGGAACGGACGGCGGCGATCCGTGCGCAGCTCGGCCTGAAGGAAGGCGATGCCGCCTTCTTCGTCGCCGGCGACCCGGAAAAGTTCTGGAAGTTTTCAGGCCTCGCCCGCACCAAGGTCGGCGAGGAATTGAACCTGGTCGACAAGGACCGGTTCGAACTCGCCTGGATCGTCGACTTCCCGATGTACGAGTATGACGAGGACAGAGAAGAAGGTCGACTTCTCGCACAACCCGTTCTCGATGCCGCAGGGCGGCCTCGATGCGCTGCAGACGCAGGACCCGCTGACCATCAAGGCGTTCCAGTACGACATCACCTGCAACGGCTACGAGATCGCCTCCGGCGGCATCCGCAACCACCGCCCCGAGGCGATGGTGAAGGCGTTCGAGATCGCGGGCTATGGCGAGAAGGACGTCGTCGAGCGTTTCGGCGGCATGTATCGCGCGTTCCAGTACGGCGCCCCGCCGCATGGCGGCATGGCGGCCGGCGTCGACCGCATCGTGATGCTGCTCTGCGGCACCACGAACCTGCGCGAGATCTCGCTGTTCCCGATGAACCAGCAGGCCGTGGACCTGCTGATGGGCGCGCCGTCGGAGGTCGCGACCAAGCAGCTGCGCGAACTCCACATCCGGCTCAATCTGCCGGACAAGACATAAGGCTCGGGCTAGCTCACAGCCCCGTCGAAGCCTCGATCCGGAATTGCGCCAGCGCAATGACCGGGTCGGTCTTCAAGAGCTGGATGAGCTGCAGCGCCGGCACCTTGGCGCGCGGCGTCAGCTTGATGATCAGCGTTTGCCCCGGGCTCTCGAGAAAGCGGGCCAGCGCCTGCACGGCAGCCACGTGTCAGGATTGGCGGCCGCCGCTTTTTCGCCGCTGGCCCTCATTTCATCGACGATGCTCTGCCGTGCGGCATCGCGACTGACGGCCAGCGTGCGGGCATATTGGCGAACGCGAGATCGACGCCGCCGGTATCGCGCACCGTGAGTTCGATGGCGCCGGCTTCGATTTGCGCCGCCGCAGCCAATCGCCTTGGCCGGGTCGGCCGAGAATACCGCCTTGGGCACGTTGGCGAGCGAAACCCGCGCCGATGCCTTCACGAGGCCGCCGATTTCGAGTGCCACCGGCTCGAGCACGAATGCGCCGGAGGTTTCTGTCCAGTCCGCGCCGAGATCGATATCGACCGCCGCCCTGTCCAGGCCGCCCGCAACCAGCACCTTCTGTCCGGGATCGTTCGCATCGAGCGGGGCCGACATTTTCATCGTCAGCCGTGCCTTGCTCGGGATCGGACCGACGAACTGGCCCCAGTCCAGGCTGAAGGTATCGATGTTGACCGGCTTGCCGGTGTCCTTGAACGGCGCCATGAGGCCCTTGAGTTCGACGCCCTCGATCAGCGGAATCAGCGCCAGCGCCTTGTCGGGTGACGGCTGTTGTCCCGGGTTTGAGAATTGCGCCGCCATTCGCAGCAGACCAGCGACATCGAGGGATTTGAGCGCGAAGCGTCCGACCTTGACGGGCCCCTTCGGAGAGCGCCCATCGAGCCCTTCGATGGCGAATTCGCCGACCTTGCCGTTTTCCAGATTGAACCTGACCGCGGCGAGCTTGAACGGGCCCTCCGGCGTGTCCGCCGAGATGCCGCGCATCTCGGCGGTTCCGATCCGCATGCCCTCATAGATATTCGCCATCTTATCCATCATCTCGCGCGCCTGTGCCGGCGTCGGAGTGGTGCCGGCCGCCGGCATCAGCGCGAGCAGCGCCGGGAATTGCAGCCGCGATGGCCGCACGCTGACGTCGTCGACGGTCATCCCGTCGATGCGCATGCGCACGCCTTGTGCTGATGTGATCGTGTAAGGCCCAGCCGTCGTCTGACCGTAGACGCGGTAGTATTTGTCGTCGTTCGCCTTTTGCGGATCGAGGATGGCGGCAACAGCGGCGGCATCGAAATCACGCGAAGCGAAATTGACCATTTCGCCGCTCATTTTCTCGGTTTTACCTGCCTGTTGGGTGTTGGCGGTGAAAGCATTACGCTCGATCTGCATGGACGCGATCTTGCCGTTCCTGATCTCCCGCAGCGCTATGCCCGTATAGTTGAAATCAGCCGACGTAACCGTGCCGAAGTTATTGATGGTACCCACAATGGTGGGCGCCGTAATTGAAGACGCGGAGACGTTGGCAAACTGCTCCAGCGCGGACCGATACGCCTCGACGAGGGAGGCCGAAGCGGGCCGCGTTGGCATGCTGGCGGGGCCTGGAATAGTCTTTCATGACGATTTGCGGCGCCTTGTAGGTGACGCGCCCGCCGTCGGACCAGCGATGTCTGACGCTGACCTCCAGGCCGGTCGCTTCGATGCTGTCAGCCGAAAAACGCGCCGCATCCGGCTGGCTGACACCTGCCGCCGTCACAGCGGCAATCTTGACGCTCACGGGGGGCTGCGTGGCCGATTCAGTCGCAATATCGGCGATCCTGACCGTGCGGCTGCGCAGGTCGAACGACACCTTGCCGTGACTTGCCTTGCCGCCGCCGGCGCGGATCTGCGCGAACGCGGCCTCGACTTCGCCGGCGATCCGGTGCTGTGTGTAAAACTCGAAGCCGAAGAAGCCGCCCACCGCGATCACGACCGCGGCGGCCAAGCCCATCAGTACCTTTACCATTAGTTGTGTGCTCCGGACGCCGACATTGCGGGAGGCAAATTTGCCATATTGTCGGTCAAGGGGATGGGGTAGGGAGGCGAATATGCTACCGGCTTTGCCGCTTTGCGTCGATGCCCCCTGTTGACGGGGACGCTTTCGGATGTTGCATCCAAGTCGGTTGCCCGTGCTTCACATCCGGCTCAATCTGCCGCAAAACTAACGGTTCGAATGAAGACCGGCCGCCGGAACGTAATTCGGGGTCGAGAAAGCCCGTGGGGGAGTGCATGTCGTCCTATTCTGAAGATCTCCGCTCCGCGGCGCTTGCGTATCACCGGCTGCCGCGGCCCGGGTAAACTCGAGATCCAGGCGACCAAGCCGCTCGCCAACCAGCGCGACCTCGCGCTGGCCTATTCGCCCGGCGTCGCTGCGGCCTGCACCGAAATCGCCAACAATCCGGCCGAAGCGGCCTCGCTGACCGCCCGCGCCAACCTGGTCGCGGTGGTCTCCAACGGTACCGCGGTGCTGGGGCTCGGCAATATCGGCCCCCTGGCCTCCAAGCCCGTCATGGAAGGCAAGGCGGTCCTGTTCAAGAAATTCGCCGGCATCGACGTCTTCGACATCGAAATCGCCGCCGACACCATCGAGCGCGTGGTCGAGACGGTGGCGGCGCTGGAACCGACCTTCGGCGGCATCAATCTCGAGGACATCAAGGGACCGGAGTGCTTTGAGATCGAGGCGCAGCTCAAGGAGCGCATGAAGATCCCGGTGTTCCACGACGACCAGCATGGCACGGCCATCATCGTCGGCGCCGCGATCACCAACGCGCTATTGCTGAACGGCAAGAAACTCGCCGACATCAAGATCGTCTGCTCCGGCGCCGGTGCTGCCGCGATCGCCTGCCTGAATCTCCTGGTCTCGCTCGGCGCGCAGCGCAAGAACATCTGGGTCTGCGACATCGACGGCGTGGTGCATGAGGGCCGCAACACGCTGATGGACCGCTGGAAGGCGGTCTATGCACAGAAGACCAACGCGCGCGTGCTGGCCGACGTGATCGGCGGCGCGGATATCTTCCTGGGGCTTTCGGCGCCCAACGTGCTGACGCCGGACATGGTCAAGTCGATGGCGGACCAGCCGCTGGTGATGGCGCTGGCCAATCCGAATCCGGAAATCATGCCGGACGAGGCGCGGAAAGCGCGGCCCGATGCGATGATCTGCACCGGGCGTTCCGACTTCCCGAACCAGGTCAACAACGTCCTGTGTTTCCCGTTCATCTTCCGCGGCGCGCTCGACGTCGGCGCCACCAGCATCAACGAGGAAATGAAGCATGCCGCCGTCGACGCGATCGCGCAGCTCGCGCGCGATCCGCCGTCGGACGCGGTGGCGCGCGGGTTTGACAGCGGCGAGACGCAAGGCTTCGGTCCGGGCTCGCTGATCCCGAGCCCGTTCGATCCGCGGCTGATCCTGCGCATCGCGCCGGCGGTGGCGAAAGCCGCGATGGAATCCGGCGTGGCGACGCGGCCGATCACGAATTTCGACGAATATACCGCGTTGCTGGAGCGCTTTGCGTTCCGCTCCGGCCTCGTCATGAAGCCGGTGTTCGCCAAGGCGAAGACGCAGCCGGTCCGCGTGATCTATGCCGAGGGCGAGGACGAGCGCGTGCTGCGCGCGACGCAGGTCGTGCTGGAGGAAAAACTGGCGCGGCCGATCCTGGTCGGGCGTCCCTCCGTCGTCGAGGCCAGGCTCGAGCGGTTCGGCCTCTCGATCAAGGCCGGGCAGGATTTCGACCTCGTCAATCCCGAGGACGATCCGCGCTACCGTTCCTATGTGCAGACCTATATCGACATGGCCGGAAGGCGCGGCGTCACGCCCGAGGCCGCGCGCACCGTGGTTCGCACCAACAACACCGTGATCGCAGCGCTTGCGGTGGTCCGCGGCGAGGCCGATGCCATGATCTGCGGCGTCGAGGGCCGCTACATGAGCCATCTGCGCCATGTCCGCGAGATCATCGGCTTCCTGCCCGGCGTCAGCGATTTCGCGGCGCTGGCGATGATGATCACCAGCAAGGGTTCCTATTTCATCGCCGATACGCAGGTGCGCCCGAACCCGAGCGCCGAGGAACTCGCGGAGGTGGCGTCGCTGGCGGCAATCCATGTGCAGCGGTTCAACATGAAGCCGCGCGTCGCCTTCGTGTCACATTCCGACTTCGGCAGTTATGATACCGAATCCTCGCGCAAGATGCGCCGCGCCACCGCGCTTCTGAAGGAAAAGCATCCGGAGATCGAGGCCGACGGCGAAATGCAGGGCGATACCGCGCTCTCGGCCGCGGCGCGCAAGCTCGTGCTGCCGCATTCCAACCTGGAAGGCGATGCCAACATCCTGATCATGCCGAACCTCGACACCGCCAACGTCGCCTACCAGATGATCAAGACGCTGGCGGATGCGCTGCCGGTCGGGCCGATCCTGATCGGGCCGGCGCGTCCGGCGCATATCCTCACCCCGGGGGTGACGGCGCGCGGCGTGCTCAACATGACGGCGGTTGCCGCCGTCGAAGCCCAGGAGCGCGCCGGCCGCCAGCAGCCGACATTGTTTGGATAGATCCGGTTCAGATTAATTCAAAACCGGGATCCAGCCATTTGTTCTGGCGCGTTTTTCTTCACGTGGACCGCTACCGGCTTCGCGTGAAAGCGCTATGATCAAGAAAGCGCCTTGGTTCTGCTTCTATCAGAAGGTCTCATTAGGCCCCGCGCAGGCCCCTGCGCGGATGGTTTCGATTTGAGCGTTTGAAAAGCGGAGGCGAAACGCCCATAATCGTTTCGCGCCGCCTGCTATCTTTGCATGCCATTCAGTGAGGCCGATCCCATGCCAGCGTTAGTTACCTTCGGGCGAGTCCTGTTCGCCGTCCTCTTCATGTACACGGGAGCGACCAAGCTCTTCGCGCTTCAGCAGACGGCGGACTTCATCGCAACCAAGGTGACCATTCCGGCGCTGCTTGCGCCCTATACCTCGCAGCTCGAAACCATGACGGGCATGCCGATGCCGCAATTGCTGGCGATGGGCGTCGGCGGCTTCGAGATCCTCGCCGGCCTGATGATCGCGGTCAATTTCGGCGCGCGCTTCTTCTCGATCCTGCTGATCTTCTTCGTTATCGCGGCGACCTTCTACTTCCACGATTTCTGGAACCAGCCGGCGCCCGAAAATGCCAAGACGCTGATCGACGCCCTGAAGAACCTGTCGCTCATCGGCGCGCTGTTCATGATCGCCGGCTACGGCCGCGGGCCGCGGCCGAATGAACCGGCCTACGGGGACGTCTGAAGAGTCAGAAATTCCGGACGGCAACGCGTGAACCGTCGAGGGCCGCGGCGGCGTTTGGCGGTGGCGCGACATATTCGATTTGCGCGTTGCGTTCCGCCATCCTGCGCGCCTGCAGCCATTGCGGGAACCACATCGCGATCGCTGGAAAAATCAGCACCAGCGCCACGCAAGCGACCTGCAGCACCATGAAGTCGGCCATGCCGCGGTAGATCAGCCTCAGGTTCCATTCCTTGACGACCTGCTTGAGATAATAGGCCGACATGGCGACTGGCGGAGACAGGAAGGCGGTCTGCAGCACCACCGCGACGATGCAGCCGAACCAGACCATGTCGTAGCCGAGGCCCTTGGCCACCGGTGCGAGCATCGGCAGGAAGATGAAGACGATGGCCGGCCATTCGAATGGCCAGCCGAGCAGGAAGATCAGGGTCAGGAGCAGGGACATCGTGCCCCAGGGCGGCAGCGGCGACGCGAGCAGGGCGTTGGTCATCCAGGTCGCCGTGCCGAGCCACGCGAAGACGGCGCCGAACACGTTGGAGGCCACCGCGAGCAACAGCACCATGCTGGTCGTTGCCAGCGTGGAGTAGCAGGCGTCCAGCAAGCCCTTCCATGTGAACCGGCCGTAGGCAATGACGAGGAAAATGGCCCCCAACGCGCCGAACGCCGCCGCCTCCGCGGCCGTTGTGATTCCGGCGAGGATGGCGCCGAGCGTCACGATCGTCAGCACGGTCACCGGCACCAGACCGACCAGGCATTCCCACAGCACGATCCGCATCGAGTTCGGGACGTTCCTCGATCGGCACCGGCGGGCCGAGCTTCGGATTGAAGTGGCAGCGGATCAGGGTGTAGGCGATGAACATCGCGGACAGCAGGAAGCCCGGGCCGAAGGCCGCCGCATAGAGATCGATAATCGAGATATCGAGCACGGGCGCCATCACGACCAGCATCACCGACGGCGGGATCAGGATGCCGAGCGTGCCGCCGGCGGCAATGGCGCCGGCGGACATGCGCACATCGTAGCCCGAGCGGATCATCATCGGTCCGGCCATGATGCCGAGCAGCGCGACGGTGGCGCCGACGGTTCCGGCGGCGATCCCGAACAGCGTCGCGGTGAGGATGACGACCACGTAGAGCGCGCCCTTGAGCGGCGCAAACAGGTCGCGGAACGCCCTGAACAGCCGTTCCATCAGCCCGGCCTGATCGCAGATGAATCCCATCAGAATGAACATCGGCACCGCGACGAGTTCGTCCTGCTTCATCAGGCCGATGGTCTGCAGGTAGGCGAGGTTGAAAACGCGCTCGCCCATGCCGACGTAACCGAACATCAGCGCCAGGAACAACAGCGTGAAGCTGATCGGCAGGCCGATGAAGATCGCTCCCAGCATCACCAGGAGCATGGCAAGTCCGAGGAGTTCGAGTCCCGTCATATCTCGATCTTTTCCTTGTGCTCGAACTCGCGTCCGAACTGGACCTGGTACCAGCACTTCAGGACCTCGGAGACGCCCTGGATCATGAGAAGAAGGGCCGCCAGCGGGATCGTTGCCCGGAACGGCCACATGATCGCGCGCCATACGCTTTCCTGCGACCGTTCGCCGGTGTCGTAGGAGTGCCAGGTGTCGTCAATGCTGATCAGCATGAACGTGATCATCGCCGGATAGAAAAACATCAGGTAGGAGATCAGGTCGACGATGCCCTTCTTCCGCTCCGAGTAATTTTCCCAATAGATGTCGGTGCGAACATGCGCGCCCTTCAACAGCGCATATCCGGATCCGAGCATGAAGGCCGCGCCATTGACCATGAAGCTGGATTCGTAGACCCAGACGGTCGGCGCGCCGAACCCGTAGCGCATGACGACCTCGTAGGAGATCGTCACCACCAGAAACAACATCGACATGGCGATGAGCTTGCCGGTCACGTCGGTGAAGCGGTCGATCGCCCGTATGATCGGGTAAAACGCGCGCGGGAATTCGCCGCCCGGCTTGCTGGCGACCGAAGCACTGCTGGTGTCCGCGGACATGATCGCTCCTCTTCAGGCGGTGCTGGCGTCCGGCGGTTCGGACGCCAGCAGCTCCGTTACAGAGAGATCACTTCTTGGTCAGGTAGATCTTGTTCTTCCAGTAGTACTCGCCGGCAAAGCTGTACGGCGGAAACCACGACAGTTTGAAGGGCACGATCTGTTCGGCATAGGCCTTCTGGCTGTCGATGACCTTTCGGTAGAAGGGGTTCTTTGCCGCATGCTCGGCCTGGATCTTCTCCCACTCGTCGAGGAAGTTCTTCAGGATCTCGTCGGGTGTGCGATGCATCTGCACGCCCATCTTGATCAGGTCCTGGCAAGCTTGCGCGGTCTCGCGATTGAAGGCGAAGTTGCGCGTGGTCGTGGCGTAGACGCTCGCCACCTTGATGATCTCCTGCAAATCCGGCGTGAGCTTCTTCCAGACATCGCCGTTGATCATCAACTGGCCGCCAGTGACGGGCTCGTGCATGCCCGGCGTGTAATAGTGCTTGGCGACCTGGTGCAGGCCGAGTTTCTTGTCTTCCTCGCAGTTGATCCACTCGGCGCCTTCGATCACACCGCGCTCCATTGCCGGCACGATCTCGCCGCCGGGAATGGTGACGACCGATACACCGAGCCGGCCGTAGGTTTCAGCACCGATGCCGTAGATCCGGTACTTCATGCCCTTGAGGTCGGCGAGGCTGTTGATCTCCTTCTTGAACCACCCCATTCCCTGCGGGTAGTCGGTCGGAATGGGAAAGCCGACGACGTTGAGCTTGAGGACGTCGCGATAGAACTCCTCGAGCAGCTTCATGCCGCCGCCGTCATAGTACCAGGCCCAGTAGTCCGAGCCGTCCATGCCGTACAGTGGACCATGCGACATCGGTATCGTCGCGGTGTTGCGGCCGAGGATATAGCCGAACGGTCCCATGCCGACATCGAGAACGTTCTTGGAAGTCGCGTCGAAAACCTCGAACGCAGGCACGATCGCTCCCGCCGGAAGCGTTTCGATCTTGAGACGTCCGGCCGTCATCTTTTCGACGGTCTCGGCCCAAAGCTTGAAGATAAGATGGAAGTTCGAGGATGCGGGGTGGGTCGACTGACCCTTCAGCACTAGCGGCTTTTCAGTGGTCTGAGCGTGAACCGGTGCAGCAAAGATGGTGACCATTCCAAGAGTCACCGCTGCAACCATGGTTGAAGCGTACTTCAACATGTTGTGGTCCTCCCGATGATGATGTGTATCTTTTTTTCTTTTCAAGGTGGAACCGCGTCCGCGCGCTGTCAAGCGCTCTCTGGCCGGGGGCCGGCATACGGCAAGGCTGATTGTACGAAAGGATGACGCCGCAATAGCGTTTTCGAGCGAAGTGGACGCCCGGTTCGCGTCAAGAAAACGCGTCAAAACCAGAATCTGGAGCCCGGCTCTGATTCAATCAGGGCCGGGCTCTAGGCGCTGCGCCGCCACGGCGTGACGGTGACATCATGCACTGCATCAAGCGTCTGCACGTCGCCGGCGCGCAGCCCTTGCGCGGCGAGGATTTCCTGCGGCGTGCGGGCAGGGACGCCGGGAAAGCAAGGCTCGCCGCCGGGCAGGCGGACATGCGGCGCGACCGAGAGCCAGAACACGTCGTAGCGGTCCATGAACATGCCGAACACGCCAGGGCCGCCGATGATCGCAACAGTGCCGTCACGCACGCCTGCATGCGCGCAGGCTGCTTCGAAGGTCGCGCCCGCGGGATTCCAGAGCGTGGCGTTCGGATTGGCCGGATCGGCCGCGATCGCGTCGACCATCCGCGTCAGGATGACGCGTCTGCGCCGCGGCGAGTTCGGCTGGTCCTCGTAGGAATTGCGGCCGTGCAGGATCAGGTCGGCGCGGTCGAGGGCGGCGGTGAAAAACGCCTTGTCGCCCTCGAACTTCAATTCGTCAGGCATGACGTTGCGGGCGTCGGCCAGCATGCCGTCCGCGGAGACGATGACATAGCCTTCGATGCGCAGCGACGGCACGGGCCTGTATCGCGTCGCGTTATTCCGAGATCGTCTGCACGACGCTGGAAACCGGGCGCGAGCTCACGGTCGGCAGCTTCAGATCCTTGACGATGTCTTCGTCATACTGCGCGATGGTCTGCACCGGCGCCTTGGCGCGCATCGCGACCACCTTGTAGCCGCCGGCCTTCAGCTTCTTCAGGAGCTCGGGCAGCGCTTCGGCAGTATGCTTCTGGAAGTCGTGCATCAGGATGATGCCCTTGCCGTTCTTCTCGACCTTGCGCATCACGTTGTCGATGATGGTCTGCGCCTTGCTCGCCTTGAAGTCGAACGAATTGAGGTCGCAGGAGAAGATGCCGATGTTGCGGCTGCCGAGATAGGTCACCATCTCGGGCGGGTGCTGCAGCGCCGGGAAGCGGAAGAACGGCGCCGGCGCCTTGCCGCCGAGCGCCCACTTCACCGCGCTGAAACCTTTTTCGATTTCATCCTTGCGCTGCTGCTCGGTCAGCTTCTTGTTGACGAGCGCCGCATGCGACCAGGTGTGCGATCCGATCGAATGGCCGGCCGCCATCACCTGCCTGAGGATTTCGGGATAATAGGTGGCGTGCTTGCCGATCGGGAAGAAGATGCCGGTGGTGCATTCTTCCGCCAGCGCCTTCAAGACCGCAGGCGTATTCACCGGCCATGGGCCGTCGTCGAAGGTCAGAACCACTTCCTTGTCGCGCAGGAAGTCGAGCTCCTTGAAATGTTCGAAGCCGAAACCGGGACCGCCGGTCGTATCGATCTCGACGGTGCGGCCGATACCGAGCGCGTTCGGATTGTTGCAGGGCGGACGGGTCGAGACCGGCGCCGGCGGCGGGGCGGGGGCTGGAGCTGCCTGCGGCGGAGAAGCCGCGCCCTTGGCGGGTGGCGACTGCGACCACGCCGCGCTTGATGCCAACAGCGAAACCGCGCCCGCAAAGATCAACCCTGCCGCAATACGCATCTTGTTTTCCTTAAATTCGAATCCTGCTCCCGGTCGCGGCGTTGCCGTCGTCCGGTCTGCCTCCATTCCCGAAGCATATAGTAGCCTAGTTGGAGCAGGCGCGCCAACGCAACCGCTGTGGTTACGCCCAGCCGATTTGCCGGTTAATTCAGGAGTCTGTAGTCTTTTTGACACGCGTTTCTTTTACGCGAACCGCTAGCCGCTTCGCTCGGAAACGTTTTGGGCCAATGCCCGCGCGATGGCGGTCTTCACCCGCGTATCCACGGGTTCGACGGATTCCGGGAAGACGTCGGCGATGTAGCCGTCGCGGCCGATCAGGTATTTGTGGAAGTTCCAGCGCGGAACATCCTTCGGCCGCGCTTCCGCTGCCCATTTGTAGAACGGATGCGCGTTCGGTCCCTTGACGACGGCCTTCGCGGCGATCGGAAAGGTGACGTGGTGGTTCTGCGCGGTCGCGGTGATTTCGGTCGCGCCGCCCGGCTCCTGGCCGCCGAAATCGTTGGAGGGAACGCCGACGATCATCAGGCCGCGGCCGTGAAACTCGGTCCACAATTCCTGCAGCCCGCCATATTGCGGCGTGAAGCCACAGAGCGAAGCGGTGTTGACGATCAGGATCGGCCGGCCGGCAAATTCGGAAAGCCTGATATCGCCGCCGGCCAATCCCGGAAATGAAAACGCGTAAGCCGTGATCCGGCTCATGCCGGCCTGCGCCAGGGATTGCCTGGTCGAGGTGACGGCTGCGATCGCGGCCAGCGCCGCTGATATCACGCTCCTGCGGTCGATCATGAATATCCCCGGGCTGCGGTTCGTCAGCGCAAAGCATAGCGCAACGCGCGGGCCGCTGCCCCTCAACAAGCCGTTATGGGATCTACCGCAGCGGGACGATGAAATCGGTGCCTTCGCCGGTTTCGCCGCCCTGGTTGATGCCGTGATCGGACACCACGATCGAACTGCCGGTGGTCAGGACTTCTGCGATCCGCGCCATCGCCTCGGGAGCGATGGTGATGCGGTCCAGCGCCTCGGCGGGGCTGTTCGGCACCGGCAGCGGCTTGGCCTCGGCAGGGGCTCCGCCGGCCACCTTGCGCCGACGGGCAGCACGGTCGTCCTCGTCGGTCCGGGCCGCATTGCGGGCCGTGACCGGCAGCGAGACCACCGACCAGCGCAACAGGTTGGGATCGTTCTTGTCGGCCTCGGCGGTGAAGACATGCGTACCCAGCGGCCGGTCGCTGGGCGCGATGGTGATCGGAACGTCGAACTGCGGCTTGAAGTTCTCGCGGACGTACAGCTTGGAATCCTTGCGGCTCACGAACACCGCGATCTGGCCGGGACGCTTGGGCGGTTCGGCCCTGGCAGCCTTTTCCGCGCCGGGCAGACGCGCCGTATCCTTCTTGGCGTCGGGCGCGGCGGCCGGTCCAGCCGGCGCATCGGCGACCGCCTTGACGGGCTCGGCGGGCTTTTCGGCGGCCTTGGATTCGGCAGGCCTGGATTCGGGAGTCTTGGATTCGGGGGTCTTGGCTTCCTCGACCTTGGTAATCGCTGCCGTGGGAGCCTCGGCATTCACCTCGTCGGATTTCGTTTCCGAACTGGCTTCGACTTTCGCCTCGCCGGGCTTGTCTTCGGCCTTCACGCTCTCGCTTGCGGAGATCTCGGTCTTCGCGCGCTCTTCGGCAGGCGCGGGAGCCGCCGCCTCGTCGACTTTCTGGCCATCCGTCGCAACAGTGCTGCTCTCGGCGGATTTGGCATCGGCCGCCGCCGTGTCAGCCGCTGCCGCCTCGGATTTCGGCGCGTCCGCCTTTGCTTCCGCGCTCGACGTATCGCTGGCGGGCTGAACCCTGGCTGCGGACGGCGTCGCATCGGACATGGTCACGACGGCGTTGATCGCCGGCAGCGCGCCGCTGGCATCCGCGGTGTGGGTCTGTTCGCGCAACGGCGCGGCGTGGCCGACAGTCGGTCGGAGATCCAGGCTCGCCTCCGAATTCGCAAGACTGGAATTCGCAAGATTGGCATTCGCAGGCTTGGTCGCATGGCCTGCGTCCGCGCCCTTGTCGCTCTTCACCGCGGGCGCGTCGGTCGCCGGATCGTTGGCGATGAGGGGCTGCGGCACGACCTTCTGCGCCACCAGCAACGGATGCGAGAAGGTGGCGGGCGTGATCTGCGCCGGGCGTGATGATGACGCGCGCGCCCATCCTGGTCCAGTTCCACATCTTCATGGCAAACGCCATCGGCATGCGGATGCAGCCGTGCGACGCCGGATAGCCGGGCAATACGCCGGCATGCATCGCGACGCCCGACCAGGTGATGCGCTGCATGTAAGGCATCGGCGCGCCGCTGTAGATGTTGGAGCGGTGCATCTTGTGCTTCTGGATGATGCTGAACACGCCCATCGGGGTCGAATGACCCTTCATGCCCGTCGACACCGGGCTCTCTGCGAACAGGCCGTTGCTGTCGTAGACGCGAACCTTCTGCTGCTCGATCGAGACGGCGATGATCAGCGGCCCATGCGGCTTGGCGTTGGTTTCCTTGAGGCGTCGCCTCGGTCTTGGCGGAAGGCCGGCGGGCCTTCGGCTTGCGCGGCTGCGCCATCGGTGCCGGCCGGTAGTAGCCGGGATCGGTGTCCTGCCAGTAGAACAGGGCGGCAGCATCTGCCTGGGGGGCGGCAACCAGGGTGCCGGCCGCCGTCAACATCGCTATCTGCCAAAATCGCCGTTTGGAATTAGTTGCGCCCGCAATACCCGCACTGAAAAACCGATGCCCGCTCACGCGCTTGATCCTCAAATCCGGTTACTCGAATCTACTCTTCCGATAATTATTTGTTGTCGCAGAGGCGAAAAGCGTTCACCAGCGTAGGCCTTCTAATTCCAGCGCTTTTCGCCCCAATCGTAGCAAAAAAGCCTCACATTCCGTTAAACGGCGGCCGGTTGGGCGCGCTCGGCGGCACCCCGGACGGCGGTCTTCCTGTGCGGCTTTCCGCCACTACATAGGCGGCGAGCCCTTCAGCGGAGATATCAATGACATCCAAGGCCATCGTTAAGTGTGACAGGAAGTGGCGAAGTCTGGCCTTGGGGGTGTTGGCGCTGATGCTTTGGCAGGCAGGCCCGGCGTCGGCCGCCGACGAGCCCGACCTGATTTTTCGCCGCTCGACCGTGTTCAAGTGGCTGAGCCCGAACGACAAGCTCGCCACCTACGCCGTCGACGACCCCGAGGTCGAGGGGGTGGCCTGTCACTTCACGGTGCCGGAAAAGGGCGGCTTCAAGGGCTGGCTCGGCCTTGCCGAGGAGGTCTCGGACATCTCGCTGGCGTGCCGGCAGATCGGCCCCATCAAGTTCAAGCACAAGTTTGAGCAGGGCGACGACATGTTCCGGCAGCGCCGCTCGATGTTCTTCAAGAAGATGCAGATCGTTCGCGGCTGCGACGCCAAACGCAACGTGCTGGTCTACATGGTCTATTCGGACAGGCTGATCGAGGGTTCACCCAAAAACTCGACGTCCTCGGTGCCGATCATGCCCTGGGGGGCCGCCGACGCCGCGGTTCAGAAATGCGGTGAATTCGTCCAGTAAGTTCCGATGCCACCCAGGATCCGGGATCCGAGATCGGATCCGGGATGAGGGCTTCGGGCTTACCGTTTGACCGGATTGGAATATTGGCGGGCCTCCAGGCCGGGCTCGGCCTTGCGCTCACGGCAACCGACCAGATGCACGAATTTTTGCGGCGCCGACACATTGCCGCGAAATTCGCTGCCTTGCTGCGACATCGCGCCACAAAGGCCACGGGTGTCTGAGGTTTCTCCCTGGCGCTCGCACCGGCTGGCCGGGTTTGCGGGTCGGGGTTGCATTGCCAACATCGATGTTGCCACTGCCCACGACTGCTATCCTTTGTTGAGGAGGGGTCACAACGCGCAAGCACGCGGAAAGTTGCACGGTGTTCGACTGAGTTGGCCGGACCGAGGCTTCGGTTCATCCGGTCAGCCAGTGAACGAGGCCGTCCTCGTCCATTGAGAGGGCCAAAGCGGCCCCGACGGCCAGCTTGCCGTGTCCAGCCTGATCCTCTCAGGTGGGGGCGTCGTAGCTGAATTCATTGAATTTTTCTGGCCATTGTTTCGTCCGGAACGGCCGACGAAACAATTCTCCTGCGCGACGAAACCATTTTCCGTTTTGGCGCAGATGTCCGGAAACAGCCGATGGCTATCACGTGGACAACGAGACGGCGGGCGCTGCCGGCCACGGACAACCGGAGACAGTCAGATGCGGACCATCAGCTTCATCCTCGCCTTTGCCTTCATTCTGGCTGGTCCCTCGATGGCTGGTTCTTCCGACCAGAACCTGCCGGGCGTCGGTACCTTCGCCTATAATGGCTCGCCGGTTGCGACCCCGGCGTCCCAGCCGATGGTTGTGGCTGCCAAGTGAGCGTGGCGGACCCTTCGCAAAAAGATCGCCGATAAAGGCTCTGCATGTTGGTACGCATCTGTTCCGCTGTCATCCTGTCGTTCTTCCTTCTCGGCGGCTCGGCGCAGGCCCAGGTCCAGCTCCAGTTTCAGCCGCCGCAGACCTCGTTCCGTTCCCTGTTCAAAGTGCCCGATCCGCGCGGCGAGTTCGTGCGGCTTTGCGCGCCCCATATGGTCGGACGCTGGGCGCACCCTGAAAGCGTTTGCGGCTGTCTGCACGACTACGCCGCCGCGACCGTGGAAGATGCCGACCTGCGCGAAGCCCTGCTGCGCGGCATCAGCGAGACCGGGGTGCCGACGATCGAGACCGCGTGGGTGCCGGCGTCGAAGCAGTCCGAGATCGGCCCGACCTTCACCAAGATCGCCAAGCCGACGCTGCAATGCATGTTCGAGCCGGCGACGAACCAGTAGGCCTGGCTCCGCAAATCCATCGTTCCGCCGGCTCGCGTCGCTGATGTTGTCGATGCCCGTTGCTGGCTCGACACACTGAGCCGTTCGCGCGCTGACGCGACGGGCTGTCGCCCGGGGTCGTCGCCAGATGCGGAAGCTGGTAGGTTGGGCTCAAACTCGAAAACACACAGGGAGCAACCATGCGATTCATCCTCATCGGCCTTATCGGCGTATTGCCGTTCGTCGCTTCCCCGGTTCTGGCCGCCGATGCGGCGACGCAGGAAGCCAACAAGAAGACCGTGCTCGAATTCTACGAGGCCGGCCTCAACAAGAAGGACTTTGACGCCGCCGCGAAGTTTTTCGGGCCGCACTACATCCAGCACAACCCGACGGCGCCGGATGGCATCGAAGGCTTCAAGGGCTTCCTCGGCTTCCTGCGGGAGAAATTCCCGGACTCGCGCAGCGAGATCAAGCGCGCCTTTGCCGACGGCGATTACGTGATCCTGCACGTCCACAGCGTGCGCGAGAAGGGCGCGCGGGGCCGGGCCATCGTCGACATTTTCAGGCTCGAGAACGGCAAGATCGTCGAACACTGGGACGTCGTGCAGGAGATTCCCGAGAAGGCCGCCAACAGCAACGGCATGTTCTAGGCGAGAATTGCCGCTATCGCTTCTTCGTCCCCAGCCGCTGAATGCATTTGCGGGTGCGAAGCACGCCGGTCGTCGTCATCTGCGAGCCCATGACTTCCTTGATTTGTCCCGTCGGGCACGATCCATCGTCGACCATGGCTCGCTGGCCGAGCCGGAGGTCGGCAATGTCCTGTTCACGCGAGAAGGTCTGCGCGAAAGCAGCTGTTGCGATCAGCCACAGGGCAAGGCCGGCGGGCAGGGCAAGGCATCTGGCAGCCTTTGTCGTCATCATTCCGGCCTCGCTCACTTGGTCTTGATCTTCAGCCCGTCGGGGCCGACATTGATCTGCAGGCCCTCGGGTTCCTGCTTGGCTTTATAGAGATTGTAGCTGAGCACGCCGACCGCGACGATCAACACGCCGATGACGAGATACAGAACGTTACGATTGCCGGGCATCCGGTGTTTCCGCCGTGATGATTGATCAGGCATTGAGCTTAGTGACGCGGCGGCGATTCTGATAGGCGCGCCGGCCGACGCGGTGCGGCCAGGTCGCGGCCTTCAGCCGTTTGACCTTGCCGGTTCCGCCCTTGTTCGGCTTGCGGCTTGCCTGCAAGGCAGCCAGCGATGACTTCGCCAGCCGTTCGGCCGACGCGATCAGTTGCGGCAGCGGGTGGCCGGCAAAGCCCAGCACAAATCCCGGCAGCGGACGCGCACGAAAATAGGTTTCCGCCAGCAGCCATCCCGCGACGCCGGCCTCCGTCTTTGCCTTGGCGGCAACCTGCGGATCGGTCGATGGATCGAACCGCGCGACCAGATGCAGGCCCTGCGAGGGCACCGGCACCGAGAGACGCCCGTCCGATGCCGCCGACAAGGTCGAAGCCAGGACGTCGCGCGCTTCGCGATAGATCCCGCGCACCTTGCGCAGATTTGCTGCAAACGCGCCGGAATTGAGCATGTCCGCCACCGCGCCTTCCATCAGCGTGCCGGGAAAGCGGTCGAGCGCGGCGCGGGCCGTCGTCACCGGCCCGACCAGCCGCTCGGGCAGCGCGCAGTAGCCGATGCGCAATCCGGGAAACAGTGTCTTTGCAAACGTGCCCATGTAGATGACGCGCGAGAGGTGATCGATGCCGGCGAGCGACAGCAATGGCGCACCGTCGTAGCGAAACTCGCTGTCGTAATCGTCCTCGATCACGAAGGCGCTCGCCTCCCTTGCCCAGTCGAGCAGTTCCAGCCGCCGCGGCATCGACATCTGCACGCCGAGCGGAAACTGGTGCGACGGCGTCACGTAGGCCGCGCCCGCGGAGGGCGCGAGCGCCCGGCCTTTGGCCACGATCATGCCTGATGCGTCGACCGGCACGGAGACGGGGCGCAGGCCGTAATGCCCGATCGCTCTTCGCGCCGCGGGATAACCGGGATCCTCGCACCAGATCTGATCGCCGGGCTTGAGGATCGCGCCCAGCACGATCCGCAAGGCGTGCTGCGTTCCCGACGCCAGCATGATCTGGTCCGGATCGCAGCGCAGCCCGCGTGCCGACAGCAAATGATCGGCAATCGCGGCGCGCAAGCTCGCGGCTGCCCCTGGGGTCACCGTACTGCAGATGCTCGGCGCCGAAGGCGCGCATGCGCCGGCCGGCAAACGACCTGAAGCGCTGCAGCGCCCTTTCATCGATATGCGTGCAGCCGAGCGCCAGCGCGCCTTGCTGCGGCGGCTCGATCGCGATCCTGGTCTTGCGGGCGTCGTTGACGCGCGCGGGAATGCGCGCGGCGACGAAGGTGCCGGAGCCGATGGTGGCTACCGCAAACCCGTCCGCGATCAGCCGCTCATAGGCCGAGGTGACGGCGTTGCGGCGAAAACCGGTCTGTTTTGCAAGCGTACGCTGCGGCGGCAGCGGCTCGCCGGGTTTGGCGATCCCGCCCGTTATGGCGTGGCAGAGCGCCTGATAGAGCCGGTGCTGCGAGGAGGCCTCTGGCGTCACGTGGGGCCCGTCAAGGTCGAGCGGAAGCTCGGCCTTTCGCCGCGTCGCCGGAGAATTGGTCGGAATTTTTCGCATCCAATTGGCACTATCGCAGACCAAATTCGCCGGTACAACTGGTTCGACCATGCCAATACCGCAGAGGAGCTGCCGTGACGATCGAAGGCGAGACCACCAATTCCTATCCGTTGTCGCCGCGCAACCGGGTCAAGCGCTTGCACGAGCGTGGCTCCTATGATCGGGCGAAGATTCACGGCCTGCTCGACGCCTCGATGCTCTGCCACGTCTCCTACGTGGTCGATGGCCAGCCCTATTGCACGCCGACCTTCTTCTGGCGGGAGGGAAGCAGGCTGTACTGGCACGGCAGCAGCGCCAGCCGGATGCTGCGAAACCAGTCCGACGGCCAGCAGGTCTGCCTCACGGTTGCGCACCTCGACAGCCTCGTGCTGGCGCGCTGCGGCTTCAATCATTCGGCGGATTATCGCGCCGTGATGGCGTTCGGCACCGCCTATCTCGTCACCGACCCAGCCGAGAAGGAGCGCGCGCTGGTCGCCATGGTCGACCGCTTCTTTCCCGATCGCACCGCGAGCCTGCGGCAAAGCACGGCGCAGGAGATCAAGGCGACATCGGTGATTGCGATGGAGATCGAACAGGCGTCGGCGAAGATTCGCGCCAAGGGCGTTGGCGACGACGAGGAGGACTACGAATTGCCGATCTATGCCGAGCGCATTCCGGTGCGCACCGTGCTCGGCGCGCCCGAACCGTGTCCGCGGCTTCTCGACGGTGTCGAGCGCCCGGCGTCGCTGCGCGGCTATTCGGAAGGCCGCCTGCTCGAAGATGCATTGCGGGATGCGCATTTTGCGCATTACGCCGGCGGCTGAGATCGGGGTAGGGTGCGCGCTCCCGACCTCTTTGAATTCGCGACTGGAGCCGCCGCATGACGACCGATACGCAACAGAAAATCCTCGACGCCGTTGACGCCGGCTTTGACGCGCAACTGGCGACGACAAGGGATTTCGTTGCGATCCCCTCGACCCGCGGCGCCGAAGGGCCGTGCCAGGACATGATCGGCGACCTGCTGCGCCAGCGCGGCTATGAGGTCGACGACTGGCATATCGACGTCGAGGATTTGAAGGATCTGCGCGGCTTCGGCCCGATCGAGCATGATTTTTCCAGGGCGCGCACGGTGGTCGGCACCTACCGGCCCGCGAACAATGCCGGCAAATCGCTGATCCTGCAGGGCCACTGCGACGTCGTTCCGGCAGGCCCCCTCGACATGTGGGAGACGCCGCCGTTCTCGCCGGTCATCAAGGACGGCAGGATGTATGGCCGCGGCGCCTGCGACATGAAGTCCGGCACCATCGGCGCGCTCTATGCGCTGGATGCGATCAAGGCCGCAGGCCTGAAGCCGACCGGCGCGCATTCACTTCCAGTCCGTGATCGAGGAAGAGAGCACCGGCGTCGGCGCGCTCTCGACCTTGCAGCGCGGCTACCGCGCGGACGCCTGCTTCATCCCGGAGCCGACCGGCGAGACGATGGTGCGCTCGCAGGTCGGCGTGATCTGGTTTCGCCTGAAGGTGCGCGGTTTTCCCGTGCATGTGTTCGAGGCCGGCGCCGGCGCCAACGCGATCATGGCGGCCTATCATCTGATCCATTCGCTGCAGAAGCTCGAGGACGAGTGGAACGAGCGCGCCAAGGCGGATCGCCACTTCAAGGCGGTCGCTCATCCGCTCAACTTCAACCCCGGCATCATCAAGGGCGGCGACTGGGCCTCCAGCGTGCCGGCCTGGTGCGACGTCGATTGCCGGATCGCGGTGCTGCCGGGCTGGTCGATCGCCGAATGCCAGAAGGAGATCTTGGCCTGCGTCTCGGCCGCCGCGCGCGACCATCGCTTCCTCTCCAACAATCCGCCGCAGGTGGAATGGTCGGGCTTTCTGTCGGAGGGCTATGAACTGACGAATTCCGCCGAGCCGGAAGCCGCATTTGCAAAAGCGTTTGGCGCGGTCTATGGCGGCACGGCGCCGGACCGCGCCTTCACCGCGCTGACCGACACGCGGTTCTACGGATTGAACTACAACATCCCGAGCCTCTGCTTCGGCGCGAACGGGCGCGGCGATGCACGGCTTCAACGAATATGTCGAGCTGGAGTCGCTGCGGAAGTCGACCAAAGCGACCGCGCTGTTCATCGCGGAATGGTGCGGGGTGGAGAGGGTGTGAGCGAGCGGCGCTGCCGTAGGGTGGGCAAAGCGAAGCGTGCCCACCATCGCTTGCGCGATCGGACGATGGAATGGTGGGCACGTCGCTGCGCGCCTTTGCCCACCCTACGAATTCGCCTCCGGCCACAACGCCTTCACGATCGCATCCAGCCCATCCGTCAGCGCGGCCGGTCCCGGCTGCAGGATGATCGGCGACTTGATCTCCACGATGCGGTCGTTGCGCACCGCCGGAATATCGCTCCAGCCCGGACGCTGCCGGATACGATCCGGCACCACCTTCTTGCCGCACCAGGACGCGAGGATCACGTCGGGCGCGGCCTCGCGCACCACATCGGGCGCAATGATCCGGTCCTTGGCCGCCTGCTGAAACCGCAGTTTCGGCAACGCGTCCTCGCCGCCGGCGATCTCGATCAGTTCGGATACCCAGCCGATGCCGCGAGATCAGCGGATCGTCCCATTCCTCGAAATAGACTTTTGGCTTGGGCGAGGGCCGGGGCGTCGCCGCGATCCGCGCGAGGCGCTGCTTCAAAGCTCGCTCGCGAGTTGATCGGCGCGCTCCGCTGCACCGACAATGGCGCCGAGCGTGCGGATCATCGCGAAAATGCCGGCGATGTCGCGCTGGTTGAAGACGTGGATGGCGACGCCCGCGCGAACCAGATCGGCGACGATGCCGGCCTGCAGGTCGGAGAAGGCCAGCACGAGATCGGGCTCAAGCGCGAGGATTTTCGGAATGTCCGCGGAGATAAAGGCGGAAACCCGCGGCTTCTCGCGGCGGACCTGCGGCGGCCGCACGGCATAGCCGGAGACGCCGACGATGCGGTCCTGCTCGCCGAGCAGATACAGCGTCTCAACGGTCTCTTCGGTGAGGCAAACGATCCGGCGGGGTGGGAACTGGCGCATGCGGACGATATGCCGAATTACGGAGGCGATGTCACGGCAGCCATTACCTCAGAGGTCATTGCCTGACTTACCGGTACCATCCATGCTACCTGAGAAATCGCTTCAAGGAAAAGCCGGAGGACGAATGACGCCGCTCGAAAAAATCCAGTCGATGAAGATGCCGTTTGCCGAACTGAAGGGGGTGACCTTCACGGAAGCCGGAATGGATCGGGTGGTGGCCAAGATGCTTGTGCGTCCCGATCTCTGCACGCTCCGGAACACGATTCACGGTGGCGCGATCATGGCATTCGCGGATTCGGTCGGCGCTGCCGCGACCGTCATCAACCTGCCGGCGGACGCCAAGGGCACCACGACGATCGAGAGCAAGACCAATTTCATCGGCGGCGCCAAGGAAGGGGCGACAGTGATCGCCACCGCGACCCCGGTGCATCGCGGCCGCCGCACCCAGGTCTGGCAGACCCGGCTGGAGACCGAGGACGGCAAGCTCGTCGCAGTCGTTACCCAGACGCAGATGGTGCTGTAGCTTCAGGCCGCATCCACCGTCTGCACCGCGTTCAGCATCCCGGTTTGCGGATGACAATCCACATATTCGAACAGCTGTTCGTCGGCGCGGGCGACGGTAACCTCGTGGTAGAGCCGCAGTTTTGCGGCCGGCCCGAGCGTCGACAGGTATTTCATGGCGGCGCCGAAAATCCGGACATGGGTCGGGTGCGATTCAGCCCAGCGCTCGAGCGCCGACAGGCTTTTCCACCAGCTCATGCCGTAGGACTTTTCGGTGGCCGCGCCGTCGCGGCCGACGACCGTCATGTAGCGGTTGGCGTAGCAGCCGATGGAACGTCCCTGGTCGCGCAGAAAGTCCATGCCTTCGCGCAGCACCGGCTCGACATCGCCAAGATACATCTTGCGTTCGGCGGCTTCGGTATCGCCCCAATCCTGGCCCGAGCGGATCAGGCAGAGGTTGTCATGCGGGATGATCCGGATACGCGCGCCGTCGCGGATCGCGCGGGCAGCGCCTGAAGGCGCCATCTCGCTGGTTTGCGACAACGGGATGCGGTCGCGCATGCCGCCCCAATAGGCGTGCTCCAAAACCTCGCCGCTCATGTCGTCGGCGAGAACCGCGACGCCTTCGGGCCTTCCGAGGGAAGAGAACAGGGTCTCATAGCCTTCCACGGAGGGATAAAGCGCCTCGATGAAGCTACCGAACCCGTTGTTGGTCCGCTGCTCGCCGGTCCAGCGCTCGCGAGCGGCCGGAAACCAGCGATCGAATTTTTGCCGGTCGTCCCAATAGGCCACCGTGACGACGTTGGTGAAACCGGCCTCGTCGATATAGCTCGCGCGGTCCCAATGCGTTGGGCCGTCAGCTGCTGCGAAATCCGACGCGAGCCGCGCCAACGCCTGTTCCGCGGCGGCCGGCGGCGCGCCGCGGGATTGGAGGCCGAAATAGGCCATCACCACCCGCGTCACGCCTGGCTTGTGCCGCGCCACGAAGGACGGATAGGGCGGTGCATAGTCGTCACCGACGCGACGGTGGCGCGTTCGTGCGGTTTGCAGATGCTCGGGGATCGCGGATTCCATCGGCCTGCTCCTTGTCCGAATTGAAGCGCCTCAGGCCTGCAGCCTGATCTCGCTCATGACCTCGGCATCGACGGGAAGCGAGAAATGTTCGACGCGGTTGGCGCGCGTGGTGTTGAGCAACAGCCGCGTAACATCCGGCCTCGAATAATGCCCGGCCGGATCGGCGGCGTTCTTCGCTACCCCAATCATGCCGAGATCGATGTCGGCGTACAGAATGCCTTCCTGGTCGGGCGGAAGTTTCTCGGCCAGCGAGCTGCCGTCCGGCCCGTAGATCACGGCGTGGCCGCCGCCGACATGCAGGAAGGCGTGCTTTTCGGGGGAGTCGCAGAGCTCGTCGATCATCGCCTGCGAGACGACGGCGCAGGGGCCGAGAAAGAAGCAGGAGCCTTCGACCGCATAGACCTTGCTGGCGGCGTTGTTGACCTCATGGCCGAGCGCATGCGCGAACGGGTCGTACAGCGAAAAACTCGGCCAGGCGCCGACATGCACCTGTTCGTTCTGGGCGTACATCGCGAATTTCGACAGCGGCTGCAGGTGCTCCCAGCAGCACAGCGCACCGAGCCGTCCGACGTCGGCGCGGTTGTGGACCGCGAGGTCGCTGCCGTCGCCTTCGCCGAACACGGTGCGCTCCGCATGGGTCGGACGCAGTTTCCGGCGTTTGGCGATGGTCTCGCCGTCAGGCCCGATCAGCCATTGCGCGATATAGAGGCTGCCGCCGTCGCGCTCGGATAGCCCGAGCACGGCGGTCAGTTTGGCGCGCTTCACGGCTTGGCGGATTTTTTCCGCCTGCAGGCTGTCGAAGGCGAGCGAATTGTCGAAATAGCGCTGCACAAAGCCGCGGCCGATCGCCCAGGCCGGCGCGCCAAGCCAGATCTGCCACGGATATCCGGGAATGAAGGTTTCGGGAAACGCGATCAGCTTCGCGCCTTTGGCGGAAGCTTCCTCGATCAGCGCGATGGTCTTGTCCACGGTGGCATCGAGATCGAGAAAGACCGGCGCCGCCTGAACCACCGCCACCTTGTATTTCTGATGAACCAGACCCATCGCACCGTTCCTTTCGCGTTGGCGACCGACAATCCTCGGTCGCAAGCCTACAGCCATGGCAACGCGCGCCGCTTGTCTGCAGCGGAACGAAAACTTGTCTTAACGCGCAGATGGATGCCGGATGCCGGTGGCGTGGCAGGAAGCAGGGTGCCGGGTGGAAGGCGTTATTGGCGCGGCTGCTCGCGCCATTCGCGCGGCGATACGCCGAACCGCTGCTTGAAGATGCGGCTGAAATGAGCGAGGTCGTTAAAGCCCCATGCAAAGGCGATCTCGCCGATGTGCCGGGCCTGGTTGGCGGGGTCGGCAAGATCGCGCTTGCAGCGCTCCAGCCGCTGCGTCTGCACGTAACTGCGGAACGAGGACTGTTCGGCGGCCATCAGATCGCTGGCGTAGCGCGGCGAGATTCCTGTCGCCGCCGCGGCGCGCGGCAGCGATAATTCGGGATCGGCGAGGTGCGTCAGGATATGATTCTTGAGGCGATAGAGCAGCGCAGAGCGGTGGACCGACTGGTCCGGCAAGCGCGCGTGCAGCCTGTCGGCCAGCGTCATCGCGAGCAGGTCAAGCGCCTGGTCGAGCAGGCGGCTTGCGGCCGCGGGATCGACCTGCTCGATCGTCCGGCTCACATTGCGCGCGAAATCATAGGTCAGCCGTTCGAGTGGACGATCACCGGCGAACGTGGTCGCGGTCAAACCATCGAACGAGCCGACGCGCTGTTGCAGCAGCTTGCGCGGCATCTGGAAGATCGTCTGCGAGAAGCTGTCGTCGAAGCGCAGTTCGTAGGGGCGGGTGGTGTCGTAAAGGACGAATTGTCCGGCGGAGACGATCGCCTCGCGGCCGTCCTGGAAGACGCCGTTCACGCCGCTGTTGCCCAGCGCCATCAGCACGTAATCTTCGCTGGCGCGGGCTATTCGCGACGGCGTGCGGAAGACCCGCTGGGCGGTGGAATCGACCTGCGTGAGCGCCACGGATCCGATTCTGGCTTGCGACACCGCGCCCCAGAACGCGCCGCGCATGTCCGATTTGCAGTCGAGGCCGACGAAGGTGTCGCAGACGATGTCCTGCCACAGCGCTAGCCGGCGTCCCGGAAGGCACGAACTCGTGTCGAGCACGACAGCCACGACGGACCTCCACGAACCATCCGAATGTGTGGTCTAAAGCCTGATTTGTTCAGAAATAAGCAATCCCCATGCCCAGTCTGCGCCGGGTGGCCAACCTTAACAATTGGTTAATAAAGGTGCCGCTAAGCCACTGCAATTACTGCCCTTATTTAAGGCAGTATACGGACAATCCGGGCTTGAATTTCATGTTGCGACGCACAATATTGGTGGTCTAGGGATTCGACGCCTCCTCGAGGGCTTCTCTCAGAGGAGTTTAGGATATGTACCTCACCCATATTGCGGCCGCGCTCGCCAACTCCAGCGTGCGCACGCTGAGCCAGCAGGAAGAATTGCCGCTGTTGCGCGATCACCTGCTGCGGCTCGACCGCATCAGCCGCCATGACCGCTTCCATGGCTTCATGGACGATAGCTTCATCGAGCGCTACGCCGAGAAATGCGCCAATGACGGCACGACCATCATCGCCTTCTTCGAAAACGGCGTGGTTCGGGGCGCAGCAGAGCTGCATCCGCCGGACCAGTCACCGGATTCGCTTCCCGAGATCGCCTTCAGCGTCGAAGCGTCGGTGCGCCGCCGGGGCGTCGGCAGCATCCTGTTCCGCAAGCTGATCACGGTGGCGCGCGCCAAGGGCTACAAGAGCCTGCGGATCACCACCGGCGCGCAGAACGAGGCGATGCGGAAGCTTGCCAGCAAGTTCGGCGCGCAGCTTGTGTTCCGGCACGGCGAATCTACCGGTACCATCGACCTGACGAAACAGGATCAGACCGAGCTCGCGACCACCTGGGCGGACAGCACGCTGAATGCTGCGCGCACGGTCGCGAATTTCAACCGTGCCTATTGGCGGATGCTGCTTCGGATGTATGGCTGGGGCCGCGCTGCCTGAGCAATGCGTTCAAACAGGGCGATTCGCTGACGTTAGATCCTGCGAATTGCCCAAAACCTTTAGAGCCCGGTTCTGATTGAATCAGAACCGGGCTCTGGTCTTTTGTTCTGACGCGTTTTCTTTACGCGATCCGCTTCGCTCGAAAACGCTATGGCTTCAGGTGCCGGTACGCTTGTCGTTGCCAAAACGCCTGATGACGCGGCGCTCGACCACGACGGCGCGCTGGGCGCCTTGCTCGCCCGCGATGATGCGGGTGGCCGATCGCGCTACCGCGCGGCCGGTCTTCTTCACTTCAGCCAGCACTTCCTCGTAGGGCAGGCCCATCAGCGCGGCGGCGATTTCCGCCTGCTGCTGCTGATCGTCGGTGATCCCCACCGCGGCGAAGATTGCCTCTTCCAGCGTCGGCGGATCCCGCCGGACGCGTCGTGTGCCGTATTTCGTGTTCCAGTCTTCGCTCATCGGGGCCTCGCAATCTGATTGCGGAGATACCTAGGTGCCCGCATGCTGCATTGCAATATGAATTTCGCATGGCAATACAGCCATGCGTCTACAATCTCTCAAGTCTGGTAGCGTCATACAGTTCGATCGTGGTGGCCTGATCCGCGAGCGATTGCAGCGCGCGGACGAAATCGCGCGAGGCGGGGACCGCAAAATGGGCCAATAGGGCGGCGCGATCGGCCCATTGCTCGAAAAACACCAGCCGCAGCGGATTTTCGCAATCGACATGGACGGCGTGGGAAATGCAGCCGGGCTCGGTGCGCGAGCGACGGACATGCTCGAGACTCAGTTTTCGCACCTCGTCAAAACTGTCCGCGCGCGCGGTCACGCTGCCGGTCACCACGATCATGTTATCCTCCCGTTTCTGCCGCAGCTCTTATGGCGCGGAATTGCCGGCGACGCTCAGGTCCAGCGGCTGCTGCGGCCAGCGCTTCAGCGCGGCATGTCCGGCATCGGTCAGCACGTAAATGCCGCGCTCGGCGCGGTCGAACCAGCCATAGACATTATGCAGCAGGATTTTTCCGGCGTCGGGAATTTCGGTCCGCAAATCCTTCACACGTCGTGGCCCGCCTGACAGCGCCGAGGCGCAGGCCAGCGCCTGCTGCCGATAGGCCGTCATGATCGGCGCGCGCGTCGAGCCGCCCATGGCCGGATCGCCCTTGCGCTTCTGATGCTCCGCGACCAGCCGCGAGCGTTTTTTCGGATTGCGGCGAGGGGCTGCCGTCGCAGGCTGGACGATCACCTCGACATCGCCGGTGTTGGTGACCGCCAGCATGCCGAAACCAAGCCGGCGGCAGAGATTGCGATAACGCGCGTCGCTCTCGCGGCCCTTGCCGCGGGCAGATAATTTGGCCGCGAGCCAGACCTCGTCGGCGGCGCCCGCGCGATCGACCGCCTGCAGGATCAGTTCCAGATTGAAGGAAAGCTTCAGTTCGCCGATCACCACGATCGGCGGATCGTCGCCACTCAGCGCCACCAGATCGCAGCCCCCGACCTCGCCCTTGACGGTGAAGCCGAGCTTTTCGAGGAAGCGTTTGACGGGAAGATAAAGCGCGGTTTCCAAAATTTGCTCCGGCGGCGCGTGCGACCGCGACTCAACCTGCCGACTCTAGCCGAATTCCGGCAAAGCGTTTGATCGGACAGCGCCTCAGCGGCTATTGTCGGAGCGGGGACAAAGCCAACGGCAATCGAGGGAACCTGCGATCGATCGTTCGCGGGGCACTGGTCTTTGCCGATTCCGGAGTGAGCAGGGCGTGCTGCAAGGATTGTACAAATTCCGTTTCACGACGGAGCGCGGGGAAGGTTCCGGCGTGATGTTCGCCACCGCGGGCGGCCGGCTCTATGGCGGCGATTCCGGCTCTTCGTTCGTCGGCCATTTTACCGAGGCCGAAGGCGTCATCTCCGTCGAATGTGTGATGTCGCGCCATTACCACGATCCCGGATATGTCCCGATGTTCGACATCGACAATATCGCGATGAATTTCACAGGCGTGCGCCGCGGGGAGGAAGTTCATTTCGAGGGCGGCAGCGCGGCCTTGCCGGGAGTCCGGTTCACGACGGTCCTGACCCCGATCGACGACGCCGACGCGCCGCCGCCCGGCGTGGTCGGCGCCGACGGAATCGGCAACGGGCTCTATTCCATCCACATCCGCATGCTCGACGGCATCGACGCCGGCAACACCGGTGTCATGATGCTGCATGACGGACGCATCAGGGGCGGCGACGCGTTCTTCGACTATATCGGGGCGTACTCGGCGGCGAACGGCAAATGGAAGGGCGAACTCGTCAACCGCGAACATACGGCGGCCAGGAGCGAGCGGCCGCTGTTCAGCGGTTATGAAGTCGGCATCGGCTTTTCCGGCACCTACGATCGCGATGGTGCGGAAGGCGAGGCCACCGCGCTCGCCGGCAAGCGCAGCATCCGCTTCAAGGCGGTGCTGCGAAAGCTGGTGGATGTGGAGGGTTAGACCCTCCCGTTCACCGGCAGCAGCGCGCCGGTGACGGCGCTCGCCGCGTCGCTGGCGAGGAACAGGATCACGTCGGCCAGCTCCTTCGGCGTCACCCATTTGGTGAAATCGGCTTTGGGCATGCTGGCGCGGTTGGCCGCGGTGTCGATGATCGACGGCAGCACGGCGTTGACCGTGATCTTGCCCTTGAGTTCGACGGCGAGCGCCTCGGTGAGGCGATGCACGCCGGCCTTGGAAGCGGCGTAGGCGCCCATGCCACTGCCTGCCTGCAGCGCGCCCATCGCGCCGATATTGACGATGCGGCCGGCGCCCGACGAGATGAGATGCGGGATCGCCGCGCGCGACGCGTTGAGCGCGGTCATGACGTTGAGCGCGTACATCCGTTGCCAGGTCCTGGGATCGCCGTCCGCCACGGTCTCGAAGGCGAAGCCGCCGGCGATGTTGATCAGCGCATCGATCTTGCCGAAATGCGATGCGGCGGTAGCGATCGCCTTGCCCGCCTGGGCCGCGTCGGTGAGGTCGACGCCGCCGAGTTCGAACAGGTCAGCCGTAGCGGGAACTTGCGTCGGCGCATGATCGACGCTCGCAATCCTGGCGCCCCGCGCCAGCGCTTCGTCCACGACCACCCGGCCGAGCGCACCCAGCGCGCCCGTCACGACAATGACTTTTCCGTCCATGAAGGGCCTCCGCCTGCCGGGGAACGGGAGTGCACCCTATCAGCAGTTTTTCACCGGCAATGCGGCGAATTTCTGCATGGAACCATGTGTCTCACGCGCCCAAATTGCCGCGGGCCGCGCTTGCGCGGCTACGTAGGACTACGGGAGGGGGCTGAATTGATAAAATTTGCCGGAGTTCTGTAAGCCGTTTTCAGAATCCGTTCGGTACAACCGGCTACCAACAAAAGGCGCAGGGGGATTTGTCATGGGTTTGCCGGATCATGGTTTACCGCTTGTTCAGCTAAAGGAGCAGCGGCGCGACCTGGTCGTAGCGCTGCAAAATCGCAGCGGTCCGGTCTCGAGCTGGGAATTGATGCAGATCGCGGCAATCCAGCAGGCGATCTCGGCGTTCGAGGACGTCATCGCCGATCTCGATGCCGAAATGGAAATGGAAGCCGCGGCCTGAGCCGATAGCGCTGACCTTCCGCGCCGCCCAAGGCTTGTTTTTGGGTGCTTTACTCGCGCGTAGCGGGTAAGATCGCGGTATGCGCCGCGCTTGGGCATTCCCATTCGTTCTCATCGCACTCTATGTGCAGCAAGCAGCTGCCGTGCATGCGCAGGCCTGCGTTGCCGATCAACAAGGCGGCCTCGTGTGCGGCGAGGGGAAGGCCGCGATGCGTGTCGTTGCCGACACCACCTCGCCTTCGAAGACTTATGCATTCGCCTGGCGCAGCGATCAGGGCCTGCCGTCAGGCCGCGATCAGCCGCCATCCGGCGTCGAAAATCTCCTGATCCGCATCAGTGACGGCGCCGTGCTGGCCAAGCTCGGCGGCGAGTATTGGGCGACCGGAGAAATGCGCGCCAACCGCTACGATCTGCTTGCGGCCTGGTCGCCGGACAGCCGGGCCGTCATCGAGGTCGCGAACAGCCGCTGGGACAGCGATTCCTTTGCCTATTACCGGATTGACGATGCAACGGCGACCAAGCTCGATCTGCGTGCGCTGGTCGAGCCTGTCATGACGGCCAGGCTGCCGCCGCGAAATCGCCAGGGTAATTCCTTTCGCGTGCGTGAGGATCTGCCGGTGACGCTCGATGCGCGCGGCCGCCTGCGCTTTACCGCGATGCTCTATGTGCCCAAGGGCGAAACCAGCAACGACTACAAGGTGCAGGTCAATGTCAGGACGACAGGCGGCAAGCCGTCCGCGCAGGTCGTGTCGATGCGGCGGGTGAAGGCGGATTAGATCAGGCTTGCTAGTTCAGTCCTGCAGGTAACGCGCTTCGAGTTGGGCGCGTTCGGCTTTGCCGAGACCGAGGCCATCGCGGAGATAGCTTTCGAGATCGCCGTAGTCGGCATCGATGGCCTCGAACGCGGCGGCAAGAAACGATGCCTGCACCGAGCCGAGCACCTGTTTGACCTCGTCGGGCAGGTCGCTGCCGGAATTGGGATCCCTGCGGTAGAAACGGTTGGTCAGGAGATAGTCTTCCGAGATGATGTCGTCGGAAACGCCGAGCGTATGCAGGATCAGCGCGCAGGCGAAACCGGTGCGGTCCTTGCCGGCGGTGCAATGGATCACCAGCGGCGCGCGATCTTCCAACAGATGCGCAAACAGCGTGCGGAAATGCTGCGTGTTGTTCTGAACATAGCCGCTGTAGGAGTCGCGCATCACCTCGACGGCGTGGTCCGTCGACAGCGGCGTGCCGGCGGCTGCGATCGCGCGCAGCGCCGCGACGACAGTGGGTTCGACCGGCAGCGAATGGACGGTGATTTCAGGCATGCCGCACAGGGCGGCGGCGCGCTCCTCGGTGCCGCGAAAATCGAACGCGCTGCGGACGCCGAGCTCGCGCAGCACGGAGACATCGTCATCAGTGAGGTGGCCGAGATGGTTGGAGCGGAAGATCTGCCGCCAGCGCACGGTCCGGCCGTCGCTGGTCGGATAGCCGCCGAGATCGCGGAAATTGCTGGCGCCGGATAGATTGAGATGGCGGGTGGGGGAAACTGACATCGGCTGGTTCGGATGATCTCGAGCGGCGGGCAAGGGCGGGAAGGGCATGTCGCCCGCTCCCGTCTCGTCTATACTGGACTCTGCAAGGGGCGAAATATGAATTGTCGTAGAAACACGATTTTTGGCGCGGCGCTATGCGTCGCGGCGATGGCAGCCGCGCCGTCGGCTGCGTTCGCACAGTCGACTTTCCGGAACTATCGCTGCGCCGACGGGGCGCAATTCATCGTCGGATTTTTCCAGTACGATTCCCGCGCCCATCTGCAGCTCGACGGCAAGGCGCTGACACTGCCCAAGCGCGTGGCGCTGTCGGGCTCGCGTTATCAGGCGAAGGGTGTGACCCTGAGGATCACCAAGGCCGGGGTCGCAACGCTCAAGCATGCCAAGCGGCCGGTTACAACATGCGAGCAGACATGAAAAAGGGCCGAAACGGCGTTGTTCCGACCCTTTTTTAGTTCACCGTCCGCGCCTCACTGATCGGGCGCGGTACTGCCAAACACCTCCCGGACATCAGTGGTCCCGCCCACTCTTTTCGTCCTCGATGGCGGCCGCGTGGTACCAGCTGTCGCTGCAAGCCGCGAGGTTGGCCGGCGCGGCGGCAAACTCGGTCTTGGCCTCGCCATAGCGACGTCCCTCGAGAGCCGCACGGCCCCCGGTAGGGAATTGGTAGATCCTAGCGGACCCCTGATTCACACCCGTATTCATCATCACAGTCTCTCCTTTTGCCGTGGCGCGAGCCTTCATGGTGCGCCCGACTCGTTTTCTAGTGGTTACATAAGTCGATATTGTCGGTGCCTTGGGCGGGTGCAAGGTGACCAAGGGCGCGCCATATTCTGTCTAATTCATGGGCATTTTCGGTATTGCTTCCTCCGAGGCAGAGGGCGGATGACCAACGCGTGAGCCAGGGGGATGGTTGCCCAGGTAGGTCGGCCTCGTGCGCGGGTGCCTCGAAGGGGTGCCGCGGCTTTAATCGCGGCGCGACCCGGTAGCGAAAGTGCCGGAGAAATGGGCTGGATTCGGACTGCGAACCGGCCGCTGCGTCGCCCGATTTGTGGGCCGACCGCGCTTCTATGTCGCAGCTTTTATTTTGGCCCGCAGCCAAGCTGCCCTGTGGATAGCCTCTCCCGCAGTGCAGCGATTGGCACGTTAAATGCTTAGTAACGCGTGGCCTGACGTGGCCGGGTACACGTATGCGGAGACCTCCAGGGGGCTGGGCGTCAAAATCCAGATTTTCAAGGGTTCGGTTTCCCGCATTCCACTAGCAACTCAAGAGAGGCTCAATGACCAAGTACAAGCTCGAGTATATTTGGCTCGATGGCTATACGCCGACGCCGAGTCTGCGCGGCAAAACGCAGATCAAGGAATTCGACAAGTTCCCGACGCTGGAACAGCTTCCGCTGTGGGGGTTTGACGGCTCGTCGACCATGCAGGCCGAAGGCCACAGCTCCGATTGCGTGCTGAAGCCGGTCGCCGTCTATCCGGACGCCGCGCGGGAAAACGGCGCGCTCGTGATGTGCGAAGTCATGATGCCCGATGGCAAGACCCCGCACGCCTCGAACAAGCGCGCAACGATTCTCGACGATGAAGGCGCCTGGTTCGGCTTCGAGCAGGAATACTTCTTCTACAAGGACGGCCGTCCGCTCGGCTTCCCGACGGACGGCTATCCGGCGCCGCAGGGCCCGTACTACACCGGCGTCGGTTACTCGAACGTCGGTAGCGTCGCGCGCAAGATCGTTGAAGAGCATCTCAACCTCTGCCTCGCCGCCGGCATCAACCACGAAGGCATCAACGCCGAAGTGGCGAAGGGCCAGTGGGAATTCCAGATCTTCGGCAAGGGCTCCAAGAAGGCCGCTGACGAAATGTGGATGGCGCGCTACCTGATGCTGCGTCTCACCGAATCTTACGGCATCGACATCGAATTCCACTGCAAGCCGCTCGGCGACACCGACTGGAACGGCTCCGGCATGCACGCCAACTTCTCGACCAAGTTCATGCGCGAAGTCGGCGGCAAGGAATACTTCGAGAAGCTGATGGCGGCCTTTGAGAAGAATCTCATGGACCATATTGCCGTCTACGGGCCGGACAACGACAAGCGCCTGACCGGCAAGCACGAGACCGCGCCCTGGAACAAGTTCAGCTACGGCATTGCCGATCGCGGCGCCTCGATCCGCGTTCCGCACTCCTTCGCCAACAACGGATACAAGGGCTATCTGGAAGACCGCCGCCCGAACTCGCAGGGCGACCCATACCAGATCGCGTCCCAGATCCTGAAGACCATCGCGGAAGTTCCGACCGGCGCCAAGGCGGCCGCGGCTTAAAGGGACCTACGATATGACCCGGGGACGCCCCGGGGCAGCAAAGATGATCCGCCAGGGCGAAACCGCCCTGGCGGATCATTGCGTTTTGATGACACGGCGACTTGATGCGTTTGATTCAATTCCGCCGGTTCAAGGCCGTTTCCCTGCGTTGTGAAGCGCGCTAGACAGCGGCGTGAGCTCGCCGGGGACGCGGCATTGTTTGAGGGATTTTACAAAGTCAGGTTTCAGCTTGGCGCTGCGGTCGGCCGCAGCGTGATGTATGCGCGCGACGGCAGGATGCTGGGCGGCAATTCGGCCTTTGCCCATATCGGCAGTTACGAAAAACGCGACGACGGCGTCGACATCGTGATCCAGACCGTCCGCCACAACCCGGACCCGAATTATCGCGCGATGGCCGGCACCGACGATGCCACCCTGCTGGCGAAGGGCAGGGCTGACGGCGACCTCTACCGTTTTGAAGGCGGCTTGAAGGAGCTGCCCGGCGTGGCGTTCCACTCGGTGATGACGCCGATCGCGCAGGACGCCGTACCGATCGCCGGCGGCGTCGGCGAAGGTGGCATCGTCAACGGCCTCTATTCCATTCACATCCGCATGCTTGACGGTGTCGAGGGCGGCCTGACCGGCGTCATGCTGCTCAATGAAGGCCGCATCCTGGGCGGCGACGCCTCGTTCTATTATCTCGGCACCTACACCTCGGAGAATGGCCGCTGGAAGGGCCAGATCCTGAATCAGGAACACACGCCGGCCATGGGCGAGAATCCCATCTTCGGCGGCCACGAAGTCGGCATCGGCTTTTCCGGCACCTGCGACAAGGAGGGCGCGATGCTTGAGGCGACCGCGCTCGCCGGCAAGCGCAGCCTTCGCATGACCGCAGTGCTCAAGCTGATGCACCGGGTTTAGTGGCGATGAGCGACGCCATCCGCGTGCTCTCGACGCTGGCGTTAAAGGGCGCCGTCCACGGCCTGGCCGGCCAGTATCAGGCGGCCGGCGGCGCACGCATCGACGCCGATTTCGCTCCGACATTGGCGCTGCTGGAGCGGTTGCGCGCCGGTGAGGCTGCCGACGTCGTTATCCTGACCCGCGAGGGGCTCGACGAGGTCGCACGCGAGGGGCGCGTGGTGGCGGAAAGTTGCGTGGATCTCGCGCGATCCTTTGTCGGCATCGCCGTGAAAGCCGGCGCGGCCCATCCGGATATCTCAACCGAGGCGGCGCTGCGCACGGCGTTGCTCGGCGCGCGCGCGGTGGCCTATTCGCGGCTCGGCGCCAGCGGCATTCTGTTCGCAAAACTGATCGAGCGGCTCGGCATTGCCTCCGACATCAATGCGAAGGCTCAGATCATCCAACAGGGTTTTACCGCCGAGAAGCTCGTCACCGGCGAGGCCGATCTCGCGGTCCAGCAGATCAGCGAGTTGAAGCAGATCGGTGGCATCGAGGTGGTTGGGCCCATTCCGTATGAACTGCAAACGCCCGCCGTGTTTTCCGCGGGACGAATGGCGGCGACGAACAGGCCGGCCGAGGCAGACCGGTTGCTGCGGTTTCTCGCGTCGCCCGAGGTCGCGCCGACGTTGCGCGAGAGCGGGCTGGAACCTTGAATTTGCCGGCGCGCCGACGCAACCTCCGTTTCATGAAGAGCGCGTTCCTAGGCCTGTTGATCGTCGTCGTCGCTGCAGCCTTGGCGCAGGGCCCGGCCCATACGCAGTCGGCCGATCTCGTGCTGTGCGACCGCGTCGCCGCCGATCCCGCCGACCCCGACAAGCCGGCCGACGCGAAGGGCGTGGCAGATATCGCGGCCTCCGACATCGCCACCGCCATCAAGTTCTGCAAGAGCGCCGCGAATTCGTCGCGCCGGGCGATGTTCCAACTCGGGCGGGCCTACGCCGCCAACCGGCAGATGGCGGAAGCGATGGCGGCCTGGCGCAAGGCGGCGGACAAGGGCTCGACCTCGGCCATGGTCGAACTCGGCGTGCTCTACGGAACCGGCGCGGGCGTCGCTCGCGACGAGGCGCAGGCGCGCAAACTGTTCGAGCGCGCGGCCCAGGCCGGCAATCCGCGCGGCATCAGCAACCTCGCCGCCCTCGGCGGCGGAGCATCATCCGATCCGGCGCGTGCGCGCGAACTGCTGTCGAAGGCCGCTCGAGACCAATGCCGAGGCGCAGTATCAACTCGGCATGATGCTGGCCGAAGGCAATGGCGGGACCAGGGACGACACGGCGGCTCGCGCACTGTTCGAGAAGGCGGCGGCGCAAAATCATCCCGGCGCGCTGGAGCGGATGGGCGCGTTCGCGCAGGAAGGCCGCGGTGGACCGAAGGATTCCGACGCCGCGAAAGGCTACTATCAGCGCGCCGCCGCACTTGGCGATGAGGACGCGAAGAAAGCGCTCGAACGGCTTCGCTGTCCCTACACGATCAAGGACAAGCGCGGCAACGTGGTGACGAATTTGTGTTTCTGACGAAGCTGATTTTCAATCCCTGATCAGGACGACGCCGGCGATCAGCAGCACCGCGCCTGCGAGCCGTGCCGCGCTAACAGGATGCGGCGTCAGCCCGAACGCGCCGAAATGATCCAGCGTCACCGCGGCGAGCACCTGGCCGGCAATCACCAGCGCGAACAGCGTCGCTGCGCCGAGGGAAGGCAGCAATAAGATTGCCAGCAGGATGAAGGCGCCACCGAACACGCCGCCGGACCACGCGTACCACGGCACATCGACGACAGTCTTCCACGACGGCACCCGTTCGCGGAGCGCGATCACCGCGACGATCATGGTGATGAGGCCGCCGGCATAGCTGACCAGCCCCGCCCAGGCTGGCGAGCCTAGCGCCGTGCGCAGGCTGCCATTGAGGGCCTGTTGGGTGACGACGCTGACACCGGCGCCGAGCGCGAGGAGATAGAGGAAGAAGTGTTGCACGAGGTCACCCATTCATTCCGCGCCGGCAGAGCGATCCGGCATCGCAACGCCGAAAGACAACGCGAATAGCCGGACCGGAACAAGAGGGCCTGCGGCGTAATTATTGCGGACGGGGGCTCGCCAACAAGCGGTGCTTTCCATGATCCGAAAACTGCAATCGGGCGAATACCGGCTCTATTCCCGCAAAATTAACCCGAAAACGGGCAAGCGCCGTAACCTTGGAACCTTCAAATCACGCGCCGCGGCGGAAAAGCACGAGCGCGCCGTGCAGTATTTCAAACGGCACTGAACCTGCCCTAAAACGCGGCTGGTTCCGGCCCTGCGGCGGTGCTATGCCCGCGCGAGACGATTCAATAGTGCGGGATACCTTCGTTGCTGAACGGGCTCTACAAGGTCGAGTATGGCGTGAACGACGCGTTCGGCCGCAGCATCATGTGCATGCACAATGGCAAGCTGCTCGGCGGCAATTCCGCGTTTGCTCATCTCGGTACCTATCAGGAAAGCGGTGACGAAATTCTCGGCGAGGTCATCACCCAGCGCCACAATGACGATCCCTACTACAAGCCGCTGATGGACACCGACGTCGCCGCCATCAGCGTGCGAGGCAAGCTGCAAGGCAACAGGATTCGTTTTGAAGGCAGCGCCGCGCCGCGGCCTGGCGCCTTGTTCTGGGCCGAACTGACGCGGCTCGACGACGAGGGGCTGCCGCTGGTCGGCACCGTCGGGCAGGGCGGCATTATCAACGGGCTCTATTCCATCCAGCTTCGCGCACTCGACGGCGTCAAAGCCGGCCTGTCCGGCGTGATGCTGCTGATGGATGGCCGCATCCTCGGCGGCGACGCCTTTTTCTACTATCTTGGCTCCTACTCCTCGGCCGACGGTCGCTGGAAGGGCGAAATCCTCAATCAGGAGCACACGCCGGCAAAGGGCGAAAATCCGGTGTTCGGCGGCCACGAGGTCGGTATCGGTTTTTCGGGCACCTGCGACGAAGCGGGCGCTGAACTCGAAGCCATTGCGTTGGCGGGCAAGCGCAGCCTGCGGCTGGCCGCCACGCTGAAACTGATGCGGCCGGCCTAACCGCGCTTGCGCCGCGCGAAAAACCATGCGGTGGCGGCAACGGGTGCGCCGAGCGCGATCCAGGAAAAATACCGGCCAGGACCTTCGGACAGCAGCGCCGTCAATAACCCCGCAGCAGAGAGCACGCCGAGCACGAGCGGGCCGCCATACACGGTCCACCAATTGCCACTGGATCGCGATTTGCGTGCAGCGGTCATTCGGACGGCTGCAACAAGGGCTGCCCCGCGATGGCGTGGCTGCGGTGCTTGCGGCGTTTGACGATCCACAGATACAGCCCACTGCCGATCACGATGATGGTCATGATATCGAGCAGCGCCCAGATGATTTTCAGCGGCATGCCGCCATAGTCGCCGAAATGCAGCGGCTGCGAGACCAGCAGCGCCTTGAGATAGACGGGAAGGTCGCGCGCATCGGACACTTCTCCGGTTTCGCCATCGAGCAGCACCGGCTTGAGCAGCCGCGACGTCAGCGGCGTGTGGCCGCGCATAAACACCGCGAAATGATGCGAACTCGTGAACGGCGTGCCCGGAAAGGCGACGAACGAGACATTCATGTCGGGCGCGATCTTGCGCGCTTTATCGAGCGTCGCGTCAAGCGAGGCCAGGTGCACCGGCGGCGGCTTGCCGGCATAGGGCTTGACCATGTCAGCGAGTTCGTTGGCTTTCCATTGGCTCAGCATCACCTCGGCGAGCGTATTGATGACGCCGGTGGCGCCGACCACCAGCGCCCAGGCGATGGTGATGGCGCCGAGCAGATTATGCCAGTCGAACCAGGCAATACGGCGCGACTTGTCCCTCAGCGTGCCAAAGCTCAGGCGGCGCGTGAACGGCCAGTACAGCACCACGCCGGAGATGATCGCGACCAGGAATAAAAAGCCCATCGCGCCGAGGAACAGCTTGCCGGGCTGGCCCGCAAACATGTCGACGTGAAGTTTCAGGAATATCAGCATCGGGCCGCCGCCAACCGAGCCGAGCGGCTTGGCGGTGTGGGCATCGTACGCCCTGAGCGTCGCCGCATCCGGATCGCCGTCCACCTTGTTATTGGTAAAGGCGATCACCGTGTTCGGTTCGTCCTTGTCCCACAAGATATATTGCAGGACGCGACCGGGATCGTTCGCCAGCGCCGTGCGGGCGATCTCGTCGATGCTCCGCTTCACCGCGCCCGGCTGGGCGATCTCGGGCTTCGGATCGTAGCCGAGCAGCTCGTCGATCTCATGATGGAAGATCAGCGGCAGGCCGGTGACGCACAACAGCAGCAGGAACAGCGTCGATATCAGACTGCTCCAGGTGTGAACCACCGACCAGATGCGGACAGTTCTGGCTTTCAGCGCGGCCTCCCTCGCGTCGGCGCTACCATTTGTAGGCGAGGCTCGCCGTTACGCGGCGCCGGTCACCATAAAAGCACGACGTATCCGACGCGCAGCTTGCGACGTAAGTCTTGTCGGCGATGTTGATGACGTTCAACGCGGCACGCCAGTTTTGCCATTCGTAGTGAACCGCGGCGTCGCCAAGCACAACCGAGGGAACCACCAGCGTGTTCGCGATATCGGCAAAGGATTTTCCGACATAGCGCACGCCGCCGCCAAAGCCAAAACCGCGCAGCGGCCCCTCCTGGAACGTGTAGTCAGCCCAGAGCGATCCCGTCTGCTGCGGCGTGTTGGTTGGTGTCAGGCCGATCAGGGCCGGATTTGCGTCCTTGCTGGTGAACAGATCGTAGGTGGTGAACGCGCCAACCATCTTCAGGCCAGGCGCGAGATTGGCCACGGCCTCGAGTTCGAGACCGCGCGAGGTGATCTCGCCGGTCTGGTTCTGAAGCGTTATGATGCCAGGGACTGTCGTCGGCACGTTTTGCCGCTTCAGGTCAAATACGGCGATGCTGAAATGGCCGTTGAAGCCGGCAGGTTGGTACTTCAAGCCGATCTCCGCCTGCTCGCCGGTTTCCGGCAGAAACAGCTGGTTCGACGCGTTGAGGCCGATGATCGGATTGTAGCTGGTCGCGTAGGAGACGTAGGGCGCGAGGCCGTTGGCGAAATTGTAGATCAAGCCGGCACGGCCGCTGAACTTGCTGTCTTCGCGGTTGTACAGCGTGGCGCCGGTTGGACGATCGCCCTGGCTGGTCGATACCCAGTCATTGCGGCCGCTCAACACCAGCGTGAAGCCGCCGAATTTGATCTGGTCCTGGATGTAGGTGCCGAGTTGATTCTGAGTTAAAAGGAAATTGCGGAATGGCGCGGAGCCGGTGAACGGTATGTCGCCAACGCCATAAACGGGATTGAATGCGTTGATCGAGGGCACGGTACCAAAGGCGAAGATCTGATAGTCATCGATCCGATAGTTCTTTAGATCGAGGCCGAACAGCATCGTGTGCTGCACCGGGCCGGTATCGAAACGATATTCCAGCTGGTTGTCTAGATTGCCCTGATTGGCGGTGTTTTTCGCGTACCAATTGTAGCGGCCGATGTCGCCGGTGGCGATGTTGGTATAGCTGTTGCCGATCAAGCCGCGATAAGTGAGGTCAACGTGGGCATAGCGGGCGTTCTGCCGGAATGTCACGCTCTCGGAGAGATTGCGCTCGAACTGATAGCCGATCATCTCCTGCTCGCGCTTGAACGTATCGACGCTGGGATCGCCGACGAACAATTTTGTCGGGATGCGGCCAAACGGTGCGTTAACCACCGTTCCCACATAGGGCAGGAAGTTGATGCCGCGGGTGTCGGTTTTCGACGCTGACGCCAACACGGTGAACGTCGTGTCCGCGTCCGGCTTGTAGGTAACCGACGGCGCGATGAAATAGTTGTTGTCGGGCGTGAAATCGACCTGGGTGCCGCCATTCTGAACTTGTCCGACCACGCGGTAGAACAGTTTTCCGTTCTCGGGCGATGTCGCGACCGGGCCGCCGAAATCGAACGATAGATAGGCGTTGCCGAAATTATTGACTCCGGTCTCGAGATAGCGGATCGGCTCCGTAGGAGGCATCTTGCTCACCGCGTTGACGATGCCGCTCGGGCTGGAGCCGCCATACAGCACGGCGGACGGTCCGCGCAGCACTTCCACGCGTGCGAGATTGAACGGCTGCAGCTTCCAGCTTGCGTAAGACGTGTAGAACAGCTGCAGACCGTCGAGGAACAGGCCGACATCGTCTGACTTGAAGCCGCGGATCAGGAACCAGTCATTGCGTGTGTCGGCGCCGAATGTTCCGGCAACGACGCCTGGCGTGTAGCGCAGGATCTCGTCAAACTTGCCGGGCTTCTGGTCGCGAATCTGTTCGCTGCCGATGACCGAGAGCGACTGCGGCGTCTCCATGATTGGCGTATTGGTCTTGGTGCCCGCCATCGAACGGCCGGCGACGTAGCCCTGGACCGCGCCGCGCGGATTCTCGACGACGGTGGTAGCCTCGCGTTTCGGTTGGGGCCTTCGGGAAGCGGCCGCACTTTGCGCCGCCGGGCGCCGGCTGCGCTGCGTCGTCGTGGCCGCAGTGCGTTTCTCCGGGGAGGTGACAACGACCGACGGGAGCGATTGCGACGCGGAGCCGGAATTCGACTGCGCGAACGACACCTGTGGCGACAAAGCCAATACGGACACGGTCGCCAACGCGGCGACCCGCAACAAATCACAAGACTTCAAAGCGTCACCCCAACCTGAGAGCACTTGTCGCGCTTTCAGGAAATTTGGCAGCGCAACCCCAGTGGGACGGATAACGCGAGGGGCGACGATTCCTCTAATAGAAAGGTTCTTAGAGCAACTCTTAGAAAGCCTCCAAAAATGAATGCAGAAAATTGCAAATTGTCGCAACAACACGCGGTGGCTGAAGAGTTGGTACACCTCGGTGATGCTGGTTCCGTGGTGATGTGCGCGCCGTCAAAAGCATCCGCGCCTCCCCATCAGGCTAGTTCCCGAACGCACTCAGAACTCCCAGATTGGATCAAGCAATCCAGGAGTTCCCGCCATGACCGACCCGAGCGCAGCCATTCTTTCCTCGTTCTCCTCCGCCCTTGCCGAGCTCGTCGCCCGAACAAAGCCCGCAATCGTCTCGGTGCATTCGCACCGCTTGAGGGCCTCGGGCTTCGTCTGGAAACCCGGCCTGATCGTGACGGCCGACGAGGCGTTGGCCGATGAGGGCGAAGTCTCGATCAAGCTTGCCGACGGAACAACGCGACCAGCCAGCATCGCGGGACGCGACCACACAACCGATATCGCCCTGCTGCGATTTGATGCCCAGAATATTGCGCCGGTCGCGCTTGCATCCGTCGTTCCGGATCTTGGCTCGCTGTCGGTCGTGGTCGCCGCCGAGCACGGCATTCCCGCCGCCGCGCTGGGTACCGTATCGCTCGTTGGCGGAAGCTGGCGTAGCCTTCGCGGCGGCGAGATCGACGCCCGGATCGAGCTCGGCGTGCGACTGCGACACAGCCACGAGGGAGGCCTCGCTCTCACTGCCTCCGGCGAAGCGATTGGCATGGCTGTCCAGGGGGTGCGACGTGTTCTTGTCATTCCCAGCGCGACGATCGGCCGGGTCGCAGGAAGACTTGAAACCCATGGCCGGATCGCGCGGGGCTATCTCGGGATCGGGCTGCAGCCCGTCAAGCTCGACGATGGGATCGGCGCGATGGTGATGAGTGTCGATAGATCGGGCCCATCGGCCGCCGCCGGCATCCGGCAAGGCGATGTTATCGTCGGCTGGAACGACGAGAAACTCTCCGGTGTGCGTTCGTTGTTAAGAGCGCTCGGGCCGGACAGCGTCGGCTCGGTCGTTGACGTCACGCTTCGACGCGGCGGCGAACCGGTGCGGATCAAGCTGACGATCGGCGAAAGGGCGGACGCGTGAGCGAGGAGGTTGCACCGGTCGTTGTCGTCGCCATCGAGATTTCCGATCCGGCGCTGGCGGACCGGCTTGCATCGCTGCTCGGCGGCGTTACCGGCATCCGCCTGGCGACATCGGGGGAGGCCGCCGCGGTCGCGCTCGTGTCACGTGAGGCGCAAGCGGTCCTCGAGCCGGCTGACATCGAACTTACGCCGCGCGAACGCGACGTGCTGGTGCTGATGGCCGAGGGCGCATCGAACAAGGCGATTGCGAGACAGCTTGGAATATCCGTTCACACGGCCAAATTCCACGTCGGATCGCTGCTCGACAAGCTCGACGCCACCGGCCGCACCGACGCCGTGGCACACGCCGCGCGACGCGGCGTGATCCACCTATAAGGCCGCGGTCGGCGGCGAGGGAGTAGTGGCCGACACCTTGGCATATATTCCTAGAAATGGCGGGAATCTGCTCCGGGAGGGCGCTCCGGAACCGCTTCCACAAGCGCGCCGGATGTCCTAAGCAGCGGGCCGCAGCGATTTCCTCACTTCAGGCCCCAATGATCCGTCTCGATAACGTCAGCAAGCAAGTCGGCCACCAGATCCTCTTCATCGAAGCCTCCGCAGCCCTCCAGAAGGGCGAAAAGATTGGCTTGGTCGGCCCGAACGGGGCCGGCAAGACCACGCTTTTCCGGATGATTTCAGGCCAGGAACTGCCCGACGAGGGCCAGGTCTCCCTCGATCGCGGCATTACCATTGGCTATTTCAGCCAGGACGTCGGCGAGATGTCGGGCCGTAGCGCCGTGGCCGAGGTCATGGACGGGGCGGGGCCCGTGAGCGTCGTGGCGGGCGAGTTGAGGGAACTCGAGGCCGCGATGGCTGATCCTGCCCGTGCCGATGACATGGAAGAGATCATCGCCCGCTATGGCGAGGTGCAGCACCGCTTCGAGGAACTCGACGGCTATGCCCTCGATGGCCGCGCGCGCGAGGCGCTGTCGGGTCTCGGCTTCAGCCAGGAGATGATGGAAGGCGATGTCGGCGCGCTGTCCGGCGGCTGGAAGATGCGGGTGGCCCTGGCGCGCATTCTCCTGATGCGGCCCGACGTGATGCTGCTGGACGAGCCGAGCAACCATCTCGACCTGGAAAGCCTGATCTGGCTGGAACAGTTCCTGAAGGGATACGAAGGCGCGCTGTTGATGACCTCGCATGACCGCGAGTTCATCAACCGCATCATCAACAAGGTCGTCGAGATCGACGGCGGTACGCTTTCGACCTATTCCGGCGATTACGAATTCTACGAACAGCAGCGCGCGCTGAACGAGAAGCAGCAGCAGGCCCAGTTCGAGCGCCAGCAGGCGATGCTGGCGAAGGAAATCAAGTTCATCGAGCGCTTCAAGGCGCGCGCCTCGCATGCAGCCCAGGTGCAGAGCCGGGTCAAGAAGCTCGACAAGATCGAGCGCGTCGAACCGCCAAAGCGCCGCCAGACAGTGGCGTTCGAATTCCTGCCGGCGCCGCGCTCGGGCGAGGACGTCGTCAGCCTGAAGAACGTCCACAAGGGCTATGGCAGCCGCACCATCTATCAGGGGCTCGATTTCATGATCCGCCGCAAGGAGCGGTGGTGCGTGATGGGCGTCAATGGCGCCGGCAAGTCGACGCTGTTGAAGCTGGTGGCGGGATCGACCGAGCCCGACGACGGCACGGTTGCCGTCGGCGGCAGCGTCAAGATGGGCTACTTCGCCCAGCACGCCATGGATCTGCTCGACGGCGAACGCACGGTGTTCCAGTCGCTGGAAGATTCCTTCCCGCAGGCCGGCCAAGGCTCGCTGCGCGCGCTGGCGGGCTGCTTCGGCTTCTCCGGCGACGATGTCGAGAAGAAATGCCGGGTGCTCTCGGGCGGCGAGAAGGCGCGTCTCGTCATGGCGAAGATGCTCTACGATCCGCCGAATTTCCTGGTGCTGGACGAGCCGACCAACCATCTGGACCTCGCGACCAAGGAAATGCTGATCAACGCGCTCTCCGAGTTCGAGGGCACCATGCTGTTCGTCTCCCACGACCGGCATTTTCTGGCCGCGCTCTCCAATCGTTTGCTGGAGTTGACGCCCGAGGGCATCCACCAATTTGGCGGCGGCTACACCGAGTATGTCGCGCGCACCGGACAGGAAGCGCCGGGATTGCGGAGCTAGCAGGACGTCGTAGCCCGGATGGAGCCAACGGGTCGCGCGAATGCGCGCCCGATGACGGGCTCCGCGCAATCCGGGATTCTCTCACCCGCTGATCGACTGATCCCGGATTTCGCTTCGCTCCATCCGGGCTACGAACTACTTGCGCACGAGCGGCGCGATGGCCTCGATCTCATTGGTCCAGATGCCGCCGGAATAGTTTTGCGGCAGCCGCGCAAACTGCTCAGGCGTATCTATCCCACTCGAGAACTCGCCGCCGCGATAGGGACCGAGCACGAAGACCTCGCTGTTGGCGGCTTTCATGCGGTTGAGGAAACGGTCCGGCCAGCCCCATAGCCAAGGCGCCGCATTGACCGGAACCAGTACCATCGCGTTGTGGCAAGCTCCCGGCACGATGCCGCTCCAGCCGTAGCCGATGTAGCTGAGCAGGCAGCGCTTGATTGCGCCACGCGAGATCGTCCTGATATCGCTCGCGCGCTGGCGCACGACCTCGACCGGCTCGTCGCCGCCATAGACCATGACCTGTGCCCGGCGTTCGGCGGGAAGCTTGTTCAGCACGGCCGCGAGCTTCTCTCCCTCGGAAGGGTCGCGGCTCTTTACATTGATCAGCAGCCGCGCTTGCGGAAAGGCCGCCAGCACCTCGGTGAGCGTCGGCATCAGGCCGATGCCCTTGCCGCGAAAGGGAAAGGTCTTGCCGCCATCGGCAGTATAGCCATGACCAATGTCGAGCTTCTTCAAATCGACCATGGAGTGTTCGCGCGTGACGCCGCGCCCGTCGGTGCGGCAATCCAGCGTCCAGTCGTGAAACACCGCGAACTCGCCGTCGGTGGTCGGGTGAACGTCGAGCTCGACGATATCGGCGCCGGCCGCAAAACCGGCTCGCATCGAACTGATCGTGTTCTCCAGATGCTCGTGGCGGGGCGGCAGCATTTTCGCCGCCGTACAGGTGTCGTTCTTCAGCTCGCGTTCGTCGAAGCGCTGGGCAATACCGCGATGCGCGAGCAGGACGGGCTTGCCGTCCCGTTGGGTGGTGAGATGATTGGTGTTGTTGATGTAGATGGCTGCGGCGAAGACGACGATCGCCACCGCGGCATATTTGAGTTTCTTGTTCAAGGCTTGCCCCCGCGTTGAGGACGCATTCGCTAGGTGGCATTTCTGTTCGATTTGCGGCAGAGAACAAGGGAAGGCCGAAACGACGGCGGTGACTTCCTTCCGCGCCGCTAATCCCTTAGTCTCTCCACAAATGCGATCGCGCGCTTCAGTGCATCCTCAAGCGCAGAGCGATTGCCTGGAATGGATTGGTGGCTTCGTCCGGGGTCGTCAAAACCATGAGTTGCGCCGGGATAGAGCACGACATCGACCTTGCTACCGGCGGCGATGGATCGCTGGGCCATGTCCTGGCACCTCGCAGGCGAGACCTCTTCATCGTCTGAGCCGAGCAGCAAGGAGATCGGTGCAGTCGTCGTGAGCGCCGGTGCAAGCAGGGCTTTCGGCCCGCAGCCGGGATAGAGCGCCAGTGCGGCGCGATAACCAGAAGTCTTCACGCCCTGCCGTTGCATCACGTTCAGCGCGGTGCTGCCGCCATTCGACCAGCCCTGCAGGAAGATCCGATGGGGAATGACGTCGTGCTGACTGCGCAGCCAGCTCAGCGCGCCCTCGGCATCGAGCGGCCGCACGGTCTTCTCATTGACGTCGGTGCGATCGGGATCGTCATGGGTGAAGCGGCCAAATCCGTGCGCCTTGCCGCGCGGTCCAAAACTGTCCGGAAGCAGCGCAATGTAGCCGCGCTCCGCCCAATACTGGCCCCACATCATGTGCCGCTTCGACAGGCCGCGCGCATCGCACGCCGACGGGTTGGCACGCGACACCAGCGTGCAACCCTTGTTGACGTTGGCCGAGTAGGGCCCGCCGCGACCGTGCAGCATGACGATAGCGGGGTGAGGGCCCCGCGTTTGCGGCTTGAAGAGATAGGCGACGATTTCGGTCGAGCCATCGGCGCTCGGAAAGAACACCGTGTCGGGGGCCGCGAAGGCCGCAGGTGTTGGCAGCATTGCAAGCATCAGGGGAACGACAAGCTGAATTGGTCGGTTAGCCATCTGCGCAGCATTAGCAACATTTCGGACGGGCAATGCAAGGACGCATGGCAAAACATGCCGCACTCGGCTTGTGAAGATTGAGGCTCGCAGCTACGCTTTTCAAAAATTGGGGAGCGTAACAGCCATGAAGCAGCTCAGAGTCGGCGACATCACCATCGACGCGGTGATCGAGCGCGAGGGGCCGTGGCGACGGCCGCAGGATTTCTTCCCGGCTTATGACGATGCCGTCTTCAAGCATCACCTCGCCACCATGGCGCCCGAGGTGTTCGACACGGCGCTGGGGCTGATGGTGATCACCTACCAGACCTTTGTCGTCCGCACGCCGCGCTACACCATCCTGGTCGACACCTGCACCGGCGAGGACAAGGGCCATCCACCGCCGTTCGATTTTCCCGGCAAGGAGCGCTGGCGCAACGAGCTGTTCGCGCTCGGCATTACCTACGAGCAGGTGGATTACGTATTCTGCACCCATCTGCACATCGACCATACCGGCTGGAATACCACGCTGCGTGACGGGCGCTGGGTGCCGACGTTTCCCAATGCGAAGTACATATTCCATAAGCGGGAATATGCGGCGTGGGAGGCGGAGAACGCCAAGGGGGCGAACCCGCCGGGGACGGTCTTCCGCGACAATTGTCTGCCCATCATGGAAGCCGGGCAGGCGGTTCTGGTTGACGACGACTATGCGCTCGACGATACCGTTACGCTGACGCCGACGCCGGGGCATTCGCCCTGTCACTGCTGCGTCAACATCTTCTCAAAGGGCAAACGCGCGGTGGTGGCCGGCGACCTCATGCATCACGTCATCCAGTGCCGCGAGCCGGAATGGTCGGCGAAGCCCGACTGGGACCCGAAACAGTCGGCCGATCTCGCGGCGGAAATTCTTTGCTTCCGTCGCCGGCACCGACACGCTGATCCTGCCAGTTCATTTTCCGACGCCCACCGTCGGACTGATCACCGCTGACGGCGACCGCTTCGATTATCGTTTCAAGAGGGACTGACGAACCATGGGAATGCAACGAACCGACGGAATGCAACGGATGGATTTCGAGACGCTGGTTCAGACCCGCAAAAGCGTGCGCGGGTTCACCAGGGATCCGGTTGCCCGCACGGTCATCGAGGACATCATCGAGGTCGCCAAGCGCGCGCCGTCGTCGATGAACACCCAGCCCTGGCATATCCATGTCCTGACCGGCGAGCCGCTGGAGGAAGTGCGCCGCCGCAACATGGAAGAGATGATCGCGGGCGCCAAGCCCAAGCGCGACATCGTCAGCCATGGCGAATACCAGGGCGTGCACCGCGGCCGGCAGGTCGATATCGCGAAGAAACTGTTCACCGTGATGGGGATCGCGCGCGACGACAAGCCGATGCGGCAGGACTGGGTGCTGCGCGGCTTCCGGCAGTTCGACGCGCCGGTCTCGCTGGTCCTGACCTATGACAAGATTCTCGATCCCGGCGCGGTGTGCCACTTCGATCTCGGCGCGCTCTGCTACGGCATCGTGCTGGCCGCATGGGATCGCGGGCTTGGCAGCGTCATCAACGGGCAGGGCATCATGCGCTCGGACATCGTGCGCGAGGTCGCCAATATCCCCGAGGACGAGGTCATCATGACCTGCGTCGCCATGGGCTATCCCGACGACAGCTTTCCGGCCAATGCGGTGCGGTCAGACCGTGAGCCGAATGGCGATTTCGTCCGCTTTGTCGGGTTCTCCGACTGACGGGAACGCTTACGCCGAACGCACCTCCGAGAGGAAGCGGTTGACCTGTCCGGCGAGATCCTTGGACTGCGAGGACAATTGCTCGGCAGCGCCAAGCACCTGATTGGCGGCGGCGCCGGTGTCGTCGGCGGCCTTCTGCACGCCGGTGATGTTGGAATTGACCTCCTGGGTGCCGCGCGCGGCTTCCTGCACGCTGCGCGAGATTTCCTTGGTCGCGGAGCCCTGCTCCTCGATCGCGGCCGCAATCGCGGTGCCGATCTGGTCGATCTCGGCGATCACGTCGGCGACGTTCTGGATCGCCGTCACGGTCTGGTCGCTCGCCGCCTGAATCGAGGCGATCTGCTCGGAGATTTCGGTGGTCGCCTTTGCGGTCTGGCCGGCCAGCGATTTGACTTCGGAGGCGACGACGGCAAAGCCGCGGCCGGCATCGCCGGCGCGCGCGGCTTCGATGGTCGCGTTCAGCGCCAGCAGGTTGGTCTGCGCGGCAATGCTCTGGATCAGCGTCACGACGTCGCCGATCTTCTGCGCGCCATCGGCGAGCGAGCGGGCGCTGTCGCCGGTGCGCCGCGCATTGTCGACCGCGCGGGCGGCGATTTCGGTCGATTGCGCGACCTGGCGGCCGATTTCCGAGATCGAGGAGGCCAGTTCCTCGGTGGCGCTCGCCACCGTCTGCACGTTGGCGGAAGTCTGTTCGGAAGCGGCGGCGACGATGGCCGCCTGACGATTGGTGAGGGTGGCGGTCGATGACATCGACTGTGCGGTGTCTTCCATGACTGATGACGCCGACGACAGCCCGCCGACGAGTTCGGTGACCTTGGCTTCGAACACGCGGGTGAGTTCGTCGAGCACCTGGGCGCGGCGCATCTTGCCATCGCTCTCGGCGGCCTTCTCGGCGGCGAGCCGTTCCGCCTCGATCATGCTGTCCTTGAAGACACCGACGGCAGCAGCCATCGCGCCGATCTCATCGCCGCGCCCGGCGCCGGCGATTTCGCCGGAGACGTCGCCGCCGGCCAGCCGCGACATCGTGGCGGTGAGGTCGACGATCGGCCTGCAGACGCCACGGCGCACCATCACGATCAGCCCGGCGCTGGCGGTGGCAACCGCAATGAGGACCGCGAGCGCAATCAGGAAGCTGAAGCGCGCGGAAGAATAGTTGGCGCCGAGGATTTGCTCGGCGTTGTCGTAAAAGGCATTGCGCAGATCGACCACGGCGCCGAGGCCCTTCTGGGATTCTGCGTAGAAGAAGTCGACATCGTGCTCGTATTTGCCTGAAGCGGCGCCGTCCTTGACGAGCTTCAGCTCGTTACCGAAACGGCCGACATAGGCTTCGTTCATCTTTTCCAGCGCCGCCGCCACATTGGCCGGCGTCGCCGGGTTGCCGCGCAGTTCCTGCAGCGACATCAGGATCTGGTCGGCGCGGCCCTGCGAGCGGCTGAACTCCATCTTTTCGGCCTCGGTGGCGGCGCGCTTGGCGCCGACGAGGTTCTTGTGGATGCTGGCGTTGTAGCCGCCGACGTCGCGCAGGTTCCAGGTGATGTTGGCATAGACGGACTGCCGGTAGGCATCGCCGTCGAGCTGCGCCATCCGGCGCACCTGCTCGTCGAGCAGCTTGGTGACCGCGGCGTTGAAGACGGCATTGTCGGCGACGATCTTCCTGGCGGCGTCCTTGCGCGCTTCGGCCGGACCATCGATCGCCTTGTCCATGGCCTCGCGCAGGGCGTTGAATTTCAGATTCAGCTCGTCCATGCCAGCGCCGATCGATGTGGCATCGTCGAGCCCGCCGGACAGGTTCTTGCGGATCGCGTTCATCTTGTCGCGCGCGCCGTCGGTGTTCTTACGGAGTTTTTCGTTGAGTTCCTTCCGCACCGCCGGATCGACCGCGGGCGGTCCATAGAGGATGTTGGTGGCAAAACCGCGCTCGGAATTCATGTAGCGCGGGATATCACCGACCGCGCGCACCACCTCCAGCCGGCTCTGCGCGACCGAGACCTTGTCCATGGTCTGGTACTTCGAGGCCGCGATGTAGACGGCGAGGCCGCCACCGACGGCGGAAAGCGAGACAATGGCAGCGGTCAGGAGGGTGCCGATTTTCATGGGATTTGGGCCATTTGCGCTGGTGCGGAGGTGCGGGCCACCAGTATAGGTGGTGCAAATTAATCCCGAGTTTACGGTGGGGCGTGACGTAGCGCGGGGCGCCGCGGCTTCAAGCAGAGGAGCTAAGGAAATGAAGATCGTTATCATCGGCGGTACGGGCCTCATCGGCTCGAAATTGGCCCCGTTGCTCCGGTCGCGCGGCCATGAGGTGCTGCAGGCGTCGCCAAGCCGGGGCGTCAATGCCGTGACCGGGGAGGGCCTGCAACCGGCGATTGCGGGCGCCGACATTGTCGTCGATGTGTCGAATTCGCCCTCGTTCGATGACAAGGCGGTGCTGCAGTTCTTCGAGACGGGGACGCTTAACCTGATTGCGGCTGCGAAGCAGGCCGGCGTACGGCATTGCGTCGCGCTGTCGGTCGTCGGCACCGACCGGCTCGAGAGCAGCGGCTATTTCCGCGCCAAGCTGGCACAGGAGCGGCTGATCGCGAATGCCGGCCTGGCCTACACGATCCTGCGCGCCACCCAGTTCTTCGAATTCGTCGGCGGAATCGCGGATTCCGGGCGCAGGGATGGCGCGGTTCATGTCTCCAGCCAATTGATGCAGCCGTTGCTTTCCGACGACGTCGCTGCAGCGCTCGCCGATGTAACCCTCGGCGAACCCGTCAACGGCATCTGCGAGGTCGCAGGTCCCGAAGCGGCGCCGCTTGCGGACTTCGTCGGCCGCTGGCTCCGTAAGCAGGGCGATACCAGCCGGATCGTGGCGGGCGCCGACGTGCCGTATTTCGGTGCGCCACTCGCGGTGCGCACGCTGGTGCCGGACGATGGCGCGCGGCTCATGCCGACGCGTTTCGACGATTGGCTGGGCAGGACGGTGGCGTAGGGTCTGGCGCAGCAGCAATTCCCGGTCGTCATTGCGAACGAAACGAGCGAAGGCGGAAGCGGGCCTACCCTACGGACTTGATTGTCGTCGTCATTCCGGGGCTCTCGCTACGCGCGCCCCGGAATGACGGAAACATCACTGCGCTTCTTCGGTCGTACTCTTTGCGGCGGAGTGGGGGTGAGCCGACGCCTTGGAACCCGTCTCCTGACAGGGCAGTTGCGTCCATGAGCCGTCGGCCGTTTGCTGATAGGCGTGGCAGTTGGCGACCGCGGGCGCCTCGGTTGCCTTCGCCGCAGGGGAATTCGTGCTGGAGTTCCTGGCGAGCGTCGGTGCTGCCAAAGTGAGGAGGGCGGCCGCCGAACCGAAGAAGATTGCTTGCCCTAACCGCATGGGAAATTCTCCTTATCTCGAAAGCGAATGCCTTCTTCTTCCTAAAGAGGATTGTGGAAATTTTTGGAAATGCCGGTGAGTGTTGGCAGCGCTTGCTTAACGCTTTGCAAACGGCCGGGGTCGCTGATGCGCCGCGGCGAATTCTGTGCTCGCGCGCGGGAACCAGTTCCATCGGCCGAGCGTTGGCATGGCATCATGCCGAAGGCGCGGGGGTGTCCATGCGTCCGGGAAAGTCACTCTTCAATGCACTGCTTACCCATTTCCTGATGGGGGTGGCGCTTGGGCTATCGCTGGTCCTGTTGCTCGGCCTCACCGATGCCTTCCATGTCAGGGACCTCGTTGCCAAAAGCAACGCACCGGTTCAGACCACGCTGATGCTGGTCACGACCTACGGGCTGATGTTTGGCATTGGCGCGGCGCTGACCGGCCTTGTGCTGACGCTGGAAGACGAGAGCTAAAGCTAAGGCGGTCTGCCTGATCAACGGCGCAAGCGGGCGATCGTGCCGGCGATGATCTGCATGGCGACGCCGACCGTCCATCCCGCCATGATCATCGATATCCATGCCATATGCGGATCCTGGCGCAGCACGATCACGCCGACGCAAGCGAACGCCGAGAACGCCGCGAGGAAGGTGCCGATCGCGCTGAGCAGTTCCGGCGTATCGACCTTGCCGACCCAGGTGTCATCGGCGGGCCGGCCGGTCGATGCGCTGAAGGGCAATGGCGGCGTATCGATCCCGAGATAAAAGCCGACGGCGCCGCCGATCATCATCACGAGCAGGAAGGCCTGATTGGTGAGTGCGGAATGGCTCGTTCCCACCAGCGCCGCCACAAACAACCCGCTCGCCGCGCCTGCCATGGCAAGCCCAAGGCGTTCCAGAACGTGGGCGATTTTTCGAACGCGGGTTCGCATGGTGGGCCCGCCGGTTACGAAGCCAAGACTAGGACGGTTTCCAACAGGGTGGAAGCAACCTAGCGATGCAGGTGGTGCCGAATTGATACAATGCAAGATGCGGAATGCGTCTCGCACGGGCCGGCCATGCTTTTCGCGCGGGCCGGCCAGGAGGCGCGCGAATGCCACGGGCGTGCCTGAAGCGGACTGCGCCGACACTTTCGCGCTACGGTCCCCGCAAGATGGATCCGTCCGTTTTGTCGTGCTTGCGGAGAAAAGCGCTGATGTCGCGGTAGAAAGATTGGATACCCATTTCATTGACCAATTTGGCGAACCGCCGGATATTTGATCCATCTTTTCGTGTTCAGGGTCACCGCATGAGATCGAATCCAAAGCCAGCCGTGGGCGATATGCGCAAGCGCATCACCCGTCGCTGCGTCTCGGCGGCGACCGGCGCCTGTTGCTGATCCCAGCGTAACGAATCCAGAGATCACACGTTCGACAGGAGCGCCGACATTATCGGCGAATGAACACCCATGTCCAAAGCCTACATCATCGAAGTTCACAACCGCACCGCTGGCATCGTCGCAGGCGACGAGCGCGGGTTCACCTTCTTCTCCTCCGATCGCACTTTCGATCGTCTCGATGGCCGCGATTTCCGCTCGGCCCGCGAGGCGGAACGCGCGGCCAGGGCGGTGCTGGGCGGCAGGCAAACCAGCACTCATTCGCTGTCGTGAACCGACGGCTCGATCAAGTCAGAAAGGAAGAACGCATGACCACGAGAAGAAATATCATCGCCGGCGCGTTGATCTTCGCATCGCTCGCGATATCGCCCGCACAAGCGCAGACACAGGACAAGCCAACCGAAATCCGCATCGGCACGCAGAAGGGTGGGTTCTTTCCGGCAGTGCGGCAGCGCCACACGGTCGAAGACGCCTTCAAGCCGCTCGGCATCGCGATCAAGTGGGTGGATTTCCAGTTTGGTCCGCCGCTGCTCGAGGCCATCAATGTCGGCGCCGTCGACTTCGGCTTCGTCGGCGATTCCCCGCCGATTTTCGCGCAGGCCGGTGGCGCGAGGATACGATACGTAGCCGCCGTCAAATCGGACGGCAACAACCAGGCGATCATCGTTCCCAAGGACTCGCCGATCAAGACGGTCGCCGATCTCAAAGGCAAGCGCGTCGCCTTCGGCAAGGGATCGAGCGCGCATAATCTGCTCGTCGCGGCACTGGAGAAGGCTGGGCTTTCCTACGGGGACATCTCTCCGGCACCGCTCGCACCGGCCGATGCGACGGCGGCCTTTCTCAAGGGTTCGGTCGATGCGTGGTCGATCTGGGACCCATACCTGGCGCTGGCCGAACTGAAGGAGAACGCGCGGGTCATCGTTTTCGACAAGGACGTGCACAAGCCCAATGCGTTCTATATCGCGGGATCAGACTTCGTGGACAAGCATCCGACGCTGGTGGCGAAGCTCAACGTCGTCTTTGCCTCGGAGGGACGGTGGGCGGATAGCCATCACGACGAGGTGGCGAAGGCGCAGGCAGAGGCGACCGGTGTCGATATCGACGCGGTCAAACGCTTCGTCGCCCGCTCGAGCTACCGCGTCGTGCCTGTCGACGACGAGGCCGTCAGGAGCCAGCAGGCGATTGCCGATCGCTTTGCGAAGCTCGGCCTGATTCCGAAGCCGGTCAACGTGTCCGACATCATCTGGAAATGGTCGCCGGGGTCCTGACCCCGCGCGCATCAATTCCGGATCCGGGCACGTATGGGGGCGGACATGGCGGGTCCGCCCCATTTCTGTATGGGACGTTGCGGCTGAAGACGGGTTGCGCCAAGCCGCAATTGATGGCGGACTGCGGGTCGCTTGCAACGCCTTCGGGAGCCAACCGTCATGAGCATCTTCGACACGCCGTTCGATCCCGCGCGCGAGGCGGCGCTCGTCACCGGCGCGGGCAACGGGATCGGCCGCGCGATCGCGCAGGCGCTGGTGGGCGAGGGCGTGCGCACGGTATTTGCAGATGTGAATCCGGAAACGGTAACTGCGGCGATCAAGGCGTCGCCGCGGCCGGAACTCGCCGTGCCCTGGGTCGGCGATCTCGCCGATCCTGCCGCGCGCGATGCGCTGCTGGCGGAAGCAGCCATCGCTGTCGGGCGCGTGACGCATTTCGTGCACAGCGCCTCGCCGCCGCGGCGCGAAGCCGATCACGCGCTCGGTGTCACCACGGAGATTTGGGCGCGGATGCATGCGGTGAATCTCGAAGCCGGATTCCATCTCTCGCGCGAACTGGCGCGAAAACTGATCGCCGACAAACAGCCCGGCTCGTTCCTGCTGCTGACCTCGCTGCATGCCGGGACGCCGCGCAACCTGCCGCATTACTCGACGTCGAAGGCGGGGCTTTCGATGCTGGTGAAGGAACTGGCCAAGACGTTCGGGCGCTTCGGCATTCGCGTCAATGCGCTGGTGCCCGGCGCGATCGCGGCCGGCGGCTTCGTCGCCGATCCCGCGCTCGCAAGACACATTCCGCTCGGCCGGCTCGGCCAGGCCGCGGACCTTGCGCCGCTGGCGCTGGCGGTGCTGTCGAACCGGATATCGGCCTACGTCACGGGCGCCGCGATCGTGATCGACGGCGGCCTGTCGCTGACGAACTGGTTCGAGCCGCCGGAGTTGGGGGATTTGTAGGATGGGTGGAGAGCCAACGGTCCGACGAGCTTACGACGGGAGGCATCGCGCGATTAATAAACAGATGAGGGCTGAGAAAGCCGCGCTTCATCCTGAGTCCCGCGATTGGAGTAAGAACTCCTAGTTGGCGGGCTCTTTCTTCCTGACGGACTGCGCGGAAGCAGTCAGTTGCATTGCAGCGGCGTATCCGGCCTCAGTTAACCTGCTCAGGGTGGCGTCACCACGATTGGCACATTCAACTATTTTTCTGGCGATGATCCGACGGGCCGAGTGTTTCTCGCTGCCGGTTGGAAGAAGTAAACACGCACGCTCAAGGGCGACTTCCATATTAGCTATCGTTCGGGAATTGAAGGTATCAGTGATCATGTGATCTTCCCTTCGGCCCTCAAATATTTGCTTAAACGCCGGCTTTGTCTGTCCGGTTCCTACCATCGTCAAAAAAGCCGCCGGGGCATCGTACCGGGAGAATTTGGCAACGCCGTTGCGACACCGTGCCCTCGCATGGATGCAATGTGTCAGCCAGGGCCGGCTGAAAATAAGTGTCGGATACCCGACACAGCATGAGCACTCGTCAAGCCATGCTCGTTTTCAAATAGACAGCCCTTCAGTTTTGACATTAGCTAACAGGGTTTCAGGCGGATCAGCGAATATTCTGCTCGGCAACGAGCGAAGGTCGGCGGCACAATGACCAATATACCTTCCGACGCGCCAAGCCCGTTCCAGCGCAAAACCATGAGAAGCTCCATCGAGGTGGATGCGATCGCGAACGCGGCTGGTGCTACCCTTGGTTTGCGTGATGGGGACGGCTTCGAATTGCCCGGGCGGTTGTTCGAACAACTGCCATTTGCCGTTTATGTCTGTGACCGGGACGGTCTCGTTCTTCGATATAACCGCCGCGCTGGTGAATTATGGGGCCGGTCGCCCAAACTCGGCGATCCCGCTGAACGGTTTTGCGGATCGTATCGACTGTTCCGCCCCGACGGCAGTTTGCTCCCACACCATCAATGCCCCATGGCAGACGTCCTGCGGACCGGCATTTCCGTGCGTCAACAGGAAGTCCACATCGAGCGGCCTGACGGCTCGCGCGGCATCGCACTCGTTGATATCGAGCCAGTCGAAGATAGCAGCGGCAACATTGTCGGCGCCGTCAATTGCTTTCAGGATATAACGGAGCGCAAACGTGGTGAGGAGGCCGCGCTACGGCTCGCCGCTATCATCGAATCCAGCGACGATGCAATCGTCGGCAAGGATCTCGATGGCATCATCACGAGTTGGAACGGCGGCGCGGAGCGCATTTTCGGCTACCTCGCGGAGGAAATCATAGGCAAGCCGATTATGCTTCTGATTCCACCCGATCACCGGAAAGCGGAAGAAGCGATCATGGAGCGTATTCGGCGCGGCCAGCGCGTCGAACACTACCAAACCGTTCGGCAGCGCAAGCATGGAAGTCTGATTGATATTTCGCTGACCGTTTCTCCGGTCAGAAACGCTCAAGGCATCGTCATCGGCGCATCGAAAATCGCTCGCGACATAACTGAGCACAAACGGAACGAGGCGCAAATCGTCAATCTGGCGCGCGAGGCCGAGCATCGAACAAAGAACATCCTGGCCACTGTGCTGGCGACGGTGCGTCTTTCTAATGCCGATACGTCTGATGATCTGAAGCAACTGATCGAAGGGCGCATCGATGCCCTCGCAAAGGTCCATACGCTGTTTGTGGAATCCCGCTGGGCGGGAGCCGAGCTTCACCGTCTGGCCACACAGGAGCTTTTGGCTTACAGCGGGGGGAAAGAGGGGCGCGTGCGAATTGAGGGGCCAGTCGTTATGCTGGAGCCGATTACGGCTCAGACTACCGCAATCTCCTTGCATGAGCTCGCGACCAACGCGGCGAAATACGGATCGCTATCGGCAGCGGGTGGTCACGTTGAAATCTCATGGTCCCTTACAGCAGACGGAAGGCTCAGCTTGCGCTGGATCGAGTTGGGTGGGCCGACCGCCACGCCGCCCACGCACCGCGGGTTCGGCACACGCGTTATGGAAAATATGATTGGCCAACTCAGGGGTGAGGTACGTTTTGATTGGCGCGACGAAGGGCTCAGTTGCGAAATCGCCTTGCCGCTTGCATAGGCTGGTGCGGCGCAGAGGCAGTAATCTTGTAGCCCGGATGAGCGCAGCGATATCCGGGGCGGTGTTGGAGCGGTCCCGGATGTCGCTTCGCTCATCCGGGCTACGGCACTGCTAAATGGCGCCTCCCTGATGCTTCGCGTGCCATTTCGGGCCGGGGCCGCGCATGTAGTGCAGCTCGGGGCGGTAGGGGTTGCGGGCAAGACCGACCAGCCTGTGCCAATGGATCACGATCTCTGTCAGGCGTCGGAGCAGCGGTTGCATGGCCAGCATGGCGACCTCTCAATGCAGCTTGCCGAGCATGGACGAAAACGGCAGGACGAAGATTTCGTCGTTGAGATCGTCGCTGACATGCAGCGTCCAGTCGCGCCAGTCTTCCGGGCCCTGCGCCGTTATCAGCGACTGCACGACGCGGGCGGCGTGGTCGCGCACTTCGGTCAGATTTCCGACGGCGGTGCCGCGCTGGTCGACACATACCCCCTCGGAATTGGAGTAGTGGAAATAGACTTTGGCCATGTCCGACTCCCGCGATTGCGATTCACGCTGAAAAATAGCAGGCGGAAGACCGAGTTGATATTCGGGGAGATTGCGGACGGAATACTACGGGGACCAGCGACCTCAGGTGGAACCGGTCCGTTAGTTTGTCGGAAAAATTATCTGTGGCCGCGAGAGGAACGAGACTTTCGGTTCGGCCGTTTCACGAGGAAGCCGCGACGATCGAAACGCTGCGGCGTGGACTGGTGGAACCCTGGGAGAGCGACATGATGTCGGAAATGCAGATCCACACGATTGCGCGCCAGATGATGGAGAAGCACGGCCTCACCGCGATCGCGCAAGCCGCCCACAATGCGCAGGCTTGCGAGAGCAAGGGCGATGCCGATGAAGCCAGGGAGTGGCGCCATATCGAGGACGCCATGAAGATGATGCGGGGACCGCACCAGAGCTGAGTTCCGCGTGATCCGAAGGCCTGATGGAGCCAACGGGGCGCGCGAAGGCGCGCCCGGCGACGAGCGCAATTGTGCGCTCGCGCAGCAGCGACGAGCGCCCATGGCGCTCGCGCAGGGATAACAGGCTTCGTTTGATCCGGCTTGCTACCGCAGCGGCATCGGCGGGCGTACCACCGGCTCGCCGTCATCGGCGATCGTTTGCTTGGGCGGTGCAGGCGGCGGTGCGGCGGCCTGCACCGGCGGAAGCGGTGCTGCGGGAGCGGCAACCGGCGCGGGCGAATAGGACGGCGAGTAGGAATAGGCCGGTTTCGGCTTGCGCACGGGCGGCGGCGCGGCCTGCCGCGGCGCCGGCGGCGTCAGCGCCGACACCCTGGGCCGCAGGTTCTGCTCGGCAGGCCTGGTTTCGGCCGCTTTGGCCTCTGAAGCCTTGGCGAGCTCACGCGCCATTTGGGCCTGGCTCGCCCTGAGCTGTGCGATGGTGGTTTTCAGCTCCTCGACCTGCTGGCCCATCGCGGCGAGATCCTGCGCCATCGATTGCAACTGGGACGATTCCGTAAGAGGAGCGGCCGCGGCAGTGGCGGCGGGTTCGGGCTGAGCCGGTGCTGTCGCTGCTGCCGGTTGCGCAGCGGCCTGCTCTGTCGCGGCGGCTTCGGTGGCCGGAACGCTCGGCTGCTCGGCGACGGCCGGCTTGGCTGCCGAAGGCAATGCCGCCAGCACGAAGGGCGGCGCCCACTCGGTGGCCATCGCCGTGGCCTGATCGCCATAATGCTGCCAAGCCGCGGCAGCCATGGCACCGCACAGGCCGAGCAGCGCCATGACCACGCGCTTCACCCATTTGGACATCGGCCGTTCGCCGGGAGGCTTGAGACCATCCACCTTGATCTCGCTTGGCCTGACATTCTCAAGCTGGATATCGCGCGCGTCCGGGGCCCGAAACGTCGGTTCGACCTGCGAGGTAGGCGCGCTGGCCGAAATCGGTGGCGTAACGTGGACTTCCGGCGCCGCTGGAGCGGCGGCCGGATCGTGCGCCAGCGGTGGCGCCTTTTCGGCATGCGCGTGCAGCAGCGATTCGATCGCAAAGACGTCGTGCGGATCGGTGTCTTTCAGCGTTGGCGTGGATTGCATTGGTGGTCCCTTGCTCAGTCCAATGTCACCCGCATCGGGCGGCGAGCATGCTTTGCGGCGTGGAAAACCCTCTGCCCAGAAAGCCTTGTCCAAGCCGCACACGGCCAGCGAGGTTTGACCAAAGCAAGGCGATCTCGTGGAGAGGTTGGGGCTGTGGGTTCCAGAGGCTGGAACTGGAGCGCAAGGAAACGCGCGAAAGGATGGGTGATTTCTGGATCTGGCGCAGAACGCGCCGGGTGCGCGGTCGGCCGCGTCTTAGAGGGCAACGCCTGCGACGTCAGCGCGATGTCTGGCGTGCCACTTCGGGCCGGGGCCGCGCATGTAGTGGCGCTCGGGACGATAGGGGTCGCGGGCGCGCTCGATCAGGCGGTAGCAGCGCGCCACGATCGCATCGAGGCGGCGGAGCAGCGGCATGAAGGGCGGACGCGCCGGCAGCATGGCAACCTCTCAGTGCGGTTTGCCGAGGACGAAGGCGAACGGCAGAACGAAGATCTCCTCGTCGAAATCGTCGCTGACATGCACGACCCAGTCGCGCCAGTCTTCCGCGTCGCGCCCCATGATCAGCGACCGGACGATGCCGGCGGCGCGGTCGCGCGCCTCGGCGAGGTCGCTCACCGCTTCGCCGGACCGATCGATCCGGACTTCCCGCGAGTTCGAGCAGTGGAAATAAACCTGGGCCATGTCGGCCTCCTGTAAGCGAAGCTACTCTTATTGGTACGAAGCTAGCGCCAGAAGGTTCTGCCCATCCGTGATGCACCTCACATCCGATCATTAAGATTTTATTAATACTGTAGTGGTGAACTTTTAGGCATGGCATCGCAGCGGAACCGGACCTCCCGAGCCGGCAGTTGCAAGAGAAGGCCGGCGGCGTAATGCCCGCCGGCCTTTTCTCTTGGGCCGATCTCTTGCTGAAGCTGAGCGCTGAGTCGTCGGGCGCGATGGCGTAGCCCGGATGCGCGCAGCGGGACCACTCTGACATCGCCTCCGGATTTCAAGCACTTTGCCGGGAGCCCCGCCACCATTCGAGCTGGGCCGTCCTGCGCGGAGCATTGCTTCTAACGCACGCGTCGGCGCCAATCGGTTGGGGTTTCGCCGGTCAGCTTCCTGAACGCCGCAGCGAAGGCGGTTTGGGAAGCATAACCGAGCTCCGCTGCAATCGACACGATCGATGTGTCGGTGTCGCGCAGCATGTTCATTGCCTGCTCGAGCCGGTATTGGCGCAGCCAGCAATGAGGTGAAAGCCCGGTGCTTTCCTTAAAGGCACGACAGAAGTGGAAGCGCGACAGGCCGGCCTCCGAAGCGAGAACCGCGAGCGAGACGTCCGCTTCGCTGTCCGAACGCAGGCGTTCGATGGCGCGGAGCAGGACCTTCGGCGACAGCCCGCCCATGGTCGGCTGGGCCGGGGTTGGTGAGCCGGTGTGCACAGCCAGGAGACGCGTGGCCAGCAGGTCTGTCAGTTGCTGCCTGAACAGCGTGTCCAGGGCCCCATTGCCTTCCAGGGCATCTGCCGCGGTCAAGATTAATCGGGATGTAACAGGGTCGGGATACGCCGTTCGCTCCAGGACATCGATCGGAGCGTCCGTCTCGGCTTCGCGGGCCACGCGCTCGACCGTTGTGTGTGGAAGATAGAGCTGAACGACATCAACCGGTTTCGGAATATCCCATCGGGAGCTTGATCCTTCCGGAATGATTATCACGACTCCGGGACGAAACGTTCCAATCGCAACCGATCTTCCTGACCGCCGCTCCATGCGCTGCATCATACCGTTGTAAGCCATGATGACGTGATGGGTCATGGGCGCGACGACGTCGTGTAGTGGGTCATGTTTCCAGTGGGCGATCCCGGCACCGGAGGAATCCAAAGCCATGTGAAATGGTGTGGTCCCGAGCACGCGTGCCATCTCCACATCGGGACGGGCCTCGGCAACGGGCGCGCGCGCCTCGGATGTGGCGGGCGAATACTCCTGCAACGGCTCGCGCATGATCGGCTTATTCATGAGCTAATGCTCCGGCGGTGGAGCGCGCGCCGTCGATGGCGTGGGCAAGTAGCTGGGTCGGTCGCTGCTGGTGGGGAACTTACTTCTGCAAACTGCCTCACGTCACCTATACCGAGGGATAGTGTGATATCCGCTACCGGCATTGGCGTAAGAACACAATTGGCCGAGCTACCCGACGAACCTGCGAGACCCTGAGCGAGTGGCGGGGGCGCAGGCGTTAGCAGCAATCGCTCTCCAGGTATGGCAATCGCTCTGGCGCAGCCGCAGCTCCGATCCGCTAAATCATCACCGTGCCCACATCCAACCGGACGGAGAAAAAGATGATCTGGAAAAGCATCGTCAGACCCCGTGCGATCGCACCGGCTTCTGCGCGTTGGTCCGTAAAGTCTGGTTTTTCTCGCAAGACGGCTGAGATCGTCTCCGACTTCGCCAGCATCGTTCACAACCTGGTTATGGACATACGCGATAGCTACCGGCCCGAGCTGCACTACATGCGTGGCCCCGGCCCGAAATGGCGCGCCAAGTATCAGCCTTGGCTAGGATTTGATTCTGAAGCTGTATCCGGGCAGCACCAGCAGTCGCCGATGTATCGCCGCCCTGCCGCGGTTAATCCCACCGGATAGCGGCCGGAATCATGCGCGCTCGCTGGGCGACCACCCGAGCTTGGAGTTGCTCAGCGCCGCCGCCCGTTACATCGCGTTGCTCGGCTTGGTGGCGATGCTGGCGGGTTATGTGAGGGTCAAACATTAGGCGTGGAATCGCAGCGGAACCGGACCTCCCGAACCGGCAGTTGCAAGAGAAGGCCGGCGGCGTAATGCCCGCCGGCCTTTTCTCTTGCCGGCGACGGACGGACGATCGCTTCCGATACTCACGGCGCCGTGAAACTGGTCTGCGGAACCAGCATCTCATCTCGCCCGTTCGTTCTCATATTGAGATGGAGAATGAGCGATGATGAAACTGACACTGCTTGGCGCGGCCGCGATCCTTGCGACGGCGCTTGCAACGCCTGCGATGTCGCAGGAAGCGACCCAGGAACCCGGCATGATCGGGTTCACTTACCCGAACTCCAACTATCTGCGCGGCGGATATGGCGTTCGCCTGCCGAGCCGCTATGACTACAGCTATTACGGGCCGCGCGCGTATTACGGTCCGGGCTATTATCGTCCAGGCTATGTCGGCGGTCCGGTCGGGCTGGCGGCCGGCGTGATCGGAACGGCCGGCGCCATCGCAACCGCGCCGTTCGCCGATTCCTATGCCTATTACGGCGACGAACCCGGTTATTGGTGAGCGGGATTGTCACCTCATTAAAGCGGCCTCGCGGCCGCTTTTTTGTTGGCTGTTTACTTTCCGTGGTGCGTAGCCTGGATGAGCGCAGCGATATCCGGGACCCCTCCAGCATCGCCCCGGATGTCGCTGCGCTCATCCGGGCTGCGGTGTATTCGCGCAGCGCAGGACGACATTTAGTGCCAGGAAGATGACCGCGCTCGGCGCGGTCGCAAGCCCGTAACCGCGCCCACCGATCGCCTTGGCGGCGGAGGCGGGATGGACATTGTCTCTCTGTGCGGCAATCCGAAAAAGATGCAGCTTCATCCAGGGATTATCGCTGATCGATGAAGCTCGGCCTCAGGTGCCGCGCGGCGGCCTTCAGGTCATTTGCCGTGGGGCCAAAGGCCTTGCATGGGAAGGGCGCGCATGGTTCGAGTGCATCATCCAATGTCTTAAGGGGCAGGCGTCATGAGTAACCGCATTCTCGTCTTTTACGGCTCCTACCGTTCCGACCGCATGGGCATCCGGCTCGCGCAATTCGTCGTCGAGGGGTTTGCCGCACGCGGCGACGATGTTGAACTGATCGATGCCAAGGCGATCGGTCTGCCGATGCTGGACCGGATGTACAAGGAATATCCGAAAGGCGGCGCGCCCGACGCGCTGGAAAAATTGGCCGAGCAGATCCGCACGGCTGATGGCTTTGTGTTCGTCACTGGCGAATATAATTGGGGCATGCAGCCGGGGCTGAAAAATCTCACCGACCATTTCCTCGAGGAATGGTTCTGGCGGCCTGCCGCGATCGCCAGCTATTCGGCCGGCCGCTTCTCCGGCGTGCGCGCGGCGCTGGCATGGCACGGCACGCTTTCGGAAATGGGCATGGTGGTGATTTCGAGTTCGATCGCCGTCGGGCCGATCGCGCAGACGCTGACCGAAGACGGCAAGCCGGCCGGCGAGGGCGGCAAGGCGCTGTCACACGCGTTTCCGCGCTTTGCCGATGATCTCGTGTGGTGGATGGAGGCGGCAAGGGCGCAGCGGGAAAAGAAGAAGCCGCCGTATTGAGAGGGCGCCACGTAGGATGGGTGGAGCGAAGCGATACCCATCATCTTCGCGGTCTGTAGCGATGGGTATCGCTTCGCTCCACCCATCCTACGCTGCGTGCTTCATGCCCCGATTGGAGCGCAATGTTGGCCGAAGTGCACCCACTTTTAGCCACGCCTGGACAGCAGGTTGCGTTTGCCTGCCATCTTCCGCCTTCTTCCCCGAGCCGCCGCGGGTGGCTCATCCGCCTCCTTCTATCGGAAAAACTGATGTCGCCAATCAAAGCGCGCTGCGGTCTGCTTGTTGTTGCGGTGATGGCTGCGCTGGGCGGATCGGTGGCCGTCGCGCAGAATCTCGATCGGGGCAAACCGGCGCCCAAACTGTTCGCCGAAAGTTGTGCGTCCTGCCATCGCAGCCCGCGCGGGCTCGCCAAGGGCCGCTTTCACCTCACGCTCTATCTCTTTCTGCAAAAACACTATTCCAGCGGCTCGAGCTCGGCCTGGGCGCTGACGTCCTATCTGGAATCCATCGACAGCGGAAAGCGCGTCGCGGCGAAGCCTGCGGCCAAGACCGGCGCGGCGCGATCACGCCTGTTGCGGCCGCCGGCGCCGGTGCCGGCGCGCTAGGCGCGCCTTGCGCGATCCGTCACGACTTGCTCACGGCTACGCTACGAAATCTCCTCAGCCCGGCCATCTTTTGGACCTTTGCCGGCCTAGCATCCTAGGCGTGAGTGTGGCGGGGAGTAACGACGATGGTGGTGGCAGAGCTTAAGACCAAGGTGGAGAAGTACGAGACGAAAGCCTCGCGCTGCGAACAGCAGGCGCGGGCAGCAACCGACAAGGCCGAGCAGAGCTTTTACGAGGTGCTGGCCGGCTATTACGGCAGCCTGGCAACGGATTTTCGCAAGATCCTCGAGAAGCGAGTGATCGCGTAGGCGGTCGCTGCCGTAGCCTGGATGAGCGTCAGCGAAATCCGGGGCGGTGTTGGCGTGGTCCCGGATGTCGCTAACGCTCATCCGGGCTACGATCGGCGGGCTATTTCCGCGACATCGCCTTGCCCCGTTCGGCCAGCTTCACCATCACCTGCAGGGCGTGATTGGTCGGCGTGGCAATGCCGAGTTCGGCGCCCTTGCGCACCACATAGCCGTTGAGAAAGTCGATCTCGCTGGGCTTGCCGCGCGCAAGATCCTGCGCGGTGGACGACATCTGGTTCGGCATGATGGTCGGGATGTTCAGGATATGCGCGAGGAGATCGTCGCCGATCGATACGCCGCAGGCGCGGGCAACCGTTGTCGCCTCCTGCACCGCGCGTGTGACGACATCCCTTGTGCCTTCGACCTCCAGCATCGGTCCGTAGGAAATGCCGGCCACGGCGGAAAGCGCGTTAAAGGCGCAGTTGATGATCAGCTTGCTCCATAGCGTCCTGTCGATGTCGTCGGCGATCGTGATGCCGATGCCGGCGGCTGCAAGCGTTTGCGCCAGCGCTTCGCTCGCAGCAGAAGCGCCGATGGCGAGGTCGCCGCCGCCGTGATGCCTGACATGGCCGGGCCCGGCCATCTCGCTGCCGACATAGACCACCACGGGAATGACAGCGTGGCCGGTGACGGCGGCAAGACGCGGCGCATTGTCGACGCCGTTCTGCAGGCTGAGAACGGATGTTTCCGGCAGCAAGCGTCCGGCGAGCGACCGGCCGGCCTGCTCGGTATCGGCCGACTTCACGCAAACCAGCACCAGATCGGGCGAGGCAAGGGCGGTTGCGTCGGTCGCGGCTTTGGCGGGCAGGTGGCCGTTGAAAGTCTTGGTGTCCAGCAGCAGGCCATGGGCGTTGATGGCGTCGACATGCGGCTGCCGGCCGATGAACGTCACGTCATGTCCGGCCCGCAGCAGCAGTCCCCCATAATAGCATCCGACCGCTCCGGCACCGACGACTGCGACTTGCATGCTTTTCTCCCGTTCGGCTGATGCAGCGAGGTGGGCGGATGATAGTCGAAATGTGCGCGTTACCGACGTGCCGCGCGGCTCGCCCCATGCCTCCCGGAACGGATGACAAGCGGCACTTCCGCTAACTGGTTGGCCTCTCACTATTAATTGAGTGCAGGGAGTTGCATTGTTGCAATGCAATATCATGATATCGCAACGCAACAAAAGAGGTATAGATTGTGGCTTCGAATCCCACCTCGGAGAATTGAAGTGCAGAAGACTTACCTATCCATCGCGGCCGCCGCCCTGATCTCGATCGCGGGTGCCACTGCCGGCTTTGCGGCGGAGTTGCCGACCTTCGAAGCGAAGGGTTTGCCGATATCGGCGGCGCAGGTTGGCGTGCTGGGCGCCGCTGATGTCAGGGAACAGTCCCCGGTGTCGACCGCCACAGCCTCGCCGCATCAACTCAGCGTCCTGACACCGCGGACGACACGGACGGCCGAGACGGCCACGCCAACCCCGACCACCGGCCGCGCCATTCGCTGACCGACATCTGCATCGCCGCTTGTGCAAAAAGCCCGCGACATCGTCGCGGGCTTTTTGTCTTGATGAATGACAGGGCCCGCGAATTGCGCCGTGCGCAAGCCGCCCGGCGAGGGCCAGGAACGATGCGCGCACGGGATGGGTTAGCGGGTGTTCGCGCGGCCTTCTTTCAGGTAGCATTGTCGCATGAGCGAAACCGAGACGTTGTTTGCGGCTCTGCGTCAGTCGTCCGACGAAGCCGTTGTGGACATGCTCGAGCGCATGGTGCGGGATGCCCCGGATCATGCCTTGAACAAGATGAACGCGCTTGATCTCGCAGGCGCGCAAGGCATCGACGAAGAGCGGGTCATCGCAGCCCTGCTGAATGCGGTGGGGCTCGGCATGTTCGAGATGACATGGAACGTGATGTGCCCGAGCTGCGCCGGGGTTCTTTCCGCCAACAAGAGCCTGAAGACCCTGGACCGGGCGCAGTATAATTGCGCCTTCTGCGCCGCGGGCTACGAGACGACGCTCGACAATCTGGTCGAGGTGACCTTCACGGTAAGCCCGCGCGTGCGAAAGATCGCGGCCCATAATCCCGACGAACTGTCCGCGGCCGAATATTATCGCCAGATCTTCTGGAGTTCGGCGATCGATCTTCCGGACGATCTGGAGAAGCTGCTGGACGACGTCACGCTCGAAATCGTCGACTTGCCGGCAGGCGAAAGGGCCATCCTTTCCCTGCAGGTGCCGCAGGGCACGTTGATCGTGTTCGATCCCGTGACGCATGCGGCCCAGTTCCTGGAGGTCAGCGGCGAAGAGACCAGCGAGCGCCAGAACCTGTCGGTGATCTTCAACAAGATCCAGGTTCCCGTCGACACCATTGGCTTGCGCCCCGGGCCGCTGCGGCGTGGCGTTGGACAACCGCACCGACGGTCGCGTGTTGCCGGCGGTATGGGTGGCGAACCCGGCGCTGGACGACCTCCTGAAGCGACGCAAGTCCGTTCTCACGGCAACGCGTCTCCTCACCAATCAGACTTTTCGCGATATCTACCGGACCGACACGCTCGCCATCGGCCAGCGCCTGAAGATCCTGAGCCTGACCTTCCTGTTCAGCGATCTCAAGGATTCCACCGAGCTCTATGAGCGCGTCGGTGACCTCACCGCCTTCGATCTCGTCAACGAGCATTTCAGGCTGCTGCAGGAGATCATCGCTTCCGAACGGGGCGCGGTCGTGAAGACCATCGGCGATGCCGTGATGGCGACCTTCGAGACGCCCGACCGCGCCATTGCCGCGGCGATCCGCATGCGCGAGGCGATGAGCGATCTTGGCGCCGAGCGTCAGCATCAGAGCCTGCGCCTGAAGATGGGCATCCACGAAGGCTCCTGCCTCGCGGTCACGCTCAATGGCCAGCAGGATTATTTCGGCCAGACGGTCAATATCGCCTCGCGCGTCCAGGGCCTTGCGGCCTCACGCTCGATCGTGGTGACGGAATCGGTGGTGGAGAACGCACACGCCCGGGCCCTGCTCGAGACCAGCGGGCTAACGCCGGCGCCGAGACGCGTGGCGTTGAGCGGCATCGCCGACAAGGTGTCGGTCTACGAGATTTCCTGAGCGCAGCGGTGTAATATTTTCGGAGAAGAAGCCATGAACAAGCCTTCGCCCGTCAATCCGCCCGAACTTCGGTCGACCTTCGTCGCCGCGTCGTCGATGCCCTGGCAGCCAACGGACTTCGACGGAATAGAGATGAAGATCCTGTACAAGGACGACGAAGGGCGCTCGACCATCCTGTTCAAGATGGCGCCCGGCGCGGTCGTGCCGCTGCACGAGCACACGGCGCTCGAACAGACCTTCATGCTCGAAGGATCGCTGGAAGACGCGGAAGGGAGCTGTGGCGCGGGTGACTTCGTGTGGCGGCCGGGCGGCAACGTCCATGTCGCGCATGCTCCCAACGGCGCGACGTTCATCTCCGTGTTCAATCGCCCGAACCGCTTTTTCGATGGAACGAAATTTTTCACTTCCTGAAGAACGCGTAGGCCGGATGGAGCGCAGCGAATCCGGCCTAATTACCGCGTAACGGCGGCCCCAGATCGCGCTGCGCTCCATCCAGGCCTTGCTACGCGCTGTGACGCAATCATCACACTCGAATGGAATTGCGCTGTGGAAACCGTGCCTGATCTCATTCGGCCCGCTTCCGCCCGGATTCGGTCCCGCCATTGCCGCGTGTTGGTTTTCGGCTTGGGCTGGGGCGCGAGCGGGGGATTGCAACATGTCTTCCATTGGCTGCACCGGTACTTCGTGCGTCGACGTCAGAGCGGCCGTACTCAACTTGAAGCGCCGTTGATCCCGGCCGCGCGTGCAGGGAAATTCATACGGCTGCTTGCTGTCACGCTCGCAGCCGCATCGCTTGCGGCCTGCGCGCAGTCCTCGGTCGTCACCCAAAAATCCGAACTTCGCGCCAGCCGGCAGGCGTCGCTGGACCACGATCGAACGACATCGTCCATGATGAAGCGGCGCGTGGCCGCCGTGAGAAAGCATACCTCGTTCGCGTCGCGCAGGGATGCAGGCGGCATCAAAACGGCCTCGCATGGGGTTGCCAGCTTCTACACCGAGGGAACGAAGACCGCGAGCGGCGAAAAGTTCAACACGATGGAAATGACCGCCGCCCATCCGACGTTGCCCTTCGGCACCAAGTTGCGCGTGACCAACGTCGCGAGCGGCCGGTCGGTGACGGTACGGGTCAATGACCGCGGTCCCTATGTTCAGGGGCGCGTTGTCGACGTCTCCTATTCCGCGGCCGACGCGCTGGGAATGGTGGGGAAGGGTGTTGCCAAGGTCAAACTCGACGTCGTGCAGTAGCGCGCGGGTAGCTAGTCGCCCGGATGAGCCAACGGGTCGCGCGAATGCGTGCCCCGCGACGAGCGCAATTGCGCTCGCGCAGTGATGACAGGCTCCGCGAAATCCGGGGCGGTGTTAGAATGATCCCGGATGTCGCTGCGCTCATCCGGGCTACAGGCTAGTTGCTCAGGATGTCCGACAGCGCCGACAGCAGCCGGTCGATTTGCCCGTCGGTGCCCACACTTATCCGCAGATAGTCGGAGATACGAGGCGCGGAAAAATGGCGGACGATCACCGCCCGTTGGCGCAATGCTGTGGCCAGCGCCGCGCCCTCGTGCGCCGGATGACGCGCGAAGACGAAGTTGGCGGCGGACGGCAGCACTTCGAAGCCGAGCCCGACCAGACCGCGGTTTAGCCGCTCGCGGCCTTCGATCACGCGGGCGCGGCTCTGTTGAAAATAGGCTTCGTCCTCCAGCGAGGCGATGGCGCCGGCCTGGGCGGGCCGGCCAAGGGGATAGGAGTTGAAGCTGTCCTTCACCCGGGTGAGCGCCTCGATCAGGTCGGCGTCGCCGATCGCATAGCCGACCCGCAAGCCGGCCAGGGCGCGGGACTTGGACATGGTTTGAACGACCAGAAGGTTCGGGTGGGAGGCGACCAGCGGGATCGCGGTCTCGGCGCCGAAATCGACATAGGCCTCGTCGATGACCACGGGAGCGTCGGGATGTTGCTCCAGCAGGGTAACGATCTCGGCCCGTGACAGCGCAACGCCGGTCGGCGCATTCGGATTGGGGATGATGAGCGCGCCGGCCGGCCGGCGATAGTCGGCAACGCGGATCTGCATGGCCTGATCGAGCGGCACGGCATCAAAGGCGATGCCGAACAGGCGGCAATAGACCGGGTAGAAACTGTAGGTGATGTCAGGGAATAGCAACGGCGCATCATGCTTGAGCAGCGCGGCGAAGGCGTGCGCCAGCACCTCGTCCGAGCCGTTGCCGACGAACACCTGTTCGGGTCGTACCTGGTGGTAGGCGGCCAAGGCAGCCCGCAGCGCTGACGCCTGTGGGTCCGGATAGAGACGCAGCGTATCAGCCGCCTCGCCGCGAATGGCTTCCAGCGCGCGTGGGGAAGGACCAAACGGACTTTCATTGGTGTTGAGCTTGACCAACTCCGCCATGCGGGGCTGTTCGCCCGGCACATAGGGTTTCAGGTCGTGCGTCAGGCTGCTCCAGAAACGGCTCATTTTTCTCTCCGGCGAATAGGGCGGATTAACCGTAAGGCGTAATCCGCCGCCTCGGCTAGATCCGTGAAAGGCGGATTGCGCCGGAGCCTGTCAACGGGCCGCGCTTTTGCGCGGACCCGTTGGGCTCCAATCCGCCTTACGGACTCAGTAACCTGGCCAGCGAAAAGGTGGACAAAACCGGGGATTCGTGCCATATAGGATGCCATATATTTATGGCATCCGGTAGCTACCATGACGGTATCAAAACACCCAACGCGCGGCGGCAAAACCACACGCGGGATTGCCACGCGAGCCAAATTGCTGCGCAAGGGCAGCGTCGCCGCCGCTCGCAAGTCGGATAAACCCGCAATGCTGAGCAAGCCTCTGGTCGCTCAATTCTTCGATCCCAGGGGCTTCGTGATCGTCGATCGTGTCGCGGAACGCTTTGGCATGTCCAAGCAGCAGTTCGCCGAAACCATCGGCGTCAAGCCCGAGACGGTGTATCGCGTGACACGTGCTCTCGGCTCCGAAAACGCAGGCTCGCGCCACCGAAATGCTGGAAATCGTCGGCCGTATTACCGGTTGGGCTGGCGGCGAAAAACAAGCGATGGCGTGGTATCGCGCGGAGCCGATCGCGGCCTTTGGCGGTCGCACCGCCGATCCCTGGTGAAGGAAGGCAAGGCGGCTGCCGTCCGCGATTATCTCGATCACATCGCCACTGGCGGCTTTGCTTGAGATGGCAGGGCGTCTGCTATCGCGGACATGATCCAAGGTGGGCGTGGTCGCCGACGTCGGGCGATGGTGCTGCGGCGAAGGGCGGACGGTTCAATCCGGTCGGTACGCCCGCGCTTTACCTGGCGCTGACGATTGAGGGAATGTTGACTGAGATGGGCCATGGCTTCGGTCATCGCATCGACCCGCTCACCATCTGCTCCTACAACGTCGACGTCGAAGATATCATCGATCTGCGCACCGACGCGGAACGCGCCGCCGAGGATATCGATCTCGCGGCGCTGTCATGTGCATGGGCTTACGATCGCGCCGACGGCCGGACACCCGCGTCGTGGGATATTGCCACGCGTCTCATTGCAAAAGGCGCTGCGGGAATTCTGGTGCCATCCTTCGCGAATGGCGCCCGGCCGGATATGTCGAAATCTTGTCCTGTGGCGTTGGGGGGCGTCTCTTCCCCATCTGGTTCGAGTGCACGATCCAGCCGGGCGCTTGCCGAAGGACCAGGCGTCCTGGCCCGCTTCAAGGTGATCAAGTCAGAGCGCGTAGGGTGCGATACTGCACCGATGGGATGGCAGCAGCGGATTGCCCTTTCGCTAGTCCGCCCTACGAGCCGCTGACAGCGATGGCGTCGAACTTGCGCTTCGGATGAACGAGCCACTCCGCGCTCTCGACGATGCGCATTTCTTCGGTGCCGCTGGCTGCGGTGCGCTCCAGCACGGCGAAGATGGCGGAGGCGGCGTGGCTGAGCGCATCCGGCGTGTCGGACCCGCTGATACGCGCGGCGACCAGGAGCGCGGCAAACAGATCGCCGGTGCCGTTCGGGCTGATCGGCAGCTTTGGCGTGCGCACGCGAAAGGATTTTGCGCGCTCGACGGCCAGCGTCTCGATCTCGCCTTCAGGCGTGTCGGCAAGCTCGGCGCTGGTGACGACGACCGTCCCGCGCGCCATGAACGCGCGCGCCGCCTTGATCACCTGGTCGATCGTCGCGGCTTTGGTCCCGGACAGCCATTCGAACTCGAAATGATTGGGCGTGATGATATCGGCAAGCGGACACAGCAGATCGCGCACCAGCGGCGGGATGTCGGCATGGACGAACAGGCCGCGGTCGCGATCCCCGAGCACGGGGTCGCAGCAATAAAGCAGCGCGGGATTGCGGGTCTTGGCGCGCGCGACGAAGTCCGCAACCACGGCGGCGATCTCGGGCGAGCCGAGATAGCCCGACAGGATCATTTGCGCTGTATCGACCGCGCCGCGCTCCTCGATCCCGAGCAGGAGATCGGCGACGAGTTCTGCATCGAGCACCCGGCCGCGGATGGTCGGGTAGCCCGGCCGGTTGCTCAACAATGTGGTCGGCACCGCCACCACGTCGATCCCGTGCATCTGCATGGGAAATACGGCGGCGCTGTTGCCGACATGGCCGTAGGCGACCTGCGACTGGATCGAAATCACGTTCATGCGGACAATTCTGGGGATGATCGGGTTGCGAGGGCAGGGAACCGCCTGAGGTTAACACATTGGTTATTTGTTTGCGGGCATTTTCACGGCCTCATTAAACAGGGAGGCACCATGTCTGACGTCACCATTCCCGGCGGCCGGATTTGTTCTTTCGTCGAGCGGATCGAGAACATCGACAGCGAATTGGCTGAGCTGAACGAGCAGAAGAAGGAAGTGTTTTCGGAGGCCAAGGGCGAAGGGTTTGATGTGAAGATCCTCAGGGAGATCATCAAGCTGCGGAAGCAGGACCAGGACGAGCGCGACGAGCGCGAAAGCCTGCTCGATCTCTACATGCGGGCGATGGAAACCGCGCCGCCGGACAAGGCGGAAAAGGTAGCGAAGGCGGCCTGAGCGAAGCGAACAAGCGAGCCACTTGCTCGTCATGCCCGGCCTTGTGCCGGGCATCCACGTCTTTGCTCCAATTGAGCGCGAAAGACGTGGATGGCCGGGACGAGTCCGGCATGACGGAAGGTGATTCATGCGTGGCCGGATGAGCCAGCGGGTCGCGCGAATGCGCGCCGACAGCTCATCCGGGCTTGCTGCAAGCCCGATCACCCGAACAGCGCGACATAGATCACGTAGAGCCAGCCCAGGATGCCGTGGATGATCGCCCACAGGATCGAGTGGTTGTTGGTATAGGAGATCGCGATGGCGAGCGCCGAGCCAAAACCCACGCCGTATTTCGCGCCCTCGACCCGAACGCCATAGTATCGATTTTCGTTCATGGTGATCCTTCCCGTGAGCAGGGTGAGCTAGCGTAACCCAGCAGCCCGTCGCGCGTGAACGGCGAATTGCGAAGGGCAGCGTCGCCGATGCGCTCGTCAGCCCTGCATGGGCGTGGGTTGAACCGCTGTGCGGGCCAAGTTAAGCGTCCGCGATGAACGAGCCGACCCGCGGCGGCGATGCTCCAGCCCAAAAATCCGATGCGAAGCCGGCCCTGCTGGGGGTCGCGTGCGGCGCTGGCGCGGCGCTGTTCTGGGCGCTCGGCTTTGTGGCGACACGGCACGGGCTGAAGGCCGGCTTCACGCCGCGCGGACTTGCTGATGCACCGCTTCCTGTGGTCGGGCATCGTGTTCCTGCCGCTCGTGCTTCGCGCCGGCATCGGCAATCTCAGCGGCATCGGCTGGGGCCGCGGACTGGTGCTGATGGTGCTGGGCGGGCCTGTGATGTCGCTCATCAGCTATACCGGCTTCCTGTTCGTGCCGCTCGGCCATGGCAGCGTCATCCAGCCTTCCAGCGCGACGCTCGGCGGCCTGCTGCTCGCCGCGGTGTTTCTCCGCGAGCGGGTTCCGCTCTCGCGCGTGCTGGGGGCGGTCGCCATCGTCGGCGGCCTCGTGGTGATCGGGGCCGAGTTGATCGGCCATATCGGTCCCGACGGCGTGCTCGGCGATCTGCTTGTTCGTGCTGACCGGATTCATGTTCGCGGTGTTCGGCACGCTGCTGCGGCATTGGCGCGTCAACGCCTTCTCGGCGGCCACCGTCATCAGCGTGCTGTCGCTCGCGCTGCTGCCCATCTATGCGGCCTTCGGCGGCTTCGCCCGCGTGGCGGCGCTCGGTTTTGGTGAAAACGCGCTGCAGGCGCTGGCGCAGGGCATCCTGGCCGGCCCCGCCGCGCTGTATCTGTTCGCGTTCTCGATCCAGACCATCGGCGTCGCCCGCGCCGCGGTGTTCCCGGCGACCGTGCCGGCGCTGACCATCCTCATCGGCTGGCTCCTGCTCGGCGAGCCGCCAACGGCGCTGCAGGCGGCGGGGCTGGTCACGGTGCTGGCGGGGTTCTATCTGGCGCAAAGGCAGCGGTAGGGTTTGATCGGCCGTAGCCCGGATGAAGCGCAGCGAAATCCGGGGCGGTGTTAGAGTGGTCCCGGATTGCGCTTCGCTCATCCGGGCTACGGGCTGATTCATTTTTCAAGTATCGAGTTCGTCATACCCCGCGAAAGCGGGGTATCCAGTACGCTCGGCTATGGTTCAATCATTGAGGTCTCTGGAATACTGGGTCACCCGCCCCAGTGCGCAACTGCGCACAAGGCGGGTGACGACAACTGCCATCGAGCCCGCCCCATGATGACGAGTCGTATGTCATTTGCTCCTTTGGTTTGATTTCTCAGCCGTAAGCGCGTTACCGCCGCCAGCGGAATGGCCGAGGTGAATAGTGTTGCGAAGTTCGAGGGGATTGGTCCTTGGAGCGGAATGCGTTGGAATTTCCGTGCCGGCGCCTACTGGTGAAGTAAGATGAACGATCACAGAGATCGCGTACACGATTGCGGCAGCGAGGACTTTCCGTCGTAACGTGATTGCAAGCTGGCTGACGAAACTCTTCCCGACCATATTTTGTCTCCGTCTGTTGTCGTCGTGGATTACAGCGGTGATCTAGCGAACCAGGCGTGTAACCGCCCCAGTGCGATTGACATGCTTGCAGAGCGATTGCTGTTGGCGTGCGTGGCCGTCGCCAATTGATTGGGGGGTCGCCGGTCAATCGCCTGAACGCCGCAGCGAAGGCCGTCTGGGAGGCATAGGTTGCAGAGCGATTGCTGCTATCGCACGCGTCGGCGCCAATCGGTTGGGGTTTCGCCGGTCAGCTTCCTGAACGCCGCTGCGAAGGCGGTTTGGGACGCATAGCCAAGCGCCGCTGCGACTGACACGACCGATGCGTCGGTGTCGCGCAGCATGTTCATTGCCTGCTCGAGCCGGTATTGGCGCAGCCAGGCATGAGGTGAAAGCCCGGTGCTTTCCTTGAAGGCGCGACAGAAGTGGAAGCGTGACAGGCCGGCGTCCGAAGCCAGCGCCGCAAGTGATACGTCCGCATCGCTGTCAGAGCGCAGGCGTTCGATGGCGCGGAGCAGGACCTTCGGCGACAGCCCACCCATGGTCGGCTGGAACGTGGTTGGCGAGCCGGTGTGCGCAGCCAGCAGGCGCGTGGCCAGGAGGTCTGTCAGTTGCTGCCTGAACAGCGTATCCAGGGCCCCATTGCCCTCCATGGCATCGGCCGCGGTCAAGAGCAATCGGGATGTAATGGGATCGGGATGCGCCGTTCGCTCCAGGAGATTGGTTGGTGTAGCTGTGTCGGCTTCGCGGGCAACCCGCTCGAGCATTGTATGCGGAAGATAGAGCTGAACGACATCGACAGGTTTCGGAATATCCCATCGGGAGCTTGATCCTTCCGGAATGATTATCACGACCCCGGGACGAAACGTTCCAATCGCAACCGATCTTCCTGACCGCCGCTCCATGCGCTGCATCATACCGTTGTAAGCCATGATGACGTGATGGGTCATGGGCTCGACGACGTCGTGCAATGGTTCATGTTGCCAGTGGGCGATCGCGCCGCCGGAGGGGTCCAATGCCATGCGAAGCGGTTCGGTCCTGAGCACACGGGCCATCTCCACGTCGGCAGAACGCCCGTCGGCAGTCGGCAAGTTGCTCTGGCGCGCCTCAGACGCGGCCGGCGAATCCTCCGAAGGATCGCGCAAGGTCGGCTTTCTCACGGATTTGTACTCAGGTTGGGGAGGCCATGTGCGCGGTGATGAGCAAGCCCCAATGCTCCAACAGAAAGCGCCCACTCCGCACAGGGAGGGCCACCGAAGGTATCTGGTCTCTTGAGATCATGCTTGCGGGTATCGTGTCGACGGTGTCTCAGGAGGTTCGATCGCGGATGTGGACTTCTGACCAACGCGCATATCAATCCGCGTTGTGGCGCGCAACCCTGGGCAAATAAAAGTTAGGTGAACACGCAGCGTTTGGTTCGAGTAGGCTTTATCGAAGTGGATGACAGGGAGCGCGTGGCTTGGTCGAAGCAACAAATGAAGGCGCTATGGCTACGCATGAGGCACGGGCGGGGGTATGGCACGCGACTGCGGCTGGGGGCGCTGTAGCACTGTGCTGCCATTCTGAAAGGCAGCTTTTGGCATCAGGTCGATATCCCCGAAGTCGATATCCCGTGCGACGAGCGTAGCATCGCCAGGTTCGTTAACTCATTATCCGCACCCATTTTTTGCACATCTGTTTGGACCGGGCGTCGAACCGGGCTACAGCGAGTGCAGCCCCGGATGAGCGAAGCGAGAATCCGGGGCGGTGTTAGAGTTGGTCCCGGATGTCGCTTGCGCTCATCCGGGCTACTTGCTTGAGGACATGCCGTTGTTGTTATCCGCCGATGATTTCGAAAACAGTCTCGCCACCGTTCGCGCGGCGTCGGCCGGACCGGTCGAGGGAATCTTTGGCCCCGAGTCGCTGACGTGGCGGGTCGACCGCGAGGCGGCCATTTTCCTTGGCGCGGGGCGGGCGCTGTTGCTGCAGTTGGCGCACCCCTGGGTCGCCGCCGCCATTTCGGAGCATTCCAAAACCTTTGCCGATCCGGTCGGCCGGTTTCACCGGACCTTCAACATCACGTTCACGATGGTGTTCGGCACGCTCGATCAGGCGCTGGCCGCAAGCCGTCGGCTGCATCGGCGTCACGGCGCGGTGACCGGGACATTGCCGCAGGCGGCAGGCCGCTTCGAAGCCGGCTCGAGCTACAGCGCCAATGAGGTCTCGGCGCTGCGGTGGGTTCACGCCACGCTGGTGGAGACCGCCTTGCTGACGCATGACCTTGTCTTGCCTGCACTCAACGATCGCGAGCGCGAACAATACTGGACCGAGGCGAAGCTGTACGCGGCGTTGTTCGGCGTGCGACCGGCCGATTTGCCTGCGGACTGGACGTCGTTCACCGCCTACACCGAGGCGATGTCGCGGTCGGACAGTCTCGCGGTTAGCCCCGCCGCCCGCGACATTGCCGAGCAGATCTTTTCCGGGCGCGCCACAGGACTGCGCATACCCAGATGGTATCGCGCGCTGACGGCCCATTTGTTGCCGGAGCGGTTGGCCCAGGAGTTCGGATTTGAGTTCGGCGAACGCGAAGCGCGCAGCATGGACCGGGCGCTGACGTGGATCCGGCGCATCTATCCCCGCCTTCCCATGCGCCTGCGCGCGGTGGGCCCCTATCAGGAGGCGCTGGCGCGCCTGCAAGGCGGCAGGCAGCCGGACCTCGCCGTGCGCTGGCTCAACCGGCTTTGGATCGGCCGGCCGATGATGGAGTGAGTTTGGTGAGGGCGTAGAAGGTCGTCGATTAGGCGGTGGGTTAGCGCAGCGTAACTCACCGACTAATCGCGAGACCAGGATATGACGTTGAGCAGTAGCGCGGATGAGCCAACGGATGAAGCACGGTATCCGTGCTGCGCAAGCATGAAGCAAACGCGTTGTTAAGAATTGGCTCGCGCTGATTTGCACGATTCCAATTCGTTCTTTGCGAACAAAATGGAGTCGGATAGAGAACAAAACTGTGGTGCTATTTGTTTCTCTACCTCGGCAGAGTATCGGCTACAGTTGGGATCGTCCGACAGCGCAGGGCGCGAACTCATGGTGAAGAAAACCGGCAAGCGTGCATCGCGACACACGATCCTGGCGATCGACGTCGGCGGTTCGCGCGTGAAGTTCATGACCGACAAAGAGCGAACCAAACGCGCGTTTGCGTCCGGTCCTGATCTTTCTGCGAAAGCGATGGTGAGGAAGGTCAAGGCGCTGACGAAAGACTGGTCCTATGACGTCGTCTCGATCGGATATCCGGGGCCTGTGATCAACAACCGGCCCTTGTCGGAGCCTCACAATCTCGGTCGGGGATGGGCCGGCTTCGATTTCGAAAAGGCCTTCGGCTGCCCGACGAAGGTCGTCAACGATGCGCTGATGCAGGCGATCGGCAGCTACCAGGGCGGCCGGATGCTGTTCCTGGGCCTGGGAACGGGTCTTGGTTCCGCGATGATCGTGGATGGCATTCTGGAACCGATGGAGCTCGCTCACCTGCCGTACCGCGGCGGCAAGACGTTCGAGCAATGCGTCGGCGCCGCAGCCCTCAAGCTCGTTGGCAGGAAGAAATGGCAACGCACTGTCGATGACGTCCTGGCGCGTCTGCTAGCCGCACTGGAGCCGGATTACGTCATGCTGGGCGGCGGAAACGCCGACAAGATCGACAATCTGCCGCGCAAAGTCCGGCTGGGCGACAATGCCGACGCGTTCAACGGCGGATTTCGGCTGTGGAAGAAGGGGGCGATCAAACCGCCCGGCGCACGGCGATAGAGAATGCCGCCCTGGCGGCAGCGGAAAGCCCGCGATGTCCTCGCGGGCTTTTGTCGCAAAAAGGAGGCTTTGCAGGCTCGCTCGCACCTCATAAGCTGAGGTCAGCCGAACGCGCCCCACCTCCGGTCAAGAGATCGAAGACCGCAGGGAAGGAGACAACAGCAGCAAAGCTGCGACGTGGCGCATGGCGTGCAAGGGGAGGAGACCGATGCGGCTACCCGTCGACCGCCGTCGCGCGCTTGCGACCATCAGCTCTTTCGTCGCCGCGCCGTTTCTGGCGCCACGTGTAGGCCGGGCGGCAGAGGCCTGGCCGATCCGTTCCGTGAAGTATGTCAACGGCTTTCCGGCCGGCGGCGCCACCGACACGCTCTCGCGCGTGCTCTGCCAGAAGATGAGCGAACTGTCCGGTCAGTCCTTCGTGGTCGAGAACAAGGCCGGCGCCGGCGGCGTGCTGGGCGCGGACGCGATCGCGAAGTCGCCGGCGGACGGCTACACGGTCGGGCTCGGCGGCATCGCCTCCAACGTGCTCGCGATCGGCAGCTACGCCAAGCTCCCGTACCGTCCGCGCGAGGATTTCACCTTCATCTCCGGCATGTGGCAACTGCCGAACATCCTGACCGCGAAGAAGGACCTGTTCTCCGCAGACCTCAAGGAATTGCTCGCGGCGTTCAAGAAGGAGCCGGGCAAATACACCTACGCGTCCGCCGGCTTCGGCACCACGTTGCATCTCTCCGGCGAGATGATGAACAGCATGGCTGGCGTCCAGGTCCGCCACGTGCCCTATCGCGGTGCCGCGCCGGCGCTGAACGACCTGCTCGGCGGCAATGTCGATATGCTGTTCGACAATCTGCCGGGCTCGCTGCCGGGCGTGCGCTCGGGCGCGATCAGGCCGGTCGCGGTCACCGCGAAGAAGCGGATTGCGGAGCTTCCCGACGTGCCCGCGTTCGCCGAACTGTTGCCCGGCTACGAGATGACCTCATGGACCGCGCTTATCGGCCCCGCCAACATCCCGCCCGACATCGTCGCGCAGATCAACGCGCTCACCGCAAAGGCCCTGAAGGACCCCTGGGTGCAACAGCGCTACGCCGACCTTGGCGCCACCACCTGGCCGACCACGACGCAGGAGATATCAGCCTATCGCGACAGCGAGGAAGGCCGGCTGTTGCCGATCATGAAAGCAGCCGGGATCAAGCCGGAGGGCGGGTGAGGAGGGCGGAAGTCGCCCGCTTAAGCGATATGCGGGAACAGGTTGTGGTCAGCCGATCAGCCCGGATGTCGCTGCGCTCATCCCTCGCGGTCCGAGACGTCATGCATCTTTCAGGCGTTGCGCATCTGCGTGTTGCGCCGATGTGTCGGCACTTCCCCTTGACATGTCAGCGCTCCGCCGCCCGAATGGCGAATAGCGCATAAGCGCACGTCGCGGTGTCTCACCCGGCGCATAAAAAACAAGGGGAGGATTTGCGAATGTTTCGCCATGTCAGAAATTTTGCGCTTTTCGCGCTTGCGGCCGCAAGCCTGCTCGGAGCCGGAAACGCGCAAGCGGCCTTCCCGGAGCGGCCGATCACGCTGATCGTGCCGTGGGCCGCCGGCGGTGGCACCGACGCGGTCGCGCGCCAGATCGCCCACATGCTGGAACGCGATCTCAAGCAGCCGGTAAACGTCGTGAACCGCACGGGCGGGTCGGGCGTGGTCGGCCACCAGGCGATCGCCACCGCCGCGCCTGACGGATACACGTTCGGTCTCATCACGCTCGAGATCAACCTGATGCACTGGGTGGGGCTCACCGATCTCACCTTTGAGAAGTATACGCCGCTCGCGCTGGTCAACCAGGACCCCGCCGCGATCCACGTGAAGGCGGACGCGCCTTACAAGAACGTCAAGGAGCTGTTCGCGCATATCAAGGCGAACCCGAACAAGGTGGTGGCCTCGGGCACGGGGCAGGGCGGAAGCTGGCATGTCGCGCTCGCCGGCCTGATGCAGGCCGACGGCGTTTCGCCCGGCTCGATCCGTTGGGTGCCGTCCACCGGTGCTGCGACCGCGCTGACCGATCTCGCGGCCGGCGGCGTCGACTTCGTCGCGTGCTCGATGCCGGAAGCCGAGGCGCTGATCAAGGCGGGGCGTATCCGCAGCCTCGTGTTCTTCTCACCCAAGCGCGCGCCGAATTTCCCTGATGTGCCGACCACCGAGGAGGCGACGGGTCACAAGTGGCACAAGGGTGTGTGGCGCGGCTTTGCGGCGCCCAAGGGCCTGCCGAAGGAGATTGCCACGCAGTACGAGACCGCGATCAAGAAGATCTGGGACAGCGCGGAGTTCAAGGAGTTCATGAACAGGCGCGGCTTCGACATGATCTATCTGGATTCGGCTAAGCTTCGCGGAGTTCATGAAGGCGGACAACGAGGACAACGGCAAGGCGCTGAAGTCGCTCGGGCTGGCGAAGTAAGTGAATGAAGTGAGTGATAGCGAGCGTAGCCCGGATGCAGCGAAGCGAAATCCGGGGCGGTGTTAGAGTGGCCCCGGATATCGCTGCGCTCATCCGGGCTACTTGCTGATCTAGCGAACGATTTTGATATCCGGGCCCTTTGGCTTGGGCTGCTGCGCGCGCTCCTGCATTGCCGCCACACATTCATATTGCGGCCACTTCGGCAGTTTCTCGTCGAGATTCACTTCGCCCCATTTCGGGTGTCCGTTGACATCCAGCCAAGCCTTGTTCTCGCGGATAATTTTGGCCACCTTGGCCACATTCTGGCACTGTTCGCCAGCGTAGCTGAACGTTATCAGAACGGCTTTGACCGCTACCGTTCTCACCTCGGATTCCTGCCATTTGTATGTGCCAGCCGGGATGACTGCCGTGAGATAGCTGTCGAGGGCTTTGTCGTCCAACCCGATGAGCTGGAATTTATCGTCGACTGTTGTGTTCTCCGAAAAGAGCGTTGCCGGCGCGCCAGCCACATAGAACATTGCATCGATTTCGCCCTTGCGCAGCGAATCCAGCGCTTCCTTGCCGCCGAGAAATACCTCTTTCGACGGCGTGATTCCCGTCTGGAAGAAAATCGTCTTTGCAGTCAGGTATGTGCCGCTTCTTTGAGGACCTATCGCAACACGTTTGCCTTGCAAGTCGTGCAGCGTTTTCAAGGAAAGATCACCGAGAACGTGGACCTCCTCCTTGTAAAGCGGATAAACGGCAGCAAGCTTGGTGGCGATAACTTTCAGTTCCTGGTCGTCAGAAATGTCGCGGATATATTCGAGCACGTCCGACTGCACGATACCGAGTTGGACACCGCGCTTCTTGCGAACGTCGAACACGTTCTGGATAGAGCCGGCCGATTTAAGAACCTGCAGGTAGATGCCGCTCGGTTCAGCGATCTTCCTGATGTCCTCGCCAATCTTGATGTAGGTGCCAGTCGCACCACCCGTGACGATTCCCATCCGTGGCGACGTCGAGAGCGACATGGCAAGGAAAATGGCCGAAACAAGAATTTTCATTACTCATTACCTCGCGTTATAACCGCGATTTGAGAGGTTAAACTTAAGGTAGTCTGGTGAGACAATTACGGCGAGTTTGCGGCGCAAAAGCCGGAAAAATCTGACTTCCGGCGATCTGGGCCGTGAACCCATAAGTCTACCCTGTGGACGGCTTGTCAGGCGTGAAAGCCGCACCCGCGGCCTATCGGCAAGAATGCGTCTGGCCGTCGTAGCCCCGGTAAGTCTTGGATGACGGATTGTAGGTGCGGAACTGGGTGCAGAGCATGACCATGGTCCGCGCGCGGGGCTTGTGGGCTGCACTGGCCGGTTGCACCGGTTTACTGGGCTCTGCCGCTGCGCTGCGGACAGCGCTTTCTGATTGCCTGGCGGCAGACTTCTGTTTCGAGGCGGGCTTCTGCTGCGCACCCGCTGTTTTTTTCCTGGCAGGCGCCGGCTTCTGCTCGACGACCGCAGGCTTCGCGTCCGGGACGGCCGGCTTCTGCTCGACGATGGCAGGCTTGTCGACCGCGGCAGGCGGCTTCTCCTCGACTACTGCGGGCTTGTCCTGCGCAACCGCTGGTTTTTCCTCGGCAGGAGCCGGCTTCTGCTCGACGATGGCAGGCTTGTCGACCGCGGCAGGCGGCTTCTCCTCAACCACTGCGGGCTTGTCCTGCGCAACCGCTGGTTTTTCCTCGGCGGGGGCCGGCTTCTGCTCGACGATGGCAGGCTTGTCGTCCGTGGCAGCCGACTTCTCCTCCACCGCCGCGGGCTTGTCCTGCGCGATGGCTGGTTTCTCCTCTGAGGGCGCCGGCTTCTGCTCGACGGTGACGGGCTTGTCGTCCGCGGCAGGCGGTTTCTCTTCGGCCGCGGCCGCAGGCTTTTCCTGCGCGGGCACTGAGGGCTGCGCTGCGGTCGGGCTCGGATTGTCCGTGGCCGACGTCTGCGCGAGCGCTTGAGTGCCTGTCACCATCAACAAGACACAACACAGCACGCCGGCGCGCGCGGCGACGGCGGTCGATAGAACTGACAAACGCATGGATTGATACTCAGCTAATTGTCCCCATGAAAGTTCCACACGCATTTGCGGCAAGTCTGTGAACAGTGCGGCTCTTTCGCGAGCGACGACGTGCTTAAGACCGAAGTGTGTGCCGGCTGCCACACCACGCGTCTTGAGGCCTGGCCCCAACAGCGAAAGCGTCTTGGTAGGGATGCAACCATGAAGAGAATCATAGCTGTTCACAATCAAATCGAGCGTAGCCCGGATGGAGCCAACGGGTCGCGCGAATGCGCGCCCGACGACGAGCGCAATTGCGCTCGCGCAGTGATGACAGGCTCCGCGAAATCCGGGGCGGTGTTGGAGAGGTCCCGGATTGCGCTTCGCTTCATCCGGGCTACAGGCGAGATAGTGATGGTCCACACTTCCGCGATCTCGCGGCGCATTCCGCCCGAGGTTTGCAATTTCGTTGCCCTCCTCTTGAATAGAGGGCGCAGGGAAGACCGGGTGCTTGCTGCACCCGCGGTCTCGCGTGCCAGTGCACATGGCAAAAGCGCACACGAGCATACAGGTACAGGCGGAGCATCCCGGCCTTCCCTGCGCAGTGGCTTTACGGCTTACTTCGCGCTCTTCCCGGAGAACGGCTCTTTTGCCTCCGTCGCCTGCGCTTCTTATCGCAAGCTTAGCGCCAGCACCGCGGCGCCCGAACCACGCGACTTCGCCGTACGCATCAGGCGCGTGCGTCTCGCGCGCCTTCCACGTCCACCGCATCCCACCGCGCGTTCGTGACGTGCGCAACGCCCCTCTCATCGGGTGAGACGGCCGGAGTCAAACCACTGATTTGCCCGACAACGAAAGCGAAATATTTTCAGCAAGAGGACTGGACAGGTTTTGGGTGATTTGCCCGTCGTGTTGTTTTGCCGCATGTGATGCGGCTAGTTTTGACTTGCGGGCGAAGCAAATCAGCGGGCAGCGATGCGGGTTACGCGCGGCGGGCGGGCGTAGCAGGCGTAGCCCGGATGGAGTGAAGCGAAATCCGGGGCGGTGTCGGAGTGATCCCGGATTGCGCTGCGCTCCATCCGGGCTACCTGCGAGCACGAAGCAAACGCGTTGTTAAGAATTGGCTCGCGCTGATTTGCACGATTCCGATTCGTTCTTTGCGAACAAAATGGAGTCGGATGGAGAACAAGGCCGTGGTGTGTGGCGCGGCTTTGCGGCGCCCAAGGGCCAGCCGAAGGAGATTGTTATAGCAAGCGTAGCCCGGATGGAGCGCAGCGAAATCCGGGGCGGTGCTGGAGTTGTCGGGTCGACGCCATGGAGCGCCTGCGCCGATCACATGGGAAGCGCAACCGGCAACGCTTGCGGCTCATGCCAGCCGACGAAGGCGCTAACGCCGAATTAATCTGATCATCCTATAGTCTCAGGCAGTTCTAGTTGGGTGCCGCATCAAGGAGCCGTCGCGAGGGACGATCCGGCGACGGCTCCTTTTTTGTTCACTCATTGAGGTTATTGCCGTGACCAAGACATCGGAAGAGCAGAGCCAAGGCGAACAACCCGTATCCACGGCGCCGGGCAAGCAGTCGAGCCGGAAATCGATCCTGGCGCTGTCGGTGATCGCGCTTGGAATAAACAGTACTGCGGCCGTCTATACCATGACGCCTGCCGATTTTGCCCTGCCGAATATCAGCATGTTGGCCGAGCTGATTCCGCACCAGAAAGTTTCCGATTTCATGGCGGATTTGGCTGGCGCCCCATCGAAGGATGTTCAGTCCGCCCAGCAGCAACACGTTGCCGCCCTGCAGGAGAACAGCTCCCTGTTGCAGCAAAACGCAGCGCTTCTTCAGCAGGATTCAATTGCGCTTGCTTCTCTGAGACAGAGCGTCGCGGATGAGCAGGTCGTCGTGAAGAAAATATCCGCTCAGATATCGGATGAACATGCAGACGTGAAGAAGATCTCTGCTCAGATTTCCACGCTGATCGCGAAGGTCGACTCGCTGAAAAATGCATTACCCCCGGAGGTAACTTCTTCCATTCCGACAAAGCACGCGCGTAACCGGCTATCCCGCGTCATGCGCAAGAAGATGGCTCGCCAGCCGAACTTTGTGGGACCTGTTTCGGTTGGAGGAGCCATCCTGAGTCCCCCGGCTACCACGCCAGCCCCACAAAGCTAAGGACAGCAGGGCGAGGCGCGGGCATCGGTCCCGCGCTTTCCGGACCTATCGGAAGAAGTGGTAGATCGCGTTCAGGCCCGAGAAGACCCGTGACAATCAGATAGACCGCCACTGCGACGCTGACGATGCGGGGCGCGACCAGCAGAAACACGCCCGCGGCCAAGGTGGCGAGTGGCAGGAGGGGGCTGGCTGCATCGGGATGCATCCGGCGTTTATACCAGATTCGATGGCCCTTGCCCGACCGACAGTGACCTGCCCATGCGCCAGTCAAGGGATCGCCTCGGTTAGCATCGGCAGCGTAACCCACCGGCTTGTCATGAGAGAGCGGCGGATTACGCTGCGCTATCCGCCCTGCGATTTCTCCGGGCAACTCGCTACGCGACCGACCCATTGGCGCATCCCGGAATGACAAGCAAAAGCGGCGCGTCTCGCGCCCTGCGAGACGCCTGCATCATTCGGCTAACGCGACCACTCCTCTGGGGAACGCCTGCTTCGCTACGGCGTTCCGACTCAAGAGGAGGAACTCGCCATGAAACTAAGAGGATTGTTTATCGCAGCTTGCCATGCTGCTGATGCCGACCGCCGCATTGGCGGCGCCGGGCATCGTCACCACCACGGTCAGCCTCAAGGCAGGGCCCGGTGAAGGCTTTGCCGACGGTCGACCGCATTCCCGGCGGCATCCCGGTGTCAACATCCACTGGTGGCTTCAGAGGCAAGGCCTGGTGCGACGTGAGCTGGTCGGATGATCGTGGTTCTGGGCGTCGTCGCGATATCTCCAATATCTTCACCCGACCGCTACGTCTATCTATGCCCGACTCATGCGACGAGATCGACGTTCCCATCGTGCCGTTCGTGCTGACCTCGTACCGGTCGAGCTACTATGTGGGACGTCCCTGGTATCACCGCCGCGCCCATTGGGGCGGCTACTGGCAATCGCATGAGCTGTGTCGCGACGACGGATGCGCGGAATCGACCGCTCGCGTGGCCCGGATCGGCCGCGCGGCGGCAGCGCGCGACGCTGCGCTCCCCGAGGCCGAGGCGCGTGCAAGATGCGACGCATGTCGGTGGTCGAGGAGAGGTCAGCGTGCTTTCCGTGTCGAGGAACGGACGCGCGCCGGTGCGACGGAGACGGTGGCGATGCTGACCCGGTTTTTCGCCGGTGTGGACGATCTCGTAACGCGCGACGCGGGAAGATAAGACATCGCTGACTGCGTCAGCGCGCGCGAGGGCGTACGCGCGGCGGTGCAGCCCCGCATGACGCGCGAGACGCACGGATGTACGCCCTTGAGTAGGGCCGCGGTGCAAGGAGAGACCGTTGCGGCGCCAACCCCTCAAGTTGCGGATCGGCATCCATTCCGGGCCGGCGGTCGCGGGCGTCATCGGGCGCAACCGCTTGTCTATGATTTGTGGGCGACACCGTGAGCGCGCCGCACGGATCGAGCATGCGGCGACACCGCATGAAATCTATCAGCCCGATGCGACGCGCGAGCGTCTTGGCGCCGGTTTCACCTGGACCGCAATGGTGATGTCGAAGCACGCGGAGCGGGCCGCATAGCCATCTGGCGACTTGATTGCGAGAAGCACGGCTCTGAAGAGATTTCTGTTTGATTGCGGCTTGATTTAAGCTGGCTTCGCGGAGTTCATGAAGGCGGACAGCGAGGACAACGGCAAGGCGCTGAAGTCGCTCGGGCTGGCAAAGTAAGGGGCTGCGAAAATGACGTTTCGTGTCTTGATCATCGGTGGCACGGGGCAGGTCGGAGCCGCGGTGGTGCGTGCGCTGGCGGCAGAGCCGTCCTGCGCTGAAGTCGTGATGGTCAATCGCAAGGCGATTCCGCTGACCGCTGACCCCGCGTCGGCAGGTGATCCTGGATACGGCAGCTGCCCAGTTTCCGCGCAGCAGTGACCACGCTTGCGCAGGGCATGGTGGCGCAAGGCGATCCTGTCTATGGGGCGTCCTGTGTCGGCGTCGGTCAAGGCAGCATGAAGTGGAGCGAGGAGGAATTGAAGGCCCTCGAAATCGGAGTCGTCGGTGGTTTTGCCCGTGGTTGCCAGGCCGGAGGCATTGCACGGTTTGCGCTGCTCTCGGCCGTGGGAAGCACAGCGAAAAGCAGGATTCGCTATGTGCGCGTCATGGGGCTAAAAGAAGAAACGGTTCAAGGGATCGGCTTCCAACGCCTCGCGATTTTCCGTCCCGGCATCATCGCAGGCAATGCGCACACGCCGCGCTATGTTGCCTGGTTGGGGCGCTGATTCCGGGGCGGTTTCGGGACGATCGAGCAGGACGATATCGGGCGCGCCTTTGTCGCCGAATTCATCAAGCCCGGCCCCAGACGGGGTTGTGTATTTCGAAAATGGGGCGATGAGAGCAGCGAGCAGGGCGGGTTAGCGAAGCGTAACCCGCCGACTTGGTCGCGCAGAACGGCGGATTATGCCTTCGGCTGATCGTCCTTACGGGCTGCTTTTGCTCTCGCTCAGTCGTGTCATCGCTGCCTTCACTTTGAGGGCGTAGCTGTCGGCTTGTTGTTTCTCTGCCATGACAGGTCGAGAGGTGATGTCAGTGATCTCGAGAACGACTTCGCTAATGGGCTTGCGCGACATAGGCATAAGCATCTCCCACTGAATAAATCGCATTGAACGCGTTCGGGGATGAGGAGCGGGAAGCGCGAAATCGACTCGGCCTCTTTGGCTTGGAACCCAACGCTCCACCATTGAGCTACACCCGCCGAGAGCCGAAAACTAAGCCGCCAGGCAGAGGGCAATTCGCCTGGCGGCTTCGCTGGCGTGGACCCGGATGACTTGGGGAAATCGTCCGGTAATCGGAATCTATTCGGCTTGCGTAGTGTAGCAACCAAACTCGCGCGTTAAGCTTGATGTGCGCTCTGCAGGTTAATTCTGGAACCCGCCATCGGCCGCCAGGCGCTTGAACTGCCGCTTCATCGCATTGACCCTGACGATATAGGCTGTGACGAGATGATCGCCGCACCGCTCGCCGGGCATCATTTGAAAGTTGCGGCGCGCGAAGGCTGTGGCGGGACCCCCGCCGCAAAGATGGATAAACGCGGCGAGATCCTGCTTCTGCTGCAGGCTTGCCGGCACATCGGGGACGCGGGCGAGAACCGCCGCGACATTGCGAGCCAGATACACGGACGCGAGCTCAATGGCATGGCTCGGGATCACGCGGATAGTGAGGCTGGTGAACCCGCAGCCGGTATTTGTGACCGCATTCTCTCGGACACAGGACCGCGCGGCCTCGGCGTAGGCCGCATCGGTCATCTGGAAGAGGCCGACGGCGCTGGAGGCGGGCCGGTAAATCGCGAAAGGATTCAGGCTTAATCGCCAGCGCCAGTAGGTGCGCGCCACCGGGTTGCCTGAACTCTCGACCTGCGCCAGCGCGGCCAGCAATTCGGGCGTGATCGTACTGGTGGAATAGGCGCGGAAGAGCGGCCCGTATTGCCGCCACGTCTCGGCCGGCTCCTTGTCGAGCGCATGGCCAACGAAGGCAAACAGCTCAGTCGGCTTGCGGATCACCTGATAGACAAGGTTCGTCAGCGCGACGAGCACAAGCAGTATCGCCACGACGCCAACGATCCGAGCCGCCCGCGGTGCTCTCGCGAGCTTCCGTCGCGCCCACCGTGCACCGCGCCGCCAGCGGCGGAGGCGTGGGAAGCTCTTGCTTTTTCTTGACATGCGTCTTTTGGGGGCAAGTAGGGCACAATAACGAAACGTGTCGCGCTGACGATCTTCTATCTGGATTCGGCTGGCTTCGCGGAGTTCATGAAGGCGGACAACGAGGACAACGGCAAGGCGCTGAAGTCGCTCGGGCTGACGAAGTGAGTGAATGAAGTGAATGAATAGTGAGTAGGGCGGGTTAGCCAAGCGTAACCCGCCGCCTCGGTCGCGCAGAACGGCGGATTACGTCTTCGACTAATCCGCCCTACGCTTGCTGGCTGATCGATTGGAATCAGGCGCATACTACTCAACCATTAATAGCGAACAGAAGTAACACTCTATTTGCGAGTTGAGTGCTGGCGAACCGAAATTTCGCCTTGGTTGCGTCTATAAGATGGAAGCTTCAGAAGAGAGGGGGAAAGGAAATGCACTTTTTACGGCTTCTGTTGATCGTGGCAGCCGCGCTTCCATTGGGCGCCTGCTTCACGTCCGCCGAGCAGATTGCAGCCAATGACGACGCGGCCTGCCGCAGCGCGGGGCTGAAACCGGGAACGCCGGCTTATGTGCAATGCCTGGATGATAATAGAAGGATGCGGCTATCGCAGGAGGCGGGCATGCAGCGGCAGATGTGGGCGATGGAACAGTCGAACAGGCAGATGATGCAGATGAACACACAGATGATGATGCGGCGCTGAATCCGGCGAACTCCCTGGAAAATAAAAGCGCCACAGACCTAGTTCCATAAGAGTTTCAATTGCGGGCGGCGACGCCACGCCCCGTCTGAACGCAAACGCCCCTTGCAGCGTGACCTTACGGAAGTCCGATTATGGCCCTTCGCGACATATTGCGCCGCTGCACAAACTGGTCGCTATAGGAGCAAAGCGGACGTAGTCACCAGTCACATGATGCCGCCGGGTTTTATAGGTACACGGCCTAATTCATCCGGGCTACGCTTGCTGACGATCTTCTATCTGGATTCGGCTGGCTTCGCGGAATTCATGAAGGCGGACAACGAGGACAACGGCAAGGCGCTGAAGTCGCTCGGGCTGGCAAAGTAGGATGCCGCGAAAAATGACATTTCGTGTCTTGATCATCGGTGGCACGGGGCAGGTGGGAGCTGCGGTGGTGCGCGCACTGGCTGTGGAGCCGTCCTGCGCTGAAGTCGTGATGGTCAATCGCAGGGCGATTGCGGCGACCGCTGGTCCCCGTGTGCGGCAGGTGGTCCTGGATACGGCAGCTGCCCAGTTTCCGGCAGAAGTGAGCAAGCTTGCGCAGGGCATGGTTGCGCAAGGCGATCCCGTCTATGGGGCGTCCTGTGTCGGCGTCGGTCAAGGCAGCATGAAGTGGAGCGAGGAGGAATTAAAGGCCCTCGAAATTGGCGTGGTCGGTGGCTTTGCCCGCGGTTGTCGGGCCGGGGGCATCACACGGTTTGCTCTGCTCTCGGCCGTGGGAAGCAGCGCGAAAAGCAGGATTCGCGATGTGCGCGTCATGGGGCTGAAGGAAGAGATGGTTCAAGGGACAGGCTTCCAGCGCCTCGCGGTTTTTCGTCCCGGAATTATCGCAGGCAATGCGCACACGCCGCGCTATGTGGCCTGGTTGGGGCGCCTGATTCCCGGCCGTTTTGGCACGATTGAACAGGACGATATCGGGCGCGCCTTTGTCGCCGAGTTCGTCAGCAGCCCGGCGCCAAACGGGGTTGTGTATTTCGAAAATGGGGCGATGAGACAGCGAGTAGGGCGGGTTAGCGAAGCGTAACCCGCCGACTTGGTCACTTGGAATGGCGGATTACGCCTTCTCGATCCACTCTTTGGGCTGTTGGCGAGTGCGATCATTCGGACAATCCCTGCATCGGAGATATATCCCACGGACCGTTCTATGCTGCGAAGATCCATTCCTAGCGGCATCGCGAAATACCTTGGACCCGCCAATTTACAAGCGTCAATCAAGTACTATCATAGGTTGATAATGCTTATGATGGATTGGGTGTGGATATGCCAGCAAATATGTTTATGGTCGCGGTTGATTGGTACGGCCCGCTGAAATCTCTACGAGAGGCTCGTACTGCTGCCAAAGAGCATCGAGTTAAGGACTTCCTTTATGTCGGTTATGAAAACAAAAGGCCGTTTCCGCTCGTACGTCGGGATTTCAAACGACGCGAATAGTCGGCTTCGGAGCGCACATAGTGTGTTGGGTAAATGGCCTGCCAATACCTATGAACTCTGGCTAGGCATCGTAGTATCGCAGTCAGAACCGGGACGGAAATCCTCTCCAAAGCCTACTCGCCACAAGGCAGCACTTTCCTTCGCTGAACGACTTACGGCTCATTTTGTGGAAACCTCAGAAAACATCCAGGGCAGCAACAGGCCGCCAAAGCGGAAGCGGTGCGCTACTAAATCGCTCGTTTCATCTTACGCCGAACTTTCCTCGGCATAAGCGCAAGCCTCACAAAAATTGGCCCGATTTCATAGAGTTTGAGGAATCAGAAAGCTTCGGACGTAACGTTTACTTTGGAGCTCGGGTCGAAAAATACCCCGTCTAACATTGGGCGACTAATTGCCGGTTTCGATAGTCTCCTGTCGATGACGTCCTGATGCGTCCGCTCGCTGCACTGGAGCCGGACTACGTCATGCTGGGCGGTGGAAACGCCGACAAGATCGACAAACTGCCTGCGCAAGGTCCGCCTCGGCGTCAACACCAACGCGTTCGATGGCGGATTTCGACTGTGGAAGAAGGGGTAGTCAAACTACCCGGCGCACGCCGATAGAGAATGCCGGAGCTGTCGGCAAATCCGCTACGCTGCAGGAACCATGTCCTTGAACTGAAGGTTGAGCTTCTCGGTTGCAGTTGTTCCTCTAATGGGAAAATTTCAAGCTTGAGGGGCATCTGTCCGGCTATGCCGCTGAAAATACATGTCCCGGTAGGAAGCGTCGGAATAGATTCTTCAGTTATCTTGTCGATGTAAGACACGGCGCTCGCGATCGACTGCAAATCCTTCTGATTTATGAGCCGATGTATGAAGTAGTTGTGCGCCTGCGAGGTTATCGTGTGAGAGATATCGTTCGGTCTCTGACTCGATATCGTAACAAACACACCAAACTTTCGACCCTCTTTGATAATTTCTTCGAACGTTTCCAAACGATAATCCTTCCAACTCTCTAACTCCCTGAAGGACTCTTGGGATAAGATGTTGTGGGCTTCATCAATGATGATGTTAAGGGAGTGTCCCTCTCCAAGGCTCTTATGGTCTTCGTAAATCTTCTTCGCAAGCAGGAGGGGCAGAGTCTTCTTCATTTCTAAATTAACGTCCCCCAACGCGATCACCACGACATTGGATTCGAATAGGTCCCCTTGATCGCCGGGTCAAAGATTTTTCTAATGTCCGATTGCTTGCTCTTTAGCTTGTTTATCGCAGGAGCAATATGTTCATTCTGAGCGCGATTAGAGAGAACATCGTAGATGAGCTGGATATACGCAAACGAAATCAGATCAGAGATTGCGTCGTCCGAAAATTGAAATTGTCTTCATGATTGTAAACAAATGTATTAGGGATTTGGTCCGGGTTTTGCTTCAAGCCAGTGCGTTTGGTTGAGGCGGCACTCGGCGGACTTGTTGTGCCAATCTAGATCAATCATGATCTCGATGGGCTGACCATCTCGTCCGTATCAGGCAGACTTGCCTAAGATAATTGATCAATAGGTCGAAGCGCAGTTATCCGACATCTGCAGAATTTGAGTTATTTGACTTCTTAGAATGTTTTTTGCGTAGTCGAGCGGGTCGTCGGAGTTAAGTACCTTCTTTGAAGCGAGAGCGCGCGCTTGAGGAAGGGCTTTTGTGTTTTTTCAGTCGCGTCGGCCAAAATGCTGACAATTTCAATGTTGTTCAATCCACCCGCACCCAATGGAATTTTGTCTCCATTTGTGTCTCGAGTTCGAAAGCATTACAACTTGTTTATGTTCAGTGAGACATTTGTCGCGGGTGTATTCGTTATTGAAGTCGAACAGAATGATTTGACAGTTCTAAATGCAGCCGAGTTTTGCGCCCTCATTTTTGCTATGAATTCCTGAAAGATCATTGCTAACGTATTTGACTTTCCACTTCCTGTATTTCCGAAGATGGCAATATGGCTGTTGATCAACCCGTCTATGGGAAGAGCTATGTCATACCCCTCGTATTCCGAGTGGGCTATGTTTATGGCGAGACCGTCTCCGCTGACCAGACAATGAACTTGATGTATCTTCTCTTTCGTGAGGAGAAAGGCTTCATTTCCTACAAGCGGGAGTTCTTTGGTGCCTCCAAAGAAGATTCCTTCATGGTTGAGAAAGCCAACTAGCGCAACTGAAACAATTCGGCGCTGCTCGGTGTTGCTGATCGCACCGAAAGCCTTGTCCTCGCCGCGCGCGTTCTCTCCCTCGACCTTACCGATCAGGCTGAGAAATCCCTTGCGGATATCGATGTAGCTGCCGACGGCGATGTTTCGCAGCACGTCGCCGTCAAAGAATAGTTCGGAGAGGTTTTTATCTGTGTCGACCGAGATGAAGATCTTTCGGCCCGTAACGGCAGTTACTTCGCCCACGCGAAGTACCGCTTCAGTGTCTAAACGGTCAGGCAATAGCATTGGTCTTTACCGGTAGTATAGACGCTAGTATCTGGTTGAGCCTTGTGAAGTCGAGCACCGACGCAGGATCCGGAGAGAGCACAGTTACGTTGCGCTGCTGGGCGAACTTGGCCTCGTAGTCGGAAGCTGACTCTATGATCGTAGGCAAAAATAATCAGGTGAGATGTCGGGTTTCGCAGTGCTCTTCGGGTTAAGTCTAGAATGTGTTCGTCCGCGAAGGAGAATCCAAAAGAAAAAAGAGCGACATTCTGTTGATCGAACGCTCGTGAGAATAATCTGAGAAGATCGTAATAGACACGCTCAAGAAGTGTGGCGTGGAATTTTCGTAGGTTTGGCAGAATGAGAAAGTGTTCCTTTAGGAAGGCATCTACTTTTTCTGGGTCGGCCTTATCTGTCGATGAGAGCGGAGGAATGGGCTTGCTATCTAGTACCAAAGCATCTGAGCGCTTGCGCCACGACAGGGAGCCATGGAGTTTAATGAGATTTATGGTCGGGATCTCAATTTGATGGCTGTAGAACGTACCAGATCGATAGGTTCGGTCGAAATAGCGCTCTGGCGCAAAGGTTGGGAGCTTGGTCACAGACGATCTGTCGAAGCCGTCGTTCAACACCAATCCGGGAATTCGGCTCGCGGCATGCTCAAGAAACATGTCGTAGTTGGTAGTAAAAATGTTGGCTTGCCGTGAGAGAAGAATATTCTTTCGCGCAAAGAGAATCTTGTCGATAGACGATAGGAAATTAACATAGTTCTTTCTCACCTTTACAATTGCTGGGGGAGTAGGGCCCCATGTCATTGAGAGTCTGGAGTTTGCGGTGCTGATTGCCGTGATGAATTCGAGGCTTTTTTTATTGGCTTCAGCGTCATTGTTTGCGGCCAATAGGGTGTTGATATCAGCTTCGATGTTTCCTGCCGTTTTGATAGCTGGAGCCGAGGCGCCCGATCCGATTAGGAAGTTAAGATTTCCGGATTGAAGGTAAGGTTCCAAGAATTTTGCTGCGGGCTCATTTTCAGAATTGAGGCTGACTATTTCGGTCATCAAAATTCTCGTTGGTCAAATTAGTTGTGCTGCGCTCTGTGGACAACCATTGTACGCTTGGTGCGCATGCGATGAAAGACGATTTGCCGGTACTTGCGTGTCGTGATTAGCAAAAAAGGGGCGGCCTTTCGGCCGCCCCTTGTGTCGTGGATGCCCGGGTCAAGCCCGGGCATGACGATCGTAATAGCTCAGCTACACCCCGTCGTGCTTCCACACGTATCGCACTTCATGCACGTCCCGTTCCGCACCAGCGTGAAGTTGCCGCACTCCGCCGCACATCTCGCCTTCGTAGCCCTTTGCCTTCGCTTCCGCCCGGCGTTCGGCCTTGCTCGGGGCGACGGCCACGGCGGCGCTGCCGGACTTGCTCCACTGCAGCGCTTCCAGCTTTTCCGTCGGCGACAGGTCGTGGCTGGCTTCCTGCTTCAGCGCGACCGCGCCTTCATGGGCGTCGGAGGCGCGGGCGCTGGGGCCGTGGCCGCCGATCGCGGTGACGTTGCCGGAACCGCGGGCGTCGACGTCGACGCCGCGCATGACGACCAGATTATCCGTGCGCGAGCGGGTCAGGCCCTTGGACAGATACTTGTTGCTGCCCTCCGGCTGCTTGCCTTCCTCGACGCCTTTGCCCATCGCGTCGAAGTTGGACTCGCTAGGGATCGACATGCGCGAGATCGAAGCGCGACATGTAGCTGACCGCGAGTTCGCGGAACACATAGTCGAGGATCGAGGTCGCGTACTTGATGCTGTCGTTGCCCTGCACGGGGCCCGCCGGCTCGAAGCGGGTGAAGGTGAAGGCGTCGACATATTCCTCCAGCGGCACGCCGTATTGCAGGCCGAGCGAAACCGCGATGGCGAAGTTGTTGATGAAGGAGCGCAGTGCCGCGCCTTCCTTGTGCATGTCGATGAAGATCTCGCCGATACGGCCGTCGTCATACTCGCCGGTGCGCAAGTACACCTTGTGGCCGCCGACCACCGCCTTCTGGGTGTAGCCCTTGCGGCGGTCCGGCATCTTCTCGCGCTCGCGCATCACGATGATGCGCTCGACCAGCTTCTCGACGATCTTTTCCGAGACCTGGGCGGCGCGCGCCGCCATCGGCTTGTCGTAATACGCCTCGATCGCATCTTCCTCGTCGTCATCATCGCTGATGAGCTGCGAGTTCAAGGGCTGGCTCAGCTTCGAGCCGTCGCGGTAGAGCGCGTTGGCCTTCAGCGCGAGCTTCCAGGACAGCAGATACGCCGCCTTGCAATCCTCGACGGTGGCGTCGTTCGGCATGTTGATGGTCTTGGAGATCGCGCCCGAGATGAACGGCTGCGACGCCGCCATCATGCGGATGTGGCTCTCGACCGACAGATAACGTTTTCCGATTTTGCCGCAGGGGTTGGCGCAGTCGAACACCGGATAGTGCTCGGCCTTCAGGTGCGGCGCGCCTTCCACCGTCATCGCGCCGCAGATGTGCACGTTGGCGGCCTCGATCTCGCGCTTGCTGAAGCCGACGGCGGCGAGCAGGTCGAAGCCGGGGGCTGCGATCGCTTCCGGCGCGATGTTGAGCGTCTCGCGCAAAAAGTCTTCGCCAAAGGTCCACTTGTTGAAGGCGAACTTGATGTCGAACGCGGTCGGCAGCGCCTTCTCCACCTTGGCCAGCGCTTCGTCGGTGAAGCCTTTTGCCTTCAGGGTGGAGACGTTGATGCCGGGCGAATTGGAGAGCGAGCCGTGGCCGACGGCGTAGGCCTCGATCTCCGCGATGTCGGCTTCGCTGTAGCCGAGCGTCCGCAGCGCCACGGGCACGGCCTGGTTGATGATCTTCCAGTAGCCGCCGCCGGCGAGCTTCTTGAATTTCACCAGCGCGAAATCAGGCTCGATGCCGGTGGTGTCGCAATCCATCACGAGGCCGATGGTGCCGGTCGGCGCCACCACGGTGGTCTGCGCGTTGCGGTAGCCGTTGAGTTCGCCGAGTTCGAGCGCCTTGTCCCAGGCCGCCTTGGCGTGGGTGATGATGTCGGCCTGCGGGCAGGAGGCGTGATCGAGCGGCACGGGGCTCACCGCCAGCGCCTCATAGCCACGGCTCTCGCCATGCGCCGCGCGGCGATGGTTGCGGATCACGCGCAGCATGTGCTGGGCGTTCTTCTTGTAGCCGGGGAAGGGGCCGAGCTCCTTGGCCATCTCGGCCGAGGTCGCATACGACACGCCGGTCATGACAGCGGTCAGCGCGCCGCACAGCGCGCGGCCTTCCTTGGAGTCGTAAGGCAGGCCCATGGTCATCAGCAGGCCGCCGATGTTGGCAAAGCCGAGGCCCAGCGTGCGGAACTCGTAGGAGAGTTCGGCGATCGCCTTCGACGGGAACTGCGCCATCATGACGGAGATTTCGAGCACGATGGTCCACAGACGGCACAGATGCTCGTAGGATTCGACGTCGAACCGCTTTGTGGTGGTCGAATAGAACGTGATCAAATTGGCGGAGGCGAGGTTGCACGCCGTGTCGTCCAGGAACATGTATTCCGAGCACGGATTCGACGCGCGGATGTCGCCGGACGACTTGCAGGTGTGCCAGTCGTTCATGGTGGTGTTGAAGTGCAGGCCGGGATCGGCCGAGGCCCAGGCGGCGTGGCCGATCTTTTCCCAGAGCTCGCGGGCCTTCAGCGTCTTCGTCACCTTCTTGTTGGTGCGGCCGATCAGGTTCCAGTCGCCGTCGGTTTCCACCGCGCGCAGGAAATCGTCCTTCAGCGAGACCGAGTTGTTGGAGTTCTGGCCGGATACCGTGAGGTACGCTTCCGAATCCCAGTCGGTGTCGTAGGTCGGGAAGTCGATCTCCTTGTAGCCCTGCTTGGCGAACTGGATCACGCGCTTGATGACGTTGTCGGACACCAGCGCGCGGCGCGCGAGCTTGATCTCGCGGCGCAGGGCAGGGTTCTTTTCGGGATCGAAGCAGTCGTCGCCCGAGCCTTCGCAGTTCACGCAGGCCTTCAGCACGGCTTTCAGGTGCTTCTGGTTGATCTTGGAGCCGGTGACCAGCGCCGCAACCTTCTGCTCCTCCTTCACCTTCCAGTCGATATAGGTCTCGATATCGGGATGGTCGGCATCGACCACGACCATCTTGGCCGCGCGGCGCGTGGTGCCGCCGCTCTTGATCGCGCCCGCGGCGCGGTCGCCGATCTTCAGAAAGCTCATCAGGCCGCTTGAGCGGCCGCCGCCGGAAAGCTTTTCGCCTTCGCCGCGCAGGCGCGAGAAGTTCGAGCCGGTGCCGGAGCCGTATTTGAACAGCCGCGCCTCACGCACCCACAGGTCCATGATGCCGCCCTCGTTGACGAGGTCGTCACCCACGCCCTGGATGAAGCAGGCGTGCGGCTGCGGATGCTCGTAGGCCGACTTCGATTTTGTCAGTTTGCCCGTGAACGGATCGACGTAATAGTGGCCCTGGCCGGGGCCATCGACGCCGTAGGCCCAATGAAGCCCGGTGTTGAACCACTGCGGCGAGTTCGGCGCGACCATCTGTTTGGCCAGCATGAAACGCAGCTCGTCGAAGAACGCCTGCGCGTCTTCTTCCGTGGAGAAATACTTGCCCTTCCAGCCCCAATAGGTCCAGCAGCCGGCGAGGCGGTCGAACACCTGTTTGGCGCTGAGCTCGCTGACGAAGCGCTCGGATTCGGGGAGCAGGGCCAGCGCCTCGGTGTCGGGCACCGAGCGCCACAGCCAGGACGGCACGGTCTCTTCCTCGACCTTCTTCAGGCTTCGCGGCGACGCCGGCTTTGCGAAAATACTTCTGCGCCAGGACGTCGGAGGCGACCTGCGACCAGAACTGGGGCACTTCGACATTTTCGAGCCGGAACACGATCGAACCATCGGGATTGCGGATCTCCGATGTCGTCAATCTGAAATCAATCCCCGCATAGGGTGACTGGCCGGAAGTGGTGTTGCGCCGTTCGATTCGCATAGGTCGTGCCCCGTCTTCTTTGACCGGTCCGCATTTGGCGCGGTTGCCGGATGTTATCCTTGAGCGAACCTCCCGCGCCGAATTTTGAAGCCAAAATTCGGCGCCTCACGCTCCGCAAGCTCGACCGGTGGACCCGGCCCTGTTTCTGTCTTCGCCACCCCAAGGGCTCGTCCCGCCTACAGGCAGGGCCAGCCCCTAACTCAACGCTGCAACTCGTCACCTGGGCCGGTTTCAGCCCGTTTTTACCGCCCCAAACCCCCGCGGAATTCCGGGAGGAATCCGGGGTTCCGAAGGCAGACAAGCCCTCTACCCGTGCCTCAACCGGCCGGCGGAGTGCTCGTTTCGGAACCCATTTGGGAGCGACCGGCGGGACCCAAAACTCACTCGCGCCGAACAGGAAGAAAGCTAGGCCAAACCCGTCGCGCCCGTCAAGGACTAGTACGAGTTCCTGAATCAAATACTAAATATGGTGGAAAGTGAGGGATAACAGGGGGTGATGCCGCCCCTGTGATGGCCACAAGTATCAGTGAGTCCTCAGGGATTCCCAAGGGAAAAAAATTGTCCCGACCATGTGGAAAGGCGCCTTCGCCCGCTGTTCACAGGGCAGGTATTTTTTCAGCCGCCGGGATTGCGTTGGAGAGACTCACGTAGGCCTACGGAGCGCGCTTCCGTATGGCTACGGGCAGGGGAGGTCTGGCATGTCCGGCGCACCCGTGGTCGCAGGTGCGGATTCGCGCCAAGGTGCACGCTGATTCCATCCCTTGCCGGGCTCCATGACAGAATCAAAACCGGCCGCGCCGGCGCGGATCGCGCCCGCCGGGCCTCATGTTCCTCGCCATCACCTCGGTGGGCTGGGGTTTTAATTGGCCCGTCACGAAGTATCTCCTGAGCGAGCTGCCGCCGCTGACCTTGCGCGGCACGACCGGCATGATCGGCGCTGTGCTGCTGGCCGTGCTGGCGCTGGCGCGCGCCCAGAGCCTGAAGGTCGAGCGGCATTTATGGCCGCGGCTGATGCTGGCGGCGCTGCTGAACGTGACCGGCTGGATGGTGCTGATGGGGCTGGCGCTGCTGTGGCTGCCGGCGAGCGAGGCGGCGCTGATCGCCTACACCATGCCGGTATGGGCCTCGCTGCTGGCCTGGCCGGTGCTCGGCGAGCGGCCGACCGTCCTGCGCACGGTCGCGCTGGTGATGGCGTTCGCGGGGCTAGCCGCCATCATGGGCGGCAACGGCATTACGCGCCACGACCGAAAAACTGCCGGGCATGGTGATGGCGCTGTGCGGCGCGATCGGCTTTGCGCTCGGCACCGTGCTGGCGAAGAGGTTGCCGGTGCCGCTGCCGCCGATCCCGGCCGCAGCCTGGCAGATCGGGCTCGGATGTTTCCCGATCGTCATCATCGGCTTCGCCATCGAGACCACGCATATCGAAAAGGTGACAGAGCTCGGCTGGTGGCTGCTGGTCTATTCGACCGTGATCCAGTTCTGCATCGCCTATGTCAGCTGGTTTGCCGCGCTCGCCCGCCTGCCGGCCTCGGTGGCGGCGATCGGCACCATGGCGGTGCCCGTGATCGGCGTCGTCGCCTCCGCCATTGCGCTCGGCGAGCCGCTCGGGCTGACGCAGATCGTGGCGCTGGTGTTTACGCTGGCCGGCGTGGTGCTGGCGACGCGATCCTAGGAATAGTTCCCTTTAAATTCCGTCTTGCCTTTCCTCTGGCGTCCCGCGGAAGGTGGAATTGCGGACGCTATGTGATTGTAACATCTATTAATATACTGTATGCCACGGGCGAAATTTGCGGCCCCGCACGGGCCGGGGCGTTCGAGACAATTCTGGCATCACCTGTGAAAGAGAGAGTATGGCGCGCAACATTTTGATCCTTGGAGCCTCCTATGGCTCCTTGCTGGCGACGAAGCTTTTGATGGCGGGCCACAACGTGACGCTGGTTTGCCGGAGGAAGACGGCAGACCTCATCAATCGCGACGGCACCGAAGTTCGCATCAAGCTGCGCGACGAGGCGGTGCACCGCGCGATCTTCTCGCGCGATCTGCCCGGCAAGCTGGACGCGACAACGCCCGCCGAGGTCGATCTTTCCCGTTATGACCTGGTGGGTCTTGCGATGCAGGAGCCGCAATACACCAACCATACGATCCGGGTTCTGATGATCAAGATTGCCGCGGCGGGGCTTCCCTGTCTCTCGATCATGAACATGCCGCCGCTGCCCTATCTCAAGCGGATCCCGGCGCTGGCGGACATGGACCTGGAGGAGGCCTACACCAATGCCTCGGTATGGGAGCGGTTCAAGCCGGGACTGGTGTCGCTCTGTTCGCCCGATCCGCAGGCCTTCCGCCCGCCGGAAGAGGCCGCGAACGTCCTTCATGTCGGCCTGCCGACAAACTTCAAGGCCGCGGTATTTGAAGACGAGGCGCACAACAAGATGCTGCGCGAGCTCGAAGCCGATATCGACGCGGTGAAGCTGGATGGCAAGGACGTTCCGGTAAAGCTCAAGGTGTTCGAACTCGCTGTTCGTACCCTTGGCCAAATGGTCGATGCTGCTGACCGGGAATTACCGCTGCATCACGCCGCACGAGCCGCAATCGATCCGCGACGCCGTGCACAGCGATCTGAAACTCTCGCAGTCGATCTACGACCATGTCGACGGCATCGCCCGGCGACTGGGCGCCGACCCGCAGGATCAGGTGCCCTTCGAGAAATACGCCAAGGCGGCGGAAAGCCTTCTCAAGCCGTCATCGGCGGCGCGGGCAGTGGCCAGCGGCGCACCTTTCATCGAGCGGGTCGACCTCCTGGTGAAGTTGGTTTCCGATCAACTCGGCGTGCCCAGTGCCGAGATCGACCGGACCGTCCAGACCGTCGATCAGAAACTGAACGAGAAGATCGTGGCGGGCGGATCGGGCTCGTAGTGAGGGGCCGGTTGATTGAGGCCGTCTAGGCTGAGCGCGCGACTCGAAATCCAAGATTGCTCGCAGAGCTATCCGGTGTGTTCGAGCTGCGCGCGGCCACGCGATAACGATTGCAGTAGGAGTTGTGGCAAAGGAATGAGCCGCCGCGCAGCGAGCGGTTAGGTGCTGGCGCGCTGTGGAAGGGGTTTTCACTCTCCGTGACCTGATGATAGCGCGGCGAGAAAGTGTCCTCGCACCATTCCCAGACATTTCCTGCGACGTTAAACAAGCCATGGCCGTTTGCCGCGAAGGCATGAACTGGCGCGGTGCCGAGATAGCCGTCTTCCGTCGTATTGAAGTCAGGGAATTTGCCCTGCCAGATATTGCAACGGTGCTCGCCCGCGGGCGTCAGCTCATCGCCCCAGGGAAAGGCGGCCTGTCCGAGCCCGCCACGGGCGGCCAGCTCCCACTCGGCTTCCGTCGGCAGCCGCGTTTGCGACCACTGGCAATAGGCCTTGGCGTCATTCCAGGAAATGTGCACGACGGGATGATCCAGGCGCTCGAGGATCGTTGAGTGCGGTCCCTCGGGCTGGGCCCAATAGGCGTGCGGCACCGCCATCCACCACGGCGTCTCGGCCGCGCGATTTGCGGATATCCGCTTCGCCGCATCCGGCAGCAGCCCTTCGAACACAAAACTCCAGCCATAACGTTCGGCGTCGGTCGTGTAGCCCGTACGTCGAACGAACTCACCGAACTGCAGATTGCTGACGGCGTAGCTGGCGATCGCGAATGCTGCGACGGTGACCTTCCGTACCGGTCCTTCGCCATCATCCGGAAAACGCGTGTCGTGGGAGCCCATCAGGAAGGAGCCGCCGATCGGCGGGCTCCAGCGACGCGCGATCGGTGTCGGACTGGGCGTGATCTTCATGGCCGAAGCGGCAGTCGCCGCCGCCGGCTGGCCCGCCCGGCGTTGTATGCAGCAACGGGGACTTCCGTCAGTCATGGGTTGTCATCGACCTGTCGCCGCTAGTTCTGCTTTTCCTCTTCCCAGAACGCGGTCTCGCCTTGCGCTTCCATCAGCGCAAGGATTTTTTCGCGCGGGATCACGCCGCAGCGGTTGGCCCAGCGCTGGTAATGCTCGGCCATGTCGCGGACGCGCTCCGGGTGTTGCGCGGCAAGATCATGCATCTCGGTGCGGTCGAGCTCCATGTCATAGAGCTCCCATGCATCAGGATATTTCCGCACCAGCTTCCACTTGCCGATGCGAACGGCGGCATTGCCCTCATGCTCCCAGAATAGCGGCCCGCGGCCGCCATAGGCGGCGGAGAACGACGGTACCAGGCTTTCGCCTTCGCAAGGCAGGATGGCATTGCCGTTGTATTCCTTCGGATAGGTTGCGCCCGTCACGTCGAGGATGGTCGCCATCACGTCCGGCAGCTGGCTCGGATTGTGCCGGAGGCCGCCTCGTTCCTTGATTCCGTTCGGCCAGTGCACGATGAAGGGAGTAGCTATGCCGCCTTCGTGGATCCAATGCTTGTAGAGCCGGAATGGCGCGTTCGACAGGTTGGCCCACGCCGTGCCGTAGCTCTGATAGGTGTGTTCGCCGCCGGGCATCAGCGTGGGATCGTTGCCGAACCGTACGGGCTCGCCCTTGCGCGTTTTGGCCTTGGCGATCATGAGTTGATCGACCAGCTCGCGCGCCGTCACGCCTTGCGGAATGTCCTCGGCGCAGGCGCCGTTGTCGGACAGGAAGATGATCAGCGTGTTGTCGATCTGGCCGGTCTCTTCCAGTGCCGCGATAATGCGGCCGATGCCCTGGTCCATGCGGTCGATCTGCGCCGCATAGACCTCCATGCAGCGCAGCGTCCATTCGCGGTGCTGCGCTTCGCTCCATGGCGGCTGGGTCGGGTCGCGGTCGGTAAGCTGCCAGTTCGGATGAATGATGCCATCATCGACCAGCCGCTGCAGCCGCTGTTCGCGCAGGCGATCCCACCCGGCGTCGAAGCGTCCCTTGTACTTGGCGATATCCTCGTCGTGGGCGTGAAGCGGCCAATGTGGTGCCGTGTAGGCAACGTACTGGAAGAACGGCTTGTCTGGATTTTCCGCCTTATGCCCGCGGATATAGGCCGCGGCCTGGTCGCTGATCGCGTCAGTATAGAAGAACGAAGGATCGTTCTCGGCTTCATGCTCGATATTGTCGTTTCCGCGCGTCAGCGTGTTCGGATTGTAGAAGCTGCCGGCGCCGATGATGGTGCCGTAGAAATGGTCGAACCCGCGTTGCAGCGGCCACGCGTCGGTCGGCTCGGTCAAATTGCTTGCGATGTGCCACTTGCCGCTCAGATAGGTCGTGTACTTGTTCTGCTTCAGCACCTCGGCGATCGTCACGCAGCTCCGGTTCAGGTTGCCGGCATAGCCCTCCGGCCCGTTGCTGTAGGTGAGAATGCCGATGCCGGTTTGATGCGGATGCAGCCCGGTCAACAGCGAAGCGCGGGACGGGCTGCAGCGGGCGGTGTTGTAGAATTGTGAATAGCGCAGCCCCTTGGCCGCGAGGCGATCCAGATTCGGCGTTTCAATCTCGCCGCCATAGCAGCCGATATCGGAGAATCCCATGTCGTCGTTGAGGATGAGGAGGATGTTGGGGCTGTCGGAAGCCTTGCCGCCATTTGCCATGGTTTTCGGTCCTTCTGGGTACGGATAGTCTAGGGATGATGCCGCGTCAGGCTGATGCTGAGGCGGAAATAGTCCGGCAGGTAGACGGAGCGCAGCAATTCAAGCGGGCGCCCCTCGGTGCCCAGCGTCAGGCGTTCGATTGCGAGCAGGGGGCTGCCAGCCTTCACGCCCAGTAACTTGGCGCTCGTCGAATCGGCGAGCGACGCGCTGATGGACTGCTTGGCTTCCTTGATCGGGTGGCCGAGTTCGTCCTCGAACACGCTGTACATGATGATGGAGGTGAGGTCGCGCTTCTCGAGCTCGAGGCCGATATCGGGTGGATAGAAGGCGTGTTCGATCGCAATCGGCGTATCGTCGGCGAAGCGAAGCCGCTTGAGTTGCCACACGGCGCGCTCGCGCAGCTGCTCGCGCACGTCGGCATCATGCCGGTTGGTCATGCCCTGCTGCAGCACTTTAGCGCCGGCCTGATAGCCTGCGTCGCGAATGGTTTCTGAAAAGCCCATCAGCCGGCCGACCCAGTTTTCAGGCTGGTTGGAGCGCAGGAACGTGCCGCGGCCGCGCGTACGCGCGAACATGCCTTCGTGGACCAGTGGCGAGATGGCGTTGCGAATGGTGATGCGACTGACGCCGAAATGCCGGCCGAGCTCGGCTTCCGTCATTAGGCGTCCGTTCTTGTCGATCAACTCGCCTTCCCGGACCTGCCGGCGGATCGACTTCGCGGATCTGGATGTGCAGTGGCGCCGATCCAGCCGCGACAGGTGGCGTCGCGGCGGAGAGCGGTGCAAGCTTCTTGCGGGTACGGCCGGTCATGATCTCAAAGCCGCTTTCGTGTCACGGGATCGAACAAATGAATGTCCTGTGGGCGGGCGGTGACGGAAATGATGTCGCCTTCGCGCGGCACATCTTCATGGTTGACGCGCACGCGCATGGCGGTGCCTGCGCAGTCGAGATCAAGCACGGCCGTATCGCCGTGATCCTCGACGAGATCGACTTTTGCCTTTAGTCCGTCCGGAACCACGCGCAGGGCGCCGGGACGGATACCAGCGATCACGTCGCGCTCGCCTGCGGCTTGCATGGTGGTCTTCAGCGCATGGCCGGAGATGACGACGCTGCCGTCGATGTAGCGGGCCGGGACCAGGTTCATCGGCGGATTGCCGATGAACCCGGCGATGTCGATCGAATTCGGTCGCGCGAACACTTCCGCGGGTGTGCCGACCTGCTGGATTTCGCCTTCCATGAATACCGCCATGCGGTCGGCGAGAGTCATCGCCTCTTCCTGGTCATGGGTGACATAAACCGCGGTGACGCCCAGCGAACGCTGCAACTTCTTCAGTTCCGCGCGAGTCTCCAGCCGGAGCTTGGCGTCGAGGTTGGACAGCGGCTCGTCAAGCAGGAACAGCCGCGCCTGGCGCACGATGGCGCGCGCCAGCGCGCAACGCTGCTGCTGTCCACCCGACAATTGACCGGGCTTGCGGTCGAGCAAATGGTCAATCTTCACCTTGCGCGCGGCTTCCCGCACCGCGGACTCGATCTCCGTTTTCGGCAAATTGCTCATCTCGAGCGGGAAGGCGATGTTGCCGGCGACCGTCATGTGTGGATAGAGCGCGTAGCTCTGAAACACCATGGCGATGTCGCGGTCTCGCGCATCCACCGAGGTCACGTCCTTGCCGTCGATGAAGACCCGGCCGGCCGTCGGCGCGTCCAGTCCCGCCAGAATCCTTAGCGTGGTGCTCTTGCCGGAGCCGGAAGGGCCAAGCAGGGCAAAGAACTCGCCGGGCGCAATCTCGAAATTGACGCCCTTCAGCGCGGCGAAGTCGCCATGCATCTTGACGATATCCTGGAAACGTACTTCTCCGCGGCCGCTCATCGGCGCCCTCCACCCTTGACGGCGCCGACCGTCAGTCCCTTGACGATATGTTTCTGCGCCACCACACCGAGCACGACCACGGGGAGCATTGCCAGCACGGAGACGGCTGCGAGCTTCGCCCACAGCGTTTGCTCCACGGAGACGAAGTTGAACATCGCAACCGTGACCGGCCGCACGGTGTTGCCGCTCAATACGACGGCGAACAGAAACTCGTTCCACGCATTGAGGAAGACGAAGACAACGGTCACGGCGATGCCGCCTCTGACTTGCGGGATGATGATGCGCCACAGTGTGCGCAGCCGGCTCGCGCCGTCGAGATAGGCGGCTTCCTCCATCTCGAGGGGAATGTCCTCGAAATAGGACACCAACAGCCAGATCGCGAAGGGCAGCGAGAACGACAGATAGATCAGGATGATGCCCTGGTAGGTGTCGATCCAGCCGATGTTCCGCAGCACCAGAAAATAGGGGATGATGATGCCGACCGGCGGCAGCATCTGCGTCGCCAGCACATAGAAGCCGGCAAACTTCTTGCCGCGGAAGCGGAGTTGCGCCAGCGCGTAAGCGGCGGGCACCGCCATCAGCATGGTGACGATAGTGGTTCCGACCGAAATCACCATGCTGGAGATCAGGTTCGGCAGGATCGAGCCTGAGCCGAACAGCACGTCGCGATAGGCTTCCAGCGTTGGCGAAAAGATCAGCTTCGGCGGATAGGCCAGTGCATCCCGGTCGGTCTTAAGCGAATTCAGCACGCTCCAGACGACCGGGAACGCCCAGGCGAGCAGGAACACCAACGAGATCGCCAGCAGCGCCAGGAAGCGGATGCGTTTGGCGTTCATTTCGCCCTCCGCATCGCGAACAAAACTGCCGAAATGAGGATGGTAACGATCAGCAGCGCTACCGCCAGCGCCGCGCCGTAGCCGATCGAAAGCTCCGTGAAGGATTTGCGGTAAGCATAGAGATTGAGGATTTCCGTTGCGGTGCCGGGGCCACCCGCGGTGACCGTGAAGATCGCGGCGAACGCCGTCAGCGCCACCATGGTGCGCATGATGACCACCATGACGATGGCGGGACGCAACAAGGGCAGGGTAATGCGGCGGAAGCGCTGCCAGGCCGTCGCGCGGTCGAGCCGCGCCGCCTCGTATATATCCTCCGGCAAGGCGGCAAGCGAGGCGAGCAGCACCATGAACGCAAACGGCGTCCACTGCCAGGTGTGGATCACGATCACCGAGACCATCGCGAGGAGGGGATCGCCGAGCCAGTTCTTGCTGCCAAGCCCGGCATTGATGGCAAGGAAATCGACGATGCCGAATTCCGGCGCGAGCATGAAGGTCCGCCAGATCATGCCGACCACGGCCGGCGACAGCACCACCGGCAGGATCGCGATGATGCGAAACCAGCCCTGGCCGCGCTTCATGTCCATCACCAGCAGCGCCAACGCGAGGCCGATCACGACCTGCAGCACGACGGTCGACCCTGTGTAGACGAGACTGACCAACAGCGACGACCAGAACCGCTCGTCGGCGAGCAATACCTTGTAGTTTTCCATCCCGACGAAGCCGTTGGTGAACGGCATCGCCAAATCCATGCGGAAGGCGCTGGTCCAGACCAGGAACAGCAGCGGGAATGTGGTCGTCGCCAGCAACGCCAGGAACGCCGGCGCAAGCAATGCAGCTGCAAACCGGCGCTCACGCTGCGCCAGAACGCGGCCGAAATCCGTCGCGTTATCTGTCGATGCGGTTGCCGCGCGCGCCATCGATCAGCCGCGCATCATCGGCTCAATGCGGCGCTGCGCGTCGTCGAGCGCCGCCTTCACGGTGGCCTGACCCGACAAGGCTGACTGGATAGCGGTCGCCATCGTATCGCCGACCGCCGGCCATTGCGGCACGCGCGGCCGCCAATCGACATCGGTGTCGCTTTCGAGTGCCTGCATGGTGGCTTCGACAAAGTTCTCGCCAAAGCCGTTCATCAGCTTGACGTACTCGGGATCGCGCCAGATCGAAGTGCGGTTGACGCCGGAACGTTTTGTCGGACCTGCAAAGCGATGCGCCGTGCGTGCCTGCGTCTCGGCACTCGCCGCCCACTGGATGAACAGCCAGGTCGCCTTCTTCCTCTTGTCCGATTGTGCGGCATTGATCGGAAAACCCCAGTTCCAGATCGAGGTGACGCGCTTGCCGGACGGCCCTTTGGGCCAGCGGGCGTAGGCGATCTTGCCGATCACCTTGGATTTTTCGGGATTGTTGATCACCGACGCGGAGGAATGCGCATCGATGTAGTTGGCGATCGTGCCTTGCGAGAAGGCGTCCGCAATGTCCGGCCAGTTCCAGTTCCCTGCCGCCGCCGGCGCATATTTGCGCATCAGGTCGACGTACCAGGCAAGCGCGGCTTCTGCCTCGGGGCCGTTGACGGTGAGCTTGCCGTCCTTCATCCAGACGCCGCCGAACTCGCGAAAGATCGAGGGATAGATGTACATGTTCTGCCCGGCGCCGGCGACGCCGCGCAGTGCGCATCCCCAGACGCGCTCGGCCGGATTGTTGAGCGCAGCTGCATTGGCCACGTAGGCTTCGAGCGTGTCGGCCGGCTTCAATCCTTTCGCATCGTAGAGATCCTTGCGATAGACCTGAATGGTGACTTCGCCGTCATAGGGAACGCCGTAGAGCTTGCCGTCGACGCTGTCGGCGCCACGCCAGGCCGGGATGATGTCGTCGAACTTGAACCAGGCATCATCGGTCAGCGATTTGTCCTTGAGATAGGTATCGAGCGGCTCGACCCATTTGTTCGCGGCATAGAGCGAGTAATACATGGGGTCGGCGGCATGCGTGGCATAGGTCCCGGTCTTCGACGTGAGGTCGATGACGCACTTTTGGCGAATTTGCGCCGGCGGAATCTTTTCGAAGCGGACGTCGATGCCGGTCAGCGCCTTGAACTGCGGCGCCAGCGTGATGAGGTTCTCGAAATAGCTCGCCGGGATCACCGCGACCGTGATGGTTTCGCCGGAAGCCTGCTGCCAGTCGATCTTGGCCGACTTGTAGGGTGCAAGATCCGCATCCTGCGCCGAAGTCTGGCGTACCAGGGCCGGACCCATTCCGATCAGCGCCGCGGCTGTCGTGCCGGTCTTGAGGAACGTCCTTCTGGTTGGCCTGAATGACCACATTTGCTGTCCTCCCTTGGCTGTTCCTTCGGTCCGGCTTTTGCCGGTTAAGTTAGGACAATGTGTCAAATGTTATAACAAGTCAAATGCTCGCGGGACGTTGCTCCCAGAAGCGGCGCCAGCCCTTTCCAACTGTCGCCGGCGGCGCGTTTGAAAAGTTTGCCATCGTGGATCTTGAGCCGGCGGGGGACTGAATTGATTCTTGCGGGAAACGCTGATCATCAGCGTTGAGAACGCGAAAGATCGAGTCTTGCTGTCCGGTTCAGCCCGTCAGCGCGCGGCGGATCATGCCTAGGCGTAAACCTGTTTCACCAGTTCGGGCAGGAGCCGTTTGAGCTGTCCGTGACTGAGGGGGCGGGTCGCGGCGATCTCGGCAAGCCGCTGTTCGACGTGGGGCCATTGATTGGTCACGCGCGGGTCGGTGTCGGCCTTGGCGAGATTGCAGGGGTAGCAGGAGAGCACGCGGTTGGCCCTGCTATTCTGACCTCCCTTTGCGAGCGGGATGAAATGATCGATGCCGGCTTTGACTTTGCCATCCCACTTTATTCTTGGGAGTCCGATGTCGCAGTAGGCGCATCGTCCGCCCCAATCGAAATAGCAGCGCTTATAGGTTACGTCGGCCATCAGCCTTAGCTCTTCCCTCGAATCCCTTCGTCCAACGTATCATCCATTCATACATCAAGTCCGCATACGACGATGCCGCAAAAGGAGAGGCCTTCGCCTTGGTCACCCCGACAGCGCGCGGCGGACAGGCGCAGGGGTCCGGCCATGAAGGCCCAAATTTCATCCGTGAGTTTGTCCGGATCGGGTCGCTGTTGGCTCACCAAGACACTGATCAGCGCTCGGCCGAATAATCACCCATAATCTCCGCGCTATTCCCTCGCGGGTAGGATATGCTCAAGCGATAGTCTTAAGCTTTATTGGAGGTAATATGCTGAATTTTTTGAGAGTAGCAGCCGCGATATTATTGTCCTTCGTACTAATGGGCTCGGCGTCCGCGCAAGTCGTGGCTCTAGGCGCAAGCAATACTCAAGGCCACGGTGTTGGCGCATCCGAGTCTTATCCGGCGCAACTACAAGCAATGCTGCGGGCCCGCGGGTCCGGCCTGCGCGTCACCAATGCAGGCGTATTCGGAGATACAACGGACGGCATGCTGGCTCGACTGTCGAGCGCCGTTCCCGATGGTACCAAAATCGTCATCCTGCAATTTGGAGCCAACGACCGGGGAAAAATTACTCTGGCCACGCGCCAAGCGAACATCGCAAATATTCAGCAGCAACTTCGCAAACGTGGAATCAGGATGGTCCAAGCTGATGGATTGGTACGATCCGCCTGGGCGGCTGGGCTGGTTCAACCAGATCATGTTCATCTAACTGCGGAGGGTTACCGCCGAGTTGCGGCTCAATTGCTTCCATCGATTCATTGATTGCAATTTAGAGTGTCTTCAAACCAGAAAGCCCGAATGCCTGCGGGAAAGCAACGCGGTTCGGTCAGAAAGTACCTAAGATCTCACATTGAAAAGCGTACCTTTGGCGAGTTGATCGTCATTGGTAAGGGTATTGCAGTGGCCCTTCTGACCGTGATTCCTACAGTGCTTGCGGTCATCGTTGTCGCGAATGCGATACATGACAATGGGGTCGTGATGACCTATCTGCGCGTACCGCAATCATTCGAAGCAATAGGCTTCTCATCGGAAACGGCCACACAACAACTGCTCGACGAGATTTCGGCCCTGAACAGCAAATCGGTTGCCGTCAAGCCGAAGACGAGGTTCGGCGACGCGAGCATGTTGGAAGCCCTGTCTTCGGTCGAGACTCCCGCCGGAAGTCTCGATCTGAAATCGGTGCAATCGTTGATCCAACGGGTAATGGGCAAACATCTTATTCAGGTATCCGGAGAGATTACGATACGCAGGGAAGACAATCGTGAATTCACCCGGCTGAGATTGCGCCAGACTCCCGGTCGCGAAGTTCTGATCGACGTGGAGACTTCCCAGGGCCCGGCAGACCTGTTCAAGAAGGCAGCCTTGAATCTTCTTGAGCACGTTGATCCGGAAATTGCCGCTGGTATTTATTGGCGGGAGTATCGCGACGGTGAAGCCGCGTGGCGCCTCACAGCCGTTGCGCTCGCCGGAGGCCATCGTGACTCAGAGAAATATGCCTTGAACCTCAGATCACTCATTCTGGCTACCCGCGGCCAGGCCGACGAAGCTCTAAAGATGTCTGATCAGGCCCGGGCCCTTGATCCGGATTTTGCCGCGGCGGAGTATTCGAGAGCGATTGCGCTCCTGGCGGGAGGGCGGAAGGAAGAGGCATTGGCCGCTGCTAGAACGGGTGTGGAAAGAGCTTCGAACGTGGACAATAGCCACAACACGTTGGGGTTTGTACTTAGCGGCCTGGGTCGGAGCGACGAGGCGATAGTTGCTTACAAGGAGGCACTCCGCCTCAACAGGTCGAATTTCATAGGATATCGAGGCCTGGCATCTCTCTACACCGCCTCGGGTCGTTCCAGGGAAGCCAGCGAAGTTATCTTCAACGGCGCTACGCTCGTGCCCCAAAGCGCGGTGTTGCAGTTCGATTACGCCGAAGACTTAAGAAAAAACGGCAAAGTACGCGAGGCACTCGGCCCGTTGAGAAAAGCGTACGAACTCCAGCCGGACAACCTGAATTTTACTGTTGCCCTGGCAGAAATGGAACTGATCGACGGGCGCGAGACTGAAGCCCGTCGACTAGCCTCAATAATTAAATCGCGGCTGCGCAACGGCGAAAAGATAGCACCAAACTTCAAGACCCGATCAGATGCCCTGATCGGTCGCTTGGAAACAAAAGTAACTCCAGAATAGTTTCAGCAAGGTGGCCGTCGCATCACGGCACTTTGCCGTTCCGACTTGAGTACGGAATGCGCACCAAAGCGGACGTCCGCCGACCGGGCTTTCTGGTTGCCTATGCCGTGCCGCCCGTCAGCGCGCGGCGGACCATGTTCGCCAATTGGGACTTGCGATAGGGCTTGGTCAGCAGCAGCACGCCGGGGTCGAGGCGGCCCTGGTGCACGATCGCGTTGTCGGTATAGCCTGACGTGTAGAGCACCTTGATGCCGGGCCGGAGCTTCAGCACCTTCTCCGCCAGTTCGCGGCCGGACATGCCGCCGGGCATGATGACATCGGTGAACAGCAGATCGAACGCCTGGCCGCCTTCGATCAGGTTCAGCGCCGCCGGTCCATTGGCGGCGCCCACCGTGCGGTAGCCGAGGCTCTGCAATTGCGCGGTGACGAAGTTGCGCACCAGCGCGTCGTCTTCCACCACCAGGATGGTTTCATTGCCATGTGGCAGCGGCGCCACCGCGGCCGGCGCGGCCTCGACCTGGCCGCGGGCAGGCGGCAGATAGAGCTTGATCGTGGTGCCGTGACCGATCTCGCTGTAGATCCGGATGTGCCCGCCGGACTGTTTGACGAAGCCGTAGACCATGCTCAGGCCAAGGCCCGAACCCTTGCCGACCTCCTTGGTGGTGAAGAACGGCTCGAACACCTTGTCCAGCACCTCCTGCGACATGCCGGCGCCGGTGTCGCTGACCGCGAGCATCACATAGGGGCCGGGCTTCACGCCGGGGTTGGCCTGCGCATAGGCTTCGTCGAGCACGACGTTACGCGTCTCCAGCAGCAGCTTGCCGCCGTTCGGCATCGCGTCGCGGGCGTTGATCGCCATGTTGAGCAGGGAGTTGGCGAGCTGCGAGGCGTCGATATGGGCGGTCGCCGTTTCCTGCTCGAGGATCGAGTTCGACCTCGATCTGCTCTCCGAGCGTCGGCCGAAGCAGTTTTGCGATGTCGAGCACGGTGGCGTTGATGTCGACATTGCGCGGCTGCAGCGGCTGGCGGCGGGCGAAAGCGAGCAGATGCTGGATCAGCTCGCTGCAACGTTCCGCCGCCTGGTCGATCAGTTCGGCCGTCTTCTGCAGCTTCGGCTCATGTGCAAGGCTCGCGACCAGCGTTTCGGTGGTGCCGGTGATCACCGTCAGCATGTTGTTGAAGTCGTGCGCGACGCCGCCGGTGAGCTTGCCGATGGCGTCGAGCTTTTGCGATTGCAGCAGCTTGTGCTCGGTTTCGCGCGAGGCGGTGGCGTCGTGATAAACCAGCGCCGCGCCGCTGATGGCGCCAGAGCCATCGCGCAGCGGCCGGCCGCTGATCATGAGATGAACGGGCGGATTGCCGCTGACGGGGCGCACCAGGATTTCGGTGCCGTCGAATGCTTCGCCGCGGAGCGCCCGCGAGGCGGGCATGTCGTGGACCAGCAGCGGCGTGACGCCGTCGGCATGAAAAACCGTGCTGAGCGAGCGCAGCAGCTCGACCGTCATGCCCGGCCGGTAGCGCAGCATCTTTTCCGCGGCCGGATTGGAGAGCAAAATCTCCCCCTTGGGGTCGATGACGAGCACCGCCTCCGCCATGCTGTGAAAGGTGCTGCGCAGCACGGCGGCCGAAAGCCTGAGTTCGTCATGGGCTGCAACCAGATGCTCGGTGCGCTCGGCGACCGCGGCCTCCAGCGCCTCGTTGGTGGCCTGGGTGGCGCTGAGCGAATCCTGCAGTTCCCGGCGCGAGCGGCGGGTCGACACCGTCAGCACGGTGGCGAGGACCAGGATCAGCGCGACGCCGGCGAGATCGATCGCCAGCAGGAACGTTCCGTTGGTTTCGGATTCGGCGCGCCTCGCGAACAGCAGCCTGCGCTCTTCCGCCACCGCCTTTTCAAGGTTCCCCGCGATCGCGGCCGTCGCCGCACGGTCCTCCTGGCCGACGAGTGCTGCGACGGCGGCGTTGTCTCCCGCGGTCCGGAGCCTGATCAGCTCGCCATTGATGGCAATCTGGCGCTCCACCAGCGCCTTGGTCTCTTCGATCAGCTGCTTTTCGGTGGGATTGGTCTTGACGGCTTCGATCAGTGCCGCGAGCGCGGGCAGGATAGCGTCGCTGGCCTCGCGGTATTCCCTGGCGAATTGCTGATCGCCGCTGATCGCGAAGGCGCGCGCCGCGCTTTCCGTCCGGCGCAGCAGCGGGCGCATGTCGGAGATTTTGCTGAGTATTCCAAGCGCGCGGTCGACGGAAGCGTTATCGGACCGCGACTGGAGGTCCAAACCGATCGAGGCAGCGCCGATAACGAGGAGGATAGCGAGGCCAATTCCAAGAATGATACGCTGCGAGGGCATTGCCAGTTGCTTACTTCACTATTTCGAGTGGCGCGCGGAAGCTTTCGGTGTGGTGATGCACTGATTGACCGAGGTCAACAGCGCGTCCGGCGTGAAGGGCTTGCGCAGGCAGCATGCCGCGCCGAGTTCGATGGTCATCCGCAGGAAATCCGGCGCGCGTTCGGTGTTGGCGAAGGCGTAGCCCGACATCGCGATGATCGGTATGTCCGGCTTGCGGTCGTGAAACATCCGGATCGATTCGAAGCCGCGCATATGCGGCATGAACACGTCGATCAGCATGACGTCGAAATCGCAGGCTTCGAGTGCGCGCATTCCCGCTTCACCACCGTCGGCAACGGTGACCTCGAAACCCTGGCGCGTCAGACAAACCTCGATGGCAACGCATACCATCGGGTCGTCATCGACCACGAGAACGCGCGGCACGATGATTCCTTCTTCCTCGGGCGGCGGTGGACTCGCACATCCCATGTGACGATTAAGTCGAAACGCCGACAGGTCGTCTGTATGATAGAGTGCACATAAAAGTTGTTAAGGGCAATTCCGTTTCGCTGTGTCAGAACGAGAACAACAAATGCACTTCCGGTTCCGGATCTAGGCCCGCCATGCCTCCGATCCATCGCGCGGCGCGGCTGTCGCCGCTCGGGCTCGTCCTGCTCGCCATTACATCGGTCGGGTGGGGCCTCAACTTCCCGATCATGAAACATTTGCTGACGGAATGGCCGCCATTGTCCTCGCGCGGCCTGTGCGGCATCGTCGGCGCCGCGGCGCTGGCGCTGGTTGCGCTCGCACGGCGGCAGAAATTGAGCGTGCCGCGGCCGATGTGGCTGCGGTTGCTGCTGGTCTCGATGCTGACGATCGGCGGCTGGGTCGCGTTCATGGGGCTCGCACTGCTGTGGCTCAGCGCCAGCGAGGCGGCGGTACTCGGCATATCGATCCCGGTCTGGGTGGCGTTTCTGGCATGGCCGATCCTGGGGGAACGGCTGTCGCCGGTCCGCGCCGTCGCGCTGACGGTCGCGCTCGCCGGCATCGCCGTGCTGATCGGTGGCAACGGCATCGAGGCCAGCGTCGAAAAATTGCCGGGTATCGCGTGCGCGCTGGCTGGCGCGGTATGCGTCGGCCTCGGCACCGTGCTGACCAAGCATTTCCCGCTGGCGATGCCGCCGCTATCGCTGGCCGCATGGCAGATCGGGCTCGGCTGCCTGCCGATCGCGATCGTTGGGCTTGCGGTCGAGCAGCCGCAACTGGCTGCGCTGTCATACGTCGGCTGGGTGTCGCTGCTCTATATGACGCTGATCGAGTTCTGCCTTTGCTACGTGTGCTGGTTTGCCGCGCTGGAACGGCTGCCGGCGGCAACGGCCTCGATTGGAACCTTGCTCGTTCCCGTCATCGGCGTGCTTGCGGCGGCAGTGATGCTGCACGAGCCGCTCGGCCTGCGCGAGATCGCTGCGCTGGCGTTCACGCTGGGCGGTGTCGCAGTGGCGCTGCGCGCGTAATTTGCAACGAAAAAGGCGGCGCACCGGAATGCGCCGCCCTTCGAACTCACGATATCGTCCTACTGCGCCGGGCAGGGATGCCGTAGTCCGTCATTGCCGAGATAGGTTCCCGACGCCGGATCGTAGGATCGGTATCTCTGCATGCAATACGCCACGGCATCATCGTCGGCCGGGGGCGACGCGGCGACCACGCTGTCGTCGTAATATCCATACGAGTCGTCGTAGTAGGAGGGGCTGCCATAATAGCCGTAGGTCGACCCGATGCCAACACCGACCGCGACACCCGGCCAGAAGCCGCCGTGACGGTGGCGATGATGATGGCGATAGCCGCCGCCTTGGTACCCGCCACCTTGGTAGACGCCGCCCGCGACGCGACCTCCGCCGACGCCGGGCTGAACGGCCACGGCGCCACCTCTAAAGCCGCCACCGCCGCCAGGTGCAACGGCCATGCCGCCACCTCTGAAGCCACCACCGCCGCCGGGTGCAACGGCCACGCCGCCACCTCTGAAGCCGCCACCACCACCACCGGGTGCGAAGGAACCGCCGCCACCGCCTCTAAAGCCACCGCCTCCGCCGATAGCTGCGCCGCCACCGCCACCGCCGCCGCCTCGACCGCCGCCAACAGCTCCACCGCCGCCGGCCGTGGCGCCTGGCGCCTGGGCCGAGCCTGGGCTCGGCGCGACGATCGGCAAGAGCAGCGCCATCGCTGCTGCGGTACTCAAAACTTTCAGACTGATCATTGTGGACTCCATTTGCGGGATATAGGCCCTAACCCGTTCAGCGGGCGGACGTTCCCGAGCCCGCGTATTGATTGCGCGCACGCTCAGCCTGTCAGACCGGAACTGTACGCGGAATGAACGGATTGCGCCGATTCCGCGACCATGCGCGGGCGCGATCGGGCCGTGCAAAGTACCGGTTCGGCAGGGCTGCAATATCAGCCTTTGTCTGGACAATCCGGCGCTCCGGTGGCATCAGAGCGGCACGACATCTCGAACCGGCCGAGCCCTCATGAAGCTGTTTCTGCTGAAATTTTTCACCTGGTGGAGCGGTCAGACGTTCGGCACGCAATTGTGGACATGGCGATTCGGCGAGCTGGTCGGCCAGGACGAGCAGGGCAACAGCTACTATCGCACCAAGGGCCGCAAGATCGATCCGACCCTCGGCTTCGAGCGGCGCTGGGTGATCTATAACGGCTATGCCGAGGCGAGCCGGGTGCCGCCGTCATGGCATGGCTGGCTACATCACACCGTCGATGTCGCCCCGACCGAAGAGAACTACACGCCGCGGGAATGGGAAAAGCCGCATGTTCCAAACATGACCGGCACGCCTGCGGCCTATCGTCCCTCCGGCTCGACGCTCGCCAGCGGCCGCCGCCCCAAGGCGACCGGCGACTACCAGGCCTGGACGCCGGGAAGCTGACTTCACGTTTATTTTAGCTGATGAGCCTTCGGGATCCTCTTGTTGACTTCGATATGTGTATATACACTCATCTCCATGAAGCAACTGAACGAGACGGATCCCACTGACTACATGGCTGCCGCCGGCTGTTTCTGCCTGGCGTCGCGGCAGGCCGCCCGAAAGATCACGCGGCTCTATGATTCGTACATGCAGGAAGCGGGAATTCGGGTCACCCAGTTCACCATCCTGTCGCAGTTGATGCTGCGGGGTGAACTGCCGATCGGCAAGCTGGCCGGCATTCTCGGCATGGAGCGCACCACGCTGACCCGCAACCTCGCGCCGCTCGAGGAGCAAAAGTGGATATCGATCAAGGCGGGCGACGATCCGCGGGCCCGCGTGATCGGCATTACCGGGCAGGGGAGGAGTGCGGTGCGCCGCAGCTTTCCCTATTGGTCGAAGGCGCAGGCGCATATCGGCAAGCTGCTCGGCGCTGACGGGCAGGCCGCGCTGAAACTTTTGGGATCCCGGAATTTGGAGTGAGACAGGAGGGGACCTTCGTCCGGCGTTTCGTTCATCTCAATAGGTGTAAATACACGTAAGGGAGAAGTGTCATGCTCGACTTCATCGGAACCATCGTTCTCGTTGCCGCGATCATCGTCAGCATCAATGCGCTTACCGGCGCGATGCCGATCAGCGCATCACAACGTATCGCGCTTTCCGTCGGCGCGGGCCTGTGGACCGGTCTGGCCGCCGCGCTCGCCAGCGCGAACCTGTTCCTCGGAACAAATCCGGTGGGGCCGCCGACGATCGGTACGATGATCGTGCTTCCGCTCGTCGCGACTGCTGTGGCAGCGTCGGTCTCGCCATCGGTGCGCGCTTCGCTGCTCGGGATGCCGATGCCGTTCCTGATCGGTCTGAACGTCTGGCGTGTGGCGGGAGGATTTTTTCTCCTCCTCGCGGCCGAAGGCCGGCTTGCCGGACCGTTCCCGACCTCGGCGGGCTGGGGCGATGTCATAACCGGTGTGCTGGCCTTGCCCGTGGCCTGGCTCGCGCTGCGCGGGCAAAATAGGCCGCTGGTCTGGGCCTGGAATGCATTCGGCATGCTCGATCTTGTGGCTGCGCTTGCATTCGGAATCATCTCCGCGAATGGCTCGCCGCTGCAGATCATTCACGCCGGAGAAGGCTCCGAGGCGGTGCAGGTGCTGCCATGGTCGCTGATTCCGACCGTGCTGGTGCCGATGTATCTGATTGTGCACGGCATTATCTTTGCGAAGCTGGCGCAGGTCAGCCAGCGCGCGCCGGCTGAAGCCTGATGCTGCGCTGCCGATGCGTTCCGGCTTTGCACAGCCTCGCCTGTGGATAGCGGGATCAGCGGGTACAACTATCACGGCCGTCTTGTGCTCTTCGCGTGGCTGCGGCTCAATGGGGACATCTTACGGAGATGGGAAACCATCGCGTCGGTGTCGGGCTCCAGTTCGCGACTGCCCCGGCTAGCAGCGGCACCCGATCAGGATACGGCTGGGAGATAGGCCCCCGGTGCAGAGGTTCTGAAATCGCCCGTCAATGTGGTGCTGTCGTAGGACAGGAAAGGTCGTCTGGGAAACCAGGCGGCCTTTTTCTTTGGCGTCGCTGGCACACATCGGCATTACCGCTCGGTCGCCCTACGGTGGCGCTCACCGATCCGAGCATCAGGGCTGGGTCGATCGAAAAGCTGGTTCGTTGGCGAGCTTCTTCGTCAAAGCGCTCAGGCGGGGCATCGCTTTGTCTGTATCGATTCCCAGTCCACGCGCGAGCCGTTCGGCTACAAATGCCGTCACGTCCGCTTGAGTCAGGCGACCGAGCAGCAAATAGGGCATCTCCGATACGATCATCGCATCGACTGCAATCAGTGCGTTCGTGACCTGCGCCATGCAGTCGTCGATCCAAGGTTGGTGCAGCTTCTCCGGTGGGTGGTGGTTGCGCTCATAGGCTGCCTGAAGCCCTTTGTCGCACGCGCCCATCATGATCGCCGCGACCTTCAATACGGCCCGTCGATCCGATCCCGCCGCCGGTGTTAGGGCGCGGTCGCGACCGAATGCCTCATCGAGATGGTCGATGATGGCACCGCTATCGACCAGGACTTCGCCGTTGTCGAGTACGAGTGCCGGGATACGACCCAGCGGATTGGAGGCTCGCACCTCGGCTCGATCGTTGAACCCGGAAAGTGGAAGCTGCTCGTATGGCATTCCATAAACGTTGAGCGTGATGGCCACGCGGCGCGTGAATGGCGAGCGATTTACGCCAACGAGCATCATTTTCAACGACAGTCCTTCAAGCTTCCCAAGCCGACCGGCGAGGCCGCGCGCTCCGTCAGGTCACCGTCATTCGCGCGGCGGCGCGGTCGATCATCTCGCCGCGGCGGACTTGCGCCGGTGCAATCCGGTCCTTCATGAGGGCGAGGACTTCGGGCGGGGCGGTGTCGGGCGAGCCGGAATTGAACGGCGGCGCGGGATTGTATTCGAGCCGGAGCTGGATGGCCTCCGCGGTCTTTTGGTCGTGCAGCAGCGAGACCAGCGTCAGCGCGAAATCGATCCCAGCGGTGACGCCGCCGCCGGTGACGCGGTTGCGGTCGACGCAGACGCGCGTCTTGGTCGGGATCGCGCCGAAAGCTGACAGGAAATCCATCGCCGTCCAGTGTGTCGCCGCGCGATAACCCTTGAGAAGGCCGGCAGCGCCCAGCACCAGCGATCCCGTGCAGACCGAGGTGATGTATTTTGCGCCCGGAGCCTGCTGGCGCAGGAAGGCCAGCATCTCCTCGTCGTTGATCATGTCGTCGGTGCCGAACCCGCCGGGCACGCAGATGACGTCGAGCTGCGGACAGTCGGCAAAGGTCGTGGTCGGCGTCAGCACCAGCACGGAATCGCTCGTGACCGGTTCGATCCGTTTCCAGATCAAATGCACCTTGGCGCCGGGCAGGCTGGAGAACACCTGCAACGGGCCGGTGAAGTCGAGCTGGGTGACCTTTGGGAACAGCACGAGACCGATCTGCAGCGGCGTGGGCGTGGGAGACGGCGCGGACATCGTGACCTCCGGAAAATTTGGCTTGACGGGAGGTATCCTGACATGGTCGCTTCGTGTCCGAAATGGCATTTTTCCCTCATTTCAGGACATCGGCCAAAAAGCGAGCTGCAGGATGATTGGCGTTCTCGTGTTTCCGGATTTCCAGTTGCTCGACGCTGCCGGCCCGATTTCGGTGTTCGAGATCGGGGCGCGCTACGCCGAAAACGTACCCTCGATCAGGGTTGTGGCGGCGACGCCGGGGCCGGTGCGCTCATCCTCGGGCGTCGAGATGCTCGCGCGCGGGCTAAAGCCGTCGGGCGCGATCACGACGCTGATCGTGGCGGGCGGCGAGGGCGTTCGGCAGGCGGCGAGCTGCGAGAAGACGCTCGGCTTCGTGCGCGCAATCGCCAAACGCGGCGTCCGCATCGCCAGCGTCTGCTCCGGCGCCTATATCCTCGCCGAGGCCGGCCTGCTCGATGGCCGCCGCGCCACCACGCATTGGCAGCGCACGCGGCATTTTCTCAAAGCCTATCCGCAGGTGAAGCTGGAGCCCGACCGCATCTTCGTGCGCGATGGCGACGTCTGGACGTCGGCCGGGATATCGGCCGGCATCGATCTGTCGCTGGCGATGATCGCGGAAGATTACGGCGACGAGATCGCGCAGAAGACCGCCAAGCAACTGGTGCTCTATCACCGCCGCAGCGGCGGCCAGTCGCAATTCTCGTCGCTTCTGGAATTGAAGGCGCCGAACGGCCGGTTCGGACCGCTGCTGGCCTGGGCGCGCGAGAATCTCGATGCGCCGCTCACGGTCGAGGATCTCGCCGAACAGGCCGGCATGAGTTCGCGGCACTTTACCCGCGCCTTCATGGCGGAAACCGGCACCACGCCGTCAAAGGCGGTGGAGCGGTTGCGCATCGAGGTGGCGCGGCAGCGCGTGCAATCCTCCAGCGAGGCGATCGAGCGGGTCGCGCAAACCACCGGTTTCCGCGATCCGGAGCGGATGCGCCGCGCCTTCATCCGCGCCTTCGGCCAGCCCCCGCAATCGCTGCGCCGCGCGGCGCGGGCGGGGTAGGGGCATTGGAAATCATCTGCGGAAATCCACCCGGCCTAGCGTAAAGTAACCGTCTATTCTCTGATCGCTCACCATCAGGCCGACCCAGGGGACCATGATCTCCGGGTTGTTCAGGTTGATATATTTCCCGACCAGCCGGCGCGGACCTTCGCGCCTTGCGTCGATGAGTCCCCTGCGCGCGCCGGAATCCCAATCGAACAGCAGGTACACGCGGTCTCCCACGATTCGCGCTTCGCCCCGGCCCTGCTTCCATTTATCGGGGGCATCGCCCGGTATGGTGGGGTCCGCAGCGCCGTTCCAGCGGCTCGACCACTCGCCTTCGATCGTGCCGTGCTGGTAGCTCGCTTCTCCTGCGCTCCAAGGCTTTGCATTTTCATCGGTGGCGGATTCTTCCGGCGTCGTGTTGCGGGCGAACTGCGTCACGTCTTCGTCGTTGGGGTTTGGAACGTCCATGACGCCGAACGGATTCCGGATTGCCGGATCGCTTTCGGATACGGCGTTTCGCTTTGCGCTTTCGGATTTCATCGGTGTCTCCATCTGCAATGGCCGTGCTTCGCTCAGAGCGGCACGGCCGGCTTCGTGAGCGTTGCGATCGCAGAATGGAGGCGTGGCGGCCACCCGATTTCCGGGGGGAACCTTGCTGGCTATGTCTGATGTCTCCGGCGCTCGATGATCTGGCGCCGTTCGCCTGGCTTACGCAACGTCGGCTTGCGCGCTCGGCGTCGCCTCCGCGAGCAAGGCATCGAGATCGACGAGCTGCGGATCGTCGTGCTCGGGTTCGCCGTTGAGCCCTGCGCTGCCATGAAGATGCATCAGGGTCTGCACACGGCGGGCGTTGAGATGGTCCACATGCTGATGCTGCAGCGCTATCGGCAGCAGCGCTTTGGGCAGCCCGATCAGCGCAAAGGCCGGAACCTTGCGCACCTCATCGCCCTCACGCCAAAGCAGGGGATGCAGAGTGTAAATCAATTGCCGATCGACCTCTGCCGACGGCAGTTGCTCCGACTCCAATAGCGAAAGGCTGGCGAGGTTGGCGTTACCAGCGCGCGTTTTTACAGCTGCGGATCGCAGCTCCCAGCATATCAAGTCCGCCGCCGCGAGAACCTCGCGGCGCACGGCATCCACGTTGCTCGAGAATCTGGTCGCTTCCGGTATCGACATCGCGGCTTTGGTGACGGCCTCGACCAGCGCGGTGGCGCCGCCGTCAAATCCCGGCGCAGCCCGTTCGATCGCCGCAGCCATCGCCTCGATCTGGTCAGCCATCGTGTCGCGGTCGCGCTGGGCTTTGGCGTCAGCCAGTGCGCGTTCGGCTGAAGCGACCTGCTCGTCGAATTCCAGCAGTTCGGCACGCATCGTCTTGGTGCGATCGTCGACCGCGCGCATGGCGGCTTCGGCGCGATCGAGCCGGGCATTGGCAGCACCGGCTACCGCCAGCCGTTCGGCTGCGGTACGTTTTTCTGCAAGTTCCGACTTCGGCGACGCCCAACCGCTCGGCCAGCTTCTGCCGCGCCGCCAACTTTTCCTTCAGCGCGTTCTCGAAGCGCTCGATCGGGCCGAGCTCGCGCTTAAAAAGCTCGCGCTTAAAAAATGCCATGGCAATACCCCCGCGCGTCACGATCGTCCGCCGCCGAATCAGCGGGCCGATTCGTTACATGTAAAAACTAGCCTGAAACTTGGATGACATTGCGGCTTAAGTCTGTTTTGCGAAACTGACCGGTGGATGATGGCCGACGAGGGGCCGGCCATCACCTTCGGTGCGCGCGGGCTGAGGCGCGCCGGATGCGGGCGTGCTCGAGCGGTGTAACGACACCGTTCGCCTTGGCCTGGTTCTCGAGGTTCCGCACGCGCGCCTGGCCTTGCAGCAGCTTCTTTGTTTCGTTGAAGTTGAGTTCATCCGACTGGACGCCCTTGAAGATGCGGTGCTGTTGGGTGTTCTGGCGCGCGTTGATCCACGGCGTCCCGGCGAAGCTGGTGGCCGATGTAACGGCCAGAAGCAGCGAAAGCCGCTAATGCGGCTTGTCGGGATGCCAGCCGAGCACCGCCAGCATCACGAAAAATCCGATGACATACGCCAGAGCTATTGGCCAGCCCTGGCTGACCCAGCGGCCGACGGATTTGGCTTCCGGATACATGTTCGACAACGCGACGCCCGCCGACGAGCCGAACCAGATCATCGATCCGCCGAAGCCGACGGCATAGGCCAGATAGCCCCAGTCGTAGCCGCCTTGCTTCAGCGCGAGCGCGGTGAGGGGAATGTTGTCGAACACGGCGGAGACGAAGCCCAGGCCGAGCGCGGTCGGCCATGAAGCGGCCGGCAGTTTCTCGACCGGCATCATCGAGGCCGCGGTCACCAGTGCAAGCAGGAAGATCGTACCTTTAAAGGTTTCCGGCATCACCTTCCAATCCGGTGCGCGCAGACCAGCCGTCAGCAGAATGACCGCCCAGACGGCGACGCCGAGAACCGGGACGGCATCGAGCAGGGCGGGGAATTTCAAATTGGCGATGATGTTCGCGGCCAGCGCGGCAATCAGGATGGCGGCGACGATGAAGACCCGCGCCGGGTCGATCTTCAGGCCTTTCGATGCGTCCTTCTGAATCGGCGAGTAGCGCTGTTGCTGAATGGAGGCGGGCACCGCGAAGATCAGCATGGCGACGACGGCCGCGACATAGGCCTCCACCACGGCAAGCGGGCTGACGCCGGCGATCCACATCATGGTGGTCGTGGTGTCGCCGACGACGCTGCCCGATCCGCCGGCGTTCGAGGCCGCGACGATCGCGGCGAGATAGCCGATGTGAACCTTGCCCTGGAACACGTGCCGCGCAACGGTGCCGCCGATCAGCGCGGCGGCGATATTGTCGAGGAAGCTCGACAGCACGAACACCAGGACGAGCAGCACGACGCCGCCCTTCCAGTCGTCCGGCAACAGCGCCGGCATCTCATCCGGAATCCGGCTCTCCTCGAAATGCCGGGACAGCAGCGCAAACCCCATCAGCAGCAGGAACAGATTGGCGAGCGTGACCCACTCATGCGCCATGTGGTGGCCGAGGCCACCCAGGCCCGCACCGTGCTTGAAGCCGGTGAAGATCAGCTTGTAGACGATGATGGCGGCGAGGCCGGCGAGCGCGACCTGAAGCGTCTTGTGATGGAACAGCGCGACCCCGAGCAGCGTCAGCGCGAACAGGATGAAGTCGACGGGTATTCCAAACACAAGTATCGGCTCCATCGCTTGGCCTCGAACGCGCGCTGAAACTGGTACAGTAGCGTTATTTCAGCGCCTTCAACCATGCGGCGATTTCGCTGACCGCGATGTTGGCCTGGTTCAGCAGCTTGCCCATGGTGAAGAAGCCGTGGAACTGGCCGGGGAAGTGGCGATAGGTCATGGGCACGCCGGCTTCCTTCAGGCGCGCGGCATATTCGTCGCCCTCGTCGCGCAAGGGATCGGCGCCCGCGGTCAGCACATAGGCTGGCGGCAAGCCTGCGAGCGTTTTCGCGCGCGCGGGCGAGGCCTTCCAATGGTCGATGTCGGCTGCGCCGTTGAGATAGTGGTTACAGAACCACTTGATCACGGAGTGCGTCAGCAAAATGCTGGTCTCGGGTTCGCTGTGCGAGGGATGCTTCATCGCAAAATCGGTGGCGGGATAGATCAGCACCTGGCCGGCGAGTTTTGGCCCGTCACCGTCGCGCGCGGCCAGCGCCACGACGGCGGCGAGATTGCCGCCGGCGCTGTCGCCACCGACCAGCAAGTGGCCGGCGTCGATGCCGAGTTGCCCGGCATTGGCGGCAATCCATTTGGTCGCGGTGATGGCGTCGTCGACAGCCGCAGGAAATTTATGTTCCGGTGCCAGCCGGTAGTCGACCGAGATCACGATCAACTCGCCCTCATGGGCCAGCTTCTGGCAGACCACTTCATGGGTATCGAGATCGCCGATTACCCAGCCGCCGCCGTGAAAGAACACCAGGCACGGCGCAAGGCCGTTGTTCTTCCGCAGCGTCTTCGGGGTGTAGATGCGCGCCGGGATCGCGCCGTGCGGCGCGGGGATCGACAGCGGCTTGTTCGATTCGAGCGCGGGCGGCTCGGGGTTCATGACGACGCGGGCGTTCAGATAGTATTCGCGGGCTTCCGGTGGGGTGAGTGTCTCATAGGCCGGACGGCCTGCTTCCTGAAAAGCCTTGTAGATGGCGGCGGCATCGGGATCGAGCGTAACGGGCATGGTGGCGAAGACCTCGTGCGTTGATTGAAACTCAGGCGGCGGTGCGGCCGCCATCCACGGTATAGGCGGAGCCCGAAACATAGCTCGCCTCGTCGGAGGCGAGGAACGCCACGACGGAGGCGACTTCGGACGCGTGCCCGAGCCGCCGCGCCGGAATCCGGTCGACGATCTTTTCGTTCGGCGGCGGTTCGTTGCCGGGATTGCGGCCCTGCAAGATCGTGCTCAGCATCCGGCTGTCGATCAGGCCGGGGCAGACGCAATTGACCCGCACGCCGGTGCCGGTGCATTCCCAGGCCGCACTCTTGGTCAGACCGATCACCGCGTGCTTGCTGGCGCTGTAGACGGCGATCATCGGCGATCCCATCAGGCCGGCGATGGAGGCGGTGTTGATGATGCTGCCCTTGTTTTGTTTCAGCATCACCGGCAGCACGTGCTTCATGCCGAGGAAGACGCCGACCACGTTGACGTCGAGCACGCGCCGAAAGCTTTCCAGCGAATATTCCGGGATCGGCTTGATGTCGCCCTCGATGCCGGCGTTGTTGTAGAAGGCATCGATCGTGCCGAACCTGTCGACCGTGGCGCGGACATAGTCCGCGACTTCGTCCTCCTTGGTGACATCAGCCGTCACCGCGAGCGCTTCGGCGGAGGCGGGCAGGTCCTTGATGGCGGCCTTGAGGTCGTCTTCCCTGCGGTCGATGGCGACGATACGGGCGCCGCGTTCGGCCAACAGGCGGATGGTCGCGGTTCCGATGACGCCGGCCGCGCCGGTCACGACGGCAACCCGGCCATCGAGGCGAATTCGATCGGGCATGTCTGAGGTTTCCTCTCGCTCCTCCGGTTATCCCGGATTTTGGTGGTTTTCGCGCCGAGGGTGGGCCCCCTCGCGCGAACGGAAGCGACTATTTCATCTGAAACGGGGCATGACTAGATCATGGCCCGACTATCGAAAGCCTGTTTCCGCCTTCCGGGGCCATGATCGGGATCATGGCCCGACTATCGGAAGCCGGTTTCCACCTTCCGGGGGCCATGATCGAAATCATGGCACGACTATCGAAAGCCGGCTTCTGCCTTCCCGGGCCATGATCGAGATCATGGGGCGACGATCCGAAAACCGGTTTCCGCCTTTCGGGCCATGGTCGAGTGCGGCGGGAAGGGGGCAAGCCGCCCTTTCCGCGCCGTATTCGCCGTGTTAACCGGGAGGAACGCGAGCGGCGGACAAGTCTGTACTATGTCACGAGCCCGATTCGCCTGTAAAAGCCGCGAGATGCTTCGAACCATTGCCCTGACCGGTCTTGCGGCCCTGATCGCCGCCACCACGACCTCGCTTGTGCCGCCGGCGCAGGCGCAGATCGGCAATATCTTTTCCGATCCGCCGCTGCGGCCGCCGGGCGCCATTCCCCGCGGTACTCAGCAGCAGCAGCAACCATTCCCCGACGACGACGAGGAAGTGCCGGAGCTGCCGCGCGGCCGCCTGTTGCCGACCCCGAACCGTCCGCCGCCAGGGCAGGGCGCTCCGCCGCCGGGAAGCTTCCAGTCGCAGCCGCTGGCGCCGCCGCCGGGAACGACCGTCGCTCCCCAGGGCACCCAGCCGGGCGTCGCGGTTCAGCCGCCGCAGCCGGGCCAGCCGGGCGTCGCCAACGCGCCGCCGGGCCAGCGCCAGCCCCCGGCCAAGGGCGTGCCGAGTTCGCCGGCCACCTTGCAGCCGGGCGACGAGGTCGTGTCCGAGCCGCCGGCCACCAAGATCACCAACAAGAAGGCGAGCTTCTCCGGCCTCGACAAGATCACCGGCCGCATCATCAATTTCGACGAGGATATCGGCGAGACCGTGCAGTTCGGCGCGCTGCGCGTGAAGACCAGCGCCTGCTACACGCGGCCGGCGACGGAAGCCGCCAATACCGACGCCTTTGTCGAGGTCGACGAGATCACGCTGCAGGGCGAGGTGAAGCGGATCTTCTCGGGCTGGATGTACGCTGCAAGCCCCGGCCTGCATGGCGTCGAGCATCCGGTCTACGACATCTGGCTGACCGACTGCAAAGGCCCCGACCAGACCATCGTCAGCGCGCAGCCCGATCCGCCGAAGGGGGCCACGCCGCCGCCGGCCGCCAAGCGTCCGCCGCAGCCGAAGCAGGCGGCGCCGCGCCCGCCGGGACAGCCGCCGCAGCCGCAATTCCAGCCGCAGCCGCAACAGGCTCCTCCGCCACCGCCGCCCCCGCCGCAGCAGCGGCCGGGTGGACTGTTTGGCGGATTGTTCGGGAATTAAGCGCGACCAGAACGTAGCCCGGATGGAGCCAACGGGTCGCGCGAATGCGCGCCCGATGACAGGCTCCGCGAAATCCGGGACCGCTCTCTCCGTGGCGGACCGCCCCCGGATTGCGCTGCGCTCCATCCGGGCTACGGGCTCAGCGCTTCGCAATAATCGCGAGCGCTTCCTCACCGCTGATGCTGGCTTGCAACCGCATGAAATCCGCGGGCTCGCCCGCGATCGCCTTGTCGAGCAAGGCGCGATAGCGGCGCCGCGAAATTTCGACCGCGCCGAAGCTGCGCAGATGTTCGGTGACATATTGGGTGTCGAGCAGCTCGAACCCGCCCGCGATCAGCCGCGCCACCAGATGCACCAGCGCCACTTTCGACGCGTCGCGGGTGCGATGGAACATGCTCTCCCCGAAGAAGGCCCGCCCCAGGCTGACGCCGTAGAGGCCGCCGACGAGGTCGCCGTCCTGCCAGACCTCGACGCTGTGGCAGTGCCCGAGCTCGTAGAGCCCGACATAGAGATCGCGGATGCGCTTGTTGATCCAGGTGTCGTCGCGGCCCGGCTGCGGCGCCGCGCAGCCCGCGATGACCGCCTTGAAGGCGGTGTCGACGGTCACGCTGAAGGTATCCGAGCGCACGGTGCGGGCCAGCCGCGAGGCGATGCGGAAGCCGTCGAGCGGAATCAGGCCGCGCATTTCCGGCTCGACCCAGAACAGCGTCGGGTCACCGGCGCTCTCGGCCATCGGGAAGATGCCGCAGGCATAGGCCCGCAGCAGCACTTCGGGCGTGATTTCGGAAACGGCTGACTCGCGCGATGTCATGGGCTGATGATAGCAGGACGGATGGGGCCTATGCTACGTTCCGCAAGCAATTGGTGCGCAGCCGTAGCCGCACGATGCGAGACGGATGACGGACGGGCAATTCGCCCGGCCGAATTCCGGCAGATGAGTGCAGCATGGGCGCAGTGTTGATCGTCGTTCCGGTGTTCGCCTTGATCGCGGCCGGCTATGCGGCGGTAGCGCTGCGTTTCATCTCGCCGACGGCGCACAAGGGCATTTCCGAGTTCGCCTTCAGCATTGCCATTCCCGCGCTGCTGTTCCGGATCGTGGTCGTCGCGGAATTTCCCGCCGTCAACGCCTTCGCGGTGTGGAGCGCCTATTATGGGGCAACGGCGGCGACATGGATCGTCGCGCTGCTGGCGTCATCCGTTCTTCGGCAATCCCGGCCCGACGGCGTGGTGCTGGCGATCGGCTCGATCTACGGCAACATCGTGATGCTCGGCCTTCCCTTGACGCTTGTCGGCGCTGGGAAGTCAGGCGGCCGGCTCGATGGCATTGATCCTGTCGGTCAACACGCCGCTGCTCTGGCTTTGCGGCACGCTGCAGATGGCATGGGCTGAGCGGAAGGCTTCCGAGAGTGCGCCGCTCCTGATGCTGCGGGCCGTTCGCGAGATCGCGCGCAATCCGATCATGCTCGCGCTCGGCTTCGGCTTCCTCTGGCGCTTGACCGGATTGGGGCTGCATCCCGTTGCGGACAAGACGCTGGAACTGCTGGCGCAGGCGGGCTCGCCCACGGCGCTGATCGCGCTCGGCATCAATCTGTTCGGATTCAAGATCAAAGGCCAGGCGCTCGCGATGGCCGTGATGTGCGCGCTCAAGCTGCTGGCGATGCCGGCCATTGCCGCGATCCTTGCGTTCTACGTCCTGGCATTGCCGCCGATTTCCGCGGCTGTGGTCGTCCTCTTTGCCGCGATGCCGACCGGCGCCAATGCCTACATCTTCTCGGCCCAGTACGGACGGCTGACCGAAGCCGTCTCGGGCGCGGTGGCGCTCGGCACGGTCCTGGCCGCGGTGACGTTGCCCGTCATCGTCGCATTCTTGACGGTCGCGCTGCGCTAGCTAGGCGGGCGACATCAGTCGCAATTTGATCCGCCCCAAAACCGCAAGATCGGTCGAGCACGTTACGGCTATCAGCGACTAACTGGAGCCGCCACGGAGGAAGGACGATGAAGGCGGCGCTTCAAAACTATCAGGCCCGGATGCGGCGGGTGCTGGACTATATTGACCGGCATCTTGACAGTGATCTGGACCTGGGAACGGTGAGCGGTGTTGCTGCCTTCTCGAAGTTTCATTTTCACCGGCAGTTTACGGCGACCTTCGGGTTATCCGTGCATCGCTATGTCCAGCTTGCCCGTATGAAGCGCGCTTCGCACCGGCTGGCCTACATGGACGCCCAAAGCGTCACGGACATAGCGATGGATGCCGGTTACGATGCACCGGACGCCTTCGCCCGCGCCTTTCGGCAACGGTTCGGGCAATCGCCTTCGTCGTTCCGGAAGTCTCCCGACTGGGAGCCGTGGCTTGCGGCCTTCGGGCCTCTCGACAACGCGAGGAGCAAGCTCATGCAGAAGACTTTTACCACTGACGACGTGACGATTCGCGATGTGTCCCCCACGCCGGTGGCGATCATGGAGCATCGGGGCGACCCGGCGACGCTCGGCGCCACCATCCAGCGGTTCATCGCGTGGCGCACGGCCGCTGGCCTGCACCCCAAGACAAGTCCGACCTTCAATGTCTGGCGATCCGAGCGGCGTCCTGCGTCGCCTGCCGATTATAGCGTGGACCTTTGTGTCGGGACCGACCAGCCGATCGAGGCAAGCGGCGAGCAGATCAAGGCCGGCGAGATCCCTGGCGGACGCTGCGCGGTGCTGCGCGTCGTCGGCAACACCGACAATCTGGAGCCCGCCGCGTTCTATCTTTATCGCGACTGGCTTCCGGCCAGCGGCGAGGAAGCACGCGACTTCCCGATCTATTGTCAGCGGCTGAGCTTCTTCCCGGAGGTGCCGGAGCATGAGGCGGTCGCGGAACTGTTTTTGCCGCTGAAATAGCGCCCTCTGACGGCGGCCTGTCCCTTCCGATCGCAGGAAACGGGAAAGGCCGCTATCCACCCCTCTCGGTCGCTCCCGATTTATGGGTTCACGGCCTAGTCTTCGTAGCCGAACAGCTTGGCCGGATTGGTCACCAGGATCTTCCGCAGCTCGGCCTCGTCGGGCGCGTAGCGATAGAGCAGTTCGAGCAGGTCGGCGTCGTTGGGCGGCTGCACCACCGAAACCGGGTGCGGCCAGTCGCTCGCCCATACGCAGCGGTCGGGGGCGGCGTCGATATAGGCGCGCGCGATCGGAATGACGTCGTCCCACGGCGGGCCCTTTTTCGACGTCTTCTCGCCGAGCGACAGCATCACCCAGAAATTGCCCTTCGACAGCAGCTCCAGCATCTTTTGCAAGTTCGGATCTTCCTTGCCGCGCACGGGGTCGGGGCGGGCCATGTGGTCGATCAGCACGGGCACGTCGAGGTTTTCGTATTTGGCGGCGCTGGAGACGATGCCGTCCTTCTCCGGCTGGATTTTGGCGTACCAGCCGAGTTCGCGAATTCTGCGCGATGGCGCGCGCAAAATCCTTGTCCGAGAGCACCGCGCCCAGTTCCTGCCGGAAACTGAAGCGGGCGCCGCGCACGCCGGCGTCGTGCAGTTTGGCGAGATAGGCATCATCGGCTTCGGCAAACACCAGCGCGTTGGCGCAGCCGCGGTAGTTCGGTCCCATCGCGGCGAGGGCGTCGAGCACCACGGAATGATCGGCGCCATAGGTCGTGGTCTGCACGATGATGCCGCGCTCGATGCCGAGCGCCTTGTGGACGCGCAGCGCGGCCTCCCAGGTCGCGGTCGGCATCTGGTAGGCGGCGCCCGGCCGGACCGGATATTTGTCCAGCGGACCCAGCACGTGAAACTGGCTGTCGATGCTCTTTGCCGGCGGCAGTTTTGAGGGGCGGCGCGGGTTCGGATCGAAGGGGAGATAGGTCGGCATGTCAGGTTCCTTGTTCGATCGCGGTCAGCCGATCACGGCGGTGAAATCGCATTGCACGAGCGCGCCGTTCTCCATGTCCATCTGCAGCGCGTGGCGGGCGGGACGGGAATGCTCATCGGGAAACATTTTCAGCCATTCGGTATTCACCGGCGCGCGCTGGGTGCGATCCTGCAGCCACACCGTCATCTTGATGATGTCGTCGGTGGTGCCGCCGCCGGCCTCCACGATCGCCTTCATGTGGCCGAACATGTTGGCGCACTGGTCTTCGATCTTTTCCGGCATCTTGCCGGTCGCGGGATCGCGGCCGAGGATGACGCCCGACATCAGGAGATTGCCGATGCGGCAGGCGTTCGGAATGGGATTGGCGTGCTTGAACTCGCCGATATGAATGCTCTTGCGCCTTGTCATCACTTCTCTCCTCTGGGACGTTTCTTGTTCAGACGAACTGGCAGGACACCGATCCGAACTGGCCGTAATCGGCGTGAAACGTGTCGCCCTTGATGATGTCGACCGGCCGTGTAAACGATCCCGCCAGCACCACTTCGCCGGCATCGAGAAACTCGCCCTGGGCGGCCAGCCGGTCGGCGAGCCAGGCCACGCCGTTGGCGGGATGGTTGAGGACGCCGGCGGCGATGCCGGTCTCTTCGATCTGGCCGTTGCGAAACAACAGCGCGCCGATCCAGCGCAGGTCGAAATCGAGGGGGCGGATCGGCCGGCCGCCGACGACCAGCGCGGCATTCGCGGCGTTATCGGAAATCGTGTCCATCACCTTGCGCGGCGCCTTGGTCACCGGATCGATACGGTGCATCCGGGTTTCCAGGATTTCGAGCGCCGGCGTGACGTAATCGGTGGCATTGAGAACGTCGAACAGCGTGCAATCGGGTCCCTTCAAGGGCGCCTTCAGCACGAACGCCAGTTCGACCTCGATGCGCGGCGCATGGAAACGGTCGAACGGGATCGGCGATGCATCCGGGTAGAACATGTCCGCGAACAGCACGCCGTAGTCCGGCTCGGAAATGCCGACGGCGTTCTGCATCGCTTTCGATGTCAGGCCGATCTTGTGCCCCCTGACGACGCGGCCGCGGGAGAGCTGCAGCTTCGTCCAGGCGCGCTGAATGGCGTAGGCGTCCTCGATCGTGAGGTCAGGATATTCGCGCGTGAACGCTGGTATCAGCGACTTGCTGCGTTCGGCGTCATCCAGGCGCTGCGCCAGCCGTTCGACGGTTTGTTGATCGAGCATGGGCTACTGCTCCTCCGCCACGGTGTTGCGGAGGATGCCGATGCCAGCGGATTCCACCTCGACGATGTCGCCGGGCTTGAGCCAGCGCGGCGGTGTGAACCGGGCCCCGGCCCCGGTCGGGGTGCCGGTCGCGATCATGTCGCCGGGTTTCAGGGTGGCAAAGGTGGAGAGGTAGGCGATCAGGAAATCGAACGGGAACATCAGCCGCTCGGTGGAATCGCTCTGGCGCACCTCGCCATTGACGCGGGTGACGATGTCGTGCGGCCCGCGCGGATCGCATTCGTCCGAAGTGACGATCCACGGCCCGATGCTGCCGGAGCGGTCGAAATTCTTGCCCTGGGTGACGTTGAACTTGCCGTGGTGCAGCCAGTCGCGAACGCTGCCTTCGTTGCACAGCGTCATGCCGAAGATGTGCTCGAAGGCGCGCTCGCGGGGAATGTGCCGTCCTTCCTTGCCGATCACGATCACGAGCTCGCCCTCATAGTCGAGCTGTTCGGAGATCTTCGGCTTTTCGATCGGCTGACCGGAGCCGACGACGGAGGAGGGGTTGCGGACGAACAGGCTCGGATATTTCGGCAGGTCCGAATTGTCCTTGTACTCGGCGTTGCGGTCTTTGTAGTTGACGCCGATGCACCAGAGTTTTTCCGGATTGGGGATCGGCGGCAGCAACGTGATATCGTCGAGCGCATGGCTCGGCTTGAGGCCGGCCACCATTTGGCGCGCAACTTCCAGGCCGTCCTTGGCGATCAGGCTCCGAAGGTCAGGACATTTCGGTCCGAGCCGTTGGGTGAGGTCGACCACGCCGCCGGATACGGCCGCGCCGAAGCGCGGCTCACCGTTTGCGAGAAAACTTAAGAGATGCATGCGGGGGATCTCCGGATCAGCGCCGCATTCACGCGGGCGACAGCGCGCCTTACGACGCTTTCAGGATTTAGTTTTCGAAGTCTGGAATACGGGCTTCAGGGTGACGATCTCGCCGAGCCTGGCGTAACGCGGCCCGGCGATGCGGGCGATCGGGTCGAGCGCCTCGGTTTCGATCTTGCCGTTCTGCAAAAGCCCGTCCCTGATATGGAACACCAGCACTTCGCCGACGATGAGCCGGCTGCGGGTCTCGCCGAATTCGAGGCATTGCCGGAAGCGGCATTCCATCGCGATCGGCGCGGCGGCGAGACGGGGCACCTTGATGCGTTCTCCCGGCAGCGTCGAGAGCCGCAATTCCTCGACCTCGCTGACATCGGGCGGATGCTCGGTGGAGCTCTCGTGCACCGCATTCATCAGGCTCGAATCCGCGATGTGAACGACATACTCCTCGTTGTTGAGGATGTTCTGCGCGGTATCCTTGTAGATGTTACCCTTGCGGCCGACGCTGATGGCCAGCATCGGCGGCTTCGGAGAGACAAACATGAAGGCGAGAACGGGGCGAGGTTGAGCACGCCAGTGGCCGACAGGCTGGTCACCCAGGCGATCGGGCGGGGCACCACGACGCCGGTGATCAGCCGGTAGGCCGTTTCGGCGTCGAGATATGCAGGATCGATCCGCATCGGGATGCGCCTCAGTCAGCCTTGATGTTCGCCTTGCGGACCACGGGAATCCACTTGGCGTCCTCGCGTTCGAGGTAGCTCGTGAACTCCGCCGGCGTCATCGCCACGGCCTCGGCGCCGAGCGCGTTGAACTTCTCGACGATGGCGGGATCTTTCAGGATCTCCGCGAGGGTATCGTGCAGCTTGGTCACGATCTCGGCCGGCGTGCCTGATGGGCGCGAACAGGCCGGTGAAGGTCTGGCCGTCAAATTCCTTGTAGCCGAGTTCGGTGAAGGTCGGGACATCCGGAAGCCAGGAGGCGCGGTGGCTGCCGGTGACAGCGAGCGGGCGCAGCATGCCGCTCTTGATGGAAGGCAATCCGACCGAGATCTGGTCCAGCGCGAATTGCACCTGTCCGCCGATCAGGTCGTTGAGAGCAGGCGCGTTGCCGCGGTAGTGCACCGTCAGCCATTCCAGGCCCAGCGTCGACTGCATCAGCTCGCTGAGCAGATGGTTGGTGGTGCCCTGGCCGGGCGAAGCCATCGTCAGCTTGCCGGGATCGCGGCGGGCAAGCTCGATGAATTCCTTCAGATCCTTGGCCGCCACCGAGGGATGCACTTCGAGCACCAGCGGCGTCATCGTGATCGAGGTGATCGGGACGAAATCCCGCTTCCAGTTATAGGCGTCGCGCTTGGCGATCTCGGGCGCGAACAGCACCGGGCCGTTGGCGCCGACGAACAAGGCGTAGCCGTCGGGTTTGCGCTTTCGCGAACGCCTCGCCGGCGATCAGGCCGCCGGCACCGGCCTTGTTCTCCACGATGAACGGCTGGCCCAGCTTTGCCTGCAGCCTGTCGGCGATGACGCGCGCCGCGCTGTCGACATTGCCGCCTGCCGGATAGGGCACGATCAGGCGTACCTGCCGCGCCGGCCATTGCTGGGCGTCGGCCGGCGTGCTCAGCGCTACCGCTGACAGTACCGATACAGCGACGCCTGCGATCGCGAAAAATTTCATCGCATTCTCCCGAAAAGCGGCATGTCTGCCGCTACATTCTTGCTTGTTTGCGCGAGCCCCGTCCCGGCGGCATGCGCATGTATTGTTCCGCGCCGCGATCTTGCGCCTGCCCTTCCGCTGTCGACCAAATTGTGGTGTTTCTGTCCACATTGTGGACATTGGACAGCGCGTATGACAAACGGTCGGTTAAGGGCGCGCGGGCGCGGGCCGCGGCAGGGCGGGCAGGCGATCCGCCGCGCGGTGGCCGTGCTGCGGACGCTCGCGGTCGGCGGGGAAAGAGGCGTACCTCTGGCGGAGATCGTGCAAGCGACCTCGCTCGCTCGCCCGACGGTACATCGCATCGTGCATGTGCTGATCGAGGAGGGGATTGTCGAGCGCAGCGAGCGGACGGGAAATTACGTCGTCGGCCGCCAGGTGCCCGAACTGGCGCTGGCGCGTCCCTCGCGTTCGCCACTGCTGATTGCAGCCGAGCCGCATCTCGCGGAGGCGTCGGCGCAGCTCGGCGATACCTTGTTCCTGACGATGCGCACCGGGCTCGATACGCTATGCGTGGCGCGCCGTATCGGCAGCTATCCGATCCAGGTGTTGTCGATTGAGGTCGGTGTGCGGCGTCCGCTGGGTGTCAGCAGCGCTGGGGTGGCGATACTGGCCGCCATGCCTTCTGCGGAGGCGCGCAAGATCGTGCTCGCCAACGAAACAAGATTTGGCGCCTACCGGACCGATACGGCCACCGTGCTCGGCCAGATCCAGCTCGCGCGCCGCCGGGGCTACAATCTGCGTGATGTCGGGCTGGTGCAGGGAACGAAGTCGCTTTCGGCCTGGATCCGGACTCCGGACGGCCAGCCGGCCGCCGCGATTACGCTCTCCGCCATCCGAAGCAGGTTGAGCCCGCGTCGCGCGATCGAGGTGGCGGACGTTCTCCTGGCTGCTGCGCGCGCGATCGAGGCGGCGACGCCGCGGGATTCGTAGCCTGCAGTCCGTTCCGATTGAATCGGAACGGACTCCAAATTCTTGATTTGACGCGTTTTCTTGACGCGAACCGGGCCCCACGTCGCTTGAAAACGCTTTAGCCCGCCGCGGCGCTGGTCGATTTCGGCGCCACCGCCGGGATGCGGCGGAAGCGCAGCACGATCCTGGTGCCGTGATGGTCCGGATCGCGCTCGGCGCTGGCGTCCAGCTTGGCGGCCATCGCGCTCACGATGCGTTGTCCCATGCCGGTGGAGCGTGGGTCGGCCTTGGCGTTGAGGCCGACGCCGTCGTCCGCAATCGCGACCACGAGGTCGTCGCCATCGGCCTTCAGCTCGACGTGAATGGGACCGGCGCCGTCGGGATAGGCGTATTTGACGGCGTTCATCACCAGCTCGTTGACGATGATGCCGATCGCGACCGCGCGGTCCGGGTCGATCTCGATCGGTTCGGCCTTGAGCGTCAGGCGCGACATCCTGTTGCCCTCGGCCGAACGCCGGAGGTCTTCCAGCAGGGCTTCGAGATACTGGTTCAGCAACACGCTCTTGAGATCGTGCGAGGTGTAGAGGCGGCGATGGACCTGGGCGACCGCGGCGACGCGGCCCATCGCATTGGTCAGCGCCGCCTTGACGTCGTCCTGGGTCGTCGAATTGGCCTGCAAATGCAGCAGCGAGGCGATGATCTGCAAGCGAGTTGCCGACGCGGTGGTTGACTTCGCGCAGCAGCACTTCGCGTTCGGCGGCGAGCGCCGCATAGCGGTCGCGCGAGGCGTGGACCTCGGCTTCGGCCTCGTCGCGGGCGCGCTGAAGCTCGGCCTGCCGCAGCGCGCCGTTGACGGCGACCTGGAGCAGCGGAATGAAATCGCCCCTGACGTCCTTGACCAGATAGTCGGCGGCGCCGGCCTTCAGCGCCGTGACGGCGATCGCCGAATCCTGGGCGGCCGTGACGAACACCACGGGCGGGGCGTCCGCTATCGCCATGATCTGTTCCAGCGTTTCGAGGCCGTCGAGGCCCGGCATGTACTGGTCGAGCGCAATCACATCGATGCCGCCTTGCGCCAGCCGCGCCAGCCCTTGCTCGCCGCCCGCCGCGTGGACGACCTTGAAGCCTGCCCGCGTCAGGCCGCGGTCGACCAGCCGGGCGAGGCCAGCGTCGTCGTCGATATACAGCAGTGTCGGCGTCGCTTTGTTCATGTGGCGGCAGGGGGTACCTGGATGACGGAAAAGAACAGACCGAGCTGACGAATGGCGTTGGCGAAGCTTTCGTAGTTCACCGGCTTGGTAATGTAGACGTTGCAACCGAGTTCGTAGCAGCGCTTGATCTCGTGGGAATTGTCGGTCGTGGTCAGCACCACCACCGGCGTGGTCTTGAGATATTTGTTTTCCTTGACCCGCTTCAGAATGTCGATGCCGGTCGTGTCGGGCAAATTGAGGTCGAGCAGGATCAGGAGCGCGCTGCCCTTGTGGTCGAGGCCCGTCCCATCCTTGCCAAACAGATAGTTCAGGGCGGCTGTACCGCTGGTGAACGGCTTTATCTCATTGTTGACACCGGATCGGCGGATATTCCGCTCGATCAGGCGGGCATGGCCCTCATCGTCCTCGATCATGATGATGGTGACTGGATTACTCATGTCCGTGTGTTCCGGTTACCGATTGGCCAATTGATAGGCAGCGTAATCGTGAATGTGCTGCCCTGGTGAAGTTCCGACGCGACCGACATGGTTCCTCCCAGGCGACGCACCAAGGCGCGGACATGAGCAAGGCCGATGCCCTGTCCGGGCCTATCCTGGGTTCCCGCGCGGCGGAACAGTTCGAAAATGCGCTGATGGTCCTTGGGATCGATGCCGCGCCCATTGTCCGATATCTCGAAAATCGCAAAGCCGAGCTTGGTGCGGCCGCGCACCGTGATTTCGCCGGGGACCCCGGTCTTGAGGTATTTGAGCGCATTGTCGATCAGATTGGAGAAGATCTGCTCCAGCGCAAGGCGATCGCTGACGATATTCGGCAGCGTGTCGATCCGGATCGCGGCCTGGGCTTCCGCGGCCTGATGCGCCACGGTCGCCACGATGCCCTCGATCAGCTCCCTGGTATCGATCCAGACCGGCTCGAACTCGCGCCGCCCCTCGCGGGTGAGGCTGAGGATCGCCGATATCAGCCGGTCCATCTTGCCGATCGACGATTTGATGAAGGCGAGCGCCTCGGAGAAGTCTTCCGAGAGCTGCTTGTCGGAGCCCTCGAGCACGGGTTCGGCGGTATCGGTGGCGTTTTCCGGGGCTGATGGCGCGGCGGACTGCTCGCGGGAAAGTGCAGCGATCCGCTTGAAGATGTCGCCGCGCAATTCCTCCAGCTCGCTGGTGAAGCCCATGATGTTCACCAGCGGCGAGCGCAGATCGTGGCTGACGATGTAGGCGAAGCGCTGGATCTCGTCATTGGCTTCGCGCAGGTCCGCGGTGCGCTCGTCGATCGTGGCCTCGAGGTTGAGATGACTGTCGCGCAGCCTGGCGTCGGCCTGGTCGCGTGCGTACGACGAACGCCGGACCAGGAAGATCGCGATGCCGGCCAGCACGACCACGAAGCCCGACCCGATGCCGGTGATCGAGGCCGCCAGCGTCTGGCTGCGATCAGCGTTGGTCGTGCGCTCGACAAACAGACGGTTTTCCTCGGCCCGCATCCGCACCGCGAGATCGTCGATATGTTGCATGGTGTCGCGCCCGATGCCCTCGCGAACGATCTTGGTGGCGTCGTTCATGCGCTTTGACCGGGCCAGTTCGTTTCCTCGTGCGGAATTCCTCGATCCGCTGGTCGTCGAGCGGCATCATTTCGTTCGATGATGCTCGACCTTTGAACCGGATTGTCGCTGATCGAGCTGGCTCAACTTCGTCAGCGCCGGCGTCAGTTCGGATATGGCTTGCTCAAAATCGGTCTGGAAATCCGGCCGCAATGTCAGCGAGGTAGCCGCGCTGTGCGCTTTCGGCACGCCGCATCTGCAAGCTGGACGAGCGATATCTGGTTTTCAACCTCCAGGGTGTGCACAACCGAGCGCGCGTCCTCGCGCGCCTTGTTCACCAGATGGACCGAACCGGCGCTGATGGCGATCAACACCAGGAGCCCCGCCGCGAGCAGCAGGATATGGCCCATGGCGCGCTTGCGCCGGGCATCAGCGGTCACGGTGATCTCGCGTCATGAACAAACGGAACAAGTGCCCCTGGCAACCCCTATGCACCTCAACGTGCGATGGAACCCATCGGTTCCATGCGCCGCCGAATATTTCAGCAGGTTTTCGCTCAGTTCTTGCCGTCCACCGGCTGGCCGGCGAGGTACTGCTCGAGCCAGTGGATGTGGTAGTCGCCGTTGATGATGTCGGCCTCCCGGACCAGCGCCCGGAACAGCGGCAGGGTGGTTTCGATGCCGTCGACCACCATCTCGTCGAGCGCCCGGCGCAGCCGCATCAGGCATTCGGCGCGGGTCTTGCCGTGCACGATCAGCTTGCCGACCAGCAAATCATAATAAGGCGGAATGACGTAGCCCTGATAAACGGCGGAATCGATCCGCACGCCGAGCCCGCCGGGCGGGTGGAATTGCGTGATCTTGCCGGGCGACGGGCGGAAGGTCTGCGGGTTCTCCGCATTGACGCGGCATTCGATGGCATGCCCGATGATGGTGATCTCTTCCTGCTTCGCGGGCAGGTCGCCGCCGGCGGCGATGCGGATCTGCTCCAGCACGAGGTCGATGTCGGTGATGCTCTCGGTGACGGGATGCTCGACCTGGATGCGGGTGTTCATCTCGATGAAATAGAACTCGCCATCCTCGTAGAGAAATTCGATGGTGCCGACGCCGAGATATTTCATGTCCCGCATCGCCTTGGCGCAGGTTTCGCCGATCCTGGTGCGGGCGGCGGCGGCGAGAACCGGCGAGGGGCCTTCTTCCCAGACCTTCTGGTGACGGCGCTGCAGCGAGCAGTCGCGCTCGCCGAGATGGATCGCGCCACCGCGGCCGTCGCCGAGAATCTGGATCTCGATGTGGCGCGGCTTCTGCAGGTATTTTTCGAGATAGACCGAGGCGTCGCCGAACGCCGACTTGGCCTCGTTGGACGCGGTCGACAGCGCCATCATCAGGTCGTCGGCGGAGTGCGCCACCTTCATGCCGCGTCCGCCGCCGCCGGCCGCCGCCTTCACCAGCACGGGGAAGCCGATCGCCTTGCCGATCGCCAGGGCGTCATCGTCGGGCGAGACCGCGCCATCGGAGCCGGGCACGACCGGGATGCCGAGCCGCTTGGCGGTCTTCTTGGCCTCGATCTTGTCGCCCATCAGGCGGATGTGTTCGGCCTTCGGGCCGATGAAATGCAGATTGTGGTCGGCGAGGATTTCGGCGAAGCGGGCGTTCTCCGACAGGAAGCCGTAGCCGGGATGCACGGCATCCGCGCCGGTGATCTCGCAGGCCGCGAGCAGCGCCGGGATGTTGAGATAGGAGTCCTTTGACGGCGGCGGCCCGATGCAGACGCTCTCGTCGGCGAGCCGCACGTGCATGGCGTCGGCGTCGGCGGTGGAATGCACCGCGACGGTGGAGATGCCGAGCTCCTTGCACGCGCGCAGCACGCGGAGCGCGATCTCGCCGCGATTGGCTATGAGAATCTTATCGAACATCGCAGCGCCTGACGTTGACGAACTTATTCAATGATCACGAGCGGCTCGCCGAATTCGACCGGCTGGCCGTCCTCGATGAGAATTTGCGTCACCGTGCCCGCGCGCGGCGACGGGATCTGGTTCATCGTCTTCATCGCTTCGATGATCAGCAGGGTTTGCCCGGCCGATACCTTGCTGCCGACCTCGATGAACGGCTTGGCGCCGGGCTCGGGCGCCCAATAGGCGGTACCGACCATCGGCGAGGGGACCACGCCCGGATGCTTGGCCAGATCGGCACCCGCCGCAGGGACGGCTGCCGCCCCAGCAACCGGCGCCGGCTGGAAGCCCGCCGGCATCGCCGCCGACACGGTGATGTTGCGCGCGACCCGCACCCGCAGGCCGGAGCGCTCGATTTCGATCTCGGTCAGGCTGGTCTCATCCAGCAACAGCGCGAGTTCGCGAATGAGCGCGCTGTCGTCGCTCTTCAGATTGGCGGCTGATTTGTCCGCTGAGTTGTTGTCGGGCTGGCGGGCCATGCTCTTGATCCGGAATTCTCGATGTGGGTGACGGCGTAAGCGTCAGGCTTTGGGTGTCGGTTTTGACGACAGGAGTAAGGTCAATTCTTGGCCTCGACGCCGAGTTTGGCGGCAAGGCCATTGATTGCGAGCCGGTAGCCATCGATGCCGAAGCCGCAGAGCGATGCAAAGGCGGCCATGGCCGTGTAGGAGTGATGACGAAAACTCTCGCGGGCGTGGATGTTGCTGATATGCACTTCCACCGTCGGGATTTTCACCGCGACCAGCGCATCGTGCAACGCGATCGAGGTGTGCGAATAGCCGCCGGCGTTGATGATGATGCCGACCACCTTCCTGGCATGCGCCTCGTGGATGAAGTCGATCAATTCGCCTTCGCGGTTGGACTGGCGGCAGTCGGCCTTCAGGCCGAATTGCGCTGCGGTTTCCACGCACAGTTTTTCGACATCGGCGAGCGACGCATGGCCATACTTTTCCGGCTCCCGTATCCCCAGCATGTTGAGGTTCGGGCCGTTGAGGACATAGATCGTCGCGGCAGAGGCTTCGGCGCTTCCTTGGGCCATCCGGATTCCAGCAAAGAGGGGCGGGGCAGGTGGCGGGGTTATAGGTAACAACGCGGCCAAGGGGAAGCCTTTAGGCCGCTCTGGACCCCTTTCAAACGCCTCATCCTGTTCATAAAAAGGCGCATAGAAGCTGCTGAAATCGTTCGTTAACCAATGCAGCGAATCGACCCCGGCGGTCCGCCGGCGCGCCGCCATTCACCGCCATTGGGCCTGAAGGCCCAGGCTCAAGCCGAAATGGCGCCGGAAACTACGCTGCCGCGGCAGCGCGCGTACAGCACAGGTCGGGTGGATTTGCCGCCGATGTTGCGCCGGCGTCGCGGCGAGCGATCGCGCCTGCGAGCCTGGTTCGCGGCCAACAAAAAGGGGCGGGCATTGCTGCCCGCCCCTGATACTCAGGAAATGCTGTGTCAGGATTCCAGAACCGCCACGATCTCGTAGGTGTCCGGATCAATGATCACGATCTGCTCCTTGACGAGGATGTACTTGTAGCTGCGCCATTCCGGATAGATCGTTACGACTCGCGGCGGCAGTGCGTGGAAGTGCACGTCGCGCGGTATGCGCGTGCCGACTGAAATCGAGAAGTTCACGTTCGTCACCGGCTGAACGCGGGTCTCCTTGATCACGCTGGTGATCTGGGTGCGCTGCTCGGTCGAGAGCTTCGCGCCGGCGCCAGCCTGGCCCGTCGTGGTCGCGGCTCCGCCCTGAGTCTGCGTGCGGTCCTGCTGACCCTGGGCCTTCTGATCCTGACCCTGGGCCTTCTGATCGCGGCTCGGCTGATCGCGACCCTGGGTCGTGGTCTGGTCACGGTCACGCTGCGTCGTGTTTTGATCACGTTGCATCGTGCCCTGGCCGGTGGTCTGTCCCTTCTGTTCGGACTTCATGCCGCCGCGGTCTTCCTTACCCTCGGCCTTCATGTCCTTCTTACCCTCGGCCTTCATGTCCTTGCCGCCCTTCATCTGGTCGTCGGCGCGCTGGTTCTTTTCAGCGCCCTTCGCCTTCGGCTCGGACTGCGTGGCCTTCATGTCGGACGCGCCGCCGCTGTCGCGCTGCATCGTGCCCGACGAGGCGCCACCGCGATCCGAGGAAGGCGCGCTCTGCTGCGCCGTGGAACCGGCCGACCCTGCGTCGCGCCCCATGCCGGTACCTTGCGCATTCGCAAAGCCAGTTCCGGCGATCAGGGCCGCTGTCGCGACCGAAATCAGAAAGCGATTAGTCATTAGAATGTCTCCTCACGTGTTTCTGCATTGCCCACGCTGACAACGAAAGGAATTGTGCGATGTTCCGGAACATTGGCGGTTCCGCCGACTTTGTTTTGTGAATGCGAAATGAACCGTCGCGCCAGAGAAAGCCTCAAATAAAAAGGCCGGCTGTTGCGCCGGCCTTTCGTCTTCGATCGTTGAAGCGTCGGCGCTGTCTCAGCACGTCGCCTTGCCGCAACGGGCGTTGCCGATCTTTTCCCGCAGGGTTTCGACGCCGACCGCGCCGATCACGACCTGCTTGCCGATCACGTAGCTCGGCGTGCCGTTCATGCCCATCGCTTCGGCGAGCTTGAAATTTTCCTCGAGCGTGTTGCGCACTTCGGCGCTCGAGAGGTCCTTCTCCAGCTTCGCCATGTCGAGCCCGACTTCCTTGGCGACGGCCATCGCGCGCGCCTTGTCGGCGGCGCCGCGGCCGGTGAGCAGCTTCTGGTGGAAGTCGAGATATTTCTTGCCGGTCGGATCCTGCATGCGCACGGCAACGCCGACCTGGGCGGCTTCGACCGAGCCCGCGCTCAGCACCGGAAATTCCTTCAGCACGACCTTCAGCTTCGGGTCGCTCTTCATCAGCTCCATCATGTCCATCATCGCGCGCTTGCAGTAGCCGCAATTGTAATCGAAGAATTCGACGAAGGTGACGTCGCCGTCCTTGTTGCCGAGCGTGACGTTGCGCGGCGAGTTGAAGATCGCTTCCGCATTGTTGGCGACGCCGGAAGCGTGCTTGGCGGCTTCCGCAGCGGCCTGACGCTTGCTGAGTTCGGTCATCGCCTCTTCGAGCACTTCGGGATGTGCAAGCAGGTAATTCCGGACGATGGTCTCGATGTCGCCACGCTGGGTGTCGGTGAAGCTCTGCGCGGAAGCGGACATCGGCGCGCCGCAGAGCGCCAACGCGAACAGTGCGGGAACGAGAAGACGGAACGAGGGCATCGGTAAATCCTTATGCGGCGGGTTCCCGGGCAATTCTGCTGAGGGCCGGCTCCTGGAGAATATCCTGGTCGCGGGTGACCAAGTCCTTTGGTGATCATGTCCGATTATAGCCGAACGCGGCTTATTTCTAGTTGCTCTTCTGGCCCGGCAGCGGCTTGGCGCTCACAATGTCGTCAGCCTTGACCCATCCCGGCGTCCCGATCGCGAAGCGGGTTTTCGCGCGCGATGCGAGATCGCGCGCCGTCTTGCTGTCGCCGCGGAGGTAGGCGGCCTGGGCCGACGCCAGATCGGCCTGCGCATAATCGCCTTTTCGGCCGTAGGCCATTGCGAGCTGGATGTAGCCGAGCGGCGCTTCGCTCTCGCGTGCAACCGCCGCGCGCAGGATCGCAATCGCCTCGTCGGTGTAGGCGTTGTTGCCGGTTGCCACGAGGGCCTGCCCAAGCAGCATCTCGACGAGCGGTGCGTTGTTGGAGAGCGCCACGGCCTTGCGCAGCGGTGCAATCGCCTCCTGCGGCTTGCCGCCCTCCAGCAGCGCCTGGCCGCGCACCTCGTGGAAATAGGGATTGTTGGGCTGCTGCTGGATCAGGGCGTCGATCTGGGCGATCGCGCTGCGCAGGTCGCCGTGCAGATAGGTCGAGATCGCGTGGGCATAGCGCGCAGGCAGGCTGTTATTGGAGAGCGGATAGCGCCGGTACACGGTTTCCTGCCGCTCCATGAAGGCCGAGATCTTGGCGCGCACCATGTCGTGGCGCAGCTGCAGGGCAGGGTCGTCCTTCTTGTCCCAATAGGGGCTCGACCTTGCCAGTTCTTCCAGCGCGGCGACGCGCTGGGCCGGCATCGGATGCGACTGAACGTAGGGGTCCGAGCCGCGCGCGGCGAACAGGCTCTCGTCGGTGAAGCGCTTGAAGGTCTCGTACATGCCCCGGGCCGACTGGCCGGTGGCGGTCAGAAATTTCACGCCGGCCTTGTCGGCGTTTTCCTCCTGCTGGCGCACGTAAGACAGCAGGTTGCGGCGGATCATTTCTCCCGGTGCGGAGAACATGGCCGCGCCGGCGTTCGACAAACCGCTGTTGCTGCCGCCGCTCTTCGCGCCCGCCACCATCGCGCCGGCGCCAAGCAGCATGGCAATGATCATCTGCGTTTGGGCCTGCGCCATCTGCTCGCGCATCTTGGCGAGATGGCCGCCGGCAAGATGGCCGGTTTCGTGCGCCATCACGCCGATGATCTGGTTCGGCGTCTCCGACTGCATGATCGCGCCGTAGTTCACGAAGATGCGACGGCCGTCGGCAACGAAGGCGTTGAAGACGCCCTGGTTGATGATCACCATCTGGATGTTCTGTTTTTCCATGCCGGCGGCGCGCAGGATCGGCCGCGTATATTCGCGCAGCAACTGCTCCGTCTCGGTGTCGCGGAGTATCGGTGGACCCTTGTTCTCCTGCGCCACGGCCGCCATTGGCGCAACGGCCAGCGCGACGGCTGTCGTCAGCGCGGTCAATTTCAGTGGCTTCTTGCTTAAGGTGATGCGGAGCAGCATGAGCGGTCTTTGGCGAGTGGCGATGCGTCCGGATTTGCCCGGACGCCGGTTCGGTTTCTGATTAGATCAGAAACGGGTCCCAGTCTGTTGTTTCCACGCGTTTCTTTCACCCGAGCCGGGGTATCACTTCGCTGGAAAAGGCTATAACAAGCCACCGAATACGGCCAGTCTGGGGCGGTAACCGGTTCGGGAACCTGAATTCGGAGCGCGCGCCCGTGCAAATAGCAGATATCGATGCTGGAATCGACACTTAGAGATCGCGCGACGGCGCTACTGACCCCCTCGGCACGAAGCGACGTTCCGCCCTTCATGGTGATGGACGTGATGGCGGCCGCGGCCCGCATCGAGGCGGCCGGCGGCCATGTCATTCACATGGAAGTGGGGCAGCCGGCGGCGTCGGCCCCCAAGGTCGCGATCGCGGCCGCGCATGCCGCGCTCGATGCGGCGCGGATCGATTACACGTCCGCGCTCGGCATTCCCACGCTACGCACGCGAATCGCAAAACACTACCGCGATACTTACGGCTGCGCGGTCGATCCCGAGCGCATCGTGATCACGACCGGCTCGTCCGGCGGTTTCATTCTGGCGTTTTTGTCGATGTTCGAGCCGGGCGACCGGGTGGCGGTCACGGTGCCGGGCTATCCGCCATACCGGCATATCCTGACCGCGCTCGGCTGCGAGCCGGTGCTGATCGAGACATCGAGCGCGACGCGTCATGCGTTGACGGGCGAGGCCTTGCTGGCCGCGCATCGCAAGACGCCGCTGAAGGGCGTGCTGGTCGGCAGCCCCGCCAATCCGACGGGAACGATGATGTCGCGCGAGGCGCTTACCGGCCTGATCCATGCGGCGGAAGGCGCGGGCATCCGCTTCATTTCCGACGAGATCTATCACGGCCTCGACTATGCGTTTCCGGCGGTGACGGCGGCGGAGCTTTCGCCGCATGCGCTCGTGATCAATTCGTTCTCGAAATATTTCTGCATGACCGGCTGGCGGGTCGGCTGGATGGTGGTGCCGGAGCCGCTGGTGCGGCCGATCGAACGGCTGCAGCAGAACCTGTCGATCTCGGTGCCGACGCTGTCGCAGATCGCGGCCGAAGCGGCATTCGAGGGCCGCGACGAGATGGAGGCGATCAAGCGCGGCTATCAGGAGAACCGCCGCATCCTGATCGAGGGCCTGCCGAAGGCCGGCCTCACCAAGTTCCTGCCTGCCGATGGCGCCTTCTACCTCTACGCCGATGTTTCGGATTTCACCTCCGACAGTTTCGAATTTGCCGGCCGCATGCTGGAGAAGGCGCATGTGGCGGCGACGCCGGGCGTCGATTTCGATCCGATCCACGGCCGCAGCTTCATTCGCTTCTCCTATGCGCGCTCGGCCGACGAGATGCGTGAAGCGGTGACGCGCATCGCGCGTTGGCTTCGCTAGTACCGACCGGCCATCATCCAAATCATACGTATCCAGAATCAATCGGGGAGCCATCCGTGTCCGCCAGAACCATGCCTGAAACCGTTGCGCCGTCGCATTTCCCGCTCGTCGCCCTGCTGTGGCCGCATCGTGCGGATGGATCGTCGGGTCTGTTGCGCAGCCTGGCCCTGGTCGCGCTGGGGACGGCGCTGCTGACCTTGTCGGCCAAGGTCAATCTGCCGTTGCCCTATGTGCCGATGACGCTGCAGACGCTGGTCGTGTTGGTGATCGGCGCGGCCTACGGCTGGCGGCTCGGCAGCGTTACACTCATGGCCTATCTGGCCGAGGGGGCCATTGGATTTCCGGTATTCGCAGGCCCGGTGGGCGGCCTTGCGCCGTTGATCGGTCCGACGGCCGGATATCTCTTCGGCTTCGTGGCGGCGGCCTTCGTGACGGGATGGCTGAGCGAGCGCGGCTGGGACCGATCGGTGCTTCGGCTGTTCGTCGCGATGGCGCTCGGACACATCCTCATTCTCGCCGCCGGATTTGGTTGGCTGGCGTTCGGCATGAAACTTGGCGTCGAAAAGGCGTGGCTGGTCGGCATCGCGCCATTCATCGCGGCGTCGCTGGTCAAAAATGCGCTCGGCGCGACGCTCGTGCCGGCGATCCGGCGGATTTTCGACGCGCGCGGTTAGACTGGGCGCGCCGCCGCAACACCATTGACTCCGCTGCAGCAAAGGACTTTGGCTACCTGCGACGGATTGGCGCAGGTACTGCCCGTCCGCGATTTCTGACGGGGAGTAAGCGTCATGGCGGCAACGATTGCGACCGAAGCACCGGCAAGTGCGGCAAAGCCCTGGTACCGGGTTCTTTACGTCCAAGTCTTGATTGCGATCGTGCTCGGCGCGCTGTTCGGCTGGCTGTGGCCTGCGCTTGCGACCAACGACTGGATCAAGGCGCTCGGCGACGGCTTCATCAAGCTGATCAAGATGGTGATCGCGCCGATCATCTTCTGCACCGTGGTATCCGGCATCGCGCATATACAAGATGCCAAGAAGGTCGGCCGCATCGGCGTCAAGGCGCTGGTCTATTTCGAGGTCGTCTCCACCTTTGCGCTGGTGATCGGTCTTATCGTCGGTAATGTGGTCCGGCCGGGTCACGGTTTCGGCGGCGGCATGGCGAACGCGCAAGCTGTCGCCGGCTACGCCAAGCAGGCCGAGGCGCAGAAGAGCGTCGATTTCTTCCTGCACATCATTCCCGATACGGTCGTCGGCGCTTTCGCACAGGGCGAAATCCTCCAGGTCCTGCTGTTCTCGATCCTGTTCGGCTTTGCGCTGATGGGCCTCGGCGAGCGCGGCCATACGTTGCGCGCTTTCATCGACGACGCTGCGCATGGCGTTTTCGGCGTCATTGCCATCGTGATGAAGGCAGCCCCGATCGGCGCGTTCGGCGCGATGGCGTTCACGATCGGCAAGTTCGGGACCGGTGCGATCCTGAACCTGATCGGGCTGATCGCGACCTTCTACGTCACCGCCGCGCTGTTCGTGTTCGTGGTGCTCGGCGTGATCGCGCGGTTCGTCGGTTTCTCGATCTTCAAGTTTTTGGCCTACATCAAGGACGAACTCCTGATCGTGCTCGGCACGTCCTCCTCGGAAAGCGCGCTGCCGTCCTTGATGGAGAAGCTCGAGCGGCTCGGCTGCTCCAAGTCCGTGGTGGGCCTCGTGGTGCCGACCGGTTATTCGTTCAACCTCGACGGCACCAATATCTACATGACGCTGGCGACCCTGTTCATCGCGCAGGCGCTCGGTTTCGATCTCTCCTTCAGCCAGCAGATGACCATCCTGCTGGTCGCGATGCTGACCTCGAAGGGGGCGTCCGGCATTACCGGGGCCGGCTTCATCACGCTGGCCGCGACGCTCGCCGTGGTCGATCCGCGGCTGGTGCCAGGCATGGCCATCGTTCTCGGCATCGACAAGTTCATGAGCGAATGCCGAGCGCTGACCAATCTGTGTGGCAACGGCGTCGCCTGCGTGGTGGTGTCGTGGTGGGAGGGCGAACTCGACAAGGACAAGCTGCACGCCAACCTGAACAAGCAGATTGATCCGTCCGACGTGGAGACCGCGATCACGACAGGATAGCACCCAGCTCGGTGCAAATAAAAAAACCGCCCGGTTTTGGCCGGGCGGTTTTCTTTTTGGTTTGATCCTTACTCGCCGCTGCCGAAGCGCCGCGACCACCAACCCGCCTTGCGTGGCGCGTCGTCGCCCGATGTGGCCGGCGCCGGCTCGATCGGAGCAGACGCGGGAGACTCGATCGGCTCCGGCGCGCTCTGGCTGACGGAGGGCGCCGGTTCGGCCGGAGCGCTGGTCACGAAGCTGACTTTCTCACGCACGGTCGAACGCCGCCGCGCCGCGGCCCGCTCGGCCTCTTGCCTGGTTTCTTCAGCTGACGGCGCGGGCACGCTCTCGACCGGCTCGGGTTGCGCGTAGGCCGCAGGCTGCATCTCCGCCGGCTGCGAGACCGGTTCGGGCTGCGAGACTGGTTCGGGCTGAATGTCGGCCTGCACCAGCGATGGCGCGGGCTCGGACGCGGCGCCGTCGAAATCGGCAACCGCGCTGGTCACTTCGGAAGCCGAGGTCGGCCCGAGTTCGTCCGCGATCGATCCGGCAAGGCCGTCTTCCAGCTCGGCGCCACGCCGGCGGCGTCCGCCGCGACGGCCGCGACGGCGCGGGCGCCGCTCGCCACTGGCAGGCTGATCGCCGCGGGCCACGCCGGGCTGTTCGTCGCCTTCGTCCTCTTCGGCTTCGCCGTCCTCGGCGGCCACGCCTTCGACGGCCTCGCCCGCGACGCGGATCGCGTCACCGTCCTCGCGCGGGGCGGCGCCGTCACGCGGCTCGCCGCGGCCGCGCCGGCGTCGGCGCCGCTTGCGGCGGTGGCCGTCTGCTTCGCTTTCGCCCGCCACCGCTTCGGCGGCATCGTCGGCCAGCCCCTCGGTTTCCTCGGTTTCGACCTCGGATTCGGTTTCGATGTCGAACGCCTCTTCGTCGTCATAGGCTTCCTCGACCTGCGGCGGGAAGGCGGCGGCCTGCGCCGCCAGCAACGCCTTGGCGGCTTCCAGCGTGTGCACCTGTTCGCCGCGGTCGATGATGAACGACTGCTGGCCGCTCACGGTCGGGTCGGCGACGACGGCGAGCGAAACCTTGAAGGCGTTTTCGAGGTCGCGCAGATGGCCGCGCTTGTGATTGAGGACGTAGAGCGCGACGTCGGTGCGGGTGCGCACCACCAGATTGTGGGTCGCGCCCTTCATCAGGATTTCCTCGATGCCGCGCAGCAATTGCAGCGCCACCGACGAGACCGAACGTACGTGACCGCTGCCGCCGCATTGCGAGCAGGGCTCGGTCGAACTCTCCAGCACGCTGGCGCGGATGCGCTGGCGCGACATTTCCAGAAGGCCGAAATGCGAGATGCGCCCGACCTGGATGCGCGCGCGATCCTGCCGCAGGCAGTCGGAGAGCTTGCGCTCGACCGCGCGGTTGTTGCGCTTCTCGTCCATGTCGATGAAGTCGATGACGATCAGCCCTGCGAGATCGCGCAGGCGCAATTGCCGCGCGACTTCCTCGGACGCCTCCAGATTGGTCTTGAGCGCGGTGTCCTCGATGTGGTGTTCGCGCGTCGAGCGGCCGGAGTTGACGTCGATCGAGACCAGCGCCTCGGTCTGGTTGATGACGATGTAACCGCCGGAGCGCAGCTGCACGGTCGGCGAGAACATCGCATCGAGCTGGCTCTCGACGCCCATCCGCGAGAACAGCGGCTGGCCGTCGCGATATTGCTTCACCGCCCGCACGTTCGAGGGCATCAGCATCTTCATGAAGTCGCGCGCTTCCTGGTAGCCGGCTTCGCCGGCGACCTGGATTTCGTCGATTTCCTTGTTGTAGAGGTCGCGCAGCGAGCGCTTGATCAGCGAGCCTTCCTCGTAGACGAGGGTGGGGGCCTGCGACTTCAGCGTCATGTCGCGCACGGTTTCCCACATCCGGATCAGGTATTCGAAGTCGCGCTTGATCTCGGGCTTGGTCCGCGAGGCGCCGGCGGTGCGCAGGATGATCCCCATGCCTTCGGGCACGTCGAGGTCCTGCACCACTTCCTTCAGCCGCGAGCGGTCCTGGGCCGAGGTGATCTTGCGGCTGATGCCGCCGCCGCGGGCGGTATTGGGCATCAACACGGCATAGCGGCCGGCCAGCGACAGGTAGGTGGTCAGCGCCGCGCCCTTGTTGCCGCGTTCTTCCTTGACGACCTGAACCAGCATCACCTGGCGGCGCTTGATGACCTCCTGGATCTTGTACTGGCGGCGCGGGCGGAAGGCGCGCTCGGGCACTTCCTCCATCACGTCGTCGCCGCCGACGGATTCGACGACTTCCTCTTCGGCGTCCTCGGCGTCGTCCTCATCGTCATGGCCGTCGTCGCGGTCGGAAGCCGGGGCGAGTTCGTCGGAAGAAGCGACCGCGTACCCTTCACCGGCGTGCTCGATATGCGGCGCGTCGTCGGCATGGGCCGCGTTTTCGCGCGCCTGTTCATCGTCATGATGCTCATCATGAGCGTGTTCAGTCGTCGGTCTCGGGGGCGGCCGCCTCGACCGGCGCCACGGCGGGCGTGCCGGATTCCGGTTCCGCGGCCGGCGCTTCGCTTACGGCTTCCGCCCGTTCGTCAGGACCTGGCGCATCGTGATCGTGGGGATGATCGTGATCGTGGGGACGATCGTGATCGGGGTGATCGTGCGGATGGTCGTGATCGTGACCATGCGCCTCGTGATCATGCGCGTCATGGTCGTGACGGGCCGCATCCTCATGATGCTCGGCGTCGTGCGCCTGAGCTTCGCCGGCATAGATCGCCTTCGTGCTCATGCGCCTCGCCCTCGTAGGGCTGGGCCGCCTGCGCGGGATCCTGGCCGGCATTCTCGATGACGTCGCTCTGGACGCGGTCGCCATGGCCGCGGCGGCGCGCATTGCGGTGGCGCGAGCGGCCACGGTGGCGGCTGGAGGAGCGGTTCTCGCTCTCTTCCTCGGCCTCGCGGTGGGCGCGCTCGTCGGCCTCGATCAGCGCCTGACGGTCGGCGACCGGGATCTGATAGTAGTCCGGGTGGATTTCGCTGAACGCCAGGAAGCCGTGGCGGTTGCCGCCATATTCGATGAACGCCGCCTGCAGCGACGGTTCTACGCGCGTGACCTTGGCGAGATAGATATTGCCGCGGAGCTGCTTGCGCTGGGCGGTCTCGAAATCAAATTCTTCGACGCGATTGCCGCGGACCACAACGACCCGGGTCTCTTCCGGGTGGGTGGCGTCGATCAACATCTTGTTGGGCATTTTGGAACTCTTGACGGCGGCGGGCGCGGTGCATGGCGCGCGCAAATTGCGCGGCCCGGTGACGCGACGGTCCACCTGATTCGGGGGTGAGGGGAAGGCCAAAACGCACTTCTTGGCGCCGCGCCGAACGGGGAGCCACCAGAGCGAGGCGACGTGCGAAGCTTTCGCCTCGCGTCGGCGCGATCGTTCCGTGGATCCTGGTCGGCAACACAGTCTGGCGCATCAAGCGTCGGCCCGTCTAAACATGTTGGCGGAAAGGATACCGCCGCATCTATCGCTGAAGGCCCGGTTCGGCGCCTAAACGCCCGCCGGCCATCGCATATCGGACCGTTTGGGGTCCGGATAATCAGTTTTGCCGTGTCTCAAACCGTCCCTGGAAAAGGTACCTGGGACCGGACGCCGCTCGGGCTCGAAACCGCCACTCCGTGTCAGCCGCGCGCGGCGCTGGCTGTGGAGGGATCGGGAAAGACGCAGGTTCCTCCGGCTTCGAAGGTTCCGGCGCTGCACCGGGAGGCTGAACGCGACACAACCGGGAGTATTAGCCGTCAGCACCTCGTACATACGTGGATTGGGGGCTGCGTGCAAGGGAAGCGCTAGGGAACCCTGCTCCGAGCGTCGCAGCGCGGCAACACTCGCTCCTTTTCACAAATTCGACCTTAAGGTCCGATTAACCCTGTGGTCCTAATGCGGTAAGGGAAGGCTCCTCCGGAGGCACCGAATCGTTGGCGAGCCGCGCAAATCACCTTGTTTTGCTGGGATGTGGCCTGTTGTGCGCCGCAGCATTGGTGTGCACCCAAATGGTCGGCCCGAGCGCGGCCCAAGCGCCGGCTTATCAAGCACCGGCTTATCAGTGGCCGCCTGCCCAAGCCGCCATTCCCAGTCCGGCGGCGGTATCGAATTTCCCGATCGCGTCTGACGCTCGCCTGGCCGGCGATGCCAAACAGACCCGCTTCATCCTCGATCTCGACAAGCCGGTCCAGTTTCGGGCCTTTACCCTGGCGGACCCCTATCGCGTGATCGTCGATCTTCCCCAGGTCAGTTTCCAGCTTCCGGCCGGAGTCGGTGTCGGCAGGGCGGGGATTGGTCAAGGCGTACCGCTACGGTCTCGTCATGCCGGGCGGATCGCGGATCGTGTTCGACCTGACCGGACCGGCCAAGATCGCCAAATCCTATGTGCTGGAGGCGGCCAACGGCCAGCCGCCGCGGCTGGTGCTCGAATTCGAAGAGGTGGACCGCACCGCCTTTGTCCAGTCGCTGGCGCCCGAAAACCGCCCCGAACTGCGGCCCGCGATCGCCGAGGCCAACGCCGCCGTTGCCCGGGCGGACGCGCCAGCCGCGCCGCCGTCGCCGCCGGACAAAAGGCCGGTGATCGTGATCGATCCCGGTCATGGCGGCGTCGACAACGGCACCGAGGCCGGCGGCAGCGACATCATGGAAAAGAACCTGGTGCTGGGCTTTGGCCTGGCGCTGCGCGATCGGCTCGAGAAGTCGGGCAAGTATCGCGTCGTCATGACCCGGACGGACGACACCTTCATTCCGCTCGCCGACCGCGTGAAGATCGCGCGCAACGAGTCGGCGGCGCTGTTCGTCTCGATCCATGCCGACGCCTTGCGGCGCGGCGAGGGCGACGCCCAGGGCGCCACCATCTATACGCTGTCGGATAAGGCCACCGACTCCGAGGCCGAGCGGCTGGCGGACACTGAAAACAAGTCGGACGCGATCGGCGGGGTCAGTCTCGCCGACGAGCCGACCGAAGTCGCCGACATCCTGATCGATCTGGTGCAGCGGGAGACCAAAACCTTCTCGAACCGGTTCGCGCGGATGCTGATGGGCGAAATGAAGACCACGGTGCGGATGCACAAGCATCCGCTGAAATCGGCCGGTTTCCGGGTGCTGAAGGCCCCCGACGTGCCCTCGGTCCTGGTCGAACTCGGCTATGTCTCGAACAAGGGCGACCTTGAGCATCTGGTGTCGGAAAACTGGCGGAACCGGACGGTCGGATCGATGGCGCAGGCAATTGATGCATTTTTAGCCAAACGGCTGGCAACTGCCGGACCGGGCAAATGAAAAGTCCGGTGCGCATGGCGTAAGGGCAGGCTGAAAAGCGTGCCGTCCGGTGGCCCAAGCCCTAGTTTGGCCACAGCGGCAACGGTATAGAAAATCGACTGCTGGTCTTCGGAATCGGTCAATATTGTCCGCCGGACCTTTTATTGTTCGACCGCGTGGCGGCAACTCGTTCGGTGGGATTGCCGTGTTAGGATAGACGCCGCAGATTTCGGCGCACAGGGTTGGAACGGAACTTCGATAATGCGCTTGCTGGTCCGGTTTTTGGGTTTCCTGTTCGCCGCCGGGACCGTCGTGTTCCTGGTCGGCGTGGCCGGCGTCGCGGGCGCGATCTGGCATTTTTCCAAGGACTTGCCCGACTACTCGCAGCTTCAGGATTACGAGCCGCCGGTGATGACGCGCGTCCATGCGTCCGACGGTGCGCTGATGGGCGAGTATTCCAAGGAGCGCCGGCTCTATCTGCCGATCCAGGCGGTGCCGAAGCTCGTCATCAACGCGTTCCTCGCGGCCGAGGACAAGAACTTCTACGAGCATGGCGGCATCGACTTCACCGGCATGGCGCGCGCGGCCGTGGTGTATGCGCAGAACTTCGGCTCCAACCGCCGTCCGCAGGGCGCCTCGACGATCACCCAGCAGGTCGCGAAGAACTTCCTTTTGACCAACGAGGTCTCCTTCACCCGCAAGATCAAGGAAGCCCTGCTGGCGATGCGCATCGAGCGCGCCTATTCGAAGGACCGCATCCTCGAACTCTATCTCAATGAAATCTATCTCGGCCTCGGCGCCTACGGCATCGCGGCGGCGTCGCTGGTCTATTTCGACAAATCGGTGAACGAACTCACGATCGCGGAAGCCTCCTATCTGGCGGCGTTGCCCAAGGCGCCCGCGGCGCTGCACCCGGTGCGTAACCGCGATCGCGCGGTCGAGCGGCGCAACTACGTGGTCGATCGCCTGGTGGAAAACGGCTGGATCAAGCAGGCCGACGCCGACAAGGCCCGCAAGGAAGCGCTCAACGTCACCAGCCGCGGCAACGGCGCGCATATCTTCGCCGGCGAGTATTTCGCCGAGGAAGTCCGGCGCGACATCTTCGAGCGCTACGGCGAAAAGAAACTCTACGAAGGCGGATTGTCGGTCCGCGCCACGCTCGATCCGAAGATGCAGGTCATGGCGCGCAAGGCCATGGTCGCCGGTCTCGTCAAATATGACGAGGCGAGCGGCTGGCGCGGCGCACCGTCGAAGCTCGACATTTCCGGCGACTGGGGCGTCAAGCTCGCCGACGTCAAATCGCTCGGCGACATCTCGCCGTGGCGGATGGCCGTGGTGCTGGAGACCAGTCCGACCAGTCGGCGCGGATCGGTTTCCAGCCCGGCCGCGAACTCGGCGGCGCCGTCAGCAAGGCCAGGCAGACCGGCATCATTACGCTCGACGGCGTGCGCTGGGCGAAGGCCGCGTCGGGACCCGCAAAGGGCAGGACACCGACCTCGGTGGCGCAGGTTCTGGCGGCCGGCGACGTGATCTATGCCGACCCGCTGTTCGACAAGGAGGGCAAGCCGGTCGAAGGTCAGTACCGGCTGCGCCAGTTGCCGGAAGTGTCCGGCGCGATGGTTGCGATGGACCCGTGGACCGGCCGCGTGCTGGCGATGGTCGGCGGCTTCTCGTTCGACCAGAGCCAGTTCAACCGCGCCACCCAGGCCTATCGGCAGCCGGGTTCGTCGTTCAAGCCGCTGGTCTATTCGGCGGCAATGGACAACGGCTACACGCCGTCGACGGTCGTGGTCGACGCGCCCATTGAAATCGATCAGGGACAGGGCGTCGGCGTCTGGCGCCCGGAAAACTATTCGTCGGGAAAATACCAGGGACCGGTCACGCTGCGCAACGCGCTGCGGAATTCGCTGAATACGGTGACGGTGCGGCTGGCCCAGGATATCGGCATGCCGTTGATCGGCGAGTATTCCAAGCGTTTCGGCGTCTACGACGAACTGCCGAACTATCTGTCCTATGCGCTCGGCGCTGGCGAAACCACGGTCATGCGGATGGTGACGGCCTATTCGATGTTCGCCAATGGCGGCCGCCGCGTGAAGCCGACGCTGATCGATCGTATTCAGGACCGCTACGGCCACACCATCTTCAAGCATGACGCCCGCGAATGCCGCGGCTGCGACGCGCCCGGCGGCTGGAAGAACCAGCCCGAGCCGCAGCTCGTGGACCGCCGCGAGCAGGTGCTCGATCCGATGACGGCCTACCAGATCACCTCGATGATGGAATATGTGGTGCAGGCCGGCACCGCGACGGTGGTCAAGGAAGTCGGCAAGCCGATCGCCGGCAAGACCGGCACCACCAACGATGAAAAGGACGCCTGGTTCATCGGCTTCTCGCCGGACCTCGTGGTCGGCATCTATGTCGGCTTCGACAAGCCGCGCAATCTCGGCCGCGGCATGACCGGCGGTCATCTGGCCGCGCCGATCGCCAAGGACTTCCTGAAGCTCGCGCTCGCCGACAAGCCCGCGATTCCCTTCAAGGTGCCCGCCGGCATCAAGCTCGTCCGCGTCGACCCCAAGAGCGGCATGCGCGCCGGTCCGGGCAGTGGCGGCCTTCTGGAAGCCTTCAAGCCGGGCACCGCGCCGCCGGATAACTACTCGGTCATCGGCGTGGCCGATGCGGACGGCCGGATGCCGCAACAGGATACCAGCAGGGGTACCCGCAAGGGTACCAGCCCGACGCCGGCGGCAATATCATGCGTCCGGGAACCGGCGGGCTTTATTGATCCGCACGAAGTGTTCACAATCTCAAGGCGCATCTTCGGACATTGCGTTATGAAAAGTTTGAGCCCGGCGGATCTGAGCGATCCGTGTCGCGGGAGAGAAAATTTCCGATGGACACGAGGACAAGCGCCGAGCTGTTACGGCGCCAGGGTTGGAATGGAACTTCGATAATGCGCTTTCTGGTCCGGTTTTTGGGTTTCCTGTTTACCGCCGGGACCGTCGTGTTCCTGGTCGGCGTGGCCGGCGTCGCGGGCGGGATCTGGCATTTCTCCAGGGACTTGCCGGACTATTCGCAGCTTCAGGATTACGAGCCGCCGGTGATGACGCGCGTCCACGCGTCCGACGGCGCGCTGCTCGGCGAGTATTCCAAGGAGCGCCGGCTCTATCTGCCGATCCAGGCGATGCCGAAGCTCGTCACCAACGCGTTCCTCGCGGCCGAGGACAAGAATTTCTACGAGCATGGCGGCATCGACTTCACCGGCATGGCGCGCGCGGCCGTGGTCGTATGCGCAGAACTTCGGCTCCAACAGGCGTCCGCAGGGCGCCTCGACCATCACCCAGCAGGTCGCGAAGAACTTCCTTTTGACCAACGAGGTCTCCTTCACCCGCAAGATCAAGGAAGCCCTGCTGGCGATGCGCATCGAGCGCGCCTATTCCAAGGACCGCATCCTCGAACTCTATCTCAATGAAATCTATCTCGGCCTCGGCGCCTACGGCATCGCCGCCGCCTCGCTGGTCTATTTCGACAAATCGGTGAATGAGCTCACGGTTGCGGAAGCCGCGTATCTGGCGGCGCTTCCGAAGGCGCCGGCCCACGTTGCATCCGGTGCGCAACCGCGACCGGTCGATCGAGCGCCGCAATTACGTGATCGACCGCCTGCTGGAAAACGGCTGGATCAAGCAGGCCGATGCCGACAAGGCCCGCAAGGAACCGCTGGTCGTGACCAGCCGGTCCAACGCCGCGCATACCTTTGCCGGCGAGTATTTTGCCGAGGAAGTCCGCCGCGACATCTTTGAGCGCTACGGCGAAAAGAAACTCTATGAAGGCGGCCTGTCGGTCCGCACCACGCTCGATCCGAAGCTGCAGGTGATGGCGCGCAAGGCCGTGGCCGCCGGCCTCGTGAATTTCGACGAGGCGCAAGGCTGGCGCGGCGCCATCGAGCAAGCTCGACATTTCCGGCGACTGGGGCGTCAAGCTCGCCGAGATCAAATCGCTCAGCGACATCTCGCCCTGGCGGATGGCCGTGGTGCTGGAGACATCCGACCAGTCGGCCCGCATCGGTTTTCAGCCCGGCCGCGAACTCGGCGGCGCCATCTCCAAGGAGCGGCAGACCGGTCTCATCACGCTGGACGGTGTCCGATGGGCGAAGCCGGTCGCCGCCGCAGCGCGCGGCAAACCGGCGACCGGCCTCGGTCTCGCAGATTCTGTCGCCGGGTGACGTGATCTACGCCGACCCGCTGTTCGACAAGGAAGGCAAGGCGGTCGAGGGCCAGTATCGCCTGCGGCAAATACCGGAAGTGTCCGGCGCCATGGTCGCGATGGACCCGTTGACCGGCCGCGTGGTCGCGATGGTCGGCGGCTTCTCGTTCGACCAGAGCCAGTTCAATCGCGCGACCCAGGCCTATCGGCAGCCCGGATCGACGTTCAAGCCGCTGGTCTATTCGGCGGCGATTGACAATGGCTACACGCCGGCGTCGATCATGATCGACGGGCCGATCGAGATCGATCAGGGGCAGGGCAACGGCGTCTGGCGGCCGGACAATTTTTCGGTCGGGCAGCTATAAGGGTCCGATCACGCTGCGCGATGCCCTGAAACACTCGCTCAACACCGTCACGGTGCGGCTGGCGCAGGATGTCGGCATGCCCTTGATCGGCGAATATGCCAAACGCTTCGGCGTCTACGAAGAATTGCCGAATTATCTTTCCTATTCGCTCGGCGCCGGCGAAACCACGGTCATGCGGATGGTGACGGCCTATTCGATGTTCGCCAATGGCGGCCGGCGGGTGAAGCCGACGCTGATCGACCGCATCCAGGACCGCTACGGACGTACGATCTTCAAGCATGACCAGCGCGAGTGCCGCGGCTGCGACGCGCCCGGACGGCTGGAAGAATCAGCCCGAGCCGCAGCTCGTCGACCGCCGCGAGCAGGTGCTCGATCACGTTGACGGCCTACCAGATCACCTCGATGATCGAAGGTGTGGTGCAGGCCGGCACCGCGACGGTCCTGCAGCGAAGTCGGCAAGCCGATCGCCGGCAAGACCGGCACCACCAACGACGACAAAGGACGTCTGGTTCGTCGGCTTCTCGCCGGATCTCGTCGTCGGTCATCTATGTCGGCTATCGACAAGCCGCGCAATCTCGGCCGCGGCATGACGCAAGGCGGCCATATCGCCGCGCCGATCGCCAAGGATTTCATGAAGCTCGCGCTCGCCGACAAGCCCCCGATTCCGTTCAAGGTGCCCGCCGGGATCAAGCTCGTCCGCGTCGATTCCAAGAGCGGCATGCGCCCCGCTCCGGCGAGCGGCCGTACCTTCTGGAAGCCTTCAAGCCGGGCACCGCGCCGCCGGATAATTACTCGGTCATCGGCGTGGCCGATGCGGACGGCCGGATGCCGCAAGGATACCAGCAGGGATACCCGCAAGGATACCAGCCCGACGCCGGCGGCAATATCATGCGTCCGGGAACCGGCGGACTTTATTGATCCGCACGAAGTGTTCACAATCTCAAGGCGTATCTTCTGACATTGCATTATGAAAATTGAGCCCGGCGGATCTGAGCGATCCGTGTTGCGGGAGAGGAAATTTCCGATGGACACGAGGACAAGCGCCGGCTGTGACGGTGCCAGGGTTGGAATGGAACTTCGATAATGCGTTTTGTGGTCCGGTTTTTGGGTTTCCTGTTTACCGCCGGGACTGTCGTGTTCCTGGTCGGCGTGGCCGGCGTCGCGGGCGGGATCTGGCATTTCTCCCGGGACTTGCCGGACTATTCGCAGCTTCAGGATTACGAGCCGCCGGTGATGACGCGCGTCCATGCGTCCGACGGCGCGCTGCTCGGCGAATACTCCAAGGAGCGCCGCCTCTATCTGCCGATCCAGGCGATGCCAAAACTCGTCACCAACGCCTTCCTCGCGGCCGAGGACAAGAACTTCTACGAGCACGGCGGCATCGACTTCACGGGCATGGCGCGCGCGGCCGTGGCGTATGCGCAGAACTTCGGCTCCAACAAGCGTCCGCAGGGCGCCTCGACAATTACCCAGCAGGTCGCGAAGAACTTCCTTCTGACCAACGAGGTATCTTTCACCCGCAAGATCAAGGAAGCCCTGCTGGCGATGCGCATCGAGCGCGCCTATTCGAAGGACCGCATCCTCGAACTCTATCTCAACGAAATCTATCTCGGCCTCGGCGCCTACGGCATCGCGGCCGCATCGCTGGTCTATTTCGACAAGTCGGTGAACGAACTCACGATCGCGGAAGCCGCGTATCTGGCAGCGCTGCCGAAAGCGCCGGGAACGTTGCATCCGGTCCGCAACCGCGACCGGTCGATCGAGCGGCGCAACTACGTGATCGACCGCCTGCTGGAAAACGGCTGGATCAAGCAGGCCGATGCCGACAAGGCCCGCAAGGAACCGCTGGTCGTGGCCTCCAGGTCCAACGCCGCGCATACCTTTGCCGGCGAGTATTTTGCCGAGGAAGTCCGGCGCGACATCTTCGAGCGCTACGGCGAAAAGAAACTCTATGAAGGCGGCCTGTCGGTCCGCACCACGCTCGATCCGAAGCTGCAGGTGATGGCGCGCAAGGCCGTGGCCGCCGGCCTCGTGAATTTCGACGAGGCGCAAGGCTGGCGCGGGGCCATGAGCAAGCTCGACATTTCCGGCGACTGGGGCGTGAAGCTCGCCGAGATCAAATCGCTGAGCGACATCTCGCCCTGGCGGATGGCCGTGGTGCTGGAGACATCCGACCAGTCGGCCCGCATCGGTTTTCAGCCCGGCCGCGAACTCGGCGGCGCCATCTCCAAGGAGCGGCAGACCGGTCTCATCACGCTGGACGGTGTCCGATGGGCGAAGCCGGTCGCCGCCGCGGCGCGCGGCAAACCGGCGACTGCTTCGGTCTCGCAGATTCTGTCGCCGGGTGACGTGATCTACGCCGATCCGCTGTTCGACAAGGAAGGCAAGGTGGTCGAGGGCCAGTATCGCCTGCGGCAATTGCCCGAAGTGTCCGGCGCCATGGTCGCAATGGACCCGTTGACCGGCCGCGTGGTCGCGATGGTCGGCGGCTTCTCGTTCGACCAGAGCCAGTTCAATCGCGCGACACAGGCCTATCGGCAGCCGGGATCGACGTTCAAGCCGCTGGTCTATTCGGCGGCGATTGACAATGGCTACACGCCGGCGTCGATCATGATCGACGGGCCGATCGAGATCGACCAGGGGCAGGGCAACGGCGTCTGGCGGCCGGACAATTTTTCGGTAGGCAGCTATAAGGGTCCGATCACGCTGCGCGATGCCCTGAAACAGTCGCTCAACACCGTCACGGTGCGGCTGGCGCAGGATGTCGGCATGCCCCTGATCGGCGAATATGCCAAGCGCTTCGGTGTGTACGAAGAATTGCCGAACTATCTTTCCTATTCGCTGGGCGCCGGCGAGACCACGGTCATGCGGATGGTCACGGCGTATTCGATGTTCGCCAATGGCGGCCGGCGGGTTAAGCCGACGCTGATCGACCGCATCCAGGACCGCTACGGACGCACGATCTTCAAGCACGACCAGCGCGAGTGTCGCGGCTGCGACGTGCCGGACGGCTGGAAGAATCAGCCCGAGCCCCAGCTCGTCGACCGCCGGGAACAGGTGCTCGACACGTTGACCGCCTACCAGATCACTTCGATGCTCGAGGGGGTGGTGCAGGGTGGAACGGCGACAATCCTGCGCGAGGTCGGCAAGCCGATCGCCGGCAAGACCGGCACGACCAGTGACGGCAAAGACGTCTGGTTCGTCGGCTTTTCGCCCGATCTCGTCGTCGGTCTCTATCTTGGCTATGACAAGCCGCGCAGCCTCGGCAGGGCCGCGCAGGGCGGCCGTATCGCCGCGCCGATCGCCAAGGATTTCATGAAGCTCGCGCTCGCCGACAAGCCGCCGACTCCGTTCAAGGTTCCCCCCGGGATCAGGCTGGTTCGCATCGATTCGAAGAGCGGCATGCGCCCCGCTCCGGGCGATGGCGGCCGCACCATCCTGGAAGCGTTCAAGCCGGGCACCGCGCCGCCGGATAATTACGTCCCCGTCGGCGTCGGCGTCGCCGGCATCGCCGACGGACGGACGCGATGCCGCAGGGATATCCCGCCCGACGCCGGCAACATGCAGGGAAAGTCGCCGGACGCCGGCAATATCATGCGTCCCGGAACCGGCAGGCTTTATTAGCGCGATTGCGCTTTGCGGCGTACGCCGCTACATCCGGCCCATTGAACATCTATCCAGTAGCGGTTCCGACCGCAGACAGAAGAGACCATGCGCGCCGAAGTCGAACGCCTCGTAGAAGAGATCAAGCAGTCAGTCGGGCTGCTGAGGAGGCATCTTTGACGTCGAGACATCCACGGCTCGCCTCGCCGAGCTGAACAAGCTCGCCGAAGATCCCAATCTCTGGAACGATCCCCAGAAGGCCCAGAAGCTGATGCAGGAGCGCACCTCGCTGGTGGATGCGCTCGAGGGCATCGGCAAGGTCGAGCGCGAGCTCGACGACAATGTCGAGATGATCGCGCTCGGCGAAGCCGAGAACGATGAAGGCGTGGTGGTCGAGGCCGAGAACGCGCTGAAGGCCCTGAAGAAGGAAGTCGCGCGCCGCGAGCTGGAAGCGCTGCTGTCGGGCGAGGCCGACCGCTTCGATTCCTATCTCGAAGTGCATGCCGGCGCCGGCGGCACCGAAAGCCAGGACTGGGCCGCGATGCTGCTGCGCATGTATACGCGCTGGGCCGAGAAGCACGGCTTCAAGATCGAGTATCTCGAAGAAACCCCGGGCGAAGAAGCCGGCATCAAATCCGCCACCATCCAGATCAGCGGGCACAATGCCTATGGCTGGCTGAAGACCGAAGCCGGCGTGCACCGGCTGGTGCGGATCTCGCCGTTCGATTCCAACGCGCGGCGGCACACCTCGTTCTCGTCGGTGGCGATTTTTCCGGTGGTCGATAACAGCATCAAGATCGATATCGCCGAGTCCGACGTGCGCACCGACACGATGCGCTCGGGCGGCGCCGGCGGCCAGCACGTCAACAAGACCGAATCCGCGGTGCGCCTGACGCATATTCCGACCGGTGTCGCCGTGGTCTGCCAGGCCGGCCGCTCGCAGCACAAGAACAAGGCGCAGGCCTGGGACATGCTGCGCGCGCGGCTCTACGAAATCGAATTGAAGAAGCGCGAGGAGCAGGCCGCCGCCGACCAGGCCGCCAAGACCGACATCGGCTGGGGCCACCAGATCCGCTCCTACGTGCTGCAGCCCTACCAGATGGTGAAGGACCTGCGCACCGGCGTGCAGACCTCGGATACGTCGGGCGTGCTCGACGGCGACCTCGACGAGTTCATGGCGGCAACGCTGGCGCAGCGCGCGTTCGGCACCTCGCCCGGCGCGGTCGAGGATGTGGATTAATCCATGACCAAGGTGGCCTTCATCGGGCTCGGCCGCATGGGCCATGGCATGGCCGGCCGCTATCTCGATGCAGGTTTTCGGTCGCGGTGTGGAATTGCAGCAAGGCCAAGGCGGAAGACCTGATCGCGCGCGGCGCGCGCTGGGCCGCGTCGCCGGCGGATGCTGCCGATGGCGCTGATGCGTCGTGACCATGGTCGCCGACGATGAGGCATCGCGTGCCGTCTGGCTCGGCAAGGATGGCGCGGCTGCAACGATGAAGGCGGGCAGCCTCGCGATCGAATGCTCGACCGTCTCGCATCAGCACGCGCTCGACATGGCGCGCGAACTGCGCGGCCGCGGCCTCGTCTATATCGATTGTCCCGTCACCGGCCTGCCGCAAGCGGCGGCCGCCGGAAAGCTGACCTTGCTGGTCGGCGCTGACGCGGCCGATCTCGATTCCGCAAAACCCTATCTCGCGCCGATCGGCGACGTGATCAGGCATTTCGGCGCGGTCGGCACCGGCACCGTCTTCAAGCTGATCAACAATCTGATGGGCGCGGTGCAGATCGCGAGCCTCGCCGAAGGCGTCGCCATGGCCGAGCAGGCCGGGCTCGACATGAACCTGGTGGCGGAAGCGCTGGCGACCGGCGCGGTGGCGAGCCCGCAGGTGATCCGGCATTCAAAGCGCATGGTGGCGCGCGATTTCTCCGGCGCGTCGTTCACATCGGCGCTTCGCTACAAGGATGCGGCCTACGCGGTGAAGCTGGCCGAAAGCCTGCTGCCCGGCGTGCCGCGTCAGCCGCGCCGCGGTTGCCGCCTATGAAGAGGCGAAGGCAAAGGCGCCCGACGATGACGAGGGCAAGATGATCGAGATCGTCTCGCGGCCGAAATAGCCGTCCATTCGGAAATCGGGTGGACGGCGACGTATGTCCGGTCTAGCTGGTTGCGCGACTTGACCAGATTTCTGCGAAATGACAGCCAGCGACAGACGGATCGATGCGCGCGACTGGGCGCTGCTCGGCCGCTTCTCGGTGCTGTGGGGCGGATCGTTCTTCTTCAATGGCGTGGTGCTGAAGGAATTGCCGCCGTTCACGCTGGTGCTGTTGCGCGTGCTGCTGGCCGCCATGATCCTGCTGCCGGTGCTCTGGCTCCATCGACTGCCGTTTCCGAAGGGCGTGGATGGGCTGGCGGCCGTTCTTCGCTCATCGGCCTTGTTCAACAATGTGCTGCCGTTCTCGCTGATCGTCATCGGACAGATGTATATCCCGAGTGGGCTGGCCTCGATCCTCAATGCCACGACGCCGCTGTTCACGGTGGCGGTGATGGCGGCGGCGGGCGAGGAGAAGCTCGTCATCAGGCGCGATCGCCGGTGTCGATCGTCGGCCTTGTCGGCGTCGTGATCCTTCGCGGCAGCGAGCTCGGGTTTGCCAGCGGGCAGGGGCTCGGCATCCTGCTGTGTCTCGCGGCGGCGCTGAGCTACGGCATGTCTGCGCTGATAGCGCGGCGGCGCTATCGAATTCGCCGCCGCTTGCCACCGCGACGTTTCAATTCTGGCCTCGAGCCCGATGATGGCTGTTGTCGCCGGCATTTTCGAGCGGCCCTGGCAATTGCCGATGCCGGATACGGTGACATGGCTCGCGGTGCTCGGCCTCGCCGCGCTGTCGACGGCGCTGGCCTATATCGTTTTCTTCCAGATCCTGCGGCGCTCCGGCGCCACCAACGTCATGCTGGTGACGCTGCTGATGCCGGTGACGGCGATCCTGCTCGGCTCGCTGGTGCTCGGCGAGCAGATTTCGCCGCGTGAAATTGCGGGCGCGCTGGTGATCGGCAGCGCGCTGCTGTTGATCGACGGTCGCGTGTTGAAATTTCTCGAACGTCGCTAGTTCGCCCGCGCAGGCGACAAGAGCCGACTTGACATTTGCCTATATAGCAATACGATTTGCCTTATAAGCAAACGGGAGAGCAGCGTGATTTCGGCAGAAGCTGGCCGGCGCGCCCGCGAGGCGGCGCGCCTTGCCGCAATTGGAGCCGTCATTCGCAGGGCCCGTTCGGCGCGCGGTTTGACGCTCGATGAACTCGCCGGAATGGTCGGGCTATCCCTGACATTTCTCTCGCGGATCGAGCGCGGGCTCATCGCGTGTTCGATCGGTAATCTCCTGGAAATTGCCGGCGTCCTTCAGGTGCCGCCGGCCGAATTGTTTGCCGACATCGAAGGAGAGGATCGGACGCGCGCGTATCGCGTGGTGCGGTCGATCGATGCCGTTCCATCGAAGGGCGCGGACGCAAATTATGCCTGGCGCAAGCTCGCTTCGGGCATCGGCGAGCAGCGGCTGGAAACTTTCCTGCTCGAATTGTCGGAAAAGCCGCGCAAGCCGACGCTGGTCGCCCATCCCGGCGAAGAAATGTGCTTTGTCCTCGAAGGCAGTGTCGAATTTCAGGTGGGCGACGAAACCATCGCGCTGGAGCGTGGTGATTTCATTCATTTGCGCTCGGACGTACCGCATATGGCGTGGGCGCGGGGGGCCGGCGGCGCACGCCTGCTCATGGTGACGGCAATCGAAAATCAGTCGGCCATCGCGGTTGAGTGGTGGAGCAATATTGCGGGCAGGAAAAGCGAACGAGAGAGCACGGCAAAAGGGAGAGCAAAATGAGTGCTGTCAGGAGCAAGGAGATTCCCGATACGGCGGCCGCAAATGCGGAATTGACGACCGCGCGCGAAGCGTCGCGGAAGGACCACAAGCCTTACGAGGCGCGCCATTTCGATGAGGTCGATTGGGAGACAATCCGGTGGCCGGGCGAGACAGGCAAAATGCTTTTTCATCCGCGACCGGAGCGTCCGACCGAACCGAACGCGGGAATTCTGCGGCTTGAGCCCGGCGCCTATCACCCCGAGCATTATCATGGCTTCGCGCAGGTCTGGCATATCCTGAACGGCGAGTTTTCAATCGACGGAACGCTGCATGGTCCGGGAACAGTGCTGTTCCATCCCGACCCGCACTTTGAGGGCGAATTCCGTACCGAAACGGGCGGGGAGATATTCATCGTCCAGTATCCTGGTCCGACGACCGGTGAGCGCCCGATCTATGGCGGTCGGTTCAACATGGCGGAACGCAAGGCGGTTGCGAGCGAACGCGTCGATCTTTGAACCGGCGGATCACCCGATCTCAGGGAAGAAGCGAATTATCGCGTGTGCTGGCTGGAAGCCGATGTCTTGTTCCAGTCGGCAAGCCAGTCTCTGAACCTTCCGCTGTCGCGCTCGCCGCCATGCCAGGCCGCGTGCACGGTGCCGTCGTCAGCGACCATGATGACGATGTCGAGCCCCTTGGAACGGCGTAGCGTATCGATCGCCTGTTGCGGGGTCTGGGCGATCGGTCCCGCGACATTGAAGGACGTGTTGACGGATAGCTCGACGCCGATATGGCGGCCGAGCGCCTTGAGATAGGCATAGATGAGGGGATCGTCTTCGGCGCGCACGATCTGGATGCGGCCGGTGCCATCGGCGTGAATGACGGCTGGGATTTTTTCGCGGGCGTGCGGCTTCGAATGCGCCGTCAGCACCATGTAATTGTAGGCGTTGTAGTCGGCGTCCGAGGCGCCGGGCAGCAGTTCGAAATATTCTTGCGCCGCTGCAAGCGTCGCCATCGGCGCCAGCGGGCGAATGGCCTCGCGGTATTTGACGCGCTCGTTGAGTCGCTCGCGCGCCTCCGCATCGCAGGGGTTGGCGAGGATCGAGCGATGGCCGAGCGCGCGGGGACCGGTTTCGGCCGCGCCCTGATAGAGCGCGATCACGCCGCTTCGCGCGACCATGAATGCCATCAGGTCGGCGATGGCTTCGAGACCTTCAGGAGTCGAGATGTTGCCGATTCGTTGCGAGGCGATGTCATCGGCCTCGAGCGCGCTGACGATGTCTTGCCGCGTCGGCGGCGTGCCGCAATAGAAAGCGTGCGTCATCGGCGCGCCGCGCGGGGCGCCGGCGAGATGCGCGAACAGCCAGGCGGCGCCGATGGTGACGCCGGGATCGCCGGGGACCGGCGGCACCCACAGATGCAGGCGCGCGTTGCGCTGCTGGGCTTTGGCGAACCAGGCCTCATCGAAATGTTCGAGCAGCCGCATATTGCCGACCGCGTTCAGCGCCACGCCGCCGGTCAGCACCAGCCGGTTAGCGCCTGTGGTGCGCAACAGATGATCGACGACATGGATCATCGCGTCCTCGAACACCAGTTGGGTCGCGGCGGCCTTGTCGAGGCGGTCTTTGGTATCGGGGCGGTGATGGATGTCCTCGACACGCAGCACCGCATCCGGATTCCAGAGCTGGTCCGGCTTGAGCGGTTCGCCGAGGATCTCGGTGAGCGCCTGCTTGTAGGGATGATCGAAGGGGTCGCAATACCAGTTCGCCATCGCGCGGTTGAGCCGGACTTCGCCATCGCTGCCGAAATGCAGGACGTTTCGCAGCCGCGCATAATAGGGATTGCTGGCGCGGTCCATGTCGCCCCAGGCGGCGGCGCCCATATAGCGGCCTTCGCTGGACAGCCAGGTCCAGCCTCCTTGCGTCGACGAGATCACGCTGTAGAACGCGCCGAGTGAATTGAACATGCTGTCGTTGCAATAGAGCAGCCGCATCGCGCCATTCTCGACGACGTAAAGCGAGATCGAGCCCTGATCGCCGGTGCCGTCGAGCACCGCAATCGCCGTCGGCTCGCCGTCATCGGCGAACGGTGAGGCGGCGTAGGAAAACCAGGCGTGGTTGTCGTGATGCGGCAGGCAGATCAGCGGCACGCGCCCGGCAAGCCCGAGCTGGCGGGCGAGGATCTTTGGCGTCCGCGTCATCTGGTCGAGGCGGCGGCCGTCGAAGCCGGCGGCCTCGGTGGTGCGCACGAGCTTGAAGCTCTGCGGCAGTTCCTCGATCACCGAGCGCGCCAGCGTGCCGGCCAGCGTCGGATAATCCCAGCTCGTGAGCCAGGCATCGATATCGCCGATATCGCGGCCCATCTCCCGCAGCGTCGCCACCGCCGCGTCGATCGACAGTTTTGGATATTCGGTGGTGTGCTTGTTGCCCGAAAAGCGCTCTTCCTCGTTGTTGACGATCAGCCGTGGCCCGTTCGCCTGCGTCACCTCGACCAGCGCCAGACCTGAATTATGCGTGCCGGGTGCGCCGAGGCCTGCGAGATAGACCGTTTCGCCCCGCGCAAGCTTGTCGCGCACATGCGCGATCCGCGCATCGGCGAATTCCGAGCCGAGCTGGTGAAATCCCGCAGCCCCCATGGTCTTTGCCGCCAGCCAGCGCGCGACGCGGAAGCCGATGCCGGCGAGCCTGGGATGCCGCGGACCAATTCGTATGTCTGGTTTCAACCTGTCCAACCTCTGGGCCTTGAACGCATGGTGTTGCACGCATGGTATTGACGCGAACCTGCATCAATCACAATTGCCGCCGGGCAACAATGCCGTTTCGTCATGCGGAATAAGCACATGCTTGCAAGCGTTGATGCGACTTGCGAGACTTGGCGGCAACAAGACTGAAAAATAAGGGGAGAAAACGATGCCGGTTCGCATGCAGAACCTTGTTGCCCTGACGGCGTTCGCCGTCGCTGCAATGGTCGCCACCACAGCCCAGGCGCAGAAGAAATACGATCCCGGCGCCAGCGATACCGAAATCAAGATCGGCAACATCATGCCCTATAGCGGCCCGGCGTCGGCCTATGGCACGATCGGCAAGGCGCAGGCGGCCTATTTCAACAAGATCAACGCCGAGGGCGGCATCAACGGCCGCAAGATCAATTTCGTCAGCTATGACGACGCCTTCAGCCCGCCGAAGGCGGTCGAGCAGGCGCGCAAGCTGGTCGAAAGCGACGAAGTGCTCTTGATCTTCCAGCCGCTCGGGACGCAGTCGAACTCCGCCATCCAGAAATACATGAACGCCAAGAAGGTCCCGCAGCTCTTCGTCGCGACCGGCGCGACCAAATGGGGCGATCCGCAGAACTTTCCGTGGACCATGGGCTGGCAGCCCAACTACCAGAGCGAAGGCCGGATCTACGCCGCCTACGTTCTGAAGAATTTTCCGAACGGCAAGATCGCGGCGCTCTGGCAGAATGACGATGCCGGCAAGGACCAGATGAAGGGCTTGCGCGATGGCCTTGGCGACAAGGCCAACATGATCATATCAGACAAATCCTACGAGGTCTCCGATCCCACCATCGATTCGCAGATCGTTGCGCTGAAGGATTCCGGCGCCGACATCATGATGACCTGGGCGGCGCCGAAGGGCGCGGCGCAGGCGATCCGCAAGGTTGCCGAGCTCGGATGGAAGCCGGTCTATTTCCTCGGCAATGTCTCGACTTCGGTTGCAGCGGTTCTCAAGCCGGCCGGCCTCGAGAATTCGAAAGGTATTATTTCAACGGCCTATCTGAAGGACCCGACCGATCCATTGTGGAAGGACGATCCGGGCATCAAGACCTGGCTTGCGTTCATGGACAAATATTTCCCTGACGGAGACAAGACCAACGCCAACAATATCTACGGCTATGCGACGGCGCAGACCATGGTTCAGGTGCTGAAGCAGTGCGGCGACAATCTCACGCGCGAGAACGTGATGAAGCAGGCCGCGAGCCTGAAGGATTTCACCAGCGAGGTGCTGCTGCCCGGCATCAAGATCAACACGGCCGCCAACGACTTCTTCCCGATCGAACAGATGCAGTTGATGAAGTTCAACGGCGAAGCGTGGGAAGTGTTCGGCGACATCATCACCGGCGAGGTGGGACACTAGAGGATAAGGCACCCTGGTGTGGTGCCTTTCCTCGACCGTCACTATCCCGGAATATCCGGCTCCACGAGTGAGCGCGAGCTGGGCGAGTGACTGTTGCCAGCCGAGATAGCAGGCTTCGACCGGAATCACCGTCGGCAGGTTTGTCTGTTCGATGTTGATCTCGGTTCCGACCGAAACCGCTTTCAGGGTCACGGTGACCTCAATGACGCCAGGCAAATTGGGATCGTCGAAACGATCGGTGTAGCGGATGCGCTCGTTGGGCACGATCTCCAGATATTCTCCGCCGAACGAATGGCCCGTATTCGTGGTGAAATTCGTGAACGACATCCTGAATGTGCCGCCAACCTTCGCTTCCAAATGGTCGACCTTGCAGGTGAAGCCGTAGGGCGGCAGCCACTTGGCCATGGCTTCCGCATCGAGGAAGGCGCGAAAAACTTTCTCCGGCTTGGTGGCGAGGACACGATGCAAACGAACGGTATTGCCTTGGGACATGACGTTATTTTCTCCATGACTGAGCGGAGTATATCGCGGGAATTTGGTTGGGTTAGCTCAGTCTCTGTCACAAGGACGCCTGGCCTCCCTGCGAGCCGACAGGGAGCCAAAAAAATTTCACCGATGCGGGCCACGCACGGGTTCCGTTCCAGATGATGTGGAACGGCGAGGGCAGGCTAGGAGGAGTATTCCGCGCGCGATCGACAAGCGAGCTCGGCAGTTCTGACGGCGCGATGCTAGCCCGAGCTCAGCCTCACGCCCGCGCGCAAAAACTTCTGCGGATCGACGGCGTCGCCGTCGATCCGTGTTTCGTAGTGCAAATGCGGGCCGGTGGAGCGGCCGGTCGAGCCGACGGCGCCGATCACCTGTCCGATTCTGACGACGTCGCCGACCCTGACGTGAATTTCAGAGAGATGGCCGTAGCGGGTCGACAGACCGTTGCCGTGGTCGATCTCCACCATGCGGCCATAGCCGCCCATCCATCCCGATGACAGCACCTTGCCGTTCGCGGTGGCGCGGACGGGATCGCCGGTGGCGGCGCGGAAGTCGAGACCGGTATGCATGGCCGGGCGGCCGAGGAAGGGATCGCTGCGGACACCGAAGCCCGAGGTGAATTCGACTTCGCCGACAACCGGCTTGCGGTAGGGCACCAGCGCCAGCGTCGCGTTGAGACGCTGCATCTGGGTGCGGGTGGTGTTGATCCGGTAGAGCTGGCGCTCGAACGCGCCGGCATCGGCCGAAAGCTTCACCGGCACGAACGGGCCGCCGATGGCCGAGCGCGGCGTCGCCGCTTCGAGCTGCGCCATGTCGAGACCGAGATCGCTGAACACGCCGCGCATCCGGCGGAGGCGCGATTCCATGCCGTCCTCGACTGAGCTCAAGGCCGCCATCTGCCGCCGCTCGACGGAATCGAGCGAGGTCTGCAGGCGGACCAGCACGTTGTCGACGCCCTGAACCTTGGCGAACTGATTTGGCTGCGGCTTGACGACGATGGGCGCGCGCGATTCCAGCCGCGCTTCGCGATCCGGCGGCGCCACGAAGATCACGGTGTCGCTGATCGGGGAGGGCTTCAGGGGGCCGGCAGCCGGCGTCTCGACAGCCGCGCCGCGCCCCGGAGGCCTGATCGAACCGGTAGCCGCAGAATCCGGGATTGCGCCAAGCGCAGTGGCGCGCGATTCGAGCGCGGTCTGGCGGCGCATGATCTGGTCGAGCTTCTGGTCGAACTGTTCCTGATCGAGCAACTGGCGGCTGGTGGTGCGGTCGACCTTGGCGCGCAGCTCCGCGATGCGGTCTTCATAGGCGTATTGCATCTCGGCCTGACGGGCGATCAGCCGGGTCAGGACGTCGTCGCGAAACGCGAAATAGGTGGCGGTCGCCGCCGACCACATGCCGAGCAACACGATCGTGCCGACAACGATCCAGAACACGACAGGGCCGAGCCGGACCTGCTTGCCGGCATGCACGATGGTGTAGCCGTCACCGTCGATCGCAGCCGCCTTTGCCGCATAGTTGGCGGGACGGCGGGGCGGCGTCCGGCCATGATCGTGGGGATGGTGGTGATCGGAATAATGACCGGAACGGTACGACATCGGCACTCCCGCGCCGGTCGGAGATGAGTTCCGTACGGCTCAATTTGCGTGCCGATTTGACCCTTTCATGGTTAATTTTTGGGAAATGGAACCTACCAAATCGCCTGCCAAATCATATGGCGCGGACGGCGGCCAACACCTCGTCGGCATGGCCGTCGACCCGCACATTGCGCCAGATTTTGGCGACCCGCCCGTTGGCGCCGATCAGAACCGTCGTTCGAATGATTCCCATGAAGTTCCTGCCGTACATCGATTTTTCGCCCCAGGCGCCATAGGCCTCCAGCATCTCATGCTGCTCATCCGAGATCAGCGGAACCGAAAGCTGGTGCTTGTTACGGAAGGATTCCTGGGCTTTTACGGTGTCTGCCGAGATGCCGAGCACCGCGGCTCCCTCATCGGCAAACGCGCTCTCGAGCCGCGTGAAGTCGATCGCTTCCCGGGTGCAGCCGGGGGTGTCGGCTCTGGGATAGAAGAACAGCACCAGTTTCTTGCCCGCATAGTCGGCCAGCGAGACGCTGCCGCCGCCATCGCGGGGCAGGCTGAAGGGGCGGGCTGCCGCGCCCTCGACCAGTTCGGTTCCCACATCCGGTTTGGGCGGAGCCGATAGATTGGATTTTAACGATTTCGATGGCGGCTTGTGAGACGCTTTGGTCGAAGCGGTTTTGGCCGTCTTGTCCGGTTTTCCGACGGTCGCCTTGGCGGCGGATTTGGCAGTCTTGCTGGCTGTCTTGGCGGCAGGCTTTTTGGCCGATGTCGCGTCGCTGCGCGGGGCGGCCTTGCGGGCGCTCTTGGCCGCGGCTGGTTTTGGGGCGGGCGTCTTGCGGCTTTTGGGGGCTGGCTTGGAGGATTTCTTGCGCGTTTTCTTGGACATACGCCTTCCTTTCGTCGCTTTCCGCAGATCAACCATTAGGGTATTGCGGGTCTTGCCTTTGACCGTCGGATTCGCTCCGGCCGCTGGGCAAGTTTGATGACCCGGGAGTATGGTTACAAGGAATTCGACGCTACCCCCGTCCGCTCGTCGATGGGACCGCCGCCCAATCAATCCTTGGGCCCGACTACGACTAACAGTATTAATCGAGGATTGGCAGCGATGCCGGCACGGGAGCGCTCGATAACGATCGAAGAGCGCGCCCTTGGCGGCGATCAACCTCAGCGCCGGCACCGAGAGGCAATGGCTAGGAATACTTCGCCCAAGGGGTCGAATCCGCGTGCCGAGGCCCACAGCTCCCAGTGGGACGATGCGGCCGGCTGGGATCAGGAGACCGACGAGGCGGCGCGCCATCGGACAAAGCGGCTGCTCTCCCGCTCGAGTTCCGGCATGGACCGTCTGGGCGACAAGTTTGCAGCGCTGCAGCTATGGCTGACCGGCGAACGCTGGGTCAAGCGCCTGGCGATCGTGATTGCCGTGCTGGCGGTCATCTTCACCGGCTGTTTCGGCGGTCTGTGGTGGCGGCTCGGCGCCGGGCCCATCAATCTCGATGTGGCAACGCCCTGGCTGGCGGCCGCGATCGAGGAGAATATCGGCCATGGCAATACGGTCGAGGTCGGCGGTACGCAGATCGAGCGGGCCGGGCGGATTCGAATCGCGGTGCGAATCCGCGACATCGTGGTCCGCGACCGTGACCAGGTCGTCGTCGCCACCGCGCCGAAGGCCGAGGTGAAACTGTCCGGCACGGCGCTTCTGATGGGACGGCTGCGTGCCGAAAGCCTCAATCTGGTCGACGCCGAACTCGCGGTGCGAATCACGCCGGACGGCCAGGTGACGGTGTCTGCCGGCGACACCGCCAAACCGCTGGCGACCGGCGTTGCCTCCAAGCGCGATGCCGGCATGGCGCCGACTTTCCCCCGTCCAGCGCCTGCGCCCGCCCAGGGCGCGACGGCGACGGCGCCCGACACGACACAGAACGGATTGCTGGCCGGCCTCGACTGGCTCGACAGCCTCAGCCTGACCGGCCTCGATGGGCAGAACCTGAACGAGATCGGCCTCAAGAACGGCAATCTCATCGTCGACGACCAGCAGCGCGGCAACAAATGGACGTTCGAGAATATCAGCCTCAGCATGCGCCGGCCGAGCGGCGGCGGCGTCGCGGTGAGTCTTGGCGAGGAGGGCGCACGCCCATGGTCGCTCAAGGTTGTGGTCGGCCCGCAGCAGAACGGCGTGCGGTCGGTCGATCTTCGCGCCGACAAGGTGCCGGCCGCCAACATCCTGCTGGCGATGCGGATCAAGGATCTCACCTACAGCGCCGAACTGCCGCTGTCCGGCGAGCTGAAAGGTGAATTGGGCCGCGACGGCCTGCCGACCTATTTCCGCGGCAAGGTCACGGCAGGCGCCGGGAATCTCATCGACAGCGATACGCCTGACTATCCGATGCCGATCGATTCGGCAGAGATGAGCGTCGAATGGGATTCCGGACGGCGCGTGCTGGTCGCACCCTTCAAGGTCGTTTCCGGCGCGAACCGGATCACGTTGCTGGGTCATCTCGAACCGCCGAACGGCGCCACCACCGAATGGCAGGCCGGCCTTAGCGGCGGCACGATCCTGCTCGCCGGCACCGACAATGAACCGCCGCTGATCTTCAACCGCATCGCGATCGGGATGAAGTTCGACACCGACCGCAAGCGCGTGCTGCTCACCCAGGCCGATATCAGCAATGGCGAGATCGGCATCGCCGGCACCGGCAGCATCGATTATGCGGGCGAGGCGCGTCTGCAGCTTGGTTTCGCGGGCACGCCGATGTCGGCATCGGCGCTGAAACGGATATGGCCGATCCTGATCGTGCCCGAAGTGCGCGAATGGGTGATCGAGCGGATCGAGAAGGGTACGCTTCAGCGTATCGAAGTCGGCGTCAATTCGCCGGTGCGCAATCTGCCGCGCAAGGGGCCGCCGATTCCGGATGATGGTCTCGCCGTCAACATCGTTGCGTCGGGCGTCACGGTTCGCCCGGTCAACGGCATGCCCGCGGTCCGCGATGCGGATTTGAAAGCGCGGGTTACCGGGCGAACGGCAACGGTGACGATCGGGCAGGGAATTGCCGACACGCCCGCCGGGCGCAAGATCAACATTTCCGATTTCTCGTTCGAGGTGCCGGACATGGCGCCGAAGCCGTCGCCCTCGCGGGTGAAGTTCAGGGTCGACGCTTCGGTGCCGGCGGCGGCCGAGATCCTGGCTTCCGACCGCATCAGCGATCTCTCCGGCACGCTGATCGATCCGAACGCCAGCAAGGGGACGGTTGCCGCCACCATCACGCTCGCCATGCCGGTCACGGGCTCGATGACCAAGGCCGACACCAACTACACCGTCATGGCCGATCTCGCCGGGTTTGCGGCCGACAAGCTCGTGATGAACCAGAAACTGGAATCCAACGTGCTGAAGGTGCTCGCCAACAACGCCGGCTACCAGGTCAAGGGCGACGTCAAGATCAACGGGCAGCCAGCCTCGCTGGATTATCGCAAGCCGAGCGAAGGCGACGCCGACATCAGGCTGCAGGCAACGCTCGATGACGCCAGCCGCCAACGCCTCGGGATCGATCTCGGATCTGCCGTCAGCGGCTCTATCCCGATCAAGGTGATCGGCAAGATTGGCGACAACGACAGCCGCGTCGGCATCGAGGCCGACCTGACCTCGCTGCGTCTCGACAACATCCTGCCGGGCTGGGTCAAGGTGCCCGGCAAGTCGGGCAAGGCGACGTTCAGCGTGGTGAAGAAGGAACAATCGACGCTGTTCCAGGACATCGTGGTCGAAGGCGGTGGCGTTTCGATCAAGGGATCGCTGGAAGTCGACCAGAATGGCGAGCTGTTGAATGCGAACTTCCCGACCTACGCGCCGTCGGACGGCGACAAGACCTCGCTGAAAGCCGAACGCGGCGCCGATGGCGTCGTGAAGGTCATGATGCGCGGCGACGTGTTCGACGGCCGCGGCTTCCTCAAGTCGGCGATCTCGGGCAAGGACGCCGATCCCAAGAGCAAGTCCAGGAACATCGACCTCGACATCGACCTCAAGCTCGGCGCGGTGGCGGGATTCAACGGCGAGGCGTTGCGCAGCGTCGATAGCAAGTTCTCCCGCCGCAACGGTGTGTTGCGAAACTTTACGCTGTCCGGCAAGGTCGGGCGCGATACGTCCCTGACCGCGGACTTGCGCGGCCGCGGACAGAGGCAGGGCCGGGACGTCATTGTGCTGCAAACCGATGACGCCGGCGCGTTCTTCCGCTTCACCGATATGTATTCCAAGATTATCGGCGGCCAGCTCGAACTCGCGTTGGAGCCTCCGACCGTCGAACCCAGCGCCAAGGAAGGCCTGATCAACGTCCGCGGCTTCTCCATCAAGGGTGAGGCTTCGCTCGACCGCGTGGCCGCGGGAGGGTCTACCGGCACCCAGAGCGGCGTTTCCTTTACGGCATTGCGAGCCGAGTTCACCCGGCAGAGCGGACAACTCATGATCCGCGACGGTGTCGTGAAAGGGCCGATGATCGGTGCGACCATCGAAGGCAATATCGATACCGTCGCCAACCAGGTTCGCATGAGCGGCACCTTCGTTCCGATGTACGGGCTGAACAACATGTTCGGCCAGATTCCGGTGCTCGGCCTGTTCCTCGGCAACGGCAACAATGAAGGCCTGATCGGCGTGACCTATGAGGTCGTCGGCACGCCGGGTGCGCCGGTGCTGCGCGTCAATCCGATTTCCGCGATCTTTCCCGGCGTGACGCGAAAGATCATGGAATTCAACACCGGCAAGCAGAACAACAGCCCGATCGAATTGCCGCCGAATAACTAGGCCGGCTGCGCCGCGGCACCTCGGGTCGCGGATGATCGATTGGCAGCTTCGCGGTTGACGCTTGAGAAGCTGCTTTTCGGCCGAAGTCACTGCTCCGGCCGGTTCGCCAGGCAGGGATCCAACATGACATGGTTGGCGTCGCGTCGCTGATATCCGCCTTTGACGATGACCCTGTCGCCAATCGCCATGCCGTTGGATTGGTAGGTCACGCACATGATCCGGATATCCGGCCCTGAACACAGCACGAGATACCACAACACCTGATCCGTCTGCACCGCCGTGAGGCTGCCGACCACCGAGAGATCGATCCGGTGGTCGAGTTCAGGAATGCCATCCGCCATCCGCCTGACGTCTCGGCATTCCGCCGGCATCTGCACAGGTTGTTCTGCTTCCGAAAATGCGGGCCGGTTGGTGAATATGTCATCCGACGCGATCGATGGAGCCAAACCCGGCGCCGCAAGGCACAGGACGATGGCCGCTATCGACAATCCGGCAGTTGCTGCCTGCATTCCGCACCTAGCCGGACGTCATGGCCGAGACCGCACGCGCGACCGAAGCCAAAATGGCGTTTTGCTGCGCGGTAGAACCGGTGGCGCCAGTCAGATAGGCGGCGATTACGATCGGGCCATTGTTGGGTGGCCAGACTACTGCGACGTGATTGTTCGTGCCGCGATCGCCAGCGCCGGTCTTGTCACCGATACGCCAGTCTTTCGCAAAGCCTGCACGCAGTCGCGTGTCGCCGGTTTTGTTGGCGATCAACCATGCCGTCAGTTGCTCGCGCGATGCAGCCGACAGCGCCGTAGTCCCAAGGATGAGCGCCTGCAAGTTCGAAGCCATCGCATTCGGTGTCGTGGTATCGCGGGGATCGTCGGGCAAAGCCTCGTTGAGCGAGGGTTCGTCCCGGTCTAGCCGCGTGATCTGGTCGCCCAGACCTCGTGCGAAGGCCGTCAGTCCCGGAGGTCCGCCGATGCCGGCGAGCAGCAAATTGCCGGCCGTGTTGTCGCTGCGCGTTAGCGCCGCATCGCAGATTTCAGCGAGCGTCATGCCGTCGCCGCCGACGCGCTTTTCAGTTACGGGTGAGTTCATGACGAGTGCGGACGCGTCGAAGATTATGCGCCGCGTCAACTGTTCGTTGCCGGCATCTACCCGCGCCAGAATAGCCGCGGCTGCCAGCACCTTGAAGGTGCTGCACATCGGAAAACGTTCGTCACCCCGGTGGACATGACGAGCGCCCGTTGCTGTCTCAAGGACACAAACACCGAGCCGGCCGCCGCTCTCGCTCTCCAGACGCTTGATCTCATCAATCAGTCGTTGATTTGCGATCGATGCGCGCGTCGCTTTCGGCCGCCCGCTTAAATCAGTCGCTATCAGCGCGGTGCCGAGTCCAAGCTGGAACTGTCTTCTGGTGATCACTGGCGAATCCCTGTTTGCTGCGATCGGGAAGGTGCCGATGGGCAGCTGTCTTGACAAACGATCAGTTCTGCGGGCAGGCATAAGAAAAACTAGGGACGAGCAATGCGGCGCCGGACGAAGCTTTCGCACCTTCCGCTCAATGCGCTACGGGCCTTTGAAGCGACGGCGCGCCACCTGAGTTTCACCCGTGCTGGCCTGGAACTTCGCGTTACGCAGGCCGCCGTCAGCCAGCACGTGAAAGTGCTCGAGGACCGGCTTGGCGTACAGTTGTTTCGCCGGCTACCGCGCGGCGTCGCGCTTACCGATGAAGGGCAATTGCTGCTGCCGAGCATTGTCGAGGCCTTTGGCCGGCTCACCGAAACGCTCAATCGTTTTGAAGACGGTCGCTATCAGGACGTCATCGCAGTCGGCGTGGTCGGCACCTTCGCTTTGGGATGGCTGCTGCCGCGGCTCGACGCTTTCAGGAAGGCGTATCCGCGGATCGATTTGCGCCTGTTCACCAACAACAATCGTATCGACATCGCGGGCGAAGGCCTCGATTACGCGATCAGGTTTGGCGACGGCCTTTGGCACGGCACCGAGGCGACCCACTTGATGAGGGCGCCATTTACTCCATTCTGTGCGCCTTCGCTGGCGCACAGGCTGAGCCGGCCGGCCGATCTCAAGCGCGAGGTGCTGCTGCGTTCCTACCGACAGGAGGAATGGCCGCGCTGGTTTACCGCAGCGGGACTGCAGAGTCCGGTCCTCAAGGGAATGGTGTTCGATTCATCGACCACGATCGCCAGTGCCGCGGCGCGCGGCTTCGGCGTTGCGTTGTTGCCGGCGGCATTGTTTCAGGACGAGATCCGTCAACGGCGGCTGGTACGTCCCTTTGAGATCGAAGTGGCGCTTGGCGATTATTGGATTACGTCGCTGCACTCCCGGCGACCATCACCCGCGATGCTCTCATTCAAGAGCTGGTTGCTGGAAACGATCGCAGCAAAAAAGAGCAGTCCCGGCAAGCAGGCCGAAACCTAGCTACTGCCGCAGCGCCGGCACCACCAAAAACGGAATCATCCCGAGCACCACCGCCACCAGCGCGAAGGCGATCACGGGATCATAGCTGTGGGTCCAGTCGTGGATCAGGCCGCCGGCCCACGCGCCGAAACCAGAGCCGAGGCCGCTGCCGATCGAGATCGTGCCGTAGATCGTGCCGACGCGCTCACCGCGAAAGATCTTCATCGCGGTCGCCGTGATCAGCGGACCGCGCGAACCGATCATGCTGCCGAAGGTCACGACGAAGGCGGTAAGCAGCCAGAAGTTCGGATAGAACTGCAGCAGCCAGAGCAGGATGATGCCGAGAATCGAGATGGCGTAGCTGAGCAGCACCGACGGCCTTCGTCCGATCATCGCATCGAGTTGTCGTCACGCCGAGCATGCCGAACAGCAGCGCGACGCCGGAAAAACCCCACGCGGTTGCCGCCTGCAGCGGCGGAAAACCGGCGTCGATCAGATAGGCGACGATCTGCGCGGCAAGCGCATACATTCCCACCGCCGTGAAGAAGAAGGTGGAAAACAGCGCCCAGAAGGCGTGGTGGCGCATGGCGCTCGCGAGCGTCCAGCCCGCGTCGTCGAAACCGGGATCGGCTTTTTTGGCGATGTGCGGCGAGCCCGTGGAAAACAGCCGCCACGGCAGCAGCAGCAACGGCATCAGCAGGCAGAGCGCGACGATGCCGAAGATCTGGTAGGCGCCGCGCCAGCCGACATGATCGATCAGCAGTTGCGAGGCGGGCAGCAACACCAGCACACCCGCGCCGGCCGCGGAATAGACCACGGCCATCGCCGTCGGCAGGCGTGCGCCGAACCAGCGGCCGAGCAGGATCGAATTCGGCACGTTGCCGATGAAGGCGATGCCGATCCCGACGGCGAGCCCGACGCTCAACTGAAATTGCCACAGCGCCTGCGCCTTTGAGGCCACCAGGAACGCGCCGCCGAGCAGCAACAGTCCCAGCGAATAGACGGTGCGGGGACCGTAGCGGTCGAACAGCCGGCCGACCACCGGCGCCATCAGCCCGCCCGCCAGCCAGGTCAGCGAATAGACCGAGACCACCGCCGCGCGGTCCCAGCCGAAATTCTCCGAGATCGGTTTGAGGAAAACCGTAAAGCTCTCGCCGAGGCCGCGGCCGATCAGCGCCAGCGTAAAGCACAGCGCCAGCACGTTGAGCGCAACCTGCGCCGGCTTGAGCGGCTTGGCTAACGCATCTCCCTCTGGCGTCTTGTTATCCATGGGACGCAGGGAGCGCGTTTCCGCAGGTCCCCGCAAGCATCAAAAAGCGAATGCGCCTATGCAGGCCCGATCAGGCCGGCCTGAGCAGGACGTGCTTTTTCTTCCCCATGGAAAGCTTGATGACGCCTTCCGGCGTGAGGTTGGACGACGTCAGAACCATCTTCTCGTCGGTGACGGCGGCATCGTTGACGCGCAAGCCGCCGCCCTTGATCTGGCGCCGTGCCTCGCCGTTCGAGGCGACGAGGCCGGCTTTCACGAACAGCCCCAGCACGCCGGCGCCGGCCTCGAGCTCGCCAGCGGAAATTTCCACCGTCGGCAGGCTCTCCGCGATCGTGCCTTGTTCAAAAGTCTGCCGGGCGGTTTCGGCGGCCGTGTTGGCGGCGTCGCGGCCGTGCAACAGCGCGGTCGCTTCCGTCGCCAGCACCTTCTTGGCCTCGTTGATCTCGCCGCCCCGCAACGCCGCGAGCTTTTCGATTTCGCTCATCGGCAGGATCGTGAACAGCTTTAGAAACTTGACGACGTCGGCGTCCTCGACGTTGCGCCAGTATTGCCAGAAATCGTAGGGCGAGAATTGATCCGCATTGAGCCACACCGCGCCCTGCGCGGTCTTGCCCATCTTGGCGCCGGACGCGGTCGTCAAGAGCGGCGTCGTCAGCGCGAACAATTGCGGCGTGCCCATGCGGCGGCCGAGATCGACGCCGTTGACGATGTTGCCCCATTGATCGGAGCCGCCCATCTGCAACCGGCAGCCGGTGCGCCGCGCCAGTTCGACGAAGTCGTAGGCCTGGCAGACCATGTAGTTGAATTCGATGAAGCTCATCTCCTGCTCGCGTTCGAGGCGGAGCCGCACCGAGTCCATCGTCAGCATGCGGTTGACGGAGAAATGCCGGCCGATATCGCGCAGCATCTCGATCCAGTTCAGCTTGGTCAGCCACTCGGCATTGTCGAGCATGATGGCATCGCTCGGGCCGGAACCGTAGCGCAGTACCTTCGCGAACACGCCGCGGATCGAAGCCTTGTTGGCCTCGATTTCCTCGACCGAGCGGATGGCGCGCGATTCATCCTTGCCGGAGGGGTCGCCGACCATGGTGGTGCCGCCGCCCATCAGGGTGATCGGCTTGTTGCCGCTCTGCTGCAGCCAGTGCAGCATCATCATGGTGAGGTAGTTGCCGATATGCAGCGACGGCGCCGTGCAGTCGTAGCCGACATAGGCGGTCGCCTGGCCCTTGGCGGCAAGCGCGTCGAGGCCGTCGAAATCCGAACATTGGTGGATGAAGCCGCGCTCCTGTAAAATGTTCAGGAAATCTGATTTAAATGCGGTCATGGGCGGGCGACTCTGTCATTCTATTTTCACTGTAATTGTAACGAGTTGCGGAACCAGGTGGAACAAGCTGCCGCAAATCCGGCCGCTGTGGCATTATAAGATGTCCGTGTTTGGCACAAGCTGGTCGTCGTCGGCGGGACGAATCGAGCAGGGCGTCGCAAAGGCACGATTACAATGATGTTGACGGCACTTGGCTTGATGAGCGGCACCTCGCTGGACGGGGTCGATGTCGCTTTGATCGAAACCGACGGCCGCCGGGTGAGTGCCCTGGGACCGTCCGGATACCGCCCCTATACCGACATGGAGCGCGGCCTGCTGCGACAGGCGCTGTACGAGGCCGCCGACCTGCCGGATCGCGCGGCGCGGCCCGGCTGCCTGCGCGAGGCCGAGCGGGTCGTCACATCTGCACATGCCGAGGCGGTGGCCGCCTTTACCGCGCAACACCGGATGCGCTTCGACGACATCGACATCGTCGGCTTTCACGGCCAGACCGTGCTGCACCGGCCCGACAAAAAGCTGACGGTCCAGATTGGCGACGCAGCCGCCGCTCGCCAAGCTGATCCACGTTCCGGTCATGTACGATTTCCGTGCTGCCGACATCGAAGCCGGCGGGCAGGGCGCGCCCTTTGTGCCGGTTTATCATCGCGCGCTCGCCCAATCGCTGGATTGGGAGGGACCGACCGTCGTGGTCAATATCGGCGGCGTCGCCAACATCACCTATATCGACGGCGACACGCTGATCGCCTGCGACACTGGCCCGGGCAACGCGCTGCTCGACGACCACATGTTCCGCTGGCTGAATCAGCGTTTCGATAACGAGGGCCGCACCGCCGCGCTGGGCAAGGTCGATGCGGCCTGGATCAACCGCGCGATGCAGATGCCGTTCTTTTCGCTGCCCCCGCCGAAATCGCTCGATCGCAACGATTTTGCGGGGCTGAAGCTAGGCGATGTACCGCCCGAGGATGGCGCGGCAACGCTGACCGCATTTACCGTCGCCACGATCGCCCGCGTGGTGCCGCTGCTGCCGAACGAGCCGAAGAACTGGGTCGTGGCCGGCGGCGGCGCCCGCAACCTGACCATGCTGCGGATGCTGCGCGAGTGCCTGGCGCCAGCGACCGTCCGGGCAGCGGACACGCTGGGCTGGGCGTCCGACGCCATCGAGGCGCAGGCGTTCGGATTTTTGGCGGCGCGGGGCCTGAAAGGCCTGCCGCTGAGCTACCCCGCCACCACGGGGGTGCCGTTTCCCATGACCGGCGGAATGATCGCGCGGCCCTGACGGGTTCAAGATCTGTTGATGCAACTGCATCGACATTGACGACTACATGCAAATGCATCTAATTAAATGCAAGTGCATGGAGCGAGGCCTGCTTGGCCCTCGCCGAGGAGGTCGTCATGACGAAAAAACTCACTTTGATCAGCCACAAGCTTTGTCCCTATGTGCAGCGCGCGGTGATCGCGCTCACCGAAAAGGGCGTTCCGTTCGAGCGGATCGATATCGATCTTGCCGACAAGCCGGACTGGTTCCTGAAGATTTCGCCGCTCGGCAAGGTGCCGGTATTGCTTGTCGAAACCGCGGACGGGGAAGTGGCGCTGTTCGAGAGCAATGTCATCTGCGAGTACATCGAGGACACGCAAGGCGGCGCAAAACTTCACCCGCAGGATCCGCTGCAACGGGCGCAGCATCGCGCCTGGATGGAGTTCGGCTCGACGATTCTGGGCGAGCTCTGGGGCCTGGAGACGACGGGCGATCCCGCGGTGTTTGAAACCAAGCGAAAGGCCGTTGCCGCGAAGTTCGCGCAGGTCGAGAAAACGCTCGGCGCGGGTCCCTATTTTGCGGGAGAGAATTTTAGCCTGGTGGACGCGGTGTTCGCGCCGATCTTCCGCTATTTCGATGTGTTCGATCAACTGACCGATCTCTCGGTCTTCGCAGATACGCCGAAGGTGCGGACATGGCGAAAGGCGCTGGCGCAGCGGCCGAGCGTGCGCACGGCGGTCGGGCCCGACTATCCGCAATTGCTGCACGCGTTCCTGGTGCGTCATGACGCGCACATGCTGAAGCTGGCGGCGTAGCACGACTATGTCGCCGCAGATCGCCTGGGTCGCGCTCGTTACTGCCGGCATTCTCGACGTCGGCTGGGCGATCGCGATGAAATACGCCGACGGCTATACGCGCCTCGGCTGGAGCGTCGCCTCGCTTGTGCTGCTGGCGGCGTTCGTATTCCTGCTCGGGCGGGCGCTGCAGGTGCTGGAGATCGGCGTGGCCTACACGGTCTGGACCGGTATCGGTGCGGTCGGCACGCTGACCATGGGCGTGTTGCTGTTCGGCGAGGCCATGAGCGCGATGAAGCTCGCCGGATCGCGCTGGTGCTGGTCGGGATCGCGGCGCTGAAGTTTGCGCCGTCGTGAAGTGACTGAATGCCTAGGAGTTCAGGGGCTAACGTTGCTTAACGTAGCAGTATCCAACGTCCGAATTGAAGCAGAGTTCCATCTTTCCGTAACCAAGTGCGTTCGACGGTGGAGCCCCTGGTCAAAGGCACGTCATCCTCGCCCTGGTTTCTTCGATGCGATGGGGCTGCGACGAACTTCTCAAAACCGAAGTCCGTCCCATATTTCGACCGGGTGGCGCTCCACGTTGCAGTTTGTTCCTCGACCTTGTTGCCATTCACGAGGACGGTGTGCGTGTAAGTCGTGATCAGCCCTCAAGGACAGGGTCGCGGTGTCTCCGCGGTGATCGATGGCATAGCTGCCGACCAGGCTCGAGTCTGAAACGTTTTCGGAGCAACCCGCCAGAAGAGCCGGCAAGAACAGAAAAGCAAGCCTCAGGGGTGGCCGCACGAATTCACCCCATCCCACCTGATCCTTACCGCACGTTGGCGAGGCGCATGTCGAGATAGCCGGTCACCGTCTCCATCAGCGGCTCGAGTTTGCCGTCGAAGAAATGGTTGGCGCCGGGGATGATCTGCTGATCGATCACGATGCCCTTTTGCGTCTTCAGCTTCTCGACCAGCGTGTTGACGTCCTTCGGCGGCACCACCGCGTCCTTCTCGCCATGCACGATCAGGCCCGAGGACGGGCAGGGCGCGAGGAAGGAGAAGTCATAGAGATTGGCGGGCGGCGCGATCGAGATGAAGCCCTCGACCTCGGGCCGGCGCATCAAGAGCTGCATGCCGATCCAGGCGCCGAACGAGAAGCCGGCGACCCAGCAGGCGCGCGCTTCGGGGTTGATGGTCTGCGCCCAGTCGAGCGCGGAGGCCGCATCCGACAATTCGCCGGTGCCGTGATCGAACGAGCCCTGGCTGCGGCCGACGCCGCGGAAATTGAAACGCAGCACCGAGAAGCCGCGATGCGCAAACGCGTAGTAGCACTGGTAGACGATCTGGTGATTCATCGTGCCGTGGAACTGCGGATGCGGATGCAGGATCATCGCGATCGGCGCGTTCTTCTGCTTGGCCGGATGGTAACGGCCTTCGAGGCGGCCTGCGGGGCCGGTGAAAATAACTTCAGGCATTGATGATCCCTAGGCAACGGACGTGATCTGCTGAGGACTGTGATCAGGCGTCGTTGGGCGATGCGCGAACGGCGCTCCCGTGAACTGGTGGCGGCGTTCTAGCATGAGGCGAGGGGCAAAAAGCAAGCACCTTGAACATCTGGAAGGCTGCTCAAGGCGTTAGCCTGAGATTGTAAGAGACGACGCGATCCCCAATTGCCATAAGGCATCTGGCGCCGGCGTGAGGCCGAGGCCCGCGGAAGCCGCTGGCCGATATAGGTAATATTGTACGGAAATGCCCGACCGGGTCTATCTCGACTGGAATGCGACGACGCCGCTTCGTCCCGAGGCCAGGCAGGCGATGGCGGCTGCCTGGGAGGTGGCCGGCAATCCGTCCTCGGTCCACGCCGAGGGGCGTCAGGCGCGCCGGCTGGTCGAGGACGCCCGTGCCGCCGTCTCGGCGGCCGTCGGCGCCCGGCCGCAGGACGTGGTGTTCACGTCGGGCGGCACGGAGGCGAACGTGCTGGCGCTGACGCCGGGACTACGCCGGGGTGCGGGCGAACCGATCCGTCGGCTATTGGCCTCGGCCATCGAACATACGTCGGTGCTGTCGGGGGGCCGTTTCTCGCCGGAGGCGATCGGGGCCATCCAGGTCACCGGATCCGGCCTGATCGACACCGAGCACCTGCGGAGGCTTCTTGCCGTTGGCCCGCCGGCGCTTGTCTCGGTCATGCTGGCCAATAACGAGACCGGCGCGCTTCAACCGGTCGGCGAAGTCGCTGACATCGTGCATGAGGCTGGCGGGCTGCTGCATGTCGATGCAATCCAGGCGTTGGGAAAAATACCGTTTGATATCAAGTTGATGAAGGCCGATCTGGTCACGCTTTCTGCGCACAAGATCGGCGGCCCCAAGGGTGTCGGTGCGCTGGTTCTGGCCGACGAGGCGCAGGGGCTGGAGCCGCTGCTGCGTGGCGGTGGTCAGGAGCTCGGCCGCCGGGCCGGCACCGAGAATGTCGCGGGCATCTCGGCCTTCGGCGTGGCGACCGCTGTCGCGATGGCCGCGTTGGTGGGAGACACCGCCCGTCTGCAGGCTCTGCGCGAGCGGCTTGAGAAGGGGCTCCAACAGACCCCTGGAATGATTGTGTTTTCCGAGGACGTGCCACGCCTGCCCAACACCACTTTGTTCACGGTTCCCGGGCTCAAGGCCGAAACGGCCGTAATTGGCTTCGATCTCGGCGGTATTGCGGTATCCTCGGGGTCCGCCTGCTCCTCCGGCAAGGTCCAGCCCTCGCACGTCCTGGCCGCCATGGGGTTCGGCAGGGAACTGGCCCAGGGAGCGGTGCGGCTCAGTCTGGGCTGGTCTACCTCTGAGGCAGACATTGATTTGGCCCTTCAGGCTTGGCGAAAGCTCGCCGATGCCTTACTTAAAGGGCGACGAAACACGGCTTGAACCGTTCTAAGCATGTTTCGTTAGAAAACTTCGAATTCGACTTTTGTGATTGTTCCACCGCGGTCCTTGAAACCGCGAGCGGAGGATAGAATGCCAGCCGTACAAGAGACGGTCGAGCGCGTGAAGCGTATCGACGTCGACCAGTATCGATATGGGTTTGAGACGCTTATCGAGTCCGACAAGGCGCCCAAGGGGCTGTCGGAAGACACGGTCCGCTTCATTTCCGCAAAGAAGAACGAGCCCGCCTGGATGCTGGAATGGCGTCTGGAGGCCTATCGCCGCTGGCTGACCATGACCGAGCCGACCTGGGCCCGCGTCAACTATCCCAGGATCGATTACCAGGATCTCTATTATTACTCGGCGCCGAAGCCGAAGAAGCAGATCGGCTCGCTCGACGAGATCGATCCGGAAATCCTCAAGACCTATGAGAAGCTCGGCATTCCCTTGCGCGAAGTCGAGGTGCTCGAAGGCGTCGTGAGGCCGGAAGGCGAGCGCAGGATCGCAGTCGACGCCGTGTTCGATTCGGTTTCCGTCGCCACCACCTTCCAGAAGGAATTGAAGGCGGCCGGCGTGATCTTCATGCCGATCTCGGAAGCGATCCGCGAGCATCCCGAACTGGTGAAGAAGTATCTCGGCACGGTCGTGCCGACCTCGGACAATTATTTTGCAACGCTGAACTCGGCGGTGTTCTCCGACGGCTCGTTCGTTTACGTGCCGCCGGGCGTGCGCTGCCCGATGGAGCTGTCGACCTATTTCCGCATCAACGAGCGCAACACCGGCCAGTTCGAGCGCACGCTGATCATCGCTGACAAGGGCGCTTACGTCAGCTACCTCGAAGGCTGCACCGCGCCGCAGCGCGACGAGAACCAGCTGCACGCCGCCGTGGTCGAACTCGTCACGCTCGACGACGCCGAGATCAAATATTCGACGGTGCAGAACTGGTATCCCGGCAATTCCGAAGGCGTCGGCGGCATCTACAATTTCGTCACCAAGCGTGGCGACTGCCGCGGCAACAATTCGAAGATCTCCTGGACCCAGGTCGAGACCGGTTCGGCGATCACCTGGAAATATCCGAGCTGCATCCTGCGCGGCGACAATTCGCGCGGCGAGTTCTACTCGATCGCGATCTCGAACGGTCACCAGCAGGTCGATAGCGGCACCAAGATGATCCATCTCGGCAAGAACACGACCTCCAGGATCATCTCCAAGGGCATCGCGGCGGGCGTCTCGCAGAACACCTATCGCGGGCTCGTCACCGCGCATCGCAAGGCGACCGGCGCGCGCAATTTTACCGCCTGCGATTCGCTGCTGATCGGCGACAAATGCGGCGCGCACACCGTGCCGTATGTGGAAGCAAAGAATTCATCCGCGCTGTTCGAGCACGAAGCGACCACGTCGAAGATTTCGGAGGACGTGCTGTTCTACTGCGTGCAGCGCGGGCTCAGCCAGGAAGAAGCCGTCGGCCTCGTCGTCAACGGCTTTGTGAAGGACGTGCTGCAGCAACTGCCGATGGAGTTTGCGGTGGAAGCGCAGAAGCTGATCTCGATCTCGCTGGAGGGCAGCGTCGGGTAAGCCAATGGTCAGCAAAATCTTCGCATTCGTCCGGTTAGCGCCACTTGCGATCTTTTTGTTTGTTGCGATCGCTGGAGCATTTGCGGTTCTGATCGGCGGCTTGGCAGGATGGGTTGATGTAGCCGAATTCGGCAAATTGGCTGCCGGTGGTGGAGCACTAGGCTTCTTTGCCTGGGCGTTTATTCCGGTTTTTATTCGGGCGTTGTAGGCCACAAGGAAACAAGATGACTGCGTTGCTTGAAGTGAAAGATCTGAAGGTCCGCGTTGAGGAGCGTGAAATCCTCCATGGGCTGTCGCTCACGGTGAACCCGGGCGAGGTGCACGCGATCATGGGGCCGAATGGCTCCGGTAAATCGACGCTGTCGCATGTAATTGCCGGCAAGCCGGGCTATGAAGTCACCGGCGGCGAAATCCTCTTCAAGGGCGAAGACCTGCTGGCGATGGCGCCGGATGAGCGCGCCGCCAAGGGCGTGTTCCTGGCGTTCCAGTATCCGGTAGAGATTCCGGGCGTTGCGACCATGACATTCCTGCGCACCGCGCTGAACGCCCAGCGCAAGGCGCGCGGCGAGAGTGAATATTCGACGCCGGACTTTTTGAAAAAGGTCCGCGAGGTCGCGAAGTCCCTGAACATTCCGCAGGACATGCTTCGCCGCGGCGTCAATGTCGGGTTTTCCGGCGGTGAGAAGAAGCGCAACGAGATCTTGCAGATGGCGCTGTTCCAGCCGAGCCTGTGCATCCTCGACGAGATGGATTCCGGCCTCGACATCGACGCGCTGCGCGTTGCGGCCGACGGCGTCAACGCGCTGCGTTCGCCGGATCGTGCGATGGTCGTCATCACCCACTACCAGCGGCTGCTCAACTACATCGTGCCTGATTTCGTGCACGTGATGTCGAAGGGCCGGGTCGTCAAAAGCGGCGGCAAGGATCTGGCGCTGGAGCTCGAGGCTTCCGGCTACGCCCAGTTCGAAGACGCAGCCTGACCGCGGACGGATTTGTAATGAATTTAGCTTTGGCAAAGAACGAGACCGGACGCGCGCTGAGCGACAGCTTCGCCGTCGCGCGCGACCGGCTGCCGGGCACAGGCAAGGTCGCCGAGGCGCGAAGTGCCGCCTTCGAAGCCTATGACCGCGTGGGCCTGCCGCACCGCCGGCTCGAAGACTGGAAATACACCGATCTGCGCGCGCTGATGCGCGACGTGCTGCCGCTCGCTCCCGTACCGGATGCCGCTGCGCTGACGCGGGCTGCTGCTGCCCTGAAGCTTCAGGCGATCAAGGGCGTGCGCCGGCTGGTGCTGGTGGATGGCGTGTTCGCGCCAAAACTTTCCGAGCTGGACGGGCTTGAGAAGGGATCTGACCGTCCGCACGCTACGCGACGTGCTGGAGGCCGGCGATGCCGCGCTGCAGGCGCAGCTGTTCACGCTGGACAACGCCAATCCGATGGTGGCGCTCAACAGCGCGATGATGACCGACGGCGTGGTGATCGAGATCGCCAATGGCGTCGTGCTGAAGCAGCCGCTGCATGTCATTCATATCGCCAGTGGCTCTGCGCCCGCGGCGATGTTCACCCGCTCGCTGTTGCGCCTCGGCAAGGACGCCGGCGCGACGCTGGTGGAGAGCTACATCGCGGCCGATGGCGCGACGGCCTATCAGGCCCACGACTCGCTGATCGCAGTGATCGGCGACAATTCGCGGCTCGACCATGTCCGGCTGATCGAAGACGGCCGCGAGGCTTTCAATATTTCCTCTGCCGTGTTCACGCTGGGTGCGCACGCGCATTTCAACACCTTCGGCATGACCTCGGGCGCTGCCGTCAGCCGCTATCAGGCCACCATTGCCTTCGCCGGCGAGGGCTCGACGGTCGAGACCAACGGCGTCAATCTGCTCAACGGCCGCCAGCATGCCGACACCACGCTGTTCATGGACCACGCGGTGCCGCATTGCGCCAGCCGCGAGGTGTTCCGCGCCGTCGCCGACGACCGCGCCCATTCGGTGTTCCAGGGCCGCATCATCGTGCGCCCCCACGCGCAGAAGACCGACGCCAAGATGATGACGCGGGCGCTGCTATTGTCCGACGAGGCCGAGGCCGACAACAAGCCGGAACTCGAAATCTTCGCCGACGACGTCACCTGCGGCCATGGCGCCACCACCGGCGCGCTCGACGAGAGCCTGCTGTTCTACCTGCGCGCCCGCGGTCTTTCCGAGAAGGAAGCCCAGGCGCTGCTGATCCAGGCCTTCGTGGGCGAAGCCATTGAATTGATCGTCAATGATGATCTGCGCGAACTCGCGATTGCAGCTGCGCAGCGCTGGCTGGAGGCAAGGGGATGACAATGCATCCGGCGGTTTCCAACGGTGCATATGACGTCGCCCGCGTGCGGGAAGATTTTCCCGCGCTGGCGATGAAGGTTTATGGCAAGCCGCTGGTCTATCTAGACAACGCCGCTTCCGCCCAGAAGCCGACCGCCGTGCTCGACCGCATGACGGAAGCCTACAAGAGCGAATACGCCAACGTGCATCGCGGCCTGCATTACCTCGCCAATGCCGCGACCGAGGCGTATGAGGGCGGCCGCGCCAAAGTCGCAAAATTCCTCAACGCCGGGCGCACCGAAGAGATCATCTTCACCCGCAACGCCACCGAGGCGATCAACCTCGTGGCGTCGTCCTGGGGCGAGCCCAACATCAAGGCCGGCGACGAGATCGTGATCTCCATCATGGAGCATCACTCGAACATCGTGCCCTGGCATTTCCTGCGCGAACGCCATGGCGCCGTGATCAAATGGGCGCCGGTCGACGACGAAGGCAATTTCCTGATCGAGGAGTTCGAGAAGCTCCTGACCGATCGCACCAAGCTGGTCGCGATCACGCAGATGTCGAACGCGCTCGGCACCATCGTGCCGGTCAAGGACGTGGTGAAGCTGGCGCATGCCCGGGGCATCCCGGTGCTGGTCGACGGCAGCCAGGCCGCCGTGCATCTGGCGGTCGACGTTCAGGACATCGACGCCGACTTCTACGTTTTCACCGGCCACAAGCTGTACGGCCCGACCGGCATCGGCGTGCTCTATGCCAAGCATGAGCATCTGGTCGCGATGCGTCCCTTCAACGGTGGCGGCGAGATGATCCGCGAGGTTGCCCGGGACTGGGTCACCTATGGCGACCCGCCGCACAAGTTCGAGGCGGGCACCCCGGCGATCGTGGAATCGATCGGGCTGGGCGCGGCGATCGACTACGTCAATTCGATCGGCAAGGAGCGCATCGCCGCCCACGAGCACGATCTCCTGACCTACGCCCAGGACCGCCTGCGCGAAATCAATTCGCTGCGCCTGATCGGCACCGCGCGCGGCAAGGGACCGGTGATTTCCTTCGAGATGAAGGGCGCCCACGCCCATGACGTCGCGACCGTGATCGACCGGCAAGGGATTGCGGTGCGCGCCGGCACCCATTGCGTGATGCCGCTTTTAGAGCGGTTCAATGTCACAGCCACCTGCCGCGCGTCGTTTGGGATGTATAATACCCGGGAAGAAGTCGACCATCTGGTACAGGCGCTGATCAAGGCGCGGGAATTGTTCTCATGAGTGATACGGCCGAAGTCAAAACCGCCAACATGGAAACCCAGTCGGCGCTGCCGCCGGAGGAGACCGAGCGGCTGGGGACCGAAATCGTCGCCGCGCTGAAGACGGTGTTCGACCCGGAAATTCCAGCCGACATCTATGAACTCGGCCTGATCTACAAGGTCGACCTCAAGGACGACCGCGCCGTCGACGTGACGATGACGCTGACCACGCCGAACTGCCCGGCGGCCGGCGAACTGCCGACCATGGTGGAGAACGCGATCGCCAGCGTTCCCGGCGTCGGCGTCGTCAATGTGAACCTGGTGTGGGATCCGGCCTGGACGCCGGATCGCATGTCCGACGAGGCGCGCCTCGTTCTGAATATGTGGTGAGTTGCGTGAGGGCTTAACGGCTTTACGGGAAGATGACTGGCATTGATTTGCCGTTGGAAATGATCACATGACGAACATGACACCCGCTTCACCCACGCCAGCCGCCAAGCCGAAGCCGCGGCCGCGCCCGCAGGTCATGAAACTGACCGAGGCAGCCGCACAGCGGATTACGGAACTGACCAAGCGCGCCGATTCCGAAATCGTGGGCCTGCGCGTCGGGATCAAGAACGGCGGCTGCGCCGGCCAGTCCTACACGGTGGAATACGCCCATGAGATCCGGCCGACCGACGAAGTGGTCGAGGACCGCGGCGTGAAGATCCTGATCGATCCCAAGGCCGTCTTGTTTCTGCTCGGCACCGAGATGGACTACAAGGCCGACAAGATGCAGGCCCAGTTCATCTTCAACAACCCGAACCAGATTTCGGCCTGCGGCTGCGGCGAATCGGTGCAGCTGACGGCTGCGAAGGTTTAGCCTCATGTCCTGGACGCGCTGCAGCGTGCTTACGCTGCTGCGCAGAGCGGATCTGCCTGCCAAGCCATAGGTCCCGGATCAGCAGCGCACCGCTGCGCGCTGCGCAGCATCCGGGGCACGAGCGATTGTCATGGACCGCGATTTCCTGATCGATTTGTTCGCCGACTTCGGCCCCGTCACCATCCGCCGGATGTTTTCCGGCTTCGGCATTTCCGCTGACGGCACCAACTTCGCGCTCGCATTGCGCGCCGGTCTCTATTTACGCGCCGATGACCAAACCATTCCGCAATTCGAAGCGGAGGGATCGCAGCCGTTTCAGTATCAGACGCGGACCAAGACGGTCACTGTGAACTCGTACTGGCAGTTGCCGGCGCGCCTGTTCGACGATTCCGAGGAATTGGCCGCTTGGGCGAGGGCGGCGCTGGCCGCGGCGCAACGCGCGGCGCTGCGCAAACGGCCGAAGGTGCGCAAGGCGGCGAAGCCGAAGATTTTGAGCAAGGCTGCGAGCAAGCCGGCTGTCGGTCGTAAGGCGGCGGCGAAGCGCCCTGCACCGAAGCGCAGGCCGCCGGCGAAGCGTAAGGCCAAAGCTTAGGCGACCTGGCTGCGGGTCTCGGCGGCGTATTCGGGATCGACTTCGCAAATCACGCGGTTGCGGCCGTTACGCTTGGCGGCGTAGAGGCAGGCGTCGGCGCGTTCGATCAGCGAATCCGTATCATCGTCGGGTTTCAGCATGGATACGCCGACGGAGATGGTGACGCGGCCGAGAATTTCGCCGGTCGACTTCTTCTTCAATTCCTTTGCCATGACCGCGCGCCGGATGTGGTCGGCGACCGTCAGCGCCTGGCGCAGCCCGGTATTGGGCAGCACGACCACAAACTCTTCGCCGCCATAGCGGGCGGTGATGTCCTGGCCCTTGATCGTCTGCTTCAGCGACATGCCGACCAACCGCAGCACCTGATCGCCGGTGAGGTGGCCGTAGGAATCGTTGAACGATTTGAAGTGGTCGATGTCGAACATCAGGAGCGACAGCGGCTCGCCGCTCGCCAGAGCCGCCCGAACCGCCATGTCGAACGAGCGGTCGAAATATTTGCGGTTGCCCAGTCCGGTCAGCGGATCGGTCAGGCTTTCGGCGCGGATCGCCTCGAGGCTGTGCTGGAGATTGCTGATCTCGGTCTTCGACAGCGACAGCCGGTTCTCCAGCGCCTTGTTGGTCTCCTGCATTTCGCGGGTCGATTTCACCAGGCCGTCGACGACTGCCTTGATCTGATCGCGGCTCTTTGCGTTCCTGAGCTTCTCGTTCGCGCCGGTCAGCTTGGCATCATAGCTCTGCGACATGCCGAGCGCATCCGTGATCAGGGTCATCACGTCGTCGATTTCGCCGATCACGCGCGCGCCGACCTTGTCGATGCGGTCGGAAGTCTTGATGTGCGAAAGATAGGTTTCGTAGATCTGCTCGAGATCGGACTCGCTCAGCCTGCCGTTGCGCGCCAGCGTCTCGTTGATGATCTTGTTGAGGGGTGCATTGTATCCGGTCGCGTAGACGTACCAGATTTCGTAATTGCGCGGGACAGCGGTCTGCCGGAGGGATTTGATCTGGCCCAACGCGACTTCGGCAAACGCCAAAGTGCGCTCGTGTTCGTCCAGCAGCTTGACCACTGATCCGTCCCCAATATCGAGCAGCGCCGCTCGTTGCCGTGCCGCAATGACTAAATTATCAGCGGCAGGCTAATGGAGGAGAATGAACGGCCGGTAAATGGTGCCGGCCGTTGGGTCGTGCCGGGTTCGTTCAGACGCGGGCGCGAACCGGCCGCAACAGGAACGCCGGAAGATGCGAGTGATCGGCGGGCTCCGATTCAGCGTCGCGCTGGGCGCGCCGCGGCTCCGGACGACCGATCGAGGGCACGCGCGAGGGCTGTGCAGGGGCGGGCGGCACGAAGGCTGCGGTCGCTGCCTGCGGCTGCGGGTCGGCACCGCGGCTTGCGCCCCTGGCATGCCGCGGTTCGCGGTCGCCGCTCTTGTCGCCACCTCTGGCGGGGCGCGGCTCGCGTCCGCTGCTGTCGCTACCCTTGGCGGCACGCGGCTCGCGTTCACGCCGTGGCTTGCGGCCGCCGCGCGAACCTTCCCGGGATCCCTCGCGTGAGCGTTGCTGGCGAGGCTGGTCGGTCTCGTCGGAGGAAACCGATTGCACGGCATAGTCGCCTTCGGCGGGCGGGATGGTTTGGCCGATCAGCCGTTCGATCGCAGCGATCGATTTGTTGTCGAGCGAGGTGACGATCGAAATCGCGGTGCCGGCGCGGCCGGCGCGGCCGGTACGGCCGACGCGATGCACGTAGTCGTCGGCATGATGCGGCACATCGAAATTGAAGACGTGGCTGACGGCGGGAATGTCGAGGCCGCGGGCCGCGACATCGGAGGCGACCAGCAACGGGATCTCGCCCTTGCGGAACTGATCGAGCGCCGCGGTGCGGGCCGACTGGTCCATGTCGCCATGCAGCGCGCCGACGCTGAAGCCGTGCTTCTGCAGCGATTTGTAAACGACGGCGACTTCGCGCTTGCGGTTGCAGAAGATGATCGCGTTCTGAAGATCCTTGGCTTCGCGCAGCAGGCGGCGCAGGATCTCGCGCTTCTCGTGTACCTCGCGTCCGGCGGGGACCTGGAATTGCGACACGCCCACCGCTGTGGTCGCCGGCTTCGAGACTTCGATCCGCTCGGGATTGTGCAGGAAGGCTTCGGAGATGCGGCTGATTTCCGGCGGCATCGTCGCGGTGAAGAACAATGTCTGCCGCGTGAACGGCACCAGCTTGCAGACGCGTTCGATGTCGGGGATGAAGCCCATGTCCAGCATGCGGTCGGCTTCGTCGATCACCAGCAGTTCGACGCCGGTGAGCAAGAGTCCGCCGCGTTCGGTGTGGTCGAGCAGGCGGCCGGGGGTTGCGATCAGCACATCGACGCCGCGGGTCAGTTTGGTGTCCTGGTCGCCGAACGAGACGCCGCCGATCAGGAGCGCGACGTTGAGTTTCTGGCCGACGCCGTATTTGTCGAAATTCTCTTTGACCTGTGCCGCGAGTTCGCGGGTCGGTTCGAGGATCAGGGTGCGGGGCATTCGTGCCCGGGCGCGGCCCTTTTCCAGCATGGTGAGCATGGGCAGGACAAAGGCAGCGGTCTTGCCGGTGCCGGTCTGGGCGATGCCGAGAACGTCGCGGCGCGCCAGAACGTGGGGGATCGCCTGTTCCTGGATGGGGGTAGGGATCGTGTAACCGGAGGCCGCGACAGCGGCGAGAACCTTATCGGAAAGTCCGAGATGGGAAAAAGACATTGAGCCTCTAGTCGACACCGCCGTTCGGAATCGAGGGTAAAAAGGCTGTCGCGTTATGCCCCGAAACGGCGCGCTTTGAAAAGCTGGGGGCTCTGACTGACGCAGACGAGCGGCTAACCTAGGGAATTGCGTTTCGATCCAAGGCCGCGTTGAGCGCGAACATAGGGTCGAAATGGCCAAAGTCAATCTGGGAACGGGCCCTATCGCGAAAAAGCTTAACGTTTTCGCACAAATAACGGCGAAAACCGTCATTTGGCGGTCAAATGAGTCGCTGCCTGGTGGTCGATGGCGGGAGGCTGATGCGCCCCTGATCGAGCGCCTTGCGCCCTGAACTCGCCCGGCGGCATCCCCTCGGTTGCACGAAAGACCCGATAGAACGTCGCCAGACTTTCGAAGCCGCAGGCGCGGGCGACCTCGGCGACGGGGCGCCTTGGTGCCTCACGGAGCAACTGGCCGCTCAGGCGGATGCGCTGCGCGGTCACGGTCTGGGAGAAGCTCTTGCCTGTGCCCTCGAACAGCATGTGCATGTGGCGGACCGAAACCCCAAGCAGGTCGGCGACCATCGCGGGTGAGAGGTCCGCTTGCGACAAATGCCGCGTGATCGACCGGCGCGCCAGCGACAGGCGGGCCAGGCGCAATGCCCGTAGTCCGCGTCGGCTTCCTGCCGCGATGATGCCGCGCTCGATCAGCGCCAGCTCTGCCAGCGCATTGACCAGCGAGGTGGATCTCGCCGTGTCACCATCCTCCACCGCCTCCTTGAAGTCGGCGTAGCTGGCTTCCACAAGGGGGCCCCATCCGCGATCGCCCGATGTCTCCCGGACGACGTCATGGCGGACCAAACCGGGTGCCGGCGTCTTTTGGATTCGCAGGTCAAAGCCGTCAGCGGCAGGAGGCGAGCCGCCGGCCGCTGATCCCGGATCACAATCGAGCTCGTGCTTACCATGCATAGCGGATGACACCTCTGCCTGCGTAAGCGCGCGTGACGTTGGAGAACTCGCTTTTCCCAGATGCGGCTCGGCCTGTCCTGAAACGGGGGTGAAAGTTTCTGATATCTTTCTGAAATTGGGCGTATTCGGCCGCCAGAAGAGGGGGGTCCAGCCTTTTCCGGCGAATGCCGATCCGTGGTACGGAGATCTTGGCCCGGCGCACCCGGCCGATGCGGTGCGATGACGGGAGCCGAGGGATTGAACCGCTGCGGTGGGCATGCCGACTACGTCATGAAACGGCCGCAGGAGCCGGGGATTTGTCGTGCCGGGGGAACTTTGATGAGGCCTTGGATTTCCAGATTTTTGGCGGCAGCCGGAATGGTTGCTGCCTTCGCGGTATCCGCCGCGCCTGCGCACGCCGAAAAGCGCGTTGCGCTGGTGGTCGGCAACAACGACTACAGGAACGTGCCCAAGCTGCAGAAGGCGGTCAACGACGCCCGCACCATGGGCGATACGCTCAAGCAGCTCGGCTTCACGGTGATGGTGGCGGAAAACCAGAACCGGCAGGCGTTCAGCCAGACGCTGCTGGCGTTCGACAACGCGGTCGAGGCCGGCGACACCGCGTTCTTCTTCTTCGCCGGCCACGGCTTTGAGATTGCGGGGCAGAATTTCCTGCTGCCGACCGACGTGCCGGCGGCGACCGAAGGCCAGGAAGAGCTGGTGCGCGACGCCTCGGTCCTCGCCGACCGCATCATCGAGCGGCTGCAGAACCGCAAGGTCCGCACCGCCATTCTGGTGTTCGATGCCTGCCGCAACAATCCGTTCGAACGCGCCGGCACGCGTGCGGTTGCCGGCCGCGGCGGCCTTGCGCCGATGACGCAATTGCCGGAAGGCGTGTTCTCGATCTTCTCGGCCGGGCCGCGGCAGACCGCGCTCGACCGGCTCTCCAATGACGACACCAATCCCAATTCGGTGTTCACGCGCACCTTCGCCAAGGAGATCACGCAGCCCGGCGCGAACCTCGTTCAGGTCGCGCAGCGCACGCGGCGCCTGGTCAGCGAACTGGCGGAGACCGTCCGCCACAAGCAGATCCCGGTCTATTTCGACCAGATGGTCGACGACGTGTTCCTGAACGGCCTTGCGAAAGTCCAGCCCGAGGCTGGCGGCGAAGCCCGCCGAAGCGCTGCCAAAGCTGGCGGCCTTGCCGCCGGTGCAGCAACTCAAGCCGCAGAACGATTCCGTCAACGCGCCGATCGCGATGTTCTCGCGCCACAATGGCGGCTGGACCGTGGTGTTCTCGATCGCCGACCCGACGCTCGGCATTTCCTGGCGGCTGGGGGACAGCGGCAACTTCCGCGAAACCGGCTTCATGGACACGCTCGACCCGCGGACCCGCAAGCGGATGCCCAACCCGTCGGTCGAACTGCCGGCGGATGCGCCGGCGGCCATCATCCAGGTGCGCTATGTCGACACCAATGGCGAATTGCAGGGCCCGTTCCCGATCCGCTTCGATCCCGAGGCCGCCCTGATCCGCGACCAGCGCAAGATCCTCGACATGACCGCGACGAGCTGGCTGTCGTTCCGCGAATTCAACGGCCTTATGGTCTACTACACGCATCTGATGTCGTATCGCTGCGCGATCCGCGAAGTGCGCGTCGGCATCGACTCTACGGTGCCCGACAAGGTTCTGAAGATGCCGCCGTGCGATCCCCGGGATCCCAGCGTGATTCCGCACGAAGCGACGCCGTATTTGAAGCTCGCCCCGCAGACCAGGTCGGTCTCGGTGGAATTGACCTATCGCGACGGCAGCGTCTCGGAGATCAAGAGTTTTCGGCGGTAGAGTTTTCGCCGCGCTGGCGGCCGTCATACCCCGCGCATACGGGATATCCAGTACGCTGCGGCCTATCCACGTCATTGCGAGCGAAGCGAAGCAATCCACATCGCGGCATAACGAAAGAATGGATTGCTTCGCTTCGCTCGCAATGACGGCGTTTAGCATCTGGCATGTCTTCTAGCATCTGGCATGTCTTCGCGATCTCGCGACGCGATGCGCCCGAGGTTTTGTTTGAAATCTTGTCCCTCAAACAAGAGGGAGCAGGGAATGCCGGGTGCTTGCTGCACCCGCGGTCTCGTGTGCAAATATTGCAGAGAGAGCGCACACGAGCATACAGGTACAGCCGGAGCACTCCGGCATTCCCTGCGCAATGGTTTGACGGCTTATGCCGCGCTCTCCCTGGAGACGAATTCGTCTTGCCTCCATCGCCGCCGGCTTGATGGCTCTTCGATCCGGTTGGATCGATGTCGCCACCGGCAGCTTGGCACCAGCCACGGGTGTCAGGACCACACGGTTTTGCCGTACGCTTCAGCGCCGTACGTCTTGCGCGCTGTGCTCGCTCACGGCCGAAACCGCCCTGCAAACAACCTGTCGCGCCTGACGCTGCCGCGTCCACCACATCCCGCCTCGCGTTCGTGACGATCGCGATACGCCCCTCTTGTCGAGACGGGACGCGCGGAAATAGCCACTGATTTGGGGTGAGGGGGAAGCGGAATATTTTTGCGCGGGAGGCTGGATGACCCAAATCAGCCGGAAATTGTTCAACAAATCGCCGTTTGTGCGCAACGATATTAGGAGCCTTTCGAGGGCAGGGCGTGCCGGAAGACGAAGGCACGTGGCCAGGTTGTTAGTCAAAGGTGTGTGTATGTGCGTATTTCAGATGACCTTCGAAAGCCTTCCCGATCGGTCCGGGGCCGCGTTCGCCAGCATCGGCTGCCGTTCTTTCCTGCGCTTCATTATCGACTTGTAGGCGTGCGATGTCAGAGCTGACGGTCCCCCTCGCACGGCCGGGAATTCCCGCATTCATCGGCTCGTGGCCGCAATCCCGGTTCTGGCTTCTTTGCGTCGATCTCTACCCGGCACTGGCCGCCGCCTCGCTTCCATGGTCCACGACGGCGGTTTCCGTTTTCACGGCGTTGTGGATGCTCGTGGTTCTTCCCACGATCCGCTGGCAGGAGTTTCTTGAGTCCTTGCGCGCACCGGCGAGCTTCCTGCCGCTGGCCTTCGTAGCACTGGCGATCGCTGGGCTTTTCTGGACCGAGGACACTTGGCCCATCGGAATTCAAGGCCTCGCGCCCGTATCAAAGCTGCTGGCTGTTCCGCTTCTCCTTTATCACTACGAACGCTCCCAGCGCGGGCATTGGGTGTTGTTCGCGTTCCTGGCTTCCTGTGTCCTCCTGATGGGATTGTCATGGGTGACATACTTCGCCGACTGGAAACCCTCGCCGGCTGGGATAGCCGGTGTTCCCGTCAGAAACTACATCGATCAAAGCCACGAATTCGCGTTGTGCCTGTTTGTCATGGCGCCGCTGCTCCTGTCATTCGCAGCGAACGGTCATCGCGCGTGGACCTTCGCCTGCGCAGCCGTCATGTTGGGCTTCTACCTCGACATGCGGTTTGTCGCGACTTCGCGCACGGCATTCGTCTACCTCCCGATCTTGTTGATCCTCTTTGCCGTCAAATATCTGAACCGGAGACATGCGATCTATTTTCTGATGTTTGCGGCAGTCGTCGAGTGCGGAATTCTACTCACATCGCCCTATCTGCGTGACCGGGTCGTGCGCACGGTGCAGGACTACAAGGTGGATCGCGATAGCAGGGTGGATCGAGATACCAATGTGGATCGCGATACCAATGTCGCTGCCGCGACCTCGAATGGCCTGCGAATGGCGTATTGGCGCGTTTCCATCAGGTCGATTTCCGAGGCGCCGGTTTTTGGGCACGGTACCGGATCAACCCTGCAGCTCTTCAGCCGCGAAGCCGAAGGCAAGAGCGGCGAATGGGGCAACATCATCCGCAACCCGCATAACCAGACGCTTTACGTCGCCATCCAGTGGGGCGTGCTCGGTTGCCTCGTCCTGTATGCGATGTGGTACTTTCATCTGCAGCTGTTTCGCGGATCCTTTTTTGCATCATGGATCGGCCTGGTGATCGTGGTTCAAAACTTCATCAGTTCGCTGCTCAATTCCCACCTGTTCGACTTCCACGAAGGATGGGTATACGTGCTGGGCGTTAGCGTCGCAGGCGGTATGGCCGCTCGCGCGCAAAGCCTGTCCGGTTCTGTGCCAACGCGGAGGCCCATGTCCGCCGGGCATCAATAGCAGGCCAGGCTGAATTTCAATAATGCTATCGCCCGGCCATCGGAGTGTGAAGCGGGCTTGCGGGGAGCAGCTCTGCGCGGGTGGGCAGCGGAAGCCGCAGCCCAGAAGGCCGACCTGGAAGGCTCGATGGTGGCGCTGCTTTCGGACGCAGTTTGAAGTTTGCAAAGATTTCGCTTAGCAGCCGTCTAATGGCGGGCTCTATCTTCGCGCAGATGAGCCAGCAGACCAGGACAAGCATGCCCAGACTGGCCCATACGGCCAGGGAGGCATCCAGGCCGGCATCGATCAGGACACGAATGATCGCAGAGCCGGTGACGTTGTGGGTCAGATAGAGCGGATAGGTGATCAGCCCGAGCGTTCTCAAATAAGCCGGCGCTTCAGGAGAAGCGGTGCCGGCAGCGTGCCTGCTTTTGTTCGCGGCGAAGGCAATGAGCAACACCGCCGCAGCCCAAACGAGGACCGGCAAAAAGGCCGACTGATCCGAGATGGCGGGTATGGCGTTCAAAAGGAAATGGGAAAAATAGTAGATCTCGGCACACCCGGAGAGGCATGTCACGGCCACGGCAACCCGTTCGAGAGCCGTCAATGTTCTATTCGCCGAAATGAACAGCCAAATCCCAAGCGCGAAGAAGCAGCCATGGTTCAACAACCATGTTGCGCCCGGCACCCGGAACATCAGGACAACCCAATAGAGCATGTCGGATTGTAACGCGCCCGACAGCACCACCATGGAAAAGGCGTTGAACACGGCGCTATAGATGGTGAGACCCCAGGCCAGATGCCGCAGCGTGATTTTCTTCGTAAGAAGCGTGCAAAACACCAGCCCATAAAAGGCCATTTCCGCCGCCAGCGTCCAATAGACGGCGTCAAGCCATTGACCCTTGATCCCCTTGGGAATGAGCAGCATCGCCTGGAAGTAGGGAAGGATGAATTCGGATGCCTTCTCACGCGCAAAGAAAAGCAGAACGAGCAAGCTCAAGGTCGAGCCAATCCATACCGCCGGATAAAGCCGGAGTGCACGCCCGAAAAGAAATTCCTTGGGCGAAGACTTGCTCGCGGAGTTCGCGATGACGAAGCCGGAAATGACAAAGAATATTTCAACGCCCACCCAGCCGAACCACGTGAAAGGCGCGGCGTTCGGAAATTGAACGTCGGCGGCGAGGTAATGCTCAAAGCTTTGAGGGGCGCCGATGGAAGACCCGGCCCAGGAGTAGAACATCAGGTGAAAAATCGCGACGGCGAGAGCGGCCCCGAAGCGCAGCGGATCCAGCAATGAGAAGTAGTTCTTCACGGGAATTCACCAAATTCATGGAGCAATCCCGTTGCAAATATTGGATCCGTTCAAACGGCTCTTTGACGAAGGTCACACAGCAGCTCCCACGGTCGGCTTGGGTCATTCGCGTCGGTTTGGCCGGACCACGGCGACTTCCAGTCTACCCCCGTGAACAGACATTCTCAGGATAGGCGGGCATGTCTCAAAGGTGCCAATAAGCGACCTCGCCGCAACTGCGTTAGTCAAGCCTCACTCCGCTTTGTTGCCGCGGCCCGGGGTTTAGAACGGCGCCGGAAACTTTGCCCGCCGAGTCCCTGACAAAGGCGATCCGCGTGTGGTCGCCGTTATCAACATAGAATTCGGTGCTCGACATTGCGGCCACGGCGACCGGCTTTCCTTGCTCGAAGTCGAGGATTGGCCATGCTCCCGTCGAACTTCGATCATGAGTTTGCCGGCTGCAAGCCGAACCTGGAGCTTGACCGTCGGCCCATAAATAACCTCGCGAATGACGGTGAGTTGGAGCGGGCGGTCCACGTCCTTGCGCTCGATCGTCAGATGGACCTCCGTGCCCGCCGGCCCCCCTATCTTGCCGTTCAGCTGGCCGGAAGTGAGGCCCTTGGTTGGCATGCCGTCCACGTGGGTAATAACGTCGCCCACGCGGACGCCGGCCTTGGAGGCGGGCGCGCCATCGAGCACCCAGGTAAGGCGAGCCCCGCGATCTTCCGGGTCGAATTAAATCCCAACGCGGCGTCCGGTATCTTTGGGAAGCCCCTGCCGGTCACGCGAACTCGTTGTAAGTCCAAAATCGTATGTGCCGACATAGTCAGCGAGCGTTTTGGTATCAACGGCCACAGGTTGCGCCGACACCGCGAGGACGGGCTGCTCGGGGATAAGTATCGCGCCATATGTCAGATTGCGGAAAGCGGTGCGGTACGGATCGCTGGCGTTTACCTGAATCATCTGTACCGCGATCAGCTTCTCGGCAGGATCGACCCAGAAAAAGGTGCCCCAGAACTCCGCCCCAGGTAAAGCTGCCGACCGACCCCGGCACTTGGCTTGCTTCGGGATTGGTACGGATTGCAAACCCTAATCCCCAGCTCGCTCCCGCCGCCGGGCCAATCATATTTTGCGCAAAGCGGATATCCGGCGGCAAAGAATTCGTGGTCATCAATTGAACGGCTTCCGGCGACAGAATTCGCGCGCCGTCGAGTTCTCCGCCATTAAGCAGCATTTGGCAGAACCGCAGGTAGTCGGCGGCCGTGGACACGAGCCCACCTCCGCCGGAGAATAGGCGCGGCTGTTTGGTCACGTCCCACAGCGCATGTCGTCCCTCGGGGGCTGGATCAACGAGGCGGCTGAGCTTGGCTTCCGGCACGTAGAAGCCGGTATCAACCATATGCAGAGGACCAAAGATTTGCGCCTGCAGGTACTGATCGAATGGTTGTCCCGACGCGACCTCGACGACGCGTGCCAGAACGTCGACGCCCCAACTGTATTCCCACACCTCGCCAGGTTGGTGCGCGAGCGGCAGCTTGCCGAGGCTGGCGACGAATTCGGCCAAGGTCGTGTAGCGGGTGAATAAGACCTTCTCGCCGTAGAGTTTGTGAATCCTGCTGTCGATGAATTGGGGAGGATAGACGAGGCCGGATGTGTGGCGAAGCAAATCTCGCACGGTCATCGGACGTTTTGGCGGCGCGAGCGCAAGTTCCGTCGTGCCGGTCTTCTCGGTCGCGACTTGCATGTCGGCGAGTTCCGGCAAGTACAGGGAAACCGGAGCGTCAAGGTCGAGCTTCCGCTGCTCCACCAGGATCATCGCGGCAACGCTGGTGACCGGCTTGGTCATCGAAGCGATCCAGAAAATCGCGTCAGATCTCATCGGAATTGTCTTGCCGCGATCCTGAAAGCCTATGGCCTTCAGGTAGGCGAGCTTGCCGTTCCTGGCGATCCCCACGACAGCGCCCGGCAGATCACCGCCGTCCACGCGCGCTTGATACCAGGACGCGATCCGCTCGAGTTGTAGCGTCGAAAAGCCTAGGCTCTCCGGATCGCTGGCTGTCATTGGGCCGTCAGCAAACGCGGCTGCCGACAGGAAAAGCAAAGGCGCGATCGCACTTAAAGCATTTTTCATTCGCACCCTGCGCAAAACGATGCCTTAACGCGTCTCTCCTGCATGGCAGGAGTGGATCAAAAAGCCGTGACTTCCGCAATGGGTCTTGGCTGTGTGAAAACGCGAAGACGCTCAATCGCGATGGAAGAAGTTATTCGTCCAAGACCGTTTTAGTCGCTCAACGCGCAAGCGGATTTAACTTGGGGATCGAACTGAAGAATATCATTCTTCGTTGCGTTTCGATTTTTGAGTTTTTACACAACCAGGGTCATCAACGGACTTCGGCGCACGCTATCGCGATGTCCGCTCTACGCCAATGAGCCGAATTCGTCAGCCTCCCGCGTCGCTTCCAAAAGTGCCGACGGCGGACATAGCGGGCTCATTCGATCACTTCGTCGGCGTGGGCACGTAGCGGCCGCGCGGAATGCTCGGCCCGATGTCGATCATGCCCAGATCCACAAGCGTGCGATGGAATTGGCGCTTCCGTTCGGAGGGCGATGCAAAGTAGGTTTCCCGGCAATGGTCGAGCAGGCTGGCGCGGGTGGCAAATATCGGATCGAGTGGCAGACCTGCTTGCTGCAGGGCGACGGTCCCAAGAAAAGCAATATCCAGATCCGCACCCGGTCCGGAAGCAAGGCGATCAGGGAATATGTTGAGCGCCTCCATCGCATAAAATGTCCGGAACGCGCGCCGCGCATCGTCGGGGAGTTTGAGTTGCCGGTCGATCCGCTTCGCCACGACGGGCTGATGATCCCCGTAGTGCACGATGAGCATCGGACGCTTGGGAAAATTCGTTGTCAGCTCAAGCTTGAGCCTTTTCCAGGTTGAGGCGGTCTCCGCAAGCCTTGCGTAGTACTCGGCATATTGAGCATCGGGAAGGCTTGATGCGGCAAAGGCACGTTCCCTCTCAAACTGTCCGGGTGCTGCCAGCCTTCGGTTGTGGGGGCCGTGATTGAAGTTGGTCAGTGCATAAAGAAAACGGGGCGCTGGGTCGTCGGCGATACCCTTCGTATGGGCCGCGAACGCCGCTTCCAGAAAAATGGCATCGGAATTTGTCGTCTCGAACTGGCGGACGTCGAACGGGGGAGGGAAGTCGTCCGCGAAGATGCGTTCGCCAATGCCAATCGAACGATAAAACTCATCGTAGTCGAGAAAATTGCGACGGCAGCTCGACGCGAGCATGGTCCTGTAGCCAAGCGCAGTCAACGCATGGGGAAGAGTGTTGTGAAACCGGCCCGCGCCCTGCTTGAAAAGGTGATAGGCATTTGAACCGAAGCTTGCACTTGAAAGACCGGTCAACAGGCTAAATTCGGATTGCCACGAACCTCCGCCGAAAATGTCGACGTTAAGGATTCCATGGAGGCCATTCTTTGGGGACAGAAACGCTTCGACAGCCGGCTCGATCGGAAGTCCAAAAATGCGAGGATCGAAAATCGATTCATGCTGGATGACGATAATGTCGGGATATTCGATGGTGCGCGCCGGTACGGCCGCCATCAGCGGCAACGGGTCATTTGCAATATCGCTCAGAGCCAATCCGCCGGCTTGCCGCCAGGAATTTGGATCGATCAGCGAAGCCATGAAGGTCGAGTAAAAGCACCGCCGCTGGGCCATGATCCGCCGGAAGCAAATGCCGCCGCCGCTTATCCTGAAGGCCGTTACAACGCAAACAAGCGTAACGCTGAATAAAAAAACTCTGACGTCCAAAGGAACTGATGGCCCGGTTCCGTGGATCAGGGTCGTGATTACAGCCAGGATGAGTGCGGCAGTTCCAGTCAGAACGGCGAATACGGCGCGTGGGTACTGCGATATAAAAAAGGGAACTGTGCCTGCAAACATCAGTGGCAAGTCGGTTACAGTCAGCTTAAGCGCGCTGTAATTATGTTTGATGGTTGATGCGGCAGTGATTGCCGCGGCCAGCACACCAGCCAGCAATATCGCTCTGTCGAAATCGCCCACGATGAATGAGATTGCGGCCGCGCTAAGGAACAGCGTCGCGATCGCGAATGGCAGGTGCTCGGCGCTGCGTTCGGCCAGCAGAATGACACCGACAGCTGCGAGCAATATCAGGGTCAGGATCATGTGAGTAAGGTAGCTGGAGGTGAGCGGAATTCAACAATTGCCGCGTCGTTGAGGCAAGTAAAGATAAACGTTCGTGTCAGGAAGCACGAGTCCGGCGTGAGCCGCTGGGATGCCCGCTCTGGCGCGACCAGCGAGCGGTCGAAATCCAACCCTTGTCAGGCATCAGGCGATCCGCGTCACCTGCTGGCAGTTTGCGATTTGATCGAGACGCCGAGTCGCATGGCCCGTTTCCGTATGCGTTCCGGCGATCGATCCATCGCCTTTGCTAGCTGCTCATGCTTCCTTTTTAGATTTGGCTAATTCCAGTAAGAACGCGCCGCTCGCCATTCGGCATTTTGTTAACCGCAGCTCTGTATCGTCGTGGCAATCGCGGATTGCCCCCAAGGCCCCGCGGGATTTAGTAACCGCGTAGGAAGCCCGCCAACTCAACCTGGCGGGCTTCTTTGGTTACGGGGAACGTCTTGGCTGGTTCGCGGTTGTCTTGGCGGCGACGGAATCTTGCGAGGAGCGGGACAGTCCCGGCATCAGGCCATGCGGCGTAACGCCCGCGTGGCCTTTGTCTTGGGGGCGGGGCCGCCTCTAGGGCACGAGGCAGCCCCTGATCGCGCAGTACGCAGGCTAAACTTGGGGGCCAATCTGCGCGACTGCAGCCACGCTAGACTTGTTTAGATCGGCCGCAACGAAACTCGCATGTTAAGCTTGATGTTCGTCGCGCAGGTTAATTCTGGAACTCGGACAGCATCACGCGAACAGGTCCGCGGCGCTTTTGCGTGAGCTTCACGAACGTCGGCGAGTTGAAAGTCACCACGTTACATACACATCGCCACGGTCTTCGGTCCAAAAGCCGTAGGCGTTTCCGGCGTCGATGGCTTCTTTAGCCGCACCTGTGGCGGCCCTGTATCCCGAAGTGGACATGCCCTGTCCGCCGCCCGGGCCGACGGTATAAGTGACCACAGTCCGCGTGTTGTAGCCCTCCACGTCAGACCCCAGCTGGAACTTCAGGGTGCCGTTGTTGATGGCAGCCTGCAGGGCCTGCTGTTTATCCGCTGGGAATCCCGTCAAACCGACCAGCAACGAGTCTTTGTACTTGGCAGTGAACTCTGCGTCCGAGATCGAAGCGTCGCCTGCCCTCGCTCCTGCGGTCCACGCCGTATCGTTCCTGCTGTCCTGCGCCCGCCCGCTCAGTTTGTCGAACAACGACGTTCCCTTGTCAGATGAAGGCTTGGAAGCGGTGGGCTTTCCGTCCGGGTCGTCCAGGGACTGAAGCACGGCACTGAGTTTGTCGGCGGCTGTTTGCTCGAATGTCGCCCGCGCCAAAATCCGCTTGGCCCGATCCGAAAGATCGACGGTATCGATCGGATCGGTTGAAGGCGTTGCTATATTGGAATTGGTTGAGGCGGCCGTTTGTGGCGGAGAGTCGCTGGTGGACGGTGCAGGGGTGAGCAGCGAGGCCAAGGCATTATACGTCGAAGCGCCAGTCGCGGAGATCGAACTCATGGTGCACACCCCTTCCGAGGCAAAATCATCGCGCATATTGTAGTTGTGGAGATAGAGAATCAGCAACCTCTGGAGATACAATAGATGTGTCTGCATTGATGAAGAATCAGTAAAGAACTTCGCGTTCATTAGCAGATCGTGCTTCACCGCCGAGCCCGCCGGGATGATGCTGGGAAATTGTCTGGACATGTCGGCATCGACGTCGGTGTGCTGCGGCAGCATGCGGACTTCGTCCGCGATTTTCGCGGCGACAACCTGCATCCCTTGACCCTGCAAGTGATGGATGAACTCGGGCTGATCGAAGGCTTTCTGAAACGGCCGCATCAGCGCCTGCAGCGGATGGATAGGGTGGTGGATTTGGCTGCGCGGCTTCGATCCGGCGGCGTCCCACGCCAGTGTGGGGCCTCGCCCACCAAATCAGACGTTGGCCGAGCGGCTCCAATATGTTTTGATCATCGGAAGCGAGTTCGGGCGAAGACCTGAATAGCAGGCCGTGCAAAACGGCCGGTGGCGGTGCATCAACCTGCCATAGAAGAAGAAAAACGGGAGGATACGGCAGTGGCAATCGCCCGGCCGTACCATGCTGGCCAAGATCTGGGACCAGCATGTCATCTGTCGCGACTCAGCGACGATACCGATCTGCTCCATGTCGACCGTCATCTGCTGCACGATCTGGGCGGCTCGCGCGGCCTGCTCGACCTCAAGAGCCGCAGACCTGCCGGTCCACAACCCGGAACTGACCTTTGCGACGCCCGATCATGCGATTTCGACGGCGCACGGGCGCGCCGGCACCATCAAGATCGGGCAGGAACTTGCTGGCGGCCCTGCGGGCCGAGACGTCGGCGAGCCGGCATCCGGATGTTCGATGTCGACGAGCCCGGGCAGGGCATCGTCCATGTCATCGGGCCCGAACTGGGCCTGAGCCTGCCGGGCTGCCTGATCGTCTGCGGCGACAGCCATACCTGCACCCATGGCGGGCTGGGCGCGCTGGCGTTCGGCATCGGCTCCAGCGAGCTTGACGCATGTGCTGGCGACGCAGGCGCTGATCCAGCGCCGGCCGAAAACCATGCGCGTGAGATTCGAGGGCAAGCTGCCGTCGGGCGTCACCGCCAAGGACCTGATCCTCGCTTTGATCGGCCATGTCGGCGCCGCGGGCGGCACCGGCTACGCGGTCGAATATGCCGGCAGCGCCATCCGCGAGCTGCCGGTCGAGGGCCGGCTCACCATCTGCAATCTGTCGATCGAGCTCGGCGCCAAGATGGGCATGATCGCGCCGGACGAGAAAACCTTCGAATATCTGCGCGGGCGACCCTATGCGCCGCGAGGGCGAGATGTGGGAGCAGGCGGTCAAGGCGTGGCGGGAGCTGCCGAGCGATCGCCGATGCCGTGTTCGACCGCGAAGTCGTCATCGACGTCACAAAGATCATCCCGCAGGTGACCTGGGGCATCAGCCCGGAACACGTCATCGGCGTCGATGGCCGCATTCCCGATCCGCAGCGAGATCGACGATCCGGCGCGCCGCGCCGCGATCGAGACCGCGCTCGACTATATGGGGCTGCAAGCCGGGCGCGCCGATCGCCGGCACGCCGGTCGATTGGGTCTTCATCGGCTCCTGCACCAACAGCCGGCTGAGCGATCTGCGCGCCGCCGCCGAAGTCGCGCGCGGCCGCAAGGTCGCGCCGGGTGTCCGCGCCTGGGTGGTGCCGGGCTCGGAGACCGTCAAGCGCGACGCGGTCGCCGAAGGGCTCGACAAGGTCTTTATCGATGCCGGCTTCGAATGGCGCGAGCCCGGATGCTCGATGTGCCTTGCCGCCAATGGCGAAACCGTGGCGCCCGGCCAGCGCTCGGTCTCGACCTCCAACCGCAATTTCGTCGGCCGCCAGGGCCCGCGCGCGCGCACCCATCTGGCGAGCCCGGCAAGTGCGGCGGCCGCCGCGATCGCCGGCGCCATCGCCGACGTGCGGACGATGGAGCGCTGACATGCCGAAACCGTTCGACAACTCTGACGGCGATTGCCGCGCCGATCATGCGCGGCAATATCGATACCGACGTCATCATCCGCATCGAGCGGCTGGTCGGAAACTCCATTCGCGGCACGCTCGGCAAATGGGCGTTCGGCGCGCTGCGCTATCTGCCCGACGGCTCGGAAAACCCCGAATTCATCCTGAACCGCGAGCCGTATCGGCAGGCGGAAATCCTCGTCACCGGGCCGAATTTCGGCTGCGGCTCCTCGCGCGAAGGCGCGGTGTGGTCGCTGCAGGAGATGGGCATCCGCGCCGTGATCGGCTCGAGCTTTGGCGACATCTTCTTCGCCAATTGCTTCCAGAACGGCATTCTGCCGATCGTCGTCGACAAGGCAGATCGTCGACGGCCTTGCCGCGGAGATCGAAGCAGACCCAGGGCGCCGGGCGCATCGGCATCGACCTCGAAGCAGCAGACGATCACCTCGCCGTCGGGACAAGACGACATCGTTTCGAGATCGACCCGCGCCGCCGCGACGGCCTGCTGCGAGGGGCTCGACGAAGTCGCGCTGACGTTGCAGCGCGACGACGAAATCCGGGCCTTCCAGGCCGCCGATCGCGCGGAGCGGCCATGGATCCATTTCGCAAGGGAAATCAGGCATGAATAACGTCGTTCCAACATGGTCAAGGTCGCCGTCGTCGGCGGCGAAGGCATCGGCCCCGAGGTGACGGCGCAGTCGCAGCGCGTGCTCAACTGGTTTGCGGCCAAGCGCGGCGTTCCCGATGACGTTGCGCGAAGCGCAATACGGCATCGTTCCCTATCTTGCGACCGGCAAGGTGCTGCCGACGACACCGTCGAGGCGATGGAGGAGGCCGACGCGATCCTGTGGGGCGCGACCGGCGGGCCGGAGACCAAGGAAGTGCCAGCAGCGGCGCGCAAGGCGGGTAGCCTGCTCGGCCTGCGCAGCAAATACGATCTCTACGCCAATCTGCAGGCCGATCGTCGCCAATCCGGCGCTGGCGGACTCGGCGCCGCTGAAGGCGCAGCGTGCTCAAGGACGTCGACTTCGTCATCATCCGCGAACTGACCAGCGGCATCTATTTCGGCGAGCCGCGCGGCATCGAGACGCTGGCCGACGGGCAGCGCCGCGGCTTCAACACCGAGCAATACACCACCAACCAAGTCCGCCGCGTGGCGCGTTCGGCGTTCGAACTGGCGCGGACGCGCAGGAACAAGGTCTGCTCGGTCGACAAGGCCAACGTGCTGGAGACCAGCGTGCTGTGGCGCGAGGAAGTCATCGCCCTGCACGCGGAGGAATATTCCGACGTCGAGCTCACGCATATGTATGTCGACAACGCCGCGATGCAGATCGTGCGCGAGCCGGCGCAGTTCGACGTGATGGTCACCGGCAATATCTTCGGCGACATCCTGTCCGATTGCGCGGCGATGGCGTCGGGCTCGCTCGGCATGCTGCCGTCGGCCTCGCTGGGCCCGGTCGACAAGTTCGGCCGGCGCAAGGCGCTGTACGAGCCGGTCCACGGCAGCGCGCCCGACATCGCCGGCAAGGGCATCGCCAATCCGCTTGGCTCGATCCTCAGCGTCGCCATGATGCTGCGCATGACGCTGAACCGGCCGGAGGATGCGGATCTGCTGGAGAAGGCCGTGGCGATGCCGCTGTCCGGCGGCGCGCGAACCGCCGATATCGCCGAGGCCGGGCGCAAGGAAGCTTTCGACGCACGGAAATGGGCGACGCGGTGCTGAACGCGCTGGAGAAGGTCGCCGGCAAGGAAAAGGAGCGCGCGTGATGGCCTACGTCTCACCAGACGTTCGGCGCTGACGATCATCGCGGGCGGCGGCGCTGCCGTTGGCTGTCGGGCAGGGCGCGGGCCGAAGCCAAGGCGGGCCGCGCGATCTATCCCGTCGCGGTGCCGGTCTATCAGACGCAATTCGTCGCCGATCGCATCGGATACTTCAAGGAAGCCGGCCTCGACTGCAAGCTGATCCAGGGCGGCAGCGGCGTCAAGACGCGCGAGATCATCGCTTCCGTCGCAGGGCGACATCGGCATCGGCGATATCACCCACCCGATGCAGCTCAGCAATCACGGCCGCGACGGGCCGCGTGCTGATGCCGGTCGATACCCGTTCCAGCTCGGTGATGTTCATCATCCGCAAGGATCTCTGCGACCAGGGCATCAACACGCTGGAGAAGCTGACCGCATGGAAGCGGCCGGACGGCCGCAAGCCGATCGTCTCGGTGTCGTCGCTGGGCGGCACCAACCATGTCTGGTCGTCCTATTACATGGAGACGATGGGGCTCGACCAGAAAGTCACCTGGATCGGCACCGGCAATGTCGACACCATGATGGGCTCGCTGAAGACCAAGCAGGTCGACGTGCTCGTCAGTTCGCTGTCGCTGCTCAACGACTCGAAGGAGCAGGGCTGGGGCACGCTGTTGTTCGACGGCACCGACGAGACGATCTGGAACAAGTATATCGGCGGCAAGGTGCCGGTGACGGCGCATTTCACGCTGCAGTCGACGATCGACAAGGACCCGGCCAAGATGCAGGCCTTCGTCACCGCGATCTGGCGGGCGACGCAATGGATCAAGACGCATTCGCCCGACGAAGATCTACGACACGATCGAGCCCTATGTCGGCAGCACCTCGCGCAGCGCCAATATCCTCGAGATCACCGCGCTGCAAAAGGTCGCCGACTACGATGCCATCGATCGACGCGGCGGCTTTCGCGCGCGGCGAAAAGGTCTGGTTCCGCGAAATGACCGGCATCAAGCCGCTGACGATCGGCCGAGGTGGTCAGCCCGACCTTCATCGAGGCGGCGCGAAAGGCGTATCCGGCTTGAACGTCCAGACCTGTCCGCGAGCGCCTGCCGGATGGACGAGCGACGCCAGCGCATCGACGTCAGGGGATTGAGCAAGTCGTTTCAGCTTGCCGGGCACCGCGATCGAGGCGGTGCGCGACGTTTCCTTCAGCGTCCGCCGCGGCGAATTCGTAGCGCTTGCTGGGGCCGTCCGGCTCCGGCAAGAGCACGGTTCTCAACATGATCGCGACACTGATCAAGCCGACCGGCGGCAGATCCTGATCGACGGCGTGCCGGTCGTTGCCGGCAAGGCGACGCCCGATGTCGGCTATGTCTTCCAGCGCGACACGCTGTTTCCCTGGCGCACGGTCGCCGACAATATCGGCTATGGCCTGCAGCTGGCGGGCGTTGCGGAAGCGGAGCGCAAGGAGCGCGTCGCGGCCTGCGTCGCGCAGGCAGGCCTGCAGGGTTTCGAACACGCCTATCCGTCGGCGCTGTCGGGCGGCATGCGCCAGCGCGCGGCGCTGATGCGAACGCTGGTGGTCGAGCCGCAGATCCTGCTGATGGACGAGCCGTTCGGCGCGCTCGACACCCACACCAAGATCGACATGCATGACGTGCTGCTGCGGATCTGGGAGCGCGAGCAGCAGACCGTTCTGTTCGTGACCCACGACCTCGGCGAAGCCCTGACGCTGGCCGACCGCATCATCCTGTTCTCGGCGCGTCCGGGCCGGATCAAGGACATGTTCGAGGTCGACTTTGCGCGGCCGCGCGATGCGGTGAAGGTGCGCGAGACGCCGCGCTATGCCGAGCTGTTCCAGCACATCTGGCATTCGCTCGGCGAGGAATTCGTCAAGGGGCGCAAGCCATGAGGACGCGTCGGCATCGGCAATACGCTGGCCTGGCAGATCGCTATCTGCGTTGCGGTGCTGTCGATCTGGCAATGGGGATATGACCTCCATGCGATCGTCCCGTGGCTGGTGCCCGATCTGCTCGATCCCTATTTCGTGTCGAAGCCGTCGGAGATCTTCGAGCACTTCCTGATCCTGAGCTGCCTCAAGTCCAAGCTCGGCGTCTTCAACGGCTGGTTCAACGGCGACTTTGCCAAGTGCATGGTGCGCAACGAGAACAATCTCTGGATCGCGACCGCGATCACGCTGAAGAACACGTTCTTCGGCTTTGTCACCGGCGTGTCGAGCGGCTTTGTCGCGGGGCTTGTTGCTCGGGACGTTCGGACCGGCTCAGCGCGATCTTTCAGCCTTTCATTACGGCGGTGAATTCGATCCCCCGGATCGCGCTGGCGCCGATCATCGTGCTGGCGTTCGGGATCGGCGACACCTCGAAGATCGTGACCTCGTGGATCGTGGTGGTGTTCCTGGTGTTCTTCAATACCTTCGAGGGCGCCCGTTCGATCGACGAAGGCTTCATCAATGCCGCGCGGCTGCTGGGCGCCAGCGAATGGCAGATCACCCGCACCGTCGTGATCCCCTCGACCATGGCCTGGGTGTTCGCCTCGCTCTCGCCGGCGATCTCCTTTGCGCTGATCGGCGTCATCGTCGGCGAATTCATCGGCGCGGAGCGCGGCATCGGCCGCCTGATCATCGAGTCCGAGGCGCGGGCGGAAGCCTCGGGGATGATGGTCGCGGTCATCGTGCTGATGCTGGTGGGCGTGGTGCTTTCGGCCATGATCTGGCGGTTGCAGGCCCATCTCTTGCGCTGGCAGCAACACAATATGGCTGAGTAGGCCTGATGGTTGAGTAGGCTCGGCTCTATCGATGCGAGGGAGCGAGCGATGAAAATACGTTGCTGCATCGTCGGCGGCGGCCCGGCGGGCATGATGCTCGGCTATCTCCTCGGCCGCGCCGGCGTCGATGTCGTGGTGCTGGAAAAGCACGCCGATTTCTTTCGCGATTTTCGCGGCGACACCGTGCATCCCTCCACGTTGCAGGTGATGGATGAGCTCGGGCTGATCGACGGCTTCCTGAAGCTGCCGCATCAGCGCCTGCAGAAGATGGAGGGGATGTTCGGCGGCGAGACGGTGCGGATCGCCGATCTCGGCCGGCTCAACGTCAAATATCCCTTCATCGCCTTCATGCCGCAGTGGGACTTTCTCAACTTTCTGCGCGAGAGCGGCAAGCGGTTTGCTTCGCTGAAAGTGATGATGTCGACGGAAGCGGTCGATCTCATTCGTGACGGCGAGCGCGTCACGGGCGTGAAGGCGAAAACGCTGGAGGGCGTGATCGATATCGAAGCCGACCTGACCATTGCCTGCGACGGGCGGCATTCGCTGGTGCGCGAACGCGCCGGGCTCGAAGTCGAGGAAATTGGCGCGCCCATGGACGTGCTGTGGTTTCGCGCCGGCAAGCGGGGAGATGAAAACGAAAACCTGTTTGCGCGCGTCGACCCCGGCAAGATGATGGTGACGTTCGACCGCGGCGACTACTGGCAATGCGCGTACGTGATTCCGAAGGGGCAGTATGAGGCCGTGAAGGCGAGGGGCCTGCCGGCGTTGCTCGACGATATTGCGCGGATGGCGCCGATCCTCAAGGACGGGCTCGCCGAGGTGAAGAGCTGGGATGAGGTGAAGCTATTGACGGTTGCGGTCAACCGGCTCAAGCGCTGGACGCGGCCGGGGCTCTTGTGCATCGGCGACGCCGCGCATGCGATGTCGCCGATCGGCGGCGTCGGCGTCAACCTCGCGGTGCAGGATGCGGTCGCGACCGCGAATCTGCTGGCGGCGAGGCTGAGGCATGGATGCCCATCGGAGGACGAACTCGACGCGGTGCGCCGCCGCCGCGCGTTTCCGGTGAAGGTGACGCAGCGGATGCAGGTCGTCGTGCAGAACAATATCGTCAACGCTGCGCTCAAGCCCGGCAATCAGCCGCTGAAGGTGCCGTTCGTCATGCGGCTGGTCACGGCCGTGCCCTGGCTACAGGGCATCACGGCGCGGTTTGTGGGATTAGGTGTGCGGCCCGAGCATGTGCGATCCGGCTGTTGAGCTGATGGCAATAGGCGGGATCTTGAGAAGGTAATTTTATACCTTAATCGTTGTCCCTGTGCAACCGGTTCCATGTGGTCGTCTTACATTGCTCGCAACTGTAACAACTGGGTGACAGTTTTTCAGCCAGAATCCGGTTAGGTTTTAGTCACGATTTTGACGCTCATCCGCACAACTCGCCCGCGCAATTCAAATGGGGAATTACAATGAAGAAATTGGTACTCGCTGCTTCCATCTTTGCCGCCAGCGCGGTGAGCGCGTTCGCCGCAGATATGCCGGCCCGCATCGCGAAGGCGCCCGTGGTGGCCCCAGTCCTTACCTATGACTGGTCCGGCATCTATTTCGGCGGCGCGGTCGGTGGAATCTGGGACGACACCAGCGGCAACTTCTACAATGCTCCGGGCTTCTTCTGGAACACGGGTAGCGACAGCAAGTTGATCTACGGCGGCTTTGCCGGAATTCAGAAGCAGTGGGGCAATTGGGTTCTCGGCATCGAGGGCGGCTATAACGGTCTTGACAACGGCTTCAACAGGACGCTGGCCGGCGGGTTGGGCGCCTCCTGCGGCTTCATCGCGGGCGTTCAGTCCTGCGAAAGCCGTATCAACAACATCTGGTATATCGGTGGCCGGGTCGGCTATGCTTGGGACCGCTTCATGCTGTACGGACAGGGCGGTTACGCTCAGGCTGACATCGACACCCAGGGCGTCTTCAACGCGACCGGCGTTACCTTCTCGCCGGCTGGCGCCACCCACGGTGGCTGGTATGCGGGCGTTGGCGCCGAGTACGCTGCGCTGGATTGGCTGATCCTCGGCATCGACTACAAGCATTATGAGTTCGACAGCAAGAACCACGACTCGCTCGTCTTCGCTGATCGACGCACTGTGGACGCGACCGCCGATTTGGTGATGGGCCGCGTGAGCTTCAAGTTCAACCCGTGGCCGACCGCACCGGTCGTTGCGAGGTACTGAGAGCTACTAATCCCGTGAAGAAAGCCCCGGCCTTTTGGCCGGGGCTTTTTTCATTGGGTAGGGTCCGGGAAATCAGCCCGAACCCGAAAGCGAGACGCTTTGTTAGCCCATGACCGAATACCCGCCGTCGACGGGAATGGCTGACCCGGTGACAAAATCGGACGCGGGCGAGGCGAGGAACACCGCGATCCCGGCGAAATCATCGATGGCACCCCAGCGCGCCGCAGGCGTCCGCGCCAGCACACGGTCGTGCAGGCCGTCGATCTCCTTGCGGGCGCGCTTGGTCAGATCCGTATCGATCCAGCCCGGCAGCACGGCGTTGGCCTGGATGTTGTCGGCCGCCCAGGCCACGCGCAGGAACGGGTGAACTGCACGATGCCGCCCTTGCTGGCGGCATAGGCCGGCGCGAAGCTGGCGCCGAAGATCGACATCATCGAGCCGATATTGATGATCTTGCCGCCGCCGGCCGCCTTCATCGCGGGATAGACCGCCTGCGAGCACAGGAAGGCGCTGGTGAGGTTGGTCTGGATCACGCTGTTCCACTCGGCGATGTCGAGCGCGTGCGGCGGCTTGCGGATATTGATGCCGGCATTGTTGATGAGGATGTCGATCCGGCCGAGCTCGCCGGCGACGCGGCTGGCCATGGCGGCGACCGCTTCCTTGTCGGTGACATCGGCCGCGACCGCAATCGCCTTTGCGCCGCCTTGCTTAAGCTCCGCGACCGCCTCGGCCGACTTGGCCTCGTTGCGTCCCACCACCGCGATCGCCGCGCCGGCTTCCGCCAATCCCCTGGCCATGCCGAGCCCGATGCCGCCATTGCCGCCGGTGACGATGGCTACCTTGCCGGTGAGATCGAAGGGTCCTGTCTTCATGGTTGTTGTCCAGCTTTCTGTAGGATGGGTGGAGCCAACGGGTCCGGCCTTCGGCCGGCCCGATGATAAACTCCGCGATACCCATCAATCACAACGCCTAAAGTTGATGGGTATCGCTTTGCTCCACCCATCCTACGAATCTAGCGGTTGCCTTGCCAGATCAGGATCAGGCCGACGGCGCCGAGCACCGCGCCATAGCCGGCCCATTGCAGTTGATTGATCATGAAGCTCGACCGCGGCCAGGCAATCGCGCCGGTGCCCTGACCGATCCACAGCAAGCCGATGGCAAGCGCCAGAAAGCCGATGATCGAAAGCGATCTGGCCATGGATTTCCCCCTTGTTGCCGTCTCAGACCCTGGGCCGGGCGGCGGCTTTGTCGTGGACCGCTCGAGGAAACCGTTGCCCGCGGCGGCCGTAGCTTCCGATCGAATAGAAAGCCGGCCGGCTTCGCAAGGCCGGAAGTGGTTGCACCGCGATCTCAGGGGCCATCATGAACCGCCGAACGGTCATTCTCGCGCTCGCGCTTATATGCGGCGCCATCGGCGCCTACGCGTCATGGCCGCGGCATGCGGATCTGCGCGGCTTCGAGCCGGCTGAGATCGCACGGCTGGAGACGGCGATGTGGCGCGATTATTACGAGAAGCGCTATGCCGCGCTGCTCGGGCATCTCTACGAATTGTCGCGGACGCAGTTCGGCTTCTCGCCGCTGGACAGTTTCCGGATCGCGCTGGCGGCGGCGCAGGCCGCCAAGGCGTTCCAGCCGACGCGCTCCCGCGAGGCCGCCGACGCCGCGTTGCCGCCGCTCGTGACCTACTACCGCCTGCTCGCATCCGCCACGCCCGGCGGCTTCGATATCGCGGAGGCAGCGTGGCTTGAGCTCGATTGGTGGCAGGCGAGGCGCGAAGCCGTGGGCCCAGGACAATACGGCGTGACGATCGCCCGCGTCGCCGCGATCACCTACGGCAAGCGGGCCGACGACCCGTCGCTATTGGTATCAGGCATCGGCCGCGCCGAGGCGATGGCCTATCGCGACGCGCGCGGGCAGGCGATGACGGATCCGGACTGGTCCGAGGTCGAGTGCCGGTTGCGCCGCGCGTACCGGTCGCTGAAGGCGGCGGTGGCGGCTGAGCTAAGACGATTTGAAAGCTCCCAAATCCGAACAACAAAAAAGCCCCGGACGATGCCGGGGCTTTTGAGCTCAGATTTAGAAGAGATCAGTACCTGGTGGCGGAGATCGGAGCGCCACCCCAGTTGAAGCGGTAGACCAGCGAGGTGCTGATGGTCTGCGTCCAGGGCTTGAAGGTCACCGCGCTGCCGGTCGGACCGCCGCCGAAGCGCCAGGCGTGAACGTCGCCGGCAAGGTGGTGCGATCATAGAAAGCAGAACGATACTCTGTCTTCATGAACCAGCCGGGAGCCGCGATGCCGAACAAGTCCAGGTTGTTCTCGACGCCGCCGCCAATAAACCAACCATTGCCGATCAAAGGAAGGCGTGGTGGTGAAGCTCGAGGGCCGCCGCCAGCGAAGAGTAGTGCTCTGAGTAGTACCCGACCACTCTGAACCAGTGTAGCCAGCATTAACGTAGGACAGCACATTGGGAGCAACCAGATAGCCCAGGCGCACACCAGCGGCATAGCTCGTCTCGAGCTTCATACGACCTTCGGTTGCCGAAGACGGGATCGCCGAGGGAGCCCCGGATATCTCCGAACTGTGCGTCACCGAAAATACCGGCCACCCATCGGCCGGCGAACTGCATAGTCATAGCCGCCACCGACCGTTCCGAACCAGCCGCTGCCACCATACCGCTGGTCGCGGGTGATGGCTAACACCGCCGGGAAACGCATCCGACGTTGCTGTCGGCGCTCCAGAGCCCGCCGCCGCCGCCACCGAAGATGTAGAAGCCGGTCCAGTTGTAAACGGCGGCCACGGGGGCCGGCGCCTTGGCATAGGGGCGGGCTCCGAGATCAGCCGCCATGGCCGATCCGGTGAAAGCCGCCAGCGCGGTCAGAGCGAGCAGTACCTTCTTCATTTTCAATCCCTCAGTCCAGAAGCGTCAAATCTGATCGCTCTACGATGCGCGAGCACCCGATTCCCAAAACCCATTGCGGTGACTATACGCAGTTGCGCCCGAAAAGCTGTTGCGGGGAGAACACAGCCACCGGAAAACGATTGCCCGGAAATTGCCCGGAAAACGGGCAAATTCGGGCGCTAACCGACCGAAAATGCCGGAAATAACCCGAAAGCCGCCTCTAACGGCTGAAATCAGACGTCCAGCAAATCGTCGCTGGCGAATTCCGCCTTGTCGGAGATGAAGGCGAACCGCGCCTCGGCCTTGGTTCCCATCAGCCGCTCGACCGAATCGGCGGTGCCTTCACGGTCGTCGGCCAGCAGCACCACGCGGAGCAGCGTGCGCTTGGCTGGGTCCATGGTGGTTTCCTTGAGCTGCGCCGGCATCATTTCGCCGAGGCCTTTGAAGCGGCCGACATCGACCTTGGCGTTGGCGTTGAATTCGCTCTTCAGCAGCGCGTCCTTGTGGGCTTCGTCGCGGGCGTAAACCGTCTTGCTGCCATGGGTGAGGCGGTAGAGCGGCGGCACCGCGAGATAGAGGTGGCCTTGGTCGATCAGCGGTCGCGTCTGGCGGTAGAAGAACGTGATCAGGAGCGATGCGATGTGTGCGCCGTCGACGTCGGCGTCGGTCATGATGATGATGCGGGAATAGCGCAGATCTTCTTCGCGATAATGCGCCAGCGTCCCGCAGCCGATCGCCTGCATCAGATCGGCGAGCTGCGCATTCGCGGTCAGCTTGTCCTTGCCGGCGGACGCGACGTTGAGGATTTTTCCGCGCAAGGGCAGGATCGCCTGGGTCTTGCGATCACGCGCCTGCTTGGCGCTGCCGCCGGCCAAGTCGCCCTCGACGATGAAGAGCTCGGAGCCTTCGGTGGCCGTGTTGGTGCAATCGGCGAGCTTGCCGGGCAGACGGAGCTTCTTCACCGCGGTCTTGCGTGAAGTCTCCTTCTCGGCGCGGCGGCGCAGCCGTTCGTCGGCGCGCTCGATGACGAAATCCAGCAGCTTGTTGGCCTGCAGCGGATTGCCCGACAGCCAGTGGTCGAACGGATCCTTGATCGACTGTTCGACGATCTTCTGCGCTTCCGCGGTGGCCAGCCGGTCCTTGGTCTGGCCCTGGAATTCCGGTTCGCGCACGAACACCGAGAGCATGACGGCAGCTCCCACCATGACGTCTTCCGACGTGATGGGGGCGGCGCGCTTGCCCTGGCCGATGCGCTCGGCGTGGTCTTTGAGGCCGCGCAGCATCGCGCTGCGCATGCCGGATTCATGGGTGCCGCCATCGGGCGTCGGCACCGTGTTGCAATAGGAGGAGAGGAAGCCGTCGGCGTCCGCGGTCCAGGCGACCGCCCATTCGCAGGCGCCATGGGCGCCGTTGCGCCCCGATTTGCCGGAGAAGATATCCGGATGCACCAGCGTGTCGGCATGAATGGCGGCGGCGAGATAGTCCTTCAGGCCGCCCGGGAAGTGGAAGCTCGTCCTCGGCGGGCACATCCTCGACGCCCTTCAACAGCTCGGGATCGCAGCGCCAGCGGATTTCGACGCCGCCGAACAGGTAGGCTTTCGAGCGCGTCATCTTGAACAGGCGCTGCGGCTTGAAGGCGGCCTTGGCGCCGAAGATATCGCTGTCCGGCTTGAAGCGGATGCGGGTGCCGCGGCGGTTGTTGATCTTGCCGAGGTCTTCGAGCTTGCCCTTGGGATGGCCGCGCTCGAAACTCATCCGGTAGAGTTTCTGGCTGCGCGCGACTTCGACCTCGAGACGCGAGGAGAGGGCGTTGACCACGGAGACGCCGACGCCGTGCAGGCCGCCCGAGGTCTCATAGACCTTGGAGTCGAACTTGCCGCCGGAATGCAGCGTGCACATGATGACTTCGAGCGCGGACTTCTTCGGAAATTTCGGATGCGGATCGACGGGGATGCCGCGGCCGTTGTCGGTGACGGTCAGAAAGCCGTCGGCGGTCAGTTCGACCTCGATGAACGAGGCATGCCCGGCCAGCGCTTCGTCCATGGCGTTGTCGATGACTTCGGCGAACAGATGATGCAGCGCCTTTTCGTCGGTGCCGCCGATATACATGCCGGGGCGCCGGCGTACCGGCTCCAATCCTTCCAGCACCTCGATGTCGGCCGCGGTATAGCCGGCCTCGGCGCTGGTCGCCCGTGACGCGGCCTTGGGCGCAGCACGGCCCTTCGGTTCCGCCCCAAAGAGGTCGTTGGCAGATTTAGGTTTTGTAGCTGATTTCAATGATTTGGACATGGCTCTTCGTGTGTTGCACGCGGCGTGGCGTGCCGAATTGGTTACGCTGACTATGCCATGGATGGGCTCAAAAAGTGACGGCTAGGCTGGAAAGCCTCGCGGCCGGGAGGTTCACGGCCGGACCACGCGGATAACAATATCGCAATGCCAGCGAGGGTTCCCCCTTGCATTCGCGTTGGGGTTGCCCGAATATTTTACCGGGTGGGGGAGTGTAAATGATCATCAGACTATTGCTGGCCGCCGCAATCGCGGCGCCTTGTGTCGGTTGCGCGTCCGTGACGCGGGGAACGACCGAGAATATTTCCATTTCGAGTACACCGGCGGGCGCGACGGCCGAGATTAGCGGGCTAGACATTCCAACAACTTGCGTCACTCCATGCGTGGTTCAGGCGAAGCGTAACGCCGACATCACCGTCACCGTGAACAAGGAAGGATATGAGTCCCAGATCATTCCGTTGACCAAGGAAATCCCCGGTACTGGCGCGGCGGGTTTCGCGGGCAATGTCCTTCTCGGCGGCCTGGTCGGGATGGGCGTCGACGCGGCCACCGGCGCCGCATTGGATCACAAGCCGAATCCGGTCATCGTGACCCTGCAACCGGCTGCGCCGCAGGCCCGCCGGCCGCGGCCGCCAAGACGGGCGCCGTCGCCGCAGAGCTGACCGGATTCGACGTGCCGGGGTTTCAAGTCTCAGGTCTTGGCGCTAGGTCTTGGCGCTACGCTAGGTCCTGGCGCTAAGGTCTTGGCGCCCTGTCTTGGCGCGGCATGCAACGCGGTGCCATCCGGGCCTCGGGCAGGCTGCCTTTAATCACAGTCTATGTCCGCCTTTGTGACTTGAAGTCACGCAAAGGGCTAGCTTACCTGTTGCCGGGCTTTGAACCTGTCAAAAGGTTCGTCGGCGAAAACGGGGCGGGGAAGGCACTCAAGACATGCAAGACTTTGCGCGCGCTCTGGCTGATTTCGTGCGCGACAATCAGGTTTGGGCCGCTCCGATCGTCCTGGTGCTGGCATTCGGCGAATCGCTGGCCTTCATCTCGCTGCTGGTGCCGGCCTGGGGCGCGCTGGTCGCGATCGGCGCGCTGATCGGCGTCAGCGGCATCAGCTTCTGGCCGGTCTGGTTGGCCGGCGGCCTTGGCGCGGCGCTCGGCGACTGGGTCTCCTACTGGATCGGCTACAAATATAAGGAACACGTCGCCGAGATGTGGCCGCTGTCGCGCTATCCGGGCATCCTGCTGCGCGGCGAGGACTTCGTTAAGAAATGGGGGGTGCCCTCGATTTTCATCGGCCGGTTCTTCGGACCATTGCGAGCCTCGGTGCCGCTCGCCGCCGGCATTTTCGAGATGTCCTACTGGCCTTTCCAGATCGCCAATTTCGTCTCGGCGCTGGTCTGGTCGGCCGTCCTGCTGCTGGTCGGCGACGTGATGGGCAAACTCGCCGAATGGCTGTGGCGGGCGGCGTAGGACAGGCTGGAATAAGCTGATGACAGGGGTGTTAGCCCCATAGGTGGATCGGAGCCATCTTCGCGTTGCCGTCGCGAAGCCGTCGTCGCCCTATCGCAGAATCGCTGATAGATACGGCGGCAACCGAACCAAGGGCACGCATCAGGGGCGGATCCCGCCATCGCATCCATCGTCTCACTGGGAGGACATCACCATGGAATTGACACGTCGTCACGCACTCGCCGGCGCCGCGGCGCTCGCCGCCACGCCGCTCTTGCCGCAAGTGCCCGCCAGGGCTGCCGCGCCGGCAGCCGACAAGCAGGCGCCGAGCTTCTATCGCTACAAGGTGGGCGATGCCCAGGTGACGGCCATCTCCGACGGCGTCAACAATTTCGCGCTGCCCGATACGTTCGTGCTCAACGTCAAGAAGGACGAAGTCAACGCGGCGCTCGAAAAGAACTTCATGCCGAAGGACAAGATGTCGATCCAGTTCGCGCCGCTGGTCATCAACACCGGCGGCAAGCTGGTCGTGGTCGATACCGGCAACGGCGCCGCCGCGTTTGCGTCGAGCAAGGGCAATGTCGGACAGTTCGGCGCCAACATGGTCGCCGCGGGCTTCGACCCCAAGGCGGTCGACATGGTGGTGATCTCGCACTTCCACGGCGACCACATCAACGGCCTCCTGACCGCGGAGAACACGCTGGCGTTCCCCAATGCCGAGGTGCTGGTGCCGGCGGCGGAGTGGAAGTACTTCATGGATGACGGCGAGATGAGCCGTGCGCCGGAAGGGCGGATGCAGACGGTGTTCAAGAATGCCCGCCGCGTGTTCGAGGCGGGACTGAACAAGAAGGCGACGCCCTATGAGTGGGGCAAGGAAGTCGCACCGGGACTGACGGCGGTGGAGACCATCGGCCACACGCCGGGCCACACCTCCTATGTTCTCTCCTCGGGCTCCGACAAGGTGTTCATCCAGTCCGACGTCACCAACCTGCCGGCGCTGTTCGTCGCCAATCCGGGCTGGCACCTGATGTTCGACCAGGATCCGGCGCTGGCGGAAAAGACCCGCCGCCGGGTCTACGACATGCTGGTCGCCGACAAGATGCGGGTCCAGGGCTTCCACTATCCGTTCCCGGCCAATGGCTTCGTCGAGAAGGACGGCAACGGTTACCGGCTGATCCCGGCGCCGTGGAGTCCGGTGATCTGACGCCAGACCCTGCCGGAATGGCAGTCATAACTTGACGTCAGGCGGGCGCGGCCTTATAGCCGCGCCCATGATTATCGCCGCGACCATGACCATCGCTCGCCGCCGCCGCATCATCGCGGTATGGGCGGACGTCTGCGTTTGAGATCGTCGCCCCTGCCGCCGGATCGGGTCCCGCGGCTTCTTCCTTTTCCAGAAATCGCGGTCTGAACTGGCGGCTCCTACGTCAAGCAGGAGTTTGAGATGTATACGCCTCCACCGTTCAAGTCCGACCGCGCCGCGAGCCTCGCGTTCGCGGAAGCGCGCGGCTTTGGCGCTGGCCTGCGCGTGGGACGGCAAAAAGCCGGTCGCCTCGTCGCTGCCGTTCTATCTGACCTCGGCCAATGACGGCACGCCGCGCGCGGCTGTTTCATGTCGCGCGTCACAATCCGCTGGTAAAGCTCGCGGACGGGACGACGTCCTGGCTGCTGGCCGTCAACGGCGCGGATGCCTATGTGTCGCCGGACTGGTACGTCTCGCCGGACCAGGTGCCGACCTGGCTCTATCAGGCGGTGCACCTGACCGGCCCGGTGCGGGCGATGTCCGGACGGCGAACTCGCAGACGCAGATCGAGGCGCTCAGCGCCAAGTTCGAGGAGCGGCTGTTGCCGAAGAAGCCGTGGCTGTCGTCGAAGATGACGGCCGGGCGGCTGGAGGCGATGAAGAAAGCGATCGTGGGCCTTGAGATGACGGTTGAAGAGGTTGAGGGCAGCTTCAAGCTGAACCAGCACAAATCCGAGACCGACTATGCCGCGATTGCGGGCTCGCTTGCCGCGCAGGCCGACGCCGGCGCGCAGCAGATCGCGCATTTGATGAAAGAGGCGCGGCCGCAGGCCTTTGCCAATGAAACGAACCAGCTCGAAAGGAGCGTGCCATGACCCTCACCGACAGCCATCAGCCCAAAACCGCCGGCGCCTCGACCAAGCCCGCCGTGTTCGTTGACGGCGCCTCCGGAACGACGGGGCTCGGCATTCAGGAGCGCCTTCGGCTGCAGAACGACGTCGTGGTGAAAAACATCGCCGAGGACAAGCGCAAGGATGCCGGCGCCAAGCGGGCGCTGATGGAGGAGGTGGATCTCGTCATCCTCTGCCTGCCTGACGATGCCGCGAAGGAAACCGTTGCCCTGATCGACAGCATGGGCGCCTCGGCTCCCAAGGTGCTCGACGCGTCGACGGCGTTTCGGGTCGCTCCCGACTGGGCTTACGGCTTTCCGGAACTCACGCCGGACCAGGCCGACAAGATCCGGACCGCGCGGAAGGTCTCCAATCCCGGCTGCTATCCGACCGGCGGCATTGCGCTGCTGCGGCCGCTGGTCGATGCCGGCCTGTTGCCTGCGGACTATCCCGTCACCATCAACGCGGTGAGCGGCTATTCGGGCGGCGGCAAGTCGATGATCGCGAGTTTTGAGGATGGCAGCGCGCCGTCCTTCGAATTGTATGGCCTCGGCTTCGAGCACAAGCATCTGCCGGAGACGCAGCTTTACTCAAAGCTGACGCGGCGGCCGATCTTCGTGCCGTCGGTCGGCAATTATCGGCAGGGCATGCTGGTCTCGGTGCCGCTGCACCTCGACACGCTGACGGGCAAACCCAGCGGAGCCGACCTGCACGCGGCGCTGGCCAAGCGCTACGCGGGCAGCGCCTACGTCTCGGTGATGCCGCTGGAGAACGCGGCGACCAAGGGCGGGCGGATCGAGCCCGAGGCGCTCAACGAGACCAACAAGCTCGAGCTCTACGTCTTTGCCAGCGAAAAACATCGTCAGGCGGTGCTGGTCGCGCGGCTCGACAATCTGGGCAAGGGCGCGTCGGGCGCGGCGGTGCAGAACATGCGGCTGATGCTGGGCTTGGCCGACAAGTAACTGATCCAGCGTTCTCGCCAAGGAGAGCAGGGTGGACGAGGACGCGCGTGCGTTCGCAGACGTGATGCGCGCGGCACGGCCGCCGGCTTTCGCTGCCGTTGCGGTATAAGACAAGCAAACGATTTCGCCTGAAAGGAGCGTGTGATGAGCACGAAGAAGATCGGCATTCTCGGCGCGTCCGGCTACACCGGAGCCGACGCGGTGCGCCTGCTGGCGCGGCATCCGAATGCCGAGATCACGGCGCTCACCGCCAATACCCATGCCGGCAAGGCCATGAGCGACGTGTTTCCGCATTTCTTCATGCTCGACCTGCCGAAGCTCGTCGAATGGGAAAAAGTCGACTGGAGCAAGCTCGACGCGGTGTTCTGCGGGCTGCCGCACGGCACCACGCAGGAGATCATCGCGGCGGTTCTCAAAGCCAACCCCAGGATCAAGATCCTCGACATGTCCGCCGATTTCCGGCTGCGCGACAAGGATACTTACGCGCAGTGGTACGGCCATGAACACCGGGCGCTGGAATTGCAGGGCGAGGCGGTCTACGGCCTGACCGAGTTCTACCGGGAGAAGATCACTTCCGCGCGGCTGGTCGCCTGTCCCGGCTGCTATCCGACCGCGGTGCTGCTCGCGCTGGTGCCGCTTGCCAAAGCCAAGTTGATCGATGTCGACGACATCGTCATCGACGCGAAGTCGGGCGTCACCGGCGCCGGCCGCGGGCTGAAGCAGAACACGCTGTTCAGCGAGGCGGGCGAGGGGCTGTCGCCCTATTCGGTCGGCACCCACCGGCACGCGCCTGAAATCGAGCAGGAGATCGGCGTCGCCGCTGGTAGCGCGGTGACGGTGAATTTCACGCCGCATCTGATCCCGATGGCGCGCGGCGAACTCTGCACGTCCTACGTCAAGCTCAACGGCGCGACGCCGGACGATTTGCGGGCCGCGCTGGAGAAGGCCTACGCCAACGAACCCTTCGTGCATGTCGCGAAGAAGGGCGTGCTGCCGCAGACCCAGAATGTGCGCGGCTCGAACTATGTGCAGATCGGCGTTGTCGCCGATCGCATCAAGAACCGGGCGATCGTGATTTCCACGCTCGACAATCTGGTAAAGGGTTCTGCCGGTCAGGCAATCCAGAACATGAACCTGATGTTCGGTTTGCCCGAAACTGCAGGACTGGAGCAGATCGCGCTGTTTCCGTAACGCGAGGTATCGCGGTGGACGAAGAGACGCTGCAATTCTATCGCGGCAACGCCGAGGCCTATGCCGGGCGCGAGATCACCTCGCGTCAGGCGCGGCTGACGGCGTTTCTGGCGCTGCTTCCGCCGGGCGCTTGCATTCTCGAACTCGGATGCGGCGCCGGTGGCGACACGGCGGAAATGCTGGCGCGTGGGTTTGATGTTCGCGCAACCGACGGATCGCCGGAAATGGCCGCTGTCGCCTCCAAGCGTCTCGGCCGCACCGTCGAGGACGCTGTTGTTTCATGACCTCGATGAGGTCGAGGCCTATGACGGCGTCTGGGCCAACGCCTGCCTGCTTCATGTGCCCAGGCCGGAGCTTGCGGATGTTCTCGCGCGGATCTGGCGCGCGCTGAAGCCTGCGGGCTATTTCTTCGCAAGTTACAAGGAAGGCGATGGCGACGGCCGCGACACGCTCAATCGCTATTACAACTATCCCTCGCAGGACTGGCTGCGTGCGACCTATGCCGAGGCGGGGAACTGGAATTCGCTGTCGATCGAGAGCGGCGAAGTCAAAGGATTCGACGACAAGATGGCGTCGATGCTGTTCGTTGTTGCCAAAAAGGGCGACTGAAGAACGGCTTCCAAGCCCGCGATATTGCCCGGATATTGCCGCAGTTCGTCGCGTGAGCGAAATGCCCGGAGGATGTGGCTGGCAGGCTACAGCTTTAAGATACGAATCCAGTAATGACATTCCGAGTGCCAACATCGCGTGTGTTGGAAAGTTCTGGGAATGCCGGACTGGGAATGCCGTAAATGAAAATGAAGAAGTACCTGTTGGCCACCGCTCTCGTTGGCCTGGGATCCGCCCCGACGCTCGCTGCAGACCTCGCCGCCCGGCCTTACACCAAAGCTCCAGCACTGGCAGCCGTCTACGACTGGACCGGCTTTTACATCGGCGTCAACGCCGGCGTCGGGCTTGGCCGCGATCGCCTGCAGCACGATTGGCTCAATACGGGGTCGCCTTATTCGATCTACACGTCGCCCCAGGGCGGATTCGGCGGAGCCCAACTCGGCTACAATTGGCAGACGGGTTCGGTATTCGGGCCGATCGTTTTCGGCGTTGAGGCGGATATTCAGGGGACCGGCCTGAGCGATGATCGTACCAATCTTTCCCTGGCCGGCATCACCACGACCTATGGCCAGAAGCTCGACTGGTTCGGCACCGCGCGCGGGCGCATCGGCATCGCCAATGGTCCGGTGCTGAGCTATGTGACCGCCGGCTACGCGTTCGGAAACGTCAAGACCAACGCGACCCAGTCGGTGGGCGGCCTCACCTCGACGTTCGCGACCGATCGCACGCAGAGCGGATGGGTGGTCGGCAGCGGCGTCGAAGCCGCGCTGGGCGGAAACTGGACCGGCAAGATCGAGTACCTCTACCTCAATCTCGGCAACAAGACGGACGCCACGACGCTCTTGTCTGCGACGCCGATCAACACCGAAATCCGCGAAAACATCTTTCGGGTCGGTCTGAACTACCGCATCGGCGGCAATTCGGCCTATGCGCCGGTCGCTGCCGCCAACTGGGCCGGGTTCTATCTCGGCGGCAATTTCGGGTCCGGCACCGGGCGCGATCGCAGCTCCCTGAGCATACCGGCAGCGCCGAGTCTTGAGACCTTCAACCTCGCGCCTGATGGCATCAATGGCGGTGTCCAGGCCGGTTACAACTGGCAGGCGGCCAACTGGGTGTTCGGTCTGGAGGCCGATATTCAGGGCAGCACGCAGAAAGACAACAAGACCTGCATTCTCACCTGCACGCCCGGGCTCATGGCGGCTTACGATGCCTCGCTGCCGTGGTTCGGCACGGTGCGCGGGCGGCTGGGTTATTCGGTCGGGTCGACCTTGTTCTACGCGACCGGCGGTCTCGCCTACGGCAGCATCAAGACCAAGATCAACACGAACTCCTTCGCCGGCCCGGTCACGCAATCGTTCTCGCACACCAATGCCGGCTGGACCGCAGGCGCGGGCATCGAAACACCGTTTACGCTGCTGGGATTGCTGGGCCCGAACTGGACGACCAAGACCGAGTATCTCTACGTCGACCTTGGCTCGACGTCGGACAACTTCATCCTCGGCGCTACCCCGGCGACCGCGACCCGATCCGTGACCGAGCACGTCTTCCGCACCGGCATCAACTACCACTTCAATTCGCCGGTCGTTGCGAAGTACTGAGCGCTGTTTCAGAGGCGCCAACGAAAAAACCCCGGGGCAGATGCTCCGGGGTTTTTGCTTTGGGTGAGTGGAAAGAGCCTCAAACCAGCTTGAAGATCGCCAGCGCCAGCACGGCCTGCGCCAGGAAGCCGACGGTGAAGGCCAGCGTGCGGAAGATCGGCAGGCCGAGCGTGTAGACGATCAAATGGGCGACGCGGGCCCAGAAATACACGGCGCAGGCCATCACGGTCCATTTGTCGGAATAGTCGATGGCGTTGAGGATCAGGACCAGCGGCGCGAAGATGATCAGATTTTCGATCGCGTTGTCATGCGCGAACATCAGCCGGTTGGCCCAGTCTGCGTGCGGCTTGTCGTTGCGCGAGGGGTTGGCCATGGCGCCGGTAAGGCCGCGCACCTGACAGCGATTGATGATGTAGGGGACCCACAGGAGCCCGGTCAAAATCACGGTCAGAGTCAGCCAGAACAATTCACGCGTCATTGGTTCCCCCTCAAACGATTTCGAATCCCGGCACGGGATGGCTGGTTATACCCAACAACGGGCATCGGCGCTATGCGCGGACCTGGACGTAGCTGCCGGGCGCGTCCTCGATCGGCGGCATCTCCTCGGAGCCGACGGCGCGCGCGGGCACCTGCTCGGCGTCCAGGCCCTCCAGCCATTGCCGCCAGTCGGGCCACCATGAACCCTTGTGCTCGGTGGCATTCTTCAGCCAGTCGGCGAGCGTGACGTCCTTGATGGTGTCGTTGGTCCAGTACTGGTACTTGCCGCCGGCCGGCGGGTTGACCACGCCGGCGATGTGGCCGGAGCCGGACAGCACATACTTCACCGGGCCGCCGAAGAACTGCGAGCCGTAGAGCACCGAATCCGCCGGCGCGATGTGATCCTCTTTGGTCGCCAGATTGTAGACGGGCACCTTGACCTTCGACAGGTCGAGCAGCGTGTTGTCGAGCACCATGCTGCCGGTGGAGAGGCGGTTCTCCAGATAGCAGTTGCGCAAGTAAAAGGAATGGTTGGCCGCCGGCATCCGCGTGGCGTCGGAATTCCAGTGCAGCAGGTCGAACGAGGAGGGCGGCTGTCCCTTCAGATAGTTGCTGACGACATAGGACCAGATCAGGTCGTTGGAGCGCAGCATGTTGAAGGCCATCGCCATCCTGCTGCCTTCGAGAACGCCGGCAGCCTGCATGTCGCGTTCGAGCGCCGAGATCTGGTCTTCATCGACGAAGACAAGGAGATCGCCGGCATGGGTGAAGTCGACCTGCGCCGCAAAGAACGTCGCGGACGTGACGCGCTGGCGCCGCTTCTCCGCGAGCCACGCCAGCGTCGAGGCGAGCAGCGTGCCGCCGACGCAGTAACCGGCGGTGTGGACCTTCATCTCGCCCGTCACCTTTTCGATGACGTCCATCGCGGTGAGCGGGCCTTGCTTCATGTAGTCGTCGAAGGTCTTCTTGCCGAGCTCCTTGTCCGGATTGACCCAGGAGATCACGAACACGGTGATGCCCTGGTCGACGCACCATTTGATGTAGGATTTTTCCGGCTTGAGATCGAGAATGTAGAACTTGTTGATCCAGGGCGGCACGATCAGGAGCGGCGTGCGCAGCACCGTCTCCGTGGCCGGAGTGTACTGGATCAGCTGCATCAGCTCGTTCTGGAAGATCACCTTGCCCGGCGTCGTCGCCATGTTGACACCGACGACGAGGTTCGACGGGTCGGACTGGCGGATGCGCAGGCTGCCGCGGCCGGCCTCGATGTCTTCGGTGAGCATCCTCATGCCGCGCACGAGATTGTCGCCGTTCGAGGCCAGCGTCTCGCGCAGCACTTCCGGATTGGTAAAGACGAAATTCGACGGCGCGATCGCGTTGGTGATCTGCTGAACATAGAACTCGGCCTTCTTGCGCGTATGCGGATCGATGCCTTCGGCGTTCTTCACCAGTTCTTGCGCCCATTGCGCGGTGAGCAGATAGAGCTGCAGCACGAAATCGAAGAACTGGTTCGATTTCCACTCCGGATCCTTGAAGCGCTTGTCGCGCGGCGACGGCTCGATCGCGGGCTTGGCCGCTTCGCCGGCCATGCGGCGCGCGGCCGAACCCCAGAGATCGAGATAGGCCTTGCCCATTTTGGTCTGCAGCTCGGCGGTGCGCGTGTTGTCGGAGAGCCAGTATTCCGCGACCACAGAGAACGTCTTGATGACCTCGCCGATTTCGCTGGGCGGCTTGTCCTTCGGTTCCCCGCCTTCGCGCGGCTTGAGATAGGCCGCGAGCGCCTGGCCGCTCGTCTCCATCGCCTTCGCGATGTTCATGGCGAAGGCTTCGGCGTTGAAGGTCTTCGAAGCCTGGGCTTCTGTGTTGACGTCGCTCATGTCAAGGACACTATAGCTTCATTTCGTGTTCGTCACCGCGTGGATTGACGGCGAGAGGGGTTGGGTTAACCCTGTTGCACTGCGATAAAGTTTGCGTGTTCACACAAGTTGCACACATTGCAGCCGCACCGGTCACATTTGCTCTTTGGGCTTTAATCGTTTCGAGCGACAATGGTTTGAACGGTTCTAGCGAAATCAACGCCGCGGGACGATTTGGCGTTGCAAGGCTCGTACCAGCGCATAGATACCGGCGCGATGCGGGGCGCGCAGGTAGATGGGGATTTCCGGACGGATGCCGGCTGACCGAACGATAAGACTGTGGTCGATTGCCGCGCTGTGTCGCGTCGGCATTTGCGCTCGGCGGCTGCTCGACCCAGATCGCGGATATGCCGGGCGTCGGCCTGCCGGCGGACGCGCCCGAGCGTCCGAAGGAAGCCGGTGGCTATCTACCGGTTCATGATCTGCCGCCGGACCGCGACGAGCAGGCGATGAAGCCGGCCGAACTGGCTAAAATCCAGTCAGACTTGACGGCCGCCCGAGACCGTCAGGCGACGGCTTCCACCCCACCGGCTACCACCCCGCCAAAGCCCGCCAAGAAGTAAGGCGACGGCCGTTTCGACGCGCTGTCCCGGGCCCGCGAACCAGCCGCCTCCGGACCAGGTCCGGCGCGGGGCTTGCTTGAAAACGCCATAAAAACTGGCGCTGCCGGGCTCCCGTGGTAAAAGAACCCAATTCAACCGCATTGCGGGTCCAGGTCTTGAGGACCTCGCGCCTGAATTCGCTCTAAATCCTTGATTGAGCGCGACTTCTGACCGAAACCCAATCCGGTTTCGATAGCCGCGAAGGTTCCGTCCGATTCTGTCCTGCCGGTTGTCGGAGCAAGGGTCCCATGGAAGATTTTTATCGCATCCGCCGTCTGCCGCCTTACGTGTTCGAGAAGGTCAACCAGGCCAAGGCGGCCGCGCGCAATGCCGGGGCCGACATCATCGACATGGGCATGGGCAATCCGGACCTGCCGACGCCACCCCATGTGCTGGAGAAGCTGAAGGAGACGCTCGGCAAGCCGCGGACCGATCGCTACTCGGCGTCACGCGGCATCAACGGCCTGCGCAAGGCGCAAGCCGCCTATTACGGGCGGCGGTTCGGCGTAAAGCTCAACCCGGACACCCAGGTCGTGGCGACGCTGGGCTCGAAGGAGGGTTTTGCCAATGTGGCGCAGGCGATTACCGCGCCCGGCGACGTCGTGCTGTGCCCCAATCCGAGCTACCCGATTCATGCCTTCGGCTTTCTGATGGCGGGCGGCGTGATCCGCTCGGTGCCCTCGGAACCGACGCCGCAGTTTTTCGAGGCGGTGGAACGCGCGATCATTCATTCGATCCCGAAGCCGATCGCGCTGATCGTCTGCTATCCCTCCAATCCGACCGCCTATGTCGCCGACCTCGATTTCTACCGGGATCTGGTGGCGTTCGCGAAGAAGCACGAGATCTTCATCCTGTCGGATCTGGCCTATGCCGAAGTCTATTTCGACGACAACAATCCGCCGCCCTCGGTGCTGCAGGTTCCCGGCGCGATGGACGTCACCGTCGAGTTCACCTCGATGTCGAAGACGTTCTCGATGGCGGGCTGGCGCATGGGCTTTGCCGTCGGCAACGAGCGGATCATCGCAGCCCTGGCGCGGGTGAAATCCTACCTCGACTACGGTGCGTTCACGCCGATCCAGGTGGCGGCCACCGCCGCGCTGAACGGGCCGGACGATTGCATCAAGGAAATGCGCGATACCTACCGCAAGCGGCGCGACGCGCTGGTCGAATCGTTCGGCCGGGCGGGCTGGGAGATTCCGCCGCCGCAGGCCTCGATGTTCGCCTGGGCGCCGCTGCCCAAGACCTTCGAGAGCGTCGGCAGCATGCAGTTCGCGACCCTGATGGTGGAGAAGTCAGGCGTGGTGGTCTCGCCCGGCGTCGCCTTCGGCGAGCATGGCGAGGGCTATGTCCGCATCGCCATGGTGGAAAACGAGCAACGGATCCGCCAGGCCGCCCGCGGGGTGCGCCGCTTCCTTGAAAGCGGCATTGAAACGTTGCACAACGTAGTTCCTCTCGCCAACCGGCGCTAATTCCTTTTATTGCAGGTTCTCTCATTCATGGTCGCACCCCTCAGAGTGGGTATCGCGGGGCTCGGCACCGTTGGCGCCGAAGTCGTCCGTCTCATCGAAGCGCAGTCGCGGATGCTGTCCGAGCGCAGCGGGCGCGGCGTGCGCGTCGTTGCCGTCACCGCGCGCTCGAAAGCGAAAAAGCGCTCGCTGGACCTGCGCGGCGTCGACTGGGCCAAAAGCCCGCTGGCGCTGGCCAACGACCCCAACGTCGATTGCTTCGTCGAACTGATGGGCGGCTCCGGTGAGCCGGCGCTGTCGGCGATCGAGGCCGCGCTGAAGTCCGGCAAGTCGGTGGTGACCGCCAACAAGGCGCTGATCGCCAAGCACGGCGTGCGGCTGGCGAAGGCCGCCGAAAAGCATGGCGGCGCGTTGAATTACGAGGCGGCGGTGGGCGCTGCCATTCCCGTCATCAAGACCCTTCGTGAAGGGCTTGCCGGCACCAGCGTCAATCGCGTCTACGGCATCCTCAACGGCACCTGCAATTACATCCTGACCCGGATGGAGCAGGAGGGCCTGTCGTTTGCCGAATGCCTGAAGGACGCGCAGCGGCTCGGCTATGCCGAAGCCAACCCGTCCTTCGACGTCGACGGCCACGACACCGCGCAGAAGCTTGCGATCCTGGCCAGCCTCGCCTTCGGCACCAAGGTGGCGCAGAGCGCGGTGTATGTGGAAGGCATCTCCTCGATCGCGCCGGAAGATCTGCGTGCGGCTGAGGAACTCGGCTACCGCGTCAAACTGCTTGGCGTGGCGGTGCGCACCGCCAAGGGCATCGAGCAGCGCGTGCATCCGACCATGGTGCCGAAATCATCCTCGATCGCGCAGGTGATGGGCGTCACCAACGCGGTGACCATCGACGGCGAGGGCATCCCCCCGATCACGCTGGTGGGACCCGGCGCCGGCGGTGCCGCGACGGCGTCCGCGGTCGTTGCCGACATCGCCGACGTGGCGCGCGGCATTCGCGCAAAGCCGTTCGGGCGGCCGGTGGAGCGGCTGCGCGAAACCAGCAAGGCGCCGATGGAGCGCCACGAGGGCGGCTACTACATCCGCCTGATGGCGCGTGACCTGGCCGGCACCGCCGCCACCATCGCCACCCGCCTTGCCGAACAGAAGATTTCGCTGGAGTCGATCGTGCAGCGCCACCCCGAGGGTGTTGACGCGAACGGCGCCACGAAAAAGGCGTCACCGGTTCCGGTCATCCTGATCACCTACGCAACTTCCGAGGACGCGGTCTACCGCGCGCTCGAAGCCGTTCAGCGCGACAAAGTGATCAGCGGCCGGCCGCAGGTGATACGGATCGAAAAGAACTAGCGCGCGTTTCCCGTAAGGGTCACGCCGAACGATGGATTGCGGTCCGAGAGGCCCGTGCATGTTTTAAAGGAGTGAGCCGATGTCGACCCATATTTCCGTTCCGCCGCAATTGCTGCTCGAGCGCATTCTGACGCTTGAAATCGTGCGCGTGACGGAACGCGCCGCGGTTTCGGCCGCGCGGCTGCGCGGCCACGGCCAGGAGAAGCCGGCAGACCAGGCCGCGGTCGATGCGATGCGCCGCGAACTCAACAAGCTGCCGATCGAAGGCACCATCGTGATCGGCGAGGGCGAGCGCGACGAGGCGCCGATGCTGTTTATCGGCGAGAAGGTCGGGCTGAACGCCGGTCCCCAGGTCGACATCGCCGTCGACCCGCTGGAAGGCACCACGCTCTGCGCCAAGAACATGCCGGGCGCGATCGCGACCATGGCGATGGCCGATGGCGGCACGCTGTTGCATGCGCCCGACGTCTACATGCAGAAGCTCGCGGTCGGCCCGGGCTACGCCAAGGGCGTGGTCGAACTCGACGCATCGCCTGCCGAAAATGTCCGCCGGCTCGCGAAAGCCAAGGGCGTCGAGCCCGGCGCGATCACGGTGCTGGTGCTCGATCGCCCGCGCCACGCCGATATCATCACCGGCATCCGCTCGACCGGCGCCGCGGTGCGGCTGATCACCGACGGCGACGTGGCGGGCGTGATCCATTGCGCCGATCCTGACAATACCGGCGTCGACATGTATATCGGCACCGGCGGCGCGCCCGAGGGCGTGCTGGCCGCGGCGGCGCTGCGCTGCATCGGCGGCCAGATGCAGTGCCGGCTGATCCTCGACAGCGACGAGAAGCGGGAGCGCGCGCTCAAGATGGGCGTGACCGATCCGAAGATGATCTACGGCATCGAGGACATGGTGCGGGGCGACTGCCTGTTCGCGGCAACCGGCGTTACCACCGGCTCGCTGCTCTCGGGCGTCAAGTTCCGCAAGAACGTGATCGAGACCGAAACGGTGGTGATGCGCTCGGTCACCGGCACGGTGCGCTACATCAAGGCCGAGCACCGGCAGCTGGACAAGTTCCATCTGGATTGAGTGCTGCTGTCATTCCGGGGCGTGCGAAGCTCGAACTATGATGCGCGATTGCGCATCTGAGAACCTCGAGATTCCGGGTTCGCGCTGCGCGCGCCCCGGAATGACAAGAACAAGAAACGGGGAGGGGCTCGCATGTCCGACGTATCCGCGGTGAAGGCGCTGGTGTTCGACGTGTTCGGCACCGTCGTCGACTGGCGCACCAGCCTGATCAACGATTTCACCAAATGGTCGGAGACATCAGGCATCCAGGCCGACTGGACCGCTTTGGTCGACGGCTGGCGCGGCGTCTACATGGCCTCGATGGACGAGGTCCGCAAGCATCCCGAACGCGGCTATCAGATCCTGGACACGCTGCACCGGCGGTCGCTGGAAAAACTGGTCGCCGAGTTTTCGATTCAAGGGACTGAGCGACGCCGATCTGCATTACCTCACCATGGGCTGGCACCGCCTGCACGCCTGGCCCGACAGCGTGCCCGGGCTGACGCGGCTGAAGAAAAAATACATCATCTCGCCGCTCTCCAACGGCAACGTCGCGCTGCTCACCAACATGGCAAAGTTCGCCGGCCTGCCATGGGACCTCGTGATGTCGGCGGAATTGTTCGAACACTACAAGCCCGATCCCGAAACCTATCTCGGCGCCGCCAAACTGCTCTGCCTGCCGCCGGAGCAGGTGATGATGGTCGCCGCCCACAACAACGACCTGAAAGCCGCGCAGAAGCTCGGCCTCAAGACCGCCTTCGTCGCGCGTCCCACCGAATACGGCCCGCACCAGAAATATGATTTCGAAGCCAGGGGCGACTGGGACATCGTCGCCAAGGATTTTGGCGGCATCGCCGACCGGCTGGGGTGTTAGCGGCAATAGAAGCGTGTCAGCGCTTCGGTTTCGCCAATCGCTCCCTTGCACGTGGCGAAGGCCTCGACTGTGTCTCCACGGCCCGCGCCAGACGTTCAACCGCGGGAGCGATGGTCTGGCGGGAGTGGCCACTGAATCCAAGCACAAGGGCGGATCGCGGCGCCGCTGCAAGATATAGCCGGCTCATAGGCCGGACGACGACGCTGTGTTGGTGGCCGGCACGCTCGATAGCGACATCCGAGAGGCCGCGCCGCGTGAAGGCCACGAGATGCATGCCCTGGTCCGGCGCATTGACCGCGAGGTCGGCGCCGAATCGGCGCTCGAGAGCGGCAACCAGCTCGTCGCGCTGCTCCCGGTACAGCACGCGCATGCGACGAATATGGGCGGCGAAGTGTCCCTCGTGCATGAAGGCGGCAACCACGGCCTGGCTTAACGTCGATGGCTGCCGGTCCATCAAATAGCGGGCGGCAACGAACGACCGCAGCAGCGCATGCGGGATGACGGCGTAACCGATCCGCAAGCCCGGAAAGAGCGCCTTGTTGAGCGTGCCGATATAGATGACGCGCTCGCCCTCATCGAGCCCCTGAAGCGAGGCAAGCGGCCGGCCGCCGTACCGGAATTCGCTGGCATAGTCGTCCTCGACGATCCATGCATTCTTTTTCCGTGCCCAGGCGAGAAGTTCAAGGCGACGGGCCATCGAGAGCACGACGCCCGTCGGGAATTGGTGGGAGGGCGTCACGAACACGGCGCAGGCGTTCGGCGCCGATTGGATGCCCGTGCCGACGTCGATGCCTTGGCCATCGACGGGAATCGGATGGACCGTCGCGCCGGCGGCCAGCAGGGCCTGTCGCGTCAGCGGATAACCGGGATCTTCAACCCAGACCTCCCTGTTGCGATTTGGAAGGATGCGGATGACGATGTCGATCGCCTGCTGCGTTCCCGCCGTGACCACGATCTGTTCGGGATCGCATCTCACCGCCCGGGCCGCTTGCAGGTATTCGCAGATCGCCTTTCGAAGCTCGATCGTTCCGCGCGGGTCGGAATATCCAAAATGGCTCGCATCCAGCGAACGAAAGGTACGTGCGCTGAGCTTGCGCCATAGCTCCAGCGTTCTGTCGTCGATCAGCGTGCGTCCCAGGTTGAAGGGCCGTTGATCGCTCTGCACCGTGACATCGACGAAATCGCCGAGGGGCTGCATTTGCACGGCTTTGAACGGGATCGCCGCAGCAGGCTTTTTGCGTCGCTGCGGGTCTCCCTCGATCGGTTCGGGAAGATCAGGCGATATGTAGGTGCCGGACCCGTGCCTGCCGGACGTATATCCTTCGGCGAGAAGCTGCTCGTAGGCGGCCACTGCGGCGGAGCGTGACACGCCAAGCTGCGAGGCCAGCTTCCGCGTCGATGGCAGCTTCGTTCCCGGCCGCAGGCGCCGTGACAGGATCGCCGCGCGGAGCTGCAGATAGAGCTGGCGGAAAAGCGGCGTGTCGCTCTCGCGAATTAACTCGACCGCGTAAAGGTCTGCCCAGCTCTGTCGGCTTTTCATGTCGGCATCCGGATCGATATGCGCGCGAAAGTGGTATCGCAAATATGTGAAAAGTGGACCTTTTCGACAGACCACTACGCAGGCTATGCCGGCGTGGAAGGCGATTCAAGCCGCTGCGATCGCCGGGTTCGCGCTTTCAATCGATTTCACGGAGATCCGCATGAGTTCGCCTCAACTGCGCCGCGCCGATCGCGCGATGTCCGAGCAACAGGCATATGCCATGCTGGAGCGCGGCTTCAGCGGACAACTCGCGACCATCGGTGCGGATGGCTATCCCTATTGCATTCCGCTGCTCTACATCTGGATGGACGGGGAAATCTACCTTCACACCAGCAGCGCTGGCGGGCATTTGCGGGCGAACGTTGAACGCGAGCCGCGCATCTGCTTTGAGATCGATGAGCCCGACCAGGTGTTCGACTACGGCCGCTTCGAATGCGATTCCGGTCTGGCGTACCAAAGCGTGATCCTGTTCGGCAAAATTCGGATCGCCGAGGAGAGGGCGGTCAAGCAACGCTTCTGCGAGGCGCTGATGGCAAAATACGGCAAGCCGGATAGCCAGCGGCCGAAAGGCTTTTTCCCGCGCATCGACGGGATTACGGTCTACGCGATTGCGGTCGAGCGAATGACGGGCAAGGAAATGGCTTTACCGGCGCCCTCCGAGCAGTGGCCTGCGAAAGACAGAACCAAAACGCCGAACGCGCGGCCGTGATGAATTGAGTGGGGAGTTCGTAGGATGGGTAGAGCGAAGCGAAACCCATCATGCCTCCGCGCAAGGATTGATGGGTATCGCTTCGCTCCACCCATCCTACGCTGTTATCCCGCACCGCCCTGGATTACGCCGAACCAGCCAAGGCCCTTATACGTCTCGTAGCCCGGCGTGGCGTGGAACGCGACCAGCGCGCCGGCGCGGTCCTGCGAGAATCCGGAGCGTCGCCCCTCCAGTGGGAGCGAGATGCGTTCCGTGAGCAGCCCCTGGCCGTCGGACGCCGCGATCACCCGGAAATTCGAATCGACAAGCAGCACGCGTGCCTTGTCGGCGGCGCCGACGCGCACGCCCTGGACGATGGCGCGGGCTTGCGGCTCCCAGTCGAAATGGACCGCCAGCACGCCGGTCGGCTTGCCGTTGGCCTTGCCGCCGGCGCGAACGCTGGCGCAATAGGTCACGACCTGGGCGTTGCCGAGCAAAGGCTGGCATTCGACGTCGCCGACGGCGTAATCGTCGCCGGAGCGCAGGTCCCGTGCCGCGCGAAACCATTTTGTGTGCGCCACGTTCTGGCCCACGACGTTGAAGCGATTCGGCGCGGCCGTTGGCGCGCACATTGCCGTCGAGATCGCACAGCCAGAGATCGAGATAGACGGTGTAGGCGCCGAGGATCACGGCCATCCGTTCCGAGACATGGGACACGGCGGCAGCCTCCGGCGCCGCCGCGCAATCGACGACGGCGGAATCGGTCGCCCACCAGCGCACGTCGCAGGTGCGCTCATAGAGGTTGCGGTCGATCAGTTCGATGGCGTTCAGCGACAGATCGACCATGCGCTCGCCGCGCGAGCGGTCGGCCATCTGCGCGATCGAGGTCATCAGATTGCCGGTCCGGTTGGTGAGCTGGCTTTCAAGCTCGCGGGCGATGGTTTCGACCTGCTGGCCGACATTGCGGACTTCCTGCGCCACCACGGCAAAGCCTGCGCCTTGGGCGCCTGCGCGCGAGCTCTCGATCAGCGCGTTCAGCGCCAGCATCTTCATCTGGTTGGTGATCTTCTGGATCGACTTGGTCTTCTCGCAGGCGACCTGATTGACCTCGGCGGTCAACCTGGCGATCAGCGCGGAAACGTCGGCTTCATCCTCGGCGCCCGCCGCGTTGGCTGGCTGTTTTGCGATCGTTGCGGTTTGAGAGCGAAGCGCGACGGACATTGGCGGGAATTCCTCAGTCTTTGTGCGTTTGCCGATCTTCTGCGGATCGGCGAGACTGAATGGGAGCGTGTTTGACTCCTTTGTCGGGGATCATGGCTAACGATTGGTTTAATTTCCGCCGTCCCACGGGTAGTATTGCGGGGACAAGTTGCATCTTCTTTGTGCAAGTCGTTTTTATCGGCATAGGCTCAAAGCTGGCGCGGCCGAGGCTGTGTCAACCTGGCCGCAGCGATTCGCGCGCAGCGGCGCCACTCCATCGCCCCGGTTTGCGTTTGCCGCGCGGCGGCTTTGTCCCTATGTCTCGAAGGCATCATGACGCTTCCCGCATCCGCCATTCCCGTTGAACTGCCGCCGGCGTTTCTCGGCGTGTCGCGTTCGGCGACGGGTAAATTGTGGCGCGACCGGCTCGACGCCAGGGGGGCGGTGCGGGCGCTGGCGATCACGCAGCGCTACCAGTTGCCGGAGATGCTGGCGCGCGTGCTGGCGGGCCGCGATGTCGGGATCGACGAGGTCGAGGATTTTCTCGATCCGACCATCCGCAAACTGATGCCCGATCCCCATACCGTGACGGAGATGGAGACGGCGGCGAGGCGCATTGCGGATGCGGCGGCGCGCGGGGAGAAGGTCGCGATCTTCGGCGATTATGACGTCGATGGCGCGACCTCGGCGGCGCTGCTGGCCTGGCATCTGCGCCATTGCGGGCTCGATCCCCTGATCCACATCCCCGACCGCATCTTCGAGGGCTATGGCCCCAACGTCGAGGCGGTGCGGGCGCTTGCCGGCAAAGGCGCGACGCTGCTCGTCACCGTCGATTGCGGCACCACCAGCCTCGAGCCGCTGGCGGAGGCGCGGAAGCTCGGCATGTCGGTGGTCGTCATCGACCATCACCAGACCGGCGACGAATTGCCCGAGGTCGATGCGCTGGTAAACCCGAACCGGGCTGACGATCTCTCCGGCCTCGGCCATCTCGCCGCCGTCGGCCTCGTGCTGATCACGCTGGTGGCGGTGAACCGGGAATTGCGCGGCCGCGGCTTCTGGACGGCCGAACGGCCGGAGCCGGACCTTTTGGGCATGCTGCACCATGTGGCGCTCGGCACCGTCGCCGATGTCGCGCCGCTGACCGGGCTGAACCGCGCCTTCGTCGCCAAGGGCCTGATCGCGATGCGCCGCCGCGACCATATAGGCCATACCGCGCTGATGGATGTGGCGCGGCTGAACGGCCCGCCGGAAGCCTGGCATCTCGGCTTCATGCTGGGGCCGCGCATCAATGCGGGAGGGCGGATCGGGCGTGCCGATCTAGGCGTGCGGCTGCTGCTGGAAGGCGACGTCTCGGAGGCCGCGCGGATCGCCGCCGAACTCGACCGGCTCAACAGCGAGCGCCGCATCATCGAGCAGGCGGCGGAGGCGCAGGCCGAGGCCGAGGCGCTGGCGTCGCTCGGGCTGGAGGACAAGGGTGCGGTGATCGTGACCGCTGCCGAGGGCTGGCACCCCGGCATCGTCGGCCTGGTCGCCTCGCGGCTGAAGGAGAAGTTTGCACGTCCCGCCTTTGCGATTGCGCTGGAGCCGGGCGGCATCGGCACCGGCTCGGGCCGCTCGATCTCCGGCGTCGATCTCGGCAAGGCGGTGCGGCAGGCGGTGAAGGAAAAACTGCTGATGAAGGGCGGCGGCCACGCCATGGCCGCGGGCGTGACGCTGCGCAAAGAGAAGCTTGCGGAATTTCGCGCCTTCATGGAAAGCGCGCTGGCCGAGGACGTCGCCAATTCCCGTCACGAAAACGAGCTGTTCATCGATGGCGCCGTCAGCGCGCGCAGCGTGACCGTGGAGTTCGCGACGATGCTGAACCGCGCCGGGCCGTTCGGGGCCGGCAATCCGGAGCCGGTGATCGCGCTGCCGGCGCATCAGCTGGTCTATGCCGATGAAGTGGGACAAGCGCATCTGCGCCTGCGCTTCAAGTCCGGCGACGGCGCCATCGTCAACGGCATCGCGTTCCGCTCGATCGGCCAGAAGCTCGGCCACGCGCTGACGCAGAACCGCGGCCAGCCCCTGCATGTGGCGGGATCGCTCGCGGTCGATCGCTTCCAGGGTTCGGAACGCGTGCAACTGCGCGTGGTCGACGTCGCGGTGCCGGATCCGGGACCGGCCCTGATCAGGTAATTCGACAACCAAGAACAACAAACGGGAGACGACATGACAGGGCAGGTTCAGGGCAAGGTCGCGCTGGTGACGGGCGGCGCATCCGGCATTGGCGAAGCGGTTTGCGAGTTGCTGGCGCGCGAGGGCGCCTCGGTCGCGGTGACAGATGTCGACGATTTGAAAGGGCCCGCGGTCGTCGCGCGGATCAAGAAGGCTGGCGGGGAGGCGAGCTTTTGGCACCACGACGTCACCAGCGAGGAGCGCTGGATCGAGGTGGTGGCCGAGGTCATGAAGCGCTACGGCCGGCTGGACGTGCTGGTCTCGAACGCCGGCATCGGCATTTCCGTGCCGTCGATCACCGAGATGTCGCTTGCGGACTGGCGGCGGCAGACCGCGATCAATCTCGACGGCGTGTTTTTCTCCGTGAAGCATTGCCTGCCACCGATGCGCAAGACCGGCGGCGGCTCCGTCATCATGATGTCGTCGCTCGCGGGCCTGCGGGGCGCGGCCGGTCTTTCCGGCTATTGCGCGACCAAGGGCGGCGTGCGGCTGTTTGCGAAAGCGATCGCGATGGAGTGCGCCACGTTTGGCGACGGCATCCGCGTCAACTCGGTGCATCCCGGCATCATCGACACGCCGATCTGGGGCAAGATCCCGGCGGGAGCCACAGGCGCCGGGCAGAACGCGCCGATCGATCCCGAGGAGCGGGCGAAAATGGTGACGCCGCTCGGGCGTGCTGGCGAGGCTGTGGAGATCGCGCAGGGCGTGCTGTATCTCGCGTCCGATGCTTCGCGCTACGTGACGGGAACGGAGCTCGTCATCGACGGCGGGATGTATGCGGGTGGGGTGGCGCGGAGGGTGTAGAAAATGCCGGACCAGATCGACAGGACCGTAGGCGCGCTGTTCGTTGGCAAAGACGGCCGAATCCTTCTCGGCTTGCGGGCTCCGTGGAAGAAGGTGTGGCCGCGCCATTGGGATACGATTGGTGGCCGCGTTGAGGTCGGCGAGAGCCTCGATGAGGCTCTTGTGCGTGAAGTTCAGGAAGAAATCGGCGTGACGCCGACTGAATTCAGGCTAATCGCAACGGTTCGGGAGCGGCAGCCGGAAATCTATGGGGACGCCTTACATCATGTGTATGCCGTTACGACGTGGCAAGGCGGTGAGCCCGCCAACATCTGCGATGAACATACCGAATTGAAATGGTTCAGCGTCAGCGAGATGCGTCTGCTGACCAATATCGTCGATTGCGATTATCCCCAATTCGCACATCAGGCCATCACGAGTGCAGCGAGCTAGGCTGCAGGGACTGGCTAACCGCCCTGCCTCAACCGCGCCAGCACCTTCAGCCCGCCGTAACCGTCGGCGGGCAGCAACCCCATCTTGGTCTGATAATCCTTCACCGCCTTCATGGTGTCGTTGCCGACGCGGCCGTCGGTGCCGCCGGTGTCGAAGCCGGCCTTTGTCAGCCGCGTCTGGACCTCCTGCACTTCCGCAAGCGTCAGCGCGCGTTCGGAGCCGGGGAAGGGGTGAATGAATGGCGGCGCGCCGAGAATGCGGTCGCCGAGATGGCAGATCGCCAGCGCGTAGTTCATCGATGGGTTGTAGCTCTTCACCGAATAGAAATTCGGACCGAGCAGGAATGACGGACCGCCGGCGACCGGCACCCACATCTGCGCGGACGCATTCGGCTGCGGAAACGGCTTTCCGTCGGCGCGCGTGACGCCGGCGCCGGACCATGCCGCGTAGGTCCGGCTGCCGCTCGATGCGCCGCCGGAGGCGTTGACCTCATAGCCCCAATGCTCGCCACGGTGATACTTGCCGCGGTTGAGCAGGTAGCGCGCGCTGGAGCCGAGCGCGTCATCGGGCTTGCCGAACGGCGAGACGCGGCCGTCCTTGTCGTAGTCCATGCCGACATTGAGCCAGACTTCCGGCATCCATTGCGTGTGGCCCATCGCGCCGGCCCAGGAGCCGCGCATTTCCTCCGGCGTGCCCCAGCCGCGGTCGACGATTTTCAGCGCGTTGATCAGCTCGGTTTCCCAATAGCTGCGGCGGCGCGGTTCGTTCCAGGCAAGGGCTGCGAGCGCCGGAAAGATCGGGCGCATATGGTTCTGCTGCACCAGCGGATCGCCATAGGCTGATTTAACGCCCCACAGCGCCAGCAAGGTGCCGCGCTCGACGCCGAAATCCTGCTCGATCCGCGCGAACAGCGCCTCATGCTTTTTCAGCGCCTCGCGGCCGTTGATGATGCGCCAGTCCGAGGCGCGGCGATTGATGTATTGCCAGATCTGCTCGTGGAATTCCGGCTGCTTCTGCATCTGCCGGAACACGCTCATATCAGGCTCGATGCGGCCCATCACCCGCGTCCAGGTCGCGTCCGAAATGCCTTTTGCAGCTGCGCGCGAGCGAAAATTGTCGCGCCACGCGTCGAAGCCCGGCGGCGTGGCGGCCAACGCGGCAAGCGGCGTGGCGAGCAGGGCGCCTGCGCCGATGCCGGCCTTCAGCAGGGCGCGACGGGTGGGGGCGTTCCGGGAATCAGGCTGTTTCATCCGGCCAGTCTAGCGGCGCGGCAGACCAGCATCAAAAGCCAAGACGCCGCGGGAACCGGCGATTCCCTCACAAATCCGCGGCGATTTTGGCGAGCCAGCGGCGGATCACGGCCTGTGCCTTGGTGGTGAGCCCGGCCGCCAGCCGCCGCTCGATCGTATCGGCGCGCCGCCGGCACTGCTCGAGCAGGGCCGCGCCCCGCCGCGTCACCGTCCACTGCAGCACCCGGCCATGGATCGGGTGCGGCGACTTCCTGATGGCGCCGTCGCGCTCCAGATTGCGGATGATGACGCCGACGGTTTGCGGCGTCTGCAGCGCCACCCGCGCGAGGTCAGCGCCCGACAGGCCGGGATAGGCGCGCAGCATCGTCAGCACCACGAATTGCGGCGAGGTCACGCCGAGGTCGGCCAGCGCCCGCTCCATTGCGAGCCGCGTCGCGGCCTGGGCCTGCCGCAGCAGATAGGCGAGGTAGCCTTGCTCGCCGCGCTTGCCCTGGCCGGGCGGCGGCGGGCGGATCGCGGCGCGCACGGGATTTTCGGCGGATGGTTTCCGACGTCTGGCAGGCGTTTTTTGCACAGCCGACTTTTCGGCGACTATTCGGCTCCTTGGCCCGGGCTTTTTGCGGCCGATGCGATCCTGGCTTTGCCGAAGTTCCGATCTTGCGCCACATATCAGTGCTCTTATAATAAATCAGAGCCCTGATAACATAAGGCAATCGAAATGTCACACGCCCGCAAAGAGTACAAGGATTTCATGTCGCTGACGCCGGACGCCTACGCGGCCGTGCTGGCGCTCGGCCAGGTCGCGGGCAAGGCCGGCATGGACAAGCAACTGCTCGAACTGATCAAGCTGCGCGCCTCGCAGATCAATGGCTGCGCCTTCTGCGTGCAGTATCACATCCTGGAGGGCGAGAAGCTCGGCGTGCCCACCGACAAGCTCAATCTCGTGGTGGTCTGGCGCGAGGCGCCGCAGTTCTCGCCGCGCGAGCGCGCGGCGCTGGCATGGACGGAGGCGCTGACCTTGCTCAGCGACGGCGTCAGCGATGAAGTCTATGCAGAGGCGAGTGCGGAATTCTCCGAGAAGGAACTCGCCTATCTCACGTCGGCGGTGGCCTCGATCAATGTCTGGAACAGGTTCGGCGCGGCGTTCCGCTGGACGCCGCCGGCGCGGAAGCAGGCCGTGGGCGCGGCAACATCTTAGAAGTCAGAACGCTCCACTCGTTAGCGCCGAACAGGATACTGATTGGTGTTTGTTTGGTGAAGCCAGATAGTTGGCCACCAGCGCGTGTCGCGGACTGGGCTGCTATGCTATGGTAGCCATGACGAGACAAGGTTCGCAATGACGTCCAACTCCTGGATCAGCCGGCTCGGCGCACCGCTCATCGCGCTTGTTTTGACGGTCGTGCCGTCGGTTTCGCCGACGCACGCGGTTGAGGACGCTCCCAGGGTGAGCGTGGTGTCCTTTGGCCTTTTCGGCGATCAAGGCGTGTTTAGACGCGAGGCGACCGGCGCAGCACAGGTCGTGGCGGACCGTTTCGGGAGCGGCCCAGTCAACGTGCAATACAATTCGAAGAAAGGCGGAGGCGCAACGATCGAGGCCCTGGCCATGTCGTTGCAAGTGGCAGCCAATGGGATGGACGCCGAGAACGACGTTCTGTTCCTGATACTGACCTCGCATGGCTCCCGCGACGGTCTTGCAGTCAAAGCGGGGCGACTCACGCAAACGCTCACGCCGTCCAATCTCGCCGATATGTTGGCGCGGACGAGCGTGCGACACAAGGTGGTGGTCATCTCGGCCTGCTATTCCGGAGTTTTATCCCTCGTCTCGCTAACCCCGATGTCCTGGTCATCACCGCGGCCGATGCCAACCATCCATCGTTCGGCTGCCAGGACAAGGCCAAGTGGACCTATTTCGGCGATGCCTTTTTCAACGTTGCGCTCCGGCGAGCTAGAAGCCTGAAGGAAGCCTTTGTTGTTGCGCGCGCTCTCGTCCGGAAACGAGAACTGCGCGAGCAGTTCGAGCCGTCGAATCCCCTGATGGCAGGCGGCGCAAACGTGCAGCCATTGCTCATCGCGAGTCCTTGAACAATCGGCCGCCTTGCATCCATGAGCACTGGCGTGCTGTGCAAGCGAGCGCCGAGTTTTCGGAGAAGGAGCTTGCCTATCTCACGTCGGCGGTGGCCTCGATCAATGTCTGGAACCGGTTCGGCGCAGCGTTCCGCTGGACGCCGCCGGCACGGAAGACAGTGGCCAGCGCGGCAGCTTCGTAAGAACTAGCATCGCCGCTCGCTCGCCTGCGCGGCGGCTCCCAAAATCCGCAGTTGCTATGCAACGGTCGGGAGGAGCCGCCCCACTTCTTCCTGCAGATCTGCGATCGCCGTACGATCCCCGGAGAGGTGTCGCAGCAGGCATCGCTGGAATAGCCCATCAAACAGCGCATAAAGCGCCCCCCGGGAGACGACAGGCTGTCGACCACCGAGTGAGGCAAAGCGCGAGGCGATGCGCCACACCATGTCTTCCAGGCTCTTGTCGATCTCGGCTACGTCGTCGCGAAAGGCCTCTTCAAACAGAGACTGCGAGCGAAGGTCGTACCAAAGGCGATGCATCTGCGCCTCGTCGCGAACCGTCTCACCCAGCTTTTCCAGAAAACCCTTCAACAATTCGTCGCGGCTTTGCGCCGCCGACGTGATCTGGTCGTACCGCGTAACACACTTCGCCTTGTAGTGACGAACGCAACAGCAGATCAGGTCGACCTTGTCGGTGAAGTAATAGTGCAGCACACCGTGCGTAAACTCCGACTTCTGTGCGATCTCGCGCAGGCTGGTCCTCGCATAGCCGAGCTCAGCCAAGGTTTCCAACGCAGCCTCGGCAAGTTCGATTCGTCGTGCACTGAATTTATCGACACGCGATCGCTCGATTCGATCGGAAGGTTTGTTTAGCCGGCTCGGCGTTTCAATTTTCCGCTGCCTCTCTGCAGATTGCTTGCGCACGTCCCAACACTCCGAATCGCCGCGTCACTTCGGCGGCAATAGTGCCCCGAAATGCCTTCCGAAATCATCCTCGTCCCTCCCTGTTAAGGATTGCTTGACAAGTGTCAAGATTTTTGACAATCGTCAAGATAATCTTGGACAACTGTCAAGTTTTCGGATTCACGGCCGGAAGAAGCTGTGCATCGGGAGAAAGCGCTCGCGGCGCGCCTCGGCGCGTCACAACGGAAATCACAAGGGGAGGAGCTACGGATGAGTGCGAAAAATCTGGCTGGCCGCAAGGCTCTGGTCACTGGTGGCGCGCGAGGCATCGGCGCTGCGATCGCAGAGGCGTTGGCGAACGCCGGCGCGTCGGTGATGATCGGCGACATTCTCGCCGATCTCGGCAAAGACACGGCCGGCCGTCTTGCAAAGACAGGCGCCAAGACCGGCTTCGTAGAACTGAACGTCACCGACGACGCGCAATGGGAAAAGGCCGTTGCCGCCACCATCGCCACGCTCGGCGGCTACGACATCCTGATCAACAATGCAGGCATCGAGATCACCTCGCTCGTCGTCGATCTCAAGGCCGAGGACCTGCGCCGGATGTGCGACGTCAACATCGTCGGCACCGGTCTCGGCATGAAGCACGCGTTTCGCGCCATGCGACCGGGCGGCAGTGCCGGCGCCGGCGGCGCCATCGTCAATATTGCCTCGGTCGCGGCCACGATCGCATTCCCGGCCATTGCCGGCTACTCCGGCACCAAATCGGCGGTCGACCGCATGACGCGGGTAGCCGCTGTCGAAGCCGGCAAGCTCGGCTATGGCGTGCGGGTCAACTGTCTCTATCCCGGGCTTGTTCCCACCGAGATGGGAATGCAACTGGCCAATGACATCGTTGCCGCAGGATTGGCACCTGACGTCGGTGCCGCCGTCGCCTCGGTCGTCGAGCAGACACCGCTTGGCCGGTTGGGCGAGGTCGGCGACATGGCGGACGCCGCTGTTTTCCTTTGCTCGAACGAGGCGCGCTTCATCACCGGCGCCGGCCTGCCGGTCGACGGCGGCATGGGCACGTAAATTACCAAACGCCAAGAACAGAAATTCGGGAGGATATGGACATGAGCGAGAAGAAGCCTGTCGTCGTCTATGGCGTCTCGGGGTACACGGGGCGTCTGGTTTGCGAATATCTACGGGAATACAACATTCCCTTCATTGCCGCCGGCCGCGACGCCGCCAAAGTGAAAGCCGTCGTCGAGAAAATTCCCGGTATCGAAACCGCGGACTATGAGATTGCCGAGGTTGAGCACACGGTCGAAGCACTGACCAAGCTGTTCAGGGGCGCGAAGGTCGTCAGCAATATGGTCGGCCCATTCATCAAGTATGGCCCGGAAGTTGTCGAAGCCTGTCTTGCCGCCGGCTGTCATTATTCCGATACGACCGGCGAACAGGACTGGGTGCTGCTGGCGCAGGAACGTTGGGGAGAAAAATTCGCCGCAAAAGGATTGCTGCTCGCGCCCAACATCGCGCAGATGTACACGACGGGTGAAATCGCAGCGAACATATGCCTCGAAACGCCCGGCCTCGATACGCTCGACATCCTGGTACTGTGGAAGGGCTTTCCCACCTATGCCTCGACGCAGACGATTTTCACCATCCTCAAGGCGAACTGGTATTATCTCGTCCAGAACAAATTTGTTGAATGGGATGTGACTGCCAATTTCGAGGTCAACGTTCCCGGTCAGCATGAGGGCGCCATCGCCGTGCCGTGGGGCGGGACTGCGCATCCGGTCTGGTTCAAGAACGATCCGCGCGTGTCGAATTGCAGGGTGCTCGGCGGCGTCATGCAGCGCGACGTCATGTTGGGCGTGGTTCAGACCCAGGAGATGGTGAAAGAGAAAATCAAGCCGCTCCCGCCTGACCAGCAGGAGAAGGCGTTGGCCGACATCGCGGCAACGCTGCAAGCAACCATGCCGCCGCGCGAAAATCCGCGCGTCAATACCTCGCTCGACTCTGTCTATGCATCGGGACCGCTCGGTCGCGCCCATTGCGTGATCCATGGGAACTGCAATTACAAGCAGACCGGAATGCTGCAGGCCTACGCCGCCTTCTCGCTGCTGCAGACGGCTCCCAGGAAGGTTGGCTTTGCCTCCGGTTGTCAGGCGTTCGGACATCGCGAACTGCTGGGCCAGTTGCGAAGCTTCGGACTGGTGATGAATCCAATTCTGACGGTCCACAATTGATGCAACCGGATGGCGCGCGCGACCGCGCCATCCGCCTTCTTTCCGGGAGGTAGTCCGTGCGGCTTGTCGACTATCTGGATAAGGGCGCCTCGCTTGGTGCTGATGCGCCATGCCTGACTATGGACGGAAACGACCAGAGCTATGGCGACGTGCAGCGCCTTAGCTATCGGATCGCACGCGGACTCGCCAATTCCGGCGTCAACCCCGGCGAGAAAGTCGCGATCCTGTCCGGCAACGATCCGACCGCCTTTGCCTGCGTGTTCGGTGTTTCGCGCGCCGGGGCCGTCTGGTGCCCGATCAATCCACGCAACGAGGCGGCCGAAAACCAGTTCATCCTCGATGCGTTCGATTGCCGCCTATTGCTGTTTCACAGCAGCTTTGCGCCGATGGTCGACAAAATACGGCCTGATCTGCCGAAGCTGCGCAAGCTCGTATGTCTCGACACCGAGACGTCTTTCGCGCCGTCGTTCGAGCGTTGGCTTGCTGATGTCGACGTCCAGCCCTTTCAGCGCGATCCCGTCGACGATCTTGCGCTGATCCCCGGTACCGGCGGAACGACCGGCAAACCCAAGGGCGTGATGCTCTCGGGACGCAACATTGAAACGATGACGGCGTTGACCCTGATGGGCTATCCGTTCAAGGGGCGCCCGACCTATCTTGCGCTCGCGCCGCTGACGCATGCCGCCGGCGTGCTGTGTTTTCCGATCATGACGCTCGGAGGACGGGTGGTGATCATGCATCACCCAGACATCGGCGAATTCCTCGATCTGATCGCCCGCTACCGGGTCACGCACACATTCCTCCCGCCAACCGTCATCTACATGCTGCTGGATCATCCGAAGCTCGGAAGCGCCGATCTCAGTTCGCTGCAATGTTTCTGGTACGGCGCGGCCCCTATTTCGGTGGCGCGTCTGACCGAGGCGCTGGCAAAGATCGGCCCGATGGCACAGCTCTTTGGGCAGACCGAAGCGCCGATGATGATCTCGATGATGCCGCCTGAGGACCACTACAATACAGATGGTTCGATCGCGACTGGACGTCTGTCGTCGGCGGGCCGTGTCGGGCCGCTGGTTCGGGTCGGCATCATGGACGGCGACGGCAATCTGATGCCTTCAGGAGCACGCGGCGAAATCGTCGTTCGTGGATCGCTGGTGATGGATGGGTACTACAAGAACACGCAAGCAACGGCGGAGGCCTCCGTGCACGGCTGGCATCATACGGGTGATATCGGATATCTGGACGCGGACAATTTCCTTTACATCGTCGATCGCGCCAAAGACATGATCATTACTGGCGGCTTCAACGTCTATTCCGTCGAAGTCGAGAACGCCCTTCAGGCTCATGAAGCCATTCAGGATTGTGCCGTCATCGGTCTGCCTGACGATAAGTGGGGCGAACGTGTTGTCGCTGTGGTGCAGCCGAGAGCAGGGCGCACCGTCGATGTCGCCGCGGTATCGGCTTTCGTGAAGCAGCGGGTCGGAAGCGTTAAAACGCCCAAGCAGATTGAAGTCTGGGATGACCTTCCGCGCTCCAAGGTCGGCAAGGTGCTGAAATCCGAGATCCGCGCCAGAATGCTGGCAGACGGGAAGAAATGACGATGGCTGGGCAAGTACTCCTTAGCGGGGTCTGCATCAGCACCATCGGGGCGAACGCTGGCGCAGCTTCGGTGTGAGTTGATGGAGGGCAGATGGTTGGCCGCCGGCTTGTCGTCTTGCGGGCGCGGTGATCGATGGACAAACACTCGCCCACGTTATCGCACGGGTGTTTTTCAACAATGCCTTTATTTCTGCACTATTTGAGCAGCAAATGGCGCCCGATGTGACGCTTTGGAGGACTGGCTGTGTCGAAGTCCGGGGTGGCGTTGTTGCTTGTGGGGTTATTCGGGTCTGTGCTGGGCGGTTGCATGCAAGCGACGCTCTCACCGACGTCGAGTGCCAGTTTGACCCAAAGGGACCGGCAGTTGCTGGCCCATCCGCCTTATGCGCGGGCGGACATTCCCGAGACCTATCGTCGGCATATTGTCGACTACATGCGCAAGGAGCAGCCGGGCACGATCCTGGTCGATACCAATGCACGTTATCTGTATTACGTCCTGCCGGGAGGCAAGGCGGTCCGCTACGGCGTGACGGTGGGTGAGGAAGCGCTGGCCTGGTCCGGCGTCGCGACGGTTGGCCGTATGGCTGAATGGCCCGACTGGATTCCGACGGCGGATATCCAGGCCCGGCTCGGCCCTTACCCCAAGCGCATCGCCGGAGGTCCGGAAAATCCGCTCGGCGCGCGGGCGATCTACCTTTACCAGGGCAACAAGGACACCCTGTACCGCATCCACGGCACCAACCAGCCGGAATATATCGGCCAAGCCATCTCGTCCGGCTGCATCCGCATGACCAATGAGGACGTCATCGATCTCGTGAATCGGATGAAGCTGGGCGCGATCGTCGTCGTCCTCCCGCCAGGTCGGAGCGCGTGAACGGGGCCGTGGTGCTGTTGAGCGGCGAGCCGCAAGGGGGCATCAAGAACCGGCGACGCAGGCCGGGGACTGACTTCCGCCACGCGCGCCCACGCAGCCTGCCTTTTTGGCACTCGCCTTTCGGGAGTCCCTTCACCTGGTGAGCCCATTCTTCTCGCGGCAACTCGAACTTCACGTCGAGTGCAGGGCCACGCCCTAGTTCTCGCGGCCTTCCCGGGCATTGTGACGAAGCACATCCTCCGGCAGCGCCTGCACCACGGCGGCGACAGCCGGCGGATCGGTGCCGATCTCGCGGCCGCGGCCGCGGATCAGCCGTTCATAGGACGCGATCAGGGTGGTGTAGGGGTTGACCCAGATCCAGCCGTCGCGCGTGAACACCTGCACGTCGAAATGAAGGTGGTATGACGTGCCGTTCGGGAAATCGAGATAGTTGGAGACCACGCCGATCTTTTCGCCTTCGGCGACCCGGCGCCCGTTGAGAATGCCATCCGCATCCATGGCTGACGGGTTCATGTGCATGTAGCGAAAGCGGATGTGCTCGTTGCGGGTGTTGATCTGCAGCGTTGCCGCCTGCTGCCTCGGTGAGCGGATCAGGATGCCGTCGCGGACGGCCACGACGGCCTGCTTCCTCGGATGGCAACTGCTTTCGCTGTTGTGGTTCGGCGGGCAGGGTGCGGCGCGGACATCCTGGCCCTGGTGGCCGAAGCCGGCGGCGCATTGCCCGACCTGGAAGCTGCGGGCTTCGCAAAAATTGTCACGCCATGGATAAACGCCGCGGCCTACCTCGGAATTTTTCCTGCCGAAGGATTGCGAGCGGATCGCGGCCGGGGCTTTCTCGAGCGGAAAACGGATTTGCGAATAGGCGGCGTAGTCGGCGCGTCCGCCGCCCCTGCGCACGCTGCTGCGGGCGATGATGTCGCCGCCCGGGTAATAGGTGAAGTCGGGCGAAACCGCCGTCGGGCGTTCGGCGATCTCGGACGAAATGTCGTGGCGCGGCTGCGCCGGTTGTCCGCCGGCGATGCGCAGGGCCTTCAGGAAGCGCTCGGCAATGGGATAGGCCTCGCGGCAGGCCAGCCGCCGCGCCCGCGGCGCGGAATCGAGACACTGGATCGACACCACATAGGGCACGCCGAAGCGCGTGAAGGCGTAGCGCACATAGCCTTCGCGGATGAAGCGGCGCATGCCGGGGAACTGCGCCGCCAGCGCCTTGACCGGCTCGCCCCTGCCACCGAGCGGATCGGCGAGGTCGTAGACGAGGATCGAGCCGGTGATCTGCACTTCGACCGGCCTGGCGAAGGTCCGCGACGGCAGACCTGAGCCTGCGCCGGGCTGCAGCGAAAACACCGCGTCGTAGCCGGCCGGACCGGCGTGAAACAGGTCTGCGGGGCGGAAGTCGGCCTGGTAGCGCGACAGCGGCAGTAACGTGTAGTCGGCCTGGTCTTCGAGGTAGCCCGCGGTATCGAACGGCAGCAGCACCGGCACCGGGCTGCGTCCGATCCCGGCGAACATGCTTGCGTTGATGGCGTTCAGTTGCACCAGCGCGGGCGTCGAGCGCGGATCCCATGCCGGCACGCGCCGCTGGCCGGCGAACGTAAATCGGGAAGCGATCGATGGCCCGGTGGCGATCTCGGTGCGGAGCTGATCGACAACCGCCCGCCATTCGACGCGGACGGCTGATATCGACGGGGTCCTGAATTCCTCGGCGGCAGCGCCGGTGAGCCCGACCGGGAGCAAACAAAGGGCTGCCAGCCAACGCGTGAGCAAGCGGACAACCCTGGTATTCAATGCATCGCCCCCCGGCGCATGCCCCGCAATCTAATGCGCGATCTTAATCCTTCGCGCGTTCGACGTAAGAGCCATCCTCGGTCATCACCACGATCCGCGTTCCCGTTCCGATGTGCGGCGGCACTGCGGTGCGAACGCCGTTGGAGAGGATAGCAGGTTTGTAGGAGGAAGACGCGGTCTGGCCCTTGGTGACCGGCTCGGTCTCCACAACTTCGAGAGTCGTGCGCTGCGGAAGCTGGATCGAGACCGGATTCATGTCGTGAAGCGACAGCTTCACGGTCATGTTCTCCTGCAGATAGGGCGCGGCCGAGCCGACGATTTCCTTGGAAATCTGGACCTGGTCGTAGGTCTCGGCATTCATGAAATGGAAGCCGTCGGCATCTTCATACAGGTAATTGAAATTGTGATCCTCGACGGTGGCCTTCTCGACCTGGTCGGTGGTCTTGTAGCGTTCCGAAATCTTCACGCCGTCGCCGATCCGGCGCATTTCGATCTGGCTGACCGGAGTTCCCTTGCCGGGATGGATGTTTTCGGCGGTGAGGACGACGTAAAGCCGGCCGTCCTGCTCGATGATGTTGCCCTTGCGAATAGAACTGGCGATGACTTTCAAAGCGGTTTTCCTGAATTTCTGGCCTTCGGCCAATCCGGACATGGGCGTCCGCGGGGCCGATCGGGCGGTTTCGGGCTGCAACATACTGATTTTGCCCGTCGATGCCAGCGTTTTGCCGCCATTCCCGGAGGTGTGCCTCAGGGCCGTAACGGCCCTATTTTGCTGTGCTTATCGGCGGCTGCGGTTCGGCGGCTGCGGTCGGGGAACTTGACTGCCTTGGCGTTGTGGCTGGCGAAATCGGCAGGAATCGAGAATTGACCGGTTTTCGTATCGAAGACACAGCGCCAGCCGCTGATCCAGGGCAACGGCTTGTCCTCACCCTGTGAATCGAACGAAAGGGTGAGCACGATATAGCGGCTGTCTGGCCAACGCCTTCCCATCCAGGCGTAATTATCGTCCATCCCCTCAAGCAGATTTACCTGCTTGTGATTGAGCGAAGCGCGATCCCTGGATTTCCGATGCATCTTCCTGGACACCGGCTGGCTGAAGAAATAGTCCCAGGCCATGTCGCCAAGCGGCTTCGCGGTTGCCGGTGAAAATCGATTTCCGTCGCGCCGGTAGAGCAACAACGTGTGATACCCCGCGCCGAGTTTCTGCATCCGCACCAGCCATTGGCTGTCGGGACTGAAGCGATATCCGCCGCGATATCCTGCAAGATCGACGCCTTCGCCGCGATTCAGGTGAGAGCCGTGTTGCTTCGCGTCGAAGGTCCAGAACTGGTGGAGAACATCATTGTCGCGTTCCATCGAATACTGCTCGACGCGCACCTGACCGTCGGGGGAGGTGAACGTCTCGTCAGCCAGATGCTTGAATTCGGGCCCCGGTCCGTCGGCGCAGGCTGGCACCGCGGTGACGAGGCCGACTAACAAAAGGGTTGCAGTTCTTCCCAGCCAACCGCCAGACATGCCCGTATCCTGTTGCAAATTCTGGCCATTGGACTGTGGAGCGGACCACAAGGTTCAGCACTCGGCCTCGGCCATCGAGCGGAATGGACAAGGCGCGCGGGTTTCGCCATGAAAAGGTGGATCAAGCGCGGGACTTTGCCGCCTGCTGGCGCTATCACAGAGAAAGTCGAACAATTTCAATGGTGTTTGTCGATTCCTTGAATGCCCATTCAGGCGCTGCGGAGAGCGCTCCGTGGCTGAGCAAGGACCGTCGCTGATGGTTGGGACCGACCAGCCGTCGCCATGGTGGTCGCCCGCGCGGCACGCCGATCGAAAGCCGTTCCTGATGGCGCGAGGCGCGATCACGAAGGCGGTGCGGGCCTGGTTCCACGAGCAGGGTTTTACGAGGTTGAGACCGGAATCCTCCAGGTGTCGCCGGGCAACGAGACGCATCTGCATGCGCCGCGCACCGAAGTCATCGGCCGCGACGGCACGCGCGCGACGCGCTATTTGCGGACGTCGCCGGAGTTCGCCGCCAAGAAACTGCTCGCCGCCGGTGAAGCCAAAATATTCGAGTTCGCGCGCGTGTTCCGCGACCGCGAGCGCGGCGATCTGCATTTGCCCGAATTCACGATGCTGGAATGGTACCGCGCAGACGCAAGCTATGAAGCTGTGATAGCCGACACCATCGTCGTGATCGCACATGCGGCGCAGGCGACCGGAATCGGCCGGTTTTCGTTTCGGGGAAGAATGGCCGATCCCTTTGCCGAGCCGGAACTGCTAACCGTGGCGGCGGCATTCGAGCGCTTTGCCGGGATCGATCTACTGGCCACGATCAGCAATGGCGAGGGCGATCGCGCCGCACTTGCGGCGGCGGCGAGCGCGCGAGTACGGATCACGGATGACGACACCTGGTCGGACATTTTCAGCAAGGTGCTGGTCGAGCATGTCGAACCTAATCTGGGGCAGGGGCGTTTGACCGTGTTGTTCGAATATCCGGCGCCGGAAGCGGCCTTGGCGCGGACGAAGGCGGCCGATCCGCGCGTCGCCGAACGTTTTGAGGTCTATGCCTGCGGCGTCGAACTCGCCAATGGGTTTGGCGAATTGACCGACGCGGCCGAGCAGCGTCGTCGTTTCGCCGCTGACATGGACGAGAAGGAGCGGCGCTATGGCGAGCGCTATCCGCTGGACGAGGAGTTTCTCGCAGCGGTTGCCGCGATGCCGCAGTCGAGCGGCGTCGCCCTCGGTTTCGACCGGCTGGTGATGCTGGCCAGCGGCGCGCTGCGGGTGGATCAGGTGGTGTGGACGCCACCGGCAGGTGAGACATGAACAGGATCGATCCGAAACTGGCGGCAACGCTGCGGCAGCCCGCCGATCTCGTCGAGCGCGGGTTGGCGAAGGCTGCCGATCTCGCCGACCTCGAACGGGTCGCCGCGCGCTACGCCATCGCCGTGACGCCTGATATCGCCAGCCTGATCGACACTGAAAACCCTGACGATCCGATCGCGCGGCAATTCATTCCGAGCGCGCTGGAGCTGGTGGAAGCTCCCGGCGAAAACGCCGATCCGATCGGCGACGACGCGCATTCGCCCGTTCCCGGCATCGTCCACCGCTATCCCGACCGCGTGCTGTTCAAGCTGGTGCATGTCTGCGCGGTGTATTGCCGGTTCTGCTTTCGCCGCGAGATGGTCGGGCCGGGCAAGGCAACGGCGCTGTCGGAGGCCGCCTATCGCGAGGCGCTGGACTATATTCGCGAGCACACGGAAATCTGGGAAGTCATCCTGACCGGCGGCGATCCGCTGATGTTGTCGCCACGGCGGCTGGCCGAGATCATGACCGACCTCGCGAGCCTCGATCACGTCAGAATCGTCCGCATCCACACCCGCGTGCCGGTGGCGGCGCCGGCGCGCATCGATGAGGACATGATCAAGGCGTTGCGGGTTGACGGCGTGACGACCTGGATCGCCGTTCATGCCAATCATCCGCGCGAATTGTCTGATGAGGCGCGCACGGCTTGTGCGCGGCTGGCCGATGCCGGCATTCCGCTGGTGAGCCAGACGGTGCTGCTCCGCGGCATCAATGACGATGCGGCTGTTCTGGAGGCGCTGATGCGGGCCTTCGTCGAAAACCGGATCAAGCCGTATTACCTGCATCATGGCGATCTTGCGCCGGGAACGGCGCATCTGCGCACCACGATCGCAGAGGGCCAGGAACTGATGCGCCGCTTGCGGGGCCGCGTCTCCGGCCTGTGCCAGCCGGATTATGTGCTCGATATTCCCGGGGGCCACGGAAAGGCGCCGATTGGCCCGCATTATTTGTCGCATGCAAGTTCCAGGGAATGTGATCTATCCTCGGAAACGCAGTATCGTATCGTCGACTATTGCGGCGACGTTCACCTCTATCCGCCAAAGCCGTGATCGGCGATGGCGGAGGACGGCGAGGGGAAACGGGAGCCGCCGGAAGACGAGAGCAATCGCGGAATCGAAAATGCCGTGATGCTTGGCTTCTTCGTGGTGCTGGTGGCCGCCGGAATCTGGTTGCTTGCCACCATGGCCGATGTACGAAAGGCGCAGGACTGTGCCGCCCAGGGACGCCGCAATTGCGCAACGATCGACGTCCCGGCGCGATAGGATAGAAACAGGAAACGGGAGAACCAACATGCGAACAACAATCCTCTCGATGGCACTGGTGGTCCTGATCGGCGGGGCGGACGCGTTCGCGCAAGGGTCCTCGTCCGTTTCGAAGAATTCGGGCGGAAGTGGAAGTGGAGGCGGAGGGGTGATCCAGGCGCCGGTAGGACATCGCCAGCCACGCGCCAGCGATGTGCCCAGCGAGAAAAACCTGAGCGACCCGAACGATCCGCTGAGCAAGGAAAATGCAGCGCTCGACCGCAAGATCAAGAGCATCTGCCGAGGCTGCTAGGGCGCGCACTCAAATCTGACATGGGAGATCGCATGCCCGCCAGAATGTTGCGAATGATCGCGGTTGCCGCTGTCTGCTTCTGCGACGGTGCATTTGCCGTCGCCGCCGGACAGCCGCGCCATGCGCCGGCGTCCGCTCCGGGATCGGCCAGCTCTTCGCAGTCGATGGATACGCTCAAGGCAACCCGGCGTGCGAAACAAAGCGCCGTTCGGACACAGGCCGCCGACCGCGATCCCCATGTCGACCCAGCAGCGCCATATAAAGCCAATCGCCTTTCGACGCCGCGGGCGACCGAACCGATCCCTGACATTCCCGGACAAACCACGGTCCTGACGCGGGAAGTGCTCGACGACATGAAGGCCACGAGCCTCAAGGACGCCTTGCGTTCAACCGCGGGCGTGACGGTCGGAAGATGAGCGAAGCGGCCTTTCGCCGTTCGCTTTCAACCTTGTCGTGATAGCTAGTAGTCGAGATCCGACAAGAACGTGGTGTTCACGATTTCGAACTCGGACTGCAACCAATCTTTGAGCAACGCCGCGCGCGCCAAACGATGCGTTGCCAAATCTGATGTGCTGCATTTCACCGCGAGGTGATCGATGCCCGAAATCTCCAGCAGCGTATCGAAGCTCGCCTGGCGATCCTCGCGATTCTCAATTTCGGCGAAGTAGATGGTGTGGTCGTGCTTTCCCATCGCCCAACAAAATTGAATGTGGGCTTGATCAGTGGTGGCATATCCCGAAATAGGAGCAAGAAGAATCGCAATTGAGAGCAATCGAATGACCGAGTTAATCATCGCACTATTCCAAAAATGTTGTCTTAATTGCCCGGCACCCCAGCCGCTACAGCTTGGTGACGGGCCTGACCGCTGCGGGAACGTATATTTCGGAGTGTGATTTCTTCGTGTGAAGTACGCCACAGGTTGGTCAATTCTTGCCAAGCGTACGACGTGTGATTGCTTGGATAATCATCCATTTGGAGGATAAGTAGCCGGATTTAGGCGTCCACGCTTCCGGATCAGGTTGCCGTAATCGGCGAGTTCATCGCGCATGATTCGATACCCCCAGCTTGGGAGTTTGAATCACGGGCATCCGACCAAACTCAATGCTCCCGATCTGGCCTCTCCACCGGCACCGCTTTCGGGGAAAAGCGGACATCAACCGGCCGACAATCCCCGCTGAATTGGCCGAAGATGACCCTACCCACACCTACGGACGGTCCTCCAATGATCGTTCCATGATGATCGTGCGCTCTTCACCATAGTAGCTATCGCGCACGGCCCTGAACCCGAGCTGCGCGTAGAACGTTTCGGCGCTGAGTGAAGAAGGGACAGCCAGCCTGGGTATGTCTCTCTCGCGTGCCGTGCGCTCGACCTCGGCCATCAGCAGCTTGCCTATACCCCGGGCCTGAACGTCAGGGGACACGAAGACCGTCCGGACTACGCTTCCATCGAGGCTTGCTGTTCCAACGACACGACTGCCAATCGCGGCGACAAAGACGGTGCGCTTGCCGATTAGCCCCAGCACTGCGCTCGGACTAAAGCTGTGCTCGATCCTCTCGATGATCTCTCTTGCATAGTCCTTCGCATTGGTTTCGCGCAATGTACGTAAAATGACCGCGCTTATTTCGTCGGCGTCGTCCTCACGCGCCGGCCGGATCGTGCATTCCATCGGTCCTCTCCGCTCGCTCACCAAGTGATAGCAGGAGCCTGCATCCTCGTTCCAACCGTGGCTCGTGACACGCATGAAGCATCGTGCGGGGCGGGCTTGCGGGATGTCCGTTGTTGGCCCGTCGCGTCGTTTGCTGCGCCTGCACAAGAGCAGTCGTTATCGGAGCGGCGCGGACATCCCGGAAATCTATGAGTACGCGCCCTAGGCCAAACGCTCCTCCCGCAGCTTGCGCGACTGCGCGTTCCTTCGCGTCGCCACCGCATCGGCCAGCACGTTCAGTGCGGACACCGTCGTCTCCCAGCCGATGCAGCCGTCGGTGATGCTCTGCCCGTAGACGAGCGGCTTGCCCGGCACCACGTCCTGACGGCCGGCGACCAGGTTGCTCTCGATCATGACGCCGGTGATGCGCTGCTCGCCGTTCGAGATCTGCTGGGCGATGTCGGCCGCGACCAGCGGCTGGTTCTCCGGCTTCTTGTTGCTGTTGGCGTGGCTGGTGTCGATCATGATCCGCGGCGCCACGCCGGCACGGACAAGTTCGACGCACGCGGCATCGACGCTGTCCCGGTCGTAGTTCGGCTGGTTGCCGCCGCGCAGGATGATGTGGCAGTCCTCGTTGCCGGTGGTCGCCGCGATCGCCGAGCGGCCGCCCTTGGTCACCGCCATGAAATGGTGCGGATGCGAGGCGGACTTCACGGCGTCCGCGGCGATGCGGACATTGCCGTCGGTGCCGTTCTTGAAGCCGACCGGGCAGGAAAGCCCCGACGCCAGCTCGCGATGGATCTGGCTCTCGGTCGTGCGCGCGCCGATCGCCGCCCATGCCATCAGGTCGGCGATGTATTGCGGCGTCGTCATGTCGAGGAATTCCGTTCCCGCCGGCAGGCCGAGATTGTTCACCGCCGACAGCACGTTGCGCGCCAGCCGCAGGCCCCTGTTGATATCGAAGCTGCCGTCGAGGTTGGGATCGTTGATCAGCCCCTTCCATCCGACCGTCGTGCGCGGCTTCTCGAAATAGACCCGCATCACGATCTCGAGGCGGTCGGCCAGCTGCTCGCGCAAGGCGGCGAGGCGCTCGGCGTACGCGACGGCGGCGACGGGATCGTGGACCGAGCAGGGGCCGACGACGACCAGCAGGCGGTCGTCGGTCCCGTTCAGGATGGCGTGGATGGCGTTGCGCGCCGCCATCACCACACGCGTCGCGGTCAAGGTGCGCGGTATCTCACGCATCACCTCCTGCGGCGTACTCAGCTCTTTCAGTTCGCTAATTCGAAGGTCGTCGGTGGTGCTCAACACGGCTGTGGCTCCTGTTCGTTGGGAACCTGCCGGCCAATAAAAAAGCCGCCAGGTTTGGCGGCTGTTCGGACTTCTTGGCTTCAATTCGTCAGATTGAGCGCGATCCTCCCACCGCCAGCGAGCTGTCGTAGCTAAAATACCAAAAGCTGTTGGCGGCGATCATGATCATGGCGGGCTCTATAGCGCACCCGTCCGGGCTTGTCATCCCCATAATCGGGGCGTCAGGATTTGCGCGCGGCGAGCGCCATGCCGACCATCGACGCGCCGCCGAGCACGAGATTGATCCCGACCAGGAGGCCGATCGCCCATTCCGCCGAACCCGGCAGCCCGGCGACGATGATGAACGCAATCAGGAGGTCCATCACGCCTGAGATCAGCAGCCAGGACCAGCGTCCCGACAATTCGCGGCGGTGCTCCAGCGCGTACATGATGGTGACGACGCCTTCGGCCAGGAAATACGCGCCGATCACGATGGTGAGCGTGAGGATGCCCTGCTCGGGTTTTGCGAGCAGGATGCCGCCGGCCAGAACGGCCAGCGCCGCCGAAAACAGCGACCACCAGAAGCCCGGCATCTGCCGCGCCCAGTAGGTGGCGAACAGCCCGGCAACGCCGCTGATCAGGAACATCCAGCCGAGGAAGATGGTGACGGCGAGGCTCGCCAGCGGCGGCACGATCATCGCAGCCAGGCCGAGCAAAGCCAGGACGATGCCTTCGAACAGGAAGGCTTTCCAATGCGCCTTCACCACGGCGTTCATTTCGGACTGCAGTTTGCCGATGTCTGGCGGGTTATCCTGGGGAAGGGTCATTGGAAACTCCCGATGCCTGCCGCGCCGATGGAGTACTCAATATAGTTCGTGCGCAGCCGGCCGGTAGCGGGCTTTTTGAGCGAGATCAACGACGGAAGGACGGCGTTCCGCCTGGCTCGGGCGCGGACGAAAAGCCGTCCGAACTCGTCCGGATCCGGTTGCGGCCGAACACGTAAACCGCCGACGTCGCCAGCAACAACCCCAAGCCGATCAGAATGGAGGTCAGGCCGAGCGGAATCAGAAGCAGCGACGCGTTGCGGTCGGGATTGACGAACCAGTGATGGAGCGAGGTCAGCACGAAAGCAGCCCCGGCGAAGCCGGCCCCGCTGCCCACGAGCAGCAGGGCCCACATCCGCCGCAACTGGCTCAGCCGCTCACGCGCGATTTCGGTGCGTGGCGCATGATGCCGGCCGACGCGCCGCACCAGCCGTATGGCAAATCCGATCGAACTGAAGCCGATCAGCAGGCTGGTCGCCCCGAGCAGCATTCGCGTATTGGGGCCGAGATCGGGATGTTTCTGCAATGTCAGCAGCGGAAAATCGAATGCGGCATGCAATGCTACCGGTGCGAACAGCGCCAGGCACCAACTTGAAATCCGCGCCCAGTCGCGATGATGGCGGTGTGCGCCCAGCGCCGTTCCTGCGCGCGCAATCGCGATATAGGCGCCTGCGATAATGCCGAGCGCACCGTGAAACGGCACCGTCAGCACGCTGCGCAACGCGGCCAGCGAACGCCACATGTCGGAGTGCTGCACGAGATAAGCGAGGTTTTCGTAAGCCGCGAAGCCGAGGCCGGCAGCCGCGCCATAGACCACGGTATCCATCGGGTCCGCAAACGTACGCCGCCGCACCGACACCGCGATGATCACGAGGACCTTCACGATCTCTTCGGGCGCGGCGACGCCGAAGACCGAACGCAGGCCCTGCGTCATCCAGGGGTTTCCCGGCACCGCGAGGATCGCGGCAAACGGGGCGCGCGCAATGCCCAGCAGCGAAATGCTGGCGGCCCCGAGTATGAAAGCGAGCCATACCCGCGTGGGCGGGCCGGGTCGCTCGTCGGCGGCAATGACGAGCCAAAGCACCAGCAACGCCGGCGCAATGGCGGCAACGCCGATCGATGTGGGGAGGGCCTGGAGCAACAACATGCGAGAACTTTACCTCGCTTACGAAAATGGCGGCAAGTTCAGCCGTTTGCAAGAAAGCCAAACGCGACTCCTTGTCGCCAAGCGGGTACGAAACTCCGGGCTCTCTGGCACGGACATTTCGCGCGGCGCGCGGCGGCGCCGGTCAACCGCTGCGGCCACGGCCGGCGCGCCTGCCGGCCGTTCAATCCGGCATCGGGCTCAGGTGACCGGTCCGTTTGCCGATCTTGCCATGCACCACCAGCAACCCCGCCAGCGCGACCAGCGCGAAGCCGGCGCCGGCCAGGAACGTCCCCTGCGGCCCCGTGACGTCCCAGAGGCTGCCCGCAATGATGCTGGCGGCGAGCATCGCCACGCCGCCGAGCAGGTTGAAGAATCCGTAGGCCGTGCCGCGCAACTCGGCCGGCGCGGTATCCGCCACGAGGGCGGCCAGTAACCCTTGCGTCAGCCCCATATGCAGGCCCCAGAGAACGACGCCCAGCGCAACGCCGCCGATCGACGGCAGCAGGGCCAGCGCGATGTCAGCGGCAACCAGCAACAGAATGCCGCCCGCCAGCACGGCCGTGCGGCCGATGCGATCCGAGATGACGCCGGCGGGATAGGCCGCGACGGCGTAGACGACATTCATGGCCACCAGCACGGCGGGCACGAGCATGATCGGCAGCCCGACATTCTGGGCGCGCAGAACCAGGAATGCCTCGCTGAAGCGCGCCAGCGTGAATACGCTCGCCACCGCCACCACCCACCAATAGGCCGGCCCGAGGTTCTTGATCTCGGCCAGGCTGATCGGATTGCGCACGGTGCGCAGCTGTTGCGGCCGATCCGGTTCCCGCACGGCGAAAACGATCAGGGCCAGCGCCAGGAAGGCTGGAATCACGGCAAACCAGAACACCGCCTTGAAGTTGTCGGCTGTCCACCACATCAGGGCAATGGCGAGCAGGGGGCCCAGGAAGGCGCCGATCGTGTCGAGCGATTGGCGTAAGCCAAAACTCGCGCCGCGCAGATCGGCCGGCGAGAGGTCTGCCACCAGCGCGTCGCGCGGGGCGCCGCGAATGCCCTTGCCGATCCGGTCGACGAAACGCGCCGCCACCAGCCAGGCGATGGTCGGCGCCAGCGGAAACACCGGCTTGGTGAAAGCCGCAAGACCGTAGCCGGCGGCCGCGAGCCATTTGCGCTTGCCGAGCCGGTCCGAGAGTGCGCCGGAGAATATCTTTGTAATGGAGGCGGTCGCCTCGGCGATGCCCTCGATGATTCCGACCGTCACCATCGATGCGCCAAGCACCGAAACCAGGTAGATCGGCAGCAGGGCGTGGATCATCTCCGACGAGACATCCATCAGCATCGAGACGAAACCGAGGACCCACACGCTCGGTGGAATATCCCGGATCGAATAGGTCGGCTTGGTGCCAGCAGCCATGTCGTCCCTTACGCGCCGTCTCACCGGGCCAACAGCCGCCGGCACGCTTCGACAAAGACCTCGGCCCCCGTGACGATGTCGGCGTCAGCGGTGTTCTCGGTCCAGTGGTGCGAGATGCCGCCGATCGAGGGCACGAACAGCATGCCCGCCGGCATGACGGTCGCGAGAACCTGGGCGTCGTGACCGGCGCCGCTCGGCATGCGGAGTGACCTGCCGCCGGCAAAGGCTGCGCTGGCTTGTTCGATGGCCTGCTGGAAGGAGACATCCATCAGCGCGGGCGCACCGGTGCGAATGCGTTCGACGGCGACAGTGCAACGGCCCCGTTTGTCGACTTCTGCGGCCATGCTGCGGAGGAGATCCTCCAGCCGCGCAATCACGCTGCCGTCGTCGTCGCGAATCTGGAACAGCATTTCCGCCGCTCCCGGGATGATGCTCGGCGCACCGGGATCGAGGGTGATGCGGCCGGTGGTCCACACCGTGCGTGGGCCGCAGGCCGCGGGGAAGCGCTCGTCGATATCGACGCAAAATCGGGCGAGCGCCAGTCCAGCATCCTTGCGGATGGCCATCCGCGTGGTGCCGGCGTGGTTTTGTTCGCCCGTGAAGGTGATGCGGTATTGCCAGATCCCGACGATGGACGTGACGATTCCGATTTCGAGGCCGCTGCTTTCGAGCGTCTCGCCCTGTTCGATATGGGCTTCGAGATATCCGATATGCCGCCCGCGTTCGCACCGCGCGCGGGCGCGGCCGGCGAGGCCGGCCTCGCGCAGCGCGTCACGCATGCTGTTGCCGCTGCGGTCGCATGCTGCGTCGATATCGGCTTCGGTGACGCCGCCGACATAGGACCGGCTGCCGAGGAAGTGTCCGAAATGTCCTTCCTCGTCGCACCAGGACGCAACTTCGACCGCGCCGTTTGTATTCGGATCGCGATTGATGACGCGGGCGGCTTCGAGCGCATAGACCACGCCGAGCGGTCCATCGAGCCAGCCCGCGTGGTTCTGGCTTTCCAGATGCGATCCCGCCAATAATTTCAGCCCGGGCTTCGTGCTGGTGCCGATGATGTTGCCGATGCCGTCGATCTCGCCTGTGAGTTCCGCCTCGGGCAACCGCTGCATCAGCCACTGCAGCGAACGCAGATGCGGTTCCGAAAACGTCGGCTTGTGAACGCCGGTCTTATAGGCGCCGATCGCACGCAGCGCGTGAAGATCGGCGAGAACACGCGCGCCATCGGCGCGTGAGAGATTGTCATTCATGGATCACTTAACCTGCGGGTCCGTAGTTCTCCGGGGGAGAACAAAGTTCCTGATGTCTTCGCGAGAGTAGAACAAAGTTCCGTGAACGTCGCCAGCCGCAGTGGTGATTATCCTCCCGACAGCAACGCCAACGCGAAGATTGCAAGCCATGCCACGATGACGAGCGCCGCCACCGCGCCAGCGGTGATCTTCGCCTTCTCCTTTAGCGAGTAGTCCGGCATTTTTCCGCATCACGTGTGAGAGGCGTTGAGGCCATGGCGGGAGGATAATTCAATTCGAAAATTGTATCAAAGACCTAGTTCGCGTTATGCGAGCGGAGCATGTGATGCAGGCATGAAATCGCAACGCCGTGGGAGCGCCATAGCTGTCGTTTCGGCCGGGCGTCGGCCGCGGCGGCGAGCGAATCGAAAGGCCTTGCTTCAGGCGTGATGGAAAGTCGCGTTGGCGGCGCTAGGAGAGTTCGCCTTGCCGCATGCCGGCCGCCATGGCGCGATCTTCGGTCAGACGGTTTTTCATGGCGGCGACGACCTCATTGGCAAACGCAATTTGAGGAGCCAAAGATCAGTCGACGCGGGACAATGGACTTGAGATGGCTTCGGTTGGTGTCCGACCCGGGCTTCGTGCATCGACTGATGGACGAAGTTCGCGAGCGCCGCTTTCAGATTAGCCAGTTCTTTCGCGCGGGTATCTCTATCCATACAATGCTCCCAAGACGAGGGCTCCCATGTCGTAGGCTCCAAGACAAGGCTCCAAGATGGGATGGAGTATGGACAGGCGGTGCACTCGAGGCGTCAGAAAACATGTTCGGCCGTGGAGAGGCCGCCCTTTGGCGGCCTCCGCTACAATCAATGTGACGTCAGGCTGGACCTAGACGAGGCGAATGTGGCCTTGATTCTTCCGTCGATCAGGCCAGAACCGACGCCGAAGAAGTCGCGCAGCATCATGGCCCAAGTTGACGGTTGCGGCACAGCGCCCGTCTCTACAAAAAAGTACGTCGACTCAAATGAGCTTCACTATTTCGCCGGCGTTCGATTCGTCGTTAAAAGTAGTCGAATAAGTATTCGAACACGCAGAATTTGGAGCGCCGCCGTCTCGGAGGCCGTCGATCAGCGTGCGCGTAAGCGCTTATTTCGTTGAACTCAGTGCCGAACTGTTCCAGCTTATCGCCAATAGAAACCTGAATCGTCGTCCCGAGCGGTCATCCATACAGAGTTTGGAGAATCGTTATTGCGTCCGGCGTGAGGATCTCGATGGTGTTGCCCCTCGATGCAGTAATCGCTATGAAAGAAAGTGCAGCAATTGCAGCAACTGTTCGTTCCCTCAATTTTTTCATGTCCCAATTCCATTAAATAATCTTCAACAAATAAATTATTTTGTCGTTGTATTGCATTCATCAAGCTGGAAATTTTTCAGGAAAAAGCGGCAATTTACACAAGGTCTCTAATTTATTCTAATAATAGCAATATAGCTGAGCCAGTTCCTCAATTCGATTTTCGGCGCAGGCATGGAGTGCCATATGGATTCTCCACAAATCGATGCGTACGGCCGCGCGTCGTCGACCTTGGATGAACCAGTCTTGCGCTTGTTCGCCGTCGGCCCCGCTTGCGGCGCGAGCTGCGCATTGTCATTCACCCAAGCCGCTAACAATTTACTTCCCACGACGTGGAGAGCGTCTCGAAACACTTTATGAATTGCAGGGCAGGCGTGTCACGCTGGCGCGGCCTAGGCTAGAGCCGAGTCCTGATTGTCGCTCCGCCGGCGTGATCGTAGCCGTCGCCTTCGCGAAACGTGGGATATCCTGCCTCGGCGACAGCGATGCTTTAATATGCGGCTGGCATGCCAACGAACTCGGGGACGGCGGCCTGGCTAGCTTCGGTCCCTGCCGCACGACATGTCCCGGACTGTGAGGTCCGTCAGGTATCGGCGGAAAGCTTGACGCCGTACCGGTCACGGTGCGGAAGTTTGGCGAGGTAGAGCCCGACGCAGGTCATGCGCTTGCAATAGCGGCCATATCCATTTCCGGACCCGCAGCGCTTTACGCGGCGATATCCCGGGGTGTAGCTCGATGGCCATGCAGCGCGACGCGGCTTCGGGCTGCAAGAACGATTCCGCTTATAGTGTCGCTGAAAGTCGTAGCACTTGGGTTTTGAAATGCTTGGAACGTGATGGCGCTCCCTAGCGGAATTGAACCGCTCTCTCCACCGTGAAAGGGTGGCGTCCTAACCGATAGACGAAGGGAGCAAAACAACCGGAAAATCAAGCGTTATGCGCCTGATGGGCCGTGTTGGCCGCCGGCCGTCCATGTTCCATGGAGGCGGCGACGGGCGAACGTATAGTGGCGTTTGGCCGGGTGGGCAAGCCGCCCGAAAACCGCCTTTTTGCGGCCTTTTGCTGGCCGGCCGGTCGTCCGCCGGAGGCTCAAAACGTCGGATCGTCCGCAACGGTTTTTAAAGCCGCATCGGCGTAGGGCTTGGCCGGGGGAACTTCCGACATGGCCTTGTTATCGAGCAAAAAGCGCGAGGCGCGCAAATCATTGAGCAGCCCGGGTGGATCACGCTCGAGGGCGGTTTTGCCGCGCGCCAATGCGTGGTGCAGGATCTGTCCGCGACGGGCGCGAAGGTCACGATCGACGATCCCAACTCGCTGCCGGCCAAATTGCGGCTGGCGTTTTCGCGCGACGCCAGGACCGGACGCCGCTGCGAAGTGGTCTGGCGCCGCGGCAAATCGGTCGGCATCAAGTTCGTCCGCTAATCTGGCGCGATCCGCGAGGAGCGATAAAAGGCGGGATGCGAAAATCCCTCCTTGCTCATGTTGCCGTGGTGCTGCCGGTTGCCGCACGTCGCCGAGCAGCCCCGTCTTCAGAAGTCCGACAAGGCCGCAACTCCGGCAAGCTGCTGCCGCTGAAGCGCGCGACATCGGCCAATGCCTGCGCGGAGTATGGCGCGGGCTTCGTCAAGATCGAAGGCACCAACACCTGCATGAAAATCGGCGGCGCGATGAGCATCGGCGCCGGCGTTTCCGGCGGGCTCGCGCTGAACGCTCAAGTCATCGGCGGCGCGATGAACTGCACAAAACCGGGGCGGGCCGCGAACTGCGCAAACCAGCGTTCGAGGTTGGGCAGTTTCGGCTTGGTGACGCCCTCGACGCCGAGCCAGCGCCGCGCATAGGCGCCGAGCGCGATGTCGGCGATCGTGAACTGGTCGCCTTCGATGAAGCGCCGCGTCGCCAGTTGCGCCTCGACGATCCGCCACAGCCACGGCCTCGGCGTCGGCATCCTTCTGGATCGCGACCATGTCGCGCTTTTCGGACGGCGTCCGCACCAGCGCCCAGAACACCGGCCGGTCGACCGGCTGCAGCGTCGACAGCGTCCAGTCGAGCCAGCGGTCGACGCCGGCGCGCGCCTTCGGCGCTTGCGGGTAGATCGGCGAACTCTCGCCATAGGCCATGCAGAGATAGCGCATCACCGAATTGGATTCCCACAGCACGTAAGTCGCCGTCCACCAGCGTCGGCACGCGGCCGTTCGGATTCATCGCCAGATAGGCCGCCTCGTCGTTCTTGCCGAACTGCATGCCGGCGTCGATGCGCTCATAGGCGAGTTCGAGTTCGGCGCAGGCACCACAGCACTTTTTGCACATTGACCGAATTGGCCCGGCCCCAGATGGTGAGTTGTTGTTTCTTGTTGTCGGCCACGCGTTGTCGCTCCCGTTGATCTTGCTTGATCGCGTTCATAGCCGAAGATCAGCGAAAAAGCGCGCGCTTCGCGCAGCGCTCAGGCCAAACAAAAATCAGGCCCCGCCGCAGTGCGGCGGAGCCCGATTTCGTGCAACGCGTCGCTGCGTCAGCCGGTCAGCGGCCGAAGAACAACCACAGCAGGATGATCACCGGAATCGGCACGCCCACCAGCCAAAACAAAAGTCCTCGTCCCATCGTTGCCTCCTCAGAATGCAATCGAGGAGAAAACGCGCGATGTCGACGGCCGGTTCCTGCGCGGAAAAGAATCTCCGCGAAGAGGAACGTTTCATGATTTCGGAATTTCCGGGAGCGACAGCTGATTCGAAACAGCGAGCAGCCGTCGCGGCATCGCACGGCCTCGCGTCGTCCTACCAGTGGCCGGTGTTCGGCATCGAGGTCCACGGCTCGGCCGGCGGCTTCGGCTCGCCCTTCTGCAACAGCTCGATCGAATGCAGATCCGGCGAACGGACGAACGCCATGTTGCCGTCGCGCGGCGGCCGGTTGATGGTGATGCCGGCCTTCATCAGGCGGTCGCAGGTCGCGTAGATGTCGTCGACCTCATAGGCGAGGTGGCCGAAATGGCGGTCCTCGCCATATTTCTCCTCGTCCCAATTGTAGGTGAGTTCGACCAGCGGCGCGCCGCGGTTCTGGGGCGCGGCCTTGAACAGGCCTTCGTCCTCGGGCGCGCACAGGAACACCAGCGTGAACCGGCCCTTGTCGTTGTCGACCCGGCGTACTTCCTTCAGCCCCAGCGCATCCTGGTAAAACTTCATCGCGGTATCGAGATTGCGGACGCGCAGCATGGTGTGGAGATAGCGCATGTTTCTTGTCCTCCTTGAGAACGATGGCGAGCTGTCGTTGGTTCGAGCGCCAGGGCACTGAATAGCAGCAAATTGCGGCGTGGGGCAGGGACGTGTCTTGCTCAGCCGCGTGCTTGGCGTGCCTCCATGTCTTAGCGCCGATTGCCAGACTGCCATTCTCGGCGGGATCTGAAGCAGCTTCTCAGTACGCTGTTTGCTCGGTACCGGGCTGTGGCCTACTCGCGAGCTACTTGGCGGCGGAAGGACCCCGTGAACTCTGCCGGTCATGGCTTACCGGGACGCTGCGCTCCAGACTGTTGGCCGGCCTCGCAATCCTCGTCCTTGCAGAGGCTCAACCGCCACCGATCAGCGCGAATGAGGCTCTCGAACAGTTCGACGAGCCTTTCGCCGGTCATTCCGACGGCGGCGATAATGGCCAGGGCGATGAACCCGGCGATCAGGCTGTATTCGATTGCGGTCGCGCCGTTCTCGTCGCGCAGAAATTTCCCAAGCATTCGTTCTCTCCCGAACTTTGACGAAAAGGTTGTGGCACGCCGAAGTTGCCGCTAAGTAAAACCAAAACCGTAAAATTGTAAGGTCTCTGAAGCTGCTGCTCCGGGCGGATGAAGTGGTTTGAACGCATTCGCGGCCTTGTTTTCAGGCGAATGTCTTTTGGCCGATTTCCTTTGACGAGCCGGAACGCCGCGTCACCAGCGTGATCCCTCACACATACCCGACCGGCCGTGCCCCTCCATTGTCGTGGCAACGGAGGGATCGCCCATGTTTCTGATCGACGGCCTGCTCATCCTCGCGATGATTTTCTTCTTCGTGCTTCCGATTACCGACGCCAGGACGGCGCGGATGAAATTGTCCGTGGTGTCCAGCCTCGGCGTATTGCTGGCGGTATCGGTTGTCGTGCCGCGCCTGATGCACTAACAGAAGCAGCCCGCCTCCATGCGCAACGACGGGCGCCCGCGACGGCGGGCGGTCGGCTGACGCGCGACAGCGGGGCGTCGACATGATTATCGTGACGGGCAGCATTGTCGCGCGCGAGGACACTTTCGACGACGTGCTCCGCTCCTGCCTGGAGCATGTCGAGCGCTCCCGCAAGGAGCCGGGCTGCATCTCGCATGATGTGCATGTCGACTGCCAGAACCCGATGCGGCTGTTCTTCTTCGAGCAATGGGCTGACGAGGCGGCGTTGCGCACGCATTTCGCCGTCGAAGGTTCGAAGGCGTTTGTAAGATCGCTCAAGGGCCGGATCGTCGAAACCTCGGGGACGAAGATCTATCGCGCCGAGGCGATACCGCGATAGCAGAAGGCCGCGACTGAGATCAAGCAGGGGATTGTACATCCAGTCTTCGGGCCAGAACCTGTTTCCGAGCCAGCCGAGGCCCGCCGCCACGGCAAAAAAGACGAGCGCGGTCGGGATCAGTTCGTCGATCGCAAAGGCTGTGGCCAGCAGCGGGCCGGCCAGATGCGCCGTCAGCCCGGCAATGCCGATCCCGATGCCGAACAGCACGGCTTGAATGGTCCAGATCACGATGGCGCGAAGCAGCATCATGCCTCGACGATAGCGCCGTGCGGGCGGGACGGATGTGACCGGACGCACAGTGATGTTCCGACCGCGCGCTAGCCTTCGCACATCCGCTTCACTTCGGGAGGTTGAAATGCTGGCGTGGATTTTATTGGTGGCGAGCGCACCGACGATCGTGTGTGCGATCTGCTCCGCCTTTCTCGCTTACAAGGAAAGGCCGCAATGGGTCTGGTTCGCCGTGTTGGCGGTGCTCGCCGGCATCGGCGGCGCTGGTGACGCTCAGGTGTCGTGCACGCGCAACGGCTCATCATGGCACATGTGAAATAGCGCAAGCTGGACGCCGTCTGGCCCTCGCGCGCAGGATTGGACTTCCCGCTCCGGTCAGACCTTGACGTCCAGCAGGGGCGGTTCGTCGGGCGGCGCATCTGCAAGCGCCGCTTCCACGGCGGCGGCCTTGGCGTGATAGACGGCCTGAAGATCCTGATTGATCGTTGTCGGCGGCGCCTTGGCGTTCTGATCGACGACGAGTTGTATTCTGGCCTGCGTCACTTCAACCGGTATGGGATAAATGACCATGGGATGACCTCCTGGGCCAAAGCCTGTCAGGCGCGCATTTACGCTTTGTAAAGAGGTTGGGTTAACGGCGCAGCATTTCAGGCAGGCTCGGTAAATGGAGGCTTAAGTTTCCGTGACCGGCGTCAAAAAAATTTACAGCGTTTTCGAGCGAAGCCTGATCCGGGGACACGGGGCTTGCGTCAAGCGCACGCGTCAAAACGACAATATGAAACCCGGCGCTGCTTCAATCGGAACCGAAACGACCTTGTGCATCTGCTCCAGCCAGCCGCTCGGCGTAGAGGCGGAATTCCTCGGCCATCTCGATCAGCTTCTTCGAGGCTTCCGGATCCTTGACGGCTTCGGCGAGTTGCCGGGCTCTGTTGGATTGGTCTCGGTAGTGGTCGGCTTGGGTCATCGCAGCACCTTTTAGGTGAGTGCGGGTGACGCCAAAAAGGTTCGACGTCCGGCACGCGACCGGACATGGCGGGATGAGGGACAGGAAAATCCGCGCGGGATCGGCCGGATGGGTGAGAGGACGAAGCGGCGAGGTAACGTTATCTTAACAAGGCGGCGGTGCCGGAAAACGCGCCCCCTGTTCGTTCTTTGAGAACAAAAGGAGTCTTGCGCTCAACCGTGCTCAATCCGCGATCGATGCCGGATCGGTTCCTTTTCGGAAACGCAGATAACCCTATTCAGTTAGGTTAAAACCCAAATCGCGTTGTGCGTATGCGGGGTTGCGATAGGGATGGTCCAGAGGAAAACGGGCCATGGTCCCTTCGTTTCACAACGCGGACAAACCGACCCACCGGCGCGTCATGGTGCTCGGCCTGCTGTTCTGCCTTGCCTTCGTCGTCATCAGCTTTTCATTGCGGCCGCAAGCTGAAAGCGGCCACGCGCCGCTGGTCAAGGCCGACAGGCTGGTCCGCACCGCGGGCGAACCGCACAAGGCGAACTGACGCCCGACGGTTCGGCGTTCAACGGTCCGGAAATTTATTGTCTGGCGATCGGTGATAGGTCGCGACGGCGATGAAGCCGGCATAGCCGATCACATTGATCAGAATTTCCATCCAGGCGGGCATGACACACCTTTCCCTCGTAGATAACTCCACAAAGGGCCGTGTTAGTTCCTGCGTAATCCGATGATCAGACCCGCCCGATCGCATGGCTCGCGATCGCGTGCGGCCGCAGGCCGTCCGCTCCATCAAGAAAAACCCCGCCTACATTCGAAGATGCAGGCGGGGGTCTTTTCGTGCTTTCACCTCTCGCGAGGTTGCTGCACTTGAGAAAAAAACGTCGAGGCGCCGGCTTCGTTCCTGCCGTTGCGAATTTTCCTGGCAGAATTTTCTTGGCGGAATTCGATTTCGGTTCCACACGTCGTATTCCGTTGGCGATAACGCGAAGGCCGCGCAAGCTTCTGCCAGTTCGGCCTCAACGCCAGAACGAGGGCCGGCCGGAGCCGTTCAGCGCGTTGGACAGGGTCGTCTCGTAATACTCTTCGCGCTCGCGTTCGAACTTCTGCTGGGTTTCCCTGAAGCTCGCGACGCGGGCTGCGATTTCGGCCCGGTCGCGCGCGAGTCTTTCTTCCTTCTCCGTCATCGCCAATCCGTGTCTGTTTTGATTCGCGCCCCGCCATCATTGGCGCGCGCGAATGGGGCGTGAATGCGGAGGCGAGGTTGCGGCATTGTGATCGCCTGCCATTGCGAGGCGAAGGCGGTGGATAAGCTGTGGCGCATTCTTGTCGCTCACGCGGGTTCCCGTTAGCGAAAGACAAACGGGAGGTTCCATCCAATGGCAAAGATCGATCTGGATTCACTGAGCATCGAAGAACTCGCAGGTCTGCGCGAGAACGCGACCGACAAGCTGTTCGAGAAAGTCGCCACGCGCCGCGCCGAACTCGAAGCGGAGCTGGAAAAGCTGGCTCAGTACGGCAAGCCGGTGAAGAAGGCGGAAAGCGTACCCGCGCCGAAGGCGAAGAAGACCGAAGAAGCCAAGGAGCCGAAGGAACAGGTCGCCAAAGCAGCGTGATCAGGGCAGCCTGCCAGGCAGCATCATAAGTGGTGTGGCTATAAGGCGGCCTGATAGCGGTCGCCTGACGATGCGCATGCTGCACGGCCGGGCAGGGCGCATCGATCTGGCAATCCGATGGGCCGTGCTATAATTCGCGCGGCCCAACCATTCGGAACAGTCAGCGGTGATCGCCAAGGATTTGCGCAGCGGCGTCGAGCAGCTCGGCAACATGATCGCCGAAGCGGCGTGTATCGTCCCCTTTACCGGAGCCGGCATTTCCACCGAATGCGGCATTCCGGATTTCCGCTCGCCCGGCGGCCTGTGGACCCGTAACCGCCCGATCGCGTTCGACGAATTCGTTTCCAGCGCTGAGGCGCGGGCCGAGGCCTGGCGGCGGCGCTTTGCGATGGAAGAAACCTTTGCAGCGGCCAAGCCCGGCCGCGGGCATCGCGCGCTGGCCTCGCTCTACAGGGCCGGCAAGATCCCGGCGATCATCACCCAGAACATCGACAATCTGCATCAAGCGTCGGGCTTCAAGGCCGATGACGTGGTCGAACTGCATGGCAACACCACCTATGCCCGCTGCATCGGCTGCGGACATGCCTATGATCTTCCTTGGGTAAAGGCGCGTTTCGAAGAAACCGGCGATGCCCCCGACTGCACCATCTGCGACGAGCCGGTGAAGACCGCGACGATCTCGTTCGGGCAGGCGATGCCGGAAGATGCGATGCGCCGCGCCACCGAACTGGCCCAGCAATGCGACCTGTTCCTGGCGATCGGATCGTCGCTAGTCGTTTGGCCTGCCGCAGGTTTTCCGCTGATGGCCAGGAATTGCGGCGCGAAGCTCGTCATCATCAACAATGAGCCGACGGAACAGGACGATGTCGCCGATTTGGTGATCCGTTATGACATCGGGGAAACGCTCGGACCGTTCGTAGGCAATTGATCTCCAATGATTCGCGGTTGTGCAAGCCTGTTCATAGCCTCCGCAATTTTGTTTTTTTTAGCTATGCGCGGCAGTCGAGAGTGTTATCTTTTGATTCAGAGATTCGCGCGGCGTTAACATGAGTGGTCATGGATGAGCGCGTGTTCCGGTCCCGCCAGGGCGATGGCGGGCCGCTTTTTGAAGTGTGGGGTCCGGGGTCATGGGGTCGGACGAATTTGTGTCCAAGAAGCTCGGGGGGCCGCCGTCAGGCGGGACAGGGCAAAACAGGCTTGGACCAGGGTGAATACGCAACCGGCGCGGAACGCGATCCGGCGTTGGATGCGTTTTCGGGGCTCGGCGATGCCGCAGCCAACCTTGTCGAAATATCCGGCGTCATCAAATGGTTTGACGCTTCCAAGGGTTATGGCTTCATCGTCCCGGACAATGGCTGGCCCGATGTGCTGCTGCACGTTACTGTGCTTAGGCGCGACGGCTATCAAACCGCCTACGAAGGTGCGCGGCTGGTGGTCGAATGCGTGCAGCGCGCCAAGGGCTATCAGGCGTTCCGGATCGTTTCGATGGACGAGTCCACCGCGATCCATCCGGCGCAAATGCTTCCGCCGCGGACCCATGTCAGCGTCACGCCGACCAGCGGTCTGGAGCGGGCCCAGGTCAAATGGTTCAACCGGCTGCGCGGTTTCGGCTTCCTGACCTGCGGCGAGGGCACGCCGGACATTTTCGTCCATATGGAAACGCTGCGCCGCTTCGGCATGACGGAGCTGCGTCCGGGCCAGTACGTGCTGGTGCGCTTCGGGCCCGGGTCCAAGGGCATGATGGCGGCCGAGATCCATCCCGAAACCGGACCGTCGGCGCTGTCCTCGCACTAACCCTGCCATGCCGCTGACGGAAATGTGAGCCGGACGCCGCGCACCCGCGCGGCGGCCTCTGGCATTTGCCGCAATCATCGGGTTAGGGTTCCCGGCAATTCCCAGATATCCGGTATGAGTGCTTTGATGAATTTCGCTTTGATGGTTGCGCGGCTTCGCATCGGCGGCCGCCTGGTGACGTCGCTGGCCGCGGCATCCGTCGTGCTCGTCACTCTCTGCGCCAATCCTGCCGCGAGGGCCGCGAGCGTTCAGCCGCTCGAGATCGCCACCAAGTCAGGCGTGCAGGTGTTCTCGGTCGAGATGGCGACGACCGAAGAGGAGAAGCAGACCGGACTGATGTACCGGAAGGAGCTGCCCGACGGAAAAGGCATGCTGTTCGATTTCTCGCCGGAGCAGCAGATCTCGATGTGGATGAAGAACACCTACATCTCGCTCGACATGATCTTCATTCGCGCCGACGGCCGCATCCTGCGCATCGCCGAGAATACCGAGCCGTTGTCCACCAAGATCATCTCCTCGGGCGGTCTCGCCAAGGGCGTGCTGGAAGTGATCGCGGGCACGGCGCAAAAATATGGAATTCAGCCCGGCGACCGGGTGGCGCACCCGCTCTTCAACAAGCGCTGAGCCCTTCCGGACGCCTTGCTGGCCGGGGTTTAAGCGTGTATCGACGCATTTCCCAGCACAGATCGGGGTATAGCGCAGCCTGGTAGCGCGGCAGTTTTGGGTACTGCAGGTCGTTGGTTCGAATCCAGCTGCCCCGACCAATAAAATCAATGACTTGCCGCATCTTTTTCGGATTGAATCTTCCCAGCGATCCCAATTTGGGCAAGGGCAGGGGAAAACTTGTGACGGGTACGAAGACAGTCATTCTGGCGCGGCAGGCTCTGCTGCTGGGGCTGGCGCTTTGTTTTGCCACCACAGTCCTGGGCCGGACGGCCGCGGCCGATCCGGCGCAGCTGATTTCCGACTTTCGGCTAAAGCACGGGGAGAAGCGCGTCAGCCTGGATGCGGCTCTGACGCGGATTGCGCACGATCAAGCCCAGGCGATGGCCGCAAAGGACCAACTGGATCACGATGTCCTCGGCCGGTTCAACACGCGTGTCGGCCCGGCGGGCGCCGGCCGAGCCGCAGAGAACATTGCGTACGGCTATGACAGTTTTCCCAAAACCCTCGACCAGTGGATCAATTCGTCAGGGCACCGAAAAAACCTCCTGCTGTCCGGCGCCACGCGCGTGGGGGTTGCCAGCGTGAAAAGCGCGAAGACCGGCCGTACGTATTGGGCCATGGTGATCGCCGGCGACTATGAGCGTCCCAAGGCGCCGAAGAGCTCGCCAAAGAGTTCGCCGAAGGATTCAAAGCAGGCAGCGAGGCCCAAACCGCGCGCGGCCGAAGCCTGCCGGCTGAAGATTCTCAGCCTCTGCTTCTAGTGAATTCGCAACTTTGCGGCTTGCAATAGTGTTCCTGTTATGTTCTCTTTGGTCATTCCTCGGAGGTGACCAATGGATGTCGAGAAGCAACGGGAAATCATCCGGCTCTGGAATCGCATGCGCCAGGTCGAGGGTCCGGTCGCGGAGGAAATCCGTATCCAGATACTGGAATGCTTTGCGCAGCCGGATTCGCCGAGCGCGCGCATGAACGCGCGGCGCGCGGTGCTAGGTCGCGTGCCGGTTCGTACCGCGCAAATTCATCGCATCGGCGAACGCGGCAACAACGCAACGCTTTGACAGCTTCGCACCTCGGCGAGGTTGATTCGGCAGCCGTCAAGATTGACGGAATCGACGCAGGGTGCATGCTGCGCGCATGTTGTCGCGTGTGCGCAATCATTTTCAAGGTGCGAAGTTCGCCCGCATGAGTAGCGGGACGTATTGCATCATCCGGGATCTCGGGCTGGTCAAGGGCGGCAAGGGGATGCGGCACCATGAGGTGCTCGTCACCTTCAGTCTCAAGGCCGCCTGGCGGTGGATGGGGCAGGTTCGCAAAGACGAGGTCAGGACAAAGAAGAATTCCGTCTGGCTTGAACGGATGCCGGAACCGGTGTCGGAGAATGCTTCGCAGCCATAGCGGCCCAGTCAGCGCTGCGAGGCCTGCCATGCCAACAGACGATGCTCGGCGAGCGACATCGCCACCGACGTCACGTAACCGGTGACGCCAAGCAGGATGACACCGGCGAACAGGTCGGCCGAGCGGAACGCGCGGGCCGACAGCAGCACCCAGTGGCCGAGCCCGTCGAGGCCGGCCAGGATTTCGCAGACCACCGACAGGATCAGCGCCACCGTCAGGCTGAGGCGCATGCCGGCGAGAATGTCGGGGCTGGCGGAAGGCAGCGCGATCTTGAAGATCACGGCGAGCCGCGACATTTGCAGCGACCGCGCCACCTCGTAGAGCCGGGGCTCGACCGCGGCAAATCCATGGATGGTCGCCAGCATGATCGGCCAGATCGCGCCGAAGGCGATCACGAACAGCGCCATCGCCTGCGTCAATCCGAGCATGGCGATCGCAACCGGAATGATCGCCGAGACCGGCAGCGGCCGTAAAAACTCCAGCGAGGGCGCGACATAGGTCCGCATCGTGCGCGACGATCCGATGATCGCGCCGATGGCAATGCCGGCGATGGAGGCGGCGAGCCAGCCATAGGCCATGTGTTCGAGCGTGCCGGCGAGCTTGCTCCAGAGGTCGCCTGCGGAAAATCCGCGCACCAGCGCCGCCCAGGCGCGGTCCGGCCCCGGCAGGAACACCGGCGAGACCAGTTTCAAACTGGCGATCAGTTGCCAGAGCGCGATGAAGCCGGCTGCGACCGCGAAGCTTGCCACGCGCCAGACAAGGGCTGTGCGGTTCATGGGCTGTCTCCGCTCAACGCGGCCCGGCCGAACAGGCGCTGTTGGGCCACGGTCAGAAGCACGTTCAGCGCGTAGCCGATGATGCCGATCCAGACCAGATAGGCCAGCATCAGATCGGGGCGCAGCGCCTGCTGCGCCAGCATGATGCCGGCGCCGAGGCCGAGTGGATTGATGGCGATTTCGACCGTGACGGCGACGATCAGCGCGATGCCCGCCGACAGCCGAAAGGCCACGAAGATCCGCGGCAGCGCCGCCGGGATGATGATCTTCCAGACCCGTTGCGCCGGCGGCAGCCGCAGCGCCCGCGCCACTTCCATCAGTCGCGGCTCGATGCTGCGCACGGCCGCACGGGAGAGGATCAGGATCGGCCAGACGCAGGCAAACGCCACGATCACGATTTCCATGCGGTAGCCGAAACCGAGCGCGATCAGCGCGATCGGCAGCAGCGCGATCGAGGGGATCGGCCTGATCGCCTCGACCGTCACTTCCATCAAGCGGTTGAGCGTATCCGAAATCCCGAAGGCGATGCCGAGCGCAAGGCCGATGATCGTGCCGATCGCCAGTCCGGCGAAGGCCGAGAACAGCGTGTCGCGCGTCGCGGTCAGGATCGAGAGATCGGCGAAGGCGCCGATCAGCGCCATGACGATCTCGCTCGGCGGCGCCAGGCTGTCGCTTTGCAGATGGGTGGCGCGCGCCCACACTTCGAACGCCACCAGCACCGCCAGCGGCAGTACCAGCGCCTTGGCGGAATTAGCCGTCACTGCTCGGTCGCCTTGATGAAATCGAACAATTGCCGGCGCAGCCGCAGGAATTCGGGATGCTCGCGGGTCGACAACTGATCGCGCGGGCGCGGCAGGTTGACCGGCAGCTCGATGCCGATCCGTCCCGGATGCGGCAACAGGCCGATGACGCGGTCGCCGAGATAGATGGCTTCGTCGAGGTCGTGGGTCACGAAGATCACGGTGGCGCCGCTGGCCGCCACCAATGACAGCACCTCGTCCTGCAATCCCTGCCGCGTCATCGCGTCCAGCGCGCCGAACGGCTCGTCCATCAGAAGCGTCTTCGGCTCCTGCGCCAGGCAGCGGGCGATCTGCAGGCGCTGCTGCATGCCGCCGGACATCTCGGCGGGATATTTGCCGGCGTGCCCGGGCAGGCCGACGGTGCGCAGCAGCTCCTCGATGCGGGCAGGGCGCTCGGCCGACGGCATGCCGCCCGCTTCCAGCGCCAGCGAGACGTTGCCGGCCGCGGTGCGCCACGGCAGCAGCGCCTTGCCATAGTCCTGAAACACGATCGCGATCTCGCGGCGCGGCTCGCGCATCGGCTGGCCGTCGAAATTCACTCTTCCGCTGCTCGGCTGGTAGAGCCCTGCCGCCAGACGCAGCGCCGTGGTCTTGCCGCAGCCGGATGCGCCGACGATGCAGAGGAATTCGCCGGGCCGGACGCCGAGGCTCAGATTCTCGATGATGGTCTTGCCGCCGAGTACGAGCGTGACCCCGTCAAATGCGATCTGCGGCTCGGGCGTGCCGGATACGGCTTCGAGGCGTTTTGCGGCGCTTGCCATGATGTCAGCTCTCGCTGCCTGAGGGATAGACGAAGTCCATGGTCGAGCGCAGATGCGCCGATAGCATCGCCTGCGAACCCTGAACGTCGCGTCCGATGACCCGATCGGCCAGCAATTGATGCGCGCGCACGAATTTCTTGCCGCTGTCGATGGAGCGCATCATCACGCGGCGATACCGGTAGGCCTGGTCGTAGAGGTCGGAATGCGCCGCGAGCAAGCGCTTGGAGCCGCAGGCGGCCAACAATGCGGTATGAAACCCCTTATGCAGCCGGTCGAAATCCTCCGCACCCTCGCGGAATTCATCACCGGTCCGCTCGATGTGGCGGCGCATCTGGTGCAGGGAGCTAACGATGCCGGCCTCCCAGGCGTCGTCGCCATTGACGATCGCGAGCCTGATGGCCTCGACCTCGATTGCGGAGCGCATGCAGGTGATGTCGAGCAGGTCCTCGCGGCTGATGTCGGCGACGCGAAACCCGCGCTGCCCGATGCCCACGATCAGCCCGCGTGACATCAGCCGCGACAGGCCCTCGCGCAGCGGCGTCGCGCCGATCTCGTAGCGCTGCACGAGGTCGATGATGCCGAGCCGCGATCCCGGCGCCAGATGACCGGCCAGGATGTCCTGCTCGACCAGCATGGCCGCCCGCTCGGTCAGCGTGGCGGCCTCGGTCGCCGGTCGGTTCGGTTGGCGCTCGGAGGCCGGCATCGCGAAACCCTCTATTTCAGGACCAGCTTCGACGTGTCGAGCTTGGATTGCAGCATCTTCTGGGTCGACATCACCTCGATCCACCAGGCGAGTTGCTCGGGCTTCAGCGCCGGCTCGGAGCGGTTCGGCGGCGTCGCCTTGACCAGCTCGATCGGCTGTTTGGTGAATTTTGAAATCGAGTTCGACGCCTTTTCGCGGTCGTTGTTGACGATGACAGCGGATTCGGCGATCGCATCGCGGAATTTCTTGATCGCCGCGGCGTTCTTGTCCGCCCATTCGCGCGACGCCGCATAGAAGATGATGGGATCGGTGCGCGCCAGTTCGACGGCATAACGCGCGCCGACCGAGCCCAATCCGGCATTGGTCATGCGGGTCACGAACGGCTCGGCGGTCAGCACGGCGTCGACGCCGCCCGACTTGATGATATCGGCCATGGTCGGGAACGTGACCTCGACGAAATTGACGCCCTTGGGATCGACACCTTTCTCCACCAGCCATTTCACGAACAGCACGTGCAGGAAGGCGTTCAGGCCGGGCGCGCCGACTTTCTTGCCGACAAAGTCCTTCGGCTCCTTGATGGTGATGCCGTTGCGGACAAAGGCGGCGATGGAGTCCTGGTTCGTCGGGCTCATCACGGTCGCACCGGCGATGGCGACGAGATCGAGGCCGCCGTCGGCCGCCTGCAGGAACACGGTCGCGGTTGGACCGCCGATCTGGATCGAGTTCGACAGGATCGCCGCCGGGATATTCGAGTTGATGCCGATCGGCGTCATCTCGACCTCGAGCCCGTGCTTTTTGAAGATGCCTTCGTCGATCGCCACCATGGCGGAGGCGCAGTCCGAGGTCGCCGTGCAGCCGACCTGGATCTTGGCCTGCGCAAAGGCGGTGCCGGTCAGCGCCACGCTGACCGCAAGGGCGGCAAGGACCTTTTTCACGACAATCTCCCCATGACACATTTTTCTGTCTTGTTTATCGATATTTTTTTTGATCATATATTTCATCGAAAAACAAGGGGTCATCCAGTGAAACTCGCAACATTCAAATCCGGCGGACAGGAAAAGATCGGAATCGTGCATACGGGCGATACGCTTCTGTTCGATCTCGCAGCCGCCGCTACCCGGAGCGGAAGCGCCAATCCCGCCTTCGCATCGATGCTGGCATTGATCGATGCCGGAGGCGCCGCGCTCGAACAGGCGGCAAAAGTGTTCGACAAGCACGGCAAGGACGAGAGCCTGTCCACCAAGACCGGGACGGCCGAGATTCTCGCGCCGGTCCCGGAGCCGCGGCAGATGCGCGACGGCATGTCGTTTCCGCTGCACATCCTGCAAGCCCCGCGCGGGCAGCTCAAGCTCGCCGCGCGCGCCAAGGGCGACATGGCCGAGCTGGCGCGGATCGAGGCTGAACCGCTCGGCGAACTGCCGGAGGTCTACCGCAAGCAGCCGATCTACTACATCACCAACCGTTTCAGCGTCCGCGGCACCAACACCACGGTGAAGTGGCCGCGTTACAGCCAGGTGATGGATTACGAACTCGAATTCGGAATCGTCACGAAGAACAAGGGCGCCGACATCTCCGCCGCCAAGGCCAGGGATCACATCTTCGGCTATACGATCTTCAACGACTTTTCCGCGCGCGATGCCCAGCGCATTGAAATGGAAGGGCGGCTGGGGCCGGCGAAAGGCAAGAGTTTTGACGGCGGCAACGTGATGGGGCCGTGGATCGTCACGCCGGACGAGATCGGCGATCCCTACAAATTGAAGATGGAAGCGCGCGTCAACGGCGAGAGGCGCTCGCAAGGGGTAAGCGAGGGCATGCTATTCTCGTTCGAGGAGATCATCGCCCATGTCAGCAAGGACGAGACCCTGATGCCCGGCGAATTCATCGGATCCGGCACCGTCGGCAATGGCTGCGGCCTCGAACTCGGCTGGTATCTCGAGCACGGCGATACCATCGAACTCGAAGTCGAAAAGATCGGCGTGCTGAAGAACCGGGTCGAGCGGCAATAGTCCGCTTCCGGCGACGTACCCAACAAGAACATCCAACGAGGAAACGCCATGGCGCGCAAACTGATCGATATCTCCGTCCCCCTGCAAAACGACGTGCCGGCCGATCCGCCCGGCAACCACCCGACGATCCAGTACATCGACCACCAGCAGGGCCTGCCGCGGATGCTGCAGTTCTTCGACGGGCTGAAGGCGGAAGACCTGCCGGATGGCCAGGGCTGGGCGGTGGAGCAGGTATCGCTCTCCACCCATAACGGCACACATCTCGACGCGCCCTGGCACTTCCACCCCACCATGAACCGCGGCGAGCGTGCATGGACCATCGACGAAGTGCCGCTGGAATGGTGTTTTCAGCCCGGCGTGAAACTCGACTTCCGGCATTTTCCGGACGGCTATGTCGCCACCGCCAAGGATGTCGAAGCTGAACTGAAGCGTATCGGCCATACGCTGTCGCCGCTGGAAATCGTCGTGGTCAACACCAGCGCCGGCGTCAAGTATGGCCAGCAGGATTACGTCATCTCCGGCTGCGGCATGGGCTACGAGGCGACGATGTATCTGCTGGAGCGCGGCGTGCGGCTGACCGGCATCGACGGCTGGAGCTGGGACGCGCCGTTCATTTACACCGCGAAGAAATATGCCGAGACTAAGGACGCCAGCCTGATCTGGGAAGGCCACAAGGCCGGCCGTCACATCGGCTATTGCCACATCGAGAAACTGCACAATCTCGAGCAACTGCCGTCGACCGGCTTCATGGTGTCGTGCTTCCCGGTGAAGATCGAGCGCGCATCCGCAGGCTGGACCCGGGCGGTCGCCATCCTCGACGGCTGAAGGCGGCAGGCGACAACAAACAAAAGCAGGGAGAGAACGAATGACGGATTTGCGCACGCCGCGCTTGCGGGGATGCTTCTGCTGTGGCCCATCAAGTCCGTCGCTCTCCAACCCAGGCCGGCGCGGCTTCATGCTCGGCGCCGGCGCGCTGGCGCTGACGATGGCGGCAGGTAGCAGCCGGGCAACGGCACAAACCGCCGACACAAAGCCGTTCCGGATCGACGTTCATCATCATCTGTCGCCGCCGACCTACGTGACCGCGTCGAACGACGGCGGCTTTGGCGATCCGCTGATGAAGAACTGGAGCATCGAGAAATCACTGGCTGATATGGACAAGGCCGGCATTGCCACCGCGATGCTTTCCGTCACCACGCCCGCCGTCAATTTCACCAAGGGCGATGCCGCGCGAAAACTCTGCCGCGAGTCGAATGAGTACGGCGCAAAACTGGTCGCGGACTATCCCGGACGCTTTGGCAATTTCGCGATGCTGCCGCTCACCGACGCCGAAGGCAGCTTGCGCGAACTGACGTATGCGCTCGATACCCTCAAGGCCGACGGCATCGCCTTGATGACGAGCTACGGCGACAAGTGGCTTGGGGACCCGCTATTCCTGCCTGTCATGGAGGAACTCAATCGCCGCAAGGCGCTGGTCTACACCCATCCGACCGCGGCCAATTGCTGCGTGAACCTGGCGCCGACGCAGCCGCCAGTCATGATCGAGTTCGGCACCGACACCACGCGCACCATCGCTGACATCATCTTCTCCGGCAATGCGCGGCGGTTTCCTGATATCCGCTGGATCTTCTCGCACGCCGGCGGGACCATGCCGTTCCTGATCGAGCGCTTCGTCCGGCATCCGCTGCTGGTGCCGCAGGCCAAGGAGACGGTGCCTGACGGCACGCTCACCGAGCTGAAGCGCTTCTTCTACGACACCGCGCAGACCTCCAACCGCAGTGCGTTGTCGGCGCTGGCGGCGATCATCCCGCCGTCGCAGATCGTGTTCGGAACGGATTACCCGTACCGGACCGGCATCGATCATGTGAAGGGGTTGCGCGAGGCGGGTGTGTTCACGGAAGAACAGGTAGTTGCGATCGAGCGAGGGAATGCGCTCAAGCTGTTACCGAGGCTTGCAAGCTAGTCGGGCAGCAGGCCCGATCTCTCGCCGCGTCGCGAAGCGATCCGCCCAAAAAGAAAAGGCGCGCCGGATTGTCCGGCACGCCTTTGATCTTGTCTTCGATCGCGCATAACGTGAGGGCGATCGACTCTATATCAATACCTGCAGACGCGCTGGCCGTAGGCGTTCCACCAGCAGCGGCCACGGGCACGTGGCGCCACGATAAGCGGAGCACCGAAGCCATAGCCTCGGCCATAGCCTCTGCCATAACCGCGTCCGTATCCGCGGCCACCGCCGCGAAAGCCTCCTCGGCCACCGCCTCGTCCGCCGCGCGCCTCCGCCGACGTGGTCGTACCGCCGACCAGAATGGCAGAGGTGCTGGCCACGTAGACGAACAGCAAAGCTAACGCTGCGAGGCAGCGGGTCAGGATATTGTAGCGTTTAGCCATTCGGGAATCTCCGGGTCACTTCCAGACATCTGGACTTCGGCACTACCTCACTTATACGCGCGAGACAGCTTTCGGTTCAGATGCGCTAAGACAATATTTTTACAGGTTCTTTCGAGCTTTCGGGACTTTATTAAGAAGGGCAGGTAAGGTCAAGTTACAGCCGGTCTGCCGAGGATTTTTGCGTTGCGCCGTTCATCTTCCTGAATGCTTCCTGAACACCGATGATTGTGCGCTGCAGAACTTCGAGAGATGCTACGGCAATGCCACGCCGGCAACTTGATCTCGACACGATTTCCATTTTTTCAGCGTAAAACCACCTCGCCTTAACGAGTACCCATGCCCAAAAAACACACTTATGTCCTTGGCCTGAACACTTACGACCATGATGTCAGCGCCTGCCTGTTGCGCGATGGCGCCATCGCCTTTGCGATCGCCAAGGAGCGGATCACGCGGGCCAAGCACGCATCGGGCTTCTACAAAGAAGTGATCGACTATTGCCTCGAGGCCGAAGGCATCACACTCGATGACGTCGATCTGGTGGTGCGCAACTGTTACATCATGCCGGTCCAGGAAATGGAGGAGCGGCTGGTCTATTTCGATGCGCCGGGCTTTCTCCCGGATTTCGAGCGCGGCGACGCGGCCAAGCACCCGCTGTATCTGTCGCACGCAGAGAAGGTGGTCACGATCTCCCACCATCTGGCGCACGCCTACAGCGCGTTCGCGGTGTCGCCGTTCGAGGATGGCGTCGTGATGATCGTCGATGGCGTCGGCAGCTATCGCTCCGACGTGATGGAAGCCTTTCCCGCCAGCGACACGGCGACGCCGCTGGCACGCGAATCCGAGAGCTATTACAGGTTCAGCGGCACGACGCTGGAATGCCTGAAGAAGGTCTGGATGGAGCCGGACCGCGGCTTCCTCAGCGACGAATTCTACAACATGCCCGGTCTCGGCGCGCTCTACAGCCGCGCCTCCACCTACATTTTCGGCGACTGGAACAAATGCGGCGAGCTGATGGGGCTGGCGCCCTATGGCCGCCGCGACCAGGTCAAGCATCTGCTCGAACTGAACGACGGCAAGCTGGACGTGCCGCACTGGACCGCCGATTTCAAGCAGCCTTACGTCTTTGACGTCGCCAGCAACTGGGAAAAGCACCCCGCGATGCGGCACTGGGAAGACCTGGCCTGGCGCACGCAGGACGACACCGAAAACGTGCTGCTCGCGCGCGCCCGCTGGCTGCGCGAAACCACCGGTGCGAAGAACCTCTGCATGGCCGGCGGCGTTGCGCTGAACTGCGTGGCGAACGGCCGGGTCGCCCGCGAAGCCGGTTTCGACAATGTCTGGATCCAGCCGGCGGCCGGCGATGACGGCATTGCGATCGGCTGCGCCTATTACGGCTGGCTCGAAATTCTGAAGCAGCGCCGCGACTTCGTGATGGATCATTCCTATGTCGGCAGGCGCTACAGCGATCAGGACGCCGCCACGGAATTGCAGAAATTCCTGGTGCGGATCCAGGTCGATGCCGTCAAGAGCGACAACGTCTGCCGCGACACGGCCAAGCTGCTCGCCGACCAGAAGGTGATCGGCTGGTTTCAGGACCGTTCCGAGTTCGGTCCGCGTGCGCTCGGCAATCGCAGCCTGATCGCAGATCCGCGCAAGCCCGAGATGAAGGATATCCTCAACAGCCGCGTCAAGCACCGGCAGGCGTTCCGCCCCTTCGCGCCGATCGTGCTGGCCGAGCGCATGAAGGAAGTTTTTGAAGGCGACGAAGACTCGCCCTTCATGCTGATCGCCAAACCGGTTCGTCCCGAGTGGCGGGATAAAATTCCGGCGATCGTGCATGTCGACGGCACCGCGCGGGTGCAGACCGTGCGCGAAGCAAACCAATCCGATGCTCTATCGCCTGCTGAAGGAGTTCGAGGCGCTGACCGGTGTTCCCGTGCTGATCAACACCTCATTCAACATCAAGGGCGAGCCCATCGTGGAAACGCCGCAGGATGCCGTGAACTGCTTTCTGACCACGGGCGTCGATCATCTGGTGATCCACGATACGATCGTGTCGAAGACCGCCATGCACAAGGTGGTCGCGCCGCTGGTCACGATCTACGCCGACGTGCGGACGCTGGTGGCGTCGACCGCGCAGCCGGCCTGAAGGCGGCTGTCGCGGTCCAGCCGGGAGCCGCTCAGGCGGCTTTCGGCGCCGGCGGCTTGAGCGGCTTGTCCTGCCGCTTCGACCAGGAAATGTAGTAGGCGACGATGGTCATGATCGCGATGCCGGTCACGCTGACGAAGATCTGCGCGAACAGCGAGCCTGAGCTCATCGACAGTTCGAAATGCCCGACGAACGACAGGAACACGCCGACGCAGAACACGGCGAGCGATTGCTGGCCGCAGACGACCAGCGGATCGAAAATCTTCCACTCCAGGCCCGGCCAATCCTTCGGCACGAAGCGGATGACCAGGATCACGATCACCACGAAGTGCAGGAAGCGATAGGGCGCGAGGTTGGTCTTGTCGTTCGGATTGAACGTCGAATACAGCCACTGCGGGAACAGCTCGCCGAAAGCCGGAAACTTGCCGGCCATGGTCATGACCAGCCCCAGGATCATGTAGCCGATGCAGAACCAGAGCGTGGCCGGGTGCATGATCACGCCCGCCGACTTGCCGTGCGCCGCCGAGCGCGCACCATGCGCCGAATACGAACAGCACCTGCCAGGCGAACGGATTGAAGTACCAGGTGCCGGTCGGGTAGGCGGCCAGGTTCCATCCCGTCTGCCGCGACACCAGCCACAGCACGATCGCGGCCACCATGGTCCAGTTGGGCTGGCGCAGCATCAGCCACAGCACCGGCGGGAACAGCCCCATCAGCACGATGTAGAGCGGCAGCACGTCGAGATTGACCGGCTTGAACTTCAGGAACAATCCCTGCCGCAGGGTTTCGGTCGCATTGTCGATCAGCCCGACGACGTTGAACTCGTTGACCAGTTCGGAATTGCCGAAGCGCAGCGCCAGATAGCTGATCGAGGCGATATAGATCACGAACAGGATGATGTGGGCGACATAGAGCTGCCAGACCCGCTTGGTCAGCCGCGTGGCGCCGACGATGAAGCCGCGTTCCAGCATCATCCGGGCATAGACGAAGGAGGCGGTATAGCCGGAAATGAAAACGAACAGGTCGGCGGCGTCGCTGAACCCGTAATTGCGGGTGGTGATCCAGTTCACGACATTGTCAGGGATATGATCCAGATAGATCGCCCAGTTCGCGACCCCGCGAAACAGGTCGAGCCGGAGGTCGCGTCCTTTTTCTGGCAGGGTGGCGTTGATTTTCATGGCTGCCGTTTCGCAGTGATGCTTTCGGGAGGATGGCGCCGCAGGTCCCGGGCGCCGGATAGCCCTGGATTGTCACAGTACGGCATAATGACTATACCGGTACGGAAATGGTACATCCGGGTTTTACGGAATCACCGATCAAATTTCCTGAAAGGTGTCTCTATACTATCCCGGCCGTTTCCACCAACCGCTACCGTGTCGCAGATCGCTTGAGGATCCCGACCATCCATGACCGCACGCATTTTTAAGCCCGCCAAAAACGCGATGCAATCGGGCAGGGCCAAGACCCGGGAATGGCAGCTCGATTACGAGCCCGAGCAGCCCCGGGCGGTCGAGCCGCTGATGGGCTGGACCTCGTCGGGCGACATGAAGCAGCAGCTCACCTTGCACTTCGACACCAAGGAAGACGCGATCGCCTATTGCGAGCGCAAGGGCATTGCCTACCAGGTGATCGAGCCCAAGGATTCGAAGCAGCGGCAGGTCGCCTACGCCGACAATTTCGCCTTCAAGCGCGTCGAGCCCTGGACGCATTAAAGGCTTGAGCGGCTTCCCGGTCGCTCGACACGGGGAGTTGCGGGCGAGGGCTACTGCGCCGGGTCGGATGCTGCCGGAGTGTTGGGGATCGGCAGCGGCGCGTCCTTTGCGACGCCAAGCACCGGGAAGGTCCTGATGTTGCGCACTTCAGGCATCGCGGAAAACTGCAGAAGCTGCTGGTGCATGCCCTCGACGTTTCGGGCCACGCATTTGAGCAGATAGTCGGCATCTCCCGAAATCCGCCAGGACTGCAGGACGAGCGGCACCGCCGCGATCGATTTTTCGAACGCCTGCAGCGGGGCCTGGGCCTGGCTCTGCAACTGGATCAGGACAAAGGAAATGACTTCGTAGCCAAGCAGCGTTTCGTCGAGCGTGGCTCTGATGGCGCTGACATAGCCGCGCTCGCGCAAGGTGCGCACCCGCCGCCGGCATGGCGGTTCCGAGATGCCGACCCGCTCAGCCAGCTCGTTGTTGCGGATACGGCCATCCCTTTGCAGTTCGGACAGTATCTTCAGGTCGATGTCGTCGAGGGGTTGGCGTTCCGTCATGGCTCGCTCCTCTTGGGCACCTCATCGGCGCTCCAGCCTGCCAGGCGCCGGCAGGTCGGAGGAGGGCGCGCGTTTGGTTCGGGCCGGGTCAGGTGTCGCGCCGGGGGCAACGCTCGACAGCACCAGCTTTTCGTGGGCGGCGACGATGGCCTCCTTGGTGAGCCGCCCGCCGGGCCGGTACCAGGTGGTGAGGCCGGTCAGCAAGGCCAGGATCGCAAATGTCGCCACCTGGATGTCCACGACTTCGAATTCGCCTTCGGCAACGCCCTCGCTGAGAATTTCCGCCAGCCGCCGCTCATAGGCGCCGCGCAGCGCCACGATCTCTTCGTAATTCTTCGGCTCCAGGCTTCGCAGCTCGGAATTGGCGATGAAGACCTCGCGCTTCCTGGTCATGTGGTAGCTGACGTGGAAGGCTGTGAAGGCGCGGAGCTTGTCGGCCGGCCGCTGCTTCCCGAGCAGGGCACGATCGAGCTGGCGCAGCAATTCGTTGATGTGGTCGCGTATCAGTTCGAACAGCAATTCCTGCTTGGTCGAGATATGATTGTAGAGCGATCCCGACTGGATCCCGACCTCGGCCGCGAGCTGGCGCAGGCTCATGGCCGCGTAGCCGTGTTCGAAGATCAGGCGCAGCCCGGCTTTGCGGATCGCCTCCATCGTCTTGGGGCCGTGAGAACCGATCGTCCGCGCCATGGGACCTCTGGGTATTCGCCGCTGTGGAAACGAACGCTCGATCGTATAATTATGACACGAAATGATAGTGATTTCAATCGCCTGTAGCTATCATTTGAGCCCCGACAGGTTCCGCTTGCAGGTAAGTTAAAAAAACGTATGATCGTTTAATTCCAAAGAATACATCCGGGGGAAATGATGGCCTCAAACAGGGCGCTGCTTTTCAACTTCGATCTCGGCGAAACCGCGGATGCGATCCGCGAGACGGTGTATGCGTTCTCACAGAACGAGATCGCGCCGCGCGCCGCCGAAATCGACCGCAGCAACCAGTTCCCGCGCGACCTCTGGCCGAAGATCGGCGCGCTCGGCCTGCACGGCATCACGGTGGAAGAAGAATATGGCGGCACCGGCTTGGGCTATCTCGAGCACTGCATCGCGGTGGAGGAAATGTCGCGCGCCTCGGCCGCGGTCGGCCTGTCCTACGGCGCGCATTCCAACCTCTGCGTCAACCAGATCCGCCGCAACGGCAGCGAGGCGCAGAAGCGGAAATACCTGCCGAAGCTGATCTCGGGCGAACATGTCGGTGCGCTGGCGATGTCGGAGCCCGGCGCCGGAAGCGACGTGGTCTCGATGAAGACCCGCGCCGACAAGAAGGGCGACCGCTTTGTGCTCAACGGCAACAAGATGTGGATCACCAACGGCCCCGTCGCCGATACGCTGGTGGTCTACGCCAAGACCGACCTCGACGCCGGCCCGCGCGGCATGACCGCCTTCATCATCGAAAAGGGCATGAAGGGATTTTCCACCGCGCAGAAGCTCGACAAGCTCGGCATGCGCGGCTCCGACACCTGCGAACTGGTGTTTGAGGACTGCGAGGTGCCCGAGGAGAACGTGCTCAGCGAGGTCGGCCGCGGCGTCAACGTGCTGATGAGCGGCCTCGACTATGAGCGCGCGGTGCTGGCGGCGGGGCCGATCGGCATCATGCAGGCCTGCATGGACGTGGTGCTGCCTTATGTGCATGAGCGCAAGCAGTTCGGCGAGCCGATCGGCACCTTCCAACTGGTGCAGGGCAAGCTCGCCGACATGTACACGACGATGAACGCCTCGCGCGCCTATGTGTATGCGGTGGCAAAAGCCTGCGACCGCGGCGAGACCACGCGCGAGGACGCGGCCGGCGCGATTCTTTATGCCGCGGAAAAAGCCACCCAATGCGCGCTCGACGCCATCCAGTTGCTGGGCGGCAACGGCTACATCAACGACTATCCGACCGGGCGGCTGCTGCGCGACGCGAAGCTCTACGAAATCGGCGCCGGCACCAGCGAAATCCGCCGCATGCTGATCGGGCGGGAACTGTTCGAAAAGACCGCCTGAACTTCACATCGGGGCCAAGATGGTACAGGCTGTCGCATCTTCTTCGAACGGGCTTCCCGACCGTCCTGAAGCCAATCCTACGGCCCTCCAGCATCCAAAGAAACGCCGACCATGCCGCTTCATTCCACCATCGATCCCACGTCTTCCGAGTTCGCCCGCAACGCCGACGTGATGCGCGGCCTGGTCGCGGAGCTTCGCGACAAGCTCAAGGTCGTGTCCGGCGGGGGCGGCGAGACGTCCCGCAAGCGGCATACCTCGCGCGGCAAGATGCTGGCGCGCGAGCGCGTCGACCTGCTGGTCGATCCCGGCACCGCCTTTCTC